>CAWKBL010000008.1:0-268747 GCA_963847865.1 uncultured Alphaproteobacteria bacterium | reverse complement strand
AGTAGGCAATGAGCCGGCTCTTCAGCGTCTCGGGATTGTCATCGGCTCTCACGTTAAACTCTTTCGAGCCGCACACGTCGCAAATCCCTGCGTTCTTGGGCAGACGGTGGCGGTCGTGGTAGCCGGCGCCACCGTTGACGCAACTGAAGCGGCCCGAAAGACGATCGATGAGGACGCCGTCGTCGACCTTGATCTCGATCACGGCGTCGAGCAACTTATGGAGCCGGTCCAAGAGCATATCCAAGACGGCCGCCTGAGCCAGAGTGCGTGGAAAGCCGTCGAGAATAAAACCTTCAGCGCAATCTGGCTCGAGCAACCGCGTGGCAATGATGTCGATGACAATGGCGTCGGGAACGAGCGCGCCTTGCTCCATGATCGCCTTGGCCTTGAGGCCGATTTCAGTCTTGGCGTGGGCGGCTTGGCGCAGCATCTCGCCGGTGGAAAGCTGAAATCATGCCGTGGCGTTGCGCCAAGGCCTGGGCTTGCGTGCCTTTGCCGGCACCAGGCGCCCCTATGAACACGAGGTGCACGAGCGTTTCCCAAACTGTCTTCTTTTTCGCTCCGCGCCGTTTGCAAGGGCGCAGCGCGCAGCTGGTTGGAGATGCTACGTGCGCGGGTGGACACGAACAATTCGACCATCGGCCGGCGCGCCGTCAGTAGCACTCGTTGGTCGAGTTTAATGATTCTCCTCCTGCTTTGCCGAGTGCGCGTGCTCGCGTCGCTGGATGAGCGTCCTTCGCACGTGCCGAACGACGCGTGGCTGAGAATTCAAGGCCGCTTCTGATGCTGTGGACGGCTCCTCCACCGGGCGCGTAAGCGCCTTGGAATCGGTTGCCGATGAGGCGACCACGATCCGGAGGAGCTTATCATGCAGGCAATCACGACGGTCGGCCTCGACATCGCAAAGTCGGTCTTTCAGGTTCACGGCATCGACGCGCAAGGGAGTATCGTAGCCCGTCGCCAACTGAAGCGTCGCTACGTGCTCGCGTTCTTCAAGAAGCTTTCGCCCTGCCTCGTTGGCATCGAGGCTTGCGCCACCTCGCATCATTGGTCGCGCGAGTACAAGCTCTCGGCCATACCGTGCGTCTCATTCCCCCGGCCTACGTGAAGCCCTACGTCAAACGGCAGAAGAATGATGCTGCCGATGCCGAAGCCATCTGCGAGGCGGTGCAGCGGCCCAGCATGCGCTTCGTGCCGACCAAAACATCAGATCAGCAGAGCTGCCTTATGCTACATCGTACGCGCCATCTCTTCATCCGGCAGCAGACCGCAGTCATCAATACGATCCGCGCACATCTGGCCGAGTTCGGCATTGTCGCCCCGGTCGGTCGCAACGGCGTTGAGGAATTGCTCTACGCCGTTGCCGATCAGAGGGAGGAACGCATTCCCGAGGTGGCGCGAGGATGTCTCGAAGCCTTGGGCGCGTTGCTCGGCAAGCTCAAAGCGCAGGTCTTGGAGTTCGACCGACAGATAAACGCCTGGCATCGGTCGAACACTAAAGATCAGACTCAAGTAGCCGGTCCGCCAAAGTTCGCTCAGGGTCAAAACTCCCCGTGCGGCTCATGTCCACGGCATCAAGGTCGGGGACGTTGCTCCTCGAGGCTACGCCATCGATCGGGCGACGGTTCGTCAAAAGAAGACCGGCCACCCAGTGAAATTCGAGCTGACCGAGCATACGCGGCAAGCCATAGATGATTACTTGAGCGCGACCAAGAAGCAGCCAGGTGAGTTCCTGTTCACCGGCCGCCGTGGCCCGGGAATGAACCTGACCACGCGCCAGTATGCGCGCTTAGTGTCCGAGTGGATCGCAAGCATCGGGCTCGACCCGCTGCAATCCGGGACTCACTCGCTCCGTCGGACCAAGGCGACCTTAATCTATAAGCGAACAGGCAATCTGCGAGCCGTGCAACTGCTGCTCGGCCACACGAAGATCGAGAGCACGGTCAGGTATTTGGGCATCGAAGTCGATGATGCCCTGGCCATAGCCGAACAAGTTGATGTCTGAAGTACCCGGGCAGAGCCGACGCGTTCTGCCCGTCTTCCTGCGGAAGGATCGGGCCAACAGCTGCCGTTGAGCAGATGCGGAACGTAGGGAACGGCTTCCGGCATTGCCGCACTGCCGAGACTTCAGCCCCACGCTTCCGCGCGGTCTAAGCCCAACGCTGTACCGCGGCGGCCGTATCTGAAGGGTTTGTGTTGAAGCATAGCTTCGTCGAAGCCGAGGCGTGCCGGTGGATGACGTTGATTAGCTTGTCAAACAACGGGAAATAGGGAGGAATAATACGCAGGCCTGCACCAATCATGATGCAATCGTATTCACCGGTTGCCAGGGCGCTAGTAAGCACGGCTTCTGCTGTCTTGCCGTCGTCAACGTACAACGACTTCACGCTGTAGCCGAGCGATTCCAGCTTTGAGCTTCAGCCTCAACAGCAGCGCGAACCTTTGCTGCCGTGAGCCCTGGCACTGGAGATTTGCTATTGTCGACTATGTCTGGTTCCAGGCCCACCAGCAGTATACGTGCTTTTGTCGCCATCGTTTCCTCCGTAAGAAGAACGCCTCAGATTTGCACGGACTGCAATCTTCCTTCGAGCCGCAGTAGCGCGACGCTCGAACTTTGCAGGAACTGCATCCGTCAGACGCCGGACCTTGCGCATGTTTTTTTTGGGATCTCAGGATTTAGCATGCCAGCATAACGGATTAGAGAGGATCACGTCAGGGGCTCGCTGCGCTGCGTGAATATCGATCCGGTCCGCCTCGGCTCGGCGTCATGAAGCAACTTTCAGGAGTTTGGCGGACGTCGTTCGCTTGTCCTCTAAGACCGGTCGTGTGCACTCTCTTCGGATAAGGTCAGCTTGGGGCCAATTCCAGACACCGCGCGGCTGACTTGACCGCGCCGCGCGCCGCGCTTACGCTTTGATCCCGCGACAGAATTTGAGAAGGGGCAGACAACATGCCGATCCGCGGCCAACTGCCGTCACTCGCCTCCATCCTGCTCATCCTCGCCACCGAGCCAGTTCTTGCCGAATGGCACTATCTGGCGCCCGGAGGCGGCGACCAGAATGTCCATCGCGCGTTCGCCTTTGCCGAAAAGGGTGACGACCGGCTGGAATTCGCCTGCAACTCCGACCGGCGCGACCTGTTCTATTCCACGGCGCAGACCGTGTCGGGGCCGGAGCTCGACAAGCTGAAAGGGGGCAAGCCGACCGTCCTCATCCGCCTCGACGGCGTCGGCGTGCTGCCGCTGGACGCCGACGATGCCTATCAGAAGGGCGGCCGGCTGATCTTTAGCACCGCCGTCAAGCCTGCTTTCATCAACGATCTCGGCAAGTCGCGGCGGCCGGTCGCCGCCGGCATGCAGGCAAATGGCGAAATCGTCCAGCAGGGAGAGTTCCCGACGGATGGCTTGCAGGCAGCGATGAAGAGCCTGGCCGCCGGCTGCGGATTCTGAGGGCAAGCTGCACGCCGGTGGGAATCAGGTAACGCTGCCTTCGCTCGTCGTATCCCGAGTTGCTGCTGCGCGGCAAAGGTCCGTTCGGGGCATGAGCAGCAATATGGCCCGATATCGAGTGATGATTGGAGGTCAGCTATAGGAGATACCTTGCTCGCACGAAAGCGAGAGGCATCCGGTCGTTTTTGGACAATAAATCGAGTTTTGCATAATGCCCGTCGGCTCAAATGGATTCGTGTTGCTCGTCACATTTCTTGCGGCACTCTCAGGCGCGCATCTTAGTTATGCCCTAGCAGCCCCGCCCGCCCTGGTTCGCGGCGCAAACCTCGCCGGCGGCGATTTTGGTTTCGTCCCCGGCACCTACGGGATCGACTACACGTATCCAAGCAAAGCTGAGATCGACTATTACGCTGACCGCGGTTTCAACGCGTTGCGCCTTCCGTTTCGCTGGGAGCGCATTCAGCATAAGCTTTATGGCGACCTCGAAATCGCCGGCGACGGCACTGGAGATTTCGAGCGCATCGAACAAGTGGTCAAATGGATCACCGATCGCAATATGATCGCGGTGCTGGATCTCCATGACTACGGCGGCCGCAATGTCGATGGCAGGCCAATCAAGCTCGGCACACCGGCGCTTCCTGCCGCCGCGCTCGATGACCTTTGGGTGCGCTTGGCAAAGACGTTCAAGGGCAACGAGAGCGTGTGGTTCGGCCTCATGAACGAGCCGACGGGCATCTCTGCAGCCGCCTGGAAGATGATTGCCCAATCCGTGACCAATGCCATTCGCGCCATCGGCGCGCGCAACCGCATCCTGGTGCCGGGCACCGATTACTCGGGCGCCCACTCCTGGGTTACAAGCGGAAATGCGGGCCAGATGGCCACGTTCCTGGATCCGGCGAACAACTTCGCCTTCGACGTTCATCAGTACCTCGACGCCGACAGCTCGGGCAAGGAGGGCACCTGTGTAGTCGGAGCCGGAGCAAGCCGGCTCGAACCCTTCATCCAATGGGCAAAGGCTGCGCCGGGGCGGAGAGGGTTTCTCGGTGAGTTCGCGGTCGGGGACCCGGAGGTCGCAGGGCAAGAGCAATGCGCTGTTGAGCTTCGGGGTCTGCTCGATACTGCCGAGAAGTCTGACGTGTTTATTGGGTGGACGGCGTGGGGCGGCGGCCCCTGGTGGGAGCCATCCTACATCTTCCGACTCGAGCCGAAGGAGCTTTCCGGCCCGGATACAAGCTACATGCGAATGCTCAGCCACTATTTGCAATAACGCGGCGACCATTAGCACTTTGGTAAGTATACCGGACAATGAACGGACATCGGCGTCCGACATTAATGCGGACCTGATACTGCAATTGCACTCAGAGTTTATCGCGAAGCCGCCAGCCGATGGGCCGCCGACAAGCTCGCATCGGAAGCACGTGTGATGTCATTGCCCGAAGCAAAGTCGAAAGACAAAATAGATCAGGCCTCCGATCCGTCCAACATCAATCCCCTTGGGGTTACGGTCTCGGAAGCAGGCGCACTGGAGAGGCTGGCGCGCCTCAACGAGGAACTGCGCGCTCGCGCTAACCCCCAGCCGATGCTCGCCGAAGCGCCCTCGGTCGCAGCGCCGCCGGCTCGAGTACGTAGGTCGCTGCCGCGGGGCCGCATTATCAAGACGCTCCTCGCCCTCTCCGCTGCGATTGCGCTCCTTTGGGTTCCCGTCCAACGCCTCCTTTATTCCACGAGCGCGCAGGCCACGATCAATGCGCGAGTGATAAACTTGCGCGCGCCAATCGATGGCAACGTATCTGTCGTGGCCCCGACCGTCGCGGTGGGCACGCAGGTCACGGGTGGCGAACCGCTCTTGCGGTTGACCAATTCTCGCGCCGGACGCGAGCGACTCGATGATATGCGCCGCACGGTCAGCGGTCTCGGATCGGAAGCCGCAGCACTGAAGTCGCGGATGGAGCAACTCCGTAAAATACAGGGCGACGTCAAGGAGCAACTCAACGCGTTCCAAAAGGGTCGCATCCATCAGCTCGAGTCCCGCCAGGACGAGTTGACGGCAGAGATCAAATCGGCCGAGGCGACCCGCGAAGATGCCGCCCAATCGTTGGATCGCTCCAAGAAGCTCAAAGAGCAGGGATATCAAACCCTCGCGACGCTCCTGCACGCAGACCGGGATTTCAAAATCGCCGAGTCCAAAGTCAGGGCCGCACGCGAGAGATTGGATAGCAATAAGATCGAGCTCGAAGCCTCGCGCAAGGGTCTTTTCGTCGGCGACAGTTACAACGATTTGCCTCGCTCCGCGCAGCGCGTCGACGAGATCGACCAGCAGATTGCTGACGTCTCTAGCCAACTCGAGGAGCGAAAAACACGCCTGGCGTACATGGAAAAGGAGCTGGCGGCGGAGACCGAATCATACGCGCGTGCGTCAGAAGCCACTGTCAGCGCGACCGCCGAGGGTCGCATCTGGGAGGCATTGACCGCGAACGGCGAGGAGGTGCGCAAAGGTCAGGACCTTCTGCGTGTTCTCGATTGTGGCGGGGCCGTCGTCACCGCGACCGTCAGTGAGAGCGTCTACAACAAGCTCTGGATCGGGCAGTCCGTCGAGTTCAAGCTGCACGGCGAAAGCGAACCGCACGCCGGAACCGTCGCCGGATTGACAGGGCTGACCGCCGCGGGCTCCAACTTTGCCATCGATCAGACTGCGCTCACGCGCGAGCCCTACCACGTCACCATCGCCGTGCCGGGATTGGCTGCGAAACAAGAGTGCAACGTCGGGCGCACCGGGAACGTGACTTTCAATACATCTACTGCATCCGGCGCAGGGCTTGCCGCATCGGCGGAGCGAGCCACGGACGCCATAAGACTTGGGCGCGCCGGGCAAATGATGTTCGACCGAGCCTACGCGACCGCTGCAGCCATAGTAGTGGGTTTGAAGAAATCCATCGGGAAATCCATGGAGAACGTGAAGCTTCGTTTGGGGCTCTGATGATCTCTGCATCGGAATTGAGCTATTGGGATGCATTTGCTCCCGGTCTCGCGCTGATCCTGATCGCGATCGCCATTCTTCCCTGGCTCGAATCGCTACAATACTCTGGCGCGCAGTATTGCCATCGGGATCTGTCTCTTGCTGGGCTGGCGTTATATGCTCTGGCGCATTTTCTACACGCTTCCGCCGGTTGGATTGACGCTAGACTTCGGGCTCGGCGTGCTCTTTATCGCGGTCGAGACGCTATCGATGGTGGGCGCATCCTTCGCATTTTTCTTTCTGACGCGCACCCGCAATCGGACAGGTGAAGCCGACCGTAACACCGCCTGGCTCAGGTCGCTGCCCAAGCAGCCGCTCGTCGACGTGCTCATCTGCACCTACAATGAGGAGGAGGCGATCCTAGAGCGCACGATCATCGGGGCGCTCGCCATCGATTATTCCAACTATCGACTGTGGGTGTGCGACGATGGGCGCCGTCCGTGGTTGAAGCGACTTTGCGAGGAGCATGGCTGCGGCTACATTACGCGCAGTGACAACAACAACGCCAAAGCGGGTAACATAAACAATGCATTGCGCTACCTGTCGACGCTGCCCGTGCGTCCCGACTTTGTTTCCATTCTCGACGCTGACTTCGTGCCCAAGAGCCAGCTGCTGACGCGCACGCTAGCCCTCATGCGCGAGCCGGACGTCGGGGTCGTTCAAACCCCGCAGCACTTCTACAACGCCGATCCGATCCAAAAGAATCTCTCTCTCGCGCGCGTCTGGCCCGACGAGCAGCGATTCTTCTTCGACGTCGTCATGCCTTCGAAAGACGCCTGGGGTGGCGCATTCTGCTGCGGGACATCGTCGTTGTTGCGCTTCGCGCCGCTCATGCAGATCAAGAAATTTCCCACCGAATCCGTGACGGAGGACTATCTCGTCACACTCAGACTCAATGACATCGGCTATCGCACGATCTACCTCAACGAGCCGCTGTCGCTCGGTCTCGCGCCCGAAGGGCTGAAGGAGTATGTCTCGCAGCGCGCCCGGTGGGCGCTTGGCTTCATACAGATCTGCCGCGGGCAAAATGGACCATTCAGTTTTTCGTCGCGCGCTTCCCTGCGCGCCCGCATCATGCTTTTGGAGACCTTCCTCTATTGGTCGGCAACGCATGCCTTCCGCATACTCGGCATCATCGTCCCGGCGGCCTACCTGTTGTTCAACATCCAGGCGGTCTACGCGCATGTTCCCGATGGGATCTCACATATATTTCCCTACATGGTCGCCGTGATTGCGGTTATGAACTGGCTCACGATGGGCCGCATGCTCCCCATCATGACCGACCTCAGCCAGCTTCTCGTCGCCAACGACATTGCAAAGTCAGTCCTTGTCGGTCTTCTCAGGCCCAAAGGCCACAAATTTGACGTGACGGCGAAGGGCGGCGACCGTGACAAGCGCTTTGTGCAATGGCCAATGTTGCGTATCTTTTTGGCCTATCTGGCTCTGACCGCGGGAGGTGTGGCATGGGCATTTGTGATTGACCCCTATAGATCGCTGTCGGATGCGAGCGCCATCGCGCTGTACTGGAGCTGGTACAATATAATTATTCTCGTTCTCGCCTGTTTCGTCTGCATCGAGGCGCCGCAACTTCGCAGGGGCGAACGCTTCCACAGCGATGGACACGCCACGCTCACGGTCGGCGGACAAACGTTGCACTTTCCCGTCTGGGACATTTCGATCAGCGGCATGCGACTGCGCGGCAGCCTGCCCGGTGCCTACGGGACACCCGTTCAAGTGAGCTTCGATGGATTGCACGTGGAGGGCACATTGGTGCGCGCCTACGAGGACGGTTTCGCCGTCAGGTTCCTCCAATCCAAGGAAATCCGCGAGCGGCTCATTCGTCACGTGTATGGCGGGAAGTACGGTGGCGCGCTTGCCGACATTCGACCGGCAGACGTCGTGGCGGCAATGGCCGGTCGCGTGTTCCGCTGAGTGTCAGCGCTCAGTGGATAGGTCAGCCCCTCGCATTTTAGCGATACGTTTCGCCCATCGAAGAGCAATTGGTAAGGCGTATAGCGGATAATCCGGTGTCGGACGGACTTAACCTGCGAGGGCTGGACCCGTTGTTTCGGATAAGCCCGACCGCCCCGCAAGCCCCCTGAGCGTGCCTGATGAATACATCTCCAGTTGCCGAAGCGGCTACCGAGAACTCCAGTTGCCGATGCCGCTACCGAGACGCACCGCCACGTCGCCCGGCGGATCCTCGTGGCCGAGGACTGCGGGGTCACGCACGATCTTTTGAAGCTCCTGCTCAATCGGCGCGGCCACGTGGTGGACATCGCTGGAAATGGCCGCGAGGCACTCGAAGCTCTGCGCAACAACGCTTACGATGTGGCGTTGCTGGACTATCACCTCCCTCAAATTGACGGCCTTCAGGTTGCCGCGACCCTTAGGGCCGAGGCGCATGAGCGGCGGCCGCCGAGGCTGATCGCCATCACCGCCGACCCAGAAGGTTTGTTAAGGGCCGAGGCTGGTTGCGAAAATTTCGACTGCATCCTGCCCAAGCCGCTCGACATCAATCAGGTCGGCCGTTTGGTCGAGGAGCAGGCGGAGCTGGGAGACGGGGCGGCTTCTGCGGCGGTTCAATTCACCCCGCATGCCCCCGTCATTGTCACGGCGCGGCCGACCATACTCGACGGGTTCAGTCACAACATCCTCTCGTGGCCCGATGACCTGCAGGCTGGGCGGCTTTCTAGGCGCGCGATTCAGGCGACCTTGGGCGACACAGGGTTCGACGCGATCGTCATCAAGAGCCCAGCGTCGGTTGAAGACCTTGGGGAAATCTGGCGCAGCCAGGCGCTTTTCGCGCTGCCCGTTATCGATCTGACTGGCACCTTTGGCAATGCAGCCGATCTCGATGCCTCCAAGCTCAAGAAGGGCGAGACCGCTCAGATCGAAAGCCTGGTCTGGCGCTTCCATGAGCGCCGCGGCCACCTCCACCGGGATATTCTGCTGAGCGACGAACTCGAGGATCGGCTTCTGGGTCGCGTCTTCGTCTCTGGAAAACCCCTCACTGCAAAGCTCGACTCACACTCGCGCGCCTGTTTCTCCTACAACGTGACGCTCAACGTGAAAACGGCGGCCCGCGAGGCGGAGAGCTTGCGCGCGGCGGGACTGTTGGAGCGCGAATTCGTCGAGCGCTTCTTCGCGTGCAGCCACTGCAATTCAGACCATATCCACGTCCGTAAAACTTGTCCCAATTGCCATTCCTCGAACCTGGACGAGGAGCAGTACCTGCGTCACCACCGATGCGGCTACCAAGGCCCCAGATCGGAATATCGCCAGGGATTGCATTTGGTTTGCCCCAAGTGCCAGCGCGCGCTGGTTGACTTCGGTGTCGATTATGACCAAGCCGAGACAATGGTCGTCTGCCGAACCTGCGGGCATTCCGGCTCGAAGTCGATTATCGAAATGATCTGCCTCGATTGCAGCGCGAACTACGCCTGGGATGGTTGCAAAACACGCGATGCCTTCTCGTATGAACTGACTGATCAAGGTATGGGCTTTGCGGAGTTCGGGCGCTCCTTTCTGGGGCTTTTCCAGAAGCCTCTTCGCTTCAATGAGCTCCCCCAAGAACTCGTCATGGCCCTAAACGATGCCGCAAAGGCGTTCAACGCTCACAACACGCCGTTCACGCTCATCAACATTTTCTACAGGAACGAGCGTCGCATCACGGCCGAACAGGGAGCTGCCGCGTTTGCCGAGGCGAGAGACAAATCCATCGAGACCTTGCGCTCTGCACTAAGCGGATCCCGACTGGTCGTAAGAGGACCCTCTTCATACGATTTCGCACTCTTGCCGGGCGTCGGCCCGCACCAGGCAGAGAGCGACTTTCCCCGATTGCGGGCGGCCGCCCTCAGCACCTCGAACCTCGATCTTGGCGCGGCGCTAAAGGCCTTCGGACCGCAGGACTTCTGAAGGCGCAGTTCCAGCCGGCCACAAGGATTGACCCGCAAACTTCTGGAGCGTGGATTGATCGCTTAACGCTATCGGCTGAGCGGGGCGGCTCCCACCTGATGGTGATCATCGCACCGCCCTAGAGGCGAGCGTATCAAGCCAACAAGCGACCCGGGCGCGAACGCCCGGGGGGAAGTCGCGGGGAGAGTACAGGCTGTGGGCGCCATTCGTCGTCGTGGGCGAAGGCGGAACGCAAGCGGTTCACTAACTTTCCGCTCTTGCTGGGAATAAGGGACGATCCACCTGCTTACCGAGTTCGGCAGCAAGGGGTCAAAAACGGGCCTGCGGACCATGTCCGCTTGACGGTCGCTCTTCCTCAATTAGCTGACGTGGTTGTTCCGGCTTAGAGTCGAATGCCGAAGCGCCGCATTGCCTCTATGGCCCATTGATTATCATAAGCGGCATAACGCTCAGCCAGGCGCTCATAGGTCCGCCAGTGCATACCCTTCGGCTTCGGCGGCAGATCATTGAACTCGCTCAGCACCCAACCTCGATTGGCTCGTCAAAGAGAAGGCCATCGCGCCGCACGTCCCGGTCATCGATAAGTCGAAGCGGGATGACGGTACGTTCTCGCGCGAGGACTTCATCTACGACAAGGCGCGCGACATCTATACGTGCCCGGCGGGTAAAACGCTGAAGACGAGTGGTAAGTTGCTCAATGGCGGCGCGACGCTGATCTATCTGGCGAGCACGTACGATTGCGGCCCGTGTCTCCTCAAATCTCAATGCTGTGCGAAATCGCCACAACGTAAGGTGCCACGCGATGTGAACGAGGAGTCCCGAGACGTGGCCCGAACGCTTGCCAAGACTGAGGCATTTGCGCAGACGCGGCGTGACCGCAAGAAAGTCGAGATGCTATTCGCCCACTTGAAGCGCAGTCTCCGCCTCGGCCGTCTTCGACTGCGCGGACCCAACGGCGCCCAGTTCGAGTTCACGCTCGCTGCCATCGCACAGAACTTACGGCGCCTGGCGAAACTGATGGCCCGGCCTCCGCCGATCGTGCCAACCGCGTGCTTTGCGTAAGCGTCGCGTTCAGTTCGCAGCGTCAAGGTTGCGTGGCGGGTGTCAGTTCTCGTGAGCCAGTGCCGCCACTCCGAACGGAGCTCGCGGCAAGACTGGACTCGACGCGGCTCTCAAAAAACCACGCGGCGACCATCGCTCAGCTCACTACCGACTTCTGCAACAAAATCGGCCCAAAGCAGACGTGGCAGATCACGTAATGCGCTCTGGAGATCTTCCGCTACGCAGAGAAAGCGGACGTCAATAAACGCGAAAGGTCGTTTTAGTCGCGGAGGCGATAGGTCTGCTAAGGTGCTGCGAGTGGACATTGCGTTTACGCCGCTTCTCGACGCTCAACGATCTGCTCTTGGCGCACTCGCCTTACCCGACGACCGATGCGGACGCGGTGTTTTCGGCCCTGACACCTACCGATTTTGCACGCTGATCCGTGACACGATCAAGACGGCCGTCGACATCGGCTGCGGGTCAGAAGCCGGAGGCATGAGGATTGTTCCGCATGAGTCGTGCCGGGCACTACCGGCCGCCGGATGGGTGGCAAATGCGGCACGCTTTCCGATTCCTTCCGGGAATTGGCCTGCTGCAAGCCGATTCTGTTGTCGAGGGCCACGCGCTCAACTAGTTTCGACACCGGGATAAATCATTTTTTGGAGGGGCCAATGCGGTCTTTGAAACTGGGCTTAGCCGCCACGGCGGTGATCTGCGCACTTTCGGTGACGGCTCAGGCCGATTGCATCAAGGTCGAGGCGCTCGGCGAAGCTGTGACCCACGATATCGCCTACGTCTTTGCGACGCACGGTCTTGCAAACGTCATCTATGGCAAGGGTCGCGTGGGCAAGGGCCCTGTCCACACGAAGTGCGTAGACGGCTCATCGACGACGACGTGTCGCTCCTCGCAGACGGCGTGCAGCGCGACGGCACCCCATACCTGCTTAGGCGCTTGGCTTTGCTTGCCCATGTGATCTCGATGCTCGGCGCAAACGAAGACTAGCGCGACTTCGGAAGAGGGCTTCGATCCGTTTTAGGGACGCTTGGTCCACCCGGGTCGGAAGAGCATTTTTCCCCTACGTCCGATCAACGCGCCGGGCTCGACGACACGCGCTCGTCGAGCAGCTTCATGACGTTTCCGTGCAGCGTGAAGCCGGCAAGCATTGCAAGCGCGATCGCGACGATCATCACAAGAGTATCCGGCACCGTCGGCGCCGTCCGCAAGCTGGCGAGCAGTCCCATGACAAGCACCGGCAGAGCGCCGGTGGCAAACAGGCAAACATTGTAAAGTTGCCCCATGCGCTGCTGGAGCGCGGTCAGTGCGCCAGGGTTGGCGCTTCGCTGGCGGGAATTGGTGCTGGCGACGACGACGATACCTATGAAAGCGCCGACGATCACCGCGATGAAGACATCGTACATGCTGAAAGCCGTCATGCCGAATTCCCCCGGGCTTCGCTCCATGCAGATTATGCTCCTGAGCGTGCCCCCGCAACGAAGGCGATCGTAGAGCCGGATCGACTTCTTCTGGATGAAGCGCGCCGCCGCAGTTGAGCTGACGGCGCCAAAAAAGAAGGCCGCGGAGGACGGGTGCCCCGCGGCCTGCGGACGGAGATCGTCCGTAAGAAATCCGTTCGTCACGGGAGGCAGTGTGCGGCGAACGGGGGGAGCCGGGACGCAACCTGCATCCCGGACAATACGTAACAATATAACGTTATGCTCGAGGGTTCAAGGGGCCTGATAGGCGGGGTTTTTGGCCAGGCGCCGCGTCGCTAAACTTCGGCCCCGCCGCCTCACGATTGCTTAGGAGGGGCGCGCTAGCATCGGCTGGCGTCACACGTCAGCCGAGCGCCCCGCCGCCGAGGCTCCCATGGCAACGCTCATCACCGCGCTTCTGAGCAATCCCACCGTCACGCTGCTCGTGGCGGGCTTCATCGCGGCCGGCGTCGCGATCACCCGCCGGCCGGGAGGCGCCACCCGCGCGTCCGTCGCCGAGGCGCTGCTCGCCTACTTCGTGCTGTTCTCGATCGGCATCGGCTATCTCTACAACTTCGTGATGCACGCGTTTTTCGGCGACATGATCGCCAGCTACATCGGCTGGGCGCAGAGCCCCTTCCAGCTCGAGGTGGCGTTCGCGAGCCTCGGCTTTTCCGCCGTCGGCTTTTTCGCCTATCGGAATTCCTTCGGCGTGCGCGTCGCGGCAATCCTCGGGCCCTCGATGTTTCTGTTGGGCGCCGCCGCGGGGCACATCTACCAGATGATCACGGCGCACAATTTCGCCCCCGGCAACGCCGGGTCGGTCTTCTATATGGACATCGCGCTGCCCATCATCGGGTTGGCGCTGCTCTGGCTCAAGTGCAAGGCACAGGCGCAGCCGACGCAGCCCGCAATTGTTGCAAGACCCGTTCGCGGCTAGGGTTGCGCGCTTGAATTTCAGCAGAAGGGCAAACGATGTCGGTTCTCAAGTGGCTGCTGGTTATCTTCGGGGTGCTGTTTCTCGCATTCATCGCCGTCGTCGTCGGCGGCTACTACTGGGCGAGCTCGGTTGAGAGCGTGAAGCTCGACGCCGCCGACATCAAGATCGGCGGCGCCTATCCCGCCGATGAGCGTAAAGCGCTGCTCGACGCCTGCAACAAGAACGAGAAGGTGGCGCCAACCGAGAAGGGCGCCTGCACGTGCATCGCCGATAAGGCCGGCACCGACTTCTCGCGCTTTGAGCGCCTGGCGCTGACGGCCGGCCTCGAAGGCAGCCCCACGAAGATCGTGGCGCTGACCAAGGGCCTGATCGACAGCGGCATCCCGCAGACCCAGGTCGACGACATGCAGGCCGGCTCCAAGACCCGCATCAACGATCTGATGAAGGCCTGCGGCCTGGAGAAGAAATGAGCGCGATATCAGCGGCGAGGTCGATCACCACCACCTGCTGCATCGTGGGCGGCGGCCCCGCCGGGATGATGCTCGGATTGCTGCTTGCCCGCGCCGGGATCGACGTCACCGTGCTGGAGAAGCACGCCGACTTCCTGCGCGATTTCCGCGGCGACACCATTCATCCCTCGACGTTGCGGGTCATGGACGAGCTCGGCCTGCTGGATGAGCTGATGGCGCGCCCGCACGATCCCGTCAGCCGGCTCACGGTGCAGATCGGCGACACGGCCGTCAACATCGCGGACTTTTCGTTCCTGCCGAAGCGCTACGCCTTCATCGCCATGATGCCGCAATGGCATTTCCTCGATTTCCTCGCCGCGCACGCGCGCAGCTACAAGAATTTCCATCTGCTGATGCAGGCCAACGTCACCGACCTCATCGAGGCGGACGGCCGCGTCGCCGGCGTGCGGGCGCAGACGCCCGAGGGTCCGCTCGAGGTGCGCAGCCGTCTCGTCGTCGGCTGCGATGGGCGCCATTCCACGGTGCGCGAGAAATCGGGCTTTGAGGTCGAGGACATCGGCGCGCCGATCGACGTGCTGTGGATGCGCATCTCGCGCCACAAGGGCGAGCCGGGCACCGGCGGGCGGCTCGATAAAGGCAGTTTTCTCGTCATGCTCGACCGTGGCGACTACTGGCAGCTCGCCTACGTCATCCCCAAGGGCGGCGCCGACCGCGTCAAGGCCGCGGGTTTGCCGGCCTTCCGGGACATGATCGCGCGCGCGGCGCCGTTCCTCAGGCCCCGCGTCGGCGAGATCACGTCGTGGGACGACGTGAAGCTGCTCACGGTAGCGATCGACCGTCTGCGCACCTGGTACCGGCCGGGCCTCCTGTGCATCGGAGACGCCGCGCACGCGATGTCACCCATCGGCGGCGTCGGCATCAATCTCGCGATCCAGGATGCCGTCGCCACGGCCAATCTGCTGTGGAAGCCCCTGAAAGACGGGGACCTCACCGAGGCCGACCTTGCCCGCGTGCAGAAGCGGCGCGAGTTCCCGGTGCGGGTGACGCAGCGACTGCAGGTGCTGGCGCAGAACAACGTGGTGCAGCCGGTGCTCACGAGCTCGGCGGCGCTGTCTCCGCCATGGCCGCTGCGGTTGATCGACGGCTGCCCGTGGCTGCAGCGCTTCCCCGCCCGCCTCGTCGGATTGGGCGTCCGCCCCGAGCACGTGCACTCGCCCGCCGCCCCGTGAACCAAAACCCCTAAGCGCGATTGCCGTGGCCGGCGCGAATTGCTTAGATCGGCCATCGGGTCAGCGAAGGGCAGGGCAGCAATGGCGGGAACCGCGGCGGCGCGCGTGCGCAAGCCCATCTACAAGCAGCTCTACGTGCAGGTGCTCACAGCCATCGTCTTGGGATTTCTCCTGGGCTGGCTCGCGCCCGACATCGCGGGCAGCGACTGGGTGAAGGCGCTGGGCGAGGGCTTCATCAAGCTCATCAAGATGCTGATCGCGCCGATCATCTTCTGCACGGTGACGGCGGGCATCGCGCACATCGACAGCGCGCGCAAAGTGGGGCGCGTCGGCATCAAGGCGCTTTTATATTTCGAGATCGTCTCGACGATGGCGCTGGCACTCGGGCTCGTCATCGGCAATGTCGTGCGGCCCGGTGCCGGTTTCAGCGGCACCGACGCCGCCGGTGCCGGCGCCGTCGCCGACTACGCGGCGCGCGCCTCGCATCAGAGCGCGGTGGAGCTGCATCCTCAACATCATCCCCGACAGCGTCGTCGGCGCGTTCGCCCGCGGCGACATCCTGCAGGTGCTGCTGTTCTCGGTGCTGTTCGGGTTCGCGCTGATGGTGCTCGGCGAGCGCGGCCGCGTCGTGCGGTCGCTGATCGACGATTTGGGCCACGCCTTCTTCGGCGTGATCGCCGTCGTGATGAAGGCGGCGCCGATCGGGGCCTTCGGCGCCATGGCCTACACCATCGGCAGGTACGGAACCGAAGTGCTGGGCAACCTCGCGGGCCTGATCCTGACGTTCTATGCCACGGCGGCGATCTTCATATTCGGGGTGCTGGGGGTCGTCGCTTGGCTCGCCGGGTTCCGCATCTGGCAGTTCATCGCCTACATCCGCGACGAGATCCTGGTGGTGCTGGCGACGAGCTCCTCGGAAAGTGCGCTGCCGCAGCTGATGGAGAAGCTGGAACGGCTCGGCTGCTCCAAGTCGGTCGTCGGCCTCGTGGTGCCGGCCGGCTATTCCTTCAATCTCGACGGCACCAACATTTACCTGACGCTGGCAACGCTGTTCATCGCGCAGGCGCTGGGCGTCGACCTGACGCTGGGCGAGCAATTCGCCATCCTCGGGGTGGCGATGCTGACCTCCAAGGGGGCGAGCGGGGTGACGGGCGCGGGCTTCGTGACGCTGGCGGCGACGCTCGCCGTCGTGCATCCGGCACTGGTGCCGGGGATGGCGATCGTGCTCGGCATCGACAAGTTCATGAGCGAGTGCCGGGCGATCACCAATTTCATCGGCAACGGCGTCGCGACCATCGTGGTGTCGGCCTGGGAAGGCGAGCTCGACCGCGCGGCGCTGACCGCGGGGCTCAGCCGTCGGGTGGACCCCTCCGACGTCGAGACGGCCGTCACCACGGGCGTGAGTGCTCAGTCCTCGTGGTTGGTTAGCGCGACGAACTCGGCGTCCTCCTGGGCGCGGCGCTCAAAGCTCAGGAAATCGTAGTAGCCGCAGCGCCCGCCGCCCGGAAAGGAGCGGCATACGGCAGGGCGCGCCTTGTAGACGGTGCAGCGCCGGTTCTTGGTGTCGAAAAACCGGCAGATGCGCCCGAAAATCTCGTCCTTCTTGCGCCGCATCGCGTATTGGCGCCCGTGCGCAATCTTGGTGAATTTCACCCGCGCCGCCTTGAACGACAGCCCATGAAATTTGGCGAGCCGCTCGACGTCGCGCTTGTCGAGGGGGATCAGGGGATAGGAGCAGCAATAGCCGGGGCATTTATCGCAGTTGTATTGCGGGTGGCTCACGCTTGGCGCACTCCATGACGGGGCTCGGCCCGCGTTATCGGGCCTGAGGCGGAATCGGGCCGGCTGGAGCTTGACTTTTGCAATGGTCCGAGGGGAAAGAGCAAGGGGGACCTCAACGGATTAAGGCGCTGCGGGTAGGCAAGGACACACTTTCTCCGTTAAGGTCTGGCGCAATTGCCAGAGCGTGTGGTGGTGGGGGTCGGCGTGGTGGATATGTCTCGAAGTGCTATGGAAACGGACACCCCGGTCAACCCCTATAGCCTGCTCGAGGCCGTCAACAGCTCCAGCGAGACCTCCCACACCGGATGGCTGATTTTCCTCGCGATCATGACGTATATCGTGATCGCCGTGGCCGGGGTGACGCACGAGGCGCTGCTGCTGCAGACGCCCGTTCAGCTTCCGATCCTTCAGGTTAATATCCAGCTCAAGCAGTTCTTCCAGTTCGCCCCCGTCGTGCTGGTGCTGTTCCACTTGGGGATATTAGCCCAGCTCGTGCTGCTCGCCCGCAAGACGCTCGAGTTCGATCACGCGATCCGCCTGCTGGAGACCAACGACAAGCGCACGCACCCGTTGCGGCTGGAATTGCACAACTTCTTTTTCGTGCAGGCGATCGCCGGGCCGCAGCGCTCCGTCGTCATGAGCGGCTTCCTGCACATCATGTCGTGGCTGACGATCGTGATCCTGCCCGTCATCCTGCTTCTCTACATGCAGATCGCGTTCCTGCCCTATCATGACGTGACCACGACCTGGATCAACCGTATCGCGCTCGTATTCGACATCACGCTCCTGCTGCTGATCGGCGTATTCCTGATGCGGGTCGAGACCTCGTTCTTCCAGGCGTTCTGGCGCTCGACCGCCAGCCACCCGTTCAGCGCCTTCGCCACAACGGCCGTGCTGGCGCTTGTCGCCTACCTGTCGTTCTTCGCCGCGACCGTGCCGGGCGAGCCGCTCGACCGCATGAGCCGCAAGATGGCGGTGTGGGCGGGCGGAGAGGAGTCTGGCATCCAGCAGAGCGGTTTCATCCTGCCGTTCCTGTCGCAAAGCACCGACGGCACGCTGTTTGGCATCTTCCGCCGCAACATCGTCGTCACCGATTCCGACCTGACGTCGGGCAAGCAGCGCCGAGGCGGCGAGAAGACGCTCAACCTGCGCGGCCGCGACATGCGCTATGCCAAGCTCGACCGCACGGATCTGCAGGGTGCCGATCTCACGGGCGCGCGTCTCGACGGGGCAAGCCTCGTCGGCGCCAACCTGCAGAACGCCTGGCTCAACTGCGCCGAGATCGACCGCCTGCTGCTGAGCGACGACCGCGAGGCGGCCAAGTGTCCCTCCGCGCGCGACGCCGATTTTACGCGCGCCCAGCTCACGGGCGCGCACATGTCGGGCATCGATTTGCGCGGCGCCAAGCTGGAGGAAGCGCGTCTCGACGGGGCCGAGCTCGCCAACGCGATCCTGGCGGGTGCGAGCTTTTCCAGCGCGCATCTGGAAAAGGCCGATCTGACCGGCGGCGTGCAGGCGCAGGGCACCAACTTCCTCAACGCCTCGCTGCAGGGCGCTGATCTGACGGGCGCGCAGTTGCAGTTCGCCGATTTCTCCAGCGCCGCCATGCAGGGCGTGGTGCTCAATTTCGCGCAGCTGCAAGGAGCCGTCCTGCGCGACGCCGACCTCGAAGCGGCGAGCCTGCAGCGGGTCAAGCTGCAGGGCACCGACATGAGCGGCATGAAGATGGCGGGCGCCGACCTGCGCGGCGCCGCGATCTGGATGACCCTGCCGCCCGAGTGGGACACGACGGGCCTTGCCGATCTCACCGAGCTCGCGATCCGCCCGCTCGATGCCAACGAGCAGACGGCGCTGAAGGGCGCCGCCGAGCGCGTCCCCGAAGAAAGCGCGCGCGAGCGCTCGCGCGAGGCCGTGGCGCCGCTCGTCGCCGCCGGCAGCGCCTGGGCCGGCGGTGCCGAAGGGCTGCGCTGGAAGAGCTGGGCCGGCGCCTCCCCGCCGCCGCCCGCCGACAACTACAGGAACGACCTCACGATCTACCTGACGAAGCTCATGTGCTCGCGCGCGCTGGAGCAACGGCTCGATCGCGACAGGGATCGCCCGGCGCGCCATCGCGCAGCAGTTCCGCGGCGACGTCGTTGCCGTCTACGACGGGCTGAGAGCCGGCTCGTGCCCCGCGGCCAAGCAAACCCCGGCCAAGGTGATGCGCGAGCTGTCGTCCTCGGCCGAGCAGCAGCGCTTCAACTGAGCCCCGCGCCCCGGCGAGGTGCCCCTGCCAACGGCCCCCTTGCCAATTGTGCCCCGTTGCCAAAGCCCCCTTGCAAAGGTCTTGGCGCTGCCTTAAATCTAGAACATAAGTGGAACACCGGGCCGGCAGCTGTGCGCCGGGCGTGCGCCCGAAATGCGTGGACAACTGGCGGCCGGGCAGGGGCGCAGCGCCGCCGGCAGACTAGGGTTGGGGCTGCGACTCAAAGGGGCGCGGGGACCGGCACCTTTTCGATGAGGTCCCGGGCTCGCGCACGCCCCGTCCAGGAATTTCGCGATGCGCCGCCGGCTAAGCGGCGCCGACAGATCGAGGAGTGCTGACCAATGGCTGGTTCCGTCAACAAGGTGATTCTCATCGGCAACCTCGGCAAGGATCCCGAGATCCGCCGCACCCAGGACGGGCGTCCCATCGCCAACCTGCGCATCGCCACGAGCGAGAACTGGCGCGACAAGACGACGGGCGAGCGGCGCGAGAAGACGGAGTGGCACTCCGTCGTGATCTTCAACGAGAACCTGTGCAAGATCGTCGAGCAGTACCTGAAGAAGGGCTCCAAGGTCTTCATCGAGGGCTCGCTGCAGACGCGCAAATGGCAGGGCCAGGACGGCCAGGACCGCTATTCGACCGAGGTCGTGCTGCAGGGCTTCAACGGCAACCTGACCATGCTCGACGGTCGCGCCGGCGGCGCTGGCGCCGGGGCCGGGATGCAGGAGAACGGCCAGTCCGACTACGGCGGCGGCTCCGACAACGGCTATGGCGGCGGCTCCAGCGGCTCCAAGAGCACCGCCGCAAAGGGCGGCTTCGACAAGCAGCTCGACGACGAGATCCCGTTCTAGGCCAGTCACAGTTCTAGGCTAATCGCATTCTGGCTATCGCACGGAGCGGCGGCGGCCCTTGGGGCTTCTGCCGCTTCGTGCTTCTTGCCGTCGAAGTGGCCCTCGCGGCCTGCGATCGACAGCGTCTTGATGAACAGCCTGCCGAAAACGTCGCAGTCGAACATGCGATAGTGAATTCGGCGCGGTCTGGTAGGGTGCCAGAGGACCGACGTCGAGCGAGGGTACTGATGTTGAGTGCGGGAGTAGCCCGGACATTGCGTGTCATGCCGGATCGCGCAGGGCTGGTCATCTTGATGCTCTTGGCGGGCATCGTCGGCACGAGCGCACAAACCACCGTGGAGAAACCGGGCGCTGCGCCCAAGCCTGCCGCAGCCGAACACCAGGCTACGCCGGCGGGGTGGGCGGTTAATTGCGCCGACGGCGGCCAAGGCCTGGTGTGCAAGGCCTCGCAGTCGATCGTGCTCACCGGCACGCGCCAGCTCCTGCTCTCGGTATCGGTCAGCAAGCCTGCGGCGGACACCTTCGCGCCGATGCTGGTGCAGCTCCCGCATGGGCTTTTTCTTCCCGCCGGCATGACCTTCAGCGTCGACGATGCGCCGCCGGAAAAGCTGGAAATTCAAACGTGTGACGCGCAGGGCTGCTACGCCGGAGTGGGGCTGGCGCCGGACAAGATTGCCGCCATGGGCAAGGGCACCAATCTCAACGTGACGTTCAATGATTTGAAGAAGCAGAAGATCGTCGTGCCGGTGCCGCTGAAGGGTTTCGAGGCCGCTTTCAAGAAGCTTTAGGCCCGGCTCTGCTAGCCGCGAAACAGGTCCATCAGCGGTTTGTGGGCGACTTCCCGCAAGGCAAAGCTCGAGTTGAGCCGCGCAATTCCGGGCAGGCGCGACAGCTGCTCCTTGTGCACGCGTTCGTAGTCGGCAAGATCGCGCGCGATCACCGTCAGCATGTAGTCGTCGTCGCCCGACATCAGGTGGCAGGAGACGACCGATGGGGCGGCGGCGACGGCCTTCTCGAAGGCGTTGAGCAGCTCCTCGCTCTGGTTCTTCAGAACGATGCGCACGATCACCATCATATTGTAGCCGAGCATCTGGCGATTGATCCGCGCTTCGTAGCCGGCGATGACGCCGTCATCCTCCAGCGCGCGGATGCGCCGCGCGATGGCGGTGGGCGACAGCGGCACCTGCTCGGCGAGCTGCACCTGGCTCAAACGGCCGTTCTCCAGAAGGGCCCTGATGATGGCGCGATCGAGCGCGTCGACGTCTCTCGGCTTCATTTTACGTCGTTATCCTCCGGGCGCGCGCACGCTATCGGCGCCGACACGCGTTTGGGCGCCGCAAAAAGCCGAGTATCCTGCCGCGCGGTTGCTCGAAGCTAGCGCCGGGATTTGAGCCGCGGAGGACAGCATGCGCATTGGTGTTCCAACTGAGATCAAGAGCAATGAATTCCGGGTCGGCCTGGTGCCGGGCTCGGTCCGCGAGCTGACGGCGCGAGGCCATGAGGTCATCGTCCAGTCGGGTGCCGGCGCCGGTATCTTTGCCGATGACGAAACCTATGCGCGTGCCGGTGCACGCATCGTTGCCGACGCCGGAGCGGTGTTTGCCGAAGCCGACATGATCGTCAAGGTGAAGGAGCCGCTGGCGTCCGAGTACAGCCGCCTGAAGCCGCACCAGATCCTGTTCACATACCTGCATCTCGCCGCCGATCCCGATCAGGCGCGCGGACTGCATGACATCCGGGGCCACCGCGATCGCCTACGAGACGGTGACGGATGCGGCGGGCGGCCTGCCGCTGCTCGCCCCCATGAGCGAGGTGGCCGGGCCGCCTCTCGATCGAGGCTGCCGCCTTGGCGCTGCGCCGTTCCGGCGGAGGACGCGGCGTGCTGATCGGCGGCGTGCCGGGCGTGCGCCCCGCCAGGATCGTGGTGCTCGGCGGCGGCGTCGTCGGCACCCACGCAGCACGCATGGCCATCGGTCTTGGCGCCGACGTGACCATCATCGACCGGTCGCTGCCGCGGTTGCGTCAGCTCGACGAACTGTTTGAAGGGCGCGCCCGCACGCTTGCTGCGACGCTCGAAGCCACCGAGACCGAGGTGCTCGCCGCCGACGTGGTGGTGGGCGCGGTGCTCGTCGCCGGCGCAAGCGCGCCCAAGCTCGTCACCCGCGACATGCTGAAGCGCATGAAGCGCGGCGCCGTGCTGGTCGATGTATCGATCGACCAGGGCGGCTGCTTCGAGACCTCGCACCCGACGACGCACGCGAGCCCGACCTTCGAGGTCGACGGTATCATCCATTACTGCGTTGCCAACATGCCGGGCTGCGTGCCGACATCCTCGGCGCAGGCCCTCAACAACGCGACGCTGCCTTTCGTCATCAAGCTGGCGGAGCAGGGTCTGGCGCGCGCTGGACAGCGATCCCCATCTTGGCGCCGGTCTCAACGTGCGCGGCGGACGGATCACTCACCCCGCTGTTGCGAGTTCGCTTCGGCTTTGACGGGGTCGTCCCCGTGGCCGCCGAGTAGCCTTCGCAACGCTGGCGGGTGCGCGCATTTCCTCGCGCACCCGCTGCACTTTCGCCCGGCCTGAACGGACATGCGGGCCATCCAGTCTATCCGTTGGTGTCCGTCATTTTCAGCGCGCGTGCCAGCACGTCGATCATCTCGTTGATCTCGTCGCGGCCGATGATCAGTGGCGGGGCCAGCGCAATCGTATCGCCGGCGGCGCGCACCAACAGCCCGAGGCGGAAAGCTTCCAGGAATCTGCGATGGGCGCGCCGGCCCGGCTCACCGGCGATCGGCTCGAGCTCGATGGCGCCGATCAGCCCGATGTTGCGAATGTCGACGACGTGCGGCAGCCCCTTGAGGGAATGCACCGCGTCCTCCCAATAGGGGGCGAGCTCGGCGGCGCGCGTCAGCAGCCCTTCGTCGAGATGCGTATCGAGTGTCGCTATGCAGGCTGCGCTCGCCAGCGGGTGGCCCGAGTACGTGTAGCCATGCGAGAACTCGATGGCCGCCTCCGTCCCGCTCATGAACGCGTCGTGCACCTTCGTCTGCACCAGCACGGCGCCCATCGGCACGGCTCCGTTGGTGATGCCCTTGGCGGTGGTGATGATGTCGGGCGAAATGTCGAAATAATCGGCGGCGAACGGCGTGCCGAGGCGGCCGAAGGCGGTGATCACCTCATCGAAGATGAGCAGGATGTCGTGCTTGGCGCAGATTGCGGCGAGGCGCTTCAGATATCCCTTCGGCGGAACGAGAACCCCGGTCGAGCAGGCAACCGGCTCGACGATCACGGCCGCGATCGTCGAGGCGTCGTGCAGGGCGAGGAGCCTCTCGAGGTCGTCGGCAAGCTCGGCGCCGTGCTGCGGTTCGCCCCGGCTGAACGCATTGCGGGATAGATCGTGCGTGTGCCGCAGATGGTCGACACCGCTCACCAGCGTGCCGAACATCTTGCGGTTGGCGCCGATGCCGCCCACGGCCGTGCCGCCGAAATTCACGCCATGGTAGCCGCGCTCGCGGCCGATGAGGCGGCTCTTCGAACCGTTGCCCCGCGCGCGGTGATAGGCGAGCGCGATCTTGAGGGCCGTGTCGACCGATTCCGATCCGGAGTTGGTGAAGAACACGTGCTCAAAGCCCGGCGGCGCGATCTCGACGAGGCGCGAAGCGCATTCAAAGGCCTTCGGATGCCCCATCTGGAACGTGCCGGCGAAGTCCAGCTCGGTCGCCTGTCGCCGGATCGCCTCGACAATCTTCGGCCGGCAGTGACCGGCGTTGACGCACCACAAACCCGAGGTGCCGTCCATGACGCGGCGCCCGTCCTCGGTGACGTAATGCATGCGATCGGCGGCAACGAACATGCGCGGCGCCCGCTTGAACTCGCGGTTGGCCGTGAAGGGCATCCAGAAGGCGTCAAGGTTCGTGTTGCTGAGCGTTATGCCCTGCGGCGGTGCGAAGGTATCGGTCATGCTCGACTGCTTCTGTTGAGGTGAAAGCCGCGCGCGGTGGTGGGGTAGCTACGCATTGATCGCCCCCAGGCATATGTATTTGGTCTCGAGGTACTCGTCCAAACCTTCAGCCCCGCCCTCGCGGCCGAGGCCGGATTCCTTCACGCCGCCGAACGGAACGGCTTCGTTGGAGAAGATGCCGTCGTTGACGCCGACCATGCCGGACTCGAGCTCCTCGGCGACGCGCCAGGCGCGCGCGATGTTCTGCGACGAAGAAGTATGCGGCAAGGCCGAACTGGGTATCGTTGGCGAGCCGTATGGCTTCGGCCTCGGTCCTCGAAGCGGAACAGCGGCGCGACCGGCCCGAAGATCTCTTCGCGCAGCGACGCCCATGTCGGGCGTGACGTCGGCCAGGACCGTCGGCATGATAGAACAGCGGCCCGGCCGGTGTTCGCCGCGCCGCCGGTAGCGTCTTCGCACCCGTCGCCCCGTCGCATCGCACGAGTTTAGCGACCTTGGCCATGGCCGCCTCGGTCGATCAGCGGCCCGATCGTCACGCCCTGCTCGCAGCCCTGGCCCGACGTGTAGCTTGCTGCACGGCTTCGGCGAGCTTGGCCGCAAAGCGGTCATATACACCGTCCTGCACGAGCATGCGGTTGGCGCACACGCACGTCTGACCGGCGTTGCGGAACTTCGACGCCATGGTGCCGCCGACGGCCGCAGCGTCCAGGTCGGCGTCGTCGAAGACGATGAGCGGAGCGTTGCCGCCGAGCTCGAGCGACACCTTCTTCAGCGTGCCGGCGCACTGGCGCATACAGCAGCTTGCCGACTGCGGTCGAGCCCGTGAACGACAGCTTGCGCACGCGGTCGTTGCTCGCAGCATCGCCTTGCCGACGGCGGCGCGTCGCGCGTCGTGACGACGTTGAACACGCCCGGCGGCACGCCCGCGCGCTCGGCGCCAGCGCGGCGAGCGCCAGCGCAGCAAAGCGGCGTTCTGCTCGGCGGGCTTGATGCACGATGGTGCAGCCGGCGGCGATAGCCGGCGCGACCTTGCGCGTGATCATCGCGATCGGAAAGTTCCACGGCGTGATCGCGGCGCACGACGCCGATCGGTTGCTTGATCGTCATGTGCGCTTGTCCGCCGGGTGCGGCGGGATCACATCGCCGTAGGCTCGCTTGCGCTTCTTCGGCGAACCACTCGATGAAGGCCGCGCCCATCGGCGATCTCGCCACGCGCCTCGGCCAGCGGCTTGCCCTGCTCGCGTCGTCATCAGCATCGCCGAGCTCGTCCGTGTTCGCCGCGATCACCAGATCGAACCATCGCCGCAGCATCGTCGCTGCGCTCCTTGGCGGTCTTGCTGCGCCAGGCAGGCAGCGCGCGGTGCGCGGCCTCGATCGCGCGCCGCGTCTCGAGCGCGCCCATGTTCGGCACGGCGGCGATCTCGGTCCCCGTCGCCGGATCGAGCACCGGGAACACCTTCTCGGAGGTGATCCACTTTCCGTCGATGAGAGCGGCAGTGGGGAAGCCTTTGTCGATTACGCTCATTGGCGGTCTCCCATTCGGGCTTCGCGGCAAAGTGGCACCATGTGCAGGATCGCTCACAGCCGAACCATCAATGCTCTCGAGCCTTCTAGTCTCACATTCAGTAGCTGGGGGGCGTGATGGCCCAGATCACCACGGTCTCCGTCGCGCCGAGATTCTGGTAGCGGTGCGGCAGCGTGCTCCGGAAGCAGAAGCTGTCGCCCTGACCGAGTTGAAAACTCTTGCCGTCGATCCACAGCTCGAGCTGTCCGGATACGACGATGCCGGCTTCCTCCCCGTCGTGTGTGTAGGGTTGGTCGCCGCTGTTGGCGCCCGGTGCCAGCGTCGTCATCAGCAATTCGAGGCTCGAATTGAGCGATGGCGTCAGCAGGAAGTCGGAGATGCCGGCGTCGAAGCGGATCTGACGCCGGCGGTTTGGGCGCACGATGTACTCGCGCTCCTCCGGCGGTCCTGGATCGGTGGGCGAGAAAAACCACGATATGTTGACGCCGAGCGCGCGGCTGATGCCGTGCAGGGCCTTGATCGACGGCGTGGAGATGCCGCGCTCGATCTGGCTGAGGTATCCGACGGATACCCCGGCGGTCAAAGCGAGCTGGGCGAGGGTCATCTTGCGCGCCTTGCGCAATCCCTGGATCTCCCGTCCGACGAAGAGATCGTCGTCCCCCGCCCGCACCTCTGCTGCGGCAGGGCTGCCTGTCTTGGCGTTCGGCTCAGCCATCGGGGCATCCTCCTGAGCGGGCTATTCTGCACGCTAGTGAAAAAAGTCAAAACAATTTTCAATCTCAAGTATATTTGGTACAAAAAATGTCATATCATTGAATTTTGTGCCCCCCAGGGCGGGTGCGAGAGCGGCGGCCAGGAGCGGGCAAAGAGCGGGCAGGGACGGCCAGGAGACAGACAGGGCAGCGCAACGCCCGCGCAGTGCGGTTCAAACGGTTGCGAGACTTGCCGACAATCGACAGCACGTACTACGATGATGTCGCGGTTGGGTGGGTGGCGACGAGTGGCTAGAAAAGTTCGTCTATTCCGTAACTTAAGTACAGCGTTCGCCTGCGGCTTGGCGGTGTTTTTCGCCGGCTCCGCGCCGGTCCGCGGCAGCACGCTGGTCTATGCAAGTTATGGCGACATCAAAGACTGGGATCCAGCGGTCGCCTTCTCGCTCGAGTCGATCCTTCTCCTCAACGTGTACGAGCCGCTGCTTTGGTATGAAAAGACCGGCGCTGAGGTGACGTTCCGGCCGGCGCTGGCGACCTCGTGGTCACAGTCGAGCGACAAGCTGAGCTGGACGTTCAAGTTGCGCGCCGGCGTGACGTTCCACGACGGAACGCCCTTCGATGCCGATGCCGCCAAGTCGACGCTCGAACGCACCATCAGCATGAAGCAGGGCGCCTCCTACATCTGGGATGGCGTCGACAGGATCGAAGCGCCCGACGCCCAGACGCTCGTAATTCATACCAAGCAGCCGGCACCGATCGATCTGATCGCGTCGGCGCAGTATGGAGCCTACCTCTATTCGCCCGCCGCCGCCGCCAAGGGCACGCAATGGTTCAACAAGGGCAACGCGGCGGGTACCGGCCCTTATCGCGTCGTGCGCTGGGACAAGAACGATCAGGTCGTTCTGGAAGCCAATCCGAATTACTGGGGCGGGGTCCCCAAGGAGCGTTTTGATCGCGTCGTGATCAAGGTCGTGCGCGAGGCTTCGACGCAGATCCAACTGATCCGATCGGGCGACGCCGACATCATTTCGCTGGTGCCGGTCGATCTGATGCGCAGCTTTTCTTCCGACATCAAGGTCGACCTCGCGCCCTCCTGGCACAACTCGCAGATCCTCATCAATACCAAGCGGCCGCCGACGGACGTGCGCGAGTTCCGGCAGGGCCTGCTGCACGCATGGGACTACGCCGGCGTCGCCCACTACATCTACGCCGACGGCGCGACACAGCCCAACGGCCCGGTGCCCAAGACGATGTGGGGCGGCGATCCGCGGGTCGAGCGTCCGACGTTCGATCTCGTCGAGGCCAAGCGACTGATCGAGAAGTCCGGCGTGCCGCGCGCGCAGCGGCGCATTTACGCGAGCTACATCAGCACCTCGCTCGAATATGCCAACGCGCTTCTGCTCTATCAGGCCAATCTCGCCAAGATAGGCGTCGACCTGGTGCTGCGGCCAGGACCCTGGGAGGCCATCTGGGACGCGGCGCGCAACCCGCGCACGGCGCCCAACATGATCTCGATGACATGGTGGCCGACCTACGCATCGCCCGCCGACTGGCTGGCTGGTCTCTTTGGCACGCAGAACCCGGCGATCTTCAATCTGTCGCAATACTCCAATCCGGCGTTCGACGATCTTGTTCAGGAGGGCAGAGATCTCGAGGCGACCGACCGGGATCGCGCGATCGCCAAATACGACGCGGCGCAGCGCATCCTGCTCGCCGACGCGCCCGCCATCTTCTTCGCCGACCTGAAAACCCGCGTGGTCTATCGCGCCAATCTTGCCGGTGTCGTGGTCAATCCCGCTTACGCCGGGGTCCGCTTCGCCGACTTGCGGCGTGTGCCCTGAGGAACGAGACATGTTGCGTTATGTGATGCAGCGATTGGCGCTACTCCTCGCAACCGCTTTCGGCGTGGTCACGCTTACATTCATCATGAGCAAGCTGCGCGGCTCCAATGCCGAGCTCATGCTCGGCGCGCGGCCGACCGCCGAGCAGATCGCGGCCGCGCGAGAGGCGCTGGGCCTCAACGATCCCTTCATCGTCCAGTACGTCCACTTCATCGGCAAAATCCTGCGCGGCGATTCGGCCAGTCCCTGGTGACCGGGCAGCCCGTAGCGAGCGACATTGCCGCGCGCTTTCCCGCGACGCTGGAGATCGTCGTCCCCGCGCTCATTCTGTCGGTGGCAATCGGCGTGCTGGCCGGTGTCGCCGCTGCCGTGCGTAGCGGTCGCGCCTTCGATACCGCCGCCCGCCTCCTGGCGCTGGCCGGCGTCGCCATGCCGGCGTTCTTTCTCGCCGTGGCGTTGCAGCTCATCTTTCATGGCTATCTCGACGCTCTGCCGCTGCAGGGACGCATCTCGTCGGAAGTGCGCCTCGATCAGCCGTTCGAGGCTGTCACCGGGCTGTTCCTTGTCGATACGCTGCTGGCGGGACAATGGCGTGCCTTCGCCTCGGCACTGCAGCACCTGGTGCTGCCGGTCTTGACGCTGACCATCGCGCTCGTGGCGATCGTGTTGCGCTTCACGCGCAGCCTCATGCTGGAGGTGCTGCGTTCCGACCACGTGCGCACGGCTGTCGCCTATGGCCTCCCCAAACGGCAGATATTTTCAACTACTCCCTGCGCGCGACGCTGGTGCCGCTGATCACGGTCGTGGGGCTGACGTTTGGGTACCTGCTCGGCGGCAGCATCGTCGTTGAATACGTCTTCGATTGGCCGGGCCTTGGCAGCTACGTCGTCAACGCCGTCGTCGTGAATGACACCAATGCAGCCCTGGGGGTGACTATTCTGCTGTCGCTGACGTACCTGGCGATCAACCTTGCTGTCGATCTTGCCTACCATCTGCTCGATCCACGCTTGAAGATGCAGTGATGGCCGTGACCGCAACCTCTCCGGATCGAGCGCAGGTGGCGCCAAGTGCGCGACAGCGGCTGGGCGCCCTGTGGCGATTCCAGCGCGCGCACCCCGCCATGTCCATAGCCGGCGTCATCTTGCTGCTGATCGTCATCGCCGCCGTCTTCGCGCCGCTCGTGGCGCCGTTCGATCCGACCGAAATCGACCTCAGCCAGCGACTGCAGCCGCCGGACTGGACGCACTGGTTCGGCACCGATGCGCTCGGTCGCGACATTCTCAGCCAAGTGATCTACGGCGGCAGGCTGTCGTTGACGTCGGGACTGAGCGCGGTGACGCTCGCCATGGTCATCGGGGTTCCGGTCGGCGTCGTGGCCGCCTACTACGGCGGCTGGATCGATGCGGGGCTGATGCGCACCTCCGATCTCTTTCTGGCCTTCCCGCCCATGCTGCTGCCCATCGCCGTCACCGCCGCGCTCGGCCCCGGCCTTTTCAACGTCATGGTCGCAATCGGCGTCTCCTGGTTTCCCTGGTACGCGCGCTTGATGCGTGCCACCGCGATCAGCACCGGTGCTGAGCTGTACGTAAAGAGCGCGCAGTGTGCGGGATTGAGTGACGCGGCGGTGATGGGCCGCCACATCCTGCCCAACTCGCTGTCGCCGCTCATCGTGCAGGCGTCGATGGATTTCGGCTACGCCATTCTCGCCGCCGCGGCCTTGAGCTTCATCGGCGCCGGCGCCCAACCGCCGGCCGTGGAATGGGGGCTGATGGTGTCGCAGTCGCGCATCTTTGTTCTCGACTTTTTATGGGTCGTTCTGTTCCCGGGTCTCGCCATCTTCGTGACCGTGCTCGCGGTGAACGTGTTCGCCGACGGCGTGCGCGATGTGCTCGACCCCAACTTTCGGCCGCAGGCATGACCCAACCGGCGCTCGCCATCGCTGATCTGCGCATCTCGTTGCCAACCGCGGCGGGGATCGCGTCGTCGTCGACGGCGTGTCGCTGCAGGTCGAGGCGGGCGAGGCGCTCGGCCTCGTTGGAGAATCGGGCTCGGGCAAATCGCTCACGGCGCTGGCCTGCTTCGGTCTGCTGCCCGACGCCGCGACGACGGGCGGCAGCATCTCGGTGTGCGGCATACAAGCGCTTGGTGCCGACGCGAGGACTCTGCGCCGGATCCGCGGCAGCGCCGCGGCCATCGTGTTTCAAAACCCTATGGTGGCGCTCAATCCCTTCTTCACCATCGGGCGGCAACTCACCGACATCATTCGCTGCAAGCACGGCGGCACCTTGAAAGAGGCGCAGAAGCTCGCCGAGTTCGAGCTGGAGCGCGTGCGCCTGTCGCGCCCGGCACACGCGCTCAGCAAGTACCCGCATCAGTTCTCGGGTGGGCAGCTGCAGCGCATCATGATTGCCGCGGCACTGGCCTGCAAACCGACGCTGCTCATCACCGATGAGCCCACGACAGCGCTCGACGTCACGGTGCAGGCCGAGATCCTTTCGCTGTTGAAAGAGCTGCGCAAGGAAGAGCAGCTGGCGCTGCTGTTCATCAGCCACGATCTCGGCGTCGTCACCGACCTGTGCGACCGCATCGCGGTGATGGAGAGCGGGCGCATCGTGGAGACGGGCCCCACCCGCCAGGTGCTTGCGTCTCCCCAATATCCGCTCACTCGCGCGCTGGTCGACGGCTTGCGGCGCCTGCGCATCGGGGAGGCTCCCCCGTCCGTTTCCAGTCAGGCGGCGACCTGTCCGCTGGTGCGCGTCGAGCATGCGCGCAAGGAGTACCGGGAATCGCGCAGACAGCTCAAAGCGCTCGACGACGTCTCCATTACGATCGAGCACGGCCGCAGCCTCGCCGTGGTCGGCGAGTCCGGATCTGGAAAAACGACGCTCGCCATGGCGATCCTCGGGCTGGTGCCGCTCGATGCCGGGCGCATCGAGGTCGAGGGTGTCGAGATCAGCACGGCTGCGCGACGCACCATGATGCAGCTGAGAAGCCGCATCGGCGTGGTGTTTCAAAACCCATACTCCTCCCTCAACCCGCGCCTCAGCGCCCTCGACATCGTCGCCGAGCCGCTGCGCGCGCACGGCGGCGTGACGCGGCGGGAAGAGCGCGAAGCGGCCGGCGACTTGCTGGAGGAGGTCGGAATCGATAGGGCGTTCCATGCGCGACGTCCGGCCGCTTTCTCGGGCGGCCAGCGGCAAAGGATCGCCATCGCGCGGGCGCTGATCCTCAAGCCGCAACTCTTGATTCTCGATGAGCCGACGGCGGCACTCGACGCTTCGCTGCAATCGCGCATCATCGGCCTCCTGCAGAAGCTGAAGAAACTCCATGAAGCTTTCATTTCTCCTGATCACGCACAATATTAACATCGTGGATGAAATCGCCGACGAGGTCGTCGTCATGCACCGCGGTCGCGTCGTCGAGCACGGCGATGTCGCCCGCGTCCTGACCATGCCGAGCGAGCCCTACACCAACACGCTGCTCAACGCGGCACGCCAACTCTCCGCAGCACGCTAAGAACGGATCAGAAAGATGAGCCATTTTGCCGTCGCCGGCCTGCAACTCGATCTTCGCAATGGCGACAACACGGAACAGCTATCCGATACCGCGGCCGATACGATGGCGCGGTTCCCGTGGGTGCAGATGATCATGTTCAGCGAGTTGGCGCTGACAGGATGGCAGGCGCAACCGCAGCCGATGCCCGGCGTACTCGAGGAGCATTGTCGCAAGCTTGCCAAGCAACTTGGCATCTGGCTGCTCACCGGCTCGATCTACGAGAAGGCGGGAAGCCGCAACCACAACACCGCAAGCGTCATCGCGCCGAACGGCGACGTGGTCGGCCGCTATCGCAAGATGTTTCCATTCGCGCCATACGAGAAAGGGATCGCCCCGGATCGGGCTTCCTCGTCTTCGACGTGCCCGACGCCGGCCGCTTCGGGGTGAGCATCTGCTACGACATGTGGTTTCCCGAGACATCGCGCACGCTCGCCTGGATGGGCGCTGAGGTCATCCTGCATCCGACCCTGACCAACACGATCGACCGCGACGTCGAGCTGTCGATCGCGCGCGCCACTGCGGCGGTCAACCAGTGCTACTTCGTCGATATCAACGGCGCCGGCGAGCTGGGCTACGGCAGGTCGTGCGTCATCGGCCCTGAAGGGGACGTCATCCATCAGGCGGGATCGGGTGAGGAGATTATTCCGCTGGAGCTCGATCTCGGCCGCGTGCGCCGCTCCAGGGAGCGCGGCCTGCTCGGCCTCGGCCAGCCGCTCAAATCGTTCAGGGACTGCGAGGTCGAGTTCCCTCCCTATGCGCAGCCTCAGACCGCATCGTTGGCGTTGCGCCAGCTCGGCCAGCTGCAGAAGCCCGACAGGCCCTGACAGCGCCGGCTCGAAGTGATCCTGAAGCGGCGCCGGTCAGCGCCGGCTTCGAAGTGATCCTGAAGCGGCGCCGGTCAGCGCATGTGACGGTGCATGAAGTCGAGCGCGGCCTTCATGGCGTCGGGATGCCATAGCTGGAAGTGCTGATCGTGCAGCGGGTGCGTCGCGGGAAAGATGATCGCCTTCGACCCGTTGTGATATTTCATGAAGACGCCGCAGTTGCCTTTGAGCACGGCGATCTGGAACCACGGGTCATCGACCGTCGACAGCGTCAGCACCGGCTCGCTCGCCGGGGCCGGCAGTCCCCAGTACTCCGGCCAGCCGGCATGGCACGTCCAGCCTTCGACGACGCGCGCATTGATCGGCTCGTTGCCCGTCGTCGTTGCGGTCGTGATGGCGCCCTCGCTGAGGCCGACCATGAAGATGTTGTTGGGATCGACGAACGGTAGCCGGCGCGCCATGTGGATGGCGTTGCGCGCCTCGTCCTGCCGCCAGGCGAGGACGCTGCGGTGCAGGCCTCCCTAGATGCTGCGACAGGATGCAGCTCGCCGGCTTGTCGACGCGCGCGTAGCTGTTGGGCATGACGACGACGAAGCCGCCCTTCAGCAGGAAATCGCGCGCAGTCTTGGTCGATGCGATGTCGATGCCCGAGCAGCCGTGCATGTAGACGATGGTCGGATAGCGCCTGCCGCCGAGGGCGCCTCGGCCTTATCAAGCGTGGTGCGGATCGGGCCCCATTTGAAGCGGCCGCCCGTCGGATAGAAAATGTATCCGCCCTGCCAGGTACGCTCGATCTCGTCGCTCTCGGACCTGAAGCGCAGTTCCGCGTTCGGCCACCGCCGCTCCATGCCACGGCGGCGAGAACGGCCACCGCAAAGAGGATGAAGGTCTTTCTCGGCATGATCACTCCACTCGGTTCTCGTAAACAGTCGGCTGCTGGACGGCGATATAGCCGAAACGCTGCATGGTCCTGCCGGCCTTGGCGCAAATGCGCTCCGCCTGCTCGAGGCTGAGAACATCGCGCCACGCGTCGGCTTTGCCCTGGCGGAAGAAGGCCTTCGCGTGCGGCGCGCGCTCCTTGAATCCGTTGCTGCGCTCCTGCTTTTGCAAGGTTTCAAATCTTGAGGCGGCGATCGCTTGCTCCAGGCGCGCCGAGGATGGGCGCACGCCGAGAAATGTGCATAGGCGCCCGAACTCGCGGCCAGGCGCTAAAGCAGTCCTCGTAGCGCAACACCAGCAAGCGGCGATGCGGCACTCCAGCCCAGCCCTCGACGTGGCCGTGCCATCTCCGACGTAGTCCGACACGTGCGTGCGATCGGACGCGGTGCGGAAATCCGGGTCCGCCATGTGGTCGATCATCTCGTCGACCGTGACGCCATATGATCCGCCGCCGACACGGCGACGTCGAGCGGGTTGCGGATGATGTAGATGGCGCCCGCGGTCTGCGATCCCGACGTGAGGTCTACCCCTTCGTGCGAGCCCGTGCGGCTGTGGGTTTTGACGAAGACGTCGTCGCCGCTGCGGCGCGCGATACGGGCGTGTGCGAGCTGTCTGAGACGCAGCAGAGCCTGATCGTCGAGGTCGGCGGTAGGCTTCCCGTAAGCTTTGTCGTACCAGCCGCGCGAGGTTCCGCTGGCGACGAGATCATCCAATTGGTTGATGTCGTATGGTTTCTTGCTGGCGCGCATGAGGTTGTGAAGGAACGCACGCACCCAGGTGCTCCCCGATTTGGGATAGGACGCGAGCCAGATTATCCCTGCCATGGCGATCTCTTGGTCACTGGCTGCTGCGGAAGCCCGCTCCGTCCCCGGAGGCCTCCGCCCGTGAATTGCTTCTCATCGCACGAGTGTCGACTGAATGACGGTGCGGCTCTCGTAGTGGACGCGCGTGAGCTTATTGCCATCGAGCTCGACGTCGTAGCAGGTGGGCTGTGCAAACAACCAGAGCTCCCACTGCACGCAGAGCTTGTCGGCCTCGATCCACCAGCGACCGCGATCGTCGAACTGGTTCATCGTGCCCTGGACCCCCTGCAGGGTCCCGCCGCGTTTCACCGACACCGAGTAGGGGCTGCCAAGATCATTGACGCCGACGATCTTGGCGCCCGGCAACGTGGCGCGGATCTGGGCGCCTGTGAGCTTATCGGCGTGCGCCTGCGTGCTTGCGGCGACAAGGGCAGCGACGATTATCGTGAGCGCGCGCTTCATTCCTTTTTCGCCCATGAGTTGTCGCCCCCGAAACTGACGCCAACGCGCAGGAAGGGCCCATCGAACTTTACGTCGGCGCCGTCTTCGCCGGCCGTAATGGTGGGCAGGTACGTCTGCCCGGTCTTGGTATCGACGATGCCGAGATACTGGTCGAAACGATATCCGACCGAGATGCGTGCTGCGATGTTCTCTCCCGACAACGTGTAGCTGACCTGCGGCGACAGCTCGATCGAGTAAGCCGTTTGATCGATGCTGTGCGTTTCGGAGAACGTATCCGTCGACTTCACGGCGTTGTACGTGGTCGTGTGCGTGCCGCCGACCTTCGTGTCGATGGTGCCGAAAAGGGCTGCGCCCGCGACCGTGCCGCCGAACGAGAAGCCGGTGGATCCGATCGGAACGTCGGCGGTGAAGCCGATGCGCGGTCCCCAGCCATCGAAGGTCGAGTCGCGTTCAGCCCGCAGCGTTTGCAGGCGATAATATATGCTCGGGTCGGAGTTTGCGAAGGATCCCCGCAGCGTCTCGCCGAACCGGACGTAGCGCGCGCCGGCGAAAAACCGTGCCTGGCCGTAGCGGCCGACGCCGACATCGACGCCGACGTCGAAGTCGTAAAAGTCGAGATCCGTGTTGAGAGTTGCGGCAGCCGTGGAATAGATCTGAGCGCACGCAACGGAAGGGATGCAGCTGTTGTATAGATTGTCCGGCACCGTCAGGATCTGCGGCACCATGTAGGAAACGCCGAACCCCTGCGCCGTAAAGGGAGACGTCGCATCATTCGTGAAGGTTCCGGTGCCGCCGCCGGCCCCGAAGCTGAACCAATCGTTGAGGTGCCAGATCACCTGGCCGCGTCCCAGGAGATCCTTGGCTCGGTCGATTGTCTGGTTGTTGCTTGTCGCGGCGATAGCGTCCTGGAAATCGGCGTAGGTCACCTCATCGCCGAAGTGCTGGAGCCATGTGCCTTCGCCTTCGATCGTGAGGCCGCCGGCGCAGGCGCCGGTTGCCATGCCGACGCAAAGCGCCGCGACGGAGACACTTGTCAGCATCGCTCGGCGAAGCTGCGGCAGGTGTGTTGTTGAACGCAGGTACATGGGTTCTCGTGCCGCTAGAAGTGGACGTACAGCTGCACGACACCGTAGGTCCCGCTCGAGGGATCAACCGGCGCAAGCACACCCGGAAATTCAAGGTTGTCTTCGTACTTCACGTTGACCGCGGCGATCGCGATCTTGGCGTTCTCGTGCAGTTGGTAGGAGGCGGCGAGCTCGGACAGGCGCGCCGTGGCATCGCCGAGACTGCCGAGATAAGGATTGGCGACCAGATCGCGCGGGTAGAGGTCAGTGCTGCGGCCGCTCGAGGCGGAGAATTGGAACTTGCCCCATGTGTACATGGCGCCGATCTGCCAAGACTCGTTGTTGACGTTGCGCAGACCGAGCGTGTTCTCGGTGTAGGCGTAGTTGCCGCCGACGGTCCAATTGCCCCACCAGATGGTGCTGCCAATCACCCAATGGTCCTGGTCGGCGGCTGTCGAGGCGTTGACCGTCTGGACGTCCGCTTCGGCCTGCTGGTAGGCGCCCGTCATCCGCAGGCGCACCTCGCCGTACTGAGCAATCCATGAGAGAGCCACATCGAGTGCATTTTTCGAGTGGATGTTGGTGATTGTCGGGGTGCCGTCGTCCTGGATGCTTTCACCGTAGGTGACGCCGAGGCGGAAGCCGTCGAAGTCGGCCGAATAGTAGCCAAAGCGATCGGCGGGCAGCAGGAAGTCAGAAGAGGAGGCGGGTGCGCGAGGCGCAAACCGCGGCCGGGCGACGTGAATGAAAAAGGCGTATTGACCGCGTAGTTGAGCCCGATCGCGCTTGGCGCGACGTTGGTCATTTCGGTCGTGGCGCCGAACGTCTTGCCGTAGAGAATGTCGCCCCAGGCACCCGTGGCGTACGCGATGTAGGTGTAGAGGTCGCCGTCGGGGCCGTCACCGAAGTTGTCGAGATCGACGTCGTGATCGGTGAAATACTGGTAGGCGAAAGAGCCGCCGATGGTGGCGCCGTTCCAAGGCGATAGTTCAGCGTCCCGTATTCGACGCCGCGGGTGAAGACGCCGACGTCATCGCCGTTCCAAGTGTAAGAAGCCCAGATATGCGTGTCGAGCGCGCCCCACGGCGGTGTCGGACAGCTTGAAATCGTAGGCGTTCGCCGGTTGTGGGCGGCGGCAAGGAGTACGGCCGCCGTTCCAAGAAGCGCCCTTCTGGTAAAGGCGCGCACGACGGAAGGGCATCTTGGACACGCACGCATACGCCAACACCTCACGCTGTACACCCGGCCGTGCTACGGTTGTCCCGAGCTTCGGACGATTGTCGACAGTTTGATTTAAATGAGGCCGACAATCGAGTCGGAAGCGTATGTACAGCGTGTCTTTGTGCTCGGATGTTGCGGAAACAACACAAACGGGTGCACGCGGGGGTCGCAGGACACCGAGCCGATCGCTACGGCAGATAGTCGAAGCGGCCCATGACGTCGCCGTGGTGGGAGACGATCTGCTGCACCAGAGTTCGCGGGAAGGGCCGCGCGCCACTGCCCGGCGACGCCTGAGCGGAAAAAGCGCTGCGAACCCTTCGGCCGTTCGCGAAATCCCTTGTCGGCTTCGATGGATGCGAGCCGCCCGAACGCCGACAGTTCGACCGCCTTTTCGATGAGTTCTGCGCTACCTCGATGCGCAGATGGCGCGCCAGACCTGCAAAGCCTGCGACCGGGTCGGCGATCAGATCCTCATAGCGCACGACGTGGATGGCGTGATGCGGCCGGCGCGTCCAACTCTCCACGTGTTGCGACCACGAGCCGGAGAACTCGTAGACGGAGTGGGGTCCATTGGGCGTTTCGCAGCGAGGGGTGTTCAGGACTGCGACGGCCGCTTCGATGGGCACGTCCATGTGCTTTGCATAGGACAAGGACGACGTCGAGCGGGTTGCGAACGATGTAAACCGCCCCGGCGGTGCGGCTCATGTCGATGGTCGGTGTGCCTCTGTCTTTGGTCAGGGCGGCATGCGTCTTGACGAAAACCACCCCCTCGACGCTGTCGGCGATGCGCCGCTGTGCCATGGGCCGGGCAGCGGCCACAGCTTCCTTGGTTGCGCGGTCGGGGGTGGTCGCTCAAATACGGCTGGTACCAGTGTGCCGCGATATCCCAGGTCGAATACTCTTCGAGCTCGTCGAGATCCTGGGCCCCGCGGCCCTCCGCGACGTTGAGAAGATTGTGCAGGAAGACCCTGGCCCAGGTGTTTCCGGAGCGCGGGTATGATGCCAGCCAGACAACCGCGCCCATTTGTTCCCGTTGCACCACCTGAACAAGATCGATAGTATGACTGTCGACAAGTGGTTCTAGTCAATGGGTTTTCACGTTAGGACTTCATATTGCCAGGTTTTTGCGTTCATGCGTGAACCACCGCGTTTCGGGGGAGGTTGCGTTGGGTGGGTATGGAATAGCCGACGGCTCCGCGCCTTTTGAGCGCGTGCGGGCCAGGAATTTGGCCGACGAAGTCGCCGCCCGGCTCTACGACGCCGTCCTCAAAGGCATCCTGCGGCCCGGCGAAAAGGTCGTCGAGGCCGCGCTTTCCCGACAGATGGATGTGAGCCGCGCGCCGATCCGCGAAGGCATCAGGGTCCTCGTCGAGCGCGGCCTGCTCGTGCAGGTGCCAAGACGCGGCGTGTTCGTGCGCGAATACGGCGTCCGCGAAATCGAAGAGATCAATGATCTGCGCCTCGCCATCGAGGTCGGCGCCTTGTCCCGCACGTTGGGCGGCGGCTTTCTGTTGGAGCTCGACTTGCTCCAGAGCGCATTTGAATCGCGCGCGACGCCGTCAGGCGAAGTCGAGGTCGGCTGGGTGCTGGAGCGGGAGTTCGCAATTCACCGCGCGATCGTGCAGCTCTATCCTAACGACAGCTTCCATCGCGCCTTCGACCACGTCAGCAACGAGCTGCGCGTGTCGATCGCAGGCGTGCAGCTGCGGGAGCTCAGCGACGCGCAACTGCGCCGTGATTACGAGCCGCTGATCCGCGCCATCCGGACGCGCGACCTTGACCAAGCGGTTGTCTGTCTGACCCGCGCCGTCAACGACTTCGCGGTCCGGGTCCTGCAGGCGTTGAGCCCGCTTGAGCCGCGCGCAGCCGACGCCGGCGCCGGCGCCCGTCTCGCAGCTGCGGCGCAACCGCATCGCCTGATATCGCCTGATAAAGGCCGATCCGGCCCCAACGCGCTGCATCAGATGCAGGTCTGCAGGGCCTGCTCGAAGCGGTCCATGCCTTCTTGGATAATCTCGTCCGGCGCCGTCAGCGGCGGCAGGAAGCGGACGACGTTGCCGCGTATGCCGCAGCTCAACACGATAAGCCCGCGGTCACAGCACTCGGTGACGACGCGCTTGGCAAGGTCGGCGTCCGGCCTTTCCGGCTCGCCGTCGCTTACGAACTCGACCGCCACCATGGAGCCGAGCGCACGAACGTCTCCAATGCACGCCACGAGCTTTGGTGACTGCGCCAGTGCGTGCTTGAGCCGATCCTGGATCTGCACGCCGATCCTGTCGGCGCGGATCAGGAGGTCCTCGTCCTCGATGATGTCGATCACGGCCAGCGCGGCTGCGCAGGCTATGGGCGACCCGGCGAAGGTTCCGCCCAGACCGCCAGGCGCAGGAGCGTCCATGATCTCCGCCTTGCCGGTGACGGCCGACAGCGGGAAGCCGCCCGACAGGCCTTTGGCCATGACCACGAGATCGGGCTCGATGTCGGCGTGCTCGCAGGCAAACATCCGGCCCGTGCGTCCGAACGCGGTCTGGATCTCGTCCAGGATCAGCACGATCCCGTGCGCGTCGCAGATCTGCCGCAGTTCGCGCAGGAACCCGCGCGGCGCGATGTAGAAGCCGCCCTCACCCTGCACGGGTTCGAGGATGATCGCGGCCACGCTATCGGGGGCGAGATCGGAACGAAACAGCGCCTGCAGCGCGGCGATCGACTGCTCCGGGGTCACGCCGTGATACGCGATGGGATAGGGGAGGTGATAGACCTCGCCGGGAAGGGGCCCGAAGCCGACCTTGTAGGGCGCCACCTTGCCGGTCAGCGCCATTCCCATCATCGTGCGGCCGTGGAACCCGCCCGTGAAGGCGATGACGCCGGAAGCACGCCGGTGCGCGCGCGCGATCTTGATTGCGTTCTCCACCGCCTCAACGCCGGTCGTGAGCAGGATCGTCTTCTTCGGCGTGGCGCCGGGGACGAGCGTGTTGAGCCTCTGGGCGAGGCGCACGTAGTTCTCGGACGGCGTCACCTGGAAGCACGTGTGGCTGAACTTTTCGAGCTGCTGCGTCACGGCCGCGATCACGCGCGGATGGTTATGCCCCGTGTTGACGACCGCAATGCCGGACGCGAAGTCGATGTAGCGTTTTCCTCCCGCATCCCATATCTCGGCGTTGCACGCACGCGCCGAGAAGACCGCGTGGCGCTGGCGACGCCGCGCGCAACAGCCGCCTCGCGATCGCGCCAGAGATCCGCGTTGGGGTCCAAAGCGGCATCTTCCCGTGCCGTTGCGATTGCGACCGTCACGCAACTCCTCCAGTTTGCAGAGCGCCAATGCCGGTGCCCACGACCCCTCGACGCGTGATGGCGCCCCTGGACATCATGGCGGTTCGGGTGGCTCAGAACTTCACCCCGGCTTTGACCGAACCCGCATGAAGCTCGCTGTCGTCGGAGAAGCGACCGTCGTAATTGAGCTTCAGCTCCACCCCGCCCGCAGTGATCAGGTCGATGCCGGCGACGACGTCGATGAATGCGTTGTTGAATTGCGACGCGATCATGAACGGGGCAACCCCGGCGGGTGCCGAGAGGAAATTGGACGTAAGCGTGAATTCGGCGTCACTCATGTACGTGAAGCCAACCTGTACGTAGGGCCGCACCGTCGCGTCCGCGGCTCTGAAGTCGCCGCCGATTTCGACTGCCGGGCGTGCGCTGAATACCCAATCGTTGGCGCCGGCCACGGCAAGGGCTGCCGCGCCGCCGCCGGTTTCGGTGAAGCCGCCGTACTCTATGTAAGTGGCGTTGAGGTCCAGCAACGGTTTGACGTACCAGCCGCTGCCTTCCTCCGCGATCGTGAAGCGCGCCTGGCCGCCGCCGAACCTGATTTCCTGATCGCCTCGAGCGGGGTCAATTCCGGCAAGGCCGATGGTGCGCTCGGTGTCGAACCAGCCTACGCCGCCGAAGACACCGGTGGCCATCGTCGCCGCACCCCAGCGGTTCTTGAGTACGGCGCCGCCCTCGGCGCGCTGGCCGTCCGAGCTCGCCGCGTTGTCGGTGTCGAGGTTGGTCTGCTCGTAGGAGCCGGCAAAGCCGAAGCGCCAGTTGTCACCGAGCGAGACCTGGGCACCGGCCGAGGCGCTGTAGGCCTGCGACTCGCCGCCGATGTTGGTGTTGGTGCGGTCCTGCTCGAAGATGCGGGCGCCGATCTTGGCCCACAGGCACTGGCCCTCGGTGACGACGGCGTTCTCGCCGGAAGCAGTCGGACAGCTCATCATGCTGTTGACGAAGAAGTGGCTCGACTGCAGCGTGTCGTTGACCTGCGCGAGGTAGTGCTCGGGGTGCAGCCGGTCGAGGGCATAGAGGATCTTCGGTTTCGTTGGGCTGGCCTTTGACGGCATCGATCAGCGCAAGCAGCTCCGTCGACGGTCCGGCCAGGCGCAGCGCGTCGAGATAGCTCGCCGTCGCTTCCTCATTCGGCGTGATAAAGCCGGTGAACAGATCGAACGTGCTCATCGGCAGCCAGGTGAGCCAGAGTTGGTTGGCGCCCACCGCCTGCAGCTTGAAGTCGGTCGTGGCCGTGTCGAGGGCCTCAGCGGAGCTGGCGAGGGTGAGCCCGCCGGCGGCGGTAAGGATCAACACCGAGCCCGTCGTCGTGATGGCGATCGGGTTGGCGAAGACGTAGCCGTCGAAGGCGGCCGTTCCGCTGACTGTCAGCAGGTCGTTTGTCTGTACGGCCGACTGGTCGATGTCGACCGTGAACGTGCCGGTGCTGGTCTGGATGAAGTTGCCGGTGAGCGCGGTCGTCTGGATGGTGCCAATCCGCCGGGCGTGAGAACGCCCTCGTTTGTCAGCGTATTTCCGGCGCCGAGGGTGACCGTCGAGCCGGAGTAGAAGAAGCCCGAAGAACGGTTGTTGAAGGCATTGGTCCCGCCGTCGAGGTCGACGCTGCCGACGATGAGATTCGTAATTATTGACGGTGTCGTTGCCGGTGCTGCCGAGAACGACGCGCGAGTGGTGCAGCCGGTCGTCAATGGTCGACGTATAGAGGGCGCCATAGTTGTTGAGCGTGTTGACGCCGGAGCCGCCCGTGAACTGCACGGCGGCGTAGTAGCCGTAAACGTTGCCGCTGTTCACCGTAACGTTGCTGCTCGTGCCACCCTGCGATTTGAGCCCATACGCCAATGACGTGACGTCGCCGGTGCTTTCGATCGAGATCACGCCGCTGGTCGATGCGGCGAAGATCCCCGAGGCGAATGTGTTGACGGTGCCGTTGCTCGTGATGGAGGCGTTGCCGCTGGCCGAGCCTGCGTATAGGCCGATGAGCGTCGTCGACTTGATGTCTGCCTGTGCTTTCGATAGTGCATTTCCGCCGGCGCTCGATCGCGCATAGATTGCGGTGCCCCGGGTGGTGACATTGCCTGCGCTGGTCACCTTGACGGTGCCGGCACCTGAGTTGCGCGCATAGATGCCGAGCGTGCCGGCTGTCGTGCTGTTTGAGATATCTCCGGTGCTGTCGACCGTGACAGCGCCGCCGCCTGCAGCGCTGGCAAAGATGCCTGAGGTGCCTGCCGGAGATGGTGCCCGCGGCGTTTCCAGAATTGTTGATCACCGAAACCGAGCCGGTGCCACCGGCGCGCGCATAGATGCCGAATCGTGTTCGACGCGAGGTTTCCGGTGCTTGTGACGGATACGGCGGTGCTGCCATTGGCGTTTTGAGCGGAAATTGCCGCCGAGGTGCCTTGAGTGGTTAGGGGCGCCGTGTTGGTCGTGGTGATGTTTCCGTTGCTCTCAATCGTCACGCTGGCGCCGTCCGTCGACCGAGCGAGGATGCCCTGCGCGAAGGAATTGATGTTTCCGGTGTTCGTCACCTTGACGGCGCCCGCGCCGGTGTTCGTCGCGTGAATGCCGATGTTGGTCAAAGTGCCGGTCGGTGCGCCTGACGCGTTGGTGGCGGACCTGATGTCGCCGGTGCTGGTGATGGTCACGGCTCCGGACCTGGCCTTGCCGTAGAGGCCCCTATTGCTCGTCGAGGTAATCTTTCCGGTGCTGTCGATGGAGACGGCGCCTGTCGCTGACTGCGCGAAGATTCCCCGACGTAGCGCCGGTTACGGCGCCGTTGCTCTTGACGGTGTTCGTGCCACTGCCGGTGGTCAGCGAGTAGATGCCAATTCCGGTCGCCGAAGTGACGTCTCCCGTGCTGTCGACGCTGACGTTGCCACCACCGGATCGGGATACATGCCGGTCGTTCCGCTACTGACGGTCCCGACGCTCGTCACGGCAACGTTGCCCGCACCTAGGCGGCGCGCGTAGATGCCAAGGGCTAATGCGGAAGTTACATTTCCGCGGCTGTTGACGGTGATCGCGCCGGTGCCGGGACCGTAAGCAATGATGCCATCTCCGCCAGCCCCAGTGGCTGAAATGTCGACCGGCACCGTCATGCCCGTGTTGATGGTGATTACGGTGAGATTGTTGGCTGCGCCGAGTTTGACGAGATTGATGCCGTCGACGGTAGAGTTGGGCGTGATGGTGTTGGTTAGGTTGTCGACATTGAGCGTGATGTAGTTCGTGGGGGTGCTCGGGACGTTGATGCCGCCATTGACGACTCCGAGGCGCCGCAGTCCCCGTAATCGCTCCGCTACAGTTCAAAGTCGTTGCGGCACCGAGCACGCCGCCTGAACCGGGCGGCCGCCGTAAACGAGCAGCGCGCTTGCCGCGACGGTGCGGAACAGGGCCGCACGCCAGCGCTCAATCTGGGATATTTCGAGGGGAGATTTGTGGGCCAGCGCAGGTGGCGACAGCAAAGGCTGCGCCGGACCTGACTGCCGTGACGGTTCGTCCGCCGACGCCCGTTTTCGTGCCGATACCGTACGCAACGCACACCCCACGCGGTACTCTTACGCATCGATCTTGCCAATGTACGACTGGCGACTGTCGACAGTTTCAATTAAGGAAGACCGACAAACAGATGTCGAGCATAAATCACTTGCCTCGCGCGTCTTTCGAGCCAAATGTTGCGCGATTATCACAAACGCACTCAGGTGGGCGGTGAACGATTTGACCGAAGACGAGAGCGACGGAACCGCCGGCAAGCCGGGCGTGCCCCAGGGCGAAGCTCCGGCCCAGGAACCACATCAGGAAACGGCGCAGGAGCCGCAGCCGCCAGCAGCGCTGCCGGTCAACATCTCCTGCACGCGCGGTTTTTCGGACTGGCTGCTGCGCAACAACGTCAGCTTGGCGTTCACGTCCTATCAGACGGGGCGTCTCTACCTGGTGGGCGTCAACGCACAGGGGCAAACGGCATTCCACGAGCGCTTTCTCGCCCGCGCCATGGGCCTCTGGGCCGACCCGCAACGCATTGTCGTGTCGACGCTTTTTCAGGTCTGGCGGTTCGAGAACGTCATTGCCGAGCCGAGCCCCGGCAATCCCGATCGCCACTACGTGCCGCGCGTCGCCCACACCACGGGTGATCTCGACATCCACGACATCGGCGTCATGGCCGACGGGCGCATCGTGTTCGTCAACTCGCTGTTCTCGTGCCTCGCCACGCTGAGCCCGACGCACGCCTTCCGCCTCTACTGGAAGCCGCCCTTCATCTCCAAGCTGGCAGCCGAGGATCGCTGTCACCTCAACGGCCTCGCCATGCAGGATGGCGTGCCGGCCTACGTCACGGCGACGAGCCGCTCAGACGTCGTCAACGGCTGGCGCGCGCGGCGCGCGGAGGGCGGCACGCTGATTGATGTGCGGACCGACGCTATCGTCACCGACAAGCTGTCGATGCCGCATTCGCCGCGTTGGCACGACGGGCGGCTGTGGCTGCTGAATTCCGGCACCGGCCATCTCGGTTACATCGATGCGGCCACCGGCGCCTTCGAGCCCGTTGCCTTCTGTCCGGGCTTCCTGCGCGGTCTGGCCTTCCACAACGGACACGCCATCGTCGGGCTTTCGCTCCCCCGCGACGGCTCGTTCTCGGGGCTGGCTTTGGACGGCGAGCTCAAGAAGCGCGACGCCGACCCCTGGTGCGGCATCCAGATCGTGAACCTTGCTTCAGGCGACATCGTCGAGTGGATCAAGCTCGAGGGCGGCGTAAGCGAGCTGTTCGACGTGGCGGTGCTGCCGGGCGTGCGCTGGCCGGTCGCCACCGGTTTTCTCAACGACGAGATCCACTCGCTGTTCACGTTCGAGGTCTAGCGCAAGAAACGGAGCGGCGGCGCCTTTAGGACTTGTGCCCCTTCGAGCGCTTCTTGGCCTTGCGGCTCGGCGCCGGGGCGGGGTCCGCAGCGCGTCCATGCTCAGTCTTCGATGCGGCCTTGTGGCCGGCGGTCGACTGCGTCTCGATGAAGAGGCGGCGCACCTCGGGATATTTCGTCTTTATCGCGGCTTCGAGCTGCGACGTCACCGCCTCGACCTCTTCGGCGGGAATGCCGTCGATCGCATCGACGCTCGCCGCGACGAGCACGTCGTCGGGCCCCAGATGCATGGTGCGGATCTCGTTGATGGCGAGCAGCGGGCCGTCCCTGGTGATCTTGCTGCGCAAAATGCCCTCGATGCCCGCCAGCACGCGTGGGCTGACCGCCTCGCCCACCAGCAGCCCCTTGATCTCGACGCTCATGAACGCGGCGACCGTGGCGAGCAGCAGGCCGATGAGGATCGAGGCGACGGCGTCGGCCTGCTCCCAGCCCAGAAGCTGCACGCAGGCGAGCGCCACGATCGCGATCGTGATGCCGGCGACCGCCGCCACGTCTTCCAGCAGGACCGTGAACAACGCGGCATCTTTGGAGGCGCGCAGCGCCACGAGCCAGCTGCGTGTTCCGCGGTAGGAGTCGAAGCTGGAGATGGCGCGGTAGGCGGAGAACCCCTCCAGCGCCAGCGCGATGGCGAGCACGGTATAGTTCACCCAGAAGTCGCTGATCGGATGCGGGTTGCGCAGCTTTGCCACACCTTCATAGATCGAGACGCCGGCCCCCATCGAGAACAGCAGCACGGCGACGACGAAGCTCCAGAAATAGATCTCGCGCGAATAGCCGAAGGGATGGCGCGCGTCCGCGGGACGGCGCGCCCGGTTGAGGCCGTAGAGCAGCAGCGCCTGGTTTGAGGTGTCGACGAGGGAATGGATCGCCTCCGACAGCATGGCCGAGGAGCGGGTCCAGGCGGCGGCCGCGAACTTCGCGATCGCGATGGCGAAATTGGCGGCCAGCGCGATCATGACAATGGTTCTCGAGCTGCTCGAGGCCACGGCGTATCCTTAATTTTTCGCAGGCGCCACGCAGCGCGGTCCAACGCGGGAACAGTTTGCGCTGCAGTATCACAATTTGGACTTCACGGCGTGCAGATTGGGGTTGATATCGGGGGTACACCCCCCCAGGCAAATCCCAGGAGAACGTAATGTCGTGGCGATCAATCGTAGCCTCCCTGCTGGCCATAGCGGTCATGGTTCCGCTGACCGTGGACCAAGCGTGTGCACAACGCGCACGATCGTGATCGCGGAAGCAGCGACCGCGGCCCGTCTGACGCCGGACCTGGGAAGGGACCAGACCATGGGCCAGGCCCTGACCGTGGCGACGATCATAGGCGCGATCGCGACGACTGGGTGCTGCTCGGCCAGCAGAGCGTCGGATTCGGCGTCGACCGCGACACCATCCGCGTGGGGCGCCAGGAAGGGCGCTTCGAGAAGATCGCGCTCGAGGTCACCGACGGCGACGTGCAGATCAATAGCGTGACGGTGTTCTTCCGCCGCGGACCGCCGCAGGACGTCGCGGTGCGCGAGTTCATTCGCGCAGGCGGGCGCACGCGCCCCCTCGAGCTGCAAGGTGGTGATCGGGTCATCGATCGCATTGAGTTGGTCTACCGCGCGCTGATGAAGCGACGCGGCCGCGGTCGCGCGACGGTTGCGGTCTTCGGGCTGCAAGCCGACCGCCGCGGCCCTCCGCCCCGCCCGCAATGGGAGGAGCTCGGATGCCAGAAGGTCGGCTTCGGCGCCGACCGCGACGTGATCCCCGTGGGACGCCAGGAAGGCCGCTTCAGTGCGATCCGCTTGCGCGTGGAGCGCAGCGACGTGCTGATCCTCAGCCTGCGCGTCGTGTACGGGCGCGGAAATGCTGACGACTTCGACGTGAAGACCCGCATCCGCGCGGGCGAGGAAACACGCCCGCTCGATCTGCGCGGCGAACGCCGCTCCATCAAGCAGATCGAGCTGTTGTACAGCTCGATCCCGAGCTTCAAGGGCTCGGCGCGGTTGTGCGTCGACGGACGCCAGTAGCCGCAAGCCTCACGCGATAACAAGAGCCCCGCCGTACGCGGGGCTCTTTTCGTTGGTGCGGGCTCTTATGGCTGCGCCGCCGGCGGAGTTGCGGGCGCAGGCTGCGTGGTGTCGGGCGCCGCCGGGGCCGGTGCCTCGGTTGCGTTGGGTGCTGCGCCGTCAGGCTTGGTCTCGAGCGCGTCGCGCGCGCCCTTGTAGGCGCCCTCGGCGGCATCCTTCGCCTTTTCCAGCGCGGGGCCGGCCTCTACCTTGGCCTTCTCGTAAGCGTCCTTTGCCGCCTCCTTCGCCTTCTCGAGCGCGGGGCCGGCCTCTTCTTTGGCCTTCTCGTAGGCATCCTTCGCGGTGACGCTGCTCTTGTCGGAGAACTCTCTTGCCCTCTCGATGGCACGGTCGAGCAGCGACTTCGGCGGCTTGGTGCGCTTGAAGGGCTCGCAGCGCGTCGAGCACCTCCTTGGTCGCCTGCGGCAGCACGACCGTCACCTTGCCGTCCTCGTTCTTGATCTGCAGCGCGGAGAGACGCACCGCAATGCGCTTCTCGCCGAACCCGACGAAGCCGCCGGTTCCCATCACGACGCCTTCGATCTGATTGTCGCCGTTGAGGATCAGATCCTCGACGTCGCCGATGATCTGGCCGTCCGCGTTTTGGACCTTGGCGAAAAGCAGAAAGTCGCGCGCAAGGAACTGGTTCTCGCCTTGGGTGGCGAGGAATACGTCGGCTGGAACCGCCGCAGGATCGGCGAGCGCCGGCAGTGCGCACAGCGCCGCCACGGCCGCCAAGGTCAGCACGCCTCTCTTCATCGAACACTCCCTTTGCATCGCGGGTGCATTGGCACCCGCCCATCAACGCCGCAGCGTTAACCATCGCTGTGGCGCGCCGCTGCTCTAGCGGCTCCTTGTGTCGCGGGCAAGTCGTCGCTGGACGGCCGGCGGCACCGGCAACCCATGGCAAGTAATTGTTTTCATTGGCATAATTCTGCACAAAACGAGGCGGGATCATCATCGCGCCCGCGTTGCCTTGCGGGTGCGATCTGGGGTAATCTTGCGCACAAATTCGCCCGCCGCGACGCACGCCCCGAAACGGCGTGCGTCGTTGTTCCGGCGGACACTCAGATCCAGCGGAAATCCCCAACGTGGCCGACAGCACCGACGACCAGATCCCCGGCGGCAAGGAGCCGAGCGACATCCGTCCGATTTCCATCGTCGACGAGATGAAGCGCTCCTACCTCGAATACGCGATGAGCGTCATCATCTCGCGCGCGCTGCCCGATGTGCGCGACGGCCTGAAGCCGGTGCACCGGCGCATCCTCTACGCCATGATCGGGCTGGGTCTTGAACCCAACAAGAAGCACGTCAAATCGGCGCGCGTCGTCGGCGAGGTGATGGGCAAGTACCATCCGCACGGCAACATGGCGATCTACGATGCGCTGGTGCGCCTGGCGCAGGACTTCTCCGTGCGTCTGCCGCTCATCGACGGCCAGGGCAACTTCGGCTCCGTCGACGGCGATCCGCCGGCGGCCGAGCGCTACACCGAGTGCCGGCTTGCCAAAGTGGCAATGGCGCTGCTCGACGATCTCGACAAGGACACGGTCGAATTCCGCGAGAACTACGACGGCACGCTGCGCGAGCCGAGCGTGCTGCCGGCCAAGTTTCCCAACCTGCTGGTCAACGGCGCGGGCGGCATCGCGGTGGGCATGGCGACCAACATCCCGCCGCACAACCTGGGCGAGGTGATCGACGCCTGCCTTGCCCACCTCGACAACCCCGAGATCTCCATCGACGAGCTGTCGCAGATCATCACCGGGCCCGACTTTCCCGACCGGCGGGCTCATCCTCGGCCGCGGCGGCATTCTTTCCGCCTACCACAAGGGCCGCGGCTCCATCGTCATGCGCGCCAGGGTCGAGGTGGAGGAGATCCGCAAGGACCGCGACGCGCTGATCGTCAGCGCCATCCCCTACCAGGTCAACAAGAAGACCCTCATCGAGAAGATCGCCGATGCCGTGCGTGACAAGCGCATCGAGGGCATCTCCGACATCTGGGACGAATCGAACCGCGAGGGCATGCGCGTCGTCATCGAATTGAAGCGCGACGCCGTGGCCGACGTCGTCTTGAACCAGCTGTGGCGCTACTCGGACCTGCAGACGACGTTCGGCGCCAACATGCTGGCGATCAACGGCGGCCGGCCCGAGATGCTCAATCTCAAGGACATGGTCGAGGCCTTCACGAACTTCCGCGAGGAGGTCGTGAGCCGCCGCACCAAGTACCTGTTGTGGAAGGCGCGCGAGCGCGCGCACGTCCTCGTCGGCCTCGCCATCGCGGTCGCCAACATCGACGAGGTGATCAAGCTCATCCGCAGTGCGCCGAGCCCGGCGGTGGCGCGCGAGCAGCTGATGGAGCGCGATTGGCCGGCGCGCGATATCGCGCCGCTCGTCGTGCTCATCGCCGACCCGCGCCACAAGGTGGCGGCCGACGGCACCTACAAGCTGTCGGAGGAGCAGGCCAAGGCCATCCTGGAGCTGCGCCTTGCCCGCTTGACCGCGCTCGGACGCGACGAGATCGCCGACGAGCTCAAGAAGATCGGCGAGGAGATCAAGGAATACCTGGCGATCCTCGCCTCGCGGCTGCGCGTCGTCGAGATCGTCAAGGGCGAGCTCAGCGCGTTGAAGGAGGAGTTCGCCACCCCGCGCAAGACCGAGATCGTCGACATCGAGGGCGAGGTCGAGGACGAGGACCTGATCCAGCGCGAGGACTGCGTCGTCACCGTCTCGCTCAAGGGCTACGTCAAGCGCGTGCCGCTCGCGACCTACCGCGCGCAGCGGCGCGGCGGCAAGGGCCGCTCAGGGATGGCGACGCGCGAAGAGGACGTCGTCACCAAGCTGTTCATCGCCTCGACGCACACGCCCGTGTTGTTCTTCTCCTCGCGCGGCATGTGCTACCGCATGAAGGTCTGGCGGCTGCCGGCCGCGACCCCGCAAGCCATCGGCAAGGCGCTGGTCAATCTGCTGCCGCTCGAGCAGGGCGAGGTGATCACCTCCATCCTGCCGCTGCCCGAGGACCCCGAGACCTGGGGCGCGCTGCAGCTCGCCTTTGCGACGCGCTCGGGCAAGGTGCGGCGCAACGCGCTGTCCGACTTCGAGAACATCAACCGCAACGGCAAGATCGCCATGAAGCTCGACGAGGGCGATTCGATCGTCGCGGTCGAGATCTGCACGCCCGAGAACGACGTGCTCCTGACCACCGCGCAGGGCCGATGCATCCGCTTCCTGCTGAAGGACGAGGTGCGCCTCTTCAAGGGCCGCGAATCGGACGGCGTGCGCGGCATCAAGCTCGATGACGGCGACACCATCATCTCCATGGCGATCCTGACACACGTCGACGCGGAGGCCGCCGAGCGCGGCGCCTACCTGAAGCAGGCGACGATGCTGCGCCGGGCGCAGGGCGAGGACATCGCGGACGGCGCTGCCGAGGTCGAGGCGGAAGTTGAGAGCGACGGCGAAGGCGAGGCCGAGGGCGGGGTCGAGGCCGAGCTGACGTCGGAGCGCTACGCCGAGCTCGGCGGCAAGGAGCAGTTCGTGCTGACCGTTTCGGAGAAGGGCTTCGGCAAGCGCAGCTCCTCCTACGAGTACCGGACGTCGGGCCGCGGCGGCAAAGGCATCGTCGCCATGGTCGTCAACGAGCGCAACGGCCCGCTCATCGCGTCGCTGCCCGTCGCGCAGAGCGACCAGATCATGCTGGTGACGGACGGGGGACAGCTGATCCGCTGCCCCGTGGACGACGTGCGCATCGCCGGGCGCAACACGCAAGGCGTGCGCATCTTCAAGACCGACGCCGAAGAGCGCGTCGTCTCCGTCGAGCACATTCCCGACGAGGGCGAGGACGCGGATGTGGGCGAGGAAGAAGGCGACGTCGGGAACGACGCGCCCGATACCGCCGCCGACTGATCGCTGCCGCGGCCAGCGCCGGGGCTCGACTAGCGCGTCATAGCTTTTCGGCGGCCGGCTTGCCGTGCAGTGCGAGCAAGGCGCCCGCGATCGGGCTCTGCTCGCACAAGGCGCTCCCAATCGGGCACCACGACGCGGCCGCGCCCGGTCTGCGCCACGAGCCCGCGGCCCTTGAGCCGCGACATGATGCGGCTCAGCGTGTCGGCATTGAGCGCCAGATAGTCGGCGATGTCGGTGCGCGACAGTGGAATCTCGAAGGAGATCCCGTTGGCGCACGGCGGCGCCGAGACGCAACGCCAGCTCGAGCAGGAACGAGGCGACGCGCTCCTCGCCGCTCAAGCCCCCGAGCATGGCCACGTGCAGCATAGCGCGCGCGTGCTGGTCGGCGAGCTGCTGGCACAGGTGCTGGCCGAGGGCGGCGTCGGCGCCGAGCAGCGTCTCGAACGTGCGCGCAGGCAGTCGCCAAAGCTCCGACGCGGTCGCCGCGCTCAGTGCCGCTGCCGGTAATGGCGGCCCGTAGGCCGCGCGGAAGACGTCGTGGGGATAGAGCAGCGACAGCAGCTGGCGATGCTTGCCCGGCGGCAGCGTCTGCAGAAGCAGCAGCCCCGAGCGCACGATGTAGACCGTCTCCGCTCTGTCCGGCCGAGCCAAGGAAAGCAGTTGGCGGCGGCGCGCGCGCACGGTCGTCACGCGCTCGACGCAGGGCGGCGAACGGATCAGCTTCGGGGGCGGTCGGCGCGGCGGCGGCGGCGGGGGTTTGACCAGCCGGGGCGGTGATCGTCGAGGGGCCCGGGGCATGATCACGATGGCGCGTTCGCTCGGCTGGAGCTTGCGCGAAAGAAATCTGCCATGACCCTCGGAGCGTCCGGCGTTTTGCGCCTTGATCCAGGTCAAGAACGCAGACGAGCTGCGACGAACGGACCGGCAGCGCTGGCCCGGACGGGATGCGAGCTCCGGTTTGATCTGCATCAACAAACTGCGTGTCGCTCGATGCCACACGGAGATGCGGATGCGGCCATTTGCTGATCTGCGTCAGGTGCAAGCATCAGGAATCGTTCGGAGATTCGAGGCTTCCGGAAACAAGTTAACTGGGTACAGGAGGCCGAGTCGCGCAGGGGTGCTCTCCGCGGCCGGCTAGAGAACGGGGCGAAAGATGATGCGAACAGCAAGATTGTGGATTGGAGCCGTTGGCTCTCCTGGTAGGTGCCGCGGGGGCGGTGCCGGCGCAGGCGGGCGACAGCAACGGCAACTTCCAGGTGAAGCTCGGCGTCACCGGGGTGTTGACGGATGACAATACGAGCTCGCTGACCCTCGGCGGCGCCGATGCCACTGCGAGCGACTGGGCGACGACCAACGACACCGTCATCCCCTCGCTCATGCTCACCTACTTCCTCGACAAGAACTGGGCCGTTGAGCTCTTCTGCTGCTTCGACAAAGTCAATGTCGATGCGTAAGGGCGCCATCGCCGGCTTGGGCCAGATCGCTTCGACCTGGATCTTCCCGCCGATCCTGACCCTGCAATACCACTTCGACGGCATGGGCGCGTTCAGGCCCTACGTCGGCGCTGGCGCCGAGTGGATCCACTATTTCAACTCCAAGTCGCAGATCGCGGGTGACACGGTCTCGTTCGACGACAGCTTCGGCTTCGCGCTGCAGGCGGGCGTCGATTACGATCTGGGCCAGGGCTGGTCGCTCGGCCTCGACGTGAAGAAGGTCTGGGAGGACACCAAGATCACCTGGGCCGGCACCGACCCGGCGGTCGTCGCCAAGCATGACATCGATCCGCTGTTCGTGACGGCGAACCTCGGCTACCGCTTCAATCTTTCGGATCTCCTCGGGCGCCGCGAGCCCGTTCCTCTGAAGTAATCTCGCTTCAACTCCGAAGATCAGCTTCGAACAGGGCCCGGCCAAGCCGGGCCCTTTTTTGTTTACGCCGATGCGATAGGACATTGTGCCCAACGGCCGCTCCCACGATAAAGGAGCGTCAGCAACGCTCGGGCGCCATGAAACGCATCGGCTTTTATTCCGGCTCCTTTGACCCCGTCACGCTCGGCCACACCGACGTGATCGAGCGGGCGTGCCGCCTCGTGGACGAGCTCGTCATCGGCATCGGCGTGCACCCCGACAAGGCGCCGCTGTTCAGCGCGCAAGAGCGCATCGAGATGCTCACCGCCGAAACGAAGGGGATCGCCAAGACGACCGGCACCGGCGTCAAGATCGCCACGTTCGCCAACCTCGTGGTCGATGCCGCACGCGAGCACGGCGCGAGCGTCATCTTCCGCGGCCTGCGCGACGGCGCCGACTTCGACTACGAGATGCAGATGGCGGGCATGAACGGCGCGATGGCGCCCGGCATCCAGACCGTGTTCGTCGCGGCCTCGCCCGGCGTCCGGCATATCGCCGCCAACCTGGTGCGCCAGATCGCGCTGATGCGGGGCGATGTTTCGGCCTTCGTGTCGCCGGCGGTCGCGCGGCGCCTCGAGGCGAAAGCGAAGGCTGGAAGCTAGCCTTCGTTGCATCGCAAACGGCGTCTGAGTTGCAGGCTGCGCCCCAAGGCGCGATAAGGGTGCGCGGATCACACGTCTGGCGCCAAGGCTGCCGCCGCGCGAGCGACGCCAAGAAGATGGGGAAGGACGCACCATGCGATTGTTCACAGGCCTCGCCCTGGCGCTCTGCGCCGTTTGGGTTTCGGGCTGCTCGGATCAGGGCAAGGTCGGCGGCGACAAGGGCAATGTTCTCGTCATAGAGCTGAAGACCGGCAAGGTGCTGGTCAAGCTGCGCCCCGACCTCGCGCCCAAGCACGTCGAGCGCGTCAAGCAGCTCGCCAAGGAGGGCTTCTACGACGGCCAGAAGTTTCACCGTGTCATTCCCGGGTTCATGGCGCAGACCGGCGATCCGACCGGCACCGGCACGGGCGGATCGAACTATGCCGACCTGCCGGCCGAATTCTCGCAGGAGCCCTACAAGCGCGGCACCATCGGGGCGGCGCGGACGTTCGATCCCAACAGCGCCAACAGCCAGTTCTTCATCTGCTTCGACGACACCGGGTGCAGCGGTCTCACCGGTCAGTACACCATCTGGGGCGAGGTCATGGACGGCATGGAGTACGTCGACAAGATCGCTCCGGGCGAGCCGCCCCCGATCCCGGACGTGATGCAGAAGGTCTATGTGCAGTCCGACGCCAAGTGATCGTGAAGCGACTCCGCGCGACGATCGAGCCTTCATGAAGTCGCAGGCCACCGCTCTTATTCCGTTCGTTCCGTCCGGCCCCGACCTCAAGGCGTCGCGCGCCTTCTTCGCAGAGCTCGGATTTGAAACCGCTGTGGGAGCACGACGGCCTTGCGGGCCTGAAGTTCGGCGCGCGCCATCTTCCTGCTGCAGGACATTGATGTTCCGGACTGGCAGAAAAACCAGATGTTGATCGCTCGAGGTGGACGATCTCGACGGCTATTGGGCGCAAATCGAGGCCAAGGAGCTCGCGGCCGGATACGCCGGCGTGCGCATGCGGCCGCCGACCGATTTCCCCTGGGGCCGCGAAGTCCACATCGTCGATCCGGCCGGCGTCTGCTGGCACGTGAGCCAAGCGCGCCCGGCGTGATTTGACAAACCGCCGCCAAAGCGCCATTGCGCCCGCCTAGTCCTCGAGCTCAACCCCCCGAACGGAGCATGTCATGTCCGCAGCCAACGACCCCGAGAACACGCTCATCATCGAGACGACCAAGGGGCGCGTCGTCATCGCGCTCAGGCCCGACCTCGCGCCCAAGCACGTGGAGCGCATCAAGAAGCTGGTGCGCGAGGGCTTCTACGACGGCATCCCCTTCCATCGCGTCATCGAGGGGTTCATGGCGCAGACGGGTTGCCCCAACGGCACCGGGACGGGAGGCTCGAGCTATCCCAACCTTGCCGCCGAGTTCAACGCCGAGCCGCACGTGCGCGGCGTCTGCTCCATGGCGCGCGCGCAGAGCCCCGACAGCGCCAATTCAGCAGTTCTTCATCGTTTTCGACGACTCGAGCTTCCTCGACAAGAAGTACACGGTGTGGGGCAAGGTGATCGAAGGCATGGAGAACGTCGACAAGATCAAGCGCGGGGAGCCGGTGCAGAGCCCCGACAAGATGGTCTCGGTCAAGGTTGCGGCCGACGCGGCGTAAGCTGTGGAGCGGTTTGAGGGTAAGCCATGGGTGTCATGCAGGCCGCGGCGGCGCTCGTCGCCTATGCCGGGCTCGCGGTGCGGCGGGCGTCGCGCTTGCGGCGGCCGGCGCCCATGGCAATGCGCTTTCCGCCCTCACGCCGGCGGCGCAGTTCCTCATCATGCATGCGGCGGCCGCGCTCGCCATCGTGGCCTGGCGCTGCGCTTGCACGCATCCGGCCAGGCTTCCTGATCGCTGGCCTGCTCCTGCTGGTGGGCGTCTCGCTGTTCAGCGGCGACATCGCCGCGCGCACGGTCTTGGGCCACCGGCTGTTTCCCATGGCGGCGCCCACCGGCGGCTCGATCATGATCTTCGGCTGGCTGGTGCTGGCGGCGGCCGGCATCTGGGAGCTCTTGGCGCATCGCGGCTGAATGGAACCACGCAAGAGAGAGGATATCGCGATGATGGGGCTCCTTTGGTCGCTGCTGGGCATAGTGTCCGGCACGTTCATTGCCCTGCAGGCGCCGATCAACGCCGCGCTGGCCGCGGGCTTGGGGCTGCCCGTTGCGGCCGCGGCGGCGTCCTTCGTGGCGGGAGGCGTGTGCTGGTCGCCATTGCGCTCGGCGTCTGCCAGGTGCAAGGCGTCTCGCTCGCCTGGCGCGAGGTGCCGCCGTGGATATTCGTGACCGGCGGCTTTCTCGGCGCCGCCTACGTCACCGCGTCATCTTCCTCACCCCGAAGCTCGGCACGGCGGCGACCATGGCCTTCATCGTCACGGGCAATTGCTCGCCGGGCTCTTCATCGACCAGGCGGGCGCCTTCGACTTCGTGGTGCGCGAGCTCTCGCTTCGGACGCGTCACCGGAGCCGTCCTGCTTCTTGCCGGGGCGCTCGCTGATCCGCATCACTGATGCGCACGGAGCTGTTCGATTTCGAGTTGCCCGAGGACCGGATCGCGCTTCACCCCGTCGAGCCCGCGCGATGCCGCGCGCCTGCTCGTCGTGCGCCCCGGCGGAGTGCCTCGAGGACCGGATCGTGCGCGAGCTGCCCGCGCTGCTGCAGCCGGGCGATGCTCTCGTGTTCAACGACACGCGCGTCATCCCCGCCGCGCTCGACGGCATGCGCGCGCGCGCAGACTTGCGCGCCCATGTTTCCGTGACGCTCATAGAGCGCCGCGATCAAGCTCGGTGGGTGGCGCTCGCGCGGCCGGCCAAGCGGCTCAAGGAGGGCGACCGGCTGCACTTCGGGCATTCGGGCGAGGCGTCTGCCTTGCCGGCGCGCTCGACGCCACCGTTTCCGCCAAGGGCGAGGACGGCACGGTGGAGCTGGCTTCGATCTCGCCGGCCCCGATCTCGATGCGGCGATCGGCAGCGTTGGGAAAATGCCGCTGCCGCCCTACATCGCCGCTCGCCGCCCGGCGGAGGACGCCGACCGGCGCCGACTACCAGACGGTCTATGCCGCCCACGACGGCGCCGTCGCCGCGCCGACCGCCGGGCCTGCATTTCACGCCCGAGCTGATGGCCGCACTCGACGCGCGCGGTATCGAGCGCCATTTCGTGACGCTGCACGTGGGCGCCGGCACCTTCCTGCCGGTGAAGGCCGAGGACACCGACGCGCACCAGATGCACGCCGAGTGGGGCGAGGTCTCGGAGGCGACGGCTGCGCGCGCTCAACGCGGCGCGCGCTGCGGGCGGGCGCATCGTCGCCGTCGGGACGACCTCGCTGCGCCTGCTGGAAAGCGCCGCGGCGGCAGGCGAGATCGCGCCCTTCCGCGGCCCGACCGACATTTTCATAACGCCCGGCTACCGCTTCCGTGCGGTCGACGCCCTGATGACCAACTTCCATCTGCCGCGCTCCACGCTGTTCATGCTGGTCGCGGCCTTCTCGGGCCTCGACGACGATGAAAGAGGCCTATGCGCACGCGCTGCGCTCGGGCTATCGCTTCTATTCCTACGGCGACGCCTGTCTGCTGTTTCCGGCCGACCGCGAACAATCAAGGTTGAGCGCGCGTGCAGGATCAAATGCCCCGGTTCGGCTATCGGCTGATTGCGCAGGATGGCGCGTGCGCGGACGGGCGAGATCGTGACGCCGCGCGGCATCGTGCGCACGCCGGCCTTCATGCCCGTCGGCACGGCGGCGACCGTCAAGGCGCTCTACCCCGAGCAGGTGAAGGAGGCCGGCGCCGACATCGTGCTCGCCAACACCTATCACCTGATGCTGCGCCCGGGCCCGGAGCGCATCGCGCGGCTCGGCGGCCTGCACGCGTTCATGCGCTGGGACGGCCCGATCCTCACCGATTCAGGCGGCTTCCAGGTCATGTCGCTCGGCAAGCTGCGCCAGATCAGCGAGGAGGGCGTGCGCTTCCGCTCGCACCTCGACGGGGCTGCGCACATGCTCTCGCCCGAACGCTCGATCGAGATCCAGTGCCTGCTCGGCGCCGACATTCAGATGCAACTCGACGAATGCATCGAGTTGCCGGCGGAGCGCTGCGACGTCGAGCGCGCCATGGAATTGTCCCTGCGCTGGGCGGAGCGTTCGCGCGCGGCATTCGCGCGGCTCAGCACACCCGGGCCAGGCGCTGTTCGCAATCGTCCAGGGCGGCACCGATGAGGAGCTGCGGCGGCGCTCGGCGGAGGCGCTCGTCGCCATGGACTTTCCCGGCTACGCGGTCGGCGGCCTCGCCGTGGGCGAGGGCCACGAGGTGATGCTGCGGACGCTTGCGGGCGTCGTGCCGCTGCTGCCCGCGGACAAGCCCCGCTACCTGATGGGGGTCGGCACGCCGTTGGATCTCATCGAGGCGGTCGCGCGCGGCATCGACATGTTCGACTGCGTGCTGCCGACGCGCAACGGCCGCCATGGCCTCGCCTACACGTGGAATGGCCGCGTCAACCTGAAGAACGCCTGCCACGCCGACGATGGCGCGCCGCTCGATGCGCACAGCACCTGCCCGGCGGCACGCGACTATTCGCGCGCCTACCTGCACCATCTCGTCAAGTCGGGCGAATATCTGGGCTCGATGCTGCTGTCGTGGGCGAATACGGCCTTCTACCAGGACCTGATGGCGGGCATGCGCGACGCGATCGCGCAAGGCCGCTTTGCGGCGTGGGCCGAGGACACGAAACGCCGCCTCGCCGACGCGCCCTAGCCTCGCGCGAGCGATGACGCCTAGATCGGCTCGATGGGCTGAATGCGCGTGCGCGTGACGCGCTCGCGGTGCAACAGATAGATGCCCGAGACGATGATCACGGCGGATCCGGCAAGCGTCCAGACGTCGGGAATATCGCTGAACACCGCGAACCCGAAGGCCACCATGGTCAGAAGCTGCAGGTAGAGGAACGGCGCGATGACGGCGGCCGGCGCCAGCCGGTAGGCGTGGATGAAGAGGTAATGCCCGGTGCCGCCGAGGAGGCCCAGCATCGCCAGCAGCAGCCACTGCCCGAGCGTCGCCGGCCACACCCAGTTCCAAAGCGCAAACGGCGCCAGCGCGAACGTGCCGAGCAAAATCGAATAGAAGAGCATCGCAAGCGGCTTGTCGTAGGCGGCGAGGTAGCGTGTCAGCAGCATGAACATCGAGTAGGCGAGCACGGCGCCGAAGGCATATATGAACGCCGGGTGCAGCGAGGCGACGCCTGGGCGCACCACGATGAGGATGCCGACAAAACCGACCAGGATCGCGAGGAAGCGGCGCCAGCCGACCCATTCGCCCAGGAGCGGCCCGGCGAGCAACGCAACGATGAGCGGCGCCAGGAACGCCACCGTCACCGTCTGATCGAGGCGCAGGTGCTGCAGCGCCAGAAAGTTGCCGGCCGTCGTCATCACCATCAGCAGCGAGCGCAGAAGCTCCCATCCGAGCTTGCGCGTGCCAAGGAATGCCGACAGGGGAAGCGCGCTCAGGATCGTCAGCATCAGCAGGAACTGTCCGGCAAAACGCATCCACACGATCTGCACGATGGGGAGACCGGCGTGCGCCGTGAGGTACTTGGCGGACGTGTCGAGACCCGAGAACAAGGCGACCGAAACGCACATCAGCGCGATCGCCTTGAGCCGGTCGCCGGCGCGCTCGGCCGGCAGGCCGTACGCGTCCGCTGCGGCGCGCGGGGGCGCTGGATCTGAAATCGGGCTTGTTCATAGGGCGCTCTCTAGAGCAACGGCCGGTCCGGGCCGAGGGGTCATTTCGCATCGAGCCCCTGCGCACGGCGCATGACGTGTGCGCACAAGCCTGGCGCGCGGGGCCGGTTACCTTGACCACCCAGGCGGCGCCGCCTACAAGCACGGGCCCTGGGGGCCCGTAGCTCAGCGGTAGAGCACCTGACTTTTAATCAGGGTGTCGATGGTTCGATCCCATCCGGGCTCACCAATGGTTTCAATGACGCGCTGGCATGCGCTGGACGCCAGTGCCGCTAAACCTCCAAAAGTCATGACCGTGTAATGACCTGGACGCAAGTCGTGCTCTCGCTCGCTGCGCTCGCTGGCATGGCTGCGCCACTCGCTGCGCTCGCCCTCCGGGTGCTACCACTGAGCTGCGGGCCCGAACCCGCCCGATGCAGGCGGCAGTGTGTATGCAACGCTTGAGGCCCCCGCCAGACAATCCGCTTGAGAAGATCGATGTGGGGAGTACGAGGGCCCGCTTCGCGGGAGTGAATTAGACCTTCAAAATATCGAACAGAAAATTTCTGGATCTCGTAGCTATGCCCCGCAAGAAACTTCCCACCGCCAATGAAGACCCGATTACTAAGCTCAGCGATTTATATGTTACGGGCACGGTACATGAGGGGCCTAGTCCATCTTATGAACGATGACCTGATATTTGCACGTGAGAAAAACCAATGGTTCGAGTTTCAAACCTATATGTCCTTTTGGTTGGCGTCGCTATTTGCGGTAGTGGACAAGTTTAACAAACTTCGGCTGCATGATGAATCGATCACGCGATGCGTTACGTGACACGCACTCAAGCGTTCGAGGCGATATCCCGTTTCCCGACGGGCACTTCGATATTGTGACGTGCTTTAATGCCCTAGATCACGTCGACGATATTCATAGGTCGCCGTATCCGAGATTCAGGCGGGTTCTTACGCCGGGGCGGGACGTTCCTTCTCATCGTATGAAGCAAATCACAAACCCACGCTTGCCGAGCCCATCGTGATCACCGATGCCGAGTTGAAATCACTTATCGCGGCGAAGTTCGATATTGAGACTTGGCGGTATGTGGATCGTACCGGATTTTCACGATGTTTACCGGACGATACAAGGCGATCCCGTCGTTGCTGCGGACGGCAAGCCTGTATTCATCGCCGCAAAGATGATCGCCTCGCCAAGTCTAGGCTATCGGCTCTACATCGTCACCAGCCTCCCCAAGACGCAGACCCTTCGGCCGCCCCGGTGCCAGCGCGCTTTGTGGCGCGTTGCCCTATTCCTTTACGGGATGTTGAAACAATATTGCTACGAAGCGGGTGGAGTTGCGCCCGGAGTTGCCGGTGGATGTGCCTTTCGTTGCCTTTTTCATGCAACCTGACGTCCGCCTGACCCTGCTGGCGGTTGCGCTCGCCGTGGCGGCGAGCTTCGTTTCGCTCATCCTGTTTCGTCATGCAGCCGAGGGTCGGGCCGGGCGCCGGACCGGCTGGCTGGTTCTCGCCGCGGTGTGCAGCGCGTTCGGCATCTGGTCGGCTCACTTCGTTGCGCACCTCGCCCATGGCGTCGATCCCGCGGCGGAGTTCGAGATTCTGCTGACTGTCGCCTCGCTCGTTTGCATCGGCCTGATCACGTACGCGGGCTTTGCGGTCGCGACGCGGGGTACCGACTGGCACGCGCCGGTCGGCGGGGCGATCAACGGCACCGGCATAGGCGTCATGCATTATCTCGGTGTGTACGCCGTCGCTGTTCCCGGCGTGCTCGATTGGAGCCTGCCTCTTGTCGCGGTTTCGTTGGGGCTCGGCATCGGCCTGAACGCCGCGGCGTTGACGGCTCTGCAGAGGCTCAGAGGCAAGACGGCGATCTGGTGTGGCACAGGTTTGCTGAGCTTGGCGTTCCTGGGCCTGCATTTCACCGCGACGCGGGCCGTGCACGTCGCTTCCGAGCCGCTGCGTGCCGCGGCGCCGTTCGTGTCCCATCATTGGATCCTGGCGACGATTGTCGTGGGAACGGCGCTCATCGTGCTGGTGGTGAGCCTCGTGTCGACGCTGATCGACCGGCAGACGGTGAATGACAACGTCCAGTTCATGCAGGAGCTCGTCGATACCGCGATCGAGGGCATCGTGGTGGCAAGCGGCGGACGCATCGTCAGCGTCAACCGCCGCATCGCCGAGCTGTGCGGCGTGGCGCCCGGCCAGCTGATCGGCAACAGCGTCGCCGCGATTGGCCTCAGTCGACCGGTCGAAGAGGACGACAGCATCGAGGCGTTGCTGCGCACGGGCGCGGGCGCGCAGGTTCCCGTCAAGGTGGTGCGCCAGCGGCTTGGCTCGGGCGACGAGGTCTACGCCATCCACGACCTCACCGAGCGGCGCGCCGCGGAGGAGGAATTGCAGGGCCGCAACAAGGTGCTGCAAGAGCGCGAGGAGGAGCTGCGCGCGCGCAATCTGCAGCTCGATACCGCTCTCAGTCACATGTCGCACGGCCTGTGCATGTACGACAAGGACGAGCGCATCCTCGTATGCAACGACCGTTACGCCACGATCTATGGGTTGTCGCCGGACATGGTGAAGCCCGGCATGCTGCGCCGTGAAGTTATCGAGATGCGCATTGCCCATGGCATGTGGGCAGGCCCCTCCGCCGAGGACTACCTGCGCCAGCGCACAACGCCCATAACGACGACCGGCTATTCGATTTAAGAGATGTGCGACGGCCGTTCCCTCGCGCTGGCGCACGTGCCGATGCCGGGCGGCGGATGGGTGTGCACGCACGAGGACATCACGGAACGGCGGCAAGCCCAGGCGAAGATCGAGTATTTGGCCCGCCACGACGGGCTCACCGATCTGCCCAATCGCGTGTTGTTGCGCGAGAAACTTCAAGAGGCGCTATTGCGCATGCGAACCGGCGAGGGCCTCGCCGTCCATTGTCTCGATCTCGACCGCTTCAAGGAGGTCAACGACGCGCTCGGCCATGCGATCGGCGACGAGCTGCTGCAGGACTTCGCCGCGCGCCTGCAGCATGCCATCGGCGAGACCGACACGTTGGCGCGCATCGGGGGCGACGAGTATGTCATCGTGCAAAACCCGGCATTCTCACCGACGGACGCCACCGATCTCGCCGCGCAGATCATCGCTGCGATGAACGAGCCGTTTCTGCTGGGGGAGCAATTCCAGGTGGTTCTGGGCACCTCAATCGGCATTGCCATGGCGCCGGGCGACGGAAGCGACGCCGACCAGTTGCTCAAGAACGCCAACCTCGCGCTCTATCGCACCAAGCAGGAGGAGCACGGTAAGTACCGCTTCTTCGAGAAGGATATGGACGCGCGCATGCGGGCCCGGCACGAGCTCGAATGCAACTTGCGCAACGCGCTCGCGAACGGCGAGCTCGACCTCGCCTACCAGCCGCTGCTGAACTTGAAGCGCAACGAGATTTCGTGCTTCGAGGCGCTGCTGCGCTGGCGCACGGCCGACGGCAGCATGATCGCGCCGAGCGACTTCGTGCCGCTGGCCGAGGAAACCGGGCTGATCGTGCCCATCGGTGAATGGGCGCTGCGGCATGCCTTGGCCGAAGCGGCGAAGTGGCCGCGGCAAATCCGAATTGCGGTCAATCTTTCGGCGGTGCAGTTCAAGACCAGAAACCTCGCGCAGGTCGTCATGAGCGCGCTCGCAGCCTCCGGCGTCGCGGCGAACCGGCTCGAGCTCGAGATTACCGAATCGCTGCTGCTGCAGGACCGCGAGACGACGCTCGCGACCTTGCATCAGCTGCGCGACCTCGGCGTCCGCATCGCGCTCGACGACTTCGGCACTGGCTTCTCCTCGCTCAGCTATCTGCGCAGCTTCCCCTTCGACAAGATCAAGATCGACCGCTGCTTCATCACGGGGCTGGCCGAGGGCAACGAAGAGTTGCTGGCGATCGTGCGTGCCGTGGCGCAGCTCGGGTCGAGCCTCGGCATCGCCACGACCGCCGAGGGCATCGAGACGCAGTCGCTGATGGAGCTCGCGCGCAAGGAAGGCTTCAACGAGATCCAGGGCTTCTGGCTCGGCAGGCCCGAAAGCGCCGCGACGGTCGCTGCGACCTACGGCCTCTATCAGGGCACGCGCAAACCGCGGCGCGCCGCCGCTATGTCTGAGAAAACCGCATTGTCTGAGAAAAAGAGTGCCGCCGGCGCCAGCCGGTCCCCGGCGAAGGTCGCCGCCAAGGGCACGGCGCCCAAGAAGGCACGGCGCGGCAAACGCGACGTGCGTTCGGCCTAGGTCACTCCACCGGCTACCGCGCGAGGCCCTGCACTCAAGCCGCAGGCCCGGTCTCGATCGGCAAACCGTTGTCGGCGCCCCATTCGGCCCAACTGCCGTCGTAGACGGCGGCGTTGGTCTGGCCCAGCACGGCCAGGGCCAGCGACAGGATCGACGCCGTCACGCCTGATCCGCAGGTCGTGACCACGGGCAACAGGGGATCGATGCCGGCCGCGGCAAAGATCCTGTGCAGCTCGGCTGCAGGCTTCAGCGTTCCGTCGGTATTGAGTAGCGACTGCGAGGGAACGTTGCGCGCGCCGGGCATGTGCCCCTGGCGCAAGCCGGGACGCGGCTCGGGCTCGCTGCCTGTGAAACGCGCCGCGGGGCGCGCATCCACGATCTGCGCCGACTTCTTCCCGAGCACCTGCTTGATGTCGTCCATGTCGCGTATGAGCGAGGCGTTCATCAGCGGGGTGAAATGGCACTCCGGCCGCTTGCGCGTGGGGCCGTCCTCGATTTGGCGCCCTTCCGCCTTCCATTTCTTCAGGCCGCCGTTGAGGACAGCCACGTCCTCATGGCCCATGGCGCGGAAGGTCCACCAGACGCGGGCGGCGGAGAAAAGCCCTACCGTGTCATAGACGACGATCCGCATGCCGTCGCCGACGCCAAGCTTCTTCATGCGGGACGCGAACTTGACGGAGGAGGGAAGCATGTGGGGCAGCGACGACTTCTCGTCGGAGAGGTCGTCGATGTCGAAGAAGAGCGCCTCGGGAATGTGCGCGCCGAGATATTCCGCTTTCGCGTCGCGGCCCGTTGTTGGCAGGTGCCAGCTCCCGTCGAATACGAGGAGATCGGGCGCATCGAGATGCTCCGCGAGCCAGTCGGTATCGACGATCCACTTTTTGGCGGTATTGAGCACTGTCCCTCTCCGTTCCTCGATTTTTTGGGCGCGCCGGGCCCGCGTGCCGTATTCGTCTAGCCACATAGGCAAAACCGGCAATCCCCGCAAGGCTCGCCGCGCAGGCCGTTGCCTACCTCACCCGACCGCGGGATCGGCAAACACCGATGGCAGCGTTCGCCGCGGCTTGTCTGCCAGCCAGGCCGGTAGGGGAAGCGATTTTGCCCGGAGAAAACTCGGATTGAAGAGCCGCGACTGATAGCGCGTGCCAGAGTCGCAAAGGATCGTCACGACCGTATGACCGGGGCCAAGCTCGCGCGCGAGGCGTATCGCGCCGGCGACGTTAACCCCGCTCGACGCGCCGAGGCAGAGGCCTTCCTCGGCGACGAGGCCGAAGACGATGCGCACCGCCTCCTCGTCGGGAATGCGATAGGCGCGATCGATGGGTGCGCCTTCCAGGTTCTTGGTGATGCGGCCCTGGCCGATACCCTCCGTGATGGAGGAGCCTTCCGCCTTGAGCACGCCCGTCGTGTAGTAGGCATAGAGGGCCGATCCCGGCGGGTCGGCAAGCGCGATGCGGATATCGGGGCGCTTGGCCTTGAGGGCGCGTGAAACGCCCCCGAGCGTGCCCCCCGATCCGACCACCGACACGAAACCGTCGATCTCTCCGCCGGTATCGGACCAGATCTCCTCCGCGGTCGTCGTCATGTGAATGTCGCGGTTGGCCGTGTTGTCGAACTGGTTGGCCCACACCGCACCCGCCTCCTCGATGCCATCGAGCGTCTCTGCGAGGCGCGCGGAATAGCGCACGTAGTTGTTGGGGTCGCGATAGGGCACGGCGGGAACCTCGACGACCTCGGCGCCGAGCAGGCGCAGGGTGTCCTTCTTCTCCTTGGCCTGGGTCTCGGGAATGACGATGACGGTGCGGAATCCGAGCGCGTTGCCAAGCACCGTGAGCCCGATGCCGGTATTGCCGGCGGTGCCCTCCACGATGGTGCCCCCCGGCTTGAGGCGCCCGTGCGCCACCGCGTCGGTGATGATCCCGAGGGCGGCGCGATCCTTGACCGATTGCCCCGGATTCATGAACTCGGCCTTGCCGAGGATCGTGCAGCCCGTCTCCTCGGAGGCGCGGCGCAGCCTGATGAGGGGCGTGCGCCCCACTGCGGCGGCAACGCTCGAAGTCAATGGCAAGGGGCTCTCCTCGAAGGGCAGGCGAACAGCAGCGTAGTCAGGGCCTCGCGGCCCCGCAACCGGGCCTTCTCGGCCGCCTGCGGCGCTTTGAGGCGCAATCGAGCCCCTTCTTGCCCCGGGGCGGGGATCAGCGCCGGCCCTTGCGGTATTTCGCGGCGAATGACGTTGATTTTCGGGCGCCGCGCCAGATATACCTTCGCCCGACCGTTCCCTTGAGCCAGGCGAGACTGCAGCGATGCCGGGGCTGTGCGGGCAGGCGCAAGCCTGTCCCAAGGCAGGGCGGCCGGCGGGCGTGGTGGAATTGGTAGACACGCCAGATTTAGGTTCTGGTGGCCTCGGCCGTGGGGGTTCAAGTCCCTCCGCCCGCACCAAGACGAGGCCCGCACCAAGACAAGGCCGGGCCAGGGCGCCCGGCGCGCCGCCGCGACATTCGATTTTGGCCGGACGTTCGGCCGCATCACCAGGTTGGAGAGCAATGCAAATCACGGAAACGAGCACCGAGGGTCTGAAGCGCACGCTCAAGGTGGTGGTCGGCGCCGACGAGCTCGGCCGCCGCTTCACCGAGCGCCTGGGCGAGATGAAGGACCGGGTGCAGCTCAAGGGCTTTCGCAAGGGCAAGGTTCCCGTTCCGCACCTGAAGAAGGTGTTCGGCCGCTCGGTGATGGCCGAGGTGCTGCAGGAGGCAGTCAAGGAGTTCGAGCTCAAAGGCGCTCGCCGATCGCAACGAGCGCCCGGCCATGCAGCCCAACGTGAGCCTGCCCGAGGATCAGGCTGAGATCGAGCGGGTGCTCGCGGGCGAGGCCGACCTCTCCTACTCCATGAGCTTTGAAGTGTTGCCGAAGATCGAGATCGCCGATTTCACGGCGCTGAAGCTCGAGCGCCTTATCGCGGACGTCGAGCCCGGCGCCGTCGACAAGGCCATCGCCGACCTCGCCGAGCGCAATACGACGTGGGCGCCCGATGCGGCCCGTGCTGCTGCTTCCGGCGACCGCGTGACCGTCGATTTCGTCGGCAAGATCGACGAAGAGGCTTTCGAGGGCGGAACCGCCGAAGATGCGCAGATCGTGCTCGGCCAGGGCAATTTCATCCCCGGTTTCGAAGAGGGGCTCGCGGGCGCCAAGGCCGGCGAAGAGCGCAGCATCAAGGCGAGCTTTCCCGCCGACTATCCCGTCGCGGCGCTCGCCGGCAAGGACGCGACCTTCGCCGTGAAGATCAAAGAGGTGGCAGCGCCTGAGCGTCCGCCGATCGATGACGCGCTCGCCAAGACGTTCGGCGCGGAGAGCCTGGAAAAGCTCAAGGAGCTCGTCGGCGTGCAGATCGCGCGCGAATACGCGACCGCTTCGCGCCTCAAGCTCAAGCGCGAGCTGCTCGACCAGCTCGAGAAGGTGCACAGCTTCGAGCTGCCGCCGTCGCTGGTGGAAAGCGAGCTCGAGGGCATCTGGCGCCAGTTCAATGAGAGCTTGGCCCAATCGGGCAAGACCCTGGCGGACGAGGGCAAGACGGAGGAGGAGGCGCGCGCGGAGTACCGGAAAATCGCGGAGCGGCGCGTGCGGCTCGGCCTCGTCGTCGGCGAGATCGGCGAGAGCAATTCCATCGGGATCACCCAGGACGAGATGCGCCGCGCGCTGATCGAGCAGGCGCGCCGTTTCCAGGGTCACGAGAAGGCCGTCTACGAATATTACGAGAAGACGCCGGGGGCGCTCGCCGAGCTGCGGGCTCCCATATTCGAGGACAAGGTCGTGGATTTCATTCTCGAGAAGGCGAAGCCCGTCGAGAAGAAAGTGACAAAGGACGAGCTTTTCCAGAAGGCCGAGGCCGCAACGGCGGCCTAGCGCTGGAGGGAATTTGCTGCGGGGCGCGGGCCGGGGTCTTGCGCCCGGGGCATCGCCCACCCACAAAAGAGGACGGCCCGCGCGCGATTCGAGCGGGCCCATTGCGATCCAGAGGAACGATAGCCATGCGCGATCCGGTCAGCACTTACACGAACACGTTCTGGCCGATGGTCGTCGAGCAGACGAACCGCGGCGAGCGCGGCTACGACCTGCCCTCGCGGCTCCTGAAGGAGCGCATCATTTTCGTGACCGGCCCCATCGAGGACCACATGGCGGCCTCGGTCTGCATGCAGCTGCTGTTCCTCGAGGCCGAGAACCCGAAAAAAGAAATCTCGATGTACATCAATTCGCCCGGCGGCGTCGTGACCGCGGGCTTCGCGATCTACGATACGCTGCAGTTCGTGCGCCCGCCCGTGGCAACGCTTTGCGTCGGGCAGGCGGCCTCGATGGGCTCGCTGCTGTTGTGCTCGGGCGCCAAGGGCATGCGCTACGCGCTCCCCAATGCGCGCATCATGGTGCACCAGCCCTCGGGCGGCTTCTCGGGGCAGGCCTCCGATATCGAGCGCCACGCCGAGGACATCATCAAGATGAAGCGCCGCCTGAACGAGATCTACGTCAAGCACACCGGGCAGAGCTACGAGATCATTGAACGGACGCTCGACCGTGATTACTTCATGACGGCCGAGCAGGCGCGCGAGTTCGGCATCATCGACAAGGTGCTGACGAGCCGCGACGAGGCCGACTTCGGGGCCATGGAAGCCAGCAAGGCCAACGCCTGACCGCCCGGCCGATCCTGCGGGTGGCGGCGTCCGGTATCTGAGCAGGCAATATTGAGCTCCAAGGCCCCGTCCGGCAGGGTTGTCCGCCCGGCACGGTCGTTGCAACGGCATCGACAAGGGTCAATCCGGGACAGGCCTTAGACAGCCACAAAACTGTGGCAATCGGGCCGCTTTGACGGGTACGGCGGTACCAGTCATTAATCCAATCTTGATCTTGAGAACGCTAGCGTGCTCAGATCAAGCTAATCGGACTCGGGAGCTCAAACGGATAGGGTTGGCGCCAAGCCAGCATAGTATAAGGTTTTCGGCGGGCTGACGGCAGTCAGGCCCAGTAAAGAATGCCCAAAGGAGGGGTGAGACATCAGGAATGGCTCAAGAGAAGAACACCCTCTATTGCTCGTTTTGCGGCAAAAGTCAGCATGAGGTTCGCAAGCTAATTGCGGGCCCGACCGTGTTCATCTGTGATGAATGCGTCGAGCTGTGCATGGACATCATCCGGGAGGAGAACAAGAACACCCTGGTGAAGTCGCGCGACGGCGTGCCGACACCCCAGGAGATCTGCACGGTTCTCGATTCCTACGTGATCGGGCAGGAGCACGCCAAGCGCGTGCTGTCGGTCGCGGTGCACAACCATTACAAGCGCCTGAACCACGCGTCCAAGAGCAACGACGTCGAGCTCGCCAAGTCGAACATCCTGCTCGTCGGTCCGACGGGTTGCGGCAAGACGCTGCTCGCGCAGACGCTCGCGCGCATCCTCGACGTGCCCTTCACGATGGCCGACGCCACGACGCTCACCGAGGCCGGCTACGTCGGCGAGGATGTCGAGAACATCATCCTGAAGCTGTTGCAGAACGCCGACTACAACGTCGAGCGGGCGCAGCGCGGCATCGTCTACATCGACGAGGTCGACAAGATCAGCCGCAAGTCGGACAACCCCTCGATCACGCGCGACGTATCGGGCGAGGGCGTGCAGCAGGCGCTGTTGAAGATCATGGAAGGCACGGTTGCCTCCGTGCCCCCGCAGGGCGGCCGCAAGCATCCCCAGCAGGAGTTCCTGCAGGTCGACACGACGAACATCCTGTTCATCTGCGGCGGCGCGTTCGCGGGCCTGGAAAAGATCATCTCGCGGCGCGGCAAGGGCACCTCGATCGGGTTCTCCGCCAAGGTCATCGGTGCCGACGAGCGGCGCACGGGCGAAGTCCTGCGCGACGTGGAGCCGGAGGACCTTTTGAAGTTCGGGTTGATCCCGGAGTTCATCGGCCGTCTGCCGGTCATCGCCACGCTGGAGGATCTCGACGAGGAAGCCCTGGTGCAGATCCTGACCGAGCCCAAGAACGCGCTCGTCAAGCAGTATCAGCGTCTCTTCGAGATGGAGGACGTCAGGCTGACGATCACCACCGATGCCTTGAAGGCCATCTCCAGGAAGGCCATCGAGCGCAAGACCGGTGCGCGCGGCTTGCGCTCCATCATGGAGGCGAACCTGCTCGAGACGATGTTTGAGCTTCCCACGCTCAAAGGCGTGGAGGAGGTCGTGATCGGGCCGGAAGTCGTCGAAGGCAGTGCGCGTCCGTTGCGCATCTACTCCGACCGCGCCGAGGAAAAGGGTTCGAGCGCTTCTTGATCTTTGGGGCCGCGGCAGGGAAACGCGGCCCTTTCCCGAAACTGAAATGCCGCGGGCGGCAGTGGCGCGACAAACTCTTGATCCGGCGTCAGTTCATCCCATCTCTTTTGGGGCGCTGTGCGGACGGTTTGTGCCGAGGCCGGTTTTGTGTGGGCTCGCGACATTCCTGCCTCAGAAAAGGCGCCGCGGACGCGATAGAGTTGTGACGAGTTGACAGCCGGATCATCGGCGGGCGACCACACACGAGCAGGTACCGACATGGGCGAAGAGAAGCAGACGAAAGACAAATCCGCCGGCAAGGGAACGTACCCCGTCCTCCCGTTGCGCGACATCGTGGTCTTTCCGTACATGATCGTCCCGCTGTTCGTCGGGCGCGACAAGTCGATCAACGCGCTCGAAGAGGTGATGCGCGCCGACAAGCACATCCTGCTCGCCGCCCAGAAGAACGCCGGCGACGACGACCCTGCGACCGACGCCATCTATCCGATGGGGACGCTCGCCTCCGTGCTGCAATTGCTGAAGCTGCCCGACGGCACTGTGAAGGTGCTCGTCGAAGGCACCTCGCGCGCGCGCATCGTGCGCTACACCGAAAACGCCAACTACTTCGAAGCCGAGGTGGAGCAGGTTCCCGAGAGCGTGGGCGCCAAGGAGGAGATCGAGGCTCTCGCCCGCTCCGCCGTCACGCAGTTCGAGAGCTACGTCAAGCTCAACAAGAAGATCTCGCCGGAGGTCCTGGGCAACGTCGCGCAGATCGAGGATTACTCCAAGCTCGCCGACACGATCGCCTCGCACCTCGCCATCAAGATCGCCGACAAGCAGGAGATCCTCGAGATCTCGACCATCTCCGAGCGGCTGGAGCGCGTCTACACGCTCATGGAGAGCGAGATTTCCGTGCTGCAGGTGGAGCGTAAGATCCGTTCGCGCGTCAAGCGGCAGATGGAGAAGACGCAGCGCGAGTACTACCTCAACGAGCAGATGAAGGCGATCCAGAAGGAGCTCGGCGATTCCGACGAGCGCGACGACATCGCCGAGTTCGAGGAGAAGATCGAGAATACCAAGCTCTCGAAGGAGGCCCGCGACAAGGCGCTCGCCGAGCTGAAGAAGCTCAAGCAGATGAGCCCCATGTCGGCGGAAGCCACCGTCGTGCGCAACTACCTCGATTGGCTGTTGTCGATTCCGTGGGGGCTCAAGGGCAAGGTCAAGAAGGACCTCGACGAGGCGCAGCAGATCCTCGATGCCGAGCACTACGGCCTCGACAAGGTCAAGGAGCGCATCGTCGAGTATCTCGCCGTGCAGGCGCGCACCAACAAGCTCAAAGGTCCGATCCTGTGCCTCGTCGGCCCGCCCGGCGTCGGCAAGACCTCGCTCGGCAAGTCGATGGCGAACGCCACGGGCCGCGAGTTCGTGCGCATGAGCCTCGGCGGCGTGCGCGACGAGGCGGAGATCCGCGGCCATCGGCGCACCTACATCGGCTCGATGCCCGGCAAGGTCATCCAGTCGATGCGCAAGGCCAAGCGCGTCAACCCGCTGTTTCTCTTCGACGAGATCGACAAGATGGGCTCCGACTTCCGCGGCGACCCCGCGGCGGCGCTGCTCGAGGTGCTCGATCCCGAGCAGAACGGGACGTTCAACGACCATTACCTGGAGGTCGACTACGACCTTTCGAACGTGATGTTCGTGACGACGGCGAACACGCTCAACATCCCGCCGGCCCTCATGGACCGCATGGAGATCATTCGTCTCGCCGGCTACACCGAGGACGAGAAGGTGGAGATCGCCAAGCGCCACCTCATCCAGGGGCAGCGTCTGGCCCACGGGCTCGAGCCGCACGAGTGGATGATCGACGACGCGGCGCTGCTGGAGATCATCCGCCGCTACACGCGTGAAGCCGGCGTGCGCTCGCTCGAGCGCGAGATCGCCAAGCTCGCGCGCAAGGCGGTCAAGGAGATCCTCACCTCCGAGACCAAGACGGTTGCGGTCACGTTGGCCAACCTGGAGTCCTATCTCGGCGTCACCAAGTATCGCTACGGCGAGGCCGAGCTGGAGGACCAGATCGGCATCGTCACCGGGCTTGCCTGGACGGAGGTCGGCGGCGAGCTGCTGACCATCGAAGGCGTCATGATGCCCGGCAAAGGCAAGATGACCGTCACCGGCAACCTGCGCGACGTCATGAAGGAATTGATCCAGGCCGCCAACGCCTACGTGCGCTCGCGCTCGATCGACTTCGGCATTCCGCCGCCGTTGTTTGAGAAGCGGGACATCCACGTGCACGTGCCCGAAGGCGCCACGCCCAAGGATGGCCCCTCGGCCGGCATCGCCATGGTGACGGCGATCGTCTCGGTGCTGACCGGCATCCCCGTGCGCAAGGACGTCGCCATGACGGGCGAGATCACGTTGCGGGGCCGGGTGCTGCCGATTGGTGGCTTGAAGGAGAAGCTGCTGGCCGCGCTGCGCGGCGGCATCAAGACCGTGATTATTCCTGAAGAGAACGTTAAGGACCTGACGGAGATCTCAGCCGAGATCAAGAACAAGATGGACATCGTGCCGGCGGCCCGCGTCGACGACGTCTTGAAGGCCGCTCTCGTCAGAGTGCCCGAGCGCATCACTTGGGAAGAGCCCCCCGAGGCCCCAGCCGTGAAGCCCGAGGACGACAAGACCGGTTCGCGCGCGACGGCCCACTGACGCCTCGCAGTGTAAGGGCAACATTGCTCTTGCGCCTGCAAGTATCTGCAAGTCGAAAGCAATCCCCGACCCCCGCGCGCAAGCGCGGGGGTTCGTGTTCCCGCTCCGTGCGCATGGACCCCCGGTTTTCCCAGGTTTTTCGGGCAAATTCGCGCCATTTCCCCCTTGACGGGGGCTGCCATTGGGCGCTTCTGTCCACCTCTGTTGCGGCCGAAGCAGCACCCATACGGGGCTTTTTGCTTCCCCGACCCCCCGAGACCATTCCGAACGCAAAGGACGGACAACAGATGAGCAAGAAAGATTTGATCGACGCCGTCGCCAAGGATGCCGAGCTGACGAAGGAGAAGGCGGGCGTCGCGGTCGATGCCGTGCTGGAGCACATCCGCAGCGCGATGCGCAAGGGCGAGGAAGTGCGCATTCCCGATTTCGGCACCTTCAAGGTGGCAAAGCGCAAGGCGCGCGAGGGCCGCAATCCGGCGACCGGCGCGACGATCAACATCCCGGCCTCGCGCGTGCCCAAGTTCAGCCCTTCCAAGGGCCTGAAGGAACAGCTGAACTAGCCGATCCTTTGCACGTTTTCGGCAGTGTTTCGGGCGCGCCGCGGCTTAAGCGGCGCGCCTTTGCCGTTGCGCGATCGAGGTCCACGTTGCGTCGGTGCGGTGGTCCCGCTACATCCGGTGCCTCGGGCGGTTAGCTCAAGGGTAGAGCGCCAGTTTTCTCGCCAGCGCGCCGTCGCGATCGCACTGCGATCGCTGCGCTCCGCGAGGGCGCGGCACGCCGCGGCGCACTTGGTGCGCCGGCCCCTTCGGGGCAGTATGGGGGAGCAAGTTCCGGGCGGTTAGCTCAGTGGTAGAGCGCCTCGTTTACACCGAGGATGTCGGGAGTTCGACCCTCTCACCGCCCACCATTTTTCCCACTGACACAAGCTGAGAGAAGCATCGTTCAATCCGCGTGGTGCTCTGTGGATGGCCGGCGCTCGCGCCGGGCGCCCTTGGCGCCTGGACCCTGTGGGCCGGTTCTTAGTCGCCGACACAACTGCGCGAACAATCGCCCAACTCGCGTGGCGCTCTGTTGATAGCCGGCGGTCCATGCGAAGCAGGGCTCCGCCATGACGGGGGCGCGGTCGCGCCCCGCCCCCCTCTTGTGCGCCGAGCGCGCCGCGCCATATGTCGGGGACCGCGCTCGCGGCTCAATGAGGGGGATCCATGACGCTCACGATGTATCAGGCCTCGGTACCGGCGTTTCAACGCACGCTGAAGGCGCTCGACGCCGTTCTCGACAAGGCGGCGGCCTATGCCGAGGAGCGCAAGATCGACCCGGCCGTGCTGACGGCAGCACGGCTTTCCCCCGACATGTTTCCCATGGCGCGGCAGGTGCAGTTCTCCACCGACCACGCCAAGGGTGCCAGCGCCCGGCTCGCCGGCTTGGCGGTGCCGAGCTTTGCCGACACCGAGACGACGTTCCCCGAGCTCAAGGCCCGCATCGCCAAGACGCTCGACTTCATCGGCACGGTGCGCCCCGATCAGATCGACGGATCGGAGACCCGCGACATCAGCTTAAAGGCGGGCCCGCGCGAGCTCTCCTTCAAGGGGCAGGAGTACCTGGTGTTTTTTGCCCTGCCGAACTTCTATTTCCACGTCACCACCGCCTACGCGATCCTGCGCCACAGCGGCGTGCCCATCGGCAAGCTCGATTTCCTCGGGGCCGTCTAGGAGGGCTTAGGGGCGTGCGGTCCAGGCCCGCTCACGGCGCCACGGGGTGCCGCGGCGCCGAAACGGCCCATCGCGGCGCCCGCCTTGACTAAAAGAGGGGCGCACCGTAATTGATCCCCTCGTGGCGGCGCGCCCTGTGGGGCGCGCGTTTTCGCTTGCGGGAGTAGCTCAGTTGGTTAGAGCGCCGGCCTGTCACGCCGGAGGTCGCGGGTTCAAGTCCCGTCTCTCGCGCCACTATTTTTCAATGACACATCTCATCAGCCGCCGGTGACACTTTTCGGGCCGGGGCCGTCATGCCCGTGCCGGTCCGAAGTCGAGCCGACGCTTCAATCGGCGATGTTCAGGATCTGCTGCTGCCGACATTCGTCGCGTTGGAGCCGCTTGTTGGTAGCCAGCGAATTGTAACAGATTTGAACGCCCGGTTTCCTGGGCTGATGCCTTGCGCGAATTGGGCGTCATGGCGCGCGGCCTGGAGGCCCATTTGGTCAGCGCGGAGCTTGGATGTACGGCGGCCGCAGGGCCCGGTCAGCTACCTACATTCGCGGTGCACGATCTTCGCCTTGCTTCTCGTTGGTGCTTTGCTGGGTTCGGCCACGACGAGCCGCGCGCAGGGCGACATCTGGAACGATTACGCCGGTTCAACCTCGGTATTCGTCAGTTATTCGGGTTACGATGACGTACTTGGCCTCGATACGTTTCCCGGCTCCCCAAAGCTCAAAATCGACGTGAACAATCCACTAGGCGGGGGATCCGGATTCAGCACGCCGGCGATCATGGATACCGGTTCCACCGGGCTCGTGATTTCTTTGACGAGCGCGTGCACCAAGGGCGTCATCTCCTGCACCGGCAACAGCCCGGAAACCTACGTACCCGACCCAAGCGCCGTCATCGGCTACAGCACCATCACGTACACGTCCGACAACTTGGGTTATGCGGGCTTCTACACCAACGCCAAAGTGACGATCTCCGACGCGAGCGGCACGCCGCAGGCGATCGCCGAGGTGCCGGTGTTCGTTGCTGTCAGCGCCAAGAGCCAGCCGCAAAGCTCCGACCCGGCACCGGATACCCTCGCACAGTTCGGCATCGGCTTCGGTCGCGGCAGCGCGAGCGGCGTGCCGCTGACCAATGCCGACGGCAGTTCGAACGGCGTCACCCTGTACAATAAGAATTTCAACGCCTTCATGAACCTGACCAGCTTGACCGGCGTGAGCGATATTTCGACCGTTGCGCCGGGTTACGTAGTGACCAAGACCGGCGTCTACCTCGGGCTGTCATCGGCCGCGGTCGGGACGATCAACGGGCCGCTCGTCGCGCTGTCGTCCACGCCGCAGACACCGGGCTCGACCGTGTCTGCCTACGCGGTCGCCGCCACCAAGAACGAATGGCAGACACCGACCATCGTCGCGAGCGTCGCCGGAAACAGCTCATCCACCCCCGTGAATGGCCTGTATTACGCGACAATGCTGGTCGACACCGGCGTCAGTGACGCCATATTCACAACCGGCGGCACGCGCATCAGTGAGGCGATGATCACGTCGCCAACGGTCACCAATATCACCATCGGATTGCCTGGGATCAACACGTCGAACGGCACGCCGCAAAGCCAGTACACCTATGTGTATCAGGGGATCTGTCAGACCGGAGCCCCCGAGAATGTCGGCTGCGGTCCCTCGCTCACGCTCTACGACGGGGGCAATTCCGCTCAGATGGTGCCGATCTATCCGATCAGCGCCACAGACAGCTTCAAAAATGGGTACGACGACAAAAACACCGGATTTGCCGACACCACCAACGCGACGCCCTTCCTCAATGCGGGCGTGAACTTCCTGAATTACTTTGACGTCGTCTATGACCCGGTGAGCGGCTTCATCGGCTATCTGCCGAACGGCACTCCATCGGCAGTGTCGGCAAGCCTGCTGTGGATCCAGCCGAGCCTGGCGCTGCAAGGCGTGCAGACGATCCCAGACGGAACAAACGTCACCGTGCCGCTCTATCTCTTCACCGCGATCGGCAATCAGACGACGCCGGTCTATGCGCCCGTCGACGTTGGTCTTTCCGCTGGGTCCCCCGGAGGGCAGGTCACCATCTCGACGCCGATCGCGTCGGATTCGATCGCCGGCTGCACGCTCGCCAATTGCAGCACCGGCGTCGTCATCAATCAGGGCACGTTCATCTTCGACGCCGACAACACCTATGCCGGCGCGACCGCGATCGACACCGGGGCGACGCTGGCGCTCGGGGCAGGCGGCAGCATCGCCACCTCGTTCGGCGTGGCCGCGAACGGCACGCTTGACGTTTCGGGCACGCCGGGAGCGTCGATCAGTTCTCTTACGGGAACGGGCCTCGTGTCGCTCGGCAGTCAAACTCTGACCATAACCGGGGGAAGCAGTGTTTTTTCGGGGACCATTGCGGACGGCGGCATGGGCGGAGGGACGGGTGGCAGCGTGGTGATCGCCGGCGGCAAGGAGCAACTGAACGGAACCAATAGCTATACGGGCCCCACCACCGTCAACGCGGGCATTCTGGATGTGAATGGCTCGCTGGCCTCGACGGTGTTCGTCAATTCTGGCGGCACGTTGATGGGCAGCGGCAGCGTGGGCGGCATCACGGTGGCAGGCGGGGGTAAAGTCGCGCCCGGCAACTCCATCGGCACGCTAAATGTGCCCGGGGACGTCACCTTCAACGCCGGCTCTGTCTATCAGGTCGAGGCCAATGCCGCGGGCCAATCGGACGAGACTATAGCAACGGGAACCGGAACGCTGAGCGGCGGTACCGTTCAAGTGCTGGCGCATACCGGTGCCTACGCGCCCGCGACCACCTATACCATTCTCACTGCTGCCGGCGGCCTCTCGGGAACGTTCGCCGCCGTGACCAGCAATCTCGCGTTCCTCACGCCGAGCCTCGCCTATGATCCAACGGACGTGTTTTTGACGCTCACACGCAACGCCAATCTATTCTCCGACGTTGCCGACACACCCAATCAGCGCGCAGTCGCATCCGCGCTTGAGACGTTCCCGACCGATAACTCGCTGTTCCTTGCAGTCCTCAATCAGACCCAGGCCGGGGCGCGACAAGCGTTCGATGCGCTTTCCGGCGAGGTGCATGCGAGCGTTTCAGGTGTGCTCGTCGATCAGAGTCGCTATGTCCGCGATGCGATTTGGGAGCGGTTGATACAGGCCTCCTATACCAATGACCCGAACCAAACCGTGGCGCTGGCCGGCGGCGGCGCGGGCGCTGTTGCCGCGCTCGATAGCGGGCGCATGGCCCTCGGTGCAGGCTCAAAGGCTAGCGAATTGCCGGCCTACGGCCCCGGGCTGACATTCTGGACCCGTGGCTTCGGCTCCTGGGGTGAATTCGACGGCAATGGCAACGCAGCTGCTGCTGACCGTAACCTCGGCGGGTTCGTCTCTGGCATGGATGCCCGCGCCGGGGATAGCTGGCGGGCCGGTCTCGCCACCGGCTACATTCAATCAAGTGTCGCAGTACCGGCGCGCGCGAGTTCCGCGGACGTAAGCAGTTATCTCTTTGCGGGCTATGCTGGTGGCAGCCTTGGCCCGGTTGCGCTGCGCTCTGGCGCCGCGTGGGCCTGGCATGACGTCGACACCTCGCGCGCGGTCATCTTCCCCGGCTTTTTCGAGCATGAAAGCGCGAGCTATGGCGCCAACACCGGCGAGCTTTTCGCCGAGGCGGCCTATCCGATGGTCACGCACCAGGGCGCCATGGAGCCGTTCGCGGGCCTCGCCTACGTGCATCTGGACACCAACGGTTTTACCGAGAGCGGCGCGACGGCGGCGTTGACCTCCTTGGGCGGCGGCGAGGACGTTGGCTACTCGATGCTAGGTCTGAGGGCCGCGACGACGCTGCCCGTCGCGGGCGTTCTGGTGACGCCGCGGGGCTCTGTCGCGTGGCAATACGCCTTCGGCAACGTCACGCCTGATCTTGCGCTTGCCTTTGCCACTACGGGCATCGCCTTCGGCATTTCGGGCATGCCGCTCGCGCGTAATAGTGCGCTCATCGACGTCGGGCTGGATCTGACCCTGGATGCCGACGCCGTTCTGAGCGTCGCATACCAGGGCCAGCTCGCCGGCAACCTTCAGGACAACGGTGTGCGCGGACAGATCGACTGGCGGTTTTGAAGGCGCCGGATGGATCCCATCCAGCCGATCAGATCCCGGTTTCCTGGCGCAAGCTGCGAGAAGCAGCGCCCGCGGCTAAAGCGCGATGCGCGAGCAGACGGCAGCCTGGCAAATCATTGGCGTATGTGAGGGCAGCCGAATCGCTTTAGCTAGGCGGCAGGTGCGGGACTGCCATTCCGTTCTGCACGGTCTTGCATCCGGCGCATTGAATGGCGCCGTTCGACCACTGGTAAAACGTCACACAACCGCAATCGCAGCACCACAGCTCAGGTTCGCAGTGATCCTGAGGGCACATCTCCCTGCGGCGCTTTCTTTCGGCGCCCAAATCGACGAGGTTCGACATGGCCAAGGGTTCCAAGAGTGCGGTCAAGGCCCGCAGCGCTGTTACGGGGACGTACGTGAAGCCCGGCTTCGCCAAGGCGCATCCGACCACCACGGTGATCGAGCGTGCCAAGCCTGCCGCCAGACCTGCCGCGAAGGCCGCTGCGAGGCCTGCCGCGAAGTCCAACAAGTCTAAGGCAGCGGCCAAGAAGAAGTAGTTGTCGGCGCCGCTAAAGTTTTTCGGAATGCATTAAAAAGCCCGGCCGCAAAGCCGGGCTTTGGCTTGCCTTGCGGGGGCACCTCGGGGCGGGCGACGCTCGTGGCGAGTGCCGGCACCGGTCGCGCAAAGGCAGGTTGCGCCGGCTCCGGCCCTGCGTTAACACCTAGGCCGTTATTGCGCCGCAGCAGTGCGCCGCCGCTGGGAGTGCAGGCCGCCGATGGACCAGCTCTTTCTCGCCTACCTGCCGATCGCGGTCTTCATCGCGGTAGCCCTTGCGATCGCCCTCATCCTGATGACGGTGCCGTTCGTGATCGCGGTCAACAACCCGGACCCCGAGAAGGTGTCGGCCTACGAGTGCGGCTTTAACGCCTTCGACGACGCGCGCATGAAGTTCGACATCCGCTACTACCTCGTGGCGATCCTTTTCATCATCTTCGACCTCGAGGTTGCGTTCCTGTTCCCCTGGGCGGTGGCCTTCAAGGACGTGGGCGTGTTCGGCTTCTGGTCGATGATCATTTTCCTGGCCGTGCTGACCGTCGGCTTCATCTACGAGTGGCGGAAGGGAGCGCTGGAATGGGATTGATCACGCGCCCGGACCCGCCCGAAAGCGGCATTCTCGTCAAGCCGGGCGAGGAAGGCTTCACCGAGATCTCCAACAAGCTCGCCGACAAGGGCTTCCTCGTCACGACGACCGACGATCTCATCAACTGGGCGCGCACCGGCTCGCTGATGTGGATGACGTTCGGGCTCGCGTGCTGCGCGGTGGAGATGATGCAGGCCTCGATGCCGCGCTACGACCTCGAGCGCTTCGGGTTCGCGCCGCGCGGCTCGCCGCGACAGTCGGACGTGATGATCGTCGCCGGTACGCTGACCAACAAGATGGCGCCCGCTCTGCGCAAGGTCTACGACCAGATGCCGGAGCCGCGCTACGTGATCTCCATGGGCTCTTGCGCCAACGGCGGCGGCTACTACCACTATTCCTACGCCGTGGTGCGCGGCTGCGACCGCATCGTGCCGGTCGACATCTACGTGCCCGGCTGCCCGCCGACGGCTGAGGCGCTCGTCTACGGCGTGCTGCTCCTGCAGCGCAAGATCCGCCGCACGGGGACGATCGAGAGGTAGGCAGCCGCGCGTGTGCTGCCTGACGAAGCGGGATGATCCATGAGCCTCCAATTGAGCGAACTGGGAGACCACGTGGCGGGTGCGCTCGGGGCGGCCGTGCTGTCCAAGTCGATCGCGCATGACGAGCTTACCGTCGACATCGCGCGCGACAAGATCGTCGAGACGCTCACCTTCCTGCGCGATGATCCCCAATGCCGCTTCGAGGTGCTGATCGACATCTGCGGCGTCGACTGGCCCTCGCGCGCGAACCGCTTCGACGTCGTCTACCATCTGCTCTCCCCGCGCCTCAATCAGCGCATCCGCCTCAAGCTGCAGACCGACGAGTTGACGCCGGTTGCGAGCACGGTCGAGGTCTTTCCCGCCGCCAACTGGTTCGAGCGCGAGGCCTACGACATGTACGGCATCCTGTTCTCGGGCCATCCCGATCTGCGCCGGCTGCTGACCGACTACGGGTTCCAGGGCCACCCCTTGCGCAAGGATTTCCCGCTCACCGGCTACGTCGAGGTGCGCTACGACGAGGAGCAGAAGCGCGTCGTCTACGAGCCGGTCGAGCTCACGCAGGAGTTCCGCTCCTTCGACTTCGAATCCCCCTGGGAGGGCACCCAATACGTGCTGCCGGGCGACGAGAAGGCAACGGGCCCCGGCGGCAAGGCATGAGGCCATGAAGGACACTTTGCAGCCCGGCGCGTCCACCAGCTTCTCCTTTCGCATCCCGGCGGAGAAGACGGTGCCGCATCTCTATCCGGAAGCGCCCGAGTTCAAGGAGATGCCGACCGTGTTCGCCACCGGCTTCATGGTGGGGCTCATGGAGTGGACGTGCCTGAAGATCCTCGCGCCCCACCTCGACGCGGGCGAGGGGAGCCTCGGCGTGCACATCGACGTCTCGCACACGGCGGCGACCGTGCCGGGGCAGACGGTGACGGTCGATGCCGAATGCACCAAGGTGACGGGCCGGCGTGCGTGGTTTCATGTGAAGGCCCACGACGGCATCGACCTGATCGGCGAGGGGCGCCATGAGCGCATGATCGTGCCCTGGGCGCGCTTCGTCGCCCGCGTCAACGAGAAGGCTAAGATCGCCCGCGTTGCCCCGATTGGACCGCTGGAAGGACAGAGCTGATGGGCGAGACGGACATCCGCCAGTTCAACATCAACTTCGGCCCGCAGCATCCAGCCGCCCACGGCGTGCTGCGCCTCGTGCTCGAGCTCGACGGGGAGGTCGTGGAGCGGGTCGATCCCCACATCGGGCTGCTGCACCGCGGCACCGAGAAGCTCATCGAGCACAAGACCTACCTGCAGGCGATCGGCTACTTCGACCGGCTCGACTACGTCGCGCCCATGAATCAGGAGCACGCCTTCTGCCTCGCGGCGGAAAAGCTTCTGGGCCTCGCGGTCCCTAAGCGCGGGCAGCTGATCCGCGTGCTCTTTTGCGAGATCGGCCGGCTCCTGTCGCACCTTTTGAACGTCACCACGCAGGCGATGGACGTCGGTGCGCTCACCCCGCCGCTGTGGGGGTTTGAGGAGCGCGAGAAGCTGATGAACTTTTACGAGCGCGCCTCGGGCAGCCGCATGCACGCCAAGTATTTCCGCATGGGCGGCGTGCACATGGACCTGCCGCCGGCGCTCATCGACGACATCTACGCCTTCGCCGAGGCCCACCCCAAGATCCTCAACGACATCGAGGGGCTCTTGACCAACAACCGCATCTTCAAGCAGCGCAACGTCGACATCGGCGTCGTGAGCTTGAAGGATTGCTTCGCGTGGGGGTTCTCCGGCGTGATGGTGCGCGGCTCGGGCGCGGCCTGGGACCTGCGCCGGGCGCAGCCCTACGAGTGCTACTCCGAGCTCGATTTCGACATCCCCATCGGCAAGAACGGCGACTGCTACGACCGCTACCTCGTGCGCATGGAGGAGATGCGCCAGTCGCTCCGCATCATGAAGCAGGCTTGCGAGAAGCTGCGATCGGCCGAGGGCCAGGGGCCCTTCGTCGCCGACGATCGCAAAGTCGTCCCGCCGCGGCGCGCCGACATGAAGCGCTCGATGGAGGCGCTGATCCACCACTTCAAGCTCTACACTGAGGGCTTCCATGTGCCCGAGGGCGAGGTGTACGCGGCGGTGGAGGCGCCCAAAGGCGAGTTCGGCGTCTATCTCGTCGCCGACGGCTCGAATAGGCCCTATCGCTGCAAGATCCGCGCGCCGGGCTTTCCCCACCTGCAGGCGATGGATTTCCTGACGAGGAAGCACATGCTGGCCGACGTCTCGGCGATCCTTGGCTCCATCGACATCGTCTTCGGCGAGATCGACCGCTGAGGAGTTCGCGTATGGTCGATTATCTGTTCGTCCTCGCCATCGGCGCGCTCGGCTGGGGCGCCTCGCTCGCCACCTACCGCGTGCTGGCTCAGCGCAACGGCTGGCCCATGGGTGCGCTGCAATCGGAGCTGCCGGCCGTGCCCCTCGTGCTGGGCACCCTCTCGCTCGCCGCGGGCATCGCGTTTGCGGCCGCGCGCGGCGGATTGCACGGCGGCTGGGTCATCCTCATTTTCGGCCTGGCGCTCGCCGTTTTCTGGAGCGGGTTTCTGCGCGTGGGCGCGCAGACCGCGCTGCTGCTGGCGCCGCTCGCCACCGGCGCGCTGCTCATCGGCTGGCTGGCCGCGGCGATGGGCTAGACGGCGGATGCGCGCTCCATCGCCCGCTGCGGGCGCCCGGTGCGCCATTGGTTGTGAACGAGCGCCCGCGCCCTCATGAAATCGCCGTCAAGTGCTTGCGTTGAAGCCAAGTTAGACGTAGTGGAACGGGTGATTGTGCGCTGCGTCAAATCCAGTAAGACTTAGCGCTGAACAAGGCCACATGCGGCACCCCGCCGCGCGTTCCCGCCGCGAATTCAAGAGGTGCCCGCCCTTGGCCGTTCGCCGCCTATATCCCGAGCAGCCCTCGAGCTTCGCCTTCACGCCCGAAAACATCACCTGGGCCAAGCGCGAGATCGCCAAGTATCCGCCAGGCAAGGAGGCCTCGGCCGTGCTTGCGCTGCTGTGGCGCGCGCAGGAGCAGGAGGGCTGGTGCACCGAGCCCGCCATCCGCGCCGTCGCCGACATGCTGGGCATGGCCCACATCCGCGTGCTCGAGATCGCGACCTTCTACACGATGTTCCAGCTCGCACCCGTGGGCAAGATCGCGCATCTGTGGGTGTGCGGCACGACGCCGTGCATGCTGCGGGGCTCGGAGGCCTTGATCGAGATCTGCAAGGAGCGGATCGCGGAGAACCCCCACGAGCTGTCGCGCGATGGATGCTTCTCCTGGGAGGAGGTCGAGTGTCTCGGCTGCTGCTCCAACGCGCCTGTCGTGCAGATCGGCAGGGATACCTACGAGGATCTCGATCCCCATCTGTTTGAGCGGCTCCTCTACGGGTTGAAGGACGGCACGCCGCCCAAGCCCGGCTCCCAGATCGGGCGTCAGGCATCGGCTCCCGTGGGGGCCACGACGACACTCCTTGGCGCGGCCAAGAAGGATGCGAGGGTCTAAAGGACCAAAGAGGCGCAAACGGCATGCTCGAGGACAAGGACCGCATCTTTCGCAACCTCTACGGCTTCGAGGACTGGCGCCTTGCGGGCGCGCGCGCGCGCGGCGCCTGGAGCGACACGAAAGCGCTGATCGCGAAGGGGCACGACTGGATCATCAACGAGGTCAAGGCGTCGGGTTTGCGCGGCCGCGGCGGCGCCGGCTTTCCGACGGGCCTCAAGTGGTCGTTCATGCCCAAGAGCGATTCCAGGCCGTCCTATCTCGTCGTCAACGCCGACGAGAGCGAGCCAGGCTCCTGCAAGGACCGGGAGATCATGCGCCATGATCCCCACCTGCTGATCGAAGGCTCGCTGTTGGCCGGTTTCGCCATGCGCGCCCACACCGCCTACATCTACGTTCGCGGCGAGTTCATGCGCGAGCGCGAGCACCTGCAGGCGGCGGTCGATGAGGCCTATGCGGCCAAGCTGATCGGCAAGGACAACACCAACGGCTGGGACTTCGACATCGTCGTGCATCACGGCGCCGGCGCCTACATCTGCGGCGAGGAGACGGCCCTGCTGGAGAGCCTCGAGGGCAAGAAGGGCATGCCCCGCCTGAAGCCGCCGTTTCCCGCCAATGTCGGTCTCTATGGCGCGCCGACGACGGTCAACAACGTCGAGACCATCGCGGTGGTGCCCGATATCCTGCGCCGCGGCGGCGCCTGGTTTGCATCCATCGGCCTGCCCAACAACACCGGCACCAAGCTGTTCCAGCTCTCCGGCCACGTGATGCGCCCCTGCGTCGTCGAGGAGGAGATGGGCATTTCGCTGAAGGAGCTCATCGATACGCATGGCGGCGGCGTGCGCGGGGGCTGGGACAACCTGCTCGCGGTCATTCCCGGCGGCTCGTCGATGCCGCTGCTCACGGCCGAGCAGTGCGGGGACGTGACCATGGACTTCGACGCACTCGCCAAATTGAAATCCGGCCTCGGCACCGGCGCCGTCATCGTCATGGACAAGTCGACCGACCCCATCAAGGCCATCGCGCGCATCGCTTACTTCTACAAGCACGAGAGCTGCGGCCAGTGCACGCCCTGCCGCGAAGGAACGGGGTGGATGTTCCGGGTGCTCGAGCGCATGCAGCGGGCGAGGCGGAGAAACGCGAGATCGATCTGTTGTTCGACGTGACGAAGCAGGTCGAAGGTCATACCATCTGCGCGCTGGGCGACGCGGCCGCCTGGCCCGTTCAAGGCCTCATACGCAGCTTCCGTCACGTCATCGAGGAGCGCATCGACGCTTATCAGGCGGGTCGGAAAGAGGCTGCCGTGAAAGAGGCGGCAGAGTAGATGCAAGCCTGCAAAGGACACGACCGTGGATCTGTTTGCGCTGATAATCGCCTCCCTGACGCTCCCCGTGGTTGCCGGCGCCGCGTTGGCGGCCGCGCTCGGCTTCTGGATGTGGGGCTGGCTCGGGGCGGTGGTGGGGATCGTCGCGGGCTATCTCGGCGGCGTGTGGTACGCGGGACGGTTTGCCGGCGTTCCGATCTCGCCGCACCTCAAGGGGTGGCTGTCTCTTGTGCTGTTTATCGGCGGTCTCGCCATCCTGGCGATCGCGACGCGGTGACACTTTGATCGAGTGGGACGCATGTCCAAGCAAATCATCATCGACGGCAAGCTGATCGAGGTCGAGGCCGGCACGACGATCCTGCAGGCGTGCGAGCAGGCCGGCGCCGAGATCCCGCGCTTCTGCTACCACGAGCGCCTGTCGATCGCCGGCAACTGCCGCATGTGCCTCGTCGAGGTCGTCGGCATCGGCAAGCCGATCGCGTCGTGCGCCATGGGTGTCGCCGATCTGCCCCCCAACAAGGACGGCTCGCCGCGCGTGGTGCGCACCAACACCCCGCTCGTAAAATCCGCACGCGAGGGCGTGATGGAGTTCCTGCTGATCAACCATCCGCTCGATTGCCCGATCTGCGACCAGGGCGGCGAATGCGACCTGCAGGACCAGGCCATGGCCTACGGCTTCGGCGGCTCGCGCTTTGTCGAGAACAAGCGCGCGGTCGAGGAGAAGTACATCGGGCCGCTCATCAAGACCTTCATGAACCGCTGCATCCACTGCACGCGCTGCGTCCGCTTCATGACGGAAGTGGCAGGCGTCGACGAGCTCGGCGCCATCGGCCGCGGCGAGGACATGGAGATCACGACCTATCTCGACCGCGGAATTCTTTCCGAGCTCTCGGCCAACGTGAACGACCTGTGCCCCGTCGGCGCGCTGACGCACCGGCCGTGGTCCTATATCGCGCGGCCGTGGGAGCTGGAGAAAACGGAATCCTTCGACGTCATGGACGCGGTCGGCTCGGCGATCCGCGTCGATACGCGCGGTCGCGAGGTCATGCGGGTTCTGCCGCGCAACAACGACGACGTGAACGAGGAATGGATTTCCGACAAGACGCGCTTTGCCTGTGACGGCCTGCGCATGCAGCGGCTCGACCACCCCTATGTGCGCACCGACGGCAAATTGCGCCGCGCGAGCTGGAGCGAGGCGCTGGCCCTCGTGGCGGAGAAGCTCAAAGGCGCCAAGCCCGCGCGCGTCGGCGCGATCGTGGGCGACCTTGCGGGCGCGGAGGAGATGTTTGCGCTGAAGGACCTGCTGACGCGGCTCGATGTCACGAGCCTCGACTGCCGCCAGGATGGCGCCAAGTTCACGCCGTCGCAGGGACGCGCCAGCTATCTGTTCAACTCGTCGATCGCCGGCATCGACCGGGCGGATGCGATCCTGCTCGTCGGCACCAACCCGCGCATGGAAGCCGCCGTCCTCAACGGCCGCATTCACAAGCGCTGGCGCCAGGGCGGCATTGCAGGGGAGCTCAAGGTCGGACTCATCGGCGAGCAGACCGATCTCACCTACCCCTACGAGTACCTGGGCGCCGGCCCGCAGACGCTGGCCGACCTGTCGGAAGGGCGCCATTCATTCGCGGAGGTGCTGAAGTCGGCGCAGCACCCGATGGTGATCGTGGGCGCGGGTGCCGCCGCGCGCTCCGACGGCGCAGCCATTCTGGGTTTGTCCGCCCGCATCGCGCAGGCCGCCATGGACGGCAAGGAAGGCGCCAAGGGCGAGGCCTGGAACGCGTTCAACGTATTGCACACCGCGGCTTCGCGCGTCGCCGGCCTCGACTTGGGGCTGGTGCCGGACAAGAACGGGCTCGACGTACCCGAACTCATCGCGGCTGCCGCCAAGGACAAGCTCGACGTGCTCTTTCTCCTGGGCGCCGACGAGATCGATTTGCCGGAGACGTCCTCGGCGTTCGTCGTCTATCAGGGCAGCCACGGCGACAGGAGCGCCCACCGCGCCGATGTCATTCTGCCGGGCGCTGCCTACACGGAAAAGAGCGCGACCTACGTCAACACCGAGGGCCGGGCGCAGCTGACCGAGCGTGCGGCGTTTCCTCCGGGCGAGGCCAAAGAGGACTGGGCCATCATCCGCGCGCTTTCAGCGCTCGTCGGCCACACGCTCCCCTACGATACGCTTGCAGCCTTGCGTGCCGCGATGTACGCCGCGGCCCCGCAACTGGCGCGGCAGGGCACGCTGGAGGGGGCGCCCCGCGACGGCGTCGATGCGCTCGCCAAGAAGGGCTCGCCCGTCACCAAGGATCCGTTCGTGTCTCCGATCCGCGATTTCTACCTGACGAACCCGATCGCGCGCGCCTCCACCGTCATGGCGGAGATGAGCGCGCTGAAGAAGAGCACGAGCGCGGCGCAGCGCCTCAAGGCGGCCGAGTGATCCCATGAGCCCGAGCACGTTGCAAACCTGGTGGGACTACGGCCTTTGGCTCGCGATCGTGGTGGGCTGGAGCCTGCTCACGCTCGTCGTGCTCCTCGTCATCGTCGCCTTCCTGCTGCTCATGGACCGCAAGGTGTGGGCGGCCGTGCAGATGCGTCGCGGCCCCAACGTCGTCGGCGCCTTCGGCCTCCTGCAATCGTTCGCCGACCTTTTGAAGTTCGCCTTCAAGGAGCCGATCATCCCGGCGGGCGCCAACAAGGGCGTGTTTCTGCTGGCGCCGATTGCCACCGCGACGTTTGCGCTCGCTGCCTGGGCGGTGATCCCGGTGAACGAGAACGGGCTCGGCAAGTGGGTGATCTCCGACCTCAACGTCGGCGTGCTCTACCTGCTGGCGCTGTCCTCGCTCGCCGTCTACGGCATCATCATGGGCGGGTGGGCGTCCAACTCCAAGTATCCGTTCATGGGCTCGCTGCGCTCGGCTGCCCAGATGGTCTCCTACGAGGTCTCGATCGGCTTCGTCATCATCACGGTGATCTTGTGCGTGGGCTCGCTCAACCTGACCGACATCGTCAACGCGCAAGCCTCAGGCCTCGGCACGCGTCATGGCCTGCCGGCTTCGGCGCTCGACTGGTATTGGCTGCCCTTGCTGCCGATGTTCGTCATCTTCTTCGTCTCCGCGCTCGCCGAGACGAACCGGCCGCCCTTTGACCTCGTCGAGGCGGAATCTGAGCTCGTTGCCGGCTTCATGGTCGAATATTCCTCGACGCCCTACCTCCTGTTCATGCTGGGCGAGTACGTGTCGATCACCACCATGTGCGCGCTGACGACGATCCTGTTCCTCGGCGGCTGGCTGCCGCCCGTCGCGGTTGCGCCCTTCACCTGGCTGCCTGGAACTCTTCTGGTTCGCCGGCAAGTGCGTGATGGTGTTCTTCATGTTCGCGATGGTGAAGGCGATCGTGCCGCGCTACCGCTACGACCAGCTCATGCGGCTCGGCTGGAAGGTGTTCCTGCCGCTGTCGCTGGCGATGGTCGTCATCGTGGCCGCCGTGCTGCAATTTGGCGATGCAACCCTGTTGGCGGGAGGCGTGAGCCCGTGAGCCCCGCTATGACAGGCGCGTGGATCGGCTTGCTGCTCGGCATGGTGAGCTTTGCGCTGCTGCGCCACGTCGCCGGCAAAATGGAAAACGCGCGCCCGAGCGACGACCAGAAACGATCGGCGGCCGTCATCCGCATTGCCGCGTTGGCCGAGCTTATCGTGTTTCCGGCCATCGGCTACGTGATCGGCCCCATGGTGCTCGACGCATGACGTCAGGAGAGAGTTGCCAATGAACGTTGCGCAATCGGTGAGAGCGCTCTTTTTGTGGGAGTTCGTGTCGGCTTTCGGGCTCGCCATGCGCTACTTCTTTTCCAAGAAGAAGACGCTGGACTACCCCTTCGAGCGCGGGCCGCTGTCGCCACGATTTCGCGGCGAGCACGCGCTGCGCCGCTATCCCAACGGCGAGGAGCGCTGCATCGCCTGCAAGCTGTGCGAGGCGATCTGCCCGGCCCAGGCCATCACCATCGAGGCGGGCCCCCGGCGCAACGACGGCACGCGGCGCACGACGCGCTACGACATCGATATGGTGAAGTGCATCTATTGCGGTCTGTGCCAGGAGGCATGCCCGGTGGACGCCATCGTCGAGGGGCCGAATTTCGAGTTCGCCACCGAGACGCGCGAGGAGCTCTACTACAACAAGGAGAAGCTGCTCGATAACGGCGACCGGTGGGAACGGGAAATCGCGAAGAATCTGCTGCTCGACGCGCCCTATCGCTGAGCGAAGGTGCGGGCTGGGGAGCGGGACTCTTTGCACAGAGCGTCCTCGCGACGCTTGGATTGTCGCGGCGCATAGGGTACTCACCCTATCGCCGGTTAATGCGGACGGTGCCGCCACCTTCAGCGGTGCGCGCTCAAAAGCGCGATGAGGCGGACGACGAGAGGGGCGCTGGGTCTTACCGATGGCTCTGACGGCGGGGTTTTTCTATCTGTTTGCTGTTCTTTCGGTCGTCGCCGGGGTCATGGTGATCGTGGCGAAGAATCCCGTGCACGCGGTGTTGTATCTGATCCTCGCCTTCTTCAACGCCGCGGGGCTCTTCATCCTGCTCGGCGCCGAGTTCCTGGCGATGATCCTCATCATCGTCTACGTCGGCGCGGTCGCCGTGCTGTTTCTCTTCGTCGTCATGATGCTCGACGTCGACTTCGCCGAGCTGAAGGCCGGCTTCATCAAGAACGCACCAGTGGGCCTTCTCGTCGGCGGCATCGTGCTGGCCGAGCTCATCCTTCTGTTCGTGGGGCGCGGCTTCGGGCTCGGCGTCTCGCGCCCGCCGGGAGCGATCGCCGCCCAGGCCGCGGCCGAAGTTTCCAATACGCGCGCGCTCGGGCTCGTCCTCTATACCAAGTACGTCTACTTCTTCGAGGTCGCGGGCCTCATCCTTCTGGTGGCGATGATCGGCGCCATCGTGCTGACGCTGCAGCACAAGCCGGGCGTGCGGCGCCAGTCGATCGCCAAACAGGTTGCGCGCCGGCCGGCGACCGGCGTCGAGATCGTCAAGGTTGCGCCGGGCGAGGCGTTCATTCCCGCCGACGGGCAGGGGTGAGGGAGCGGAGCGCATGACCATCGGGGTCGGACATTATTTGACGGTCGCGGCGTGCCTGTTCACGCTCGGCATGCTCGGCATCTTTCTCAACCGCAAGAACGTCATCATCATCTTGATGTCAATCGAGCTGATGCTGCTCGCCGTCAACATCAACCTCGTCGCGTTCTCGTATTTCCTGGGCGACATCGTCGGGCAGGTGTTCACCCTGTTCAACCTGACCGTGGCAGCGGCGGAAGCCGCCATCGGGCTCGCGATCGTCGTGGCCTACTTCCGCAACCGCGGCTCGATCGCGGTCGAAGACATCAACATGATGAAGGGCTGAGGGCGCGCCGATGATCTACTCGGCCATCGTGTTTCTGCCAGGCCTGGGCGCGCTGATCGTCGGGCTGTTCGGCCGCGCGCTGGGCACGCGGCCGTCGGAGCTGCTCACCACCGGGCTGCTGCTGCTTTCCTGCGCGCTCTCCTGGGTCGTGTTCTGGCGCGTCGGTTTCGGGCACGAGACGGCGCATGTGGCGATCGAGCGCTGGATCACTTCGGGAGAGCTCGACGTTGCCTGGGCCTTCCGCATCGACACGCTGACGGCGGTGATGTTCGTCGTCGTGACGACCGTCTCCGGCCTCGTGCACGTCTATTCCATCGGCTACATGAGCGACGACCCTTCGCGCCCGCGCTTCTTCTCCTACCTGTCGGGCTTCACCTTCGCCATGCTGATGCTGGTGACGTCCGACAACCTCGTGCAGCTGTTCTTCGGCTGGGAGGGCGTCGGCCTCTTCTCCTACCTGCTGATCGGGTTCTGGTACCAGAAGCCGGAGGCGAACGCCGCGGCGATCAAGGCGTTCATCGTCAACCGCGTGGGCGACTTCGGCTTCGCGCTCGGCATCTTCGGCGTCTTTGCCGTGTTCCGCACCGTGAATTTCCAGCAGATCTTCGACGCAGCGCCGGGCATTGCCGGCCAGTCGTTCCTCTTCCTCGGGCACGAGCCCGACATCCTGACGACGCTGTGCCTGCTGCTCTTCATGGGCGCCATGGGCAAGTCGGCGCAGTTCCTGCTGCACACCTGGCTTCCCGACGCCATGGAAGGCCCGACGCCCGTCTCCGCGCTCATCCACGCCGCGACCATGGTGACGGCCGGCGTGTTCATGGTGGCGCGGCTGTCGCCGCTGTTCGATCTTGCCCCGGTCGCGATGGGCTTCGTGACGCTGATCGGCTCGTTCACGGCGTTCTTCGCCGCGACCATCGCGGTCGTCCAGAACGACATCAAGCGCGTCGTCGCCTACTCGACGTGCTCGCAGCTCGGCTACATGTTCGCCGCCTGCGGCATCGGCGCCTTCTCGATGGGCATCTTCCATCTGTTCTGCCACGCCTTCTTCAAGTCGCTGCTGTTCTTGTGCGCGGGCTCGGTGAAGCACGCGCTGCACGAGGAGCAGGACATGCGCAAGATGGGCGGGCTGGCGCCCAAGATGCGCATCACCTGGCTGATGATGATCGCGGGCGGCCTGGCGCTGTCGGGTTTCGGCATCCCGCATATCGGCGGGTTTGCCGGCTTCTACTCCAAGGACGCCATCATCGAGGCGTCGTATGCGGCCAGCACCTACAACCACTATGCCTTCTGGCTCCTGCTCGCCGGCGCCTTCCTGACCGCGGTCTATATCTGGCGCCTGATCCTGATGACGTTCCACGGCAAGACGCGCATGAGCGCCGAAGACTACGCGCACGTGCACGAAGCCCCCGCGACCATGTACGTGCCGCTGCTGTGCTTAGGGTTTGGCGCGGCGTTCGCGGGCGCGCTCGGCATCTATACGTTCATCGGCGGCGGCGCCGACGTGTTCTGGGGCTCAGCCGTCATCCAGAAGACCGAAACCGAGCTCTTCCACGAGATGCACGCGCTGCCGACCTGGGTGCATTGGTCGACCTTCACCGCGATGGCGCTCGGCACCTTCGTGCCCTTCCTCTACTACGTGCTGGTGCCGTCGCTGCCGGCGCTGACGGTCCGCCTCTTCCGTCCGATCTACGTGTTCCTGCTGAACAAGTGGTATTTCGACGAGCTCTACGATCTCATCTTCGTGCGCCCGACGTTCTGGATCGCCAACTTTTTGTGGAAGGTCGGCGACATCGGCATCATCAACGGCCTGATCGACGGGACGGCGGCCGGCGTCTACCGGATCACGGGGCGCGCGGTGCGGCTGCAGACGGGCTACATCTACACCTACGCCTTCGCCATGCTGATCGGGCTCGCGCTGTTCGTGACCTACTTCATGTTCCTGGGTGGAGTGCGCTAGATGGAATTCGCCTCCGCACCGCTGCTGTCGATCATCATGTTCCTGCCGCTCGTCGGCGCCGTGATCATCGGTTGCCTCAACCCCGAGGCGAAGGACAATGCCCGCTGGGTCGCGCTGTGGACGACGGCGATCACGTTCCTCGTCTCGCTGATTGTCTGGTTCAACTTCGACTCAACGACTGCGGCTTTTCAGTTCGTGGAGACCCGCAGCTGGCTCGACCTGTTCAAGTTCAAGCTCGGCGTCGACGGCATCTCGGTGCTGTTCGTGATGCTGACCACGTTCCTGCTGCCGCTTTGCGTGCTCTCGAGCTGGGTGGTGATCCAGGATCGCGTCAAGGAATACATGATCGCGTTCCTCGTGCTCGAGACGCTGATGATCGGCGTGTTCTGCGCGCTCGACCTGGTGCTGTTCTACGTCTTCTTCGAGGGCGGCCTCATTCCGATGTTCCTCATCATCGGCGTGTGGGGCGGTGCCAATCGCGTCTATGCAACCTTCAAGTTCTTCCTCTACACGCTGCTGGGCTCGGTGCTGATGCTGCTCGCCGTCATGGCGATGTACTGGTTTGCCGGCACGACCGACATCCCGACGCTGATGACGACCAAGTTCCCCGCCGACATGCAGTGGTGGCTGTGGCTCGCCTTCTTCGCCTCCTTCGCCGTCAAGCTGCCGATGTGGCCGGTGCACACGTGGTTGCCGGACGCGCACGTCGAGGCCCCGACCGCCGGCTCGGTGATCCTCGCCGCGATCCTGTTGAAGATGGGCGGCTACGGCTTCCTGCGCTTCTCGGTGCCGATGTTCCCGATCGCGAGCCAGCAGCTGTCGGGGCTCATGTTCGTGCTGTCGATCGTGGCGATCATCTACACCTCGCTCGTCGCGCTGGCGCAGACCGATCTCAAGAAGCTGATTGCCTATTCCTCGGTCGCCCACATGGGCTTCGTGACGATGGGCATCTTCACGTTCTCGACTCAAGGCACGGAGGGCGCGGTCTTCCAGATGGTCTCGCACGGCATCGTCTCGGCCGGGCTCTTCCTCTGCGTCGGCGTGCTCTATGATCGCATGCACACGCACGAGATCTCCGTGTTCGGCGGGCTCGTCAATCGCATGCCGATCTACGCCGCGTTCTTCATGGTGTTCACCATGGCCAACGTCGGCCTGCCCGGAACGAGCGGCTTCATCGGCGAGTTCCTGACGCTGCTCGCAGCCTTCAAGGTCAATACCTGGCTCGCCTTGTTCGCGACCACGGGCGTGATCTGGTCGGCTGCTTACGCGCTGTGGGTCTACCGGCGCGTCATCTTCGGAGAGCTCGTCAAGCCCGCTCTCAAGACCATCAAGGATCTGAGCTACCGCGAGATCGCGATCATAGCGCCGCTCATCGTGCTCACGATCCTGCTCGGCATCTATCCCGCGCCCGTGCTCGACGTCGCCGCCGTATCGGTGAAGAAGCTCGTGACGAGCTACGAAGCATCGGTCCGCCCGGCGCCCGCGCCGTAAGCCAGGAGCCCGGTTCATGCAAGAGTTGACCACGTACGCGCCGGTGCTGCCCGAGATCATCGTTGCCGTAGGCGCGATGCTCGTTTTGATGTTCGGCGTGTTCCGCGGCGCAGCTCCTGGGCGCGACTTCGCCTCGAACGTGATCGCGATTTTCGTGCTGCTCGCCGCCGCGGCCGTGCTGGCAACGGGACCCGGCGCGCGCGAGACGCTGTTTGAGGGCGCCTTCATCGTCGACGGCTTCGCCCGCTTCATGAAGCTCTTGGTGCTCGCGGGCGCCGTCCTCGTGCTCGTCATGTCGTTGGGCGACCTTGCGCGTGCCAAGCTGTTGAGCTTCGAGTACGCGGTGCTGCTGCTGCTCGCCGTGCTCGGCATGATGCTGATGGTCTCGGCCGGCGACCTGATCGCGCTCTTCCTCGCCGTGGAGCTGCAGAGCCTGGCGCTCTACGTGGTCGCCGCGATCAACCGCGATTCCGTCCGCTCCAGCGAGGCGGGGCTCAAGTACTTCGTGCTGGGATCGCTGTCGTCGGGCATGTTGCTCTACGGCTGCTCGCTCATCTACGGCTTCACTGGGTCTATCGACTTTACGGTGATCGCAAGCGTCGCGCAGGCAGAGCCCGCGGCGCAGAACGTCGGCCTCACCATCGGGCTCGTCTTCCTGCTGGTCGGCATCGCCTTCAAGATCGCGGCCGTGCCCTTCCACATGTGGACGCCCGACGTCTACGAGGGCGCGCCGACGCCGGTCACTGCCTTTTTCGCGGCCGCGCCCAAGATCGCCGCCATGGCGCTTTTGATGCGCGTGCTGCTCACCGCCTTTCCCGGCATCGCGCCGCAATGGCAGCAGATCCTCGTCTTCCTGAGCATCGCCTCGATGCTGCTCGGCGCCTTCGCCGCGATCGGGCAGTCGAACATCAAGCGCCTGATGGCCTATTCCTCGATCGGCCATATCGGCTACGCGCTGATCGGGCTTGCCGCCGACAGCGAGGCCGGCACGCAGGCCGTCATCATCTATCTGGCGATCTATCTGTTCATGACGGTGGGCGCCTTCGCCTGCATCCTGTCCATGCGCAACAAGCTCGGCATGGTGGAGGAGATCGACGGCTTGTCGGGGCTTGCGAAGACCAATCTGCCCATGGCCTTCGTGCTGGCGATGATCCTCTTCTCGATGGCGGGCATACCCCCGCTCGCCGGCTTCTTCGCGAAGTTCTACGTGTTCGCCGCCGCGATAAAAGCCGGCCTCTACGGCCTCGCCGTCATCGGCGTGCTGGCGAGCGTCGTTGCCGCCTACTACTACCTGCGCGTCGTCAAGATCATGTTCTTCGATGATGCCGGCGAGGCGTTCCTGCCGGTGGAGCGCGGCGCGGGACTGGTCATGACGATCGCGGGGATGTTCGTGCTGCTGTTCGTTCTGCTGCCGGCGCCCCTCGTGAACGCGGCGCTGATCGCGGCGCAGTCCCTGCACGCAAGTCCCGGCCAATGAACCCGGGCGCCGGACTGCCCGCGCCCCATCGCCTCGTGCACCTCGCCGAGGTCGATTCCACCAACGCGGAAGCCATGCGCCGGGCGCTTGCCGGCGAGAAGCCGCCCTTCTGGGTGCATGCCGACCGGCAGACGGCCGGGCGGGGACGGTCGGGGCGCGCGTGGGCGTCGCTACAAGGCAATCTCCATGCGAGCCTCGTCATCGCGACGGCGTGCCCTGTCGCTGATGCGGGACAGCTCTCCCTCGTTGCGGGTGTCGCGGCGATCGACGCCATCCGCATGGCCGGCGTGCTCGCCCCCGAGGCGCCCTTGCGCCTCAAATGGCCCAACGACATCCTGATCGGCGCGTCCAAGACCGGCGGAATCCTGGTCGAAAGCAGCACGATGGCGCCGCGCGACGGCATGCTGGCGGTGGTTGGCGTGGGGCTGAACCTTAACGCGGCCCCGGCCGGCCTGGGTCGCGCCGCGACAAATCTCGCCCGCCACGGCTTGGAGCTTTCGCCGCACGACGCATTGTGCTTCCTGGCGCAGGCTATGGATGCCTGGCTCCAGACGTGGCACGACGGGGCCGGGTTTGCGGCGATCCGCTCAGCCTGGCTCGATCGGGCCGGCGCGGTCGGCGAGTTGCTCAGCGTGCAAGCCTGCGAGGGCCCCGTTGAAGGGCGCTTTGTTGGGCTCGATGCGGACGGCGCGCTTCTGATCGCGATGAAGGACGGAGCGGAACGGCGGTTCACGTTCGGGGATGTCAGTCTTGCGAGCGGGTCAGACGACGTCGAAGAACAGGGAGACGACAGCAGTCTATGAGTCAAAAAGGACCTGGCGCAGGCCGGGGTAAGGGCGGCGACGAGCTCGTATTCGTCGCGCTCGGCGGTCTCGGCGAGATCGGGATGAACGCCTACCTCTACGGCTATGGTCCGCCCGGTGCGCACCAGTGGCTGATGGTCGACTGCGGCATCACCTTCCCCGAAGGCGAGTTCGATCCAGGCATCGACGTGATCCTGCCGGACCCGCGCTTCATCGAGGAGCGCCGCGCCGACCTTGCAGGCATCGTGCTGACGCACGCGCACGAGGATCATATCGGAGCGGTGATCGAGCTGTGGCCGCGCCTCAAGGCGCCGATCTATGCCACGCCGTTCACGGCGGGCATGCTGCGCGCCAAGCTTGCCGAGTATGGCGGCGCACTGAAGCTGCCGATCAACGTCGTGCCGCTTGATGGGCGGTTCAAGGTGGGCCCGTTCGACGTGGAGCTCACGACGCTCGCCCATTCGATTCCGGAAATGAGCGCGCTGACACTGCGCACCGGTCTCGGAACGCTGTTCCATACCGGCGACTGGAAGCTCGACGCGACGCCCATGATCGGCAAGCCGCTGGACGAGGGGCGCTTGGCGCGGCTCGGAGAGGCCGGCGTCGACGCGCTCGTCATCGATTCGACCAACGCCTTTCGCGAAGGGAGCTCCGTTTCCGAGCGCGACGTGGCGAATTCGCTGATCGAGATTATCGGAAAAGCCAAGGGACGCGTCGCGCTCACGACGTTCTCCTCCAACGTGGCGCGCATCAAGGTGGTTGCGGAGGCGGCCCATGCAACCGGCCGCCAGCTCGTCGTCGCCGGGCGCGCGCTGCATCGCGTGATCGACGTCGCCATCGACACGGGCTATCTGCCGCAAGGGTTCAAGTATCTGGATCAGGACCAGTTCAGCTACCTGCAGCGCCGCGAGGTCGTGCTCTTGTGCACCGGCAGCCAGGGTGAGGAGCGCGCCGCATTGGCCCGCATCTCTGAAGCGGAGCACCCGGACATCTCGTTCAGCAAGGGCGACCTCGTCATTTTTTCCTCGCGCACCATCCCCGGCAACGAGAAATCGATCGGGCGCATCCAGAATGCATTATCGCGCATCGGCTGCGAGATCCTGACCGACGGCGAGGCGCTCGTGCATGTGTCGGGCCATCCGCGCCGCGACGAGCTGCGCCGCATGTATGGCTGGATCAAGCCCCGCGTGGTCGTTCCGATGCACGGCGAGGCGCGCCACCTCAAGGCGCAGGCCGAGCTCGCGCGCGAGATGGGGGCGCAGACGGTCTTGACGCTGCTCAACGGCGAGCTCGCGCGCCTCCTGCCAAATCCCGCCGTCATCGATGACGCGCCGGTAGGGCGCCTTTTCCGCGACGGGCGGCTGCTCGTGCCCGAGTCCGACGGGCCCGTGCGCGCGCGGCGCAAGCTCGCCTCCGTCGGCATCGTCTTCGTCAGCCTGTGTTTCTCGCGCCACGGCGAGCTGTTGGGCGAGCCCAAGGCCGTTCTCGACGGCGTCCCGGAGGCGACCGCGGAGGGCCATGCCATGCTCGATGTGGTGCTCGATAGCGTCGAGGGCACGCTGCGCAGCATCCCGCCGAAATCGCGCAAGACGCCTGAGCTCATCGCCGAGGCGGTTCGCCGCGCCGTGCGCGCGGCCGTCAACGAGGCGTGGGGCAAGAAGCCCATTTGCAAGGTTCTGACGAACGTGATCGATAGGGAGAGCTAGCAGGCGCCCTGTCGTTGGGGGGCGGAGCGCCGATAGACGACAGAGGAAGCTTGATGATCGGACGTCTCAACCATGTGGCCATCGCCGTAAAGGATCTCGCTGCGGCGACCGCCCTCTACAGGGACGCGCTGGGCGCGACCGTCACCGAACCCCTCCCGCAGCCCGAGCACGGCGTAACGGTCGTGTTCATCACGCTGCCCAATACCAAGATCGAGCTGTTGGAGCCGCTGGGCGAAGGCTCGCCCATCGCCAAGTTCCTGGAGAAGAGCCCCGACGGCGGCATTCATCACGTGTGCTACGAGGTCGACGACATCTTGGCCGCGCGCGATAGGCTCAAGGCGCAGGGCGCGCGCGTGCTGGGCGACGGCACGCCCAAGACCGGCGCGCATGGCAAGCCGGTGCTGTTTCTGCACCCCAAGGACTTCTGCGGCACGCTCGTCGAGCTGGAGCAGGCCTGATACGACGAGGAGCCGATGGACGTTCTCGAATCGATCGCGGTCTACGTTTTCATCTGGTGGATCACGCTCTTCGCCGTGCTGCCCTTCGGCGTGCGCACGCAGCATGAGGAGGGAAGCGTCGTTCCGGGGACGCCTGAGAGCGCGCCCGCCAATCAGCGGATGGCGCGCATCTTCCTGATCAACACGGGCGTCGCGACGATCGTTTTCGCCATCGTCAATGTCGTGATCTATTTCCGGCTCATCACGCCCGATACGATCCCCTTCCCGTAAGCGCGTCGGCAAAACGCAAAGAGCAAGGTTCAAAGAACCTTGCTCCCGCGCATTCCAGCTTTTGTTGTCGTGGAGCGGCGCCTGCGAAACATTGCGCGCGGCGCGCTCTACACTGGGCGCTGTCTCGACCACCCCATTGGGTAGTCGCGAGCGCCGGTATTCTCCCTAAACTCGGGCTGCCTGCCGCTTCTGTGCGCGGCTTTGACCCACCCTCGTGGCGAGTACCTTTAGCCGACACGCGGCCTTCTGTCACGGGGGCTTCTGCGCTTTGGCGAGAAAAAATTTCAAGCCCCCGGAAGGCAATTGCGACTTGGCCGCGTGCGCAAGCTTACCCCCGGCCCGTCATGGTATAGTGCGCAGAATGGGCGAGGGGGGCGCTGCGCGCCTTGGAATTAGCCTGTGAACGGCGCCCCACGCCCACGGATGCGGGATTGCCACCCGCCCTATTCCGGGCTACCAGCCCAAAAAACAGGCTCGCTGGCGCCTGCAAGGTTAGGATGCGCCCGAGCCAGGCCCCCGCGCCTTCCTATTCAGATCGGCCCCCATGCTCCTCTCCCGCTATTTCCTGCCGGTCCTGCGCGCCAGGCAAGCCCGATCGGCGTGGGGCGCCAAAACGTCGAGGGCGAGCCGATGAGCAAGCGCGCGCTAAGCGTCGCTCGGGAGCAGAATTTCCCGGAGTGGTATCAAGTCGCCGTGCGCGACGGCGACATGGCCGAGACGAGCCCGGTGCGCGGCTGCATGATCATCAAGCCGTGGGGCTGGGGCGTGTGGGAACGCATTCAGGCCGAGCTCGACGCCCGCATCAAGGAAACGGGCCACGAAAACTGCTACTTCCCGCTCTTCATCCCGATGAGCTTCATCGCCAAGGAGGCAGAGCACGTCGAAGGCTTCGCCAAGGAGATGGCGGTCGTCACCCACCACCGCCTGAAGAACGTAGGCGGCGAGCTGGTGGTCGATCCCGAAGCCAAGCTTGAGGAGCCGCTCATCGTGCGGCCGACGTCGGAGACGATCATCGGCGATGCCTTCCAGCGTTGGATCAAGAGCTATCGCGATCTGCCGCTGCTCATCAACCAGTGGGCCAACGTCGTACGCTGGGAGATGCGCACGCGGCTGTTCCTGCGCACTGCGGAATTCCTCTGGCAGGAGGGGCACACCGCACACGCCGACCGCGACGATGCCATGGCCGAGACGCTGAAGATGCTCGAAGTCTATCGGGAGTTCGCCGAGACCGTGCTCGCGATGCCGGTCATCGCCGGCGAGAAGCCGGCAAATGAGCGCTTCCCCGGTGCCGACAATACCTATTCGATCGAGGCGATGATGCAGGACGGCAAGGCCCTGCAGGCCGGCACCTCGCATTATCTCGGCACGCACTTCGCCAAAGCCCAGAACATCCAGTTCCAGAACCGGGAGGGCCAGCTCACGTATTGCCACACGACGAGCTGGGGTGTGTCGACCCGCCTCATCGGAGGCGTGATCATGACGCACGGCGACGACGACGGTCTGCGGCTCCCGCCGAAAGTGGCGCCGCGCCAGATCGTCATCGTGCCCATGCTGCGCGACAAGCCCGAGGACAAGGAGTTGCTCGACTACTGTGCCTCGCTCGAGACGGAATTGAAGGCTGCCGGCATCCGCGTGCTCGTCGACGTGAAGCCGGTGAAGTCGGCGGAGAAGCGCTGGAACTGGGTGCGCCGCGGCGCGCCGGTGATCGTCGAGATCGGCGGGCGCGATGCGGCCGGGGATAAGGTCACCTACATGCGCCGCGATGCGCTGCGCGACGGGGATAAGGTCGTCTCGCACAGCCTCCCGCGCCAGGAGTTCCTGTCCGGCGCCCAGGCGCTTCTGGACGCCATCCAGGCGCGCTTGTTCGATGAGGCCAAGGCGCGCCTGGATGGCAACATTCTCTCCGGCATCAAGACCTTCGATGAGCTGGCCGAGTACTTCGGCGCGGCCGAAGCCGAGGACGAGGGGGGTGCCTTCAAGGGCTGGGCAAGCATCGCATGGTCGAAGCCCGAAGGAGGTAAGCTCGAAGCGATTGCGGAACGCTTGAAAGCGCTTAAGCTTACGATCCGTAACGCGCCGCTCCATCAAAAGCCGGTCCAGGGCACCTGTTTGTTTACGGGGGATCCCGCGCGGGAATATGTGCTGATCGGGCGGGCCTATTAGTGTGATGATCGAGACATTCGCCACCGTTCGCGGCATGGCTCTTAGCGAATTTCTCGATCTGAATCACACTGGAATTATAACCCTGCTAGTGTCCGTTCGATCGCGAAGCTCGTTCAGCATAAAACGTTAATTCACACGAATGTCGCGATCGGGATACAAGGCGGACGAATGCTGGGCACGGCGGTTCGCGCGGCGTTGGAGACGGCCCCGAGCAGCCTTCCTCGCGCAACGCAATCTGGCCTGAATGCGGGGTTAGCTCTGCTGCCGGGCCTATGGGAGCGAGGGAATTTCGAGGGATGATGAGCGCCACTTCGACAGAACCCCACCCGCGAGACATCAAGAACACAGCGCCCTTCGCGGCCTACGAATGGATGCTGGCCCTTCGCTATCTGCGCGCGCGGCGCAAGGAAGGCTTCATCTCCGTCATCGCCGGCTTCTCCTTCACCGGCATCATGCTGGGCGTCGCGACCCTCATCATCGTCATGGCGGTGATGAACGGCTTTCGCAACGAGCTGTTCGCCAAGATCCTCGGCCTCAACGGGCACGTCATCGTCAACAAGATCGGCGTCCCCTTCGAGGATTACCCCGAGATCGCCAGGCGCGTTGCGGGCGTCACCGGCGTCAAAACGGTGATGCCTCTGATAGAGGGGCAGGTCATGATCTCTTCTGCCGTGCAGGCGACGGGGGCTCTGGTGCGCGGCATGACGGAAGACAGCTTGAAGGCGCTGCCGCTCGTGGCCGACAACATCCGTTTCGGCTCGCTCGACGGGTTCAGCGAGCAAACCGGTATTGCCATCGGTACGCGGCTTGCCAACTCGCTGCGCGTCAACGTCGGTGACACCATCACGCTCATCTCGCCGCGCGGCGCGCAGACGCCCTTCGGCACGGCGCCGCGTACCAAGCCCTACAAGATCGCGGCTCTGTTCGAGATGGGCATGTCGGAATACGACCGCACCATGGTGTTCATGCCGCTGCTCGAGTCGCAGCGCTACTTTTCGCGCGGGGCCGAGGTCGATGCGCTCGAGATTGTCGTCGATGATCCCGGGCAGATCGACGCCATGGTCCAGACGATCAAGGATGCGGGGGGCCCCACCGTGCACGTCTCGGACTGGCGCCAGCGCAATGAGACATTCTTCACCGTGCTCGAGGTCGAGCGCAACGTGATGTTCGTCATTCTGTCGCTGATCGTGCTGGTTGCCGCCCTCAACATCATTTCCGGGCTGATGATGCTCGTGAAGGACAAGGGCCGCGACGTCGCGATCCTGCGCACCATGGGTGCGACGCGCGGCGCGATGATGCGCGTCTTCCTCATCACCGGCGCCTCGATCGGCATCGTCGGCACGCTCGCGGGGCTCGCTCTCGGGATCGCGTTCTGCCTCAACATCGAATCGATCCGCGAGGTGACCGCCTGGATGAGCGATACGACGATCTTCGACCCCAACGTCTACTATCTGACGCGGCTTCCCGCCGACATGGACGTGCGCGAAACCGCCTCGATCGTCGGAATGGCGCTTGCACTATCGGTGCTGGCGACGCTTTATCCGTCGTGGCGGGCGTCCACGCTCGATCCCGTCGAAGCCCTGCGCTACGAGTGAGCGAGGACGCATGAACGCATTGGCCGAGGAGATCGGAACCGTGCTGGACCCGGCAAGCCAGACCGTGCTGCGGCTTGATCGGCTGGTTCGCACCTACCGCCAGGGTCCGCGCACGATCGAGGTGCTGATCGGCGCCACGACCGACATCCACCCGGGCGAGGCGGTGGGTCTCGTGGGCCCGTCGGGCGCCGGCAAGTCGACGCTTCTGCACATCGCCGGCCTGCTGGAGACGCCCGACAGCGGCCACGTCATCGTCGGCGGACGCGATTGCTCGAACATGACCGATTTCGAGCGCACGCGCGTGCGCCGGTTGGAGATGGGCTTCATCTACCAGTTCCACCAGCTTCTGCCTGAGTTTTCCGCGCTGGAGAATGTCGTGATCCCGCAGATGATCGCCGGCCGGGGGCGCCGCCAGGCCGGCGCGCACGCGCGCCAGCTCCTGGGCTCGCTGGGGCTCGCCGATCGCGTCAGTCATCGTCCCGCCGAGCTTTCGGGCGGCGAGCAGCAGCGCACCGCGATCGCCCGCGCGCTTGCGAACCAACCGCGCCTCATCCTCGCCGACGAGCCGACCGGAAACCTCGATCCGCACACCGCCGGTCACGTGTTCGACGCGCTGATCCAGCTCATTCGCGGCACGGGCGTCGCGGCACTCATCGCCACGCACAATCTCGAGCTCGCGCGGCGCATGGATCGCGTGCTGCAGCTTTCCGACGGCATCCTGATCGAGGTCGCCCCCCACACGGTGCGCTGACGAGGCGCGCTTGCGGGGGACAGGCCGGGGATCGCTCTTGGGCCGGGTCGGTGCGTGGTCTAAGTAAAGGGCATGAACACAACGAATCGCTCGCCGTCGGCCGACGGCTCGACGGCGCCTGCGCCGGCGAGGTTCGTGCACCTCAAGGTGCATTCGGCCTATTCCCTGCTCGAAGGCGCGCTGACGATCCCCAAGCTTGCCAAGCTTGCGGCGGCTTACGGCTTTCCCGCGCTGGGGCTCACCGACACCAACAATCTGTTCGGCGCGCTGGAGTTCTCCGACAAGCTCGCCGAAGCCGGGATACAGCCGGTCATCGGCGTCACGCTCAATGTCGGCTTCGAGGAGCGCAAGGCCGAACAGGCCGAGCGCGCCGGCGCGCGCAACGCGGGCGACGGGCCGATTGCGCTCCTCGCCATGAGCGAGGCCGGCTACGCCAATCTGATGAAGCTCGTGAGCCGCGCTCACCTGGAGGCCGCCGACACGGATGGGCCGCACACGACGGTCACGGCGCTGGCAAGCCACGCTGGCGGCTTGATCGCCCTGACGGGTGGTCCCGACGGTCCGATCGACCGGGCCTTGCGCGAGGGGCAGCATGATCTCGCCGAGGCGCGCCTCGAGCAGCTCAAGAGTGCCTTTGGCGACCGGCTCTACGTAGAGATCCAGCGCCACGGCGTACGCTCGGAGCACGAGGTGGAGCCGCAGCTGTTGCAGCTCGCGTATGCGCACAAGCTTCCCATCGTCGCCACCAACGAGGCCTACTTCGCGAGCCCCGACGATTACGAGGCCCACGATGCGCTGCTGTGCATCGCGGAAGGGCGCTACGTCGTGGAGGACGACCGGCGCCGGGTAACGCGCGCGCACGACTTCAAGAGTGCCGACGCGATGGCGGAGGCGTTCTCCGATTTGCCCGAGGCGCTCGCCAGCACGATCGAGATCGCCAAGCGCTGCGCCTTCCGCCCCAAGGGGCGCAAGCCGATCCTGCCCCGCTTCGTCGCCGGCGACGACACGATCAGCGAAACGGAGCAGTCGCGGCTGGAGGGTGCCGAGCTGCGCCGCCAGGCCGAGCAGGGGTTGGCGGAGCGGCTCGCCGCGAACCCGCCCGCGCCTGGCTTCACCGTCGCCGACTACGAGACGCGGCTCGCCTACGAGCTCGACGTGATCGCGCGCATGAAGTTTCCCGGCTACTTCCTCATCGTCGCCGACTTCATCAAGTGGGCGAAGCAGCAACGCATTCCCGTGGGCCCTGGCCGCGGCTCAGGTGCCGGCTCGGTCGTCGCCTGGTCGCTCACCATCACCGACCTCGATCCCTTGCGTTTCGGGCTGCTGTTTGAGCGCTTCCTCAACCCCGAGCGCGTATCGATGCCGGACTTCGACATCGACTTCTGCCAGGACCGGCGCGACGAGGTGATCCGCTACGTGCAGGACAAGTACGGGCATGACCGCGTGGCGCAAATCATCACGCACGGCAAATTGCAGGCGCGCGCCGTACTCCGCGATGTAGGGCGCGTGCTGCAGATGCCGTATGGGCAGGTCGACCGGCTGTGCAAGCTCGTGCCCAACAACCCTGCTAATCCCGTGACGCTGCCCGAGGCCATCGCCGGCGAGCCCAAGCTGCAGGAGGCGCGTGCCGCCGAGCCGCTCGTCGCTCGCCTGCTCGAGATCGGGCAAAAGCTCGAAGGACTCTACCGCCACGCGTCCACGCACGCCGCCGGCCTCGTGATCGCCGACCGCCCGCTGGAAGAGCTGGTGCCGCTGACGCGCGATCCCAAGTCGAACATGCCCGTCACCCAGTACAACTGGAAGATGGTCGAGGCGGCGGGGCTGGTGAAATTCGACTTCCTCGGGCTCAAGACGCTCACGGTTCTGAAAAAGGCCGTCGATCTCGTCGCGCGCGGGCGGGGCGTGGACGTCGATCTCGCGACCGTGCCGCTCGATGATCGGCGCACCTTCGAGCTTCTCGCCAAGGCCGACACGGTCGGCGTGTTCCAGCTGGAAAGCACCGGAATGCGCGAGAGCTTGAAACGGCTCAGGCCCGACCGCATCGAGGACATCATCGCCATGGTGGCGCTCTATCGCCCCGGGCCGATGGACAACATCCCGTCCTACATCTTCCGCAAGCACGGCGAGGAGAAAGTCGACTACCTGAACCCGCTTCTGGAGCCGATCCTGAAGGAGACCTACGGCGTCATCATCTACCAGGAGCAGGTGATCCAGATCGCGCAGGTCATGGGCGGCTATACGCTCGGGCAAGCCGACATGCTGCGCCGCGCGATGGGCAAGAAGGACAAAGCCGAGATGCGCCGCCACGAGGCGCGCTTCGTCAAGGGCGCGCTCGAGCGCGGCGTCAATGAGACGGATGCCACCTACATCTTCGAGCTCGTGAACAAGTTCGCAGGCTACGGCTTCAACAAGAGCCATGCCGCGGCCTATGCGCTCGTCAGCTACCAGACCGCCTACATGAAGGCGAACTACCGCGAGGAATTTCTCGCCGCCTCCATGACGCTCGACATGGGCAACACCGACAAGCTCGCGCAGTTTGCGGCGGAAGCCAAAAAGAGCGGCATCGAGGTGCAGCCGCCGTGCGTCAACGCCTCCGAGGTCGACTTCCTCGCCGAGCCGTCGAAGGACCCCGATGGGTTCGGCGCGATCCGCTATTCGCTTGCCGCCCTCAAAAACATCGGCGCATCCGCCGTCGCGACCGTCGTCGCCGATCGCGCCGAGAAGGGCCGCTACGCGAGCCTTGCCGACTTCGCCTCCCGCCTCAACCCCAAGGCGCTCAACAAGCGCGCGCTGGAGACTCTCGCCGCGGCCGGCGCCTTCGATACGCTGGAAGCCAACCGCGCGCTCGTCGCCGCCAACGTCGAGGGCATCCTCGCCCTGGCGCAGCGGCGCGAGGCGAACACGGCGTCGGGCACCGAGGACCTGTTCGGTCTGGGCGACACCGCGCCCCAGCTCGACCTTCGCCCCGTCCAAGCCTGGACGCCGATGGAGCGGCTTTCCCACGAGTTCGAGGCGGTCGGCTTCTATCTGTCGGGCCATCCGCTCGACAGCTACGAGCGCGTGCTGCACAAGCTCGGCGTAAAGCGCTACAGCGATTTCGAAGCACTTGCCGAGCGCGGGTCGTGCGAAGGGCGTCTCGCCGGCATCGTCATTTCGGCGCGCGAGCGCAAATCGCAGCGTGGCAACAAGTTCGCGTTCGCGATGTTCTCCGACACGACGGGGCAGTTCGAGGCCGTCATCTTCTCCGATACGCTCGCCAAGGCCGGCGATCTCCTGGAGCCCGGCACGCCGGTGCTGCTCGCCGTCTCGGCCGAGCGTGACGGCGATACCGTGAAGTTGCGCGTTGAAGGCCTCGAGGGCCTCGATACGGCGGCAGCGGGCGTGCAGCGCGGCCTGAAGGTGGTGCTCGACCGCCGGCTGGTGCAATCCAACACCAAGTCGATCGCCACGCTGAAATCCCAGCTGAAGCACGGCGGCAAGGGCGAGATCCGCCTCGTGCTGGCGCTCGAGGACCGCGGCCGCGAGGTCGAGATCATCATCCCCGGCCGCTACGATGTCTCGCCGGCGAGTGCCGGAATTCTTTCCACCGCGCCGGGGGTAGTAGAAGTTTTAGAAATCTGACGTAGGCTAAAGGCGTTCGCAGTAGCGAGTGAATTGCCTAAAATGCGGCAGAGCTCACCGATACCCCTGGCCCTCGTTGCGGTTGTCGCGGCTTGCCTGCTGCCGGTCGCGGCAAGTGCGGGCTACTGCCCGCGCGTCCTGCACCGCGCGACCCGGATCCTCATCATCACCGTGCCCGACATGAACACCGCCAAGGGCACCTTGCGCACGTTCGAGCGGGCGTCCCCGATTGCGCGCTGGACGCCGCGCAGCGAGTCCGAGCCCGCCGTCGTGGGCGCGCGCGGCATCGCCTGGGGGCACCGCTTCAGCCATCTCGCCAAGAGCGGCGAGCCGATCAAGCAGGAAGGCGACAAGCGCACGCCCGCCGGCATCTATCGCCTGGGTGCGGCCTTCGGGTTCGCCAAGGACGATCGCGCCGGCCGCGTGCAGCTGGCGCCGGGGCGGCACTTCTGCGTGGATGACGTGAGCTCGCCCCTCTACGGGCAAATCGTGGCGCGCAGCACTGCGGGCGACAAGGCCAGCGGCGAGGACATGGCCGCGAACGCGCTCTATAGACGTGGCATCTTCATCGAGTACCCGCCCTACGGCAAGGCCAAGGCCGGGTCGTGCATCTCCCTTCACGTTTGGCAGGGGGAGGGCATCGGCACCGCGGGTTGCGTGGCGCTGCCCGAAGCGCGCCTTGCGCAGCTGCAGGACTGGTCTGCTGAGCGGCACACGGTGATCGCGATCGTATCGGAAGGCACCGCAGCGCGCTTCAACGGCTGCTTGCCCTCCGAGCCGCGCGTCAGCGCCAACGCCGGCCCCGCAGCCCTTCCCCTTCCCAATCCCAAACGCCGGGTCGAGGCATCGCGCGCCGCGCTCACCCCGTAAAGGGACGAACGGCCTCGCGCTTCACTTCAGGAACGTGTCGTAGAGCCCGAGCACGATCTCGATGGCGATCAGCACAATGATGTAGATCTCCAGCCGGTGGCTGGTGCGCGTCGCCATCAGGTCGGTGATGGTGTCGGCGGTGCCGCGGATCACGTCGAGCTTGCGCGCGATCGCGCGCCCGCGCTGGGGCAGGTCGTACTCGTCGACGAGGCGGGCCCAGAAGCGTTCAAGCTCGGGGTGATCCCACAGCACGTCGGGCTTTTCGTCGAGGTCGACGCGGGCCGCGAGCCGCTGCTGGATCAGGAGCGCCTCGCCGATCTGCTCGAGCAGCGTCGCCTGCGGGCCCGGCGGCAGGCGGCGCTGCTTCAGCGCTTGCGCCACGGCGTCGATGCGGTCGAAAGCGACGGCGATGCGTCGCTCGTCGTAGGCGAGCGCCACGCTCATGGCGAGCGCCTCGGCGACGAGCAGCAGGCGGTTGCGGTCGGCCGATTTGATCTGCAATGCGCCCGAGGATGAGATGAGCTCGTCCTCGTCGGGCTTCACGGCGAGACGCACGGTCTCCGTCTCGCGGTCGGCGAGCGGCGCGATGATGCGCGCCGCCAGGCTGCGGATAAGCTGCTCCTCCTCGACGGGCGTCATGTTGACGAAGACGGCGGCGCCCGACTTGAACAGAACCGCGATGCCTTCCGCGCTGGTGCGAAACGCCAAGGGGGTGCCGGAGAAGGCGTCGTCGCGCTCGAGCCCCTTGACCTCGATGCGCTCGCCGAGCTGCAGCGCCCGGACCGGTATTTCCTTGCTGTCCATGCGACTTCCTAAGGGCCTCCGGCGCCGGCAACCAAGGGTTTTCGCCGCGGGCTTGTCAATTTGGGGTGTACACTCTATAAGCCCACCCATCTCACACGCGGACCTTGCGCCTAGCGGACAGAAAGCCCCGTTAAGCGCTCCGGTGGACGGCCCCAAACGATTGGGAAGCCGTCTTCTTAAAGGCCCGCGGAGGACCAACCGGAAAAGGACGAACCATGACGCTTCCTGCGTTCAACATGCGTCAGCTCTTGGAAGCTGGCGTGCACTTCGGTCACCAGTCGCATCGCTGGAACCCCAAGATGGCGCCCTTCATCTACGGCGCCCGCAACAACATCCACATCATCGACCTGACGCAGACGACGCCGATGCTGCATCAGGCGCTGGTCAAGATTTCCGATACCGTCGCCAGCGGCGGTCGCGTGCTGTTTGTCGCGACGAAGCGCCAGGCCTCCGATTCGATCGCGGATTCGGCGAAGCGCTCCGCACAGTACTTTATCAATCACCGCTGGCTCGGCGGCACGCTGACCAACTGGAAGACCATCTCCCAGTCGATCCGCCGCCTGCGCCAGCTCGACGACATCCTCGCCGATCCGCAGGGCCGCACCAAGAAAGAGATCCTGAACCTCACGCGCGAGCGCGAGAAGCTCAATCAGGCGCTGGGCGGCATCAAGGACATGGGCGGCACGCCCGATCTCCTGTTCGTCATCGACACCAACAAGGAGAGCATCGCCATCAAGGAGGCGAAGAAGCTCCACATCCCGATCGTTGCCATCGTGGACACCAACTGCGATCCCGACGGCATCGACTTCCCCGTGCCCGGCAACGATGACGCGGGCCGCGCCATCACCCTTTACTGCGACCTGATCGCGCGCGCCGCGCTCGACGGCCTTGAGCGCAGCCAGTCGACGGCCGGCGTCGACGTGGGCGCGTCCGTGGCTCCGCCCGTCGAGGTGCTCCCCGTGGTCGAGAAGGAGAAGCCGACGGGCTTCCGCGGCATCGAGGCACCACGCGGAGAACCCGACGATCTCAAGCGCATCACGGTCATTACGCCCAAGATCGAGCAGCGCCTCAACGACGCGGGCGTGTTCCACTACTGGCAGATCGCCGATCTCGATGCTGAACAGCTGGGAGCACTCGACCTCCAGCTGCGGCTCAAGGGCCAGATCGAGAAAGAGGGTTGGGTCGGCCAGGCCAAGAAGCTGGTCGAGGCCACGGCGGTCTGATCCGGCCGCTGCCTCATCACTTCTTGTCAACCTGCGGGCGTAGCGTGACGGCGTCCGCCAAACGAAGAGCTTATCCATGACGATTTCCGCCAGCCAGGTGAAGGAACTGCGCGACAAGACCGGCGCCGGAATGATGGACTGCAAGTCGGCGCTCACCGAGACCAAGGGCGACGTCGAGGCAGCCGTCGACTGGCTGCGCAAGAAGGGATTGTCCAAGGCCGCCAAGAAGGCCGGGCGCATCGCCGCGGAGGGCCTCATCGGCCTCGTGGCCTCGGGCAAGAGCGGCGCGCTCGTCGAGGTGAACTCGGAGACCGACTTCGTCGCCCGCAACGAGCAGTTCCAGGACATGGTGCTGAAGATCGCTTCGCTCGCGGGCAAGGCCAAGGGCGACGTCGCCAAGCTCACCGCCATGACCTATCCGGGCACGAAGGCGACGGTCGAGGATCACGTCAAGGAGATGATCGCGACGATCGGCGAGAACATGTCGGTGCGGCGCACCGCGGCGCTCGAGGTTTCAAAGGGCGTCGTCGGCTCCTACGTGCACAGCCAGATCGCACCGGGCCTCGGCAAAATCGCCGTGCTGGTCGCGCTCGAGTCGGCGGGCAAGAACGAAAACGAGCTCGCCGAGCTCGGTCGCATGCTCGCCATGCACGTCGCCGCAACCAATCCGGTGGCGCTCGATCTCGACGGCGTGCCGCCCGAGACGCTCGAGCGCGAGAAGGCGATCCTCGCCGACAAGAACAAAGGCAAGCCCCCGCAGGTGCTCGAGAAGATCGTCGCGAGCGGCCTCAAGAGCTACGCCAAGGACAACTGTCTTCTCGATCAAGCCTTCATCCACGATCCCGCAAAGAGCGTGACGCAGACGCTGAAAGAGGCCGAAGGCAAGGTGGGCGCCCCGGTCAAGATCACCGGCTTCGTGCGCTATGGCCTGGGCGAGGGCATCGAAAAGAAGGACGATGACTTCGCCGCCGAGGTCGCCGCGGCAGCCGGCGGCTAGAGCGGCCTGGAGGGCCCGCGCTGGCGCCGTCCGCGTTTGGATGCCGCCGGGGCGATCCCGGGCTAGGCGAATCCCGACGTCCTGCGCTAGTTAGGGCAGGCGCTCGTTAGGGCGATCCGGCCGGCCTCCGGTCGACCGGCGCTGCGCTTGAGCAAAGCGAGGAGGCGGCGGCATGGCGGCAGGCGGCGCGGCGGGCGGAACAAAGCTCCTCTATAAGCGGCTGCTCTTGAAGCTCTCGGGCGAAGCCCTGATGGGCAAGAACGGCTATGGCATCGACGTCGCCGTCGCCGACCGGCTCGCCGGCGACGTGGCCGAGGCAGTCGCTGCCGGTTGCCAGATCGCCGTTGTCGTCGGCGGGGGTAACATCTTCCGCGGTCTCGCCGGCGCCGCCAAGGGCATGGATCGTGCGACCGCCGACTACATGGGCATGCTCGCGACCGTGATGAACGCGCTTGCACTGCACAACGCGCTCGAGCGGGTGGGGACGCCGGCGCGCGTCTTGTCTGCCATTCCGATGCCGACGGTGTGCGAAAGCTATGTGCGGCCCAAGGCGCTGCATCACATCGAGAGAGGCCGGGTCGTGATCTTCGCCGCCGGCACGGGCAATCCGTTCTTCACCACCGACACCGCGGCGACGCTGCGGGCCATCGAGATGAATTGCCAGGCGGTAGCCAAGGGGACCCAGGTCGACGGCGTCTACGACGCCGATCCGCGCCTGAAGCCGGACGCCAAGCGTTTCGACCGCCTCAGCTATGCCGATGTTCTCTCGCGTAATCTCAAGGTGATGGACGGGGCGGCGATCGCCCTTGCTCGCGACAACGGACTTCCGGTAATTGTGTTCTCCATCGGGGAGGCAGGCAACCTGCTCAAGGTATTACGCGGCGAAGGGCGAGCGACCGTCATCGAAGGATCGGCCTGAAGCCGGCGCCTAGGTTGCTCGCGACAAGAGACGCGCTTCTTTCGAGGTCGAGCCTGCGGCCGCCTCGATAGGCGCGCGCTGGCGCGGAAAGCGCGCCGAAGGAGAAGATATGCAGACCGGTCCATTTGATCTCAACGATTTAGAGAATCGCATGCGCGCTTCGCTCGACGCGTTGAAGCGCGAGCTGTCGGGCTTGCGAACGGGGCGCGCGAGCACGCACTTGCTCGATCCCGTGCAGGTTAGCGTCTACGGCTCCAGGATGCCGCTCAACCAGGTGGCGACCGTCTCCGTGCCGGAGCCGCGCACCATCTCGGTGCAGGTCTGGGACAAGAGCAACGTGCAGGCGGTCGACAGGGCGATACGCGAAGCCAACCTCGGGCTCAATCCGGTGGTGGACGGCACGCTACTGCGCCTGCCCATCCCCATGCTGACCGCCGACCGGCGCCAGGAGCTCGCCAAGCTCGCGCACAAGTACGCGGAGCATTCCCGCATCGCTGTCCGCAACGTGCGCCGCGAGGGAATGGAGCAGCTCAAAAAACTGGAAAAGGACGCCAAGATGAGCCAAGACGACCATCACAAGGCGTCAGCCAAGGTGCAGGAGCTCACCGACAAGCTCGTCAAGGAGATCGACGAGATCCTCGTGGTGAAAGAAAGCGAGATCCACAAGGTCTAAGCGCTGGAGAAGGTCGGCAAGCACCGCTATCCTCTTGGCCGCACCTCGCAACCGAAAGCCGGTCCTTCGTGACGTACATCAGCGAAAAGCCCGGAGACCGCGAGGGGGCGCCCGCACGCCCCCGTCACGTCGCCATCATCATGGACGGCAACGGGCGCTGGGCGAGCAAGCGAGGTCTGCCGCGCTCGGTCGGGCACCGCAAGGGGGTCGAGGCCGTCCGGCGCACGGTCCGCGCCGCGATCGATCTCGGCATCCCCTACCTGACGCTCTACAGCTTCTCGTCTGAGAACTGGTCGCGCCCCGCCGACGAAATCGACGACCTGATGGGGCTGATGAAGCGGTTCATCCGCCGCGATCTGGCGGAGCTGCACCAGGCCGGCGTCAAGATCCGCGTAATCGGCGAGCGCGACAACGTCGAGCCCGAGCTGCTCGCACTGATCGACGAGGCGTGCGAGCTGACGCGCGAGAACCAGGCGCTGACGCTCGTCATTGCATTCAACTACGGAGCGCGCGCCGAGATCGCGAAGGCCGCGCGCCGGCTCGCCGAGGCGGTCGCCGCCGGAGACATGCGCGCTGAGGAGATCACGGTCGAGGCCGTTGACGGCGCGCTCGACACCGCGGGCATTCCCGATCCCGATCTGTTGGTGCGCACGAGCGGCGAGATGCGGGTGTCGAACTTCCTGCTCTGGCAGATCGCCTACACCGAGTTCGTGTTTCTCGATGCCTGTTGGCCGGAGTTCGGTCGCGAGTTGCTCGAGGAGGCGCTGGCGCGGTTCGGTGTGCGCGAGCGCCGCTTCGGCGGGCGCGACAAGCGCTCGACCGCTTGAGGAGCATGCCATGTCGGACAACATGGCCGTAACCGAGGCACCAGCGCGCGCGCGCCGTGGGCTGTCGGCCAATCTCAAGACGCGCATCGTCTCCGGCGCCGTGCTTGCCGCCGTCGCGTTCGGCCTCGCCTACGCCGGACCCTGGCCGTTTGCGCTGCTCGTTCTCGTCGTTAGCCTCGCTGTGAGCTGGGAGTGGGGGCGCATGGTCCGCGGCGCCAGCGCCGATCTTGCCTTCTTCATCCATGCCTTCGCGGTCGTGGGGGCGATCGGCCTCGCGACGGCGGGCTATGCCGCGCTGGGCGTCGCCGTGCTGGTGACGGGAGCGATCATTCTCATTCCGCTCGTCTTCGGGCGCGGAGCACGGCTTTCGGCGCTGGGCGTCTTCTACGTGGGGCTGCCGGCCGTCGCGCTGCTTTGGCTGCGCCTGGACGAGCCCTATGGTTTTGCGGCGGTCCTCTTCATCTTCGCCGTCGTATGGTCCTCCGATATCGCCGCATTCGCGGCCGGCCGCTTGATCGGCGGCCCGAAATTGTGGCCCAAGGTCTCGCCGAACAAGACGTGGGCCGGCCTGATCGGCGCGCTAGCGGCGGGCGCTGGTGCAGGCTGCGCCATCGCTGCGCTGGTTGTCGGCGTCTCGCCGTTGACGCTGGCGCTGACCGGGCTCGGGCTCGCCCTGGTGGCGCAAGGCGGAGATCTGGCGGAGTCGGCATTGAAGCGCCGCTACGGCCGCAAGGACACGAGCGACCTGATCCCGGGACACGGCGGCTTCATGGACCGCATGGACAGCATCGTCGCCGTGGCGGTCGCCGCGGCGGTATTTGCACTTGCCGTCGGCCCGCACGCGCCGGCACGCGCCCTGCTGTTCGGCGTTTGATGTCGCGCGACTTGAAAGTTGGAATGGCGCGGTACTCTCGCCCAACCGCCCGTGCCGGAGCGACGAAATCCGGCAAGGCACGCCAGAGCGTCTCGATTCTCGGCGCGACGGGATCGATCGGCAAGAGCACGCTCGATCTCATAGAGCGCAACCGCGATGCCTTCGAGGTCGTGGCGCTGACCGCGCAAACCAACGTCGCCGCCCTCGCCGACGCCGCCAAGCGGACGCGCGCGCGCCTTGCCGTCATCGGCAACGTCGAGTGTTACGGCGAGCTCAAATCGCTGCTTGCCGGAACGGGAATTGGGATCGCTGCCGGCCATGCGGCCGTAATCGCGGCGGCCGCCGAGCCTGCCGACTGCGTGATGGCCGCGATCGTTGGGGCGGCGGGCATCGAGCCGACCTTCGAAGCAGCGCGCCAGGGCCGCCGCCTTGCGCTCGCCAACAAGGAATGCCTGGTGTCGGCGGGCGAGGTGTTCATGAGCCTGCTGGCACGCGCGGGCACCGAGCTCATCCCCGTAGACAGCGAGCACTCGGCCGCGTTCCAGGTGTTGGCCGGGGCCGATCCCGACAGCATCGAGACGATCTCGCTCACGGCGTCGGGCGGTCCGTTCCGCACCTGGGATGCCGAGCAACTCGCGCGGGCAACGCCCGCTGAGGCGGTGCGCCACCCGAACTGGTCGATGGGCGCCAAGATCTCCGTCGATTCCGCGACCATGATGAACAAGGGGCTGGAGCTGATCGAGGCCTATCACCTCTTTCCCGTGGAGCCGCGCCAGCTCTGCGTCATCGTGCACCCGCAATCGATCGTGCACTGCCTCGTCAGCTATTCCGACGGCTCGGTGATGGCGCAGCTGTCTTTCCCCGACATGCGCACGCCCATCGCGCTGGCGCTGTCGTGGCCGGCCCGCATGCAGACGCCGACCGAGCGCCTGGATCTCGCGCGGCTCGGCCGCCTCGACTTCGAGGCCCCCGACGAGGTGCGCTTTCCGGCCCTGCGGGTGGCGCGCGAGGTGCTCCAGCGCGGGGGCAGCGCGCCGGCCGTCCTCAATGCTGCAAACGAGGTGGCGGTCGAGGCTTTCCTTAACGGGCGCATCGGATTTCTCGAAATCGCACGCATCGTCGCCGACTGCGTCGAAGCGGCACACGCGCGCGGCCTCACGGTTGCGGCCGCGAGCCTGGGCGACATATTGTCGGTCGACGCGGAGGCCCGCCGTCTGGCACAGACTCTGCTTTGATCCTATGTGTCGCTGGAGCGCCACTACAACCCGCCGGAGCAAAAGAAGGCGGGACCAGGACATAAATGGACGCAATTGCGTCCTATAGCGGCAAATCACGCGATCAGGGCCCGCTTTATGCGGGCGCCCGGACGCGACCAAGGCGAAAGAGAGACGGAGAACAATGCTGACTCTTACGAGCCTAGCTACATCGACGTCGGGGGTCCTCGTCGCCGTTATCGCCTTCATTCTGGTGCTCAGCATCGTCGTGTTCGTGCACGAGTTCGGCCACTTCCTGGTTGCGCGCTGGTGCGGCGTCGCGGTCAAGACCTTCTCGATCGGCTTTGGCCGGGAGATCTTCGGCTTCAACGATCGCAAGGGCACGCGCTGGCGCATCGCGTGGATCCCGCTCGGCGGCTACGTCAAGTTCCTCGATGACGAGAACGCCGCGAGCAAACCGTCCGCCGACGCCCTTGCCCGCATGAGCCCCGAGGAGCGGGCGGGTGCCTTTCAGACCAAGCCCCTGTGGCAGCGCGCCGCCGTCGTGTGCGCCGGACCCATGGCAAACTTCATCCTCGCCATTGCGATCTATACGACCGTCTACATGGCGGTCGGGGTGCATACCATCACCCCGCGCGTCGGCGAGGTGATGCCCAATATGCCCGCCGCTGCGGCAGGATTTGAGCCCGGCGACGTGATTACCAGCATCGATGGGTGGAACATCGAGGGCTTCGAGGACGTACAGCGCATCGTCAGCGTCAACGCCGACCGCACGCTGCGTTTTGGCGTCGACCGCAAGGGCCAGAAGCTCTTTTTCAATGTCACGCCGCTGGTGCGTGATCAGAAGGATACCTTTGGCGGCACCTTTCGCCGCGGCCTGATCGGCATCACGCCCTCGCACGCTTCCGACGTCGTGGAAGCCAAGCGAGTTCGGGCCCGTTGAGGCCCTGCGGCTCGGGGTGCGCGAAACCTACACAAACATCGCGCAGACGCTGAAGGGAATCGGCGACATCATCATGCAACGGCAATCGGCCGATCAGATGGGCGGTCCCATCCTGATGGCCGAGGTCACGGCCAAGGTCGCAGAGCTTGGAATCGAGCCGATGCTGCTGTGGATAGCGTTTATTTCGGCGAATATCGGCTTCCTGAACCTGCTGCCGATTCCCGTGCTCGATGGCGGTCATCTGTTGTTCTACGCGATCGAAGCGGTGCGCCGGCGTCCGCTCAGTCAGCGTATGCAGGAGATCGGCTTCCAGATCGGAATAGCGCTCGTTCTGATGCTGATGGTGTACGTGAACTTGAACGACTTTTTGCGGGTGTGGCGCAGGTTGACCGGAGCGGGATAAATGCCGTTCAGTGACGTAATCTTGCCACTTCCGCAGCCCTTCCTTAACCGGTAAAAACAAGTCGTCGAGAGGGAGTGCGCGTACAAAAAAAATCAGGGCCTTCAGGCCTCAAGCGCAAATTGGTCATCGAGTAATGTGGCGGTCCGAAGCCGACGGGCTGCCGCAGCCGTGGGGGAATTCGGCAAATAACGAGGGCATAGCCGCGAATGCCTCTGGTAGGGATCATGACGGGGAGAGTGCGCCTCTTTTTGTGTCTGGCGCTCGCCTCTACCGGGGTGGTGTGCGCAAGCGCCATCCTGTCCGCCCCAGCGGCGGTCGCGCAAACGAGTGCCGTCCGCAACATCGGTGTGGAAGGCAACAGGCGCGTGGAGCCGGAAACGGTACGCTCCTATCTGCAGTTCGCCGTGGGCGACGCCTACGACGCGGGCAAGGTCGATGCCTCGATCAAGGCACTGTTCGCCACCGGCCTCTTCTCCGATGTCCGCATCGAGCGCGTCGGCGCCGACGTCATCGTGACGGTGGTCGAGAATCCGGTCATCAATCAGATCGCCTTTGAGGGCAACAGCGAGATCGACACCGAGACGCTGCGCAACGAGGTGCAGCTGAAGCCGCGCGCGGTGTTCACGCGCGCGCGCGTTCAGTCCGACGTCCAGCGCATCCTCGACGTCTATCGGCGCCAGGGGCGCTACGCCGCAACCGTCGATCCCAAGATCATCGAGCTCGAGCAGGACCGCGTGAATCTCGTGTTCGAGATCGCGGAGGGTAACGCCACCAAGGTCAAGGGCGTCCACTTCGTCGGCAACCACGCCTTCTCGGACTCGCAGCTGCGCGACGTCGTCAGCACGACGGAAAAAGGCTGGTTCGATTTCTTGAAAGGCACCGCCGTCTACGATCCCGACCGCATGAATCTCGATCGGGAGCTCCTGCGCCAGTACTACCTGAAGAACGGCTATGCCGACGTTCAGATCACGGCTGCGAACGCGGAGCTCGATCGCGACGGCTCGGGCTTCTTCATCACGTACGCCATCGAGGAGGGCGAGCCCTACGACTTCGGCGCGGTGAACATCGAGAGCACGGTGGCGGAGGTAAAGCCCGAATCCTACAGCGGAGAGCTCTCGACCAAGGCAGGCAACACCTACGACGCCTCCCTCATCGACAAGACGGTTGAGGATCTCACCCTCGCCGTGTCCGAGAAGGGCTACGCCTTCGCGCGCGTCCGTCCCAAGGCCGAGGCCGATCCGGTGACGCATAAGATCGCGATGGACTATGTGATCGAGGAGGGGCCTCGGATCTACATCGAGCGCATCAACGTCACCGGCAACACGCGCACGAAGGACTACGTCATTCGCCGCGAGTTCCGCGTGGCCGAGGGTGACGCCTACAACCCATTGATGATCGATCAGGCCAAGAAGCGCCTCAAGAACCTCGGTCTGTTCAAGGATGTCGACGTCAAGCGCCGGCCGGGTCCGGCGCAGGATAGGGTGATCCTCGACGTCGAGGTGGTCGAGCAGTCGACCGGCGAATTGTCGTTCGGAGCGGGTTATTCGACCTCGGAAGGCGTCATCGGCGACGTCTCCATCACCGAGCGCAACCTGATGGGCAACGGCCAGTTCCTGCGCCTGCAGCTCTCAGGCTCGCTCGATCGCCTGCAGGTCAACTTGAGCTTCACCGAGCCGCGCTTCCTCGACCGCAACCTGGCGGCTGGCTTCGACCTCTTCCACAAGGAGATCGACCAGACGAGCCAATCGGGCTTCAAGAGCCGCAGGACCGGTGGCGGCGTACGCCTCGGCTTCCCGCTTTCGGAGCGGCTGTGGATGCAGACGAACTACACGGCCTCGCGCGACGAGATCTTCGACGTGCAGCCCGGCACCTCGCTCGCAATTCAACAGGCCGACGGCGTCTCGTTCACCTCGCTCGTCGGCACGACCCTGACGTATGATCTGCGCAACAACGCCAAGAATCCCGACCAAGGGGCTCTTTTTCCAGGCGGGCAGCGATTTCGCGGGCGTGGGCGGCGACGTCCAATACGTGAGCCTGGCGGCGGAAGCCCGCGGCTACTATCCCGATTACCGACAACATCACCTTCGTGAGCCGCGTGATCGGCGGCAATATCCAGGGCTGGGGCGGCCAGGACGTGCGCCTCATCGACCTGTTCTTCAAAGGCGGCGAGACGGTGCGCGGCTTCGACCGTGCCGGCTATGGCCCGCGCGACTTGAACACAAACGATGCGCTCGGCGGCATGACCTACTGGGCGACGACGGCCGAAATCCGCTTCCCGCTCCCGTTCATCCCCGACGACCTCGGCATCTCGGCCGCCGTGTTCGCGGACGCCGGCTCGCTGTTCGGCGCAGGCGCAGGCGCGAAGAAGTCAGGGATGCGGAGCGCACGCGCATCTAACGGCTACGATACATGCCGCCAGGTCTGCCTCGTCGACAGCTCAGCGCTGCGCTCCTCGGTCGGCGCGAGTCTCATGTGGGCCTCCCCCGTGGGCCCGATCCGCATGGACTTCGCCCACGTGCTGACGGCCCAGACCTACGACGAGAAGCAGTTCTTCCGCTTCGGCGCGGCAACGAAGTTCTGACATTCCCGCTCCGGATGCTATGAAAGGTGCTTCGCAAGCTTGGCGGGGCGCCCGCCCTGCTCAATTGCAGAGCAAAATGGAGCGCCGCCCGAGCGGCGGTTTTCTGGCATGGAGCATCCCGGTTTCTTCGAGCGGGCCGGGCCGTTCTCGCTGGCAGATATCGCCAAGGCAACGCAGTCCGAGCTTGGCATCGGTGCCGATCCCGCGGCCTTGATCGAGGATGTCCGCGCCCTCGCCGATGCGTCGGGCCGCGACCTCTCCTTTCTCGACAACCGCAAATATCTTTCCCGCCTGAACGACACCGAAGCCGCCGCGTGCCTTATCGCGCCGGCGCTCTCAGCGCGCGTGCCCAAGGCGACGGCGGCGCTGCTGACGCCGGAGCCCTACCGGGGCTTTGCGCTCGCCCTGCGGCTGTTCTACCCCGACGCGCTCAACCCGAACGTGGCGAGGGCGGGGGCGCAAGCGCCCATCGACGCTACCGCTGAGCTCGAGGAGGGCGTCATCGTGGAGCCCGGCGCCGTGATCGGACCGGAGGCGCGGATCGGGCGCGGGACCCGCCTTGCTGCCGGCGCCGTCGTCGGCTACCGGGTGACCATAGGGCGCGACTGCTACGTGGGCCCGCTGTCCACCGTGATGCACGCCCTGATCGGCGACAGGGTCATCGTGCACTCGGGCGCGCGCATCGGTCAGGACGGCTTCGGCTTCGCCATGAGCGGCCGGGGACATCTCAAAGTGCCGCAGATCGGCCGGGTGGTGATCCAGGACGACGTGGAAATCGGCGCCAACACCACGATCGACCGGGGGGCGCTTAAGGATACGATTATCGGTGAAGGGACGAAAATTGATAATCTAGTACAAATCGGGCACAACGTCGTCGTTGGCCGCCACTGCGTAATTGTAGCCCAGACCGGCATTTCGGGCTCCACGGAGCTCGGGGAATTTGTCGTCATGGGAGGGCAATCGGGTACTGTCGGCCACATCAAGATCGGCAGAGGTGCTCAGGTGGCCGGCGCATCCCATCCCACCAAGGACGTGCCGGACGGGGCGCGGGTGGGGGGGACGCCCGCGCGCTCGCTGACGCAGTGGGGCCGGGAGCTGGCGATTCTGAGCCGGCTGGCAAGACGAGGTCGTCGCGGTCCGGGTGAGGGCTCCGACCAGGTTTGAGCGCCGCCGTGTTTGCGCGGAAAGTAAGGGCCGCCAGGAGGTCCACGGAGCATGAACGACATGGGTGAGCCAAAAGCCAAATCGACGCTTCAAACGGCGGACATCATCCGCGTGCTGAAGCTGCTGCCGCACCGCTATCCGTTCCTCATGCTGGATCGCATCTACGATATGGACGGCGATGCAAGCTGCGTCGGCGTAAAGAACGTGACGATCAACGAGCCGTTCTTCCAGGGCCACTTCCCCCAGTACCCCGTGATGCCGGGCGTGCTCATCATCGAAGGGCTGGCGCAGACGGCGGGTGCACTGTGCGTGCACAGCCTCGGCGAGAACTACCAGGCGGAGCTCGTCTACTTCATGGGCATCGACCGCGCCAAGTTCCGCCGGCCGGTTCTGCCGGGCGACCAGCTCCACTATCACGTGCGCAAGATCCGCAACCGCGGCCGGGTGTGGCGGTTCTACGGCGAGGCCAAGGTCGACGGGCGCGTCGTCGCCGAGGCTGAGGTCAGCGCCATGCTCGCCGACACGGCGGAAGCGCGGGCTTTCGCGGCAGGCAAGCATGGGTGAAATGAGCGCTCATCCCACGGCTGTCATCGAGGCCGGAGCCAAGCTTGGCCAGGACGTCAGGATCGGCCCCTATTGCGTCGTCGGCGCCGAAGCGGCGCTGGGCGACGGCGTCGAGCTCATCAGCCATGCGGTCGTAGCCGGCCGCACGACGATCGGGCCGCGAACGCGGATTTTCCCGTTTGCTTCCATCGGCCACCAGCCGCAGGACCTGAAGTACAAGGGCGAGCCGTCGACGCTCAGCGTCGGCGCCGACTGCATCATCCGCGAGGGCGTCACCCTCAATCCCGGCACCGAGGGCGGGGGCATGGTGACGACCATCGGCGACCGCTGCGCCTTTCTCGCCAACTCCCACGTCGGCCACGACTGCCATGTGGGCAACGACGTCGTCTTCTCCAACAACGTGATGCTCGCCGGCCATTGCGTGGTCGGCGACTTCGCTATTCTGGGCGGCGGCGCGGCGGTCATCCAGTTCGCCCGCGTCGGCGCGCACGCGTTCCTCGGCGGCATGTCCGGGCTGGAAAACGACCTCATCCCCTACGGCATGGCGCTCGGCAACCGCGCGCATCTGTCGGGGCTCAACATCGTCGGCCTGCAGCGGCGCGGGTTTTCGCGCGCCGACATCCAGGATCTGCGGCGCGCCTACCGGCTGCTGTTTGCCGCCGAAGGCACGCTTGTTGAGCGCATGGACGACGTGGCGGAGGAGTTCGCCAGCCATCCGATCGTCCAGGAGATCCTCGAGTTCATCCGTGCCGGCGGCAAGCGCAGCCTGTGCACGCCGCGAGAAGCGGCCGAGGCCTAGGGCCCCAATGTCCTCATCTGCGCCTCGCGTCGTAGGCATCCTGGCGGGTGGCGGAAGCCTGCCGCGCGAGATTGCCGAACGCGTGGTTGCGCGCGGCGACGCCGTGCAGATCGTCGCGATCGCGGGCGAGGGCGGCGGCGACTTTGCGCCGTTTCCCGCAACCGTCGTCGGCTGGGGCGAGATCGGCGCCATGGTGCGCACGTTCAAAAACGCCGGCTGCACCGACCTCGTGATCGTCGGATCGGTGCGCCGTCCCGATCTCGCCGCCTTGCGGCCCGACATCGGCTTTTTCCTCAATATCCCGGCGATCCTGCGCATCATCACCGCCGGCGGCGACGACGGCGTGCTGACCCGCGTCGTGCGCTTCTTCGAGGAGAAAGGCTTTCACGTCGTGGCCCCGGCGACGGTCGTGCCCGAGCTGCTGGTCGGCGATGGGCCGCTGGGGCGGGTTGCTGCAACGCCGGCAGAGACCGCGGACGTCGCGCTCGGGTTCGATGTCGTGCGTCGCTTGGGTCCCTACGACGTGGGGCAGGCGGTCGTCGTCGCCGACGGCCGCGTGGCGGCGATCGAGGACGCGGGCGGCACGGACGCCATGCTCGAACGCTTGCAGCGCCAGCGCCCCGCGGACGGCGTCGCTGGTCCCCAGGGCATTCTGATCAAGCGCCCGAAGCCCGGCCAGGAGCTGCGCATCGACCTGCCCGCAATCGGCCCCGACACCGTGCGCCGCGCCGCGGACGCGGGCCTCGCCGGCATCGCCGTTCTTGCCAAGGGAACCCTTGCCGCCGAGCGCGCCGAGCTTGTCCGCTGCGCGGATGCCGCGAGCCTCTTCGTGCAGGGTTTCAAGGACGATAGCGCGACAGCTGCAGATTGTGCGCCGGCGACGGCCGACGGCCTGCTTCAGACTTTGGGCAAACGGGCGCCGACCGCAGGCGAGCGAGCCGATGTGAGCAAAGGCTCGGCGCTGCTGGCGGCGCTCGCGCCCCTCGCCGGCAGCCGCGGCGCCGTTATCGATCGCGGTCACGTGCTTGCGGTGGAGTGCGGCGAGGGAGCGGGCGCGCTCATTGCGCGCGTCGGCGGCCTGCGCCAGTGGGGGCGCCGGCGCTCGCGGCGGCGCTCCGGGCTCGCCGTGCTGAGCGAGGGGGCCGATCTTCCACAAAGCCTCAGGGGCGCGGCGGAAGCGGGACTTGCGGGGCTCGCGCTCCTCGGCCACCCTCCGCAGGAACCCGAGGAGGCCGCCCGCGAGGCCGACCGCCTCGGCTTGGTCTTGTTGGTGTTGACGCCGGCGCGAGGATGACATGAGCGCACAGGACCGGCAGTCGCGCGCTTGGCGCGGGGCGGCCCACGACAGGCCGGTGCGCTCCGCCGCAGCCGGGGCGCGCCAAGGCCTGCGCCTGTTCGTCGTCGCCGGCGAGCACTCGGGCGATGCGCTGGGCGGCAAGCTCATGGCCGCGCTCAACCGGCTGTGCAAGGGGCAGGTGCATTACCTCGGCGTCGGCGGCGAGGCGATGGAGCGCGAAGGGCTCGCATCGCAGTTTCCCCTCTCCGACGTCGCAGTGATGGGGTTCTTGTCGATCCTGCCGCGGCTGCCTCGCATCATCTCGCGCGTGCGCCGGACGGCCGATGCCGCCGTCGCCGCGGAGCCCGATGCCGTCATCATCATCGACGCGCCCGAGTTCACGCACGCGATCGCCAAGCGCATCCGCAAGCGCTCGCCCGCGGTGCCGATCATCGATTACGTCTGCCCCAGCGTGTGGGCCTGGCGCCCCGGGCGCGCGCGCAAGATGCACGCCTATGTCGACCACGTGCTGGCGCTGTTGCCCTTCGAGCCGGCCGCACTCGAGCGCCTCGGCGGCCCGCCCAGCACCTACGTCGGCCATCCGCTGGGCGAGCGGCTCGACTGGATGCGCGATCTCGACCCATCCCCGCTTGCCCTGCGGCTGCAGCTCGACCCGCGGCGCCCCGTGCTCGTCGTGCTGCCGGGCAGCCGCACCTCGGAGGTGGGGCGGCTGATGGAGCCCTTCGGCCAGGCGATCGATCGGCTTTGTGAACGAGGCCTCGCGCCGCACGTCATCATCCCCGTCGCCCCGCACGTGCGCGAGCTTGTCGAGGCGCGGCTGCGCTCGTGGAAGACAAAGCCGCATCTCATCGAGGGCGATGAGGACAAGTTCCGCGCCTTCAAGCTCGCGCGCGCAGCGCTCGCGGCGTCGGGCACCGTGACCCTGGAGCTGGCGCTCGCGGGCACGCCGATGGTGGTCGCCTACCGCGTCGACGCACTCGCGGTGCGGCTGCGTTTCATGCTCAAGGTGCCCACGATCGTGCTGGCGAACCTCGTTCTGGGGGAGAATGCGTTTCCCGAGCACCTGCAGGAGAACTGCACGCCCGAGATCCTGTCCTCCGCGCTCGAGCAACTGCTCAAGGACACGGGCGCGCGCCGCGCCCAGCTCAAGGCGCTCGCGAAAATCCCCGAGCGTATGGCCCATGCGCAAGGAACGCCGAGCGACATCGCCGCCGATATCGTGCTGCACTTTGCCGAGCACGCGCGCCGGATACCCTATTGAAAGCGCTAAGCACTAAGCGCGGAGCAGCGATTTGGCGGCGGCCCCTGTTATGGCGCCCTCAGGTGCGCTGATCGATGGGCACGAACGTGCGGTCGGTCGCACCGGCATAGAGCTGGCGCGGGCGTCCGATGCGCTGCTCGGGATCCTCGATCATCTCTTTCCACTGCGCGATCCATCCGACCGTGCGGGCGATGGCGAACAGCACCGTGAACATCGATACCGGGAACCCCAACGCGCGTAGCGTGATGCCGGAGTAGAAATCGATGTTGGGATAGAGCTTCTTCTCGATGAAGTACTCATCCTGCAAGGCGATGCGCTCGAGCTCCATCGCGACCGCGAGCAGCGGCTCGTCCTTGACGCCGAGTGCGTCGAGCACCTCGTGGCAGGTCTTCTGCATGACCTTGGCGCGGGGATCGTAGTTCTTGTAGACGCGGTGCCCGAAGCCCATCAGGCGGAAGCCGGAGTTCTTGTCCTTCGCCTTCTTGACGAACTCGGGAATGCGGTCGACGGTGCCGATCTCCGACAGCATGTTGAGCGCGGCCTCGTTGGCGCCGCCGTGCGCGGGCCCCCACAGGCAGGCGATGCCGGCCGCGATGCACGCGAAGGGATTGGCGCCGGACGAGCCGGCGAGGCGCACCGTCGAGGTCGACGCGTTCTGCTCGTGGTCTGCGTGCAGGATGAAGATGCGGTCGAGCGCCTTGGTCAGAACCGGGTTCACCATGTAGGGCTCGCACGGGATCGCGAAGCACATCTGCAGGAAGTTTGCGGTGAAATCCAGATCGTTGCGCGGATAGATGAAGGGCTGGCCGATCGAGTACTTGTAGGCCATCGCCGCGATCGTCGGCATCTTGGCGATCATGCGGTGGCTCGCGACGGCGCGCTGCTCCTGATCGTTGATGTCGGTGGAGTCGTGATAGAACGCCGACAGCGCGCCGACGACGCCGACCATCACCGCCATCGGATGTGCGTCGCGCCGGAACCCGGTGAAGAAGCGGGTCATCTGCTCATGCACCATCGTGTGCCGCGTGATCGTCGCGCGGAACGAATTGAACTGCGGCTTCGTCGGCAGCTCGCCGTGCAGCAGCAGGTAGCAGGTCTCGAGGAAGCTCGACTGCTCCGCGAGCTCGTCGATCGGGTAGCCGCGGTAGAGCAGCACGCCCTTGTCACCGTCGATGTAGGTGATGCGCGAGACGCAGTTGGCGGTCGAGGTGAAGCCCGGGTCGTAGGTGAAGCAGCCGGTGTCGCGATAAAGCTTGCCGACATCGACCACGCTGGGCCAAGCGTGCCGTGGCGCACGGGCATCGTCGTCAGCTTGCCTTCGAGCCGGAGCTCGGCCTCGGCCTCAGTGGCAGTCGCCTCGGCCGGTTTATCCTGGACGTTCATGGTGCGTCTCCCTGTGACACCCGGCTACGGTTTGCAGTCACTCCGAGCCCTCCTGGTGAGAGATACAAGCAGCGTCCCCTATGAGCGTTTTTCGTTATGCAGCCAGCCTATTGGCCTGCCGGCGCTTGTCTCAGCGCCGTCCCTTGTACACTATTTTCGCACTGCAACATAGACGGGTTGTTGCGGTTAAGACGAGGGAAGGATTAATGCGCGCGGCGCCCGTTCACACTGCCTGGTCGCGCAGGCGCGCGAGTGCCTCGTCCCGCCCCAGCACCGCCATCACGTCGAAGACCGGCGGGGACACGGTTCTACCGGTCAGCGCCGCGCGCAGCGGCTGGGCGATCTTGCCGAGCTTGGCGCCGGCGGCTTCTGCGTAGGTGCGCACCACGTCCTCGAGTTGCGCGGCCTGCCAGTGGTCCGCTGCCTCCAATTTGGGCAGCATTGCCGCCAACCGCTCGCGCGCTTGTCCGTCGAGCAGGGCTGCCGCCTTGTCGTCGAGCTTGATCGGGCGCTCGGCGAAAAGGTAGCTCGCGCCGTCGAGCAGCTCGACCAGCGTCTTGGCGCGCTCCTTGAGGCCCGGCATGGCGATGAGCAGCTTGGCGCGCATGTTGGCATCGAGGCGCTTTAGGATATTAGCGCCGTTCTCGAGGAACGGCAGAATGTCCTCGAGCCGCTGCAGCAACTCCTGATCGCCGGTCGACCTGATGTAGTGCCCGTTGAGATCTTCGAGCTTGGCGAAGTCGAAGCGCGCGGCCGAGCGGCCGATCGCGGGGAGATCGAACCAGTCGATGAGCTGCGAGGTCGACATGATCTCGTCATCGCCGTGGCTCCACCCCAGCCGCACGAGATAGTTGCGCAAGGCCGCCGGCAGGTAGCCCATCGCCTTGTAGGCATCGACGCCGAGCGCGCCGTGGCGCTTCGACAGCTTGGCCCCGTCGGGTCCGTGGATCAGGGGCACGTGCGCGAAGATGGGCGCCTGCCACTCCATCGCGGCATAGATCTGCATCTGGCGCGCGGCGTTGGTCAGGTGGTCGACGCCGCGAATGACGTGCGTGATCCCCATGTCGTGGTCGTCGACGACGACGGCGAGATTGTACGTCGGCGTGCCGTCGCCCCTGAGAATGATCAGGTCGTCGAGGTCCTTGTTGGCGAACACGACGCGGCCCTGCACCTCATCGTCGATCACCGTTTCGCCCTCGCGCGGCGCTTTGAGGCGGATGACGCAGGGCACGCCCGCGGGCGCCTCCTTGGGGTCGCGATCGCGCCAGGGGCTGGCGACGGTGAGGGCGCGCTTTTCCTCCTGCGCCGTCTTGCGCATGTCATCGAGCTCGGCGGAGGTGAGGTAGCAGCGATAGGCGTGGCCGCCTGCCAGAAGCGCCTCGGCGACCTGGCGATGGGCTTGAGCGCGCGCAAACTGCGATACGGGCTCGCCCTGCCAGTCGAGCTCCAGCCATTTCAGGCCCTCGATGATGGCCGCGACCGCCGTCTCGTTGTTGCGCTCGCGGTCGGTATCCTCGATGCGCAGCAGAAACTTGCCGCCCCGGCCTTGCGCGTAGAGCCAGTTGAAAAGCGCCGTGCGGGCCCCGCCGATGTGCAAATACCCCGTTGGCGAAGGGGCAAAACGCACGATCGGCGCGGCAGCGCTCCGTGTCTTGTCGGTCATTTATAAGCCGATGCCGTTGGGATTTCAGGAGATAGGGTGGCGATGTAGCATAGGATGGCTTGATGGGTAAGGGGCAGCCGGCGATGCCCCGGGGGGACGCAATGTCCTTGCGCGAGGATGCAGCGCGCGCGCGCGGGCGCGCACTCGAGCCGCTGCTTGCGCGGCTCGAGGCCGAGCAGCACCGCTGGTTCCTCTGGGTGCCGGTGCTCCTGGGCGTGGGGATTGGGCTCTATTTCTCGCTGGCAAACGAGCCGCATACGCTCACGGCCGTTGCGCCGGCGGGAGCCGCGCTGGCTCTGCGGGCACTCGCGCCGCGGCGCACGCTCACGACGCTCGCGGTCGGCGCGCTGCTCGCCGTCACGGCCGGGTTTGCGCTCGCCAAGCTGCGGGTGGAATGGGTGCGCGCCCCTGTCCTCGCCAAGGAGGTGCGGGCGGCCGAGGTGCGCGGCTTCGTCGAGCTGATCGAGCCGCGCGCCAAGCGCGGCCATCGCCTGACGCTGCGCGTGACCGCGGTCGGGAACTTGCCGCCGGAAGCCCGGCCCGCGCGCGTGCGCATCACGACGATGAAATCGGCTCCCGGGCTTGAAGCCGGAGACGCGGTTCTGCTGCGCGCAACGCTCATGCCGCCGTCCGGTCCGGCGCTGCCCGGCGGCTACGACTTCGCGCGCCAGGCGTGGTTCCAGGGGCTCGGCGCCGTGGGCTACACGTGGCGGGCGCCCGAGCCCGATGCGAACGCCGGTCCCCCGCCGTGGGACCTGCGGGCCTGGGGTGCGATCGAGCGGCTGCGCCAGAGGATCGGACGGCGCATCACCGCCGTGCTGCCGGGCGAGACGGGCGCCATCGCCAACGCGCTCATTACGGGTGAGCGCGGCGGCATATCGGAAGCGACCAACTCCGCGTTCCGCGATTTAGGGCTCCTGCACATCCTGTCGATCTCGGGCCTGCACATGGCGATCATGGCAGGCTCGGTGTTCTTTCTGGTGCGCTTCCTTCTCGCTTGCGTGCCGGCCCTGGCGCTCGTCTATCCCATCAAGAAGTGGGCAGCCGCTGCGGCAATGGCGGGAGCGCTTTGCTATCTGCTCATCTCCGGCTCGTCGTTCGCCACCGTCCGGTCCGCGATCATGATCTCGATCATGTTCCTCGCCGTCATTCTCGACCGGCCGGCGCTGGCGCTGCGCAACGTGGTGCTCGCCGCGCTTGCGATCCTCGTGCTGTTTCCCGAAAGCCTGTTCGACGTCGGCTTTCAGATGTCGTTTGCCGCGGTCGTGGCACTCATCTCGGGGTATGAGGCCCTTCGCACGGCCCCGTCGTTGCTGGCCGGGCGGCCGTTGGCGTGGCTTCTCCTGTTTGCGGGAGGGATCGTCCTCACGACGCTCATTGCGAGTGCCGCAGTCGCCCCGTTCGCCGCCTATCATTTCCACAAGAGCCAGCAGTACGCGGTGCTTGCCAACCTCATTGCGCTGCCCGCGTGCAACTTCATCGTCATGCCGGCGGCGCTCGCCGCTCTGCTCGCCATGCCGCTGGGGCTCGAAGCGGTTCCGCTTTGGGTGATGGGCTGGGGAATTTCCGCGATGGTGTGGACGGCTGAGCGGGTCGCGAGCCTGCCCGGCGCCGTGCTGCGCATCCCGGCCATGCCGAGCATGGCGTTTCTGGCGATGGTCGCGGGCGGCCTTTGGCTCGCGCTGTGGCAGACGCGCTGGCGGCTGTTGGGGCTTGCCGCGATTGCCGCCGGCATCGCGCTCGCCCCCACGCTCGCGCTCCCCGATCTGCTCGTTGGCCGCGACGGGGCGCTCGTCGCCCTGCGCTCAGAGGATGGCCGGCTGTCGGTGATGGGATCAGCGCGCGCCTTCGAGGTGCAGCGCTGGCTCGAGAACGACGGCGACGCGCGTTCCTCCAAGGACGCCGCGAAGGCAGTGGGATTTTCCTGCGACGGGCTCGGGTGCCGGGCCGGCATCAAGGGGCTGACCATAGCGGTCGCGCGCCGTCCCGCCGCGTTCGCCGACGATTGCCGCCGCGCAGAGATCGTCGTCTCGCGCATCGTGAGCCCGCGCAGCTGCACCGGCCCGAGGGCTGTCGTCGATTTCTTCGCCGCGCGGCGCGAGGGCACGCACGCGCTCTATATCGGGGACGGCGGCAAGATCCGCATCGAGACGGTTGCGGGTGCGCGCGGGAGCCGGCCGTGGTCGGGGAGAAGCGCGCCGCCTACAACGGGGCGCGCCGCTCAGTAGCGGCGCAGGAGCCCGACGAGGCGGCCCTGAATATCCACCTGGTCGGGGCCGAAGATGCGCGTCTTGAACTCGGGGTTTGCCGCTTCCAACGCGATCGTCGTGCCCTTCTTGCGCAGGCGCTTCAAGGTCGCCTCCTCCTGATCGACGAGCGCCACGACGATGTCGCCGTTCTCGGCCGTGTCGCAGCGGCGCACGATCACCGTGTCGCCGTCGAGGATTCCGGCTTCGATCATCGAATTGCCCTTCACCTCGAGCGCGAAGTGCTCGCCGTTGGTGAGCAGATCGGGCGGGCAGGCGATGTCGTGGGTGTGGTTCTGGATGGCGCTGATCGGCGTGCCGGCGGCAATGCGCCCCATGACGGGGACGGAGACGGTGCGCGCGTCGATGACGGTGGAGGGGGGCGGTGAGAGGTCGCGGCTGCGGCTGCCTTCGATCACGCTCGGCTGGAAGCCGGATCGGCGCGGCAGACGCGCTTCATTGGTGTTCTCGGGCAGGCGGATGACCTCGATGGCGCGCGCCCGGTGGGGCAGGCGGCGGATGAAGCCGCGCTCGACGAGGGCGGTGATCAGCCGGTGGATGCCGGACTTGGACTTCAGGTCGAGCGCGTCCTTCATCTCGTCGAACGAGGGCGGCACGCCCGAATCCTGCATGCGCGCATGAATGAAGAGCAGCAGCTCTTTTTGTTTCTCGGTCAGCATTGGGCCTCCAGCGGCTCGTTCAGCGTCGCGGCCGACGGGCCTGGACAAAGCATGAACGTACCCTAGCCGTTCGTGTGCTGTTCTGCAAGGGGGGCGCCAAACGGCGCTTCACAAGTCGAGCGCGAGGATCTCAACGATCGCGCCGGCCGGCTCCGGCGGCGCGTTGGGCGGGCGCACGATCAGGACGTCGGCAGCGACGAGGCCGCTGATGTAGCCGCTGTCCTGCGAGGCCAGCGCCGTGACGCGCGGCGTGCCGCCCGGCCCCGGCTCGAGCCTTGCCAGCATGTAGTGCTGGCGCTCCCCGTTGGCGGAAAGACCGTCGGCGAGCACGGCGCTCGTCGTCTGTAACGCCGAATCGCTGCGCCCCAGCAGGCGATAGAGCAGGGGAACGAGGAACACGCGCGCAGAGAGCATGCACGAGACGGGATTGCCCGGCAGCCCCAGGACGCGCGTTGGGCCCAGTTGTCCAAACAGCATGGGCTTGCCGGGACGGATCGCGACTTTCCAGAAGTCGAGTCGCATGCCCGCCGCCTCGAGCACGGGGCGCACGAGGTCGCGGTCGCCGACCGAGGCCCCGCCGATCGTGACGAGGATGTCGGCGCCGGCGGCTGACTGCAGCTTGGCCGCGAGGTCTTGGTGCGAATCGGCGGCGATGCCGACGATCTGCGGCACGCCGCCTGCGCGCTCAACGAGCGCGGCGAGGCCGTAGGGGTTCGAGGACACGATCTGGTCGGGGCCGAGGCTCTTGCCCGGCGCGACGAGTTCATCGCCCGTTGCCAGGATGGCGACGCGCGGGCTGGCGGCGACCTTCAATTCCGCGTGCCCGCCTGCGGCGGCGAGCATGATGGAGGCGGCATCGAGCCGCCGTCCGGCTGCGAGCAGCGCCTGGCCGGCGCGAAAATCCCCGCCCGCCTTGCGCACGTTGGCGCCGGGCCGCGCTGGCGCCTCGCGCACGATGACGGTGTCCCCCTGGCGCTCGGCGTTCTCCTGAATGACGACCGTGTCGGCGCCTTCGGGGAGGGCGGCGCCGGTGAAGATGCGCACGGCCTCGCCGGGACCTACCGCGCCGCCAAAGCGGCGGCCTGCCTGCGACTCGCCGATCACCGTGAGCGCCGCAGGGGTTTTTGCCGAGATCGCCGGCGCGCAGCGCATAGCCGTCCATGGCGGAGGCATCGAACGGAGGTTGTGTCAGGCGGGCCGTGACGTCCTCGGCCAGCACGCGGCCGCGCGCAGCGGTGAGACCGACGGTCTCGGCTCGCCCCGGCGTGGCGCCCGCCAGAACGCGCTCCAATGCCTCCTCGACGGACATGAGCGCCATGCTCACGCGCCTTTTTTCTTGGGCGCGGGTGCTACCCGGTAGTCGCCCGAGCGGCCGCCCGACTTCTCCAGAAGGCGGATGCCGTCGAAGTGCATGGCGCGGTCGACGGCCTTCAGCATGTCGTAGAGCGTGAGGCAGGCGACCGACACCGCCGTCAGGGCCTCCATCTCGACGCCCGTAGGCCCAGCGGTCTTGACCTCGGCGATGATGCGCACGCCCGGGGGATCGTCGCTGGGCTCCAGGTGCACGGCGACCTTGGAAAGATTGAGCGGATGGCACAGCGGGATCAGCTCGTGCGTGCGCTTTGCCGCCATGATGCCGGCGATGCGCGCCGTCGCCAGCACGTCGCCCTTGGGCGTATCGCCCTTCTGCAAGAGGTCGAGCGTGCGCGGCGCCATCGCCACGAACCCTTCCGCGATCGCGGTGCGCGCGGTCGCGGGCTTGTCGGAGACGTCGACCATGCGCGCGGCACCCGTCTTGTCGATGTGGGAGAGCTTGCCCGTCATGCGGCCTCCGGCGTCAGCAGGGCGCGCGTCGCCGCCGCCACGTCAGCCTGGCGCATCAGGCTCTCGCCGACGAGGAACGTCTCGACGCCCGCGCGGGACAGCCGAGCGATGTCGGCTGGGGTAAAAATCCCGCTCTCGGCCACGACGATGCGGTCCTTCGGGACCCGCGGGGCGAGCGTCTCGGTCGTCGCCAGCGTCGTCTCGAAGGTCTTGAGGTTGCGGTTGTTGATGCCGATGAGGCGGCAGGGAAGCGCCAGCGCGCGCTCGAGCTCGGCTGCATCATGCACCTCCGCGATGGCGTCCATCCCCCAGTCGCCGGCCGCGGCCGCGAGGTCGCGCGCCGTCGCGTCGTCGACCTCGGCGAGGATGATGAGGATGCAGTCGGCGCCCCACGCGCGCGCTTCCACGACCTGATAGGTATCGAGCATGAAGTCCTTGCGCAGGGCGGGCAGCCCCGTCGCCTTGCGCGCGGCCGTCAGGTACTCGGGCGCGCCCTGGAACGAGGGCCCATCCGTGAGCACCGAGAGGCATGCCGCGCCACCCGCCTCGTAGGCCTTGGCGAGTGCAGGGGGATCGAAGTCGGCGCGGATCAGACCCTTCGACGGGCTCGCCTTCTTGACCTCGGCGATCAGCGCTCGTCGGCCTGCGCGGTGCTTTGCCTCGATCGCGCCTGAGAAGGAGCGCACGCGGGGCGCGCTGCGCGCAAGCTCGGCGAGAACATGGAGCGGGAGTGCCGCCTTGGCGCGGGCAATCTCGTCGAGCTTGTAACGCGTGATTTTTTCGAGGATGTCGATCATGGGGAGAGGATACCGCTGTGGAGCGGGGCTTGCTACCGGGGGCCGCGCTCATGGTCAAGCGGGGATGGACGCGAGCGGCCGCTAGGGCTTCCTTGGCGCATAGAACCACCACTTGGCTACCTCCGTCGCGCCGACGTAGGCCGCGACGATGGCAAGGCCGCTGAGGAGAAGGTGCGGGGGCAGCGGCACGAAGCCGAAGGTGTCGGAGGCAAAGCCCATGTAGGGAAGGCCCACGGCGAGCAGCGCGACGCAAACCGTCGAGGCGAGCAGCAGCCGGCTCGGCCGGCTCCGCCAGCAGGGGAGGTGCGTTCTGAGCACGAGCAGCACGGCGAGCTCGGTCATGAGCGACACGACGAACCAGGTGCTGCGGAACAGCGCCTCGCCCGCGTGGAAGACATGGAGAAGCACGCCAAACGTCACAAGATCGAACGCCGTGCTGATGAGGCCGAAGACGAGCATGAACGATTGAATATTGTGGATGTTCCATTGCTGCGAGGTCTCGGTCATCGCCGGATCGACGTTGTCGGTGGAAATGGCGATCGACGGCAAGTCGGAGAGAAAGTTGTTGAGCAGGATCTGCTTGGCGACGAGCGGCAGGAACGGCACCAGCAGCGTTCCCAACGCCATGCTGATCATGTTGCCGAAGTTGGCGCTCGTCGTGATCGCCACGTACTTGAAGGTGTTGGCGAATGTGCGCCGCCCGTCGAGGACGCCCTGTCTCAGGACGTTAAGGTCGCGCTCCACCAGCACGATGTCGGCGCTCTCGCGCGCGACGTCGACGGCCTCGGCGACGGAGACGCCGACGTCGGCTGCGCGCAGGGCGGGCGCATCGTTGATGCCGTCGCCTAGAAACGCCACCGTGTGCCCGCGCCCCTGCAGCGCGAGCACGATGCGCTCCTTCTGCTGAGGGTCGACCTCGGCGAAGATGTCGGTCCTCTCGACGAGATGCCACAGCGCCTCGTCACGCGTCTCGTTGAGCCGTTGCCCGGTGAGCAGCCGCGCGGGGTCGAGCCCCACCGCCGCGGCAACGTGGGCCGCCACATAGCGGTTGTCGCCGGTGACGATCTTGACCGCGATTCCGGTGCGGGCGAGCTCGCGGAGCGTTTCCGCGATGTCCTCCTTCAGGGGATCGAAGAACAGCAGGAAGCCTTCGAAGGTCATGCCGGCTTCATCGTCGCGGTCGTACCGCGGCCTGGCCGGCGTGCGCTTCGTCGCAAGGCCCAGCACACGGAAGCCTTCGGCTCCCTTGGCGCTGTAAAAGGAGCGCAGCTCGTCGCTGAGCTTCTGGTCGAGAGGCAGCAGTCCCTGCGGTCCCACGGCCTGGGTGCAGCACGAGATGACCGTCTCGAACGCGCCCTTGGTGACGATGAGGTGCTCCGCCTCCGCGTCCTCGGCGGCGACGATCGTCAGGCGCTTGCGCACGAAATCGTAGGGGATCTCGTCGATCTTCGTCAGCGCGTCGAGGACGAGACCGCGCCGGTCGGATTCCGCCACGACCGCGTCATCGAGCGGGTTATCGATCCCGGTCTCGAGCCGCGAGTTGATGGCCGCGTAGCGAAACACCCGGTCGGACGCAAAGCCGCCGGCGTCGACGCTGGCGCTCAGCTCGACGATGCCTTTCGTCAGCGTTCCGGTCTTGTCGGTGCACAGGATGTCGACGCTGCCGAGGTTCTCGATAGCGGCGAGGCGGCGCACGATGACGCCGCGCTTGGCCATGGCGCGCGCACCCGCCGAGAGCGTCACGCTGACGATCGCCGGCAGCAGCTCGGGCGTCAGGCCGACGGCGAGCGCGACGGCAAACAGCAGCGATTCGATCAGCGGGCGATGCAACAGAAGGTTGGTCGTGAACACGAAGATCACGATCACCGTCATGATCCGGGTCAGCAGATAGCCGAATTTGCGCAAGCCGCGCTCGAACGCGGTTTCCGGGTCGGCGCCGGCAAGATGCTCGGCAACGGCGCCGTACTCCGTTGCTTCGCCCGTCAGGACGACGAGCACTCGCGCCGTTCCGCTGCGCACCGAAGTGCCGAGGAACACCGCGTTGGTGCGTTGCTGCAGGCCTGCGTCGGCGGGGCTCACGCCCGGCGCCTTCTCGACGGGGAAGGATTCTCCCGTCAGCGCGGATTGCGATACGAGGAAATCCCTGGCTTCGAGCACGACGCCGTCGGCCGGCACCAGATTGCCTGCCGCCAACAGGATCACGTCGCCCGGGACGATGCCGTGCGCATCGATGGTCCGCAGCCTTCCGTCCCGCAAGGTGGCGACCCGCAGGGCGACGGCGTCGCGCAGGCGTTTCACCGCCGCGCTCGCGCGGTATTCCTGCGCGAACCCCAGAAGCGTGCTGCCCAGCACGATCGCGAGGATGATGGTTGCGTCCGTCCATGACCTGAGGATCAGCGAGACGAGCGCGGCGAAGATGAGGATCAGGACGAGCGGGCTCTCGTACTGGCGCAACAGCAGGCGCAGGGCGCCAGCGCTTTCTCGAGCGGTGACGCGGTTCTCGCCGACGCGGGCCAAGCGCTCTTGCGCCTCGTCCTCGGCGAGACCGTCCGCCGAGGAGTGGAGCGCCCCCAGCAGCGCCGCGGCATCCTGTGACCAATAGGCCTTCATGGGCGATCACCTGGCATGGCCCGCCCGTCAAAGTCACGCGCCACCGCTGCCGGGTGGTTGCGATGTGCGGTCGCTGGGGCCGTTCCGCTGCGGTTAAGCACCGCAACGGACGCCGCGACGATCGCGCGCGGCACTGCTAGATTGGCGCTGATCCCTTAAGAACGGAGTAGCGAGGGCGTGCCCGCCAAGGCCAAGTCAGAAAAGCGCTCCCCCGTGCGCAAAAAGCCCGCCGGCCGGGCCACCCCGCGCCTGCGCATCACGATGGGTGAGGGGCTCATTCTGGGCCCCGGCAAGGTCGATCTCTTGGATGCGATCGGCCGCAGTGGCTCCATCTCGGCCGCCGCCCGCGATATGGGCATGTCGTACCGGCGCGCTTGGCTCCTGGTCGATGAGCTCAATCACATGTTCAAGAAGCCGCTCGTCGTCGCGGAAGCCGGGGGCACGCACGGCGGAGGCGCGCAGATCACCGAATTCGGCACGGCGGTCGCTGCCGCCTACCGCCGCATCGAGGCGCGCACGCGCCTGGCGATCCGCGAGGAGCTTGCGCGCTTGGACCGCAAGATCGGCCGCAGCTGAATTGGGCGACGCGCTCATGACGACGCACGAGAAGACGCACGTGAAGACGGTCGAGCTCAATCCGCGTTGGTGATGGCGATGAGCTTGTCGAGCGCTTGCGCTGCCGCGCCGGACGCGATGGCGAGTGCCGCGCGCTCCACGCCGTCTGCGAGGTTGGCAGCCTTGCCGCCGACGATGAGCGCCGCCGCGGCATTCATGAGGACGATGTCGCGGAAGGGGCCCGGCTCGCCGGCGAGCACGTTGCGGATGGCCGCAGCGTTGACTTGAGCGTCGCCGCCCTTGAGCTGGTCGAGCGTTGCGGTCGGCAGATCGGCGTCCTCGGGCGTCACCTCGAATACCGCGATGTCGCCGTCTTTCAGCTCCGCGACGCGCGTGACGCCGGTCGTCGTCAGCTCGTCGAGCCCGTCCGAGCCGTGCACGACCCATGCATGAACCGAGCCCAGGTTCTTCAAGACCTCCGCCAGCGGCTCGATCCAGCCGGCATCGTACACGCCGATCACCTGGCGCGTGACGCTCGCGGGATTGCACAGCGGGCCCAGCAGATTGAAGATCGTGCGGATGCCGAGCTCGGCGCGCACCGGCGCCCAATGTTTCATGGCCGGGTGGTGCATGGGCGCCCACATGAAGCCGATGCCCGCTTGCGTGATGGCACGCGAGATCGTCAGCGGCGGCACGTCGAGCTTGACGCCGAGGTTCGTCAGCACGTCGGAAGCGCCCGACAGCGAGGAGACCGAGCGGTTGCCGTGCTTGGCTATGGGCACCCCGGCGCCGGCGGCGACGAAAGCCGCGCAGGTTGAAACATTAAAGGTGCCGTGGCCGTCGCCGCCCGTCCCGACGATATCGACGGCGCCGGCCGGCGCCTCGACGGGAAGCATGCAGCGGCGCATGAGCCGGCAGGCACCCGTGATCTCATCGACTGTCTCCCCGCGCACGCGCAGCGCCATGAGGAAAGCCGCCATCTGCACCGGCGAGGCGGCGCCCGACGCCATCGTCTCGAGCGCAGTCTCCATTTCCTCGTCGCTGAGGCTTTCTGCGCCCGCAACCTTCTGCATCAAGCGCTTGAGTTCGGGTGCCGGCATCGCGCGCGCCTTTAAGCCGCGTCGCGAGCGGCAGCGGCGTTGCGGCGGCGCGGGCTGAAGCCGGCGAGGGTAAGGAAATTGGCGAGCAGCGCGTGTCCCTGCTCCGACGCAATGCTTTCGGGGTGGAACTGCACGCCGTGCACGGGGTGGGATTTGTGCTGCAGCCCCATGATGATGCCGTCGGTCGTCTCCGCGGTGACCTCGAGCTCGGCGGGCAGGCTCTTGCGCTCGACGATCAGCGAATGGTAGCGCGTCACCTGGAAGCGCTCGGGCAGTCCCTTGAACACGCCCTCGTTCGTGTGGCGGATGGTGGAGAGCTTGCCGTGCAGCGGCTCGGGCGCGCGGATCACCTTGCCGCCGTAGGCCTGGCCGATCGCCTGATGGCCGAGGCAGACGCCGAGCAGTGGGATCTTGCCTTGGTTCTTTTCGATCAGCTCCAGACAGATGCCGGCTTCGGTGGGCGTGCACGGCCCCGGCGACAGCACGATGGCCTTGGGCTTCTGCTTGATGACCTCCGCGGCGCTCACCTTGTCGTTGCGCACGACCTCGCATGTGGCGCCGAGCTCGCCGAGGAAGTGCACGAGATTGTAGGTGAAGCTGTCGTAGTTATCGATGAGGATGAGCATGCCGCCGGGCACCTATGAGCAAGCCAAGTCTCCAGCCAATTGGTGTAGGGAGCCCCACCGGAAGCGTCAAGGCAGGCGCCTTGGTATTAGGAAATGCTCAAGCCGTCCCGCGCCGGGTCCGATGGCCGACCAGCCTTCGGCGTTGAAGGCGATGACGGCGAGGCTGCCGGTGGGGAATTTGTCCGCCATGCGGGCGCGGTCGTCGGCGGCCCCGCTGCCGACCAGCAGCAGAGCCAGCTCCTCCAGTCCCGGGTTATGGCCGACGACCATGACGTGGCGCGGGGGTCCGAGATCAGACCCTGGCCGGATGGCGCGCAGGCGCGAGAGCAGCGTGGCGGGCGCCGCCAGGTAGACGGCATCATCGTAAATGACCTCTGGCGCCGGCGCCCCGAGTCTTGCCAGCACCAGGTCGAGCGTTGCGCGCGCACGCACGGCGCCCGAGCAGATGACGAGGTCGGGTCGCAGCCCCATTGCCGCGAGCGCCGCGCCAATCTCGGGCGCAGCCTTCTGGCCGCGCTTTGACAGCGGGCGGTCGTAGTCGTCGGCTGAGGGCCTGTCCCAGCTCGACTTGGCGTGGCGGAGCAGCGATAGGGTGAGCATCGGCTGACGATGACGAGGCCAGCGCGCCTGTCAAGTTCGCGGCCGGCCCGAGGGGCCGGGGGTGCCGAAAAATGCCGGAGTGTGGTCCGCCACGCGCTGGACTATTCGGTGCAGGACGCTTGCCGGTTGGCGCGCGCCCGTCCGGACCTAGAACCTCGCGCTGCCCTTGAGGGCGAAGGCGTGGATTTGCGTCGTCTCGCCGAACTGCCCGTCGTAGGTGAGATGCAACACGGCGTCGCCGCTGTTGATCACATCGATGCCGGCGCCGACGATCCCCATCACGTCATCCGTCTTGGTCACGATGGTGAATGGTGCGACGCCTGCCGGCGCGGCGAGGAAGTTCGCGGTAAGCGCGAGATCTCCATTGCCGTACCAGGCGACGCCGCCGCGCAGGTACGGGCGCAGCAGCGTGCCGTTGCCGAGCCAATATTCGGTGCCGGCTTCGAGAACGGGCAGCGCGGAGAGGACGGTCTGGCCGGAGCCCTCTACGACGAGGTTCGCCGCGCCGCCGCCGAACTCTGAGAAGCCGCCGAGGTCGAGGCGCGTCGCCGCCACGTCGAGCACCGGCTTGAAGTAGAGCTGCGGGGAGCCGAAGACATAGGCCGCGCGGCCCCCAATCGAGAACAGGTCGAGGTCGGAGTTTGAGCGCGGGGTCGCGGCAAAGCCGCCGAACGCCATCGGCCGCTGCGTCTCGTACCAGCCGTGGCCGGCGGTTGCGACCGCTGCCAGCAGCAGCGAGCCTGGGTTGTACTTCAAGGCGACGCCGCCCTGGGCGAGTTCGCCGTCGCTCGTCGCATTCGTCACCGTCTCGATGGAGCTCGACTGATAGCCCGCCGCGAAGCCCAGCCGCCAGGCGGGATCGAGCGCGACCTGCGCGCCGGCGGCGAACTGCCCGACGGTCTGGTTGAAGCCCAATTGCGAGTAGGTTGTCCCCGTGTCGAGGAAAACGGCAGAGGCGCCCGCCCACAGGCACTCTCCCTCGTGGATGATCGCGGCGGTGGTGGCGCCGTTGACCTTGCAGCTGAGCAGGCTGTTGGAAAACCCGAGCGTCGCGTAGAGCGCGGCGAGCTGTGCATCCGAGTAGAGCGCCGGCAACAGCTCGTTCAGCGCTGCGATGTAGGCGTCGCTCCCATCGGTGTTGAGGAGCCCGAGCAGCAACGGAGTGAGGCCGCCCCCGCCTGCCGCGAAAGCGGAGTTGAGTGTTTCGCTGAGCGCGAGCTGGTTGCCGTTGAGGCCGCTCGTGGAAAAATCGACGGTGCTGGAGAGCTGGACCTCCGTTGGCGTGAAGGTGAGCGCTGCATGCAGCGCTGGGCTCGCCGCGAGAGCCAACCCGTTGTTGGTGACGCCGCCGAGCGCCTGCAGGAGGGTGAAAACCTGTCCGGTAAGCGGCGGCAGGCTCAGCACGCGCACGGCGACCGTGCCCGCGAGCGCGGCGGTGCCGGAGACGATAACGAGGTCGGATACGGGCCCCGCGGCCGGATCGAGATCGATCGCGAGGGTGCCGGTTCCCGTCTGGCGGAACGTGTCGTCGAAGTCAGTCGTCTGGATTGCGCCGACGCCGCCCGGGGCAAGCGTGCCAAGATTGGTGAACGTGCCCACGAACGCCGTGTCGCCGGAGTTGAACAGCGCGCCTTGATGGTTGATGAAGGTGCTTGCGCCGCCGTCAACAACATGACGTCGCCGGTTACAGTGCCGAAGTTCTCGACGCTATTGGTGTCGCCGCTCATCTCGATGGCGAAGTCCGCGAGCCCCGCGGTGATCGTGCCGAAGTTCAATAGCGTGTTGGTGTAGGCAGACATCTGCATCACTCCGGCGCAGCACGCCCCGCCGACGACGCTACCGAAATTGGTCACCACTGTGCCCGCGTAACCGGCAGCGTAGATGCCGGCAGAACCCATGCCCGTGGCGGAAACGTTGCCCGAGTTGATGACGGCAGCCATGCCGTACATGCTGACGACATTGATGCCGTCGGATGTGTCGCCCGTGGTGGTGATGTTGCCGCCCGAAACGACCGAAATGTCGCCATCGCCATAGGCGGTGATGCCGGGCGCGTAGGTACCGAATGTGCGGATGGTGGCGCCGGATACGACGTTCGTGCCGGTGTTGCCTGATGCGGCGATGCCGGGCGCGTTGTCGCCAAGCGTGGTGATGTGGCCGGAGGCGAGCACGGTGGCCATCTGTCCGGCGCGCGCGTAGATGCCGACGCCGGTTTGGCCGGCGGTTGCGATGTCGCCGGTGGACGTGACCATGAACCGATGCGATTGCGACAGGGCCAAGATGCCCACCGAGCTATCCGGGCCGCTCGCGATGTTGCCGGTCAAGGTGATCCGCACGTCGCCTTGGGTCTGCGCGTTGATACCGATCGAGGCTGCCCCGGATACTGCGATATTCCCCGCCGAGGTGATGTCGATGGGGCCATAGACGGTGGCGGCATTGATGCCGATCGCACTGGCTCCGGACGTTGCGATGTTGCCGGTCGAGAGGATCGTGATCGCGCCGTCGTTGGTGCCGAACTGGCCGATGCTGCCGACGTTGATGCCGGCGGAGAAGGTGCCCGATGTGGCGATGTTGCCCGACGAGATCACCGTCACCGGGCCATAGATGGTGCCAGCCGCGATGCCGAAGGCGTTGTTGCCCGATGTCGCGATGTTGCCCGATGACGTGACAACCATCGCGGCGTTCTGCCCGCTCCCTTGGATGCCCGTCGCGCCACCGCCCGAGGTCGAGATGTCGGCGGTCGAGTTGATCGTGACCGTGCTGTTGTTGCTTGACGCAAAGATGCCGTTGGCATCCGTCGTGATGATCGCGAACGGCTGCGGTTGGACGTTTACCTCCACCGCGCCGTTGCTATTGAACTCGACTCCGGTGACGCCCGACGCCGGCGTGATGTTGGTCGTCAGATTGTTGACGTTGAGGATGGTGTAGGCGCCGCCGCTCAGCAGCACGCCGGCCGACTGGTCGCCGGTGCAGGTGACGATCGTGGCGCTATCGTCGCGGTGCAGTTGAGGGGCGGGGCGGCTCGCACCGGGCGCACCCCGTAGGCCAGCAGCGCGGCGCTTGCCACGCCAGTCGCCAACGCCGAGCGCCACGCGCCAAGCCCATTGGATTGACGCCGCCGTACGCCATCCGCGCCTCCGCGGGCGCAAATCTGCTGTCGGGACGTATCGTCTCGGTTGCGCTGCGCCAAGGTCCGGTTTGGTCCGTTTTAAAGGCACTACAACGGACCAGGGAGCGCCATCGCCACATGCAGTTTCGGCCCACAAGGGCTGTGGGTAACCAAGGTCTAACTGTGGTGATTCTGATATTTCTGGAAAGGGGATCAATTGGATGCGGAGACAGACACAGTTGCAGCACGAGGAGCCGGTTGTGGATAACTGGTCCGGCATGAGCGCAACTCGCTCTGCTCCTACCGCGGCTTACTTCGCCCGCGTCGCGAAGCGCACGGCTTCCTCGGCAGCGCGGAACAGCGCTTGCGCCTTGTTGATGCACTCCTGCTGCTCCTTGGCCGGAACAGAATCGTGCACGAGGCCGGCGCCCGCCTGCACGTGCATCACGCCGTCCTTCACGAGTGCTGTACGCAGCACGATGCAGCTGTCCATCTGGCCGCCCGCCGAGAAGTAGCCGACGCAGCCGGCATAAGGCCCGCGCTTCGATTTCTCCAATTCGTCGATGATCTCCATCGCGCGCACCTTCGGCGCGCCCGAGACCGTGCCGGCCGGGAACCCCGCCATCAGCGCGTCGACCGCGTCGTGCTTCTTGTCGAGGCGCCCGACAACGTTGGAGACGATGTGCATGACGTGGCTGTAGCGCTCGATGAAGAAGCGCGCCGTCACGTCGACGGTGCCGATCTCGGCGACGCGCCCCACGTCGTTGCGGCCGAGATCCAGAAGCATCAGGTGCTCGGCCCGCTCCTTGGGATCCTTGAGCAGCGCCTCGGCGAGCGTCTGGTCGTGAGCGTCGGTGTCGCCGCGCGGCGCGGTGCCGGCGATGGGGCGGATCGTGACCTCGCCGCCGCGCACGCGCACCAAAATCTCCGGGCTCGAGCCGACGAGGGCGAAGCCCCCGAAATCGAGGTGGAAGAGGAATGGCGAGGGATTGGTGCGCCGCAGCGCCCGGTAGAGCGCAAACGGCGGCAGCGTGAAGGGCGCCGAAAAGCGCTGCGAGAGCACGACCTGGAAGATGTCGCCGGCGACGATGTACTCCTTGGCGCGCTCCACCATGGCCATGTAGGCGGCCGGTGTCGTGTTGGAGACGGGCTTGGGCGCGGGCAGCTTGCGGCTCGTGGCCTGGGCCGTGTGCGGGAGCGGCTCGTCCAGCAGGGCGACGGCGCCTTTCAGGCGCTTGATCGCGGCCTTGTAGGCCTTTTCGGCCGACTGGCGCGCATCGGGGCGCACCGGCGTCACGATGGTGATCTCGTCCTTCACGATGTCGAAGATCACCATCACCGTCGGGCGGATCAGGATGGCGTCGGGAATATGCAGGGCCTCGGGTGGCGCGTCGGGCAGGTGCTCCATGAGGCGAACGGTGTCGTAGCCCATGTACCCGAAGATGCCTGCCGACATGGGCGGTAGCCCCTCCGGCAGCGGCAGCTCGGACTCGGCGAGCAGAGCCCTGAGCGAGGCGAGCGTCGCCGGCGCCTCGGGCCGGAAGGCGTCGGGCTTTGCGACCGGCGTGCGGTTGATCTCAGCCTTGCTGCCTTGCGCGCGCCAGACGATGTCGGGATCGAGCCCGATCACCGAATAGCGCCCGCGCGTTGCTCCCCCTTCCACCGATTCCAGGAGGAAGCTCATCGGCCGGCCGGCGGCGAGCTTCAGGTAGGCCGACACCGGCGTCTCGAGATCGGCAACGAGACGTGTCCACACGACCTGGGGCGCCCCCGCGTCGTACCGGTCGCAAAATTCGGCGAGCGGCGGCAAGGCCTCCGAGGCGGGCGGGCCCGATTTTCTCTTGCGCTCGAGCGTGCTCAAAGCACCCTCCGGGGTGGCGGTCTGCTATTGGGCGTCGCCGCCGGTTGCGCGCTTGAACTCCGCGTCGTTGATGTGGGTGCCGAGGCGGTCCTGCAGGGCGATGACGTACTCGGTCAGCGCTTCGTCGGCGAGCTGGCTCTCGAGATCCTTGGTCAGGTGCTGGCGCTGCTCCTTGGTCGGAGCCGGTGCCGGCGTGATCGTGGTGACCTTGAAGACGGTGCGCGACTTGCTGTTGGTCGTGGGCGAGGAGGCTGCCTTGTCCTTGGCGAGCGTGAACGCCTTGGCGACGGCGTCTTTCGACATGCCTTGCGGCTCCGTCGTGCGCGTGAACGGCGGCGTGGTCTCGACGGTGACGCCGCCGGCCTCGGTCGCGAGCGCGGACATCGGGGTACCGCTGTCGGCCTTTTCGACGAGCTTGGTCGCGAGCTCGGAGACGAGGCGCGCCCGCTCGTTGGTGATGGCGAGCGTTTTCACCTCCGCCTTCACATCGTCGAAGGGCTTCTGCTTTGCGTCGGTGATGCCGAGCACGTCGACCCAGGCGTAGCCCCCGTCACGCAGCTCGATGGCCTCGTTCTCGAGTCCCACCTGGCTGTCGAACGCGGTTTTTATGATGCTGAGCGCATCCGCTAGCGCGATGGCGGGTTTGTCGTCGGGCGTCTTGTTGAGGCTGTCGGTCGCGGGAATCTCCAGGTACTGGAGCTTCATCTGGTCGGCGATCTCCTTCAGCGTCTTGCCCGCCGAGCGATTGTCCTCGACCTGGTCGAGCAGCGTCTGCAGCTGGGCCTGCGCCTTTTCCTTGGCCAGCTTGTCGCGGACCTGATCCTTGACGTCGGGCAGCGTGTGCATGACGGCGGGCTCGATCGCGGTCACGCGCAGCAGGACGGTGGCGAAGCGACCCTCGACCACGTCGGAGGTCGCGTCCTTCTGCAGCGCGAAGGCGGCGTCTGCGATCTTGGGATCGATCAGGCGTTCCTTGCTGACGAGGCCGAGGTCGATGTCGGCATCCTTGGCGCCAGCCTCCTTCGCCACGTCGCCGAAAGACTTGCCTTTGCCAAGCGCCGCCTTGGCTGCCTCGGCTGCCGCCTTGTCCTTGAAGGCGATCTGCTGGATGCGGCGCCGCTCGGGCACGTTGTAGTCTTTCTTCGTCTCCTCATAACTAGCGGCGATGTCCGCGTCCGCGACCTCCATCTTGTCTTTGATGGTGTCGATCGAGAGGGCCAGCACCGCAATCTTGCGGTACTCGGGCCAGACGAAATCGTGCTTATTGCCGTCGTAGGTCTGCTTGAGCTTGGCCTCGTCGGGCTCGGGAACGGTGACCGCCTTCTCAGGGTCGATGGTGAAGAACTCGGCCACGCGCTTTTCCTCGCGCCAGCCGTTGACGAGATCGATCGTCGCCTCCGGGATCGCGATCCCGTTGATCAGTGCCGACGTCAGCTGCTGGCGCAACTCGTCGCGACGGCGCAGCTTGAGAAAGCCGCGCTCGCTGACGCCCATCTGACTGATGATGTTTTCGAAGTTGATGCGCGAAAAGTGGTCGTCGGGTCCCTTGAACGAAGGATCGCTCTTGATGGTTTCGGCCAGCGCCTCGTCCGACAGTGCCAGATCGAGGTTGTCGGCGTGCGTTTCCACCGCCGCCCACGCCATGAGCTGCGAGAGGACCCGGCTGTCGAGGCCTGCCGCCCGCGCCTGCTCGGTCGTGATGCGCCGCCCCGCCTGGCGCGAGATGAGGCTCAGCTCGTTCTGAAAGGCGCGCTTGAAGTCCTCGGCGCGTATTTCGTGACTGCCGACCTTGGCGAGCGAGCCCTGTCCAAATCCCTTGAACACGGGGCCTATTCCCCAGATGGCAAAGCTCATCACAAGAACGGCAAATAAAACCTTGGCTACCATTCCGGTGGAGCCGCGTCGCAGGGCGTCGAGCATGGAAAGTTCGTTCCGTCGGTTGGGCGGCGTTGGTGCGCCCCGGATCTCGTCCTCGGGCCGCCGCAGGAAGGCACGCGAACATCCTTCGCGTGACGCAGGGTTTCGGCATGATATGAAGCGCAGCCGCTCCGTTATTGCAAGCTTGGCGGCGCCCGGCCGTGCGGCTGGCGGCCGCAAGGCTTAACGGAAGACCCGGCCGTGCGGCTGGCGGCCGCAAGGCTTAACGGAAGAGATGACCAGGGAGTGCCCATGACCGAGGCTGCCCGCTCCGTTCGACCCCTCGTCGCCGGAAACTGGAAGATGAACGGCCTCAGGGCCGAGCTCGGCGAGGCCATGCGCGTGCGCGACGCGATCTCCGCCCCGGGGGGCCCGGCAGCCGACGTAATGATCTGCCCGCCCGTGACGCTTCTCCTGGCGCTAGCCGAGGCCGCACGGGGCTCAAAGCTCCTCGTCGGGGCGCAGGATTGCCACTGGGCGCCGGGCGGCGCCTATACCGGGGATATCGCGGCCGAAATGCTGGCGGATGCCGGCGCCGTGGCGGTGATTGTCGGACATTCGGAGCGGCGCGGGGGGCACGGCGAGCTCGACCACGACGTGCGCCTCAAGGCCGAGGCCGCCCATCGGGCCGGTCTGACGGCCATCGTATGCGTCGGCGAGACGGCAGGCGAACGCGCAGCGGGACTGACCCTGGACGTGGTCGCGCGGCAGCTTCAAGCGTCCATTCCCGATGCTTCCGGCGCGGCGGACACGGCCGTTGCGTATGAGCCCGTGTGGGCGATCGGCACCGGCCTGACGCCCCTCCCGGCGGACGTGGCGCAAGTCCACGCGGCTATTCGCGGCGCGCTGACGGTACGCTTTGGCGCCGCGGGGGCGGGTATGCGCATTCTCTACGGCGGCTCGGTCAAGCCGGCCAATGCGCGCGAGCTCATGGCGATCAACGATGTAAACGGGGCCCTCGTGGGCGGGGCAAGCCTGAAAGCTGCCGATTTTTTGGCCATTGTCGCTGCGTATCAACAGTGACGTGTTCTTGCGGTGTCGGAATCACCTGAAGTGATGTTAGAGTTGGCGCTATGTCGTGCAATGACGATTGCCGGTTTGGGGGACGATGCTTTCGGTGAACGGGGGCATGAGGGCATCACGGAGCGTGTTGGCGGCGGTGCTTCTCGCGGCCGGCAGCGCTGTCGTGTGGGCGCCCTCGGTCTGGGCAGCCTCGCTCGATAAGAGCGCCTGCAACGACCTCAACCAAGAGTTTGCAGGCATGCTCGCCACCGGCCTGCGCGGCGACATGGAGCGCGGCCCGCAATGGGCCAAGGACAATCTCGGGCCAGAGAAGCTGCAAGACATGCGGCACCTGATCGAGCTCGAGGAGCAGCTCGAGTTCCGTTGCGGCGTCGGCCACGCCCGCATCGTCACCAAAACGCCGGCGGCGCCGGAAAAAAAAATCGAAAGCAAAATGGCGCCATCGGAGCCGCAAAAAGAGCCGCAGCCAATAAAAGCTTCGGAGAAGGTGCCACCAGCGTTGAAGCCGACGCTGGCCAGCACCTCAACGGAGAAGTTGCCGCCGCCGCCGTTGAAGCCGACGCTGGCGAGCACCACCACGGACAAAGTGCCGCCAGTGGCGCCGACATCCGCGGCGCCGCCACCCCTAAAGGCTGCGCCCGTAACCACCACGCCTAAGTCCACAGCGGCGGTCGCGCCGAAGGTGGCGGCAAAAACGGCGAGCTCGACGCCCGCAGCGTTGCCCCCCACTGCGGCTGCCAAGAAGTCCTCACGGCGCGAGCCCGTCAGCGCCTACGTGTCCCCCACGGAGGTCAACCCGGACTTCGTGACGCGCTTCGGCGATTCCCGCTGACCCAAGCCCGGTAAACCCCGCCCGGCGCCGCAAATGGCCGGATTCGAGCCGGGATCGCGCCGGAATCGAGCAGAAATGGCCGGCCTCGCGCGACCGCGAGCGCGGGTTCATCGCCAAGCGATCCCGCTCTGGCCTGCTCGCGGCTTCTGGTATAAAACCCCTGCCAAACGCCTCTTACGGAGCCTGACAGAAGCCCATGATGACCGCTCTCCTCGTCCTGCATCTTATGGTCGCCACGTCGCTGGTGGGCGTCGTGCTGCTGCAAAGGTCCGAGGGCGGCGCGCTCGGCATTGGCGGCGGCGGTGGCGGCGGCGGGTTTCTGACGGGACGGGGAACGGCCAATCTGCTCACGCGCGCCACCGCGGCGCTGGCTGCGGCCTTTTTCACCACCAGCATTCTGCTGACGCTTCTCGCGCAGCAAACCGCGCCCGCCGGGTCCATTCTCGACCAGGGCGCGGCACCTGCGAGCAGCGCTCCGCCGACGGGAGGCGCACCCGCTGGAACGCCGGCAGCGCCCGAGACCGGCCGCGGCGGCATTCTCGACAAGCTGCAGCAACCGGCCGTCCCGCAGACGCGCTGATCGCGGCGATCGCATCGTCCCGACAGGGCGACGCGACGACGGGGTGATGGCCTGTGAACGTGTGGCAGCTCGGCATCTGCGTCGCGGTACTTTCGCGATAGGATCGGCCGATGAAATTATCCGATCGGCTGTTGCGGCCCGCGGTTCGCAGCAAACTTCGGTCCGCCCGTCATCGTGGCGATCGCGCGGCCCCTGTGGTGCGCGGCCCTGCTCGGCGGCTGCTCGGCACTTCCCCAGATGACGGATCCGGTCGCGTCCTTCGGCGCATCAAACGTTTTCTCTAAGGCGGGCTACGACCAGACCAAGCTCGACGACACGCATTTCAAGGTGACAGGCACCGGGACGCAAGCGACGCCGAAGGAGCGTGTCGAGAAGATCGCCAGGGCGCGCGCCGCGCAGATCGGCGTCGAGGAGCACCTCAAATACTTCAAGGTCGCGAGCGTGCAGCACGGCGTTAAGTGCAGCAAACGCCAGGACGGCTACAAGAGCGAGGCGATGCCCGCTGCGAGCTACCCCACGGTGGTGCTCGAGGTCGTCTACGCCCAGGAGCCGGCCGACCCGGGGTTTGCAAGCTCGGTGGACGCCTACGCGGCGCTCACCGGGGAGCTCGCCAGCGAGGCGGTCGCGCCGGAGGCGAAGGCCATCGCCATCCAGGAAGCCCGCGCAGGTTGCGGGCAGGGGTGAGGGGCACGTCTGCGGTGCCCGCAGACCCCTTGGGGACCGGTTTTTTCATCGGATTCGGGGATGAGGCGATAAAGACGCTTCGAATCGTGCCCGCCTTCGTGTAAGCGTCAAAGCCCATGCAGCGGTACATCTTCATTACCGGCGGCGTGGTGTCCTCCCTCGGCAAAGGCCTCGCGTCCGCCGCACTCGGCGCCCTCCTTCAGGCGCGCGGCTATTCGGTCCGGCTGCGCAAGCTCGATCCCTATCTGAACGTCGATCCCGGCACGATGAGCCCGTACCAGCACGGGGAAGTGTTCGTGACGGATGACGGGGCGGAAACGGATCTCGATCTGGGGCACTACGAGCGCTTCACGGGCGTGCCCGCGCGCAAGTCGGACAACGTCACGACGGGGCGCATCTACCAGGACATCCTCGCCAAGGAGCGGCGCGGCGCCTATCTCGGCGGCACCGTGCAGGTGATCCCGCACGTCACCGACGCCATCAAGGACTTCGTGGCGAGCGGCAACGACGGCATCGACTTCGTGCTGGTGGAGATCGGCGGCACCGTCGGCGACATCGAGGGCCTGCCCTTCTTCGAGGCGATCCGCCAGCTCGGCAACGAGCTGCCGACGGGCACCTCGATCTTCATCCATCTGACGTTGGTGCCGTACATCCCGTCAGCGGGCGAGCTCAAGACCAAGCCGACCCAGCATTCGGTCAAGGAGCTGCGCTCCATCGGCATCCAGCCCAATATCCTTTTGTGCCGCTCCGACCGGGAGATTCCGGCAGCCGAACGGCGCAAGATCGCGCTCTTCTGCAACGTGCGCGCCGACGCGGTGATCCAGGCGCTCGACGTGCCCTCCATCTACGAGGTGCCGCTCGCCTACCATCGCGAGGGGCTCGACCGGCAGGTGCTCAGCGCCTTCTCGATCGCCGACGCGCCGGCGCCCGATCTGACGCGCTGGGAGACGATCACGCACGCGGTCGAGACGCCCGAGGGCGACGTGACGATCGCGATCGTCGGCAAGTACACGGGCCTCAAGGACGCCTACAAATCGCTGATCGAGGCGCTCGTGCACGGCGGCATCGCCAACCGCGTCCGCGTCAAGCTGCAGTGGATCGAGTTCGAGATTTTCGAGCGCGAGGACCCCGCGCCCTACCTGGAGGGCGTCAACGGCATTCTCGTGCCGGGCGGGTTCGGCGAGCGCGGCTCGGAGGGCAAGATCCTCGCCGCCAAGTTCGCGCGTGAGCGCGGCGTTCCTTATTTCGGCATCTGCTTCGGCATGCAGATGGCCTGTCTGGAGGCCGCCCGCAATCTGGTCGGGATCGGCAAGGCCAACTCGACCGAGTTCGGAGCGACGCCGGAGCCGGTGATCGGCCTGATGACCGAGTGGATGCGCGGCAACGAGCTGGAGAGCCGGCGGCAGGGCGGCGATCTGGGCGGCACGATGCGGCTCGGCGCCTATCCGGCCTCGCTCGCTGCGGGCAGCAGGATCGCCGAGATCTACGGCACCAAGGAAATCTCCGAGCGCCACCGGCATCGCTACGAGGTCAACACCACGTATCGCGCGCGCCTGGAGGCGGCGGGTCTCAAGTTTGCCGGGCTGTCGCCCGACGGACTGTTGCCGGAAACGGTGGAGTATCCCGACCACCCCTGGTTCATCGGCGTGCAGTACCACCCCGAGCTGAAGAGCCGCCCGTTCGATCCCCATCCTCTGTTCCGCTCGTTCATCGCGGCGGCGGTGGAGCAGAGCCGGCTCGTCTAGCCGCGGTGGTAGCACCAACGATGCGCTGCGGTCGACGCGGTTGCACTGCGGTCGGCAACACGTTTGGCCGCCACTTACATGCACGGATTCTGTGCAAACTCTTAAATTAGCGGCCCTCCAAGCATGACAGGCCGCGCCCGCATATTCGGAAATAATCCAGCGGCAACATGCGGTTATGCCGACGCTAACGATACTGGCACGGGTCTTGATTGCACTATCGGCTGTTAACCATACGTCGGCTGCTGAGAGACCGTCGGTGGGGCCCGTGGAGGGCAAGGGACTACTAGGAGATGCTCCCGATGAAACTCATTACTGCAATCATTAAGCCCTTCAAGCTCGACGAGGTGCGGGGCGCACTGACTAAGCTCGGCGTCAACGGCATGACCGTCACCGAGGTTAAAGGCTTCGGCCGCCAGAAGGGCCACACGGAGGTCTATCGCGGCGCCGAGTACACGGTGAACCTGCTGCCGAAGGTCAAGATCGAGGTGGCGGTGGCCGGAGGCCAGGTCGAGGGCGTGGTCGCCGCGATCCGGCAGGCCGCCAATACGGGCGCGATCGGCGACGGCAAGATTTTTGTCTCCGCGATCGAGCAGATGGTCCGCATCCGCACCGGCGAGTTCCGCCGAAATGGCGCTGTGATTGACCTGCCATGCGTATGCGTCACCCCGCCGGGACCAAGGCCTGACGGCCTTGGGATCCCGGTGGGCTCATTTTCCCGGTCGCCCCGGCCGTGAAGGCGTGGCGCGGGCGCCACGGATCGCCGCCGATGCGCCCAAGCGCGGAATTGGGGGCTGCGTCCGCCGAATTGAGGCTAAACTAGCCGCGGAGGACGTGATCAAGGGGTTCCATAAGGAAGCGTCCTCTGAACATGGCCGCGGCATCTGATCCGCGGCACCAACGAGCACAACGCGCTCCAGGGGAGATTTTGCAAATGGATCCTCAATCACTGATCGTACTGCTCATCATCGGTGCGATCGCAGGCTGGCTCGCAGGCGTCATCGTCAAAGGTTACGGGTTCGGCCTCATCGGCAACATCGTCGTCGGCATCATCGGCGCCTATATCGGCAATATGCTGTTTCCGCGGCTCGGATGGTGGGGCGAGGACATCGTCGGCATGATCGTTTCCGCCACGCTCGGGGCCATCATCCTGCTGTTCATCATCGGCCTCATCAGACGCGTCACCTAGCCATCACGTAAGTGCCGCCGGATGACCGCGCCCGTTAAGCGCGGTCATTTGCGTACCGGGACCCTGTCGTGATCGCCATGCTATAAGGCCCCATGAGCAAGCATGAGCCCCTGAAACCCAAAGCGCGCGTCGCAATCGGCGCGCTCGAGGTTGCCAACGACGCGCCGATCGTCGTGTTTGCCGGGCCCTGCCAGATGGAGAGCCGCGCGCACGCGCTCGAGATGGCCGCGGCGCTGAAAGAGATCGCGGCGAGATTGGGTCTCGGCCTCGTCTTCAAGAGTTCCTTCGACAAGGCGAACCGCACCTCGCTCGCGGGCAAGCGCGGCATCGGTTTGGACGCAGCCCTTCCCATCTTCGCCGAGATCCGCGACACGCTTGGCCTCCCGATCGTCACCGACGTGCACGAGGCGGCCCACTGCGCGATCGTTGCGCCCGTGGTCGACGTCCTGCAGATCCCCGCCTTCCTGTGCCGCCAGACCGACCTCCTGGTCGCCGCCGCCAAGACGGGGCGCGTGGTCAAGGTCAAGAAGGGGCAGTTCCTCGCCCCCTGGGACATGAAGAACGTCGTGACCAAGATCGTGGCTTCCGGCAACCCCAACGTGCTCCTCACCGAGCGGGGATCCTCGTTCGGCTACAACACGCTCGTTGCCGACATGCGTTCGCTGCCGATTCTGGCGGAGACGGGCTGCCCGGTGATTTTCGATGCGACGCACGCCGTGCAGCAGCCGGGCGGACAGGGAACGAGTTCGGGCGGCGACCGGCGCTTCGTGCCGGTGCTCGCGCGTGCAGCGGTGGCCGTGGGCGTCGCGGGTCTCTTCATCGAGACCCACGAGAACCCCGACCGGGCCCCCTCGGACGGGCCCAACATGGTGCCGCTTCAGGATTTCGAGGCCCTGATGGGCGACCTGATGGCGATCGACGCGCTCGTCAAATCGCAAGGGCGCGCAAGCTAGATCGCGCTAGCTCCGATATATCCCCTGCCGGGACGACTTTAGGGCTCAGTCGAGCGTGAACAACGACGCGGCGACCCATAGCGGCTCGGCGTCCGTTCCGCGGCCTTGACCGGGAAGGATCTTGCGCTCCTGCCGGGCGACGCTGACGCATCCGGTCGGCCCGCACATGGGCCCGGAGCTGTAGGTCGCGGCATTGAGAGCCGCCACGCTCATGGTCGTGATGAAGTAGGCGACCGTATACAGGCAGGTAACGACCCCCAGCGTGCGAAAGACGAAATCGGACATCGCGCGACCCCCTTTGATCCTGTGACTAAGCTCACGAACTGACCGAAAACGAAGCCAAGCACTTGGCGCACCTGGAAAAATCCGCAGCCAGCGAGCCTTCATCATATGGAAAGATCGCTTAACGCCGCGTTAAGGTTACGCACCGGTGAACGGGGCGATTCGAAACCCGAGGCGGGCACCCCCCCGACGACGCAAAGAACTATCGCTGATTCCCGCCTCGGATCGAAAGCCAAGAGCGCCGCGCGCGGCATGTTTCGCGGAAGCCGCGCTTAGCTCTGCGATCACCATGCAACAGCCCTCGGGGAGAACCGGCCGCTTGCGCATTTTTGTCCGCGCGCGGACAGCCCGCGGCCGTGTTAGGCTTCGCGATCCCTCACGATATGATTTGCCCCGAGTCTGAAAGCAGGGCGCATGGGACGAAGGACGCGCTGATGGGCCTAAGGCCCGATGTGTGTCGGTCCCGGATGGAGTGTGTCTGAGGGTCGAGAGCGAGAGAAGGGAGAAAGAATGCCTGGCGTCACGTTGCAGGAGACCGCTGTGCTGCTCGCCGCTCTTGCGATCGCGGCCCCGCTGGCGCGCTGGCTCGGCATCGGGAGCGCGCTCGGCTATCTCGTCGCCGGCATGCTGCTCGGGCCCGCCACCATCGGGTGGGTGTTCTCCGGCTACAAAGCCAAGGAGATTTTGGATTTCGCCGAGTTCGGCATCGTGCTCTTGCTGTTCGTCATCGGGCTCGAGCTGCGGCCGAAACGCCTCTGGGCCATGCGCAACGCCGTGTTCGGGCTCGGCAGCGCGCAAGTGGGTGCGACGGGAATAGTGCTCGCGGCGGCGGCGCTGCTGCTGGGCTTTCAGTGGCAGACCGCCATCTTCGTCGGCCTCGCTCTGGCGCTCTCCTCCACCGCCTTCGCGCTGCAGGTCATGGAGGAGACCGGCGATCTGACGGCGCGCCATGGTCGCCTCGGCTTTGCGGTGCTGTTGTTCCAGGACCTGTCGGCGATCCCGCTCATCGCACTCGTTCCGCTGTTCGCCGTGGCCGGTGCCGGCACCGGCATCGAGCACGAAGTGGAGATGGATCTCTTGGCCGGCGTGAAGGGGCTCGGCATCATCGCGGTGGTGACAGTCGGGGGCTACTTCCTGCTCGATCGTTTCGTGCGGCTGGTGGCACTCGCGCGCGTGAAGGAAGCAATGACGGCGACCGCGCTGCTGACCGTCGTCGGCTTCGCCATCTTAATGCAGAAAGCGGGCGTGCCGGCCTCGCTCGGGGCCTTCATCGCCGGCGCGCTGCTCGCTGAATCCTCCTATCGCCACCAGCTCGAGGCCGACATCCAGCCCTTCGAGGGGTTGCTGCTCGGTCTCTTCTTTACGGCGATCGGAATGACGGTCGACTTGGGGATGCTCGTCGACCAGCCGGGCCACATCCTGGCGCTCGTCGCCGGTCTCGTGGCGATCAAGGCAGGCGTGCTCTATGCGCTCGCGCGCTGGCAGGGGTTGGAGCCGGGCCCGGCGCGCCGGCTCGGACTGGCGCTCTCGCAAGGCGGCGAGTTCGCCTTCGTGCTGTTCACGGTCGGCTATTCGGCCGGCGTGCTGACGTGGGGCACCACCGAGCTCTTGACCATCGTCGTGACGCTGTCGATGGCGACGACGCCCATCCTGCTCAAGATCGAGCAGCTCGTCTCGCGGCGTCGCAAGTCCGCGCCCGTCTACGAGACGCCGCCCGACAACGACGGCCACGTGATCATCGCCGGCTTCGGGCGCTTCGGCCAGGTCGTCGGGCGCATTCTCGCGGCCAGGCACATTCCCTTCACCGCGCTCGACATCAGCGCCGAGCAGGTCGAGTTCGTGAAGCCTTTCGGCAGCCAGGCGTTCTACGGGGACGCGAGCCGGCCTGAGATCCTCGATGCGGCCGACGCACACGCCGCGCGCGCGTTCGTGCTGGCGATCGACGACGTGGAGGCATCGATACGCACCGCCGAGCTCGTCCGGACCCGCTATCCCAACCTGCCGATCTACGCCCGCGCCCGCAACCGCGCGCACGCGCATCGTCTGCTCGATCTCGGGATCACGCAGCTGCAGCGCGCGACGTTTCTCTCGGCGATCGACATCACCAAGCAGCTTCTGAAGGGTTTGGGCGTGTCGGCGCGCGAGTTGGAGCGCATCACGCATACGTTTCGCATTCACGATGAGCGGCGGCTGACCGAGGACTACCAGCACGCGAGCGACATGGATAAGCTGCGCGAGCGCGCGCGCAGCGACGTGAAAACGCTGGAGAAGCTGTTCGAAGAGGATGCCGCGGAAGAGGCGCGGCTGCGGGAGGCGGCAGAGGAGAGCTAGAGCTAGTGTGATGATCGAAAAATTAGCCAGTCCGAGGAATTTCTCGATCTGGATCACGCAAGCAACTTGATGATGCGAGTGTCCTTCACGAAGTTCGCTCGAGGACCCGGCATCGAACGCAGGCGAACTTCGGAATTGGGACACTCGCGGTGAACCCCATCATCTGTGTCGGGCATGCGGCGCTCGACCACGTCTATCGCATTGAAGCCTTCCCGTCCGTGCCGACCAAGGTGCGCTCGCTGGAGCACATCGAGAGCGGGGGCGGCATGGCGGCGAACGCGGCCGCGGCGATCGCGCGGCTCGGCGGCCCAGTCGAGCTGTGGAGCCGAACGGGCGCCGACAACGCGGGTGCGAGAATCCGCTCCTTCCTCGAGGCCGACGGTGTCGATGCGCGCTTCGTCAAGGTCTATGAGGGCGGGCGCTCGTCGACCTCCGCGGTGATCGTCGACGGCAAGGGAGACCGGCTCATCATCGGTGAGCGCGACCACGCGATGTCGATGGACCCGGGCTGGCTGCCGTTGGGGCGCATTTCCGAGGCCTCCGCGGTACTGAGCGATTTGCGCTGGGTGGAGGGCACGCGGGCGGCTTTCGCTTCCGCGCGCCTCCTCGGCGTGCCGACCATCCTCGATGCCGATCTCGGCGGCGGCGGCGTCCTGACCGAGGCCCTGCAGCTCGTCGACTACGCGATATTCTCCGGACCGGCGCTCGAAGCCTTCGCGCCTGAAACGGACGACGCCGGCCGGCTCGCCCGCGTGCTGGCGATGGGTGTCACCCATGCCGGCGTGACGCGCGGGGCGAAGGGCTATTACTGGGCAGCCAAGGGCGGCGAGTTCGGGGCATCAGGCAGCCTTTCCCACCGAGGTCGTCGATACCACCGGAGCGGGTGACGCGTTCCATGGGGCCTTCGCGTGGGCGCTGGCGACGGGCTGCGAGCCAGCCGAGTGCGCGCGCATTGCCGCGGCGGTGGCGGCCCTCAAATGCCGCCGCCTCGGCGCACGCTCCGGGCTGCCGACGCTTGATGAGCTCAAATCCTTCCTCGCCGCACAGAACCCATGAATTGCACGGCTGCGGCCGTAGACGTGGGGCGGCTGCCTCGCTAAACGTGCCAGGCATAAAGGCCGGCGCGAATGCGCCCCAGAAGGGATCGATCCATGACCGAGGTGCGCCAGACAGCCACCGTGGCGGAGCCCGTCGCGCATGATGACATGGCCAACGCCATCCGGGCGCTGGCGATGGACGCCGTGCAGCAGGCGAACTCGGGTCACCCGGGCATGCCGATGGGCATGGCGGACGTGGCGACCGTGCTGTTTGCGCAGGCGCTGCGCTTTGACCCGGCCGATCCGCAATGGCCCAACCGCGATCGTTTCGTATTGTCGGCGGGGCACGGCTCGATGCTGCTCTATGCGCTTCTGTATCTGACCGGCTATCCCGGCATGGACATCGGCGAACTGAAGCGCTTCCGCCAGCTCGGCTCCAAGACCGCCGGCCATCCAGAGTACGGGCACGCCGCCGGGATCGAGACGACGACCGGGCCGCTCGGCCAGGGGCTTGCCAACGCGGTCGGCATGGCGATCGCCGAGCGCATCCTGAACGCCCGGCTCGGCGGCGACGTCATCGATCACAACACGTACGTCATCGCCGGCGACGGCTGCCTGATGGAAGGCATCAGCCATGAGGCGATCTCGCTCGCCGGTCACCTCGGGCTCGGCAAGCTGATCGTGCTGTTCGACGACAACTCCATCTCGATCGACGGCCCGACGAGCCTCGCCGTTTCCGACGATCAGGTCATGCGCTTCAAGGCGTGCGGCTGGAACGCGGTCCGCATCGACGGGCACGACCCCAAGGCGATCGCGGCTGCGCTCGAAGCGGCGCGCGCCGACAGCTCCAAGCCGTGGCTGATCGCGTGCAAGACGACAATCGGGTACGGCGCGCCGACCAAGGCCGGCAAGTCCTCCACCCACGGCGAGCCGCTGGGAGAGGAGGAGATCAAGGGCGCGCGCCTAAAGCTCCACTGGCCGTATCCGCCCTTCGAAATCCCCGAAGCCGTATTGCAGGCGTGGCGCGCGGCCGGCGCGCGCGGCGCCAAGCAGCGTGCGGCCTGGAAGGCGCGCGTCGCGCAAGGCGACGCCGCGAGCGCGCTCGCCAGTCCGGCGGGCGCAGCGCACATGACGGCCGTCGCCGACGCCGTCACGCAGGCGAAGGGCGCGTTTGCCGGCGATGAAGCCAAGCGCGCCACACGCGTGTGGTCGCAGATGACGCTGGAGCGAATCCTCCCCGTGCTGCCCGAGCTGATCGGCGGCTCGGCCGATCTCACCGGCTCCAACGGCACGCGCACCAAGCTGCACACGCCGATTTCCAAGGGCGATTTCTCCGGCAACTACATCCACTACGGCGTGCGCGAGCACGCCATGGGCGCCGCCATGAACGGCATCGCGCTCAACGGCGGGCTCATTCCTTATGGCGGCACGTTCCTCGTGTTCACCGACTACTGCCGCGCCGCGATCCGTCTCTCGGCACTGATGCGCCAGCGCGTGATCTACGTGATGACGCACGATTCAATCGGTCTGGGCGAGGACGGGCCGACGCACCAGCCGATCGAGCATCTGGCGGCCTTGCGTGCGATGCCGCACCTTCTGGTGCTGCGCCCTGCCTGCGGCGTCGAGACGGCGGAGTGCTGGGAAATTGCGCTGCAGGCGACGGACAACCCGTCGATTCTCGTGCTGTCGCGCCAGGCGGTGGCGAACCTGCGGACGGCGCCGTCGGCTGAGAACTTGAGCGCCAAGGGCGCCTATGTCCTGAGCGAGCCCGAAGGGAGCCGCGACATGACGCTGATCGCGACCGGCTCCGAGGTCGGCATTGCCGTCGCGGCGGCAAACGCGCTTGCCGCCGACGGCCTGCGCGCAGCCGTCGTCTCCATGCCGTCGATGGAATTGTTCCGCGCGCAGGACGAGGCCTACCGCAACATGGTCCTGGGTGCTGGCCCGCGCGTCGCCATCGAAGCGGGGGTTGGGCAATGCTGGTATGAGTGGCTCGGCGGCAACGGCCGTTTCGTCGGGCTCTCGGATTTCGGGGCCTCGGCGCCGGCACCGAAGCTGTTTGAGCACTTCGGCCTCACGGCCGAGAAGGTCAAAGAGACCGCAAAAAGCCTTTGCAAGAAATGAGATTGCCTCAGGCATGAACCTCGACAAGCTCAAGTCGATCGCCGACGTCGACGTTGCCAACAAGCGCGTCCTCGTGCGCGCCGACCTGAATGTGCCCGTCAAGGACGGCGCTGTGACGGACGCAACGCGGCTCGAGCGTCTTGTGCCCGGGCTCAAGGATCTCTGCGCGCGCGGAGCCCGCGTCATCGTCATCTCGCACTTCGGCCGGCCCAAAGACGGACCCGACGCGGCGCTCTCCTTGCGCCCCGTTGCGGTGAAGCTCGGTCAATTGCTCGGACGGCCCATACAATTCGTGCCCGAGTGCATCGGACCCGTCGCCGAGACCGCGGTCAATGCGTTGGGCCCGGGTGAGATCGCGGTGATGGAGAACCTGCGCTTCCATAAGGGCGAGGAAAAGAACGATCCCGAGTTCGCCGGCAAGCTCGCGCGCTGCGGCGACCTCTTCGTCAACGACGCGTTCTCCGCGGCGCATCGCGCCCATGCCTCGACCGAAGGCCTGACGCACAAGCTGCCGAGCTACGCCGGTCCGCTGCTGCTGGAAGAGATCGCCGCGCTGCGCACCGTGCTCGACAAGCCGCAGCGGCCGACGGCAGCCCTCATCGGCGGCGCCAAGGTGTCGAGCAAGATCCCGATCCTGAAGCACCTCTTGGAGAAAGTCGACAAGCTCATCATCGGCGGCGGCATGGCCAACACCTTCCTGCTGTCGCACGGCGTCGACATCGGTACCTCGCTCGCGGAACCCGACCTCGTCGAAACCGCGCGCGAGATCATGACGGCGGCAAAGCACCGCGGCTGCGCCGTTGTGCTGCCGGAGGACGCGGTGATCGCGCGCGAATTCCGCTCCGGCGTGACGAACGCCATTGTGCCGACACTCGCAGTGCCCAGCGACGCCATGATCCTCGACGTGGGCCCGAAGTCCGTTGCGCACATGACCGAGGTCGTGAAAGAGTGCAAAACGCTGCTGTGGAACGGCCCGCTCGGCGCCTTCGAAATTCCTCCCTTTGGCGCAGGCACGTTCGCGCTCGCGCGCGCGGCCGCGCGCCTGACCAAGGAGGGCAGGCTGGTCACGGTCGCCGGCGGTGGCGATACGGTTGCCGCTCTGAACGCCGCAGGCGTCACCGGCGACTTCACGTACGTCTCGACGGCAGGCGGCGCGTTCCTGGAATGGCTCGAAGGGCGCGAGCTGCCGGGCATTGCCGCGCTCGCGCGGTCGCAATCGTGACGTCTGGCCTTGGCGGCTGAGGTAGCGCGTACATGTTCGCAGATCTGCAGATCTATCTCGGCGTGGGGCTCGCGGGCCTCGTGAGCTTCCTGAGCCCGTGCGTGCTGCCGCTCGTTCCGCCTTATCTCGGCTACCTCGGCGGCACGACGATCGAGGAGTTCACGGCCGAAGGCGGCGTGCCGCGCCACGTCTGGAGCCGCGTCGTCACGGCGTCGATCATCTTCGTTCTGGGCTTCACCACCGTGTTCGTCGGCCTCGGCGCCGGCGCCTCGTTCTTCGGCCAGCTCATCCAGAGCTACAAGCGCGAGCTCGAGATCGGCGCGGGCCTCGTCATCATCCTGTTCGGGCTGCACTTCCTCGGCGTCTATCGCATCGCGCTCTTCTACCGCGAGGCGCGCTATCACACGGCCCACCGCCACGGCGTGAGCTATCTCGGCGCCTACGTCATCGGGCTGGCGTTCGCCTTCGGCTGGACGCCGTGCATCGGTCCGGTGCTGGCGACCGTGCTGGCGCTCGCCGCCAACGAGGCGAGCCTCGCCACCGGCGTGAAGCTCTTGTTCGTCTATTCGCTCGGGCTCGGCATCCCATTCATCCTGGCGGCGATGGCGGTAGGTCCGTTCATTGCCTTCATGCAGCGCTTCCGCCGCCACCTCGACAAGGTCGAAAAGGTCATGGGCGCGCTGCTCGTGGTGACCGGGCTCTTGTTCCTCTCCGGCTCCATCAACTGGTTCGGGAGCTGGATGCTGGATACCTTCCCGGGTCTGGGCCAGCTCGAGCAGATGGTCACACCCAAGGACCTCGGCACCGAGATCATGCAGCGGGGCCGCTAGGCGCCCATGAGCGAGAACGCCGCCCAGAGCCTGCCGATTGCGCTCACCATCGCCGGGTCGGACAGCTCCGGCGGCGCAGGCATCCAGGCCGACCTCAAGACGTTCACGGTGCTGGGCGTCTACGGTGCGAGCGTCGTGACGGCGCTCACCGCGCAGTCGACGCGCGGCGTCGACGCCGTCCTCGCCGTGCCGCCGAGCTTCGTTGCGCAGCAGATCGCGACGGTCGCCGGCGATCTGCAAGTGTCGGCCGTCAAGACCGGTATGCTCAACGATCTCGAGACCGTGCGCGCGGTCGTCGAGGCGCTGAAGCGGCATGGGCTTCGCCCTCTCGTCGTCGATCCCGTCATGGTGGCGACCAGCGGCGATCTGCTGCTGCACGACAGCGCCGTCGCGGCCGTGCGCGGCGAGCTGGCGCCGCTCGCCACTCTGCTCACACCCAATCTCCACGAGGCGGCGCGGCTGCTCGATTGCGCGCCCGCAACCGACGAGGCCGGGATGGCCGCCCAAGCGCGCGCGCTGCTGGAGCTCGGCTGCAAGGCCGTGGTCGTGAAGGGCGGTCACGGGGCGGGCGCGGAGGCCGTCGATATCTTCATCGAGCGCGGCGGGGACCCGGTGCGGCTCGCACTTCCCCGGATCGACACGTCCAACACGCACGGTACGGGGTGCACATTCTCCGCCGCCGTGACCGCCTATCTTGCGCGCGGGGAGACCCTGGCGACGGCGGTGGCGGCGGCCAAGGTCTTCGTGCACGGGGCGCTGGAAGCGGGGGCCGCCTTGCGGATCGGGGCTGGCTGCGGCCCCGTCGATCACGCCCATGCTTTGCGCGGGGGCGCCCGTCCGCGCTGAGGCCGGGAACAGCCGGGCCAAATCCGGGGTGTGGCATCCCTGCATCGATGGCCGATGAAAGAGTCTTTCCCCACTTGCGGGTGTAACGGGGTTCTGCAAGAAAATTAAGCAACGCGATGCTGCGGCATCGTTTTCCAGCTCCGGGGGGAGCGTCGGGCCGGCGATTAGGGGCGCCTGCCCGATTTGGCTGAAGAACCGGTCCGGTCTCTCCGGGCCGGTTTCTTTTTGTGCCGTCGCCGGTCTTCACCAGTTCTTGTATCTGTCGGCTGCAGGACGGCGCTCGTTGCGCTGTGCACGCGCGTGGAGGCGGCAATGTCCATGTTCGGCAAAGGCGGGCCGGGCGGCCTGCGAACCGCACAGCAGGACGCCCTAAGCGTCGCGCTCGGGATGCGCGTGTCGTTCTTCTTCGCAGCACTCTTTCTCGCCTACGGCGTGATCGTTCCCTACTTCCCGGTGTGGCTCAATTCGAAGGGCCTCTCGCCGATCGAGATTTCCACCGTCACCGCCGCGCCGCTGTTCGTGCGCGTGCTGTTCACGCCGTGCGTCGGCCTGCTCGCCGACCGGCTCGGCAACTATCGCGCCGTCATCATCACGCTGGCCTGGAGCGCGCTGGCGCTCGACGCTCGCCGTCAGCGCGCTCGCCGGCTACTGGCCGATCCTCGCCGTGGGCGTCGCGTTCCTGCTGGCCATGGGCACCATGCTGCCGCTGGTCGAGACGATAGCTGTCGCCGGCGTGCGCACGGCCGGCCTCGATTACGGCCACATGCGGCTGTGGGGCTCGGTCACCTTCATCGTGGCGAACTTCGCCGGCGGCGTGCTGATCGAGGCGTTGGGCGGTGGCTTCGCAATATGGCTCATCGCGACGGCAGCCGCGCTGACGATCGCCGCCGCCCACATGCTGCCGCCGCCCCCGTCCAAGGCCTCGGCTGAGGTATCCGCGCGGACGCACTGGCGGCTGTCGTTCCCGGTGCGCCTGCTGCGCTCGCGCCCGTTCCTGTTTTTCCTGGTGGCGATCGGATGCATCCACGGCGCGCACGCGACCTTCTACACGTTCGGCGCGCTGCACTGGCAGTCGGAGGGGCTGTCGGCGGTGTGGGTCGGAACGCTGTGGGCGATCGGCGTCTCGGCGGAAGTGATCTTGTTTGCCTTCTCCGCCCCCGTCGTGCGCCGGTTCTCTCCCGCAGCGCTCATTTTCGCCGGGGCGGCGGCCTCGGTTCTGCGCTGGACCGTCATGGGGTTCAATCCGCCGCTCGCCGTGCTCGTGCCCCTGCAGACGCTGCACGCCCTGACCTACGGCGCGGCTCACCTCGGCGCGATCCTCTTCATCGCGCGCGCGGTTCCGCAAAAGGGCATGGGCAGCGCGCAGGCGTTCTATGCCGTCGTTGCCGCCGGGCTCGTGCTCGGGCTGGTCGGTCTGGCTTCGGGCGCGCTTTACGAGAGCTACGGCGGCGAGGTGTACTTTCTCCCCGCCGCCGTGTCGCTGATCGGCTGCGCGGCGGGTTTGGCGCTTTTGAAGGATTGGAGCGGCGGGCTGCTGTGGCCGGAGGTGGCGGGCGCCGCGACGCCAGCTAGCCCCACAGATCCGGCTCCGGCGGGCTGATCCAGCCGTTCTCTATCTCCAGGCCCGGCTCGCGGTCGCGGGTGAGCAGAAGCGGGCCGTCGAGGTCGACCCAGCTTGCCTCGCCGGCAAGCAGCAGCGCGGGCGCGACGGCGAGCGAGGTCGCGACCATCGAGCCGACCATGATCTTGAAGCCCGCAGCGCGCGCCGCTGCAGCGAGCGCCAGCGCTTCGGTCAGGCCGCCCGTCTTGTCGAGCTTGATGTTGACCGCATCGTAGAGCGGTTTCAGCTTTTCCAGATCGCCGACGGTGTGCACGCTTTCGTCGGCGCAGACGGGGACGGGGCGCGCGATGTGCGCGAGCGCCTCGTCGCAGCCGGCCGGCAGCGGCTGCTCGATCAGCTCGACGCCGGCAAAGGCTGCCGCATCGAGAAACGGCGCCAGCATGTCGGGGGTCCAGGCCTCATTGGCGTCGACGATCAGGCGCGCATCGGGGCGCGCGAGGCGCACCGCACTCATGCGCTCGGGGTCGCCGTGGCCGGTGAGCTTGACCTTCAGAAGCTTGAATTGCGGCACGGCGCTGGCCGCCGCCGCCATCTCGGCGGGAGCTCCGACGCTCAACGTGTACGCCGTGAGCACGGGCGCCGGCTCGGGCAGGCCGGCAAGCTCCCAAGCGCGCCGGCCCGTCCGCTTCGCCTCGAAATCCCACAGCGCGCAGTCGAGCGCGTTGCGCGCTGCACCAGCGGGCAGCAGACGGGCAACGGTCGCGCGATCGAGCGGGACTGTCGATGGCGCGAAGGCTGGCGAGCGTGCCCTCGACCGTCTCTCCGTAGCGGGCATAAGGCACCGCTTCGCCGCGCCCGGTGTGCACGCCGTCGGAGACGCGCACGACCACGACGTCGGCCGCCGTCTTGGCGCCGCGCGCGATCACGAACGGGCTGGCGAAAGACCACGCCTGCTGGACGGCCTCGATCAGGTGGGGGGCAGCGTGGGGTGTGGAGGCGGGCAAAACGTGCCGGCTATCCGAGCCGGCCGGAAGCGTGCGCCAGGAACAGATAGACGCGGCCGGCGTCGGAGACGAGGTGGCCCTGGGTGAGCTGCCCGGTCGGGTCGCGCATGTCGGATTCGGAGACGGCGCGCTCGAAGTCGGCGAGATAGCGGCTGATCGCCCGCGTCAGGTCGGGATCGGTGCGGCAGCGCTGGTTGACGTCGTCGAATACGGCGCGTCCTCCGTCGCTGTAGATGGAGCGCACCATGACGCCGTGCTGGCCCGAGCGCAGTCGCGACCAGATCGCGGACGCCGTTGCCGGATCGAGGGCGCGCGCGATCGACTCCAGATCGAGATTGAAGGCGACGGGCTGGCGCGGGGTGCCGGTGGCGGGCTCATCATCGCGGCTGGCGCGCGCCAGCAGATCGCCGAGCGACCAGCTTTCGCGGCTGTCGGAGGAACGGCTCGAGCCGGGCCGTTCCATTCGTTCTGGCCGTTCCACTCGTTCCGTCCGTTCCACCGGCCGCTGCTGCTGGCGCTGCCGGTTGCCGAGCTCCTGGGCGATGGTCGAGGACAGCGAGGTCAGCGAGCGGGCAGTATCCTGGATGTTGGCTGCGCGCTGCGGGCTGGCCGTCACGGGGTCGCCGCTGCCGGGAGGCATGACGTCCCTCTGCGTCGCCGCGCGCGAGGTCAGCGTGGAGAGCTGGTCCAGCGCCTTGATCTGGTCCTGCAGGGCGCGGCGCATGCTTTCGGAGCTTTCCTGCGCCGCTATGGGCAGCCGATCCAGCTGCTCGCGCAGGCGGCTCTGCTCGGCGGCGATCTCGGACGCGGCGCGCATGGCCTGATGACGCATCTGCTCCGACGTCGTCGTGAAACGGTCGGTGAGGTTGCCCAGCTCCGAGGTCACCGTGCTCGAAACCGAGGAGAGGCGATGCCGGAGATCCTCGAGCGTCCGCTCGCTCTCGACGGCCGTCTGCTCGCGCACGCGGTCGAGCTCGCTGCGCGCCCTGACGTCGGCGTCCGTCAGCGAGCCTTCGAGCGAGGTGGAATAGCCCTCGACGAAGTGCACGAACTCATCGGCCTTGCCCGACAGCCGCTCGAGCGTTCGTGACAGATCGTCGTGGCGGGTCTGCAGCGTCTTGTCGATCTTGAAGTTGGCCGACTCGAGCGCATCGGCGGCCTTCATGATCTCCTGGCCCTGGTTTTCGAAGCGGCCGGTGATGCCGGTGATCTGCCCGAACAGGTTCTCGGAGATGTTGCGCAATATGTCGGATTGGCCGGCGAGGCCCTCCATCGCCTTCACCGACTGGCGGGTGATGTTCTCGCTGGCGCGGCGCACCGAGTTGATGCCGTGCATCAATGCCTCGTCGAGGTCGGTCGCCTGCCTGCCGATCGTCCCGCGGAAATTGACGGCGTGCGCGTCGAGCGCCGCGGTGAGGGCCTGCGTCTTGTCGACCACCGCCGCGTCGATGGCGTGCGTGGAGCGCATGATCGAGTCGTCGAACACGCGCAGACGCTCGGCGAAGGCCTCATCGAGCGACTTGGTGCGCTCGATGAGCTGATGGTCGAGCGCCTGGGCCCGGTTGGCGAGCGCGGCATCGAGCGCGCGCGCGTATTCCTCAAAGACGGTCTGCAGGTTCTCCGTGCGGGTCCCGAACGAGCTATCGAGCCGCTGCAACTGATCTTCAAGCGTGGACTGGAGCTGGTCGGCACGGGTGCCGAGCGCCGTAGCAAGCCCGGCGGTGTAGGTCTCGAGCACGTTCTGCAGCTGGTCGGTGCGCCCGCCGACGGCGGATTCCAGGTTGGTCACGCTCGTCGCGAGCGAGCCCTCCAGCATCGTGAGGTTCTCCCCGGCCCCCTCGATCACGCCCGCGAGCTTGATCTGCTGACTGGAGAGCTTTTCGATCAGGGCGGGGATCTCGCCGCCGAGCCGCTCGAGCGTCTCGCTGACGTGGTCGCTGGTGTTTACGAGTGCGTGACGCTCGCCGGAGAGCTCCTGGATCAGGCCGCGGATCTTGCGCTCGTTCTCCTCATAGGAGCGCTCGAGCAGCGTGACCTCGTTGTGCACCAGTGCCTCGAGCTCGCCCGCGCGGCCAAGCGCGCGCGAGATCGCGTCGTTCATGAAGGAGACCTGGCGGCGAACGGCCTGGCCCAGCGACGCGATCGACTGCTCGGCCAGCCGGTCGGGCTCGGCAAGCCGTATCGCCACCTCGGTCATGGTCGAGGACCTGAGGCGCAGCTCCTCGGCCCGCCAGGCGAGCAGCGCCATGAGCCACAGAACGCCGATGGGAACGATGACGGCTGAGACCGTGTAGAAGGTCGTCGGGCGCGTCAGCAGGTCGAGCCATCCCAGAAGCGGGGCCTCCGAGCCCAGCGTCACGATGGCGAACGAGGTGCCGATGGCGGCCCAGATGATGCTCGCGACGGCCGCGAACTTGAAGGTGGCGTTGGACGGCTTCTGCTGCAGGGCGTAGATCAGCCCGCCGATGCTGGGGCCGTCATCGTTGGCGGCGATCCGGTTGCGCGAGGGGCCTGCAGGGCGCCGGCGCGCGACGCGGCGCCGGGAGGGCCCGGTCTGGGGCTCAGCCGTGGTGCTCTCCGGCTGGTCGGCGGCGGCGGGCTGGGCTGGGAGCCGGGGCGGCAGGATCGCCGATGTTCCCGTTTCCGCCTTGGCATCGTTGGAGAACGCGCCGGCGTCTTCGCCGGGAATAGACAAGCTGGGCTCGGGCTTGTCGCCAGCGTCGCGTGCGCTGAGCTTGCTGTTCTTGTCTTGACCCATTCGCCCCGTCCCATGGAAGCCGCTTACGCGGTCTTCCGCCCACCAATCAGAGCACGCAACTCAAACGGCAGGCACAAAGCACATTGCGCGTCATACGAGGCCCCGAGCGAGGCCCAGTTCGAAAACGCGCCGTCAAAAAGCAAATCCACCCGTTGGTCAATGGTTTGGCCGTAATTTAGGGCAAAAGCAAGGTTCCGCGGGCGCCCGTCCCCGCCCTTAGACTGAGTCGTCCAGAGGTTAATGCTCAAGTTGAAGAACCGCAATTTACGGGCACTTATAACCTGTGTGTGAAGGGTTTGCGTAGGCACGGGGCGCTTGACAAGCGGCACCCCGGACATGGCCCCGGCGGAAGGTGAGCAGGAATATGGCGGCACACGCGCAACTTGAGGATGCCAACGCCGGCAGCGCCAAGAGCGCGCCTTGCGAAGGCGAGCCCGTCGATCTTTCGCACCTGCGCCGCTTCACCCTCGGCGACCGGCGTCTGGAGCTGGAAATCCTCGGCCTCTTCATCGAGCAGGCTCCCCTGACGATCGCGGCGCTCAAGCGCGCGGGCAGCGATCGGGATTGGACCACGGCCGCTCATACGCTCAAAGGGTCGGCGCGGGCCGTGGGCGCGTGGCGGCTTGCAAAGCTCGCCGAGACCGCCGAGAGCCTGGGCGGGACATCCGACCGTGCCGCCTGCGACAGCGTGCTCCGGAATCTGGAGGAGGCAGCCAGCGACGCGCGCGCCCACATCGTCTCGCTGGACAACCCCGGCTAGCCCAAGCGCTCAGCGCTTTGCCCCCTCCGCGCCCTTTCGCCCGACGCAAACCCTTGAATTTAGGGCCCGCGCCGATTATTGGTGCGGGGCGATTGGCCCCCGTTTGCGAGCCGTGTCGCTGGCGCACGGCGTGCGCCGTTCCCCCATCCAATCGGAGGCCGGCGCGCGGCATGGTCAAGATCACCTTCATTCAGCCTGACAATAGCGAGCAGGTGGTCGAGAGCGAGCCGGGACTGACGCTGATGGAAGCGGCAAAGCTCAACGAGCGTGGCGGGCATCGAGGCCGAGTGCGGCGGCGCGTGCGCCTGCGCGACATGTCATGTGTACGTGGAGGAGGCTTGGCGCGACAAAACGGGCACCCCTTCGCAGATGGAGGAGGACATGCTGGATTTTGCCTTCGACGTCCGCGACTTCGAGCCGGCTGAGCTGCCAGATCAAGCTCTCGCCGGAGCTCGACGGGCTCGTCGTGCGCGTGCCGGCAAACAGTTCTGAGAACGCTGCTCGGGAAAGGGAACGCAATGAGCTCCGAAGGCCCTACGGGTTCTGAGGCGCCGGCGCCGATCGAGACCGACGCGGTGATCATCGGCGCGGGGCCCGTCGGCCTTTTTGCCGTATTCGAGCTGGGGCTCGTCGACATCAAGGCGCACGTGATCGACATACTCGACAAGCCCGGCGGACAGTGCGCCGAGCTCTATCCCGACAAGCCGATCTACGACATTCCCGGACTTCCCATCGTCACCGGTCAGGAGATCACCGACCGGCTGATGGAGCAGATCAAGCCGTTCGGCGCGACGTTCCATCTTACACGAGCAGGTCGCGACGCTAGAGCGGCTGCCTGAGGGTAAGTTCAGACTGCGGACGGACGGCGGCAAGGAGTTCGTCTGCAAGGTCGTCGTGATCGCAGCGGGAGGCGGATCGTTCACGCCCAAGCGACCGCCGCTCGCCGGCATCGAGGACTACGAGGGCGGCTTCCGTCTTCTATGCGGTGCGCCGCATGGAGGACTTGCGCGGCAAGGACGTGCTGGTCGTCGGCGGCGGCGATTCCGCGCTCGATTGGACGCTGAACCTGCAGCCGCTCGCCAAGAGCCTGACGCTTCTGCACCGGCGCGACGAATTCCGCGGCGCTCCTCATTCGGTGGAGAAGATGCGCGCGTTCGCGGCGGAAGGAAAAATCCAGCTCCGCATCGGCCAGGTCGCGGCATTGCACGGCAGCGGAAGCAAGCTTGAGGCGGTCACGATCAAGACCAAGGACGGCGAAGAGCGCGTGGCCATCGAGGCCATGCTGCCCTTTTTCGGCCTGACGATGAAGCTCGGCCCGATCGCCAATTGGGGGCTCACCCTCAACGAAAATCTCGTCCCCGTCGATACCGAGAAGTTCGAGTCGAGCGAGACGGGGATCTTCGCCATCGGCGACATAAACACCTATCCCGGCAAGCTGAAGCTGATCCTATCCGGCTTCCACGAGGCGGCGCTGATGGCGCAGCAGGCCCACAAGTACGTCTACCCGGGCAAGAAGCTGCTGTTCCAATACACGACCTCGTCCTCGAGCCTGCAAAAGAAGCTCGGCGTCAGCTAGCGGCGCGAGCTCAGTGCGCGTAGCGGTCCGCGAGGAAGCGGCGCAACGGCATGGGCATCGCGGCGAGCGCTCCCTTTGATGGCCGGGCGCGCATAGGCCGAGGTACACGCGCGCAAACAGCGACCCCTTGAGCGAGAGCGGCACGACCCAGTCGTTGGTGCCGACGACGCCGTCGGCCAACTGCAACTTGTAGTGCTCGGCGGGTGCCAGAAAATCGAACGTCCGGTAGTCGTCGGAGAACGACTGGCCGATCGACTGCTCGAGCAGGAGGGTGCCGACGCTCGCCTTTTTGAAATTCGTGTCGAAGGTGGCGATGTGAAGAGCCGCGCGATCCTTGCAACCGATGAAGATGTTGATCGCGGCCACCGTGCCGTTGGACGCCAGGGAGACGACGTTGAGCCCGGCCGGCCGCCCCAGCCCATCGGCGGCGTCGGCGAAGAAATCGGCCATGCGGGGATCGGCGAGCGCCGGGGAGGCGATGCCGCCTTCCTGCAGCTGAGCGCGCTTCAATTCGATGGCATGGCGCGCGAGGCTTGCTGCGGCCGGTCCGCTCGAGTGACGCGCGCATTCCACGGGGCCGAGCTCGGCCAGACGCTTGGCCATGGCGCGCTGCTTCTTGCGGTGGCGCGAGCGACTGGCGCTGCAAGTGCGCGTCGAAATCCGCCGCGAGCGTAAGATCGATGTAGGGCGCTTCGAGCCGCTGGGTGGAGATCGGCGCCAAGCTCGGCCAGCAACGGCGCAATCAGCGCATCCTCGCGCACCTTGCGCAGCCAAGCGAGGTCCGGCCTGATCTTGTCCTTGATGAAGTCCCAGGCGTCGCGCGGCAGGCCCGCCATGTCGGGCCCATCCTCCATGAGAATGTCGCCGTACTGGCTGGCGGGGCTGCCCATCCAGATCAGTTGGCGCAGGCCCGCGACGCTGCTCCGTCGCCAGCGGCCACACCATGACGAGCCGGCCGGCGCGGCGCGCCGTCACGACAGCGAGCGTAGGGGTGGCGCCGCCCTGATCGGACGCGCCAAGGTAATGATTGCACCAATGCCAGTTCCAGTTGAAGCCCTGGAAAACCTGCGTGCCGCGGCCTGCCCGGCGGAACAGATCGTTCCAGTCGGCTTCCAGCGCGTCGAAGGAGGCGCGGTCCGTACAAGCTCGAAAGCAATGCCTGCGACGTCCGCGGAGGACACAGGGTCGGTTGCTTCGTCGGCCAGGGAAATGGCGGCGCTCAGCATTGGCTACTCCCGATGGGGCTGCAAGATCGTCCCAAGGTGAGACTTCGCCCGTAAAGGCGAGCAAGGCGCGTGCCATTGGGCAGTGTCGACGCGTCAGATGTTAACGATCTCCAAAACGCCCAGCCAAACGAGCGCAATGATCAAGATCCACATCACGGCGCGGCCCCGCGCCGTGGCGGGTCCGGCGTCGAACACCAGCTAGATGCCCATCAATGAAACAGCCGAAAAGTTAATGACGAGGCAGCCGGCTAGCCCCAGGCCGCGCGATCCCGGCACGCTTCCTTCGAGGAACAGGGCGCCCGCGATGCCGATCAGCAGCGCTCCGAGCAGGCGCGGCCAAAATCCCGTGCTGGCCGGCGGAAGACCGAGAAGCTTGATCGTTGCAAGTGGAGCCAGCACGAGCATGAGACCGGCCGAAAACTTCAGTAAGGTCTCGATCCAAAGCAGCTGCTGCACTTAGAATTTCCACAGCAGCCGATCCCGCACGGCGCGCAGCGCGGGCATCGCGGCGGCGCTAGATGTCGCTGTTGTCCATCGGAATCGACTGCTTGTAGCCGCTGTCGCTGGAGCTGCCGCTGCCCCAGCCGGAGAACAGGCCTTCCTCAGGCTCCTCCTGCTTTGGAGGCAGTGCGCTCGGCGTATAGTCGCCGGCAAGATGCCGGCTGAGGTCGGCCTTGATCACTTTCGTCTTTTCGCCCGTGCAGTACTCGGTCTCGCCGGCGACGGCCTTGGCGACGCCGTTGAAGGAGACATCGTAGATCTTCTCGATCTTGGCCATGTCGGCGGCGCCGCCCGATTGCGTGCGCTCATAGGAGAGATAGGAGGCCTTCAGCTTTGCGGGATCGAAGTTGAAGCCGCACTTGACGGCGCGCGCGGAAACGGTTCCCACCTGAAAGGCGCGCATCGGCGGATCGTTGACGGGGGCGGCTTGCGCCGCCGCCTTGTCCTCGCTGCCAAACAGCGATCCCGTGGTCAGACCCGAGGCGCCGGAGCAGCCCGCGAGTGCCACCGCGGCGAGCGCGAGCATCGAGCATGCGGTCTTCATCGCGAGCCCCTCATTCTCCCCGGTACTCCCCAGCCGCTTGAGCGGAACTTAGCGCCAATTGCCGTCCCGTCAATCCGCAGGCCCGCAAAACCAACAATGACGGGCTCTAAATCGCGGCCTGACTGAGGCGATCCTTGGCGTTTTTGGCCCTGATTCCCCGTCATCGCATCAGTTCGCAGATGGCCGAATCGAGGCCATGCAGCGTCAGGGGGTACATGCGACCCGACATCAAAGTGCGGACCATGCCGATCGAAGGTGTCCAATTCCAGTGCGCCTCGGGTACGGGGTTGAGCCAGACGCAGTGCTTGTAGGTCTGCGTCGCGCGCTCGATCCAGGCCGCGCCCGGCTCCGCGTTCATGTGCTCCACGGCGCCGCCCACATGCGTGACCTCGTACGGGCTCATCGCGGCGTCGCCGACGAAGATGACCTTGTAGTCGGCGGGATATGTGTGCAGCACGTCCCACGTCGGCGTGCATTCGCTCGATCGGCGCGCGTTGTTTCTCCAGACCTGCTCGTAGAGACAATTGTGGAAGTAGTAGTACTCGAGATGTTTGAACTCCGAGCGCGCGGCCGAGAACAGCTCCTCGGCTCCCTTCACGTGCCAGTCCATCGAGCCGCCGACATCGAAGAACATGAGCACCTTTACGGCGTTGTGACGCTCGGGAACGAGATGAATGTCGAGGTAGCCTTTCTCGGCGGTGCCGCGAATGGTCCCGGCAAGATCCAACTCCTCGGCCGATCCCTGGCGCGCAAAGAAGCGCAAGCGCCGCAGCGCCAGTTTGATGTTGCGCGTGCCGATCTCGACTGCGTCGTCGAGATCCTTGAACTCGCGCTTGTCCCACACCTTGATGGCGCGCTGGTGGCGGCTCGTCTTCTGGCCGATGCGCACGCCCGCCGGATTGTAGCCGTAGGCGCCGTAGGGTGACGTTCCCCCCGTGCCGATCCATTTGCCGCCGCCGGCGTGGCGCTCCTTCTGCTCTTCGAGACGCTTTTTCAGCGTCTCCATGATCTTCTCCCAGCCACCGAGCTCGGCGATGCGCGCCTTGTCCTCCTCCGACAGGTGCAGCTCGGAGACGAGGCGCAGCCAATCTTCGGGGATCTCCGCCTCGATCCCATCGGGCAGCGCTTCGAGCCCCTTGAACACATGGCCGAACACGCGATCGAACCGATCGAGATGGCGCTCGTCCTTGACGAGGCAGGCGCGCGACAGGAAGTAGAAATCCTCGACGCGCCGCCCGGCGAGATCGGCGTCGAGGCCTTCCAGCAGCGTGAGGTACTCCTTGAGCGACACCGGCAGGCCGGCGCGCTTGAGCTCATGGAAGAAGGTGGCGAACATGCGCCCCATTCCAGCCCATCGGTGGCCGACAATGCAACCGGTTTGTCAGCGAGCGGCACGGCGCCGGCCTGAGCGGCCGCGGCCTCGCGCCCCGTCGCCGACGAGACGACCAAGACGCCCGCTTGCGGGCTGCGCTCAGTTGCTTGGAGGCGCGATCGAGGAGGTGGTGACATCGTTACCGAACACGATGTCGGAATCGTCGATGTACCATTTCTGCGTTTCGGTGATCTCCGGCGGCTTGCCGCTCGCCATGAGCCAGCCGTCGACCGCGTAGTGCTGCCCGGACTTGCCCTCGACTAGGATCGCGGCGTAGTGCGGCCAGCCGGCAAAGCCGCGCCGCAGGTCCTCCTTGGTGAACACCGACCCGACGCTGTGATGGCGGAGCAGCTTGTGGCGCTCTAAAACGAGCAGAAAGCTCGTCAGGTTGGTCGCGATGTCGACGCAGTCCATTTGTGTCGGGTCGCCGTTGCCGGCCATGTCGTCGGCGGGACGGTCGGCCGAGGTGCCGATCACGTCGCCCACGCGCGTCTCCATCCACGCAAGCGTGAGTGCCACCGCGTGGCGCTCGTCCGCCGGGGTTGCTGTGAGCTTGGGCGCCATCAACGACTGCAGGGACGCGATGTCAGCGTCGTTGAACCTGAAGCCCGTCTGCGTGCGGCAGCCGTAGGAGCTGCACACGAAGACCTTGTCGCGCTCGGGCATGCGCGCCTTGTAGCGCGCGTAGTGCTCGTCGATCGGTCCGTTGGAGTGATACGCGCAGCCGGCAAGGCCGGCCGACAGCAGCATCGCGACGACACCCAGCCGTGCCCGCGCGCGCCACAAGCCGCGCTTCGAATGATCGTTGCGAATGATAAGTCCCACGCGTGCGAATTCCCCCGGTGGAATTGTGGCTATCACGCACACAGATTCGCGACTGCCATCAATCTGAGGCGCCGGCGCGCGCTGCTGTGGACATTTTGCGCGCCTGTGGGGATTGCTGCGCGAAGCCCAGCGCGCGTCACTCGAATCGGGGCCGGACCACGCGATGCAATCGGCGACAAAAAAACCGCCCTGGAATGACCAGGGCGGTTTCAGTTGAGAGAGATAGAAGCTCGGCGAGGATCAGAAGTTGATCAGGCCGCCGAACTTGATGTACTGGAAGTCGTCGTAGGAGGTCGGCACACCAGCCGCGCTGACGAAGCTATCGTCGTAGGAGAGATGACGGTAGGACAGCCACAGAGACATGGCAGCCGCGTCGATCTCCTGCACGACACCAATGCCCCAGAGCTGGAACTTGTTGTCGTCGAGCCCGGAAGTCGCGAGCAGTTCCCGCCGACTTTGGCGTCGTCGCTCTGCATGATACTCACCGTAGAGCACGGTGTGACCCAGCGGATGCCAGCGCTCGCGCAGACCCGCCTTGTAGTAGTACGTGTTGGTCGCGTTGACCGTGGCAACCGAGAAGTTGTCGTCCAGGTGGCCGTAGTCAAAGAGACCAAAGAGACCGGTCGGCACGTGCTCGACGTAGAGGCCGAACTGGAAGTATTCCAGTCTGCCGTTCGCCGGGACGATACCGCAGCCGATGGTGGTAGTGGGATTCTGGTTGCAGCCGCAGTGCCGAACGGCAGTAAGACCAGCGAACGTGTTCTGCAGGTTGTTGTAGTTGTTGTCGGTCACCTGGTTGTAGGCGGCCGCCGTCGACAGCTTGAAGCCGTTGAACTCGCCAGCATAGCGAGCGGCAACGTCCCAGAAGTCGTCAGCACCCCAAGAGCTCGACACCGAGAAGCCGTGCCAAGTCGGCGAGTCGTAGCGAACCGCCTCCTGGGTCAGGCCGTTACAGTCACCCCAGGCGCCGCCCATGCCACGGCAGTTGCCGGGACCGTTGGCACCCCAGGTGAGGCCGGAGTTGTTGGTGACGCCGTTGAGAGTGGCGCCGCCAGCTTGTCTCAACCAGAAGAGGCGCGTATCGAACGCCACCCAGTTCGCAGGAACGAGCGAGCCCGATCCGTCGACGAGGATTGCGGTGTTGTCAGATGCCTGCGACTGGAGGCCGACTGAGACCTTGCCGAGGTGGTCGCTCTTCAAGAACCAGAACGACTGCAGGACCTGCACGGAGTACTGCGTTCCGCCGCCGAACAAGCCGGCACCGCCAACGTTGGTAAGCGTGCTGTAGAGGCCCGGTCCGGTCGAGTTCACCTGGCTGATCGTCAGCGAGTTCGAGTTGATCGCTTCCAGATGCAACACGTAGCCGGCGTAGTAGCCTGGCGCGATGGTCGCCTGGCCCGTGAACTTGAAGTTGGTCGCGAGCGTGGTGCCCAGACCCCCCACATACATGTTCTGCTCGAAACCGTCGTCCCACCACATGACCTGCTCGGCGACCCAACCAGAGATGGTCAGCGACACCTTGCGATTGCCCTTGCGGGCGGTCGTGGCTTCGAGTTCGGCAATACGCTCCTCGAGATCTGCGCAGCAGTTCCCCCCGAGGTCGGCCGCGGACGCGCTGCCAGCGGAAAGACCGCCTACCAGCAGGCCCGCCGCCACCAGGGCGCTAAGGCTGAATTTCCTCATCATTAGTCTCCCGTCTTCGTCTCAGCTGGATGGCGGACGCTGAACAAAAAACGCGAGACAAAAAACCGCCCTAGCAATGCGCAAGGCGAATCCGTGTGGACCGCTGCGTGCCAAGGCCGACACTGCTGTGATTCGCGTGAGTGCAACAATTAGGCATTGCGGTTTTGGTGGTGACGAATTCACGAGTGTGGCGAGGGGGACACGAGGCATTGTGGCGAAAGCGCAGCCGCCCCCCGGCATGAGCGGCGCTGCTCGCTGTTCGCCGTACTACGGATGCCTCTGAAAAAAGTGAGCGGAGTCAAGGCGCTGGCTCCAATGGTGGATGCACGCGGGCGGGGCAGCGGAGCCTCGCTGTTGCGCGCTTTGGAGCGGTTCTTCCAAGTGCGGTGACTATGCAAGTTTTAGGGGCCACACGTCCTGGGGACAAAGTGTGGATGGCGCGTGCGGGCATTGCCGGTCGCGCGTCCGTGGGAACCGGAGGCGCCGGATGGGCTCGCGCGCTCATTGAAAGGCGGGTCGGGCGCCTGATTTCGCGGACCCAGCGGAGTGACACCCAAGCAATGCCGCTACAGCGGCCGCTCCAAGCCCGAAATGAAAGAGGCCGCCCTTTGCAGGGCGGCCTCCTTGTCTTGAGAGTAGCTCGCTGAGCTTAGAAGTTGATCAGCGCGCCGAACTTCACGTACTGGAAGTTGTCGTAGCTGACGTCGGCCAGGTTGTCGTCATCAGCGTCGATGTGGCGATAGGTGAGCCAGACCGACATGGCAGCCGCGTCGATCTCCTGGACCGACACCAACGCCCCAGAGATCTGAAGTCGACCGTTGTGCCGATCAGCCGTAGCTGCATCTGGTCGCCGTTGTCCTCGTACTCGCCGTAGAGCACGGTATGGCCCAGCGGGTTCCAGCGCTCGCGCAGGCCGCCCTTGACGTACCAGGTATTGCGTCGAGGTCCTCGCCGTGACGATGTCGTGCTGTCGTAGTTGCCGTAGGCGCCGTAGCCGAACACGCCCGTCGCCGACGTGCTCGACGTAAGCGCCAACCTGGAAGTACTCGGTCTCGCAGATGCCCGCAGCTTGTTGCGAGCGTCCGGTCGATGTCGACCTCGTTGTAAGCGGCAGCGGCGGCAACCTTGAAGCCAGCCGATCTCACCCGCATAACGAGCCGCGACGTCCCAGATGTCGTCCTCGCCCCAAGAGGCCGACACCGAGAACCCGCCGTAGGTCGGCGAGTTGTAGCGGACGACGTTCTGCGTGGAAGCCGTTGCAGTCGCCGATGCGCCGCCACAGGTGCCTGCAGCTTGCCGCCGCCCAGAATTGCCGCCAGCACGTCGTTGCTGCGGAAGTCGAACGCGCGTAGTCGAACGCCACCCAGTTGGCCGGAACGAGCGAGCCCGAGCCGTCGACCAGGATTGCGGTGTTGTCGGAAGCCTGCGACTGCAGACCAACGCTGACCTTGCCGAGATGGTCGCTCTTGATGAACCAGAACGACTGCAGGACGCTGACGCCGTTGACCGAGTCGGTGCCGCCGCCAACTAGTACAGAGCCGGGCCGTCGGGCGTGTTCTGGTTGGTCGTCAGCAGCTGTCTCGCTGCCGATCGGCTTCGACGTGCAGCACGTAACCAGCATACCAGCCTGGCGAGATCGTCGCCTGACCGGTGAACTTGAAGTGGCGAGCCCAGCGTGGTGCCGAGGCCGCCGACGTAGACGTTCTGCTCGTGAGCCGTCATCCCACCACATGACCTGCTCGGCGACCCAGCCGGAGATGGTCAGCGAGACTTTGCGATTGCCCTTGCGGGCGGTCGTGGCCTCGAGCTCGGCGATGCGCTCCTCGAGATCTGCGCAGCAGTTACCCCCGAGATCGGCGGCGGACGCGCTGCCAGCGGTAAGCCCGCCAACCAGCAGGCCTGCTGCCACCAGGGCACCCAAACTGTACTTTTTCATTGACCTACTCCCGTCTGCTTACTTTCTGATGGCGACGCCACGCACAAGTGCCGCCTACTCCCTACAAACCCCATGCACTCTTCGAACGCTTGTACCCACACTTCGAACACTTGCATTCGCGGCGGTCACGAGACCGAATCACCGCTCGGGACAAAACAATAAGCAGAGATTGTATGCACAGGGAACGGGCAAGAGCCCCGAAGTCGCGGAATGTCCCGCGGTTGTGGCTCGTTGGCCACCATCGTATGTGGCCACTTAAGCAATTGATTTAACGAATAAAACTACGGCAATAATGGCGCTTTCGGCCGCTGCGCGTATCCACATGCGTCTTTGCTCGTGCACTTGATCTTAAGCGACTCACCCGCGCGATTCGCCCCGCGCTCCGCTAATTCCGCGCACTGTCTGCGCCCTTCTTCTTCGTCTGGATGAATTCGCGCGAGATGAGCGCCAGCAGGATGACGACGAACGCCAGGCTGTGCGTCACCAGCACCGTGGCGGGGCGGTCTGCATACGATTGCCCGACGAAGTACTGCAGGAACGCCGGCTGAAAGCGCTCAGCCTGACCGTAGAGGGTACGGTACTGGTCGAGCGTCGCATCGAGCAGAATGTAGGTATTGGCGAGCGCCTTGCCGTTGATCCACTCGAACAGGGCGACGCCGCCAAGGGCAAAGAGGCGCGCGACGACGTTGAGGCTCTCGACGGCGTCGTCATAGATGAAAAGCAGCGCGAAAATCGCGATGTGCACGGTGACGAAGAACTGCCAGAGGAAGTCAACCTGCGAGCGCAGCGACAGGATCGCCTCGATGAGCGTTGCTTCCGAAATCATGTCGGCTCCCCCTAGAAGCGCGGCCTTTGCCACAAAGTCTCTACAACTCTCTAGCAGAAATCCCCGCAGGCGACATCCCGCAGGCGACATGGGGGCACGAGCTTGGTGAGCGAGAATAGGCGGCCGATGTGACGGATCGCAGATGGGCCGGTCGCTCGCTGCCCGTGGAAGAGCGCCGGCGGGAAGCGGGGAAGCCATCCTGCGCAGGCCCTTGCTCAGGGGCGGCGGCTGGATTAGATTGTTGCGGCGCAACAAAGCGCCAAAGGAGCGTCGGCAGGCTGCTTTAACCGGCGGACTGAAGCGAGTGAAGCCGCAGGGGGAACGTGCGGCAACGTGGACACGGCGCTCTCGTAAATTTTCCGGGAAGGACCGCTTTAAAAGGGCTCGCAGGCCGCGCTCAAGGATCCGGCGAGGGGCGTGCCCCGAAGCGGGATGTTTTGGGGCGTGAACGCTAAGGGTGCATCGCGCGTTATGTGCGGCGCGGAGACGCTCACAGGCACGGAAAGCAGAAACACTTGATGTCACGTACGTCGATGGATCGCCGATCGGTCCTCATGAGGGCTGGTGCGCTGGCGGCGCTGAGCGCGGGCGCGCGCTTTGGCGCGTTTTCGCCGGCGCTCGCCGCGCCGACGGTCGATGCAACCGTGAGCTTCGGCGCCGCGCACGTGCAGACGCTTGCTGCGCAGCTCGCCACCCAGGAGTTCGTGAAGCCCTCCACCTCGCTGCCGCAGGCATTCAAGGAGCTCTCCTACGACCAGTACCGCGACGTCCGTTTCCGCTCCGACCAGGCGATCTGGCGCGGCGAGAAGTTCGATTTCGAGATCCAGCTGCTTCCCATGGGTTGGCTGTTTGATGCCCCGGTCGAGATCTGGCTCGTCGATCACGGCACGGCACGGCGGCTCGCCGCCGACTCCAACCTCTTCAGTTTCGGCCCGCTCGTCGGCGAGGTGGGAGCCGGCGCGCCCTACGGGTTCTCGGGCTTTCGCATTCACGGACCGATCAACCGCCCCGACTACTACGACGAGTACATGGTCTTTCAGGGTGCCAGCTATTTCCGCGGCGTCGGCCGCGGCCAGGGCTACGGGATCTCCGCGCGCGGCCTCGCCATCGACACTGCACGCCCGAGCGGGGAGGAGTTTCCCATCTTCCGCGCGTTCTGGATCGAGACTCCCAAGCCCGGCGCGCGTTCAATCGTCGTGCACGCGCTGCTCGACAGCCAGTCAACGACGGGCGCCTACCGGTTCGAGATCGAAGCCGGTGAGTCGACGATCGTCGACGTGGAGACCACGCTCTATCCGCGCCGCAAGCTGACGCACGTCGGGCTCGCGCCGCTGACGAGCATGTTCCTGCACGGGCCGGGGCATCATCGCATCAATGATGACTTTCGCCCCGCGGTGCACGACAGCGACGGCCTCGCCATCTACAACGGCAACGGCGAATGCATCTGGCGGCCGCTGAGCAACCCGCGCACGCTGCAGGCGAGCGCGTTCATGGACCGCAGCCCGAAGGGCTTCGGACTGTGCCAGCGGGCGCGCGCCTTTCGCGACTATGAGGATCTGGAGGCGCGCTACGAGCGCCGTCCCACCGCTTGGATCGAGCCCAAGGGCGCCTGGGGCCCGGGCTACGTCGAGCTGATCGAGATCCCGACGGACGAGGAAATCCACGACAACATCGTCGCCTATTGGAAACCCGCCAACGGGCCCGAGCCCGGCAGCGCGTTCGCCTTCGCCTATCGCATGTACTGGACCGACGACATTCCAGTCGCGTGGAGCGGAGCGCGCGCCGTGGCGACGCGCTTGGGCAAAGGCAAGGCGGAGGGCACCACGCTGTTCGTCGTGGACTTTGCCGGGCCCGCCGTCGCCGGACAGCGCCAGCCGCCCGTCGCCTCCGTCAGCGCCAATCCCGGGACCGTGTCGAATGTGCACGTGCACGCCAATCCCGAGATCGACGGCGTCCGCGTCAGTTTCGAGCTCGATCCGGCGGGAACCCGCCTGTGCGAGCTGCGTTTGGCATTGAAGCTCGGCGATCAACAGATCTCCGAGAGTTGGATCTATCGATGGACGCAAACATGAGCGAGCTCACCGTAGCCGGCGAGCGCATCGGCCGCCTTCCCGATCTCAGCAGCCGCGAGCTGCTGCCCGAGGAGGCGCCGCTCGACATGCCGGATCAGGATTTCGCGGCCCGCGCCAGCGCGCGCAGCGAGCGCCGTTGCTACTGGGTGCCGCGTGCGGCCCTCTTCACCGGCGCGTCCGTCCTGACCGCGGCATTCGCCTACGAGCTCTACGGCGTGCTGGGCTTGGAGCAGCTCACGCCCATCCAGTTGCTGTTCCTCGTGCTGTCCACGATTGCATTCGGCTGGATCGCGCTCGGCTCGCTGAATGCGGTGCTGGGCTTCCTGCCGCTGTTTGCCGGCGAGAAAGTCGACACGATCGAGCTGCCGCCGGCGGATGCGCCCCTGACGGGGCGTACCGCGTTGCTGCTTCCCGTCTATCACGAGGAGCCAGCGCGCATCGCGGGCACCATACAGGCGATTGCGCAGGAGCTGCAGTCGATGGGACGCGCCTCCGAGTTCGACGTGTTCATTCTGTCGGACACGCGCGGCGACCCCGAAGGCGCTGCCGAGGCGTCAGCCTTTGGCGCGCTCAAGCGTCGCCTGCAGCCTCACATGGCGGTCTACTACCGCCGCCGGCGCGACAACCACGCGCGCAAGTCCGGCAACATCAAGGATTGGGTGCGCCGCTTCGGCGGCGCCTATGAGCTCTTCGTCATCCTCGACGGCGACAGCGTCATGTCGGGCACGACGCTCGTGCGCCTGGCGCTCGCCATGCAGCGCGACGAGAAGGCGGGCCTCATCCAGACGGTGCCGCGTCTCACCGGCGCTCATACGTTGCTCCAGTACCTGCAGCAGTTCGCCTCGAACGTATACGGGCCGTCCGTTGCGGCGGGCCTGGCGTTCTGGCATCGCGATCAGGGCAATTATTGGGGGCACAACGCGATCCTGCGCACGCGCGCGTTCGCCGCTGCCGCCGGTCTGCCGACGCTGCCGGGTGCTGCTCCCTTCGGCGGCGACATCCAGAGCCACGACTTCGTCGAGGCCGTGCTGCTGCAGCGCGCCGACTGGGGCGTGCACATGGTGCCGACGGTGGAGGGCTCCTATGAAGGCCAGCCGCCGACGCTTCCCGACGTGATCGCGCGCGACCGGCGCTGGGCGCAGGGCAATCTGCAGCATCTTTCGATCGTGCGCGCCTCAGGGCTGACAGCGATGGGCCGCATCCATCTGCTGATGGGGGCCACGTCCTATCTCGTCTCGGCCGTGTGGGCGGCCTCGCTGGCGGTCGGCGTGTTCCTCGCGCTGCAGGGCCAGCAGTTGATCCCGAGCTATTTCGTCGACGGGAAGACGTTGTTTCCCGTGTGGCCCGTCATCGATCCGGGCGCCGCCTTGCGCTTGTTCTTTGCGACGATGGCGATCGTGCTCATGCCCAAGGTCTTGGGGCTCGTGCTCGAAGTGAAGCGCGCGCGCTATGCGCGCGAGCCGTTCGGCACGGCACGCGCCGTGATGGGCGTCGGTCTGGAGACGATTTTCTCGATCCTGCTGTCGCCGATCCTGATGGTCACGCAGACGGTTGCCGTTTTCCAAGTGTTCATCGGGCGCGATTCAGGCTGGGGCGCGCAGACGCGCAGCCGCGGCTCGATGCGCTTTTCCGATGCGCTGCGCTGGCACTATCGCCACATGCTGGCCGGCGCCGTGCTCGCGGCCGTGTGCTGGGAGGCGTCACCTGAGGTCTTGGCCTGGATGTCGCCGGTGATCGTCGGTCTGCTGCTCGCCGCTCCCTTGAGCTGGCTCACGGCGCGCCCGGCGGGATTAGTGTCGCGCGTGCTGCTGTCGACGCGCGATGGCCGCTCTCCGCCTGCCATCATCGAAAGCGCGCGCCGCGCCAGCGGCGAGTGGGCCGCGCAAGCCCTCCTCACCATGGAGGCCGAGGACATGGCTAGCCTGCCGCGCTCCGCCTAATCGGCTGCAGGGCCGCCGCCTCGCTTGAAGGCCTCGGCCAGCATGTCGCGTGCACGTATCGGCGGCGCGGTGATGAACGGCAGCGGCCGGCACACCTCGACAGCCGCGGCGCCGACGCGAGCCGTGAGCGCGCCGTTAAAGGCGGCTTCACCGAGGCGCCGCGACAGGCGCCGCAACAGATCCTGGCCGAGGAACTGCCCCAAGAGATCGTCGGTGAGTGCGACGCTTCCCGTCGCGATGATGTGGCCGATGACCATGCGCGCAAGCCGCAGCGCGCCGAGCGGCCCCGGCCGGCCGCCGTAGAGGCCGGCTAATGCGCGCAGCATGCGCAGGTTCTCAAACAGCACGTAACCCATGGAGACCCACGCGATCGGGCTGATCGCGGCCACCATGCCGACGCGCTTTGATGCCGCGAGCACGGTGCGGCGCGCCTCCTGATCGAGCGGCATCATCAACTCGCGGTCGGCGAGCCCTAGAAGATCGCGCGGGTTCAAGACCGCGCCCTCGTGCTCGGCAAAGCGCGCCAAAGGCCAGGCGAGGTCGGCGCGCTCGGACAGAATGGTCTTGAGGTGGCGGATGGCGCGGCGCTCGGCGTCGAGATCGCCGTCCTTCAGGGCCTCGGTCACTTGGCGGCGCAGCTTGCCGAGGCGGGCCAGTCGGAACAGGCCGACGATCTCGCGCAGCACGAGGATGAGAGCCGACAGCCCTACGAGGCACAGCATGGCGAAGGCGAGCCAGCCGACCCAGTCCTGGCGCTCGAGCGAGACCTGCACGTAGCGCGTGAACCACACCGTCGTCGATAGCACCAGTAGCCCGACGAGGCCCGAAAGCAACATCCCCCCCCAGCGAAGACCGCGCGACAGGTCGGCAACCGTGGGGCGCACGCTCGCGCGCGCGGCCGCCTGGCGGGTGCGCCGCGCAGCAAGCGGGGTTTCGCCCTGGCCGGGCGCTATAGCGGCGGTCTCGACGGCGTCGCCGAGAGCTGGATCGTCGGGCGCGAACGCTCTGGGCTTGCGGGTGTCGTGGGTCATGCGAGCCAGTCCGCCAGAAGGAAGTCGAGGGCGCGATCAAGACGAATGTGGGGAAGGGCCGGCGCCTCGCCATCGGCGCCGGGCGGCAGCACGCGGGGGGGACGGAAGCGAACGAAGTGCAGCCCAACCGGAGACGCCCCCGGCCGCAGCGCCTCTTGCGGGTTTGCGGGCAGGTCGCCCGGAAAGATCGCGGCCTCTTCCTTGCCGTTGAAAACCTTGCCGCCGACGCGCTCGCCCGGCTCCGGCACTCCGACGATGCAGGGCAGCAGCTCGCCGCCGACCTTTGCCTCAGCCTCCCGCGTTGCCCGCAGCGCGGCCAGCGCCTGCACGCCCACCTCCGCACCGGTGGCGCTGGCGCGGCCCATGGCCCGGTCGGTGATGAGGCGCAGGATCGCCTCGAGACGATCGTGGCTCGAGGAGTTGATGTGGTCGGCCTTGGTGGCGGCAAACAGCAGCTTGTCGATGCGCCGTCCGGTCATCAGCGCCGTGAGCCAGCTGCTGGCGCCGGTGCGGAACACGCTCAAGACCGCATCGAGTGCGCTCTGCAAGTCGGCGAGCGCCGCGCCGCCGTCGTTCAAGGGGCCGAGCACGTCGACGAGCACGATCTGGCGATCGAGCCGGCTGAAATGATCGCGGAAGAACGGACGCACGACGTGGGTCTTATAGCTCTCGAAGCGCCGCGCCATCATGGCGGCGAGGGAGCCGCGCGGGCTCGAGCGCTTGGCGTCGAGCGGCAGCGGGCAGAACGTCAGGAGCGGCGAGCCTTCGAGGTCGCCCGGCATCAGGAAGCGCCCGGGCCCGCTCGTGTGCAGCACGTGATCGGCGGCGCGCGCAGCCTTGAGATACTCGGCAAAGAGGCTCGCGCCCTTCAATGCGGCCTGCTCGTCCTTGCGGGCGAAGGGATCGAGACCGTCGACATAGGCGAGCCAGGCCCTCGCGTGCACCTCGCGGCGCGCCTGGCGCGCCTGCGCCATGGCGTCGGCCGACCACGCCTCATAGGTCTGCTCCAGCAGCGGCAGGTCGATCAGCCATTCGCCTGGATAGTCGACGACATCGAGATTGAGCCGGGAGACCCCGAAGGCGCGGCGCAGCGCGTTTGCCGAGCGGTACTCGATCGTTATGCGCACCTGGCTCAGGCGCCGCGTGCTTTGCGGCCACTGCGGGGGATCCCCGCCCAAGGTCTCCAGGTGCCCCTCGTAGTCGAAGCGGGCGACCGCGTCGTCGGGCTGGGGCTCAAGATAGGCGCGCTCGATGCGCCCCTCGGCTTCTGGCCCGAAGAACGGCAGGCGGCCGCCTGAGACGAGGTTGCGGATCAGCGCCGTGATGAAGACCGTCTTGCCCGCCCGCGACAGGCCCGTGACACCGAGCCTTAGCGTCGGCGTCATCATGTCCGTGAGGTACATGCCGGCGCGGTGCAAGGCTTGGCGGGTTGTGTCGTCCAGGTCGGAAAGGGGCAAGGGGACCTCGCAAAGGCTCCCTTAGCTAGAGCGAAGCGCACGCGCGGGCAAGGCCGGCGGCGTCAGCCGTAGAATATGACGAGTATGCCAGCGCCCATCACCGTCATTCCCATGAGGACGATCATGCCGCTGCGGACGATTTCTGCCATGACACGCTCCAATCGCGTCTTCAGTTTGAAGAGAACACTTTAGGCGCGGCGATTGAATAATCGCTGAAGCCGCCCTTCATGACCCATTCATGTTTCAAACACGAACAAGCCGCTGTTCCAGGGGGAACGAGCGGATTGGCTGTTGAACGCCTGCGAGATCACATTTCCGTCTGCGGCGCCGTGCCTGCGCTGCAAATTCGATTCTACAAGGATTCGCGCCGCAAATCTGGTGCACGGACTCAACACCGCGTGCCTTCGTGAGTGAAATCAAAGGCGCGCCGTCACTTTTCCGGCGCGGGCTTAAGTGCCGGCTCCTTGCCGTGCATCGCGATCGTGATGCGGCGTGAGCCGAGCTGTTCCTCCGAGATCCAAGGCAGCGTGCGCTCGAAGGTGAGCGGCGCGGGCCACAGCCGCCAGTAGCGGTCGATGAGATCGGGGTGGGCGGGCTCGGCCGTGACGAGGCTCATGGTGAAGCGGAAGTCGCCCGCGTCCTCGACGAGCTTGGGCAGCGGATTGCCCACGGGGTAGAAGCGCACCGTATCGGTGAAGGTCGCGTGCCCGGCGATGGAAAGGGGCGCAAACGAGCGGCTGGACGCGTTTGCGTCCACCTGATGCTCGCCCAGGAAGGCGCTGTAATAGCGCTTCGTCTTCTTGGTTTTCAGGTCCTCGACCTGAAGCTCCATCGACAGGACCGTCCCTGTGCGCGCGCCTCCATTCGTAATCGTGACGGGGATCGCGAACAGCTCCACGTCGCCGCCGTTGTCGCGCGCATAGTGGATGACGGGCGGGATGAAGATCTCCAGCTCCGCGGTCTTGAAGCTCGATTTATAGAGAGAGAAGCTCGAGAGGACGAGCGCGACGGCTGATAGGATCGTCGCCTGCACGCCGCCGTAGCCGGCGATCGCGATGCTCGTGACCGCGCCGTCGTCGCGCGGCGGCTGCGAGCCGCTGGTCGTCGTCATGTGGTTCTCCCGCGCGGCTTTCCCGCCTACGCTTGCGTGCACCGCATAATTACCGCCGAACTGTCATCGCCGGACCAGCAATTGCCAAAGCTGTGGTGAAGTCGATCAGTACTTGTAGTTGATGCCGCCGCGCGCAACCTGGGCCGTCAACTCAACTTCGTGGTCCTGCGTGTAGCCGTTGCCCCCATTGGAGTACTCCGAGGAGCCGTTGGCGTGGCCAAAGTCGGCGTACAGATATTCACCCTTCAACGACCAATGGCGATCCAGCGCGTACTCCCAGCCGCCGCCCACGGTCCATCCGGTCCGCACCGAAGAGTCCCGGAAAAAAGCCTCGGTTCCACCGCCAGCCAGATACATGCTCACGTCCCAGTCGGCGAAGGCCACACCCCCGGTCGCGTAGACAAGAGTTCGGTCCATCGTGAAGCCCAAGCGCGCGCGCGCCGTGGCCAGCCAAGACATCTCGGCGCGCTGCGTAAAGGTCTGGGTTCCCGTCCCAACGATCGGCCCGCCGGTGCGGCTTTCATCCGCATCCACACCGTCGAAGTCGGCTTCTAGGCCCCAGAGCCAGTTCCCGACCTGCTCATTGTAACCGATCTGCCCGCCACCGATGAACCCGTCAGGCTCCAGCGTCGCGTTCGTTGCCGCTTTGATGATCGGTATTTCGCCCGGAGCGTTGCTGATATATTTGCCGTTGGGGTTTATGCCGAAGTCCGCGTCGCCCATTGCGTAACCCGCATTGGCGCCAGCGTAGAAACCCGTCCAGCTGAATTGCGATCTGCTTCCCGCAGAGGCCGAAGCGGATAAAACCAGCAATGATCCAATCAGCACCGGGCCCAATACCTGGAAATGCGACCCGACCATTGGATACCCCCGAACGCATACAAACGAAATCGCTGACCTGGCAGGTATTGGGCCAGCATTATGATTGTCAGCGGTAGCTCCACCACCAGGCAGCGTCAACAGCGCCGGGGTACTACGTGCACGTCGTGTTGCAAAACGAGCACAAATCGCGATCCCGCGCGGCCGTCTACGAAGCGTATCGGCTCGAGCGGCTGCCTCCGCGAACCTCGACGACCTTTCGGCCGCTCCACCCGAAAGGTGCAACGCGTCAGATGGACCTGTCGCGCTCGAGCTGCGCGTAGGTTCGTTGCACATCGGTGATGTAGTCCCGGACGATCGGCGCCGCATCGCGCTTGCGCGCGAGCTGCATCTGGAAGACCTCCTGCGAGCCCGTGCGGAACATCATTTCCGCGCTGATGAGGTAGAACTCCCACATCCGGCAGAAGCGCTCGTCGTACATCTTGGCAATCGCGGCGCGGTTCGCCGCGAACCGCTGCTCCCAGTGCTGCAGCGTCGTTGCGTAGTGCACGCGCAGGAACTCGAGGTCCGTGACCCACAGGCTGTTATCTTCGACGGCGGGGAACACCTCCGACAGCGCCGGCGAATAGGCGCCGGGGAAGATGTATTTCCGGAGCCACGGGCTCGCCGTGCCGGGCGGGCTCATGTGACCGATCGAATGCAGCAGCATGATGCCGTCGTCGTCGAGGAGATCGTTCGCCTTGGCGAAGAACTCGCCGTAGTGTCCGACGCCGACGTGCTCAAACATCCCCACCGAGACGATGCGGTCGAACTTGGCATGCAGCTCGCGGTAGTCCTTGAGCTCGATGTGTACGCGGCCCTCGAGACCCGCAGCCGTCGTCGCCATGACGGCGAGCGCGTGCTGCTCTTTCGACAAGGTGACGCCCGTCACCTCCACGTCGGCGATCTGCGCGAGATAACGCGCTAGCCCTCCCCACCCGCAGCCGATATCCAGCACCTTGAGGCCCGGCTTCAAGTCGAGCTTTGCCGCGATCAGCCGGCACTTGCTGCGCTGCGCCTGCTTCCAGCGTCTCGTCCTCGGTCCGGAAATAGGCGCACGAGTAGAACAGCTCGGAATCGAGGAACAGCTTGTAGAAATCGTTTCCGAGATCGTAGTGGTGCGCGACGTTGGCTTGCGCCTTGCCGACCGGATTGGCCTGCTGAAACCGCTTCAGCCCACGCGAGACGCGGCGCAGCACCTTCTGCAGGGGCTGGTTGCCGAGCGACAGCCGGTTGACCGAGAACAGTGTCAGGAACGCGCGCAAGCTGGAGCCGGGAAAGCTCATGCGCCCGTCCATGTAGGCTTCGCCCGCGTGCAGCTCGGGATTGAAGAACAGCTTGCGATAGAGCGTCGGGTCGGTCAGCTGCATGGTGACTTCGGGGCCGGGCGCCCCGGCGAAGACGTGGCGGCCGCCTTCTGCGTCGATGACGGTGAGGCTGCCGACCTTCACGAACGCTTTGAGCATCTTCGACAGAGGAAACATGGGCAGCTCCGGTCGGCCCGATGCGCAAGTTTAACGGCTCAAGCGCTTCGCGGCATCGCAGTGTCGCGACGGCAATTCGGCATAGACGAGCAGACGGCGCCGCTTGCGCCAGCTATTGCTGATTCTTGCGCCGCGTCATAAAGGCGATGCGCTCGCAGAGTGCACGTCTGCTCGATCCCGGCCGTCAGGTGAAATTGCTGTAGCCAACTCCATGCCGCGCGTCGAGCCGAACCTGCGCCTGCCGGGGGCTTAGCGGGAGGCGGCTTGGCCTGCGCGGGCGCGCTTGCTGTACTCGGCAAGGTGCGCTGCATCGAGAACATGGCGCTCGACCGCTGAGCGAACGGCGCAGCCCGGCTCGGTGTCGTGCCGGCAATTGCGGAACTTGCACTGGGCGGCAAGGGCCTCGATATCCTCGAAATTCGTGTCGACGTCCGGCGTGGCATTCCAGACCTCCAGCCCCCGCATGCCGGGCGTGTCGATCAACGCGCCGCCTTGCGGTCGAAGGAACAGCTGGCGATGTGTTGTCGTATGGCGGCCGCGACTGTCGTGGGCGCGGACCTCCTGCGTCGCCTGCGCGGCGCGTCCCAGCAGCTGGTTCGTCAGGGTCGACTTGCCCACGCCCGACGAGCCGACCAGCACGACGGTCCGGTTCCCGTCGAAATACCGTTCGATAGCGGCAATGCCGGCGCTTTCGCGGGCGCTGATGGCGTGAATTGCCACGCCAGGCGCAATGGCGGCGAGCTGATCGGTCGCCCCGCTGACGTCGCGCGAGAGATCCGTCTTGTTGACGAGGATGACCGGCGTGGCGCCACTGTCGCGCACCAACGCCAGATAGCGCTCAATGCGCTGCACGTTGAAGTCGCCATCGAGCGCCGTCACGATGAAAACGACATCGACATTCGCCGCCAGGAGTTGCGGGCGAGGCTCGCCCGACGCCTTGCGCACCATTGCGCTCGTACGCGGCAGAACGGCCTCGATCAGGGCTGGGCCATCGCCCGTAGCAAGACGGATCGCCACGAAGTCGCCGACGCCCGGCAGGTCCGAGCGCTGCACGGCCTCGTTGCGGAGCCGGCCGGTCATCTCAGCCGTCAGCTCGGCAACGGCGGTCGCAACCTGATAATGGGTGCGATGCTCGCCAACCACGCGGCCGGGCAACAGGTCCTGGGCGGCATGAGGGCCGAAGTCCGCTTGCCGTCGCTCATTCCAGCCGAACGGCTCGAGTGTCATGTGTCGCTGTCTCCTCACGAGTCTCGAGCCGGGGCTCAGCCGCGCTTACTGCTGCCCCTTGCGCCGCGTCATGAAGGCGATGCGCTCAAACAGGTGCACGTCCTGCTCGTTCTTTAGCAGAGCGCCCGCGAGTGGCGGGATCAATTTGCGGCTGTCCGTCTCGCGCAGCGTCTCGGGCGAAATGTCCTCGTTCAGCAGAAGCTTGATCCAGTCGAGCAGCTCCGACGTCGAGGGCTTCTTCTTGACGCCGGGAACCTCGCGGATCTCGTAGAAAATGCGCATCGCTTCCGCCACGAGGCGCCCCTTGAGGCCGGGAAAGTGCACGTCCACGATTTGGCTCATCGTCTCGGTGTCGGGGAACTTGATGTAATGGAAGAAGCAGCGGCGCAGAAAAGCGTCGGGCAGCTCCTTCTCGTTGTTGGAGGTGATGATGACGATGGGGCGGTGCTTGGCGCGGATCGTCTCCCCCGTCTCGTAGACGAAGAACTCCATGCGATCGAGCTCCTGCAACAGGTCGTTGGGGAACTCGATGTCCGCCTTGTCGATCTCGTCGATCAGCAGCACGCAGCGCTCGTCGCGCTCGAACGCCTCCCAAAGCTTGCCGCGCTTGATGTAGTTCTTGATGTCGTTGACGCGGGCGTCACCGAGCTGGCTGTCGCGCAGGCGCGAGACGGCGTCGTACTCGTAGAGCCCCTGGTGCGCCTTGGTCGTCGACTTGACGTGCCACTCGATAATGGGCGTGGACAGAGCATCGGCGACCTCGAGCGCGAGCGCCGTCTTGCCGGTGCCGGGCTCGCCCTTGACGAGCAGCGGACGGGCGAGCGTGATCGCCGCGTTGACGGCCACCTTCAGATCGTCGGTGGCGACGTAGCGGGGGGTGCCATCGAATTTCATGGGGTCTTGGGGGCTCCTGCGGGTTTGCCCGCAAGCTTAGGGGTTGCCCCGCCGGCCGGGCAAGCCGCTCCCATTTGCCGTGGTGATGCAAGTCGTTCGCCGTCATGGCGGCGTGTGGCGGGCCCGTTATGAAAGTGGCACGAAAATATGGCCGGAAGAGCGCACCGCAGTGCAATGTTTTCTTTGTCGTCTCCGCGACTTAACACAAACGCCGGAACTCCTTGACAGACGCACCCGCGCCCTCCAATAGGAGGCGCCAAAGTAGCTTGTCGTTGCCGGTAGTGGGTCCGGACGCCGTCTCTCAGAAGCCTCGCGGAGGCCAGAATGAGCAAGCGAAACGCCAAGAAGGTAGCCAAACCGAAGGCCCTTTCCGTGGGCCGCAAGGCTGCCTTGCGCCCAACGAAGCGCAAAGGCGAAGCGGCGCCCAAGACAAAGACTGTTGCGACGGCGAAGCGGAAGGTTGCGGGGAAAAAGATGACGGCGCGTGCCAAGGCCTCTTCGATTGTGCTGCCTCCCGACTATCGTCCTTCCGAGGACGAGCCGTTCATGAACGAGCGCCAGCGGCTCTATTTCCGCCAGAAGCTGCTCGCGTGGAAGGAGGAGATCATCCGCCAGACGCGCGAGACGCTCGCCGGTTTGCACGAGGAATCGACGCAGCACGCCGATCTCGCCGATCGCGCCACGTCGGAGACCGACAGGGCACTCGAGCTGCGCGCGCGCGACCGGCAGCGCAAGCTCATCGCCAAGATCGATGCGGCGCTTTCGCGGATCGAGGACGGCTCTTACGGATATTGCGAGGAGACGGGCGAGCCGATCGGGCTCAAGCGCCTCGATGCGCGCCCGATCGCAACGCTGTCCGTCGAGGCGCAAGAGCGCCACGAGCGGCGCGAGCGCGTCTACCGCGAGGACTGATACCGCGAGGACTGCCAACGCGAGGACGGCGCGCAAGGGCGCGCAAATCCGCATGTTTGGCCGCCACACGCATCCGCAATTCGTCTCGCAACGACGCTGCGCTTAAGTCTGCGCTAACCATTTGCGCGCACCCTCCTTGAGAGCCTTTGCAGCTTTAGGGGAGGGGCCGGTGATGGCCGATCGTCTGTCTTGGTTGGCCTTGCTTGCAGCACTTTCTTTCAGCGTGGCGGTCGTCACGCTCGGTCGCGGCGCCAGCGCCGGCGAGACCGAAACGCCCTCGCTTGCGCGCGCGATCGCCCTCACGTCTCCCGGCTAGCTCTCTTCCGTCTTGGCGCCGGCACGCGGCAGCCCCTCTTCCGGCTGGCGGCGTGAGCTGCTTTCGAGCGAGGGGCCCAGATATCCATGCAGGCGAGCCCCCGTGGGCTGCGCCGGAGCGTTTGCGAGCGCGATGGCGCGCTCGCGCAGCACCTTGACCGTCGCCCCCCGCAATGCGGTCTCGACGCGGCGCGCCGTGGCGCCATCCGCGATCGTCACCGACACCGAGAATTCGAGCCCCTCCGCTCCCACGTCGTCGAAGGCGACCTCGGGGGGCGGCTCCTGCAGCGCGCCGGGGCACGCGCGCGCTGCGGCGTTGAGCGCGTCGAGCACGGCGTCGGGGTCGGTATCGAGCGCCGTCGCGATGCGCACCGACACCCGGTCGGGCGCCAGATGCGGGCCGTTCGCATGCCCCGCCTGCACCGCGAAGTAGGGGATGTCGATGCCGCTCGCGCGCAGCGCCTTCACGATTTGGGTGCGCAGCTCGGTCTGCACCTGCAGGGAGCGGTTCACGTCGGCGAGGTAGACGCGCACGCTGTATTCCAGTGCCTGGTCGCCCAGATTGTCGAGCACGACCAAGGGCGGCGGGTGACGCAGGATCGAGGTGTTCTCCTCGGCGGTCTTCTGCAGCACCGCTTCAGCGAGTTCAGGATCGGCGGCGTAGGAGACGCGCACGTTGATGTTGAGGCGGCCGAGCTGATTGCGGTGCGTGAGGTTCGTGACCGTCTGCGTGATGAGCTCGGAGTTGGGGACGATCAGGCTCGCCCGGTCGAAGGTCTCGATCTCGGTGGCGCGCACCGCGATGCGCCGCACGTATCCCTCGCCCTCCTTGATTGCGATCCAGTCGCCGACCTTGATCGGGCGCTCGACCAGCAGAACGAGGCCGGAGACGAAATTGTTGACGATTCCCTGCAGTCCGAAGCCGATGCCGACGGACAGCGCGCCGGCGACGATGGCGAGGCTCGTGATGTCGAAGCCCGCGTATGCGACCGCCGCGAGCCCCGCGATCGAGAAACCGATATAGCCGGCGCCGGTGTAGATCGAATTGGCGAGGCCCGAATCCATGCGGGTGCGCGGGAGCGCGCGCGCGGCGAGCCACCGTTGGAAGAGGCGCGTCACGACGAGCAGGGCTACGAACAGGAGCAGCGCCGCGAGGATGCGCACGAGCGAGATGCGCACGCCGCCGATGTCGAACCCGAATACGGCGGCCTTTACCCAGCTCAGGACTTCGCCGGCCGATATGCCCCACGCCATCAGGATGACCGGCACGGTGAGGACGACGAGCGCTGTATTGAGGAAGAGGCGCAGGCCGCGCACGAGACGCACGCGGCGCACGTCCTCCAGCGTCAGGCGACCATCGAGCGCGGTTCCTTCCGTCTCCCCGAGCGGCGTCGTGCGCACGCCGCGGATCGCCAAATGCACCAGCGCGACGATGACGAGGCCGCTGCCCGTCATGAGCACTTGTCCGGCTAAGAAGCGCGCGAGCGCCACGAACCCCAGGAGGGAGGCGCCGAGCACCAATGCGGCGAGCGCAAGGATCAGCCCCTTCAGCCACAAGGGGCGCCATCGCGACAGCGGGACGCCCGGCGCGTGCGGCTCGCCCGCGAACGGCGTGCGGACGATAACGAGCACGAGGGCGGCGTAGAGCAGGCTCGCGATGAAGGCGGAGACGATGCTGGACGACAGCGGCAGCGACAGGATGCTGATCACGCGGCGCGCCAGGTAGTCGAGCGCGTAGACCGCGGCGATCCCCTGCAGCGCCAGGCAGATCGTCGCCGCACTTCTGTCGGCGAGGTCGAATATCCGCCACCGCGGACGCTTCGGCTGCAGCACGGCGCGCGCGATCGCGGAGATGGCGATGAAGATCAGGAACGAGGTCAACACCGATTGAGCGAAGCGCTCGACCTGCCAGTAGAGCAGTCCGGTCTCGTCGAGGCCGACATAAAGCAGAAGTGCACCGACTGAGGCCGGCACGGCGAAGGCGACGGCCGACCACACCGCGTTGGCGGCGCGTTCATGCAGCGGCGGCGTCGCGGCGGCGGCGTCGAACCGCGGCCGCGCGAGCCGGCCCGCGAGGGCGCGCAACGCGCCGTAGGCGAGCGTGGCCGCGGCAAGCACGCCCAGAAGGCTGAGCAACTTGAAAGCTGCGACCGACCACCAGTTCCCGGCGATGAAGGCGATCTGCCTCGCCGCCAGATGCAGCTGATCGGTGGCCTCTCGCCACACCTGCGGCTGCAGCGGCGTCTGCGTCTGCCAAAAGAGAAAGCGCGTGAAGATGCCCTGGCGAACGTGCTGCACGCGGCTTATGAGCTGAGCAGCGCGCACGTCCACGAGCGCCGCCTTCTTGATCGCGCCGTCGATTTGCGCGGCAAGCTTGTTGAGCCGGTCGCGCTCGGATGCGACCTCGGGCGCCTCGGGCGGCGCCGTCTCGGCGGGAGCCTCGCCGAGCTTGGCGATTTGCGAGCGCACCTCATCGAGACGCGGCTGCAGCGCTTCGCCCGCAGCCTTGGCTTTGGATTGGATCTTCTCGACCTGCGATCGGAGGGCTGCGAGCTCCTTCTGGGTTCCCGGCGCCTCGTCGAGCTGCTTCTCGGTTGCTTCGATGGCGCCCGAGACGTCGTTGACCGGCTGCAGCAGATCTTCGAGCTTGGGCGGGCTCACCTTTGGCTGCGGCGGCTCCACGGCCTTTTCCACCACGGGCTGCGCGGCCGCGCCGTCGGCGGGTTGGGGTGCAGATTGCGGAGTGGAGGGCGCCGGCGCGTCGATGGGTGCCGGCGCTTGCGGCGGCTGATCGGTCTCGGCTGCCTGCGCGAGGAGTACGAGCGCGGCGCCGCCGCAAAACAGCGACAGCAAAACAATCTGAAGTGAGCGGCGGATCATCAGGTCCCCGTAAGACGTTTCTTCGCGCTGCAGCCGCAGGTCCCCTGCCGGACGCATGCCGTTCGAAAGGCGTGGCAGTCCGCGACCAGGAGGCCCCGCGCCGGCGGCGGCAACTCAAGCTCCCCTGCGACTTGCCCTGCGACCGGAGCCGTTGCGACTGAGACCTTGCGACCAAGAAACGTGGTCGATAGTGAGGCGCGCTGATTATCGTTAGCGCACGAAGAGGGCGCCAGCGAGGTCGCGCCCGCGACAAATTCCGCAACCGGCGCTGGGCGGCGCGACGGCTTAAAATGCGCGGTTCATGCCATTTTAACCCTAATGATTGAAGTGTTGACGGGTCAAGCGGTGACGCCTCAGGGGTTGCCGCGGCAGATGCAGGCCCCCTGCTTCTGCAATTCGGGTGCCGGGTTGCCACTTATATCGGCGGCCTGCTGTGTGTGTAATGCGTACCAGAGTTCGATCCGCCATGCCGGCGCCCCAGCCCTCGCCAACTCAGAATCAGCTAGCTTCCCTGCGTATGCGTGAGCGCAATGCAATCGAGCTGCAGCCCCCAGCCTTCGACCCGATCAACGCGGTCCAGGGGGCGGGCAGCGTGCTGCCCGCAATCGCCGCGGTCGTGGCGGGCGGCGCGGTCATATTCGCGCTCGTTGCGAGCGGGGCCGGCAAGCCGCTGCTGTTCATCGCGATCGCCGCTGCTGGCGACGCTGGGACTGTTCTTCCTGTTGGCGTTCGCTTCGGGCTATCTCCGCTTCGGCCAGCGCCTTCCCGTTGCCGACCTCGTCAAGGCTGCGACCGACGGGCTCGATCAGGGCTTGATGATCGCGAGCCGCGAGGGCGAGACCATCTATGCCAACACCGAGTTCGGGGCGATCGTCGGGCGCGCGGACGCCGATTGTCTGGGTGCGCTGCAGGAGCTGTTCATCGGCGAGCCGCACGCGAGCGCGGCGCTCTTCCGGCTGACGCGCGCAGGCGAGCGCGGCGAGAATCTCGCCGAGGAATTCTCGCTCAAAGGCGGCGCGCCATCGGGCCGCGGCGACAGAACGATGCGCGCCTCCGTGCATCCCTTCGTCGCCGAGGGCGAGGACCGCCAGCGCGCAGGCCTCGTGCTGTGGCGCATTGCCGACGTGACGGTGGAGCGCCAAAGGGAGGCCGCGCGTCTTGCCGGCGTCGCCGTGCAGCTCGCGCAATTCGATTCCGCCCCCATTGGGCTCGCCTCGGTCGGCGGTGACGGCGCGCTGCTGCACGTCAATGCCACGCTTGCGCGTTGGATCGGTCGCACGCCCAAGTCGGTGAGCGATCAACACCTGACGCTCGCCGACATCACGGCGGGCGACGGCAGCGGCATCGTCGCCAACCTGCTGGGACGGGCCGGCGATCAGGCCGCGAGCCTCGATGCCGACCTTATGCGCGAGGACGGCCGCATCATGCCCGTGCGCCTGCTGGCGCGCGCGGTGCCGAGCGGCAAAGGGCTCACGATCGCCGTGCTCGACCTGACGGGGGAGGGCGCAGCCGAGCTCGAAGGCGATGCGACGGGCGCCCGCTTTGCCCGCTTCTTCCAGTCGGCGCCGTTCGGAATAGCCATACTCGGCCCCGACGGGCACATCGGCAGCGCCAACACCGCCTTCTGCAAGATGGTGCTGGAAGGCGCCAACGGGGTCGGCCTCGCCGCAGCCGACGCGTTGTGCCGCGCCGCCGCGCCCGAAGTGCGCACCCAGGTCGAGACCGGCCTGAAGCGCGTGCTCTCGGGCAGGGCCGGATTGGCGCCCATCGAGATCACGGTCGGCGCCAAGCGCGATCACGTGTCGCGCGTCTACATGAGCCCGTTCGCGGCAGCCGGCGGCGAGGCGGCGATCCTCTACGTCGTCGACGCGACCGAGCAGAAGGCGCTGGAAGCCAAGTTCGCCCAGAGCCAGAAGATGGACGTCGTCGGCAAGCTCGCGGGCGGCATCGCGCACGACTTTAATAACATGCTCACCGCCATCCTCGGCTTCTCCGACATGCTGCTGACGATGCACCGGCCCAAGGACATCGCCTACAAGGACATCAAGAACATCCAGTCGAGCGCCAACCGCGCCGCCGAGCTGGTGCGCAAGCTGCTGGCGCTGGCACGCCAGCAGACGCTGCAGAACGAGGTCGTCAACCTGAGCGACGTGCTGACCGAGGAGATCAATCTTCTCAAGCGCTATCTCGGCGAGAAGAGCGAGCTCAAGCTCTCGACCGAGCGCGATCTCTGGTACGTGATGACGGACAAGCAGGAGTTCATCCAGGCGCTGTTCAATCTCATCACCAACGCCAAGGATGCCATGCCCGACGGCGGCAGCCTCACCATCGCGGCACGCAACGTGCCTGAGCGCGAGATCCAGAAGCTCGGGCACCGCGAGTTCGCGCCCGGCGAGTACGTGATGATCGAGGTCGGCGACACCGGGCAGGGCATGAGCCCCGAGGTAATGGACAAGGTCTTCGAGCCGTTCTTCACGACGAAGGCCGTCGGCAAGGGCACCGGGCTCGGGCTCGCCTCCGTCTACGGCATGGTGAAGCAGTCGGGCGGCTACATCTATCCCGAGAGCGAGGTCGGCAAGGGCACGACGTTCCGCATCTACCTGCCGCGCCATCACGCCGACAAGGACGACGAGATCGCAGCCCCCAAGGAGAAGAAGAAGGAGCAGCGCGCCGCCGACCTCACCGGCACGGGCCGCGTACTACTCGTCGAGGACGAGGAAGTCGTGCGCAACTTCGCCGCCCGCGCCTTGAAGCGCCAGGGCTACAAGGTGCTGGAGGCCGGCAGCGGCGTGGAAGCGCTCGAGGTCATGGAGAAGAACAAGGGCAAGATCGACATCGTCGTCTCCGACGTCGTCATGCCGGAAATGGACGGGCCGACGCTGCTCAAGGAGCTGCGCAAGACAGAATCCCGACCTCAAGATCATCTTCGTCTCGGGCTATCCCAACGACGCCTTCAAGGCGAGCTTGGGCGACGCGGACTTCGCCTTCCTGCCCAAGCCCTTCTCGCTGCCCCAGCTCGCAGCCAAGGTGAAAGAGGAGCTCGCGCGCTGAGCCTCAGCGCGCTGGCGCCCTTTTGACTGTCAGCTCGCAAAAAACGCTGCTAGGTTTTTGCATGTCGTGGTCGGGACATCGCATAGTCCCCGCAAGGCCTCGCGTGACCGCACGGGCCAAGATCAAAAAAACCCAAAGCTTGAGAGACCGCAAAATGGAGGGAACGATCTGATGCTCGTAAAGCAATTGCTGGGCGCCGTGTGCGCGCTCACCATCGTGTGCGCGAGTTTTAGCGTGGTGTCGGCTGAAACAACCCCGGCACTTGTCGGCCGCGCAGCTGTCGTTCCTGCCGCGGACGTATGCCTCCCATAGGCCGAGCTCGCCCATGCAACTCGCCAAACGCCGGTGCGTTGGTCTCGGCGATCCGTGCTCGTCAAGCCATCCGTGCTGCGCGGGGATGACCTGCAAAGCGGGTTTTGCCGAAGGAAAGCCCGGAGCCTGGTGCGATAACGCGCAATAGCTGCTGGGGCCTTGACGCCCGGCAAAGTGGTGCCCCGACGCCCCAAGAGCCCAGCTGGTTGCAGCCCTTAAGGTGTCGGTAAGGCCGAGGGGCGCAATTTCCGCCTCTGACCGGCGGCGGTCAGGAGGTTTGAATGCGGCAGCAACACGATCTAGCCGGCTCCCCCCAGGGGGGTAGCGCGAGCGACCGTACGGCGGAACGGCGTACGATCCGAAAGCACGCCATTCTGCATTGTCATGATCGCGTGCAGACAATTCTTATTCGCGACATCTCCGTCGGCGGCATGAAAATCCAGAACGCATTCGGTCTGATCGACGGAGACAGTGTCAAGGTCGAGCTGCTGACGCGCCGCGTCTTTGAGGGCAAGATCGCGTGGTCCTACCCGCCTTACTGCGGCATACAATTCAACACGCCGCTTTCCGACACCGATCTCCTGCTGACGACGCCCGTGCTGCGCGCCGCTCAAGCTTGAGCCGTCGCTGACGGCCTTTCGCGTCTTATTCGCAGGGCACCGTCACGGTCATGCCGACCGAGGGAAAGAACTTCTTACAGTCGACGGGCTTTGCGGAAACCTCTTTGGCCGTCTCGGCGACCGGGGCGTTTTCGGCCGCAGCGATCTCGGTGGAAGCCAGAGAGATCGAGGAGTTCTCGCCGCGCGCCAGCTTCGGCTCGGTCTTCGGCGTTTCGATCGCCGCAGCCTTGGCGGCGCTGGAGATCGACGAATTTTCGGTCTTGGATTCGGTCTTGGTTTCGATCTTGGTTTCAATCTGGGCTTGCTGCTTGCGCGGGGCCGGCTCGTCGGCTTCGACCGCCGCCTTGGCGATCGCCTCGCGCACGATGCGCTTTGCCCGGCGGGGAGCATCATGCTCGGCGGTGTAGGAGCGCTCGCGCGTGTGTTGCCTTGCCTCGTACGTCGTCGAGGAGTGCTTGACCACCTCGGGGACGTAATTGCAGGAAATGCAGGCTTGGGCGGCCGTCGCAAACAGCGCCGGCGCAATCAGAAGTGCCGTGGCGATGGCGGGAATTGTCCGGGTCATGCGAGCCTCCCTCGATTGAGCCAGCTGCTGGCCCGCGTCTCATTTCTGAGGCGATGATGGAGGAGAGGGCGCAAAAGCGCTGTTCCCGGCGGAACAGGCGACGTTCAGCGGGGGTGCGAGCCTTCCGGCGCGCTCAAACGGGGCGGGTTCAACGCTCGCCGCCGGCGCAGCGGCCTAGAAGCGTCCGGTGACGCCGATGACCGGCCCCTGCTGCAGCACGTCGAACTCGTAGCGATCGACGCCGTTGCCGCGCTCGTAGTCGACCGACAGCGCGCGATAGCCGAGATAGCCGTCGAGCGTCAGCGGTCCGTACTGGTAGAGGAACCAATTGTAGGTGGCGAGCACCTGCCAGGTGAACTTGCTGCCGGCGCCGAACCCGCCCACATCGCCGCGCAGCGCCACCTCCTCGCCGGGCGCCGGCTGCCAGCGCAGGCGCGCGCCGATGAACGGGTCCACCCAGTCGACGGAGCCCGACTGCGCCAGCGCGCGGTTGCCGGATAGGACGAGCCCGTCGACGTTGAGCGTGCCGGCGAGACCGACCGCGACATTGAGCTCCTGATGCCAATAGCGGCCGCCGGCGAGCATCTCGAGCACGGTGTCGGACGTGCGGCTGGCGCTATGCCCGGAGTTCCATTGCCCCACCTCGTACATACCGCCCAACTCCACCGTCCAGTATCGGTAGTCGGCGGAGAGCGCCGCGCCGAGCGACCCGGTGATGTGGGGCGAGAACGTCCTGGAGTGCACGAACGAATCCGAGGAGCCGAGGCTCGCGTACATGGTGTCGTTGAACAGCGTGAGCGGGCCCTTCTTGGCCTGCATGTAGCTCATCCAAACCATGTTGAGGCTTTCGATCACCTGGGCCGGGTTCTGCTCGACTGAGAAGCTGCGCCCGTCGATGACGGCGTTGCCGGAGATCCACGGCAGCCAGCCGTAGGGCGTGAACTGGTAGGACCACCCGCCGACGGGTGCGATCGCGGGAGCCGGCCCCGGCACGCCGTCGGCGCGAGCGCCGTGCGCAAGCAGTGCCGTAGCGGCGATCGCCAGTGCTACGAGCCGCATGGTCCCCTCCCCGAAGACGGCCAAGATGGTCCGTGCGCGCACGTTGCCCAATTCGGGGGCGCGCGGCCGTCACCGCGGGGGGTCTATCCAAAGATATAGTCGATGATGTAGGTGCGCTGATCCGCCGACAGGTTGGACGGGGGAACCTCGAAGCGCGCCTTGTGGATCGCGTCGATGGCGGCCTTGTCGAGCGCGGAGTTGCCGCTCGATTGCAGCAGGTGCACGTAGTTCAGCGTGCCCGACGGCGAGATCTGGAACGACACCAGCACGCGCCCCCACAGCGCGAAGGGCCCGGGCCGCGTCTTCATCAGGGAGGCGATGACGCTGCGGGAGAACGCGTCCGATTTTCCGGCGGCACCCGTGCCGCGGACCTTCATGTCGCCGCCCGAGATCACGGCCTGCTGCTCGCGGCGCTCCTTCTGCGGCGTCTTCTTGAAGGCGCGGTCGATCTTGTTGTTCAGATCGGCGGCGGCCGCATCGACGAGGCTGTCGATGTCGAGCAGCATCCGCGAGCCGTCCTCGCGCGGCTCCTGCGCGGGATCCTTCGTCGGCTCGGCTTCCTTTTCCACAACCTCGGGCGCGGCCGTCGAGGCCGTCTGCGGCGGTTGCGGGGGCTGCTCGGCCGGCTGCGGCGCGGCGACGTCGGCACCGTCGCGCCATTTTTTCGTCTTGGCGTTCTTGTCGGGATCGGGGACGAGCTCGACGCTGATCGAAATCCGGGCCGTCCTGACCGCGCCGTTCCTTCTGCTGCTGCAGCAGCTGCTCGGCGGGACTGAGCACGAGGGAGCTCAGCATCGCCTGCGAGCCGATGAGGCCGGCATAAAGCAGCGTGGCCGCGACGGCGCCCGCCCACAGCGTGCGCTCGTGCTGCTCGGCGGCGCGGCGGATGCGCTGCTCGACATCGAGCACGCCGAAGAGACCGCCCCCGCTTGCGGGTGCGGCGGCAGCGGGCGGTGCGCGCACTGGTGAGGAGAGCGTGGGCGGCACCTTGGCGTCGCTTGCGGATTTTGCCGATGCCGGCTCCGGGGCGGGCCTGTCGGGTGCGGACTTGTCGGGTGCGGGCTTGGAAGGCGCCGCCTTGGCATCCGGCGCGGACGTGTCCGCGGGCTTGGCATCCGATGCGGGGCTTCCCGGCGCGGCCTTGGACCTCCAGCTCGGGCTTAGCTGATGCGGGACCGGGATCGGCCGCGGCGGTCGCATAGGGCAACGCCTTGGCGCGCGCGGCGGCGCGCTCGTGCGTGATCACCTCCGCGACGTGCGCGGTGGGCGATGGCGCCTCTGCGGCGGCGTTCTGTTTTGCCTTTTCCGGCATGCGACTGCGATTGGGCCCCCGGCGAAAATCCCATGATATCGCGTTTGGGCCCAGCCGCTTAGCCCCCAAATCGTCCTCGTACACATGGCAGTGCCGCGGCGTTTTTGCGAGCGCGGCCCGCTACATGCGCGAATTTGCGCTGGGCAAAGTTTGAGCAAGGTGCTGCACGTCGAGGGTACTTGTGTCCGTTGTGGCCGTGCTTATGCTTGGCCCATGGCCAAACCTTCCAGCCGCCCGCTGTTTCCCCAGATCGCCTATCTCGCCGTGTTCGGCGCCTTCACGGTGCTGTCGATCTTCCAATTGATCAACGGCACGGCGACGAAACTCACGTGGTTCTCGCTGGGGATCGCGGCGCTGTTGTTTGCCGTCACGGCCTACCGGCTCTTTCGCGATCTCACGCGGCCCGACGTCTGAAGGCCCCCGAGTGCGACGACGCTTCATTGCTCCATCGACACACAAGAACAAATCAGGTACATATGAGTCGAAATTGAGAACATGAAGCGCTTGCCATAAGGTGATCGACATGATGAACCGGCCGGAATTCCGTGTCGTTGAGGGGGGTGGGATGGACAAGAACAAGGCGCTGGAGGCGGCGCTCTCCCAGATCGAAAAGCTGCACGGCAAGGGCTCGGTCATGCGCCTCGGCGCCAACGACCGCTCCTACGACATCGAGGCGATCTCCACGGGCTCGCTCGGGCTCGATATCGCGCTCGGCATCGGCGGCCTGCCGCGCGGGCGCGTCATCGAGATCTACGGCCCTGAATCCTCAGGCAAAACCACGCTTGCCCTGCAGGTCGTGGCGGAAGCCCAGAAGACCGGAGGCATCTGCGGCTTCATCGATGCCGAGCACGCGCTCGATCCCGTCTATGCCGGCAAGCTCGGCGTCAAGGTCGCCGACCTCCTGATCTCGCAGCCCGATAGCGGCGAGCAGGCGCTGGAGATCGCCGACACGCTGGTGCGGTCGGGCGCCGTCGACGTGCTCGTCATCGACTCGGTTGCTGCCCTCACCCCCAAGGCCGAGCTCGAAGGCGAGATGGGCGACATGCAGCCCGGCATGCAGGCGCGCCTCATGAGCAAGGCTTTGCGCAAGCTGACGGCCTCGATCTCCAAGTCGGGGACCATGGTGATCTTCATCAACCAGATCCGCATGAAGATCGGCATCATGTTCGGCAATCCCGAAACGACGACGGGCGGCAACGCGCTCAAATTCTATGCCTCCGTCCGCCTCGACATCCGCCGCATCGGCCAGATCAAGGACCGCGAGGAGGTCGTGGGCTCGCAGACGCGCGTCAAGGTGGTCAAGAACAAGGTCGCGCCCCCGTTCAAGCAGGTCGAGTTCGACATCATGTACGGCGAAGGCATCTCCAAGAGCGGCGAGCTCATTGATCTCGGCGTCAAGGCGGGGATCGTGGAGAAGTCGGGCGCGTGGATCTCCTATGAAGGCGACCGCATCGGCCAGGGCCGCGAGAACGCCAAGGCGTTTTTGAAGGAGAACCCGAAGATTGCGGCCGCCATCGAGAAGGCGATCCGCGAGAACGCGGGCCTCATCGTCGACAAGCTGCTGGTTGCGCCCGAGCCCGGCGAAGCCGACGAGGGCGAGGTGCCCGACGAGGATGGCGTGCTGCCCGAAGAGGATGATGCCGGGGGCAAAAAGCCCGCCCGCGCCAAGCGGTGACGTGAAGCAAATTTCAGGTAGACCATGGGCCTGCACCCGGTCGGGGAGCTCGTCACCGTATGCCAAGGCTGGGCGGCACCGAACGTGGGCGCGCGGCTTAGGGCCGATTTGCGCTGGTCACCGGACATTTGCGCATTGAGTAGCCCCGTAGCGGGTCAGGCCGTCCTAGTCGAGGTGGAAACAGCCGTCCTTGCTTCAAAATTGCAATGGTCCAGCATAGTCCAGCAATGACCGTTTGTTCGTAGCTACTGTCGGAAAACGACAGTGCGAGCGGTCAGATAATGCCGTGTGGCTGGCCGACGAGTGACGCGGCCGTTGGTCGTGGTATCAATCAATCCAATTGGAAGTCCGCACTTCACCCGGGGCTTCACCCGTCCAAGCTGGATTATAGCAGTGCATCAGGCCGTCATCGCCGCAACGGGACTCTACATCCCCCCCTTCAGCATTTCGAACAGCGAACTCGTAGACGCGTTCAACACCTACGCCGAGGCCTTCAACGCCGACAACGCCGACGACATCGGTGCCGGCACAATCGCAGCGCTGGTGCCCTCTTCCGTCGAGTTTATCGAGAAGGCGTCGGGCATCAAGTCGCGCTACGTCATGAACAAGACGGGTATCCTCGACCCCGCCGTCATGCGCCCCATGTTGCCCGAGCGGTCTAACGATGAGATCTCCATCCTCGCGCAAATGGCCATCGCGGCGGCCGAGGACGCACTTCAAAACTGGGGCAAGCCGGCGGCCGAAATCGGCGCCGTGATTTGTGCCGCCTCCAACATGCAGCGTGCCTATCCTGCAATGGCCATCGAGGTCCAGAAGGCCCTCGGCATCGATGGCTTCGCTTTCGACATGAACGTGGCTTGCTCGTCAGCAACTTTTGGCATCAAGACAGCAAGCGACTTCATCGCGACCGGCTCGACCAAGTCGGTGCTAATGGTCAATCCCGAGATCTGCTCCGGTCACCTGAACTTCACGGACCGCGACTGCCACTTCATCTTCGGCGATGCAGCGACTGCGGTTATCCTGGAAGACGCGGCGCAGGCCGGCGGAGGCTGGGAGATCCTGGGCACGCGGCTGAAGACGGTGTTCTCCAACAACATTCGCAACAATTTCGGCTTCCTGAACCGCGCATCCCCGGAAGGTATCGGCGCCAAGGACAAGCTGTTCGTTCAGGAAGGCCGCAAAGTGTACCGCGAGGTGGTGCCGATGGTCTGCGAGATGATCCTCGACCACGCGAGCGACACCGGCATCGATCCGCAGCGCCTCAAGCGCCTTTGGCTGCACCAGGCCAATATCAACATGAACGAGATGATCGGCCGAAAGGTGCTGGGCCGCGAGCCGGCCCCCGGTGAAAACGTTATCATTCTCGACAATTTCGCTAACACCAGCTCGGCAGGCTCGATCATCGCCTTCCACACCGCCAATGATGACTTCGCTCCCGGCGAGACGGGACTAATATGCAGCTTCGGTGCGGGCTATTCGATCGGCACGGTTTTCGTCAGGAAGCGCTAGAGCCCTTGCGGCCTGGGTAACGACGCCCACACTCAAAACGCCCAGGTCCACAAGAGATCGACAGCAAGCCGACAGTCTTAGCGCTTAGTACGGCGGCCTGCGCTCTTGGAGACCTCGCCGGAGGCAACAAGTGCGTTGACACAGCCCTGCGAGAGTTTTCCGCCCGCGGCTCGCATGCAGCGCTCGCCCTGCGCGCTGTTTTCGTCATAAGCGCTGCAGTGAGTCATGTAGTCGTCGGTGCACGCATTGATTACGGCTTCGCTGTAGGCGAATGCCTGGGTGGCGAGAAGGACAAGGCCGACCAAGCTACCTGCGGCGGCTAGCGTTACCTGTTTTGAGGTTGTGATCATTGTGGGGCTACTCCGGAATCTCGTTGCAACTAAGGGGAGCCCCAATCTCAGCGAATGACTGCCCGCGCGCTGTTCCGCAAGGAACGGCTGCCATGAGACGCACATCGACATCGCCAACCTAGCGGCAAGCCGGAGAGCAAATATCCGGACGCCGCTCGGTGCGTCCGCTCAGGGTCTTGGTCGTGTAAAAACGCCGTCGGGGATGATAGCCCGAGGTGATGGGCACACGTTCGGGACCGAGCCACCGCCTCACGCCCTGATGGCGGCCATCAGCGGCTTGATGCCCATGATGTTCATGACGCGGGTCAGATTGTAGGCCAGCACGTGCAGCGCCATCTCGGCGGCGACCTTTGGCAACGTCTTCATCAGGAAGTGCGTGGCGCCCATCCGGGCCTTGAGCGTTCCGAACGGATGCTCGACCGTCTCGCGCCGCTGGCGCATGGCGTTCGGGTTGGCATCGAGACGCTGCTGCACCGCTTCGAGGACATGCTCGTGCTCCCAGCGCGTGATGCGTCGCTCAGGACGCCGTCGTGCAATTCGCCTTGAGCGGGCAGCTGCCGCACGCCGTCGTCCAGTAGCGACGCATCGCCTTGCGTCCTCTTGCGTCGTCATGCGATAGGTCAGCGCCTGCGCCGGCCGGGCAGCTGTAGGCGTCCTGCGTCGGGACGTAGACGAAGTCCTGCTTGCCGAAGCGGCCCGCCGCCTTGGCACCCGATGTCATCGGCTTCGGCAGCGTCACCGTGATGCCGGCCTCGTGGCAGGCGAGGATCTCGGGGCTGTTGAAGTAGCCGCGATCGGCAACGGCTTCGAGGGTGTCCGTTCGCATGACGGCCTTCGCTGCCTTGCCGACGCGCGCCAGCTGTGAGCGATCCGATCCTGAGGTCGTCACCTCGTGCGTGACGATCAGATGGTTCTCGGTCTCGACGGCCACTTGCACGTTGTAGCCGACGACGCCCGAGCCGCGTCCGCTCGTTGCCATCGAGCGGCTGTCGGGATCGGTCAGCGAGATCTGCTGATCGGGCGAGGCGAGCATCTGCTTCTCGTAGGCGGTCGAGGCGCTTCATCTCGCTCTCGAGCTTTGCCAGCTTCTCCTTGAGATGCTCCGTCTTGGCGGCCAGCGCCTCCGTCGGCTCCTGCCGGTCGGCCGTGTCGAGCTGAGCGAGTAGCGCGCGACGCTCTCTTCCAGCTGCGCACGCCGCCGCTCCACCTTGCCCTTCGTGAAGTTCCTGTCGCGGTTGTTGACCGCCTTGAACTTGCTGCCGTCGATGGCGACGCTCGCCGTCGCGAGCAGTCCCATCTCGCGGCACAGCTCGACGAAGCGTGCGCAGACCTGGCGCAGTCCGAGGCCATTGTCCTTGCGGAAGTCGGCGATCGTCTTGTGATCGGGCACGAGGCGGCCCAAGCAGCCACAGAAGCTCCAGATTGCGGCCGGCCTCGCGCTCGAGCCGCCGGCTCGACTGCACGCGGTTGAGATAGCCGTAGATGTAGAGCTTCAAGAGAACCGAGGATGAAAGGCGGGCCTCCCCGTCGCTGCGGGCTCGACACCGTCGAACCCGAGATCGGCGAGATCGAGCGCATCGACGAAGGCGTCGATCGCGCGAACCGGATTCTCCTCGTCGATCCAGTCGTCGAGGCACTCCGGCAGAAGCGTCGACTGTCCCACGATCTGCCCCCTCGACGAACCGCTTCATGATCACCCCCAGAAGAATCATCAGGGGAATCATAGACGGCGCGGCTCTTTTCACACAGCCAGGGTCACGAGCGGACGAGGGCCGCGGCTCATTCGATGTCCGCTCGCCGTGCCTTTTTCCCTTTCCCTCTCTTTTCCTTTTTCCTCTCTTTCGACATTCCCTTCTCACTCCCCGACGCTCGCGAGAGCGATACCCTGCGTCGCGTGTTCGAGCGGTGGTGGCGACATACATCGCGGCGGCCTTGTCGGCGGCGAGACGTTCTCGATCGACGCGAGCCTGATCAAGACGGACGTCGACAAGCACAAGCGGGTGCCCGGCGACAAGTCGATCGACTGACCGAAGGCAGAAGAGACTTCGCATGCGGTGCGCGAGTACCTCGCTTCACTCGACACGTACGCGCGCTACCGAGAACGACCGTGGAGATACACCTCAGCAGCGGCGGTCCACCGCAGCAAACCGCCGAAAACGATGTCGCTGACCGATCCACAGACAACCTACGTCTCGCGCAAATACATAAATCCGTTCTTCACCTACGATACGAACTATCTCATCCACAACAAACTCCACATCATCATCGACACCGAAAACACACATACCAACCATATAGACAAGATAACCATCACCGAGACAATAATCTATCGTGTCAAGCGCCACTTCAACTTAACACCAAAGCAACTCACCAACGATACCACCTATAATGCAACAAAACTCCTCAAGTAACTCTAAGATCGAGATATCACCCCACATATACCCATCTAAGACAAATCGAAACAAACCAACAACCACTTCACAAAAAAGAACTTCATCTTCGATCACGACAAAAACATCTACATCTATCCAACCAACGCTACGCTCACACATTCCGCGATCGTCGATCAGAGACGCATTCTTCCCTACCACGCGAGCAAAAACGATTACTCCATCTACGCACTCAAACCCCAGTACACAACAACACCTACCCGCAAGATCTCACGCGACATCTACGAGGACGTACGCGATCAGGTGCGCGCGCTAACCAACACTGAAACCTTCCAGATCTCTCGCCGCGAGCGCAAGAAGGTCGAGGTGAGGTTCGCGCACATGAAGCGCATCCACATACTCGACCGGCTGCGCCTGCGCGGTCTATCGGGTGCGAAGGATGAGGTGCTCAAAGCTGCCGCCGAAAATCTAATCCCCGTCCTCCCCCCGCTCCCCATACTCCTCGCACCCCTGTCCACATGGGACGCATCAGCTGAGCGGCCGAAGCGGGACAGGGGCGGTGCCCGGTTGAGGCAGGCGTCCGTACCGTCGCGGGCGTCTGACGCGAGGCTTAGCTCGCCTCAGATTCCGGGGCCGCGGATCGAGGCTGTGCAGGCCTGGCAACAGACTGCACGGACGCCCGTCGCGCAGCGGCGCTTCCGCAGAAAGGAGCGCAGCAGCTCAAGGTCCTGGACGCGAGAGGCTCGGGCAAAGCGCCCCGAGCCGGACCAAAGGCCCGCTGACGATGTGACCGCACCCTCGGCACGGCACGCAACCGGCGCGGGCGCTGAAGAACTGCCCGTTTGTCGCGACAGGATCGCAGTGCTTCGGCGCCCGCGCTCCCTTCTTTTCGCAAACCCTCGGGCGGCAACGCCGCGAGGCCAAAGGCGTGCGCCGGCGGGTAGAAACAGCGGCGGGCGCTTGACAGGAGGCCTCGCCAACCCCATCGGATAGGGCCTCCAAGAGGCCCGAGAGCGGACGTCGGCGGTCCGCTCCGTTTCGTATTTCCGAAAGCGATGAGATGACCGGCGTCAACGAGATCCGCAGAGCGTTCCTCGACTATTTCAGGAAACAGGGCCACGAGGTCGTACCTTCGGCGCCGCTGGTGCCGCACAACGATCCGACGCTGATGTTCACCAACGCCGGCATGGTCCCCTTCAAGAACGTGTTCACCGGCCAGGAGACGCGCCCCTACACGACGGCGGCCTCCTCGCAGAAATGCGTGCGCGCCGGCGGCAAGCACAACGACCTCGACAACGTCGGCTACACCGCGCGCCACCACACCTTCTTTGAGATGCTCGGCAACTTCTCCTTCGGCGACTACTTCAAGGAGCGCGCGATCGTGCTCGCCTGGGAGTTGCTGACGAAGAACTTCGCCCTCGACAAGAAGCGCCTTGTCGTCACCGTCTACCACGACGACGAGGACGCGTTTCGCATCTGGAAGAAGCTCACTGGGCTCGGCTCCGACAAGATCCTGCGCATCGCGACGTCGGACAACTTCTGGCAGATGGGCGACACGGGTCCGTGCGGGCCGTGCTCGGAGATCTTCTACGACCACGGCGACAAGATCGCAGGGGGGCCTCCGGGCTCGGCCGACGCCGACGGCGACCGCTTCGTCGAGATCTGGAACCTCGTGTTCATGCAATACGAGCAGCTCGAGCGTCCTGCCGAAGGCGGGCAAAAACAATACGAGCGCGTCGATCTGCCCAAGCACTCGGTCGATACCGGCATGGGGCTCGAGCGCATCGCAGCCGTACTGCAGGGCACGCACGACAACTACGACATCGACCTGTTCAAGGCGCTGATTGCCGCCTCCGTCGCCGCGACCGGCGTGCCGGCGAAGGGCGAGCACAAGGCCTCGCACCGCGTCATCGCCGACCATTTGCGCGCGACGAGCTTCCTGATCGCCGACGGCGTGCTGCCGTCGAACGAGGGGCGCGGCTACGTGCTTCGCCGCATCATGCGCCGCGCCATGCGCCATGCGCATCTGCTGGGCGCCACCGAGCCGCTGATGTATCGCCTCGTGCCGGCGCTGATCCACGAGATGGGCGACACCTACCACGAGCTGCAGCGCGCGGAAGCCCTCATCACCGAGACGCTCAATCTCGAGGAGACGCGCTTCAAGAGGACGCTCGAGAAGGGCCTCGGCCTGCTGGCGGACGCGGCGGGCACGTTGAAGAAAAACGACGTGCTGCCGGGCGAGGTCGCCTTCAAGCTTTACGACACGTTCGGCTTTCCCCTCGACCTGACCGAGGATGCGCTGCGCCCGCGCGGCATTGTCGTCGACACAGCCGCCTTCAATTCCGCCATGGAGCGCCAGAAGGCGGAGGCGCGCAAGGCGTGGAAGGGCTCAGGCGAGGCCGCGACCGAGACGATCTGGTTCCAGCTGAAGGAGAAGCTCGGCGCGACCGAGTTCCTCGGCTACGAGGCCGAGACGGCTGCCGGCGAGGTAACGGCGCTCATCAAGGGCGGCAAGGAAACAAAGAGCCTGAAAGCCGGCGAGGACGCCGCGATCATCGTCAACCAGACGCCGTTCTATGGCGAGTCGGGCGGCCAGGTCGGCGACCTTGGCGTCATCACCGGCGCCAAGGGTGCGCGCTTCGTCGTCACCGACACGCAGAAGAAGGCGGGCGGTCTCGTCGTGCATATGGGCCGCGTCGAGGCGGGAACGTTCAAGGCGGGCGAGACGGTCGATCTCAGCGTCGATCATGCGCGCCGCCTCGCAACGCGCGCCAACCATTCCGCGACGCATCTGCTGCACGAGGCGCTGCGCCAGGTCCTGGGCCCGCACGTGGCGCAGAAGGGCTCACTCGTTGCGCCCGATCGTTTGCGCTTCGATTTCTCGCATCAAAAGCCGATGACTGCGCAAGAGATCGCCGAGGTGGAAGCGCGCGCCAACGCGATCGTGCTGCAGAACGCTGCCGTCGAGACGCGGCTGATGGCGCTCGACGACGCGATGGAATTGGGTGCGATGGCGCTCTTCGGCGAGAAGTACGGCGATGAGGTGCGCGTCGTGTCGATGGGCGAGGAACCAGATACCGGACCGGGGAGCCGTCCTGCCGAAGGCGGGCAAACCAAGTCCAATAAAAGGTGGTCGGTGGAATTGTGCGGCGGCACGCACGTCAAACGCACCGGCGACATCGGCCTCATCAAGATCGTCGGCGAAAGTGCGTCGGCCTCCGGCGTGCGCCGCCTCGAGGCGTTGACCGCGGACTCAGCGCGCACCTACCTCGGCGAGCAGGAGATGCGCCTGAAGGAGGCGGCCGCGGCTTTGCACGTGCGGCCCGAGGACGTCGTCGATCGCGTCAGGGCGCTGGTTGATGAAAGAAAGCAGCTCGAGCGCCAGCTCGCCGATGCCAAAAAGCAGATCGCACTCGGCGGCGGCGGCAAGGATGCCGGGCCGGCGATCATCGAGGTGGGCGGCAGGAAATTCCTCAGGCTGTCGGTTTCCGGAGTTGACATGAAGGATCTCAAGGCGATGGCCGACGACGGCCGCGCCAAGATCGGCTCCGGCATCGTGGCGATCGCCAATAATTCCGCCGATGGCAAGCTCGGCATCGTCGTCGCGGTGACGACGGACCTCGCCGACAAGGTGAGCGCCGTCGACCTCGTGCGCGCGGGCTCGGAGGCGGTCGGCGGCAAGGGCGGCGGCGGGCGCCCCGACATGGCGCAAGCGGGCGGGCCGGACGGCTAGCGCGCCGACGCAGCCCTGCAGGCGATCGAGACGTGCCTCGCGGGTTGAGGCGCGCACGGCCTGATCGGCGCGGCTCTCCTCTCACGGTATTTGAGGGAAATGCGAGCCGTGTGCGTCTCTCAGGCTATCGCCCGCGCAAATACGTGTGCAACGCTGCTGCTGCGGCGACATACCTCTGCGCGTGCCCCAATCCGCCCCGCATTTGCTATGCATGATCGCGTGAGCGATCGCTGCCGGCTCACCCGACGCCGGCAGGCAATCCAAGCTCGAGGCCCGGTATGACGGAAACGCCCGATTTCGCCATCTATCGCGAGGCAATGATCGTGCTCGCGGCGGCGGCGATCCTGGTGCCGCTGGGCCAGCGCTTCAAGATAAGCCCCATCCTCGGCTTCCTGATCGCGGGCGCGCTGCTGGGGCCCGGCGGACTGGGTGCGCTCTGGTACACCTTCCCGCCCGTGCGCTGGATCGCGATTACCGACGAGCGCGGCTTGGGCGCCATCGCCGATCTCGGCGTGGTGTTTCTCCTGTTTCTCATCGGCCTCGAGCTCTCGTTCAAGCGGCTCGTCACCATGCGCCGCCTGGTGTTCGGCCTCGGCCTGCTGCAGGTGGGGATCTCGGCGGTCGTCATCGGGCTCATCGCGAGCCTGCTCGGCGTGCGTCCCGGCGGCGCGGTGCTGATCGGGCTCAGTCTCGCTCTGTCCTCGACCGCGATCGTGATCGAGGTCTTGTCGCGCAAGCAGCGGCTTCACACGATCACGGGCCGCACGTCATTCGCCATCCTGCTGCTGCAGGACCTCGCCGTCGTGCCGCTGTTGTTCCTCGTGACAATTCTCGGGCCCGACAACAAGGGCTCGCTGCTCGGCGGCCTGCTGCTGGCCTTCGCGCAGGCGGCACTCGTCATTGCCGCAATCGCGGTCGTGGGCACGCTCATCTTGCGGCCGCTGTTCCGGCTGGTGGCGTCGGCGCAGAGCACCGAGCTGTTCGTCGCCGCCGCACTGTTCGTCGCCGTCGGCAGCGGGCTTGCGACGGCGGCTGCCGGGCTGTCGATGGCACTGGGCGCATTCGTGGCGGGCCTGTTGCTCGCCGAGACCGAGTATCACCGCGCCATCGAGGCAACGATCGAGCCGTTCAAGGGCCTGCTTCTCGGCGTGTTCTTCTTCGCGGTCGGCATGAGCCTCGACATCGGCGGCCTGATCGCCAATCCGCTGCCCATTATCGCCGGCATCGTGGGCCTCATCGCGATCAAGTCGGCGGTGGCGATGGGATTGCTGCGGCTTTTCCGCGTGCCTTGGGCGGCGTCGCTGGAGACCGCACTGCTGCTGGGTCCGGGCGGCGAGTTCGCGTTCATCGTCACCGGGCTCGCCGTGGTGAAGGACATCATCGCGCGCGACACCGGCGCGTTCGTGCTCGCCATCACCTCGTTCTCCATGGCGCTCATTCCGCTCCTCGACTATCTGGGGCGCCGCCTCTCAAAGGAGCTTTCAAAGGAGCAGGAGCCGAACGTCGCGCTGATACAGGCGCCGCCCGATGAGCGCGTCGACGCCATCGTGGTCGGCTGCGGCCGCGTCGGGCGCCTCGTCTCGGAGATGCTCGCAGAGCACAAGGTGCGCCACATCATCATCGAGAGCGACGCCTCCGTCGTCACCAAGTGGTGGGGCGAGGGACGCCCCGTCTACTACGGCGACGCCAAGAACGCGGCGTTCCTGCGCCGTTGCGGCATCGCCGCGGCGAAGGGCGTGATCATCACCGTCGACACCTCCTCCGTCGCCGACGCGATCGTCGCGGCGGTGCGCGAGCTGCGCCGGGATGTCGTCATCGTGGCGCGCGCCGGCGATGAGGCCCACGCCCGGCGCCTCTACAAGCTCGGCGTCACCGACGCTGTGCCCGAGACCATCGAGGCGAGCCTGCAGCTGAGCGAGGCGGCGCTCGTCGGCCTCGGCGTGCCCACCGGTCCCGTCATCGCCTCCATCCATGAAAAGCGCGACGAGTTCCGCGAGGCGCTGCAGGGCGCGGCCGGGCGCCCGACGCGGGGCCTGCGCGCGAGCCAGTCGAAGCGGGCCACGTGAGCCCCTCGCAAGCTCGCGGCGAAATCTGACCTCGCTCAGTGGCGAGAGCCTCTCCCGCTCGATAATCGCCGCTTTTGCCGGCGATAGTGAGCTTCGCCCACGAAGCTGCCGTCCGCGCCTACAAACAAGGAATTTGCCCGATGCCCTCCACGTCCGTTTCACTCTTTTCCCGCCCCTTGCGCGGTTGTTTCGCGCCGCCGGCGCTTCTGTCGCTCTTGTCGTTCCTGGCGCTCGCTACGGCGAGCCCGGCATCGGCCGCGCACGTGGAGGCCGGCGTGCTGAACTGCACCGTCTACGGGGGCGCTGGATTGATTTTTGGCTCGAGCAAGGATCTCGACTGCACGTTCAAAGGGCTCAACGGCGGGACCGAGCACTATCGCGGAACGATCTCCAAATTCGGGCTCGACGTGGGCTTCACCAGCACGAGCAAGATCATCTGGACGGTCTTCGCTCCGTCCGCCGACGTGCCCGGCGGCGCGCTCGCCGGCAACTACGGCGGCGTCTCGGCCGAGGCGACGGTGGGCTTGGGTGTCGGCGCGAACGCGCTAGTCGGCGGCTCAAACGAGTCTGTCGCGCTGCAGCCGGTGAGCGTGCAGGGCCAGCAGGGCCTCAATCTCGCCGTCGGCATCTCGCAGCTGCAGCTGCGTCTTCAGTAGAGGCTCTGTTGCGTCAGCGGGACGGCGCGCTTACGAGCGGGCCGATGCTGTCGATGCGATTGGTCCAGATGCCGCCGTCATAGCGCGAGGGCAGCGCTCGATAGGCCGCCTCGTCGTCGATGCCGGACGTTCCGATATCGCCTGGCGCGCGCGGGCCCGCTACGAACACGTCTGTTCCGGCGCGGTGCAGGCGGTCGAGGAAGCGGTTTGGCCAGCCCCAGAGCATCCCCGTGTAATTGGCCGGGACCAGCAGCAGCGTGTGGCGGCAGGCTTGCGGCACGTAGCCCGTCCAGCCGATCCCGAGATAAGTGAACCCGCAGCGCTTCAAGGTCGCCTTCGACATGAACCGCAGCGCCGGCAGGCGCTCTGCGAGAGCGGCGATGGGGCGGTCTGCGCCATACGCCATCAGCAAATCGAGCGCCGCGGGTGCCAGGCGCGCAAGGCGCTCCGCCAGTATTTTGCCCTCGGCGGGGTCGTTGCTTTTAATGTTGATGAGAAATCGCCGGCGCGGAAATTCAGAAAGCACCTCGTCCAGCGACGGCATGAGGCCGACCCCCTTGCCACGAAATGGAAACGCTGCGCCGCCGTCCGCAGTGTAGCCGTATCCGACGTCAAGCGACTTCAGATAGGCAAGCGTATGCTCGCGCGTGACGCCCCTGCCCTCGGTGCGGCAGTCGACGGTCCAATCGTGGAAAACCACAAAGTGCCCGTCGGTTGTCGGGTGGACGTCGATCTCGACGATGTCGGCACCGGCGTCGAAGGCCGCTTGGATCGAGCGCAGCGTGTTCTCGAGAAAGTCGTGCTGCGGCGGGTCGATGCGCGAAGCGGTGCAGGTCTCGTTCGTCAGCCCGTCGCTCGAGAAGGTCTGCGCCAGGCCACGATGGGCGAGGAGGAGCGGCTTGCCGCGCATGGGCGGCGCAAACCTGCTCGCGTTACTCACATAGACGAACGCAGCGCCCAGCAGCACTCCTGCAAGCACGATGCGTCCCGCCCGCTTCATGCAAGCTGCCGCCTCACGCGGCCATCGCCTTCTTCAGGTTGGCGTCGATCTTGTCGAGGAAGCCCGTCGTCGATAGCCACTTCTGCTGATCGCCGACGAGGAGCGCCAGATCCTTGGTCATGTGGCCGGCTTCCACGGTGTCGATGCAGACTTTCTCCAACGTCGCGGCAAAGCGCGCTAACGCCTCGTTGCCGTCGAGCTTGGCGCGGTGAGCAAGTCCGCGCGTCCAGGCAAAGATCGAGGCAACGGAGTTGGTGGAGGTCTCCTTGCCCTTCTCGTGCTCGCGGTAGTGACGCGTTACCGTGCCGTGCGCGGCCTCGGCCTCGACCGTCTTGCCGTCGGGCGTCATGAGGACGCTCGTCATCAGGCCCAGCGAGCCGAAGCCCTGCGCGACGGTGTCGGACTGCACGTCGCCGTCGTAGTTCTTGAGCGCCCAGACGTAGCCGCCCGACCATTTCAGCGCGGAGGCCACCATGTCGTCGATGAGGCGGTGCTCATAGGTCAGCTTATGCTTCTTGAACTCCGCGGCGAACTCGGCGTCGAACACCTCCTGGAACAGGTCCTTGAAGCGTCCGTCGTAGGCCTTGAGGATGGTATTTTTGGTCGAAAGGTAAACGGGGTAGTTGCGGGCGAGCCCGTAATTGAAGGAGGCGCGCGCGAAATCGCGGATCGAGTCGTCGAGATTGTACATCGCCAGGGCGATGCCCGAGGACGGCGCCTTGAACACCTCGCGCTCGATCACCTGGCCGTCGGCGCCCGCGAACTTGATCGTCAGCGTGCCGGCGCCGGGGAACAGGAAGTCGGTGGCGCGGTACTGGTCCCCGTAGGCGTGGCGGCCGATAATGATGGGCTCGGTCCAGCCGGGTACGAGGCGGGGGACGTTGCGGCAGATGATCGGCTCGCGGAATATGACGCCGCCGAGGATGTTGCGGATGGTGCCGTTCGGGCTCTTCCACATCTCCTTCAGGCCGAACTCTTTGACGCGCGCCTCGTCCGGCGTGATCGTCGCGCACTTGACGCCGACGCCGTGCTTTTTGATGGCGTTGGCCGCATCGACCGTGACCTTGTCGCCGGTCTTGTCGCGGTTCTCGATCGAGAGGTCGTAGGAGTCGAGCTTCACATCGAGGTAGGGGTGGATGAGCTTGTCTTGGATCAGCTTCCAGATGATACGGGTCATCTCGTCGCCGTCGAGCTCGACGACGGTGCCGGTCACCTTGATCTTCTGCATGCAGGGGGCCTCGGGTCGTGGGCAGGAAATCGTTTCTATGACACCATATCCGCGCTGTTGCGGCGCAACAAGAGAGCAGAGACGATGACTTCGGGGCCCGTGATCGACATTGCGAGGGACGCCGACGGCTTCCTCGTGCCGCGGCCTTCGGGCACCGAGGCGGCGGTCGCCGACGTCGTATTCGCCTGCCACGAGCACACGATCGATCAGGGTCTCGCCCGGCTTGCGATCCCCGGGCTCGACCGCGGCAGCCTCGAGCCGCTGCTCATCTACTGCGCTGAGGAGCGCTGCATCGCCGATGAGGCGAGCTGTCCCGGATGCCGGCGGCGCACGCAAGTAGAGGGCATCGCGACCTTCGATCAGTTCATCGCGCTCCACCGGGAGATCGTGATCGGCGACGGCGCGGTGCGTCTGACCGGGCAGGGTGAGGCGACGGCGCAAGCCCCGAGCCTGGAGACGCTGGCGCAAACGTGGTCGGGGGAGAAATACTGGTACTGGGCGCGCCGCGTGCTGCGCAAGTTGCGCCACGGCGTCCGCCGCGCGCATCTGCAGGGCAGCGCCTTCGCCGGAGAGGGCGAGACGCCGGCGGTCCTGCTCATGGAGCCGCAGCTCGCCGACAATGTCGGCATGGTCGCGCGCGCGATGGCAAACTTCGGGCTCGACGATCTGCGGCTCATCGCTCCGCGCGACGGCTGGCCCAACGAGAAGGCGCGCATTGCCGCTTCCGGCGCCAATTACGTGATCGATGACGCCACGGCTTTCCCGGCGCTGCCGGCCGCGATCGCCGACCTCAATTGGCTGGCGGCAACCACCGCGCGCCAGCGCGATCTCAGGAAGCCGGTGCTGACGCCGATCGCGGCGGTGGCTGAGATGCGGGCGCGCATCGCCAAGGGGGAGCGCTGCGGCGTGCTGTTCGGCCGCGAGCGCAACGGCCTGGAGACGAGCGAGGTGGCGAACGCCGACGCGCTCATCATGATCCCGGTGAATACGCGCTTTGCCTCGCTCAACCTGGCGCAGGCCGTGCTGATCCTCGGGTACGAGTGGATGCGCGGCAGCGAGGACCAGAGCCTCGGCCGCGTGACAACCTACGAGACCCCGATCGCGCCGGGGCTCAACCTGGGCTACGACCGGCCGGCGAGCAAGCTGGAGGTGTTGGGATTCTTCGAGCACCTGGAGGCGGAACTGGAGCGGCTCGGCTTCTTCAACCCGCCGCACAAGCGTGGCCCAGTGGTGCGCAATGTGCGCACCATGTTCTCGCGCATGGGCCCCACGGAGCAGGAAGTACGCACGCTGCGTGGTATTGTTGCAACGCTCGCGAAGGGCAAGGGAAAGGCCCGCAAGCCCCCTACATAGCTGCCATCATCTGGCCAAGTTTAGGGCTGAGCGATGCCGCTCTAACGGGCGGCGTTTTTCTGCTCCATGATCGAGGCTACGATCGTGGACGCCAAGCAACAGTAACAACATAACGCTAGGCCAGCTCAGGAGAGGCGGAACATGAGAAGGGCGGGGATGAGTTGGGCGTGCGCGGCCTTCCTGGTCGCCGGTGTTGCGGTAGGACCCGCAGCAGCGCAGGAGCTCAGCGAGAAGGCCACACGGGCATTCATGGAGTATGCCTGGTCGCTCACGCCGGAGGCCTTCACCAAGCCGAACGGTGAGACGATTCAGATCGACAAAACCAAGAAGGATCAGGTTCTCATTCCGATCGACGTGGCGCGCGACGTGATCCGCGTCGGCCGTCTCTCGGCGCACGCGCAGGTCTGCGAGCTGCACCAGGAGCAAACGGACAATCACAACTCGCTGATGCGCCGGCAGATGCAGGCCAAGAAGTGGACGCCCCAGCAGATCGTCTACATCAATCAGCTGCACTTGACCGTGGTCATGCTGCTGACGGGCCGCGTCAAGCTCGTCGAGAAGGACGGCGGCAAGGAGGTCGTGATCGAGGAGGGCGCCAAGCAGGCCCAGACCTGCACGGCCGAGCAGAAGGTGAAGGTCAAGGAGCTGATCGCGGCCTACGTGAAGACGGGCCCCGCGCTCGCCGCCGCTCCCGCTCCAGCCCCGCCGGCAGCGGAAGCCGCCAACCAATCCACCACCGCCGCACCCGTCCAGAAGTAGGGTTTTTGAGCCTTGAAGGCGCCCTTCGGTTGACGGCGGGCCCCCACATGGGTATTTAGCGGTTCGCGACGCGGGTCAGTGATGGCCCGCGTTCGCTTGCGCACCTGCGGCAGCGCCCAAAATCGGGGCTGCCTGTCGGTCCTTTTCAGGGTCAGCCCTTGAAGGACAGAGGAGGGGGCGCTCCACGAAACGAGCCATTGAACCGTTGGAGTGCTGTTACATGACCAAGCGCATTCGCGCCAAGCATAAGATCGACCGCCGTCTGGGCGAGAACATCTGGGGCCGCCCCAAGAGCCCCATCAACAGACGTGAATCGCGCCCGGGCCAGCATGGCGAGCGCCGCGTCCAGAAGCTCTCCGATTACGGCCAGCAGCTCAAGGCCAAGCAGAAGCTCAAGGGCTACTACGGCAACCTCACCGAGCGCCAGTTCCATCGCATCTACGTGGAAGCCGTGCGCCTCAAGGGCTCGACGTCGGAGCACGTGATCGGGCTGCTCGAGCGCCGCCTCGACGCCGTCGTCTATCGCGCCAAGTTCGTGCCGACCGTTTTTGCCGCGCGCCAGTTCGTCAGCCACGGCCACGTGACCGTCAACGGGCGCCGGGTCACGGTTGCGAGCTTCCGCTGCAAGGTCGGCGACGTGATCGAGGTCAAGGAGAAAGCGCGCCAGCTCGCGCTGGTGCTGGAGGCGATCAAGAGCCCCGAGCGCGACGTCCCCGACTACATCGACGCCGATCACAACAAGATGTCGGCCAAGTTCAATCGCATCCCGGCGCTGTCGGACGTGCCCTACCCGGTGCACATGGAGCCGAACCTCGTCGTCGAGTTCTATTCACGGTAAACGAAGCTTTCGCAGCATTCAGCAAGGGCCCGGCGCACGCGTCCGGGCCCTTTTGCTTGGCTCAGGTTACTGCCACGTAGAGCCCGGCCCCGATGAGCAGGGCGGCGGAGAGGGGCGCGAGGTTTGCTCCGAACGGGCTGAGCTTCTCGAGCAGTACGAGCACGGCGAGCCCGGCAATCCACACGAGGTTCATGATGCCGGCTGCAAACAGCAGCAGCATCAGCGCCCAGCAGCACCCCAGACAATAGGCGCCGTGCACGACGCCGAGGCGGAAGGCGCCGAGGTGTCCGGGACGCCAGTGGCGCGACAGAAACGCCGCGGGGCTACGGCACTGCTCCAGGCACGCAGATTTCTGCGGCGTCAGCTGAAAAATTCCCGCCGCGATGAGAAGTCCCGCGGTGAGCCAGCGGTTGGTCGACCACATCATCATGCCGTCCACGTGCCCGAGCCGCTCCAGCGCGAATTGCAATGCCGTCGCAATGGCACTAAAGCCGAGCCAGCACGCGAGGTAGCCGCCCGCGAAGGCGGCGGTGGGCACGAACGCGGCCGGGATCTGCCCGCGCGCCTGACCGTGGCGGAAGACGCGGGCATAGAGCAGAATCATCGGCGCGGCGCTGGGGACCATCATGGCGATCATCATCACCCACCACATGGCGAGCATGACGAGCCAGTAGGCCGTGCCCCAGGCCCCCGTCATCGCCATCGCCGGCGACGGCGGCGGGAACTGCCACGTCGACATGGCGATGGTGCTCATGCCGGTTCCGGCGCCCGCCAGCACGTAGGCCCACGCGAGGCCGGTGATCGCGGCGAGTGCCAGCGCGATCAACACTTGCTCGCGGCGCACGATGTGCTCGGTGAGCGTCGTCTGCTGCATGGGATGCGATCCTCGGGCGCCGCTGTTAGCGCACGATGCCGCTTTGGCTCAAGTGCAGGTGGGCGAGCTGGGCGTAGGTGCCGTCGAGCTTGAGCGGGAGCGGGCCGTTAATGCGCGCGGTGCCGCTCCCCATCTCGGCGATCGTGTATTCGAAGCCGTCGGGAAGATCGATGCGCGCGCGATGCTCAGCACCTGTGACCGGATTGCGGATCGGCTCGGCTGACAAATCCACGAGGCCCTTGACGGCCGCGCGCCCGCGCCGGGCGTCGACGTCGACGCTCATGTCGATCGTTTCGAACACGGGGTCGTGGACGTGCGCGAGCGTCGCGGCAAAGACGTTCCACACCGTCTTGCCGGGCTCGGTGTCCTCGCCCGAAAGGATGCGCAGCAGCGCGGAGCGCTGGGCATCGTTTGCCCGCTTGTCGATGATCATGAACGCGCTGCCGCCGCCCAGATGGATCGGCCCCGGCCACTTCAGCACGCCCACCGCCTTCAGATCGTCGAGGCGGACATCGCCGTGGTGGCCCTCGGTGATGTGGAATGCGCCCACGGCCTCGCAGAAGCCGTGCGTGGGCAGCGCGTTGAACTGGCACGGGCAGCCGTACGCGCAATTGCAACTGACGAGCTCGGTCGCCTTGATTTCCCAGGGGGTCATGCGAAATCTCCTTGTCGCTTGAAAAGCCAGCCGACGTAGGCCAAGGGCGCCTCGAGCCAGCGAAAGGGTGATGTCCCTATATGCAGAGGCGCGCCTGCGATGTCACCTCAGAAACTGACAGCGGCGCAACGCTCACGCCGGCCGGTGACGGCGCCCGGGATTGGTCGGCAGCGTCACGATCTCGGCTGCGCTCGGCGCACGGCGCGCCGGTGGCGTATTGGCCCATCCGTAGGCCAGCATCGTGATGAGCGCGGAGGCCGCGAAGAAATAGACGCCGGGCATCACGATCGCTTCGGTGTAGCCCGACGAGTTGACGTAGAAAATCATCAGCGCCAGCACCATCACGTCGGTCATCGAGTAGCGCCCCAGCCACTCCATGGTCGAGAACGAGCGCCGCCGGAACTCGGGCGACAGGTCGGGCGAGGTGACGAGCGTCAACAGATAGAACAGCTTCAGGAAGGGAAAGAAGATCGACACCGCGAACACCACCGTGCACAGGAAGTACTCGTTGCTGTCATAGAGCGCGTAGATGATGGTCGCGATCGAGTGCTCGTTGGTCCACACGTAGACGGTGGTGAAGCGGATCACGGGCAGGATGATGCCGAGCGCGAAGAACACCGTCGCGATGATGATGAGGAAGCTCAAAAGCACGTTGCGCACCGGCGAGACCGGCCTCGGCAACTCCAGCTCGGGCCCCGCGTCTGCGACCGCGGCGACGTCCGTTTTCAGCCAGGCGTAGGACAGGATCATCAGCACGACCGCGGCCGTGAACAGATAGACGGCCGGCAGGCTCGCCGCATCGTACACGCCCTGGCTCTTCAGGAAGAAGATCATCAGCGCCAGCACGAGCACGTCGTGCATCGACCATTTGCCGATCCACTCGATCGCCTTGAGGCGCTTGGAATGGCGCCGCAACTCGGCCGCCGGCAGCGCGGACGCGACCAGAAGGTAGGTCAGCTTCACGATGGGAAACACGATCGAGAACACGAGAACGACGGAACCCAGAAACGTCTGTCCGTCGCGGAGCAGCACGTTCACGGTCGAGATCAGCGAGTATTCCGACGACCAGAAGAAGAACTTCGTGAGCTTGATGATGGGCAGGGTGAGCCCGAGCGCGAGGCACACGGCCGCGCCGATGATCGCCAAGCTCAATAAAAACCGCCGGCCGCCCAAGCGCATGACGTAGGCCCAGTCCCCGAATGCAGCGCGCGACGGTCGCGGCCCGCAATCGCGCAGTCAAGGACGCGGCGGCGGCAAAACTAGGGCCGGGGTGCGGGCTCGCCATTGCTAGTCCCGGACAATCGGCTTGCCGTCGTCGTCGCGGTTGGGCCACCCGAGGATTTTGAGCGCGCCGAAAAAACGCGCTTTGGCGAGGCCTTTGTGATGGCGCTTGCAGGTGAGCTCGCCGCCGACGACAGGGCCCAAGCAGCGCTTGCGCCGCCGGCACCGTTTCAAGACGCACACGCGCGGCAGGCCCGCGGCGGATGCCACAACGCGATCGAAGAGCTCGGCCTCGAGCGCCTCCGGGTCGCTGCCCGGGAAGATCCGCGGTCCAGTCAAAGGGCGCCTCCTTTTGACGTCATCCCCGCGGAGGCGGGGATCCGGTCCACGTTGAGGATCATGAATGACGTGGGGGGTGGGTTGCGGTCGCGCGCGGTTTCGACGGTGCATGAACCATTGGCCTCGCGGCGTTGCCGCCCGAGGGTTTGCGAAAAGAGGGAGCGCGGGCGCCGCAGCGCTGCGATCCGTTGCAACAAAGGGGCAGCCTTGCGGCGCCCGCGCCGGTTGCTTGCCGTGCCGAGGGTGCGGTCACATCGTCAGCGGGCCTTTGGTCCGGCTCGGGGCGCTTCGCCCGAGCCTCTCGCGTCCAGGACCTTGAGCTGCTGCGCTCCTAATATGGAAGCGCCGCTGCGCGACGGGCGTCCGTGCAGTCTGTTGCCAGGCCTGCACAGCCTCGATCCGCGGCCCCGGAATTTGAAGCTGAGCTAAGCTTCGCGTCAGACGCCCGCGACGGTACGGACGCCTGCCTCAACCGGGTCACCGCCCCCGCCCCGCAAAGCCGCTCAGCTGATGCGTCCCATGTGGACAGGGGTGAGGGGAGTATGGGGGAGGTGGGAGGGGTGGGGATAAGTTTTCGAGAGTACGACCGAGCAGGCCAAGGCACCGGCCTCGTCCTGCTCATCTATGCCGTGCGGGACAGCCGGCGCCTCCGGCGGAACAGGGCACGGGTGGAGCACCGCACGAGCCTGGTCACTCAGCTCGTGGGTCCCATACGGCGGCGGTGTGGGGATGGGGGAACGAATTTGGTTCCTGCAGGGGCTGCCGAAGACGGCGGGTCCATAGCTGTGTATCTGAGTTTGAAGTGAAGTCCGCAAGGGACGTCCGGGTTCGAGTCCCGCCAGCATACACATTCCCGCTCCGACCGTGATATGATAGGGCGGTTCTCGACCATAATGTCTTTACCTCAGCGTACCGTCCCATGGATTTTCTCGACGCCCGTGAGGTTGGCGACGGCTTCATTCTCACGTTTGAAGGCCGACCCGGCGAGATAGACGCCAGCGCGCTTGGCGAAGCTCTGATCGGCATCGCTGCCGCCATTACTCGAATCAACCAACTCGTCGATCCAGACGACCCCATCGAGGTCTACGTCGAGGCGCTCGGCTCCGGCAGCTTCAAGACCTGGATTAGGACAAAGAAGGGCATGGCCGCGGGCGTCGCCGGCACCATCATCCTAGGGCTTTCATCAACTACATTTCGAGCCGCATTGAGGACTGGCTACACCCGGATCAGCAAGTCGAGATGACTGTGGAAGGGCCTAACGTCAGGCTAAAGTCGGGCCCGCTTACCGTCATTATCCCGAGGGACATGAGTTGCCACATTGAATTCATTGAAGACGACCCGAAGGTCGCAGACAGTGTACGCAAGACCGTCGAGGCCGCCCAGCAAGACGGCGCCGTCACCAGCATAACCATTTCTCCCGAATGGAAGCAAGACAGCCCCTACGTCCGAGTCCACGTCAAGGCTTCGACAGCATTGTCAACATACTGGATCGCAAGATTGCATTGCGGCCTGCGGACGTCGTCGTCGAAGGCGCTCTTCAGGCCATCTCTCCGGCGACACGTCGAATTCAGTCCAGTCGACGAACGCTGGTCATTTTGAAAGCCGTGTTCGAGCGCGGCACGAGGAAGTGGCAGTTCCTGCTAAACGGCACCAAAATCTCCGCGGCCATCCTCGACCAACAGTTCTTCGACGCCCTCGCCAACCGCACCATCTCCATCGCTCAAGGCGACGCTCTCGATGCCGACCTACGCATCACCCAGGTGTTCCTCGAGCCGCAAGGTGCTTGGGAAAACGTCCTCTACGAAATCATCGCCGTTCACGGGGTCATTCCTGGTCCTCACCAGAACTCTCTGCCTCTGGACTGATTGCGGGACCTGAAATCTTGCGCTCTGCCCGCGCTGCGCTGAAGCTCTCGTAAAATCCGTTCAAATCCTTCTCCAGGTCGTTGAAGATCTTCTCCGCGCCCTTCAGCGTCACGAAGTCCACGGTCCGTACTTCTCGCGCCTTTGACCACTTCTCCAGGTTCTCGGGGTCCGCCTTGCTCCAGTCAAAAGTGTGCGGGTGCAGCGTGAATGCGAACTCCTCCCACCTCATAGGAATAGGTTTCATTCAGCTCCAAGTGCACTATGCGGTTCCTAAGGGCGTTCGCCGCTTGGAGACTTTCTCTCAACATCGTCCAATCTTCGCGAAGTGATTTGAAGTCGTCACCAATCAAGCCCAACCGTACTCCGATGTCCAACATCTGTATTCGGGTCGCGAAGCTCTGGATGTGATAGAAGACCGCGGAGCCTGCTAGGTTGGCTTGCAACAACCACATGAACACGTTCGCCGCCCGGTTTTCAATGGCCTGGAAAGCGATAATTGCTCGCCCGAGGGCTTAGAAAACTCCTCCGGCGAAGAGCAGTTCACCGGCGTTGGCTCATCACGCTCACCTTTCCCAAACAAGGGCTGCATCGTTCTCACTCCTTGCGAACTGGTCGCTTCACTCGCCCTATTGAATTAAGTGATAAAGGCAAATTGCGCCACGAACAGCGGATACGTGACTGAGATCGCCTGCGCTCAGCTGTGACCCGCTGCGCTATCCGCAAGCGATGCATGACAACGAGCTATGGGAATAAGCTTTGCCACGTGCTTCGAAGAGTGCCGCGCCCGATCGCCGTCTCGGTGCCTACAAGCAACTGTCGGAGTGAGCGGAAAATTGGCTCCTTGGGATACAAGCCCGAGGATGACACCAAGATTGCTAAGCAATCTTCCTCGACTTGTCGAAGGCGACGCCCTTCGTCTCCAAGAGCTGCTGCAGTTCGCCCGCCTCCGCCATCTCGCGCAACGATCGCAGCCGCCGACGAGCTCGCCCTTGACGTAGAGCTGCGGGATCGTCAAGGCAGCGGGATTAATTGCCGCCGTCGGGCGCACCCAGCAGATACTGCAGCAGACCCGACCAGAAGCCCTTCGTCGGGCCGGTTGGTGCAGGTGGCTGCCGGTCCCGGAAATCGGCGCGGCTGACGAGACGTGGACCTTGTACAAGACTGGGGCCCTCGACCAGCCGCGGGCCCCGGCTGACGGGACGCGGACCCTCAAGGAGCTGCACGACGTTCACGCGCCGCGGGGGCACGCGCAATATCACCAGCTCGCGCGCGAGCGATGGCGACACCGCGAGCTGGGGCTTGGGAACCGCTCCGGTTTCCAGCGCGGCCGTTTCCAGGGGTCCCTCTGTGTCGTCGGCCCGCTGCTCGTCCTCCTGGCGGAGGTCGAAGCACGCTTGAGCCGTCTTGAGCGCGATGTCGACGGTCGCGAACCTGCCGATGTAGCCCGGAACCGCTGGGTACACGCGCCGGCTCACATAGCTCGCCTCGGACTTGGTCGGCGATTGCAGGACAACGATGACAAGTCGCGCCGTCCCTTCCTTGCTAAAGCCGAGCTGCTCTGCGGCGGCGCGCGAGACGTCGAGCTTGCGCTCGCCGCTATAGGGGCCGGCGTTGTTGACCCGCAGCACGCTAGCGTCGCCGGTCTTGGGATTGTAGGCGAGGATGACGGTGCCGTCCGGCAGAAGCGGGCTTGCGGCGTTGTCGGGACGATCGGCGCGGAAGACGGCGCCCGAGCTCGTCAGCCCGCAGGGATTCAAGGGGTCACGATGGCAGCTGTCGTAGTAGGACGCGAGCACGTAGCCGCGCCAGCCGACAAGGGTGTCCGTCTGCGCCAGCGTACCGACGCGGTAACAATGTCCGTGGAAGCAGTAGCGGGTGCCGGGGGACTTGGCATCTGCCGTCGGCACGGCCGCAACGCTGACGAGGAGGGTCGCGGCGGCGCCGGCCAAAGCCGGCAGCGCAAGCCGCCGGCCTGCGACGATAGCCGAGGCTGCTAACACCCAGCCCACGCGTATTCCCTGGCATGTGACAAATCGCCGATCCCCCAAGATCAGCTCCTGACCTGCGGGACAACCATGGCAATTGTTTGAGCGGCCTCGCTCACCGACGGGCGGAGTTTCGAGAAAAAGCTAGATCAAGCGATCTTCCGGCTCTTGTCGAAGGCGACGCCCTTCGTCTCGAGAGCTGCTGCAGCTCACCCGCCTCCGCCATCTCGCGGACGATGTCGCAGCCGCCGATGAACTCGCCCTTGACGTAGAGCTGCGGGATCGTCGGCCAGTTCGAGAACGCCTTGACGCCGTCGCGGATGCTCATGTCCTGCAGAACGTTGACGTCGTGGTAGTCGACTCCCAGCAGCCCCAGGATGTGGGCGACCTGCGCGGAGAACCCGCACTGGGGCGTCGTCTTGTTGCCCTTCATGAAGAGCACGACGTCGTGCTGCGCGATCGTCTTGCGGAGCCAGTCCTGAATGTCCTGCGGGGCGGTCATGTGCGGTCCTTTGCAAATTCCAAGCGACGGCCGGGCAAGCGCGTGCGGGGCGCCGGGCTCTACCCGCAAATGTGTGTCTCAGGCGCTCAAAGTCAATGTCAGGCCTCAGCGGTGGTCAGTGCCAGCGCATGCAGCGCGCCGCCCATGCGCCCGCCGAGCGCCTCATATACCATCTGGTGCTGCTGGACGCGCGTCTTGCCCTTGAAGGCGCCGGATACGACGTGGGCGGCGTAGTGGTCGCCGTCGCCCGCCAGATCGCGGATTTCGACCAGCGCATCGGGGAAGCTGGCCTTGATCAGCCGCTCGATCTCGCCAGCATCCATGGCCATGGGTCGCGTCTCCTCGAATGCCAATCCAGCGCTCGCACGTGGGCAAAGCACGTGAGTTGCGTCGTTCGACGCTGACAGGGCCAAGGTTGCGCGTCAAGAAAGTTGGCGAACAAGGTTCAGACGGCCGCCATGTAGCCCGGCAGCCAGGCCTCGTGGACGCTGCGCAGTTCGCCAAGCGGCAGCGCCGCCTCGCCCTTCAGTGCGATCGCGTCGCCCCCCGTGCGCCCGATGATGCGGCTGGGAAGCGCCAAGAGGCGCGCGCGGTCGAGGACCTCCTCGGCGCGCATCGGATCGACGCTCAGCACGTAGCGCCCCTGGTCCTCGCCGAACCACATGGCGTGTGCCGGCAACTTGCCTTCGTAGGCGAAGAGATCGACGCCGAGGCCGCCGGCCAGCGCCATCTCGGCGACGGCAACGATGAGCCCGCCGTCGGAGGTGTCGTGCACGGCCGCGACCTTGCCTTCGCGGATCAGCGCGCGTACGAGGCGCCCGGCCTTGATCTCGTCGGCGAGGTCGACGGGCGGCGGCGCGCCTTCGAGCTTGCCGGCCGCCAACTCCTGGTAGAGCGACTGGCCGAGGTGTCCGCTCTCGCGCCCGATGACGATCAGCAGGTCGCCCTCGCGCTTCAGGCCCAGGTCGGCCATGTGCGCGACGTCGGGGATGAGCCCGACGCCGCCGATGGCGGGTGTGGGCGGGATGCCGACGCCGTTCGTCTCGTTGTAGAGCGAGACGTTGCCGGAGACGACGGGGTAATCCAGCACGCGGCAGGCTTCGCCCATGCCCTTGATGGCGCCGACGAGCTGCCCCATGACCTCGGGCCGCTCGGGGCTGGCGAAGTTGAGGTTGTCGGTGATCGCGAGCGGGTCGGCCCCGACCGCGGTCAAGTTGCGCCAGGTTTCGACGACGGCCTGCTTGGTGCCCATGACCGGATCGGCGGCGACGTAGCGGGGCGTCACGTCGCAGGTGAGCGCCAGGCCCTTCGACGTGCCGTGGATGCGCACGACGGCGGCATCTCCGCCCGGGCGCTGCAGGGTGTCGCCCATCACCATGTGGTCGTACTGCTCCCAGATCCAGCGGCGCGAGGCGAGCGCGGGGCCGCCCATCAGGGTCTTCAGCGTCTCGAGGATGGCGTTTGGTGCCGGCACCCACTCGGGCAATATCAATTTCGGCAAGGGTGCCGGATACCACGGGCGCTCGTAGAGGGGTGCTGAGTTGGCGAGCGTCGCCACGGGAATGTCGGCTTCCGTCTTGCCCTTGTGCGTGACGATCATGCGGCCGGTATCGGTCGTCGCGCCGATCACCGCGAAGTCGAGGTCCCACTTCTTGAAGATCGCCTCCGCCTGCGGCTCCGAGCCCGGCTTGAGCACGATCAGCATGCGCTCCTGGCTCTCCGACAGCATCATCTCGTAGGCGGTCATGCCGTCTTCGCGCTGGGGCACGCGGTCGAGGTCGATGCGTGATGCCGACGCCGCCCTTGTCCGCCATTTCGCAGGAGGAGGAGGTGAGGCCCGCCGCGCCCATGTCCTGGATGGCGATGATGGTGTCCTTCTCCATCAGCTCCAGGCACGCCTCGATCAGCAGCTTCTCGGTGAAGGGATCGCCGACCTGCACGGTCGGGCGCTTCTCATCGCTTTTGTCGTCGAACTCGGCCGACGCCATGGTGGCGCCGTGGATGCCGTCGCGGCCCGTCTTCGAGCCGACGTAGACGACGGGCAGCCCCACGCCCTTCGCGGCCGAGTAGAAGATCTTGTCGGTGCGCGCGAGCCCGGCGCAAAAGGCGTTGACCAGGATGTTGTTGTTGTAGCCCTTGTCGAAGTTGGTCTCCCCGCCCACCGTCGGCACGCCGACGCAATTGCCGTAGCCGCCGATGCCGGCGACGACGCCCGCCACGAGGTGGCGCGTCTTGGGGTGGTCGGGCGCGCCGAAGCGCAGCGCGTTCAGATTGGCGACGGGGCGCGCGCCCATGGTGAACACGTCGCGCATGATGCCGCCGACGCCGGTTGCCGCGCCCTGGTAGGGCTCGATGTAGCTCGGGTGGTTGTGGCTCTCCATCTTGAACACGACGCAGTCACCGTCGCCCAGATCGACGACGCCGGCGTTCTCGCCGGGGCCCTGGATGACGCGCGGCCCGGTGGTCGGCAGCGTCTTCAGCCAGACGCGCGAGGACTTATAGGAGCAGTGCTCGCTCCACATGACGGAGAAGATGCCGAGCTCGGTCAGGCTCGGCTCGCGCCCGAGGATCTTCAGCAGGCGCCGGTACTCCTCGGCGGAGAGACCGTGCTCGGCCACTGTCTCGGCCGTGATCGCGGGCCGTGCACTCTGTCTTTGCATCCATCCAGTCGGCTCTTGCGCAGACCCAAAGGTCGGGAAAAATGCGCTTATAGCGGCAGGGTGGGTCCTTGTCGCCTCGGGTGAGCCGCGCGCGCCCGTGAGTGAACAGATACCGGCCGCGATGGGACACGCGCCCACCCGAACGGGTGGGAAGAGGGGCCCACCCGCGACAGTTGCGCGCTGCAGTCCGCACATTGCTGCAATGCAACAATTCCTGTTTCGCCCCGTGAATCGGGGGCTTAACTATGCGTCCAGTGCCGGGGCGGGCGCTTCCCCGTATCTTTTGCCGAGCCCGCCGGCCCTGTTTTCGCAAATGACCAGAAGGAGCAGGATCATGTCAGCGATCACCAAAAGCGCTCGCGTTGCCGCTGTGCTCGCCTTATCCGCCCTCATCGGGGCGGGAGGTGCTGCGTCGGCATCCGACACCGTCGCGTTCAAGCCCCTGCAGGGTGTGAGCCTGCATCTGGGCTCCAAGCACGCCGTCGGATACTTCGTGACGGATAAGGGCGTCTGTCAGCTGACGCTGGTTGTCGGCGAGGAGCTGAAGGGCGACGAGCTGCCGGTAGCGACATCCGCCCGGTTCAGAGCCGCGGTCGAGGCGGGCACGCACGCACGCTTCGACACGGGCGAGGGCACGGAGCTGCAGTTCAGCTGCGCGCCGGGCGCCACCGCCATGACCGTCAACTCGCTCAAGCAGGTCGCCTACACGACGCCGCAGAAGTAGCATTTGCGTAGCGCGGAATTTTGCGAAGGGGCGGGAGAGTGATCTCCCGCCCCTTTCGATTCCGAGGTGAGCTTCCGCAAATCGATCCCGGATCAGCTCCGCTTGGTGATGACAACTTCGAGATATTCGCTGGGGGCGACCAGCGTGCCGTCCTCGGCGACGTTGAATGTGTCGAGGAGGGCGTAGAGATCGGCCTCGAGCGCCTCGCGGGCCTCGGGATCGATCGCCGCGAACGCCTTCAGAACCGGGCCGTAGTAGGTACGGAAGATGTCGACCCAATGTTGGGGTGACTTGTAGCGGAAGGCGAAGCTCCTGCTCTCTGCCGCGACGCTTCCTTGCGCACCGAAAAGGCCGTCGAGATGCGCCCTGTTGCCCCACAACGCCGGCGACTTCATGCCGGGTGCCGGCGGAACGTATTTGCCGATGGTCTTGAACACATGGCCGATGAAGCTTTCGGGCGTCCAGTTGGCCAGCCCGATCTTGCCGCCGGGACGGCAGACGCGGATGAGCTCGCCGCCGCCAGCTCCTGGTTCGGCGTGAACATGACGCCGAAGCTTGAAAGCACGACATCGAAGCTCGCATCCGCGAAGGGGAGCGCCTCCGCATCGGCTTCCTGGAAGGCGACGGGCAGGCCGTCCGCTTCTGCCCGCAAGCGCCCGCGGTCGAGCAGCGCGCCGACGTAGTCCGTCGACACGACGTCGGCGAAGCGCCGCGCCGCGGCGAGCGTCGCATTGCCGTTGCCGGCGGCGACGTCGAGGACGCGTTGACCGCTGCGCAGATCGACGGCCTCGCACAGCGTCTCGCCGACAATCTGTACGGTGGTTCCGACGATGGCATAGTCACCCGAGCCCCAGGCGGCCTGCTGGCGCGCCTTGATTGTCGTGAGATCGATGGTGGGAGGCGTGGCTGCATGAACGTTCATGGCACTTTGTCCTTGCCTTACATGGGTTGCGTTTATTCGGCGATTGTCTCGCCCGAGCCGCCGAGCTCGGCGGGGAAGTCTTTCAGCTTGGGCAGGCCGTCGCGCATAGGCAGAACGGTCTCGGCGTAGTTGACGTGCACGCCCGGGATGAACGCGAGCTTGGGGAGCGTTGCTGCGTAGACGTCAACGAGGCCGAGCCCGGGATGATTGGTCATCAGGTGGCCGCCGCATTTGGCGCAATACTGGCGTTGGCTTTTTTCGGTGTTCTGGAACGTTGCGACGTGGTCGCCGCCCGACGTGATCTGCACGTCCTCGGGCTTCCATAGGCTGAAGGCGTTGACGGGCGCGGCCGACCACGAGCGGCAAGAGCTGCAATGGCAGTAGCCCATGGCGACGGGCGCGCCGGTCACCTGGAGCCCAACCGCGCCGCAAAAGCAGTGTCCATTGTGTGTCATCGTCGTTTCTTTCCTGGTTCGGCTCGCGCGCTAAGGTGCGACGGGCCCGTGTTTAGACGGCGTCTTGGTGCGTGCGAATGATCGGGCGTCCGGCGTGCTTGACACCGCGTCGGAATTCCCTGCGTCTCTTGATTTGGCGTCCCGCGCCCATGATCGGGCGTCCGCGGAGCGGCAATGGCACCTGATGCGCTATCGGATGTCCTGAAGACGGTCCGGCTCACCGGCGCGACGTTCTTCGACGTCGTGGCCAAGGCACCGTGGGTCGCCGAGTCGCCGCCGTGCGACGTGATCCTGCCGAAGATCCTGCCGGATGCCGAGCATCTGATCGCCTATCACGTGGTCACCGAAGGACGTTGCTTCGCCAATATCGTTGGTGAGGAGCCGATCGCGCTCGAAGCCGGTGAGGTCATCGTCTTCACCAAAGGCGATGCGCATGTGCTGTCGAGCAGCCCCGGCCTGCGCGCCGAGCCCCGCACTGCGGGCGCGCTCGACGGCATGATCACCAGCCAGTTGCCGTTCTTGATCAACTATGGCGAGGAGGGGCCGACGACCGCCAAGTTCGTCTGCGGCTTCCTCGCCTGCGATGCCAGACCCTTCAACCCGCTGCTCGAGAGCCTGCCGCCGGTCATCAAGTCCGGAGATCCGCAAGGCGGCGACAAAGGCTGGCTCGGCCAGTTCATCCGTTTGGCGACCATGGAATCGGCGGACAAGCGCGCCGGCGGCGAAAGCGTGCTGGCCAAGCTGAGCGAGCTGATGTTCATCGAGGTCATACGCCGCCATCTCGAGGCGCTGCCGCCGGAGCAAGCCGGATGGCTCGCGGGTCTGCGCGATCCCTTCGTCGGGAAGGCCTTGTCGCTGATGCACGCCGCTCCGGCGCAGGACTGGACGATCGAGGATCTCGCCAAAGAGGTCGGGCTGTCGCGCTCGGTGCTGGCGGAGCGCTTTTCCGACCTCGTCGGCATGCCGCCGATGCAGTACCTCGCCAATTGGCGCATGCAGATCGCATCCGGGCTCTTGAGCGGCGGCAGCGCCAATATCGCAACGGTCGCAGCCGAGGTCGGCTACGGATCCGAGGCGTCCTTCAGCCGCGCCTTCAAGAAGTTGGTGGGGATGCCGCCCTCGGAGTGGCGTCGCCGCGCATGACGCGTCGTGCCGATCACCGCTCCGCCGCCGTCGTGCGGCTCAATACCGGTAGTTTGCGCCGAGGCGGACAGTGTGCGCGGTGAGATCAGACGATGTGACCACCGTGCTGTTTGCGCCGGGAGAAGCAGGCGCATTGACAAGTGCCGACGCCGCCACGCTGCCGAAGTCGAGGAACAGGTACTCCGCATCGACTGTCCAGTTGCGGGCGAGCATCCACTCCGCGCCGCCTCCGATCGTCCAGCCTGCTATGGTCTTCGAGTGGCTCGAGACACCGCTGGCGGCTGCACCCGGCACGGCGTTGTTTGCATCTGCGAAGGCGTTGCTTACCTCCAAATTCGTCAGCGCAAGGCCGCCTGTCGCATAGAGCAGAAGCTGGGGCATCGCCGTCCATCCGAGCCGCCCTCGCGCCGTGAACAGCCAGTCGCTGTCGACGGAGGAACTCGTCGCGTAGGGCACGCCGGGTGCTGCAACCGCATACGCCGATGCGCCCGTTCGCGACTTGCTCAGATTGAAGGATCCGAAATCGAGCGCGCCGCCGTAGACTAAGGCTTGCTGCTGCCAGTTGTAGCCCGCCTGCACGCCCCCGGTGACCCCTTGCGGCGATAGCGATCCCGTGCCGCTCGCCTGCACGCCAGGTTGGTTTCCACAGGCGAAGTAGAAGGGGACAAATGTTCCGCAGTCGGTGGTGGTGACCGCATCGGAGCTGCCCCACGCGTAGCCGATGTTGGCGCCGGCATAGAAGCCTTCCCAGCTATCGGTTCCGCCCGCAAATGCCACACTGGAGAACGCAACCGACATCGCCCCGATGAGGGCTGGCGTGGCGCGCATGCAGGAGTCCCCCTGAAAATAATCCGTCCACACCGTAGGTGATTCGCGGCGCAACAGGGTCCTTCGCGCTTGGATGGCAGGCGCAAGTCGGCGGTTCCCTTGCCGTTGTGGCCGCGGCGTGACGTGCTGAACGGGGCAGAAGGCGAAGTGGCTCACCTTTGCGCCGATGTTCGCTTGGCCCCGAAAAGCGGGCCTTCAGTGCGGGGCGGCAAGGAGTTCGCGGCCGAGCTTAGGCGGCGGCCTCGAGCGCGGAGAGCAACGCGCTTTCGATCATGCGCCGGCCGCCGGCGCACTCGATCGGCTCAGCCTGAAGAAGCCGTAGAAATACCCAAGCCAGAGCACGATGGAGAGGCCATAGAAGATGAGGGTTCGCACCGACCAAAACGGCCAGGAGCCGGCGGGGCCGATGGCGATCACGTTGGGGTACTTAGACAAAAGCGTGGAGCGCCACCGATTCCACAGCAGCGTCATTTCCGTATTGCGATCCTGCGCGGTCTTGGCGTCGTTGAAGACGCGCTCGCTGTTGCGCTTCAACCACCACCAGGAATCGTCGTTGATCAGCTCCATCCCCCGGTCGGACCGGTTGCGCATGTAGATGTATTCGATGTCGGTCGTTCTGCCACGGGAGTCGGGATCGCTGCGGCGCACTTCCGTTCCCGTTATGAGGCCGCTCGTCCACGTGGGACGCGCGTATTCCCATCCAAACCACAGGGGGATACCCACCACGAGTGCGGCGATGGCCAGCAGGGGGCTGCCTCTGCGCCACAAGACGAAGGCAAGCACCAGAATTGCGAGCAGGACGAGGAAACCGAAAGACAACCAAGCCTGGAGCATGGCTCAAACCTTCACCGCAAATCAGACTCGAAAGGGTCGAGCCGCCGAACCTTTTGCTCATCTCCATCCGCCTCTTCGTCTTGCGGGCTGGCTGAATGATGTTGGCATAGCCGCTGAGTTGCGGCGAAGGAAATGTTGCCTTCGGGCCAGAAGGCGAAGGGGCCCAGCCGTTGCGCCGATGTTCCCTTGGCCCTGAAAAGCGGACCTTCACTGCTGTGCGGCAATGAGTTCGCGGCCTGGCTTAGGCGGCGGCCTCGAGCGCGGAGAGCAGCGCGCTCTCGATGATGCGGCGGCCGTCCGCGCCGCCGAGCGCCAGCTCGAACAGGCGCTCCGGGTGCGGCATGAGCCCTAGGATGCGTCCCGTCTCGTCGCAGATGCCTGCGATGTTGCGCTGGGCGCCGTTGGGATTGGCCGCATCCGTGACCTCGCCCGCCTCGTCGCAGTAGCGCAGCACGATGCGGTTTTCCTCCTCGAGACGGTCGAGCGTCGCCTCGTCGGCGAAATAGTTGCCTTCCGCGTGCGCCACCGGCAGGCGGATCACCTGGTCCTTGCGGTAGCACTTGGTGAAGAACGTCTTGTCGTTCTCGACCTTCAGCCACACGTCGCGGCAGATGAATTTCAGCGACGCGTTGCGCATCAGCACGCCCGGCAGCAGCCCCGTTTCGCACAGGACCTGGAAGCCGTTGCAGATGCCGATGAGCGGCGTGCCGGCTTTGGCCTTGGCGATGACGTCGCGCATGATGGGCGAGTGCGCGGCCATGGCGCCGCAGCGCAGGTAGTCGCCGTAGGAGAAGCCGCCCGGCAGCACGATGAGGTCGGAGGCGGGAACGCTTTGATCGCCGTGCCAGACCATGGTGACGGGAAAGCCCGTGACCTGCTCGAGCGCGACCTTGATGTCGCGATCGCAGTTGGATCCGGGGAAGACGATGACGGAAGCGCGCAGCATGCGAGAGAGCCTCGCTCGATTCGTTAGGACTGATTCACCAGCTCGTAGTCGTAGTTCTCGATCACGGTGTTGGCGAGCAGGTCCTTGCACATGCGCTCGACCGTCTCGCGCGCCTTCTCCTCGCTCGTCTCGTCGAGTTTCACCTCGATGTACTTGCCCTGGCGCACGTCCTTGATGCCGCCGATGCCGAGCGCCGACAGCGCGTGCTCGATCGCCTTGCCCTGCGGATCGAGGACGCCTGACTTGAGCGTGATGCGGATGCGGGCTTTCATGATCGCCTTCGCGCTGGGTCGTCGGCAGCAGGCAATAGCAGGCTTGCTCTTGATGGCAAGGCCTGCCGCCTCTGTTAGGTCGGCTTGCCGTTGGCGGTGGGATTGGAGGCGACGAGTATCGGCCCCATGCCCTTGGCCGGCCGGTTGGCCGAGAACACGCCGAGCCGGCGCGCCACTTCCTGATAGGCCTCGAGCAGCCCGCCCAGATCCCGGCGGAAGCGATCCTTGTCGAGCTTGTCGGACGTCGCGATGTCCCACAGCCGGCAGCAGTCGGGGCTGATCTCGTCGGCCAGCACGATGCGCATCTGCTCGTTGTCCCACAAGCGCCCGAACTCGACCTTGAAGTCGACGAGGCGGATGCCGATGCCGAGGAAGAGGCCGACCAGGAAGTCGTTGATGCGCAGCGCGAGCTGCATGATCTCGTCGATCTCCTGCGGCGTCGCCCAGCCGAACGCGGTGATGTGCTCTTCGGAGACCATCGGATCGTTCAGCGCATCGTCCTTGTAGTAGAACTCGATGATCGAGCGGGGCAGCTGCAGGCCCTCTTCGAGCCCGAGCCGCGTCGACAGCGATCCCGCCGCGACGTTGCGCACCACCACTTCGAGCGGAACGATCTCGACTTCGCGGATGAGCTGCTCGCGCATGTTGATGCGCTTGATGAAGTGCGTCGGCACGGCGATCTCGCCGAGGCGCATGAAGATGTATTCGGAAATGCGATTGTTGAGCACGCCCTTGCCTTCGATGAGCGCGTGCTTCTTCGCATTGAACGCAGTCGCGTCGTCCTTGAAGTGTTGGATGAGCGTGCCGGGCTCGGGGCCTTCGTAAAGCACCTTCGCCTTGCCCTCGTAGATGCGCCGACGCTTAATCATTGAGCCTTTGTCCTTTGCCTTGAAGTTACACGCTTTGCGAGGAGAGACACGCCGCGCCGGCAAGCGCCAACTCGTTGAAATTACGATGTATACTTGCCTGAAGACGACACGTGCGGGGTCTGCTCGCCTGGTCGGACACCCATGCCCGACACTAGCCGAACCGGGGCCTGGAAACAATCTTAAGGATCGTAAGGAAGACAACGTCAGCCAACGCCTGCGACAGGTCATTGATCGCCGGCCGCCCCCAGGTTATGGCTCCCTGGAACGGCGGTTTTGCCGGGCCGTAGATGCAACCTGGCGCCTCCCGGAGCGGGGGTTGCCGCCGCCCCCCCTGGTGGAGAGCTAAATGACGACTTTTGATGATCGCGAGCAGGCATATGAGAAGAAATTTGCGCTCGATCAAGACCTTAAGTTCCGTGCCGAGGCCAAGCGCAACAAGCTTCTCGCGGAATGGGCCGCCGCCAAGCTGGGAATCACCGGGGCTGAGCTGCCTGGCTACGTGACAGCCGTCTTGCGGGCCGACCTCAAGGAGAAGGGCGACAACGACGTTTTCGGTAAGATTCGCAAGGACTTCGACGAGGGTGGGGTCAAGGTCCCCGATGCCGAGATCCGGAAGGTGATGGGCGAGTTCTTGGCCCAAGCCGTCGGCGAGATCGAGGCCGGGAGCAAGCAGCCCTGAGGTTCAGGGCTTGAGCTCCGCCAGGAACTTGCCCAAACGCAGCACGCCGTCCGGCCAGGGGCCGTAGCCAGAGTCCGTCGAGATGTGCCCCGCTTGGCCCACCTCCACGAGTTCGGAGCCCCAGGCGGCGGCGAAGTGCCGCGCGCGCTCCAACCGGCAGTAGGGGTCGTCTGCCGAGGCGAGCAGTAGCGAGGGGAACGGCAGGGGCGCGAGCGGCACCGGCGCCAAGCCAAATCCCTCGGCGGGCCAGATACGCCCTTCCGTCAGCGGCCAGTGCTCCGTGTCGTCCATATCGGGCGCGGCCACGAGAAAAGCCCCGGCAACGGCGCCCTGCGCCAGCTTGAGGCCGGCGTGCGCGACCGCGATCACCCCGGCGCTGTGCGCGACGAGAACCGCCGGGCGCGAGGACTTCTCCACCGCCTTGATGATGTTTTCGACCCACTTGTCCTTGTCGGGGACGACCCAGTCGTCCTGCTCGATGCGTTGCGCGGTCTTGAGACTGCGCTCCCAGCGAGACTGCCAGTGGTCGGGTCCCGAGCCGTGCCAGCCCGGCACCATCAGAATGTCGATGTCGGAGGTGCGCATGGAAGCTGGTGAAAAGTGCCGATTGTCGGGGATGATGCGGGTGCGTCTCTAACCCCACCCGACGGTTGAGTATACGACTTGAGCGAGTGAGGCCAGTGCTCGCGTCAAGTGCTGCGGGGTAGATGAGGCATGCGTTCGAGAGCGATCGACTGTTTGGTGCTGGCGCTGGCGGGAGCCGTGACGGCCGGACTGGATCGTACGCCAGCGCGCGCCGACGGCGCGACTGCGGATTGGAACGGCTTTTATGCCGGCGCGCAGCTCGGCGGGGCGTGGAGCACGCTGGACTGGGAGTACAAGAACGCCAACTTCTTCAACACGAACGGGCCGACCGTGGTCGGCAACACTTTCGATCTCGACCCGCGCGGTGTGTTAGGCGGCGCCGTCGGAGGCTACAACTTCCAGACGGGCGCCTGGGTTCTCGGGCTAGAGCTCGCGGCATCCGCCGCCAACATGAACGAGGAGCGCGCGAGCCCCTTCTTCCCCACCACCGATGTCGCCACCTCGCAGATCAAGTGGCTGACGAGCGCGAGCGTGCGGCTGGGCTATGCGTTCGACCGTTGGCTCGTGTTCGCCAAGGGCGGCTGGGCCGGCGCCGAGGCCAGGGTGACGCTCTACGACCAGGGCGCCGCGGTATACGCGGCCGAGGACCAGTGGGCCAACGGGTGGACGGTGGGCGGCGGTGCCGAATACATGCTGTGCGACCTCGTTTCGCTCGGGGTCGCCTATGACTACGCCGACCTCAACATCGACAACAAGAGCATCACGTGCCCGGCCTGCAACGGCGGGGGGCGGGCTTCGGCACGCCGATCGTCGACGGCGACATCAAGGTGCAGTCGGTCATGGCGCGTTTGACCTTCCACCAGTAGCCCGAACCGCTGCGCATTTGCCGTCGAATTGGGCGTGCGCGAATCGCGCGACTCACAGTAGGTATGCAACCAGGAATGGGGCAGCCGATGCTGGGGGCATTATGGGCAACTTGAGCGTCATCCGCCACGCTGCGACGGCGTTTGCCGTCGCCGGCGTCCTGATGCTGGGGAGCGCCGCCGCGAAAGCCGACGAGTGGGGCCCGGTCGGCCTGACCGACGTGCAGGCGGTCACCGACTGGAGCGGCATCTACATCGGCGGCAAGCTCGGCGGCGTCTGGAGCGACCTCAACTGGACGCAAGACGCTAACCTCTTCAACGGTGGAATTCCCGGTGCCGCCGCTGATTTCTCGCCCAGCGGATTTGCCGGCGGCATCATTGGCGGCGGCAACGTTCAGATCGGACAATGGATCTTCGGCGCCGAGTTGTCGTACTCGGGGGTCAGCCTCTCGCAGACCATCACCAGCCCGTACTTTCCCGCAACGGATACGTTCTCCTCGAAGATCGATTATATCGGCACCGTCGAGGCGCGCATCGGCTACTCCTTTAACCGGGTGCTGGTGTTCGGCAAGGGCGGCTGGGCCGGCAGCAATGCCAGCCTGACCCTCGTCAACAACGTGACAGGCGCCACGTCCGTTACGGACGACTTCGTTGACGGTTGGACCATCGGCGGCGGCGTCGAGCTGCTCACCTGGTCGAGCTTCGTCATCGGTCTCGAATACGATTACGTCAGTCTCAACTTGAGCACGGCGGCGTCGTGCCCCTTATGCGTCGCTGGTATCGTAGGCGGTGTTCCGGCGGCGGTTGGCGGCGACGCCACGATCTCATCGGTGATGGTGCGCGCGAGCTACCTGTTCATGCCCGAGGACTGAGCTTTCGGGCGCTGCGCAGCCATGCCGGCCCTGCCTGAGGCTCATTGCGCGCGGGCGACGCTCAGCTGTGGTTTCCACCAGCGGCTAAGCATCGTCGTCGTAACAACGGCGATGATGATGAGGTTCCCCACCAGCGGCACGCGCGGATCAAAGTGTATTGCGAGCGCTCGGTCGGCGAGCGCGATCGCGGCAAGTGCTGCGGCGAACACCCCGATGGGAAGTGCCAATGTCACGGCGGGGTTGGCGATGCGCAGTGAGCGCACGTAGAGATGCGCGAACACTACAACGAGACCCGCGAGCGCTGCGAGTGTGGCCGGATCACCCGGCGTGAACCCGGCCATGACGCGATCCCAGCCGCCGCCACCCACGAGCAGCGCTGCGGCAAGGAGCAGCCAGGGCACAGCCGTCTCCGCGAGCAGCAACGACCACAGGCTCGTTGACGCGCTGAGCAGCGCGCCGCCGCCGGCACGCATGAGGCCGACGATTGCCGCAAGCGTAAGAAGGGCAAACGCGCACCCGAGCAGCACCTCCCAGCCCGGCATCGTGTCCTGGGCCTGCGCGGTGACGAGGTAGGCGAGGTAGGCGAGCTGCCGCGGGAGCTCCGCGAGTGCGGGCGTGATGAGCAGCAGCCATACGCCGCTGCCGAGCCCGTTGCGGGTGATCTGATCGGCGAGCCAGATGGTGATCGCGGCGCCCGTGACCAGCGTCGCGACGCACACCAGTCTGAAGGGAATGTCGGGCTCGTCGACGAGCCCCTTTACGTCCTCGAGTGCCGCTGCGAGCCCGAACGCCTGCGCCGCCGCGGCGATGAGCGCCAGCGCGACGACGACGCGGCTCAGCAGGTCTTGGTTGCGCGCGCTTGCGTGCTCCCATCGCCGCACGCGCGGCGCCAGCACCTTGAGGAGCTCCATCAGGATCAGAACGGTGACGAGCGGGGTGACGCCGAGCGCGAAAATCGAAAGCCGCCCGATGACATCGCCGCCCATGGGGCCGAGCTTGGCCAGCGCGTGTGTATCGAGGCCGGGGAGAGGGATATGTCCGCCGGCGCGGAAGACGACGAGCGCGACGGCGGTGAGAAAAAGCCGCTTGGCAAGCTCGGCGCGGTCCTGCAATCCCCCCAAAGCGCTCATGTCGGCCTCGATTTCAGAGCAGCGCACATCGGCGCGCGCGAACACGCCCGACAGAGCTCGCATGACTGTTGATAGCCGAGGTTCGACGAAGCCGCCAGCGCCGGCGGTGCCGGGTTTCGCCGGTGACAGCCTTTAATCGAGCGCCACGCTGAACGGGTCGTCGTCGGGATTGCTGTTCCAGCGGTACTCGGCGTAGGTCGCGACGTGCTGCGCTTTGTCGGGGCCCGCCAGTTCCGCGATCAGGGCGAGCGCCATGTCGATGCCGGCCGAGACGCCGGAGGAGGTGTGGAATTTGCCGTCGACGACCCACCTGGCGCGCGGCTGCCAGCGCACGCGCGGGCCCTGCTCCATCACCCAGCGGAACGAGGCTTTGTTGGTCGTCGCCGCGAGGCCGTCCAGGAGACCGGTGCGCGCGAGCAGCGCAGCGCCGGTGCAGACGGTGGCGACGACGCTCGAAGCTTCGGCGTGGCGGCCGATCCAGTCGATCAGGGGCGCGTTGTCGACCTCGCGCCGCGTGCCGCGCCCGCCGGGAATGAGAAAGATGTCGTAGGGCTTGGCGTCGACCGCCCCGATGCCGGCCATCGCCTCGGGCCCTTGGTGGCTTGCGACGGGGCCGGCCTGCGCCGCAACCATCTCCAGGGAGAACTCCTCGGGGAGCGCGCCGAACATTTCCAGCGGGCCGAACACGTCGAGCAGCTCGAAGCCTGGAAACAGCAGCGTGCCGACCGTCCTCACGGCTTGGCATCCTTGAACACGCGCGCAAAGATCGCGTCGACGTGCTTCAGGTGGTAGCCGAGATCGAACAGGGCCTCCAGCTTTTCTGCCGGCAGCTTCGCGGTTACGTCCTTGTCCGCGATCAGCTCGGCCAGAAAGTCCTTGCCCTGTTCCCATGTCTTCATGGCGTTGCGCTGCACCAGCTTGTAGGCGTCCTCGCGCGAGACGCCGGCCTGCGTCAGGGCGAGCAGCACGCGCTGGGAATTGTGCAGGCCGCCGAGCTTGTCGAGGTTGGCGCGCATGGACTGGGGATAGACGACGAGCTTGTCGATGATGCCCGCCAGGCGATCGAGCGCGAAGTCCAGCGCGATCGTCGCATCGGGCGCGATGACGCGCTCGACGGAGGAGTGCGAGATGTCGCGCTCGTGCCAGAGCGCCACGTTCTCGCAGGCGGGCTGCGCGTAGGCGCGCACCAGACGCGCAAGCCCGGTGAGGTTCTCGCTCAGCACCGGATTGCGCTTGTGGGGCATCGCGGAGGAGCCCTTCTGCCCGGCGGAGAAGAATTCCTCCACCTCGAGCACCTCGGTGCGCTGCAGGTGGCGGATCTCGGTTGCGAGCCGTTCGACGGACGAGGCGATGACGGCAAGCGTCGCGAAATACATCGCGTGGCGGTCGCGCGCCACGACCTGCGTGGAGATCGGCTCCGGCGTCAGCCCGAGCTTTTTTGCGACATAGGCTTCCACCGCCGGGTCGATGCTGGCGAACGTGCCGACCGCGCCGGAGAGCGCACATGTCGCCACCTCGGCGCGCGCCGTCTGCATGCGCTCGCGCGCGCGCGAAAACTCAGCGTACGCGTAGGCGAGCTTCAGCCCGAAGGTGGTGGGCTCGGCGTGGATGCCGTGGCTGCGACCGATGGTGGGTGTCGCTCTTGTGCTCGAGCGCGCGCTTTTTCAATGCGGCGAGCAGCCGGTCGAGATCGGCGATGAGGAGGTCGGCTGCGCGCGTGAGCTGCACGCTGAAGCAGGTGTCGAGCACGTCAGACGACGTCAGTCCCTGATGGATGAAGCGCGCCTCGGGCCCCACGTGCTCGGCCAAGTGCGTCAGGAAGGCGATGACGTCGTGCTTGGTCTCCTGTTCGATCGCGGCGATGCGCTCTGAGTCGAATTTTGCCTTGCTGCCCTTGTCCCAGATGACCTTGGCGGCCTCCTTGGGGATTATCCCCAGCTCCGCCATGGCGGCGGCGGCGTGCGCCTCGATCTCAAACCAGATGCGGAAGCGCGTGTCCGGAGCCCAGATCAATTCCATCTCGGGGCGGCTGTAGCGGGGAATCATCGGGGCCTCGCGGGAAAGTAGAGCGGAGGCCTAGCAGAGGGACTCATCCCCATCAATTGCCGCGCCGCCGGAACGTGTGCAGTGCAAGGCGCTATGAGCTGCATGCATGCGGCCCTGCACGATGCCTTTGCCGGCTTGTTGTCGTGTGACGGTGTTGCAACGCACGCAGCCGATGTGTGCATCGCAGCAATATTCCCGCAGCAAAGTCTAGATTGCGCCACAATGGATTGGTTGATCGCCGGCCGCGGTGCTGATGTCGACTGTGGACACATTGTCACGTGCGAGATGAAAAAGAATATGTAGTCTTGTAAGTGCGGTTCTGAAACGAAAAGTTACTTAAGACGCGCGATAGTAGTCTCTAATGCGAGGCGTCCGCCGACCGAAGAGTTGAGCGGAATGAGCAGGCAGGAAGCGGAGAGGGCCGAGGCGAGTGATGCCGAACCAAATGCAAAGCGAGATTGCCGAGCTGAACGTGGAGCTCGAGCAAACCGACGACCCACGAGAAGCCTACGCCAAGGTGCAGGCCAAGATTCGCAGGTACCGTTTGGCAGGGATGAAGGTGCCGGAGGATCTCGTTCTGATCGAGAAGCGGCTGATGGCGGAATGCATGGCCGCGTCGCAGGGTCGCGACTGAGAGCGTTTCGCTCCCTGGCGCCCGATCGTCGACGGTCACAAATCAACGCATGGCGGCCGCCGCGCGAAAGCGCCGGCCGCCGTGTCGTTTCCGGGCTCAGTCCTCAGGGCGCCAGGCGCCGTCTCTCCACCTGACGATGCCATAAGAGGGGACATCGGCGTTCCCCGCAGCGTCGAACGACACTTTTCCCAGAACCGTATCCGAAGTTCCCTGCTGCAGCGCGCCGGCGACGGCCGCGCCGTCGAGCGTGTTGGCCGTGCGCACGCCCGCGCGCCACGCCTCGATTGCGGCGTAGGCCGAGACGAACGGCCCGGTGGGCGTGGACCCCGGAAACGCCGCATGTGCTTTCGCGCCGGGTAGCGCGCGCGCCGCATCGTAGGGCAGCAGCGCGGCGGCACCCTCGGTGGCGTCGTCCGCCGTCTCGGCAAGCTGCGGCGTTGCGAGCGAGTCGCTGCCGAGGAAGGCCGTCGCGAGGCCGGCAGCGCGCATCTGGCGCAACAGCGAGCCCCCCTCGATCGGAAAGCCGGCAAAAAAGATCGCCGCGATTTTTCCGGCGGCGAGCTTGGCGACGAGTGGGGCAAAGTCCTTTTGGCCGCCGGCGACGGCAAACACCGCGACGTCGCCGCGGCCGGCCGCTTTCAGCGCGGCCATCGCGCCATCGCCGAGCTTGGTGGCATAGAGGCTGCCGTCGTGAACGATTGCCACGGGCCTGCCCGCGAACGTGGCCGCCATGTAGGCGCCGGCGCTCGCGCCTTGCTGGTCGTCGCGGCCCGCAAGACGGAAGATCGTCGGGCCCGCGCGCGGCGCTGTCAGTCCCGGATACCGGGTCGCTGGCGCGATGAAGACGACGCCCGCCTGCGCATAGAGGTTTGCGGCGGCGATCGCGGCGGCGGCGCAAGGATGGCCGACAACGAGGGCGACGCTTTGCGCGATGAGCCCCTTTGCAGCCTCCGCGCCGCCCGCGGCCGCGCAGCCATCCTCGGCCTCAACGACCTCCAGCGGCTGGCCCAGCACGCCGCCTTCGGCATTGATGCGGGTTGCGGCCAGCTTGACCGCCTGCAGGATATCGCGCCCGGCGGATGCGCCCTGGCCCTCGGCCGGCCGGGCGACGCCGACGCGGATGGCGGCGTCGGCCGCCGAGGGCCAGAGCGCCGCCCCCAGCAGCAGGGCGAGCAGAAGAATGCGCAGCCGGGTCATGCAGCGATGTCGCGCCTGCGGGATCAGTTCTGCACGTAGGTGATGCGGCCGTCCGGCTGCGCCTTCCACGTGTACATGACGTAGGCGACCTGTTTGATGTCGCCCTTATCGTTGAAGGCGATGTCGCCGATCACGGTCTTGAAGACGACACCTGTGCGCATGTACGCGGCGACCGACTTGGGATCGAGCGACTTCGTCGCCTCGATCGCCTGCTTGACGATCTGCATGGAGGCGTAGCTATAGAGCGTGTAGGCCTCGGGCTTGTACTCGCGCGCCTCGAACTTCTGGATGATCTCCTTGGCTTCGGGCAGCTTCTGCGGGTCGGGTCCGAACGTCATGAGCGTGCCTTCGGCGCCGGGGCCCGCGATCGCGGCGAACTCGTCGCTGGCGATGCCGTCTCCCGACATGAAGACCGCTTGCACGCCCTGGTCGCGCATCTGGCGCAGGATCAATCCGCCGGCGGTGTGCACGCCGCCCCAGTAGAACACGTCGGCGCCCGAATTCTTGACCTTGGAGACGAGCGCGGTGAAATCCTTCTCACCCGCACTCACGCCCTCATAGAGCACCTCGGTGACGCCCAGATTGTTCATCGCCTTCTTGGTCTCGTCGGCGAGGCCCTTGCCGTAGGTGGTCTTGTCGTGCGCGATCGCGACCTTCTTGCCCTTGAAGTGCTCGGCGATATAGGCGCCCGCGACGCCGCCCTGCTGGTCGTCGCGCCCGCACGTGCGGAACACGTTCCAAAGCCCGCGATCGGTGATGGCTGGATTGGTGGAGGCCGGCGTGATCATCAGGATGCCGTTCTCCACGTAGACCTCGGAAGCCGGCATGGAGACGCCCGAGTTGAAATGCCCCACGACGAAATGCACGCCGTCCCCGAGGAAGTCGTTGGCGACGGACACGCCCTGGCGCGGGTCGCCGGCATCGTCGCCGACGACGAGCTCGACCTGCTGCCCCAAGATGCCGCCCGCTGCATTGATGTCGGCGACCGCCTGCTCGGCGCCGTTCTTCAGCTGGGCGCCAAACGCCGCATCCGGTCCCGTCATCGGCCCCGCGACGCCGATCTTGAGCTTGGCCGGGCCGCTGTCGCAGCCTGCGAGCCCGAGAGCGGTTGCGAGCGCGAGCGCTGCCAATGTCGCTAATTTCATGGGTGTCCCTTTGTGGTCATCTGGGTCAAGGCGCGGGTGGAACCGCGGCGCCGCTGCCGCATGTTCGTCCGAAACGCATGAAAAGTCATCCCGCGCCTGCTAGCAGCGCTTGGCGCGCCACCGCAAGGGCCCGGCGGCCTCATAGGCCCACGGGTACTGCGCCACCATCTGCAGTGTGCGGGTCCGCTGGTAGCCGATCCCCGCTGCAAGCAGCACCACCGCGTAGTCGACGAGGAAATTCTGCAGCGACAGCAGCGGCTCGGCAAACAGCGCGTAATGGAAAAAACGAACGGCGCAGGCCAGCAGAAACGCGGCGCCCGGAAGCTGCCACGGCGGCCGCCATGTCGTCGCGATCGCGGAGCCCGAGACGTAGGCAGCGCCGCCGCCCATCAAAAGGGTCACGAGCAGGAAGATCCAAAGACCGTTCGCGCCTGTTTCGTAAAAGCCGCTCAGCATCGCCCGTTCTCTCCTAGCCCTGTCCGCCTAGTGCCGTCCGCCCTCGAGATAGGCCGCGCGCACCTCGGGGCTCGCCAGCAGCTCGCGCCCGGTGCCGCTGAGCGCGATTGCGCCGTTCTTCATGACGTAGGCGCGGTGCGCGAGCTTCAAGGCATGGTAGGCGTTCTGCTCGACGAGAAAAACGGTAAGCCCTTCGCGCGCGTTGAGATCGGCGATGACGGCAAAGATCTGCTTCACGATGAGGGGTGCCAGCCCCAGGGACGGCTCGTCGAGCAGCAGCAGCTTGGGCCGGCTCATCAGGGCGCGCGCGATGGCGAGCATCTGCTGCTCGCCGCCCGACAGCGTGCCGCCGCGCTGGGCGAGGCGCTCCTTCAAGCGGGGAAAGATCGCAGCGACGTGCTCGAGCTCGGTATCGAAGTCGGCGTTGCCCGCGAACTCGGCGCCGAGGCGCAAATTCTCCGCGACCGTCATGCGCGCAAAGATGCGGCGCCCTTCGGGCGATTGCGCGATCCCGAGACGGGCTATTTTGTGCGTCTGCAGCTCGGTGATGTCCTGGCCGTCGAACATGATGCGGCCCTGGCGCGCGCGCGGATTGCCGAAGATGGTCATCATGAGCGTGGTCTTGCCGGCGCCGTTCGCGCCGATCAGCGTCACGATCTCGCCCTTGGGCACGGTGAGATCGACGTCGCGCAGGGCGACGATGTTGCCGTAGCAGGCGGTGACGCCCTGCAGCGAGAGAAGCGGAGTGCTCATGCGCCGACCTCGGCTTCCGCGAGCGCGACCTCGTCGTCCTCGACGCCGAGGTAGGCGGCGATGACCTTGGGGTCGTTCTTGACGCTGTCGGGCGTGCCGTCGGAGATGCGCAGGCCGTACTCGAGCACGATCACGTGGTCCGAGATCTCCATGACGACCGACATGTCGTGCTCGATCAGCAGGATCGAGGTCGCGTGGTCGTCGCGGATGGCGAGAAGCAGCTCGTTGAGCGCGGTGCTCTCCTTGGGGTTGAGGCCGGCGGCCGGCTCGTCGAGACACAGCAGGACCGGTTCCGTGCACATGGCGCGCGCGATCTCGAGGCGGCGCTGGTCGCCATAGGGCAGCGATCCCGCCGCGTCGTCGGCGCGGTGCACGAGATCGATCCGCTCGAGCCAGTGCTTGGCGCGCTCGACGGCTTGACGTTCGGCCTGCTCATAGCTCGCGGCGCCGACGAGCCCGAGCAGCGACCACCCCGAGGCGTGCATCAGCCGGTTGTGCTGGGCGACGATCAGATTTTCCAGGACGGTCATGCCGGCAAAGAGACGGATGTTCTGGAACGTGCGCGCGACCTTCGCCTTTTGCGCGATCTCGAAATCGGGCATCCGCTCCAGAAGAAACAGGCCGTCTGCGCCGTGCCGGGCCTCGCCGCGCCGGTAGCGCCGGCTCGAGGACGTCAGGGCCGCGACCGCCTCGGCTTCTACGGCGCCGCTCGTCGATAACGCGATCAGTCCGCTTGTCGGTTTGTAGAACCCGGTGATGCAGTTGAAGACCGTCGTCTTGCCCGCGCCATTGGGGCCGATCAACGCCGTGATATCGCCGCGCCCGACGGAGAAGGAAAGATCGCGCACCGCGACCAGTCCGCCAAAGCGCATGGTGAGCCCTTCGACGACGAGGAGCGGATCGCTGAGCCAGCGCATCAGCCGTGCCCTTCCTTGACGTGGGCGCCGGAGACGGCCTTCGCCTCGTTCAGCACGATCGAAGGCTGGCGCGAGGCGATGAGGCCGCGCGGGCGCCACACCATCACCATCACCATCGCGAAGCCGAAGATCAGCATGCGGTACTGGCCGGGATCGAAGTCGTTGCCGAAAATGTTCTTCAGCCAGTCGAGCTCGCGCAACAGCTCGATGCCGCCGATGACCACGACCGCGGCGATCGCGACGCCGACAAGCGATCCCATGCCGCCCAGCACGACGATGGCGAGGATCGTCGCGGATTCGAGGAACTCGAACGAGCGCGGGTTGACGAAGCCCTGGCGCGCGCCGAAGAAGGCGCCCGCGAGCCCCCCGAAAAGTGCCCCCATGGCGAACGCCGTCAGCTTGGTGTTGACCGTGTTCACGCCCAGCGAGCGGCAGGCGATCTCGTCCTCGCGCAGCGCTTCCCACGCGCGCCCGACGGGCAGCCGGCGCATGCGCTGGGTGACGAACGCGACGAGCAGCGCCAGGCCCAGGATCACGTAGTAGAGGAAGATCGAGCGGTGCACGGTCGGGTTGCCCGGCAGCCCGAACACTTGCGCAAACGTCGTCTCGGTGCCGCGCGTGGTGAAGGGCAGGCCGAAGAACGTGATGCGCGGGGTCTGGATGCCGGCAAAGCCGTTGGTCAGCGCCACCCAGTTGATGAGCACGAGCCGGATCATCTCGCCGAACGCCAGCGTCACGATGGCGAGGTAATCCCCGCGCAGGCGCAGGACCGGAAAGCCCAAGATGACGCCCCACAGCGCGGCGAGCATGCCGGCAACCGGCAGGCAGATCCAGAACGCCCACGGTCCCAGCACCGGGACCGTCGCCGGGATCACGTAGGCGGCGAGGATCGCGTAGGTGTAGGCGCCGACCGCGTAGAAGGCGACGTAGCCGAGGTCCAGCAGCCCCGCGAGGCCGACGACGATGTTGAGGCCCCACGCGAGCATCACGTAGATCAGGATCTGCACGCCGAAATTGTCGACCCACTTGATGGCGCCCGACGGGCCGGTGAGCGCGATGGCGGCAAACGGAAAGATGAGCAGCAGTGCCAGCCCTGCGCGCGGCAGCCAGCGCTTGTGGTCGAGGGAGAGGTCGAGGGGAGGAAAGCCCGGCATCTTCGGCCGGTCGGGGTGTTTGGCGAGGCCCCATGCGAGCCGCCCAACGAACACCGCGAGCACGAGACCGGCGACGAGCCAGGGTCGCGGGTTGAGGACGATGCGGTTGGCAAAGTCGCGGTCGGTGCGCAGCAGCACGATGGGGAACGACAGGCCGAGGGTGACGAGGGCCCAGACGCCGGCGTCCTTCACGACCTCCCGCATTGAAACCGCTTGGGGCGGCAGCGCGCCCTTGCCGCCGGCGCTCATGACCTCAAACCTTCTCCACGTCCGGCTTGCCGAGGATGCCGGAGGGCATGAAGATCAGCGTGATGGCGAGAATGGAGAAGGCGGCCACGTCCTTGTAGTCGATGGAGAAGTAAGCCGACCACAAGGTCTCGACCAGGCCGATGATGAGCCCGCCCAGCACCGCGCCGGGCAGCGAGCCGATGCCGCCCAGGACGGCTGCGGTGAACGCCTTGATGCCCGGGGTGAAGCCGTCGGTGAAGCTGACGACGCCATAGTAGACCATGAACATGAGGCCGGCGACGGCGGCGAGGGCTCCGCCGATGACGAACGTCATCGACACCGTCTGGTTGACGTCGATGCCGAGCAGCGCCGCCATCTTGCGGTCCTGCTCGCAGGCGCGCTGCGCGCGCCCGAGCCGCGTCTTTTGCACGATGGCCCAGAAGGCCAGGAGTAGCACGGCCGTCAGCACGAAGATCAGGATCTGCTTCATCGACAGGGTCACGGTGCTTTGACCGAGCGGCAGCGAGATCACGTCGTTCAGCATCGAAGGCACCGGCTTGTTGCGCGGTCCCTGCACGACCTGCACGAAGTTCGACAGGAAGATCGACATGCCGATCGCCGAGATCAGCGGCGCGAGCCGGAACGAGCCCGCGAGCGGCCTGTAGGCGATGCGCTCGATCACCCAGCTCCACAACGCCGTCAGCGCCATGCCGAGCACGAGCACGATCAGGAGAGCGAGCCCCAACGCCGTGATCCCGAGCACGAACGTGAGCAGCAGGTACAAGATGAGGGCGATGAAGGCCGACACCATGAACACGTCGCCGTGGGCGAAGTTCACCATGCCGATGATGCCGAACACCATCGTATAGCCGATGGCGATGAGCCCGTAGATCGAGCCGAGCGTGAGACCGTTGATCAGCTGCTGGACGAAATAATCCATTCTCCCCCGCCTTTTCCCCCGGCCTCCTGAAGCACTTCCGGGCAGCTCTCAGAGCAGGAGGTGGGACCCGTCGCAAAACGGCTCGTCGTCGGTCGTCTTGCAGCCGCAGATATTGAACGTGCCCGTATGATCTACGACGAAGCGCAACGGCTCAATCCCCGTTTCCTTGTGGGAGCCGTCGCAGAAAGGTTGGCTCTTGGAACGCCCGCACCGGCAGTAGAAGTACGCCTTACCTTCGCTCAGCTCGACCTGATAGGGCCCCACCTGGGCCACCAAAGCATCGTCCGCCATCTCCACCTCCATCTTTTTGTTGGCGCGGCGCTGCCGGCGCGCCCGCCGAGGCTTGCTTCAATGGCTATCGGCTTCGGTGCATTGCGACAAGGGCGGCGGTCAACGGTTCCTGCGACAACGCGCAGCGTTTGTCCGCTGCCAGCGTGACCTGCCGGTCACAGTTGGCGGCAAAGCGCGCAATCGGGCCGCCGCCTGCCATCTGACGCCTTGCGCCGATTGCTGACTGCAATAGTAAAGAATGCTGAGTTCGCGTGTTGAGTGTGTGGGGTGCGTAATGGTGTGCGTGTCGTGTTGGCGTAACGGGGCGCTTTACAGTCTGGTGGCGGCCGCCGCCGTTATCTCCGCGGCGCCGGCAAAAGCCGGCGAGGCGCCCACCGGCATCCCCGATCCTTCGATCGCAACCAGCCTGCCGCCTGATCTCGCCGATCCTGGCGGCGTTCGCGCAGCTTTCGCCAGCCGCGGCGTTACGTTTGGCGTCAACTATATCGGCGAGGTGTTCGGGAATTCGAGCGGCGGCGTCAAGCGGGGCACCTATTACGACGGGCGCCTCGAGGTGGCCGTCAGCGCCGATCTCGAGAAGATGCTCGGCTGGCGGGGCCTGAGCTTCTTCGCCAACGGCTACCAGATCCACGGCGACAGCATTTCGGCGGACGCAATGGGCGTCCTGATGCCGGTGAGCTACATCGAGGCGACGCCGGCGACGCGGCTGTTCGAGATGTGGCTGGAGCAGACGTTCTACGAGGGGAAAGTGTCGGTCCGCTTCGGTCAGATCGCGGCCGATTCCGAGTTCATCCTCTCGGAGGGCGGCGGCGCTTTCATCAACGGCACCTGGGGATGGCCCTCGATCACGGCAGCCAACATGCCCCAGGGCGGACCCGCCTATCCGCTTGCGACGCCGGGCGTGCGCGTCGCCTTCAATCCCAGCGAGCAGTTGGGCTTCCTGGTCGGTCTCTACAACGGCCGGCCGGCCGGGGATTGCCCGGACGGCGAGGATCCGCAGGCCTGCAACGCGCATGGGCTCGACTTTCCCATCGGCGATCTGCCGCTGCTGATGGCCGAGGCCGCCTACCGGTACAATCGCGGCGCCGGGCAGTTGCCGGGCACCATCAAGATCGGTGGCTGGCATCAGTGGGGCAATTTCAATCATCCACGTTACAACAGCGATGGCGGGCTCCTCGCCATCGCAGGCGGCGATCCGCATATCATCGAGGGCGACTATGGGGTCTACGGCATCGTCGATCAGATGATCTATCGTTGGCGGGGCGCTGCCGACAACAAGGGCGTTTCCGTCTTTGGCCGCGTGATCGGATCGCCCGCTGATCGCAACCTGGTGGATTTATATTGGGAGGCCGGTCTTACGTTTACCGGAATGACGGCCTCGAGGCCCGACGACGTTCTCGGTGTGGGCTTCGCCCATACCGGCGTCTCCGAGCATGTCTCGGGCTTCCAGAAAGATTCAGGCGACATCGTCATCTCGGACTACGAAGCCCTGCTCGAGGTGAGCTACACCGCGCAGATCGTGCCGGGGTTCACCATCCAGCCCGACTTCCAGTATTTCTGGAACCCGGGCGGCAGCGTGCCCGATCCCAACGATCCGACCGGAGCAACGCCGGTCAAGGATGCGGCCGTGTTCGGCGTGCGCTCGACGATCAACTACTGACCGCGGGCCAGCTGTTGGGTGATGCTGCAATCCTGCGCTAGTCAGGGCTAGCGCGGCACGATTCGTCACGGGCCGTGCGCAACCAACCCCGTACGCGTCCGGCGGAGCGGAATTGCTGGCATGGTCAGGGTCCTCCCGCGCCCGCGCATTGGGCTGCGGATGCTGTTGGCGATGGCAGCGGCCTTTGCCGGCACCACCGCCACGGCGCAAACGATCGCGCAGCAGAGCGATCGCATCCCCGGACTGCCCGAGCCTTCGATCGGCTCCAGCCTGCCGCGCGATCTCGCCGATCCCGGCGGCGTCCGCTCCGCACTTGCGCGGCGCGGCATCACGTTCGGCGTCAATTACATCGGTGAGGTGCTGGGCAACCCGACCGGCGGCTTTAGTCAAGGCACTTACTACGACGGGCGGCTCGAGCTCGCGGTCGCGGCCGACCTTGAAAAGACGATCGGCTGGCGGGGTCTGAGCTTTTTTGCCAATGCCTACCAGATCCACGGAGAGAGCATCTCGGCCGACGCGCTCGGCGTCCTGATGCCGGTAAGCTTCATCGAGGCGGACCCGGCGACGCGGCTGTTCGAGCTGTGGCTCGATCAGAAGCTCTACGGCGGCAGGGTGTCGATCCGGTTCGGGCAGCTCGCCGCAGATTCGGAGTTCATGCTCAGCAAAGGCGGCGAGGCGTTCCTCAACGGAACCTGGGGCTGGCCGTCGATCGCGGCCGTCAACATGCCGCAAAACGGCCCCGCGTATCCGCTGGCAACGCCGGGCGTGCGCTTGGCCTTCAATCCGACCGATGAGCTCGGCGCCCTTGTCGGTCTCTTCAACGGCAATCCCGCCGGGAACTGCTCGCCCGACGAGGACCCGCAGGAGTGCAATCCCTACGGGCTGCTCTTTCCCATCGATGCAGCGCCCCTGCTGATGGTCGAAGGCGCCTACACGCACGACCAAGGCGCGCTTGCCGGCACGATCAAGCTCGGCGGCTACCAGAATTTCGGCGAGTTCCGCCACCAGCGCGTCATCACGGGCGGCGTGCGCCTTTCCTTCACGAGCGAGCCCCCGCGGCTCATCGACGGCGACTACGGGCTCTATGCCGTCATCGACCAGATGCTCTACCGCCTGCCAGGCGACGGGGATGCGCGGGGCGTGTCTGCGTTCGGGCGCATCGTCGGCGCTCCCGCCAACCGCAATCCGATCGACCTCTACTGGGAGGCGGGGCTCACCTTCAGCGGCATGATCGCTTCACGGCCCAACGACGTGCTGGGCGTGGGGTTTGCGCATACCGGCATCGCCTCCGACATCACCGGCCGCCAGAAGGCGCACCAGCGCACCATCATCGCGAGTGATGAAGCCGTGCTCGAGGTGAGCTATAGCGCCCAGATCGTGCCGGGTTTCGTGATCCAGCCCGATTTCCAGTACTTCTGGAACCCGGGCGGGCACGTGGCCGACCCTGACGACCCCCTAAAGGCGGTGCCGAACGCCGCGGTGCTGGGCGTGCGCACCACGATCAACTATTAAGCGCAACTATTAAGCGTATGTGCGGCAAAGCCAGCTGCGGCATGGCCGCAGCGATCAAGCTGCGCTACCTCTGGCGCATGAGCACAAAGCGCCCCATCCTCATCGCGGGACCGACGGCCGGCGGCAAGTCGGGGCTTGCGGTGCGCCTCGCGGAGCGCTGCGGCGGCCTCGTCATCAACGCAGACTCCATGCAGGTCTACCGCGATCTCAGCATCCTGACCGCGCGCCCGTCGCCCGAGGAGGAGGCCCGCGTCGCGCACGCGCTCTATGGCTTCGTTGCGGGCAGCGAGGCCTACTCGGCGGGCCGCTATGCGGGCGACGCCGCGCGCGCATTGGGTGAGGCGCACACCATGGGCCTGCGGCCCATCATCGTCGGCGGCACCGGGCTCTATTTCAAGACGCTTCTCGAGGGGCTGTCGCCCATGCCGAACATCAGCGACGACATCCGCGCGCGCTGGCGCACCGAGGCGGCGAAAGCCGAGCCCGGCGCGCTTCATCGCATCCTCGAGCGCCGCGACCCCGACATGGCGCAGCGTCTCGCGCCCGGCGACACCCAGCGGATCGTGCGCGCGCTCGAGGTGCTCGATGCTTCGGGCGTATCGCTGCTCGAATGGCAGCGCGCCCCGCGCGTGCCGGTGCTCGATGTGACGGACGCCGTGCGCATCGTCGTCGCGCCCGAGCGCGCCGAGCTGCACCGCCGCATCGATGCGCGGTTTGCGCAGATGATGGGCGAGGGGGCTCTGGAAGAAGCAGCGCGCCTCGACGGGCTCGGGCTCGATTTGGCGCTTCCGATCATGGGGGCGCTGGGGTTACGTCCCCTGCTGCGCCACTTGCGTGGCGAGCTCGCCCGCGATGCGGCCGTGGCGGAGGCGCAGATGGAGACGCGTCAGTACGTGAAACGCCAGCTAACCTGGGCCCGAGGCAATATGATTGCGTGGAAGTGGATTACAGAGAAAGAAATGGAAAGTACTGAGGCTAATATTATTGCTTTTATTGATCGTTAGCATTGACCGGGCACTCTCGCGGCCCTAGGTTTCCGGCGCTAAGGATCACGCCGCGGGCCGCGGCCGGGTATGCCGCCGGGCACGCCCGCGCGGCCGGCGGCATTGCTTTTTCGGAGTTGCGCGATGGCACGCACGATGACGGGCGCGGAGATGGTGATTGCCGCGCTCATCGACCAAGGGGTCGAGCACATTTTCGGCTATCCCGGCGGCGCGGTGCTGCCGATCTACGACGAGCTGCACCAGCAGGAAAAGATCAAGCACATCCTCGTGCGCCAGGAAGGCGGCGCGGTGCACGCCGCCGAAGGCTACGCGCGCTCCACCGGCAAGGTCGGCGTGGTGCTCGTCACCTCGGGGCCTGGTGCTACGAACTCCGTCACCGGCCTTACCGATGCGCTCATGGATTCCATTCCCTTGGTCTGCATCACCGGCCAGGTGCCGACGCATCTCATCGGCAACGACGCCTTCCAGGAGTGCGACACCGTCGGCATCACGCGCCCGTGCACGAAGCACAACTGGCTCGTCAAGAACGTCAACGACCTCGCGCGCGTGCTGCACGAGGCGTTCTACGTCGCCAAGGCCGGACGCCCCGGCCCGGTGGTGGTCGACGTGCCCAAGGACATCCAGTTCGCGACCGGCAACTACGTCGGGCCCTCCAACATCGCGCACAAGACCTACAAGCCGCGTGTGAAGCCCGATCAGGCAGCCGTGCGCGAGGCCGTCGATCTGATGACGCATGCCAAGCGGCCGCTCTTCTATACGGGCGGCGGCGTGATCAACTCCGGCCCCAAGGCGAGCCAGATCCTGCGCGAGCTGGTGCGGCTCTCCGGATTTCCCATCACGTCGACGCTGATGGGGCTCGGCGCCTATCCGGCGTCCGACAAGCAGTGGCTCGGCATGCTCGGCATGCACGGCACATACGAGGCCAACATGGCCATGCACGATTGCGACGTGATGGTCGCGGTCGGCGCGCGCTTCGATGATCGCATCACGGGCCGCATCGATGCCTTCTCGCCCGGCTCGCAGAAGATCCAGATCGATATCGATCCGTCCTCGATCAACAAGAACGTGCGCGTCGATATCCCGATCGTCGGCGACGTCGGCTACGCGCTGGAGGACATGCTGCGCATCTGGAAGTCGAAGTCGCCGCAGGTCGACAAGGCCGCGCACAAGTCCTGGTGGAAGCAGGTCGAGCAGTGGCGCGCCAAGAAATCGCTCTCCTACAAGCAGTCGCGCGAGACGATCATGCCGCAGTACGCGGTGGAGCGTCTCTACGAGCTGACCAAGGATCGCGACGTCTACATCACGACCGAGGTCGGCCAGCACCAGATGTGGGCGGCGCAGTTCTATCGTTTCGAGGAGCCGAACCGCTGGATGACGTCGGGCGGGCTCGGCACCATGGGCTACGGCCTGCCCGCCGCGATCGGCGCGCAGATCGCACACCCCAAGTCGCTCGTCATCGACATCGCGGGCGACGCTTCGATCCTGATGAACATTCAGGAGTGTTCGACCGCCATGCAGTACGACCTGCCGGTCAAGGTGTTCATTCTGAACAACCAGTACATGGGCATGGTGCGCCAGTGGCAGCAGCTGTTGCACGGCAACCGGCTGTCGCACAGCTACACCGACAGCCTGCCCGACTTCGTGAAGCTCGCCGACGCCTATGGCTGGACCGGCATGCGCTGCGACGATCCGGCCGATCTCGACGAGGCCATCCGTCAGATGATCAATACCAAGGGTCCGGTGATTTTCGACTGCCGCGTGGCGACGCTCGCCAACTGCTTCCCCATGATCCCCTCCGGCAAGGCGCACAACGAGATGCTGCTGGGCGAGGACGTGAGCGAGGAGGAGGTCGAGCGCGCGATCAGCGACGAGGGCAAGGTGCTGGTGTGATGAAAGCTCCGGGAGGCCACGTCGAGAAGCGCCCACGTCCGCGCCGCCACGGTACGGCGCGCGCGCGCGTCCTGCGCGCCGTCGTGGGGGCATGCCTGACGTTTGGCTGTGTCGCTCCGCTCGCCGCCACTGAGACCCCTGACTGGGATCAGGCAGAAAACATCAAGGACGCAGCCGTGCGGCTTGCTCAGATGCAGCGCACGCAGGGCGCCACCCGCGCCTTCGCGTTCATCGATGCCTGCTACAAGACGCACAGCCTTTCCTCGTCCTACACCAAGGCGTTCGAGGCGTGCATCGCCCAGGACTACCTCGAGACGCAGATCCTGGCGCTCATCTATTCGCGCCTTACCCCTGAGACCCTGAAGCGCATGGGCGCGCCGTCGCCCGAGCTGCTGGCGCAGTCGATGGGCAAGCGCGTCACGCAAGCTTTCGCGAGCTACAACATGCCGGTCGCGCGCGTGGAGGCCTTCAAGAAGCTCGTCGACGAGCACGGGTTCCCGGTGTTCTTCGAAGCACTCTTTCCCGACGCCAAGATGCCCTTTCCCGATAACGCCACCCCGCCGAAACAGAAGTAGACGAGCCATGGTCAAGACGCTTTCCAAGAGCCACTACGTAGGCCCCGGCGTCGAGCAGGCGGTCGTGTCGCGCACGCTGTCGGTGCTCGTCGACAACGAGCCGGGCGTGCTTGCGCGCGTCATCGGGCTGTTTTCGGGGCGCGGCTACAACATCGACTCGCTCACCGTGACTGAGACCGAGCACGAGAAGCATCTGTCGCGCATCACCATCGTCACGCGCGGCACGCCCGACGTCATCGTGCAGATCAAGCATCAGCTCGAGCGCCTCGTTCCCGTGCACCGCGTGCACGATCTGACGCTCGAGAGCGACTCGATGGAGCGCGAGCTGGCGCTGATCAAGGTGTCGGGCAAGGGCGAGAAGCGCATCGAGGCGCTGCGGCTCGCCGAGATATTCCGCGCAAGCGTCATCGATGCTTCGACCGAGCACTTCGTGTTCGAGATCACGGGCCGCACATCCAAGATCGAGCAGTTCATCCAGATCATGACCGAGCTCGGTCTCGTGGAGGTGGCGCGCACCGGTATCGCCGCCATCGGCCGCGGTCCGGCAAGTCTCTAGAGGAGCAATCTGCTCAACACCCGCCCATTCGGCTGCCGCCGGCAGCCGGTCCAAACCGACACCAAGACGTCCAACCTACGAGGGAGCCATGCGCGTTTATTACGATCGTGATGCCGACATCAATCTGATCAAGACCAAGAAGGTCGCGATCGTCGGCTATGGCAGCCAAGGCCATGCGCACGCCCTCAACTTGCGCGATTCCGGCGTGAAGGAGGTGGCGGTCGCGCTGCGCAAAGGCTCGGCAGCGCGCAGAAGGCCGAGAAGGCCGGCCTCAAGGTGATGGAGGTCGCCGACGCCGCCAAGTGGGCCGACGTCATCATGATGCTGACGCCCGATGAATTGCAGGCCGACATCTACCGCGATCACCTTGGCCCCAACATGAAGCAGGGCGCGGCACTCATGTTCGCGCACGGCCTCAACGTGCATTTCAGCCTGATCGAGCCCAGGGCCGATCTCGACGTCGGCATGGTCGCGCCCAAGGGCCCGGGCCACACCGTGCGCGGCGAGTACCTGAAGGGCGGCGGCGTGCCGTGCCTGCTCGCGGTGCATCAGGACAAGAGCGGCAACGCCCACGACCTCTTCCTCTCCTATGCCTCAGCCGTCGGCGGCGGCCGCTCCGGCATCATCGAGACGAGCTTCCGGGAGGAATGCGAGACCGACCTCTTCGGCGAGCAGGTCGTGCTGTGCGGCGGCCTTGTTGAGCTGATCCGCGCCGGTTTCGAGACCCTTGTCGAGGCGGGCTACGCGCCCGAGATGGCCTACTTCGAGTGCCTGCACGAGGTGAAGCTGATCGTCGATCTCATCTACGAGGGCGGCATCGCCAACATGAACTACTCGGTGTCCAACACTGCCGAGTTCGGCGAGTACGTGTCGGGCCCGCGCATCATCACCGAGCGCACGAAGGCGGAGATGAAGAAGATCCTGAAGGACATTCAGACGGGCGCCTTTACGTCGGAGTGGATCCGCGAGTGCAAGGCGGGCCAGCCCAAATTCAAGGCGATCCGCCGCGTGAACGACGCTCACCCGATCGAGGAGGTCGGCCAGCGCCTGCGCGGCATGATGCCGTGGATCAAGGCCAATTCGCTCGTCGATAAGGCGCGCAACTGAGACTTGAGAACCCGATCGGGCGAGAAGCTCTGGGCGCGCGCGCGCGTGCGCGGCGCTTTGGGCCGTCCGAAACCGCGTGCCTGCCCAAAGCTGTGGTGGATAAGCCGGTCGACCTGGGTACTGGCTGCATAGCCCCAGCGACGGCACGAGCGCATGATGTGGGCTTCAACTGGGAAAAATAGGGAGGTCTGTCATGATCCGCATTTGCACGATGGCGGCGCTGGTGCTTGCGCTGGCGGCCGGCGGCTATGTCGCGTCGGGAACGATGTCGGGCGCGCAGGCGAAGAAGTACCGCAGCTCGAAGGTGTGCCGTCACACGACGTTGACCGGCGCGGTCAAACGGTGGAGCTGCAAGCGCGGGCAGTACTGCTGCTCGGCCGAGATCTGGGGCTACTACGGCTGCGGATCGAAGGCGCTGGGCTGCTTCCAGCCGCAATAGGCACCGGGTCTGCGCGGGAGTGGCCGGCACCGGCCGGAAGACCCGCGCGGTCGCTTTGGGGAGGGTTAGCGTGTGGCTACGGCCGCGCGAGCCTTGCCAGGCGGATCCCTCCTGGAGCTCGGTTAAGAGCCCGGGGTGGGCGCTCGCAGGTAACGGACGGCAGAGAAGCGGGGATCTCCGCCGTCCGCTCCAACGGCGTCATGGGTTACATGCCGCCGCCGGATTTTCGAAGACTTGGCGCCGTACCCTCGGCAGGTCCATGCGCGTACCCCTGGACATCACTCCCCGATCTTGGACGGAGCATGGTCGCCGCGAGGCGGAATAATGATTTCCCGCCTTGGCTTTGTGGCGGAGGCTTTGTGGCGGAGCCTCGCGCGTGTTGTGCTCGAAGGGGGCCAAAGTACGCCGCCGTAGCCGCGTCAGAGGTGCCCGAATGACCGACGCCAGAACCTTCCAGGTCGCGCGCTGCGCCCTCACCGTCGGCGCCGAACCGTGGCCCTTCGCCGAGCGCCACAAGGATGCGATCGCTGCGCATTGGCGCAAATGCCAAATCGCGCGCCCCAAGCTGTTCGACGGCACCATCTACCTGACGCGCAGCTTCGCGCTCGAGCACGGCGCGCTCGCAGGCACGCTGGTGCGCACCGACTTTAAGACCTTCCTCTACTGGCGTGAGTGCGGCGGCGGCGACGACCAGGGCGTGCGCGATGGGTTCGGGGCGGCGGTCATCCGCTCGGCCGAAGGCTACGTGCTGCTTGGGCGCCAGAGCGAAGGCAATCTCAATGCCGGGCTCGCTTATCCGCCGAGCGGCATGATCGACGCGCGCGACGTCACCGATGGGGCGGTCGACATCGAAGCGAGCATCGTGCGCGAGCTGCGCGAGGAGACCGGGCTCGAGGCGTCCGAGCTCGCGCGCGCGCCGGGCTTCGTGCGTCACGCTGTGCGGGAGCATCGTCGCGATTGCGATCGAGTGGCGCAGCGCTCTGCCGGCCGAGGCGCTACGCGAGCGCATCGTTGCGTGCATCCGCCGCCAGGATGCTCCCGAGCTCGCCGATATCGTGATCATGCGCTCGCGCGCCGAGATCGGCGATTGCCCCATGCCCCCATATGCCGAGACGCTGCTGCGGACGTTGCTGCCTGCTTGACGGTGAGCGCAATTTGGGCAGAGTGCGCCAGCCCCGAGCTTGATCGGCCGATGGAGGCGGGCTGCCCCCATAACCAAGGTCGTTTCGGCTCTCACTCCTAAATAGCAGGGCGCGCTCAAGCAGACGATGGAAGCCGTTCGCCGGTTTCATCGCCAGCGGCGCGTGCCCGAGGACCCCCGCTCCATGGCGCTCACGTTCCACACGCTCGACGTCTTCACCGACCGCCGGTTCGGCGGCAATCCATTGGCCGTCGTGCACGAGGCGGACGGGCTCGATGCCGAGCACATGCAGGCGATCGCGCGCGAGTTCAACCTGTCGGAGACCGTGTTCGTCCTGAAGCCGGAGAACCCGGCGCATTCGGCCAAGGTGCGAATTTTCTCGCCCGGCCGCGAGCTGCCCTTCGCGGGCCACCCGACGGTCGGCACGGCAATCCTGCTCGCAGAGCTGCGCACGCCACTCGCCAACGGCGAGCGCGATGCGATCATCATGCTGGAGCAGGCCATCGGCACGGTGCGTGTGGGCGTGCGCGCGCGCCCCGGATTGGCGCCGTTCGCCGAGTTCGACGCTCCCAAGCTGCCGGAGAAATCCGGTACCCTCGCCTCGCGCGACCGGCTGGCGGACGCCGTCGGGCTGCTGCCGCGCGAGATCGGGTTTGAGAACCACACGGCGCTGCGCTTTTCCGCCGGTAACGCGTTCGCCTACATCCCCGTGACGACGCTCGAGGCGATCGCCAAGGCCCGCATCAACGGCGTGCATTGGGGCGCGGCTTTTCCGGATAAGGAGGTCGACGGGGCCTACCTCTATACGCGCGAGTGCCTGCGCAAGGGCTCGGCCTTCCACGCCCGCATGTTTGCCCCGCAACTGGGGGTGCCCGAGGATCCCGCGACAGGTGCGGCCGCCGTCGGATTTGGCGGCGTCGTGCACGAGTTCGACGGCCTGCCCGATGGGACGCATAAGCAGGTGATCGAGCAGGGGTATGAGATGGGGCGCCCGAGCGCGATAGAGCTCACGCTGATCGTCGCCGGGGGGCAGCTCGACACCGTCCGGATCGGCGGCCACGCGGTTCGCGTTACCGAGGGCACCATCGCGGTCTGAGGCGGAAAGCGCCGGGAGCCGGCGCCGGAACGCCGCGTGGCAGTCGCCCTTTGCTAACCTGTTGCGGCGAATTCGCCGGACTTGGCTCTGGCGCGAACCGGCGAGATGTATTAAGACGATTGCCATGCGCCAGCCGATCGCCATTGACGGTCGTTTTGCTGCCCGCGCGGAGTTTCTCCGCTGCGCTCCTTCGGCGTGCGCCCTTCAGGCTCTGATCCTCCTCCTTACCAGCCCCTGAGCCTCGGCAGTCTCGGGACCATCCGGGACGGGCGCTCAGGGGATAAGAAGTCGAGCGAGCTGATGGATCAATGCCAGCTCCCGCTGAGGGGTGGCTGAAGCGAAAGACGAAACCGATGACAACGAACCCTGAAATGCCCCAAGGCGCCAAAGTAGGCGAGAAAGCCGACGCCGACTGGGTGCGCATCTTCGACACCACGCTGCGCGACGGCGAGCAATGCCCCGGCGCGACCATGACGTTTGAGGAGAAGCTCGAGGTCGCCGACTGCCTCGATGCCATGGGCGTCGACATCATCGAGGCGGGCTTCCCCATTGCGTCGGACGGTGACTTCGAGGCGGTGAGCGCCGTCTCCGCCCGCGTCAAGAACGCGACCGTCGCGGGTCTGGCGCGCGCGATCTTCGCCGATATCGACCGCGCCGGCGACGCGGTGCGCCATGCGCAGCGCGGGCGCATCCACACCTTCGTGTCCACCTCGCCGATCCACCTCGCGCACCAGATGCGCAAGACGGAAGCCGAGGTCCTCGAGATCATCACCGCTACCGTCGCGCGCGCCCGCAATCTCGTCGAGGACGTCGAGTGGTCGGCGATGGATGCAACGCGCACCGGAATTGACTACCTGTGCCAGTGCGTCGACGCAGCCATCAAGGCCGGCGCCACGACGATCAACCTGCCCGACACCGTCGGTTATGCGACGCCCGGCGAGTACGCGGCCATGTTCCGTGCCGTGCGCGAGCGGGTTCCCGGCTCCGACAAGGCGGTCTTCTCGACCCACTGCCACAACGATCTGGGGCTCGCGGTCGCCAACTCGCTGGCGGCCCTGGAGGCGGGCGCCCGCCAGATCGAGTGCGCGGTCAACGGCATCGGCGAGCGGGCGGGCAATGCCGCGCTCGAGGAGCTGGTGATGGCGATCAGGACGCGCCGCGACGTGCTGCCCTACGACACGCGCGTCGACACGACGATGCTGTCGCGTGCCTCGCGCCTCGTGTCGGCGGTCACCAATTTTCCCGTGCAGTACAACAAGGCGATCGTCGGCCGCAACGCGTTCGCGCACGAGAGCGGCATCCATCAGGACGGCATCCTGAAGTACCAGCAGACCTACGAGATCATGACGCCGGAATTGGTCGGCGTCGGCAAGAGCTCGCTCGTCATGGGCAAGCACTCGGGCCGCAACGCCTTCCGCGCCAAGCTGAAGGAACTCGGCTACGAGCTGGGCGAGAACGCGTTCGAGGATGCGTTCGTGCGCTTCAAGGGCCTCGCCGACCGCAAGAAGCACGTCTACGACGAGGACATCGAGGCGCTCGTCGACGAGGGCATCGCCCACATGCACGATCGCATGAAGGTCGTGTCGCTGACCGTCATCGCCGGCAACATGGGGCCGCAGTCCGCGACCTTGACGCTGGACATCGACGGCGTGCAGCACACCGTGCAGTCGACCGGCAACGGACCGGTCGATGCAACCTTCAACGCCATCAAGATGCTGGTTCCGCACGAAGCCAAGCTCGACCTCTACCAGGTGCACGCCGTGACCGAAGGCACCGACGCGCAAGCCGAGGTGTCGGTCCGTCTGGAGGAGGACGGGCGCATGGTGACGGGCCGCGGCGCCGATACCGATACGATGGTCGCCTCGGCGCGCGCCTACGTTTCCGCGCTGAACAAGCTGCTCGTCAAGCGGCAGAAGACGGCGCGGGTGCAGCAGCAAGCCCTCTGACCCGCAAGCCACGCAGCATAGAGGAGACGCCGGCCACGTGCCGGCGCCTCCGGTGCGCGCCAAAGCGTTTCATTGGCTTCTGCAAGCGAAGGCGCTAAACCTCAAGGCGTGCGCCGCCGGAGAGTTGTTCTCTTGACCTTGAAAAACGTGCTGCGGACATTGCGCAGTTGCGGGTCGGCGCGTGCGGGGTTGCGAGCAGACGAGACAGCTGGGCATGGCAGGCGCTTTCTCAGACGACATCGCAATCGACCTCGGCACGGCTAATACGCTCGTGCACGTCGCGGGCCGCGGCATCATCATCGATGAGCCTTCGATCGTCGCCGTGCGTCCCTATCGCGGGGTGCGGGAGATCCTGGCCGTGGGACGCAAGGCCAAGGCGCTCATGGGGCGCACGCCCGAAAGCCTCGAGATCGTGCGCCCGCTGCGCGACGGCGTGATCGCCGACTTCGTCGCCACCGAGGAAATGCTGCGCCAGTTCATCAAGCGCACCAAGACCATGCTGGGGTTCCGCAGACCGCGCATCCTCATCTGCGTGCCCGCGGGCGCGACGCCCGTGGAGCGGCGCGCGGTCTACGATACGGCGGTCTCGGTGGGCGCGCGCAAGGTCTATCTCATCGCCGAGCCGGTCGCCGCCTCGCTCGGAGCCGGCTTGCCGATCGAGGAGCCGGGCGGCGCCATGGTCGTCGATATCGGCGGCGGCACGACCGACATCGCGGTCCTGTCGAGCGGCATCATCGTCTCGGCGCGAACTTTGCGCTGCGCCGGCAACGCCATGGACGAGGCGATCATCCGCTACGTGCGGCGCAAGCACCACCTGCTGATCGGGGAAGCCAACGCCGAGCGCATCAAGATCGAGGCCGGGACGGCGCAGGCGACAGCCAACGGCCGCACGTCCGAGGTGCACATTAGCGGCCGCGACCTGCGCAAGGGCTGGGCCAAGAGCGCGGTGCTGTCGCCCAAGGACATCGCCGAGGCGCTGGCCGAACCCGTCGACGCCATGGCTGACTTCGTGCAGCGCGCGCTCGAGGAGCTGCCGCCCGACGTTCTGAGCGACATCACGCGCCGCGGCATTCACCTGACCGGCGGCGGCGCCCTTCTCGACAATCTCGACATGGCGCTCGCGCGCCGCGTCGGCGTGAAGTTCCACGTGCAGAAGAACCCGATGCACTGCGTCGTCAAGGGCTCGGCCGCCGTTCTCGCCGGGCTCGGCGAGCACGCGCACCTGCTCATGCGGGCCTAGGTGACCCTCTTCCTAGAATTTCAATCGAGCGAAGCGCTTGTTTGCATCGTCGTGGACGCTGGTGGGCTCGCCCTCGAAGTTGACACCGACGGAGTCGTTCTGGCGCCAGACGACGGTGGACTGGTAGAGCATCCCCGTCGACTTCTCGAACAGGAGAAAGCAATCGGGCACGCCGACGCTATTGCCGACGAGCAGGCGCGCGCCCTCCGTCGACAGGTCGCGGATGGTGCAGTCGATCACGCGCATGCCGTCGGCGAAGACGATCTTCCCGACCTTCAAGACGCGGCGCCTGGACGCTTTTCGCTTTTCCTCGTCCATGGATCTCCAAGAGAGGGCCGCCGGCTGTGTGCGCGGCTGGCGACGCGACGGTGATTCGCTCCTCGTACGGCATTTTTAGCAGAACGATCCTCTTGAGCCCATAAGCGTTGCCACCCGATTGGGCGGGAAGCGGCCATTTGCGGCCCAGAGCGGGCGGCGCCATGGTCGCGCCAGCGCGCCTCTGTGCGCGCCCGCTGAGGGCGCCGGCGCGCGGGTTCAGCGGCTGGACAGGCACGCCGTTGGGTGCTAGAGGCACTCAGCTAATGGGGCTCGCGCGGCGGGCCCTTTTGCTGTCATGGTGACCTGAATGACGGCCTGAATAGTGGCCTGAAATGTCACCGCGCGGGATCTTCGGGCCCGGCGGGGTCGGCCATGGCGACGCGGTGCGGGTGATTAGCTCAGTTGGTAGAGCAGCTGACTCTTAATCAGCGGGTCGAAGGTTCGAATCCTTCATCACCCACCAATTTCTGGTTCTGAACCAGAAACTTGCGATAGCGAGTCGCTCCCAAATTAGCTGTTACCACAACTGTCAGCGGCAGCCCTCTGGCCGATCAAAGTGCGTCAGCCAATTCTCAAGAGCGGTCGTACAGTACCTCCAGCAAGCTCGTCGGCTTTGGGCCAGAACCGGAAGAGGTGAGCGCTTCCTACGACGACGGCTGGTGCGGGATGAGCGGAATTCATCGAAATTGAAGACGAAGGTTAGTCCGCGACCTCGGGCTCCCCCTTCGGCGTGACGCTCGAGCGCACGATCGAACTCGGTGAGATCAGGCGAGCACAGTTCCAGGAAGCGGTAGGCATAGCCGCGCAGATAGCGCCCCTGGCGGATTGCCAGGCGCGAGGTGTTGCGTGCAAAGAGCCCGCTCGTGTCGAGCAGCCTCAACCCCGTATCGCGCTTGGCGTCGTAGGCCATCGAGGCGATGATGCCGACACCGAGACCCAGCTCCACGTACGCCTTGATGACATCGGCATCGAGCGCCGTCATCACGACGTCGGGCTCGAGTGCCGCCGCCGCGAAGGCCTGATCGATGCGCGGGCGACCCGTGAAGCCCGTGTCGTAGGTGATGATGGGCCACTCGGCGATGGCTTCGAGCGTCAGTGGCTTGACGCCTTCAAGCTCATGACCCGCCGGCACGATGACGGCGTGGTCCCATGAATAGTAGGGGAACGCGACGACGTCGGGGTTCTCTTCCAGCGCCTCGGTGGCGACGCCGATGTCGGCGCTGCCGTCGAGCAGCATCGCCACGGTCTCCTTCGGGCTCGCCTGGTGCAGGACCAATCGCACTTTGGGAAATTCCTTCTTGAACTTCACCACGACCGAGGGAAGCGCATAGCGCGCCTGCGTATGCGTGACGGCGATCGTCAGCTCGCCCTGGTCGCTCATCGAAAACTGATCGGCGAGCCGCTTGATGTTCTTGGCGTCGAGCAGCATGCGCTCGACGATGCCGAGAAGCTCCTTGCCGGGCTCGGTCAAGCCCAGGAGCCGCTTGCCGCGGCGCACGAACAGCTCCACCCCCAGCTCGTCCTCGAGATCCTTGATGTGCTTGCTCACGCCCGACTGGGACGTGTAAAGCGCGTTCGCCACCTCGGTCAGATTGAAATTGCGCCTGACGGTCTCGCGAATGATGCGAAGCTGCTGGAAATTCATAGGCGACGTCCTTGCTCGAAGACGCGGAGTTGCGAGCTCACGACGCGCACCGGCTGGCCGGCCGCGAGATTGAGCTCAGCCAGCCTCTGCGACGGCAACTCGACTTCGAAGACCTGCGGCCCGCTCGTTATGCCGGCGCGGACGGGCGCGCTGAGCTCCACGCGCGCGACGGCTCCCACATCGAGGATACGGCTGATCGTCGCCGGTACGCCGAAGTTCGCCCCCGGCGGATCGGCGATGATGTCGAGCTCGTGCGGCCGCGCAAACGCGACCGCATCCTTGCCCTGCGCAATGCCGGCTCCGGCGATCGGCAGGATGTCGCGGCCGACACGCAGATGCTCGCCCTCGACTTGGCCCCTGAACTCGTTCACGGCACCGAGGAACGCGTAGACGAACGGCGTCGCCGGCCGGGCATAGACATCGCGCGCCGTTCCGGTCTGCTCGACGCGACCGCCATTCATGAGCACAAGCCGGTCGGCAAGCTCGATCGCCTCGTCCTGGTCATGCGTGACGAAGATCGAGGTGATGTGCAGCTCGTCATGCAGGCGGCGCAGCCAGCGCCGCAGCTCCTTGCGAACCTTGGCGTCGAGCGCGCCGAACGGCTCGTCGAGCAAAAGGACGCGCGGGCCGACGGCGAGCGCGCGTGCGAGCGCAATGCGCTGGCGCTGTCCGCCGGAGAGCTGCCCGGGGTACCGATCGGCGAGCCAAGCGAGCTGCACAAGATCGAGAAGCTCCATGACCTTGCGCCGGATCTCGGCTTCCGGCGGCCGTATCCGGCGCGGTTTCACGCGCAGACCGAAGGCCACGTTCTCGAACACCGTCATGTGACGGAACAGCGCGTAGTGCTGGAACACGAAGCCCACCTGGCGCTCGCGCACATGGCTTCCGGATGCATCCTCGCCGTCGAAGATGACCTGCCCCGAATCTGCGTAGTCGAGCCCGGCGATGATCCGAAGCAGCGTGGTCTTGCCGCAGCCCGATGGCCCAAGCAGCGCGACGAGCTCGCCTTTGGGAAATTCGAGGCTCACGTCGTCGAGCGCGAGGAAGCGCCCGAACGACTTCCCGATGTTGCGCACTTCGATGCTCATGGACCCTCGACCGGCTGAAGCTCGGACCCTGCGCGCCACTCGACGACGGTCTTGATCAGGAGCGTCACCAGGGCCAGCAGGGCAAGCAGCGACGCAACGGCAAAGGCCGCAGCGAAACTGTACTCGTTGTAAAGTATCTCGACTTGAAGCGGCAGGGTATTGGTCTCGCCCCGGATGTGTCCAGAGACGACGGACACCGCGCCAAACTCGCCCATCGCCCGCGCGTTGCAGAGGATGACCCCGTAGAGTAGCCCCCATTTGATATTGGGAAGCGTGACCCGGCGGAAGGTTTGCCAGCCGGAGGCACCCAGCACGAGGGCGGCTTCCTCCTCATCCCGGCCCTGCGCCTGCATAAGCGGGATCAGCTCGCGGGCGACGAAGGGCACGGTGACGAAGATCGTGGCGAGCACGATCCCCGGCACGGCGAATATGATCCTGATCCCGTGGTCCGCGAGCAACGGCCCAAACCAGCCCTGCGCACCGAAGACGAGAACATAGACAAGACCGGCGATCACCGGGGACACCGAGAAGGGCAGATCGATCAGCGTGATCAGCAGCTGCTTGCCGCGAAAGTCGTGCTTCGACACGAGCCAGGCGGCGGTGATGCCGAAGACGAGATTGAGCGGCACTGCGATGGCGGCAGCAAGCAGCGTAAGCCACATGGCGGATAGAGCGTCGGGCGCGGTTATCGCCGCCAGATAGGCCGTCCATCCCTTGCGCAGCGCTTCGGCGAAGACCGCAAGCAGCGGCAGGAGAAGGAATGTGACGAAGAAGGCCAGGGCGATCGCGATCACCAGCCATTTGGCGAGAGCGGGCTCGCGCGCGGCGTGGCTCGCCTCGAAGCGCGCCGCGCGGCCTTGGACGCCGAAATACGCGAGCCCCGCGGTCATCGGCCGGGCCTCGCGCTGGACCGCGCCGTCCAGGCCTGCAGCGCGTTGATGGCGAGCAGCAGCACGAACGACATGACGAGCATCACAGCCGCGACGGCCGTCGCGCCGGCGTAGTCGTACTGCTCAAGCTTGGTGATGATGATGAGCGGCGTGATCTCGGAGACCATAGGTATGTTGCCGGCGATGAAGATCACCGAGCCGTATTCCCCAACGGCACGGGCGAATGCGAGCGCGAAGCCGGTGAGCAGGGCTGGCGCCAGCGCCGGCAGTACCACGCGGCGAATGGTCTGCCAGCGCGTGGCGCCGAGGCTGGCGGCTGCCTCCTCGAACTCGATGTCGAGGTCCTCGAGGACCGGCTGCACCGTGCGCACGACGAACGGAACGCCGATGAAGACCAGCGCCACGAGCACGCCGAGCGGCGTATAGGCGACGGTGAGCCCCAGCGGTTCCAGATACTGGCCTAGCCAGCCGTTGGGCGCGTAGATCGCCGTAAGAGCGATGCCGGCGACGGCCGTCGGCAATGCGAACGGCAAATCGATCAGGGCGTCGATTAGGCGTTTTCCGGGGAAACGGTAGCGCACCAGCGCCCAGGCGAGCAGCAGTCCGAACACGACGTTGATAGTGGCTGCCAGGAGCGAAGCTCCGAAGCTAAGCCGGTAGGAGGCGAGCACGCGCGGCGTCGTCACCGTGTGCCAGAATGCGTCTGGAGCAAGGCCCGCGCTCTTTACGAACACCGCCGCCAGCGGCACGAGCACGATCAGCGAGAGGTAGCTGAGCGTGAAGCCGAGCGACAGGCCGAAGCCTGGCAGGACGCTGCGCTTTCGCGATCTCTTCATGCTCAATTCCCCCCTGTACGCAAACGTCAGGCGAGCACGACCGAGGTCACGAAGATGAGGGCCAGGATAACACCGGCCCAGGACAGCAATAGATCGGTCTGCATGGCAGGGGCTCCCTTATGGTTAGCGGCGGGACCCTACCGGCAGCCGTCGAGCCGGTGAACGATGACCTTCTGCTTTGCTTATTCCCAAAGCTGATAAGCGGAAAAAACGTCATGGCTCGAGCCGGTTGGGCGCGAAGAGAGCCATCCGGGATGGCTCTCTTGCGTCTTGCCGGGCGTAGGCACCGGATCAGAAATTGATCTTTGCTCCGGTGATGACCATGTCGAAGGCATCGAGCTCTTTGACGGCCATGTTGGCGTCGGTGTAGTCGCCATCCGTATGCCGGTAAATGGCATAGACGACCATGTCGGCTGCTTCGATCCCCTGAATGATACCGCCGGCCCAGAAGGTAACGTCGCCGCCAAGCGTTGTCCCGACGTTTGCCCCCGCTCGTCGTGGCGGTACTCGCCGAAGATCG
>CAWKBL010000007.1:0-143558 GCA_963847865.1 uncultured Alphaproteobacteria bacterium | reverse complement strand
TGGCGGAGCCGGAGGGATTCGAACCCTCGGTACGCCTTTACAGCGTACAACGGTTTAGCAAACCGCCGCCTTCAGCCACTCGGCCACAGCTCCTCAAGTCACCCCATAGCATCTCCTGGCTGAGGAGTGCCTAGAACGAGCCCCAACGCTCGCAAGTCATTGACGCTCTTGAAGACGCACACAGGTTGGCAAACCGCCGCCTTCAGCCACTCGGCCACGTCTCCTCCGGGCGAGCCCCCTCATAAATGGGGGGCAAAGCGAATGCAAGCCGCGCGGGCACCACTCCCAAACCCTTGACGGGCCGGGCGCCGGGCCGCATCGTCCCGCGTGTCCCCGGTACAGGGCCAAGGCTAATTCGAACTGGTAGCCGCCGGATGCGCATCCCGATAGCAACCGCCCTAGCTACGTTCACACTGTGCATGCTCACGGAAACAGTGCGCGCGCAGGAGTATTGCGTCACCTGCACGGGCCCCGATGCGAGGTACCGCTGCACCATCGGGGGCAACCCCGGTTTGGCAGGTGGAGGCTCGCGGGGACAACTTCTCTGCATCACCGAACTCGCGCGACTGGGGCCGCACGCCAGCTGCAGCGTCGCCCGCATGCCGTCGGGGCCCTGCGAGGGAGAGTTGCGGACGGTGATGTTCCCCAACGCCGCCCCGCTGCCGGGCGAAGCCGAGATCCAACCCGGTGCGTCCGTTCCTGGAGCGCAGCTGCCGCCACCTGCCGGCGGAGTCCCCGCACCTGGACATGGCGCGCCGCAAGCGCCTTGGGAAGTTGTGCCGCAAGCGCCTGGACAGGTTGCGCCGGAAGCGACTTGGGAGGCTGTGCCGCAAACGCCCACGGAGGGCGCGCCGCAAACGCCCGCGGAGGGTGCTCCGCGGACTGCCGAGGAGGGAGCTCAGCCGCCGGTGCAATCGCCGGGCGAGAGTTTGAAAAAAGCGGGCGAAGCCATCGGCGACGGCGCCAAGGCCGCCGGCAACGCGGTCGGCAACGCCGTCAAGAAAACCTGGACCTGCTTGAGCTCGTTTTTCGGCGACTGTTGAAACGCCGGTGCCGCGCCCGCTCAATTTCCGGCGAGCGGCGCCGCCCGACCGCTGCGCCGCCGGAAGGCCCCGGAGCGCCAGCGTCCCGACGCAGTCCGCTCACTGGGTGGCGATCCACTCGCGCGCCAGCCGCTGCGCCTTGGCGATTTCCGGTTTCGACATCTCGCGCGAGATATCCAACCGATAGTGCTTGGCCTCCTCGTTGCCGCGCAGGGCCGCGAGGTTGAACCATTTGTGGGCCTCGATCAGATTGATGTCGACGTCGCGGCCGACGCAGTACATGAGGCCCAATTGGAAGAGCGCATCCGACGCCCCGCCATGGGCGGCGCTCTCTTGGACGCCGTGAGAAGCCAGTTCAAGCCGTGCCATAACGCATCCCGTCCGTGCACCTGGTTACGTCGGAGGCATTGGTCAGCGGTGCCGGCTGCTGCCTCTCTTTTGGCTCCCCGCAAACGGGAAACGCACAAACGAGGATGTCAGCGAGCCGATGAAAACTGGTAAACCGCGCGGGCATGAATGCGCGCGCCGAAGCGGCCAAGTGTGAAATTCGCGGCGGGAGCACCGCATCAAACTGGCGCAATCGGCCCGCTTCAACGCACGCAAAAAGCCCGCCTTCACGATCATGGTTACCGCGGGCTAACCATACCTGCAGAAGCCTCCGCGCCGCTCAGGGCAGCAGCACGATCGAGCCGGTCGTCTTGCGCGCCTCGAGATCGCGATGGGCGGCTTCGGCCTCGCGCAGCGGATAGGTGCGGCTCGCCGCGATCTTGATCGCTCCGCTCTCGACCATGGCGAACAGCTCGTTGGCGTTGGCGAGGAGATCGGCGCGCCGCGCGATGTAGGTCATGATCGTGGGGCGCGTCGCGTAGAGCGAGCCCTTGGCCGACAGGATCGCCAGATCGAACGGCGGGCACCGGCCCAGAGGCGTTGCCGAAGCTCACCCACAGACCCTTCGGCTTCAGGCAATCGAGTGAGGACGGGAAGGTGTCCTTGCCGACACCGTCGTAGACGACGTCGCATCCCTTGCCGCCGGTCAGCTCCTTGACGCGCGCGACGTAATCCTCGGTGCGGTAGTTGATGACGTGGGTGCAGCCGTTCTCCTTTGCGAGCCGCGCCTTCTCCTCGGAGCCCACCGTGCCGATCATCGTCGCGCCGATCGCTTTCGCCCATTGGCACGCGATCAGGCCTACGCCGCCGGCGGCGGCGTGAAACAGGAGAACGGTTTCGGACGTGCAAGGATAGGTCTCGCGCAGCAGATAGCGCACCGTCATCCCCTGCAGCATCATCGCGGCGGCCGTCGTCTCATCGATGCCGTCCGGCAGCTTGACGAGCCGGTCCGCCGCGATCAGCCGCTCGTCGGCGTAAGCCCCGAGCACGCCCGCATAGGCCACGCGGTCGCCGACCTTGAGGTCGGTGACGCCCGCACCGACGGCCTCGATGGTGCCGGCACCCTCCATGCCGATCACCGCCGGCAGGCTCGCCAGCTTGTAGAGGCCGCTGCGGTGGTAGACGTCGATGTAGTTGAGGCCCACCGCGCCCTGGCGCAGGCGCACCTCGCCGGGACCCGGATCGCCGACGGTTATGTCGTCGCGCTGCAGCACTTGCGGTCCCCCGCAGGAATGGATGCGGATTGCGTACGCCATCGTCGTCCCTTTCCAATTGCGCCGCGCCGTCGTAGGTCATTCGCCTTGACGCCGCCATGCTGGCCTTCTAGGGGCTTTGGCCGCGCGCCGACAAGGGAGCGAAGATGATTTTCGACCGACGCCGGAAACGCCCCGTGCCGCTTCTGTTGTTCGCCGCCATCGTCCTCGGGGGCTGCGGCGTGACCGACGGCGGGGGCCCGAGCTCCGGCCTCACCTGCGTCGACGACTCGCCCGATTGCGTCGACCGGCGGCAGAAGTCGCTGCGCTACCTCGTCGAGGACCAGGACCGCACCTGGGTCAAGGCACACGCGCCGGCCGAAGCCTACGCGTCGGGCGTGCGCCTTTTCGCACTGAAGAGCAAGAAGAAGGAGCTGAGCTGCGAGGAGCTGGCGCACGGGCGCAACGAGGCCGACAAGGCGCCGGGTGTCCTGCGCGGACCCTCGGGCAGCAATCTCACGCCGGCGCAGGTCTCGCGCGGCGTGATGCTCGCCGCCGAGGTCTCCCGCGAGCTGGCGGCCGAGATGAAGCGACGCTGCAACAGGTCCTGAGCCGCGCCGGCCCTGTGACCGCCGGTTCCAGGTACCTATATGAACAATCCGCTTCCCACGGCCGGGGTCTGAGGCCACCATGTGCGGGCGGACGTCAGTCCCTGCCGCCACACTTTCAATTGTTGCTTTCACTTGCCGCCAAGGAGTGACGAAAGTCCGCCATGCACGAGTATGTTGATGCCGTTGTCGCCTTCGTACAGGCCAATCAAGCCTGGGTGGTCCCCGTCGCTTTCGCGCTCGCCTTCGGCGAGAGCCTGGCTTTCGTCTCGCTGATCCTGCCGTCGACGGTGATCCTGGTCGCCATCGGCGGCCTGCTCGGCGCCAGCGATATCGACGTGTGGCCGGTCGTCCTCGCCGCGGGCCTCGGAGGCGCGCTCGGATATGCCGTCTCCTACTGGATCGGGCTCTACTTCAACGACTCGATCAACGGCTACTGGCCGTTCCGCGCCTACCCGGACATGATGGAGCGCGGCAGAGCGTTCTTCGAGAAGTACGGCGTGTTCGGCGTCTTCCTCGGCCACTTCTTCGGGCCGATCCGCGCCGTCATCCCGGTCATCGCCGGCATGGCCGCCATGCGGCAGCTGCCGTTCCAGATCGCGAATTTCAGCCTCCGCCTTCCTATGGGCGGGAGGCGTGATCGCGCCGAGCTTCTACGGCCTCAAATGGCTGACCGGGCACTGAAGCCGCCGGCCGTCTTCACGACGACCGCATAGATGGCGTAGCCGCGGTAGAGCTCCTCGCAGCCGACGGTAAAGCCGGGGTGCGCGGCGGATTCCTGCAACTCGCGCCACGAGGGCGTCCCTCGGCTCGACCGAGAACTTCGCGAGCCACGCGCGCAGCCCCGACTTGAACCAGCGCGGCAGGCCCGCCTGCTCGCCGAAATCGACGACATAGAGCCGGCCGCCCGGCGCCACCGCACCGAGCGCCTGCTGCAGCGCCTCGCGCCAGGGCGGGATCATCGACAACGCATACGAGACGAATACGCGGTCGAACGCCGGCACGCCCGAACATCCGCTCGCCGCGAAAAGTCCGTGGCGTCGCCCTGGGCAACCTTGATGCGGTCCGAAAGCCCCTCACGCGCGATCGAAGCCCGGGCGGTGTCGAGCATGGCGGTCGAGATATCGAAGCCGTAGAACGCGCGCCGTCGGATAGCGCCGCGCCGCCTTGATCAGATTGCGCCCCGTCCCGCACGCGACCTCCAGGACCGTGCCGCCGGCGGCGGCTCGAGCTCGTCGAGCAGGCGGTCGCGGCCCAACAGATAGTATTTGCGCGACGCATCGTAGATGTAGCGCTGATAGCGGTAGATCGCGTCCATGTGCGCGCCTGCGGGGACGCCGGTATGGGCCAAGGCGCTCTCCTCAACCCTTCAAGCACGTAGAGATGGAACCCGCCGTAGATCGACGAGCGATCCTTGCCCGTCCGCTGCCCGGCAGGTCTCGCGATCGTAGTCGAAGCGCGACAGGATGACGTCGGGCACGCGTCCCGGCAGGATCGTCTCCTCGCCGGCGGTGCGGAAGATGACGCGCGCGCCGGGCTTGGCCGTGCGCACGATCTCGGTCCACAAGGCATTGAGCTGCGCATCCGTCATCCAGTCCTGCGCGTCGAGCAGCACGTAGGCGTCGAGGCAGGCGGCGGGCTGCTGGCTCAGGTGCTCGGTGAAAGAGGCGTGCACTCACGGTGACGTCGCCGGTGCGGGCGCGCAGGACCTCGAAGTTCTCGCGCTGCAGGTAGGGCGGCAACGGTCCGCTGCCGCCGCTCGAATAGCGACGGCCGAAGGCCTGCCAGGCGAAATAGTTGTCGGAGAAATCGAAGTCGCAGGCGAGCCGCTCGAGGCGTGCATGCAGCACGTCGGCCATGCTGGCCTCGCTGCCCTTGAGCGCGGTGAACTGCGAGGGCGGAATGCCGAGGCCGAACAGCGAGGACGGCCGGTCGAGCAGCCAGCGGATGTGCCGCTTCTTGAACAGCGGCGCGAGCTCCGCGCTCGAAGATGCGGCGCTGCTCGGCCCGGCTTTTGGCCGCGAGCAAGCGGCGCGGGTTGGCGCCGTGCAGGCGCGCGAGCAGATGGCCTGCGCCGATGAAGCCGCCGAGCAGCCCGTGACGATAGATGTTCGATGCCGAAATAGCTGATGCGGCGGCGTCCGAGGCGGTCGCGCGAGTCCCAGTATTTGCGCGTCGCGGCGTCGAGGTGCGGGCGCAGATAGGTCTGGTAGGCATCGATGTTGTGGCGGCCGTCGGCTTCGGCAAAGAAGCGGCAGAAGGCGGCGTAGTCGGGCAGGTGCGCGAGCGCTGCGAGCTTCAGCTTGTTGAGCGCGACGTGCGCCGGATTGAGATCGACCGCCGTTATGGAGACAGGGGCCGCTGCAAGATAGCTCAGCACGTTGCAGCCGCCCGACGCGATGGCGATGAGCCGCTCGCCTTCCTGCAAGCGCAGCGCCTCGAGGTCGACGACGGGGTCTTCCCAGATCTGGGGATAGACGAGGCCGCTGAAGGCGAGCGTAAAGAGCCGCTCCTGGATGCCTTGGCGGGTGACCGGCTTGTGCCGATGCACGGCCTGGCGCAGCCGTCGGTTGCGCCGGCGTCGAAGGGACGCCTCGTCCACGGCGACGGCATCCTGAGTTACGGCCATTCCTCCCCCGTTCGTTTTCTGGTGTGCCGGGCGCCGCCACGGTTCAACGGGCTCGGCTAATCGACTCTTGTTACCGATTTATGTCATCCGTGTCGTTGCGACCTTAAGCCCTTGCTTTGCCGGCACAGATCACCTAGAGGAAGCACCAATCGAGCCCCCACGCCAACCGCGCAGCGGCCCCAACTTATGGTGAATGCCATGTCGAAACGCAGCCTCCGCAACGTCGAGACGCAAAAGAAGAAAGCGCGCCGCGCCATTCCCCGGGCCAAGGTGACGCGCAACCAGGGCAATACGGCCGGCGTGCGCAAGCAGCTCAAGAAGCGTGCCGGCATCGCGCGCGTGGCCAAAGCCGCCAAAGGCTGACCTTCCCGCCGTGGATCCATCGAGGGTCCGGGTGCGTTTCCCGCGAGGCTGCAGCAGCCGCGGAAAATGGAACGTGCCAGGGAGTGCGGCGAATGGTCGAAATCTATCTTTTCATCGAGCTTTTGCGCGCAGCCGACGCTGGCGATACGTTGAGCGCGCTGAAACGGCTCGAGCTTTCCAGCTGCACGTTCGCCAATGTGGTGGCGCTCTCCCAAGACAAGCTCGTCGCCCAGCTCAACTGCGATAGCTATGCGGATGCGCACAAGGCGATCTTCGACAAGATTGCACCCGTCGAGGGCATCGTGCAGACGAACGTGATCGCGGCGGTGCGTCCGGTCCACAAGTAGGCCCGGCTCGCTTGACGCTCTCCTGCCGCACGGCGACGTAGCGCAGCGAATGCGCTAGAAGGCTGCATGGAGTCGGGCGTGCCCGGCGCGGCGGCTTGGGGGGCGGCTACGTGACTTCAACGGATGGGGGACCGCGATCCCTGCAGCGCCAGATCGGCCCCGTGGCCCTGGCCTTCACGGCCATCACGAGCATCATCGGATCCGGCTGGCTGTTCGCCGCGCTCTATGCGGCACAGATTGCCGGGCCGGCCGCAATCCTCTCGTGGCTGATCGGCGGTGCCATCGCCCTCATCCTGGCGCTGATCTATGCCGAGCTCGGTGGGATGCTGCCGGTCGCCGGCGGCATCGCCAGAATCCCATATTTTTCGCACGGCGGTTTGAGCAGTTTCATCGCCGGCTGGCTGTGCTGGGTCGCCTATGTGGCAACCGCGCCAATCGAGGTGGCGGCGGTCCTGCAGTACGCCTCGAACTACCTGCCATGGCTCACCAGCATGAACGCAGCCGGGGAGCGTGCGCTGACGACACCGGGCCTTGCCGCCGCCGTCGCGCTGCTGGTTCTCTTCACCGCCGTCAATCTCGCCGGCATCGATTGGATGGCGCGCGCCAACTCGGTGATCACGGTGTGGAAGCTGGCGATCCCGGTGCTTGCCGCCGCCGCGCTGATGCTTGCGGCCTTCGATGGTTCCAACTTCACCGCGCACGGCGGTTTTGCGCCGACCGGTCTGGCGGGCGTATTCGCGGCCGTTTCCGGAGGCGGCGTTCTGTTCTGCTTCTTCGGGTTCCGCACCGCGATCGATCTCGCCGGCGAAGCCAAGGATCCACAGCGCAGCGTGCCCCGCGCGATGATCGGCGCGGTGCTCATCAGCCTCGGCGTGTACTTGCTGCTGCAGATCGCGTTCATCGGCGCCATACCATCGGCGCACCTGGCCGGCGGGTGGGCGCGTATCTCGGAGAGCGCGGCGGCTGGGCCGTTTGCCGCCTTCGCCACGCTTCTTGGCATGCACTGGCTCGCGGGCGTCCTCTATTTCGACGCCGTACTCTCGCCGTCGGGCACCGCGCTGGCGTTTGCCGCCGCGACGGCGCGGATCAACTATGCGATGGCCGAGAACGGGCACTTCCCCCGCGCGTTCCTGCGCCTCAACCGCTTCAAGGTGCCGGGCTGGGCGCTGGCTGTTCAACCTCGCCGTGGGGTTCTTGCTGTTGCTGCCCTTCCCGGGCTGGGCCGAGCTCGTCGGCTTCATCACGTCGGCAGCGGTGCTGTCGCTGGCTTTCGGGCCCGTGTCGCTCGCGGCGCTGCGCTACCAGTGTCCGGATCTGCGCCGACCGTTCCGCCTGACGCCGGGCCTCGTGCTCTCGCCTATCGCGTTCGTGATCACTGCCTACGTCGTCTACTGGACGGGATGGGAGACCAACTGGAAGGTGTTCCTTCTGGCGACAGCCGGCGGAGTAGGATTGTGCATCGTCAGATTGCTGCACGCCGCTCCCGACGAGCCGCTGGACGTGCGCCAATCGGCGTGGTTCTGGATCTACCTTTTAGGGCTCACCGTGCTTTCCTACTGCGGAAGCTACGGCAATGGGCTCGGCCTGTTGCGGCCCGGCTATGATCTCATTCTGGTGACCGCGTTCGCGCTGCCGGTTTTTTGGCTCGCCGTTCGCGCGCGGCTCCCGGCCGCCCTCACGCGCAAACTCATTGAGAGCTCGCTTGCGCTAAGCCAGTCCGTCCGAGCGCCCCCGAATACAAAAATGCCGCCGGAGTGAACCGGCGGCATCGTCGTCTTCGATCAGAGTCGAAGCGTCAGGCGAGTTCGACCTGGGCGGCCTGCTTGCCGCGGCCACGACGGTCGTCCTCGAGCACGAAGGTGATCTTGTCGCCCTCATTGAGGCCGTGAATGCCTGCCCGTTCCAGCGCGCTCACGTGAAGGAACACGTCCTTGGAACCGTCCTCGGGCTGCACGAAGCCAAAACCCTTGGACACGTTGAAGAACTTCACGGTGCCTTTAATGCGATCCATAAGCTGTCATTTCCAGTCGGCGTGATCTTGAAGCCAATCGCCGGACGGCACGCCACCATCCGGAGTCTCAGTTATTTGGTAAGGGCAAACGGCCGGTGGCGCGCTGTCTAATCCAAAAAAGTTGAGGGCGCGGTCCACCTCGGATCGCACCGGCACGGCGGTATATGGCCCGCCTCGAGGGCAAAAGCAAGGCGCAGCTAGGGGCGGTAGCTGAACAGCCGGAAGAGATCGTCGGGCGAGCTGATAAAGCTCGTCCACCCGCTGAAATCCGGCCTCGCGGCCGAGCGTGACCCATGCCGAGACGGTCTCGGGCAGATCGCACGTGCGCACGTGGTGCATCGCCTCCTTGAACTCATCCGCGCTCAAAGCGGTCCAGTCCTCCCGCCCGGTCTTCTCGAAGCGGTCGAGGTAGGCAGGCCGGTCTTCCCCATCGCGCATCGTCGGCTCGTAGATCAGAAACGCGCCGTCCGCGCTCATGCCGTCGCGAACCTCGCGCATCAGCGCGCGCTTATCGGGCGTGGCGAGATGGTGCAGCGACAGGCTGATCCAGACGATGTCGCCCGAGCGGTTGCGCATCGCCTTGCTGAAGTCGGCTTGCTCGAGCTCCACTGCGCAAGGCAGCGCTTGGAGATTTACGCGTGCCAGCTCGAGCGCCGGAGGCGCCAGATCGATGCCGCGGTAGTGCATTGATCTTTGTCGCTTCCAGCGCCGTTACGATGCCGCTCGCGTCGCCGCAGGCAAGATCGATAAAGCCGAAGGGCCGCGCCACGTCGCGCATGAGAAAGCGATGCAGATCGCGCGTAGGCGCCGGCGTTCGAGAGATAATCATGTTCCAGGAACTTGCGATAAAGCCCCCATTGATCGCGGAATATGTCCAGCGCCGTCGCGTCGGGCGCGGCGGCGGCAGCATCGTCGTGGCGGACGTCGGCCATGAGCTCTCTCAATCGTTGCCGGGGCGCCGGGCAGCACTTGCCCCTAACCGAAGCGCGCAGCGTGCGCAACCTAGCCCCATGCCGGTAAACATCGGCTTTGAGGGACACGAACGAATTATGGATTAAAGATCAGGACAATGTAGGTGAAAAACAACAACAGATGCACGGCGCCCTGAAGCACGTTGGTCCGGCCGCCAGTGAAGGTGAGCATGCTGACGAGGAGCGTCAGCGCCAACACCAGCGCGTTGTCGTTCTCGAGGCCCAATGTGATGCTTTGCCCGGTCGCGAGCCCGATGATGAGGACGATCGGCACGGTGAGCGCGACAGTCGACAGCGCCGAGCCGAGGCAAAGGTTGATCGAGCGCTGCAGCTTGTTGGCGACGGCCGCCTCGAGCGCGCTGATACTCTCGGGCGCGAAGATCAGCGCCGCGATCAGGATGCCGCCCACGGCCGACGGCACGCCCAGCGTGTGAATGCCGTGCTCCACCATGACCGCCAGGTATTGGGCCAGGCCCACGATCGGCACCATCGTCACGAACAGCAGCCCGGCGTGGATCGCGATGGCGCGGCGGCGATAGTCTGGGTCCGCGCCAGGCGGCTGCGGATCGTGGTCTTGCGGCTCTGAACCCGGCTCCTGGAAGAAGCCGCGGTGGCGCATCGCCTGCAGCCCCAGGAAAATCACATAGAGCATGATCGTCGCGATCGAGAAGAAGGTGGCCTGCCAGAAGCTCAAGCTCCCGTCGTCGGTGGATTTGGTGAGGTTGGGCAGGATGAGAACGACCGCCGTCAGCGGAATGATGACGGCGAGGTAGGCCCGCGCACCGTCCAGATTGTACTCCTGCTGTACGTGCCGCAAGCCGCCTGCAAGCAGGCTCAATCCAACCATGCCGTTCATCATGATCATGATGACCGCAAACATCGTGTCGCGCGCGAGCGTGGGATCGCTCACGCCTTCGAGCATGACCGTCACGATGAGCGCCATCTCGATGACGACAACCGAGATGGTGAGCACGAGCGTGCCCTGCGGCTCGCCGAGAAGGTCGGCCAAAATCTCCGCGTGTTGGACGACGGCAAAAATGCACACCAAAATCGTGGCGAGCAGCCACACGAACAGCAACGCGCGCACGGCAAGTTGCGTCGGATCTGCGAGCCATGCGCCGCCGTAAATGTAAAATGCGAGGAGGCTCGCGAGCCCGAAAAGGATCGGCATTCCGCCGCGGAGCCTTTGGACCCGGCCCGGCGGTGCGACCTCCTTTTGCATGCGATCGTCTCCATCGCTCGGTTGGCCCGGGACCGATCCGGGCACTCCGTTTATGGTGCTCCTGAGGCGCCGCCGCCGCGCCGTGGTGCCGCAGGATCGTTCGAGTGTGAGGATCGCTTTGGCGCAATCAGCCGGTGCGGCGCTTGACGGGCGTGCGCCTGTTTGGCGGATTGCAGCATTTCCGCAATGTCGGACACGCGGACGAGGCACGCTGATGTAATAGCCCTGCACCTCGGTGCAGCCCTCTTTGCGCATGCGCTCGAGCTGCTCTTTCGTCTCCACGCCTTCCGCGGTCGTGGCAATCCCGAGGCTCGTTCCCAACGCGATAATCGAGCGCAGGATTGCGAGCGAGCTGTCCGCCTGCTCCCCCAGCTCCTTGATGAAGATCTGGTCGATCTTGATTTTGTCGAAGTGGAACCGCTTGAGATAGCTCAGCGACGAATAGCCGGTGCCGAAATCGTCAAGCGCAATCCCCACGCCGATGTCGTGCAGCTTGCTCAGAGTCTCGGCGACGCCATCGCTGTCCTGCAGCAGCACCGACTCGGTGACCTCGAGCTCGAGCATTTGCGGAAGCAGTCGCGAGGCTCCGAGCGCGGCGATGACGGCATGGCGCACGTTGCCGGAACGAAACTGCGTCGCCGACAGGTTCACCGCGACCTTGATACCCTTCGGCCATTTGACGGCGTCCGCGCAGGCTTGCCGCAACGTCCATTCGCCCATCGGCACGATGAGCCCCGTCTCCTCGGCAATGGGAATGAATTCTCCCGGCAACACCAGGCCCCGCTCGGGATGGTTCCAGCGCAACAACGCCTCGAAGCCGGAGATATGGCCGCGCTCCAGATTGAGTTGCGGCTGGTAGTAGAGCTCCAGCTCGCCGTGTTGCAGCGCTGAGCGCAAATCGCGCTCGAGCTTGTGGCGCGCCTGCATGTTCTGGTCCATCTCGCGCTCGAAGAAGCGCGAGGTGCCGGGTCCGTCGCTCTTGGCACGCGTGAGCGCCAGGTCGGCGCTCTTGAGCAGCTGGTCCGGATCGTCGCCGTCGCCGGGCCCGATCGCGATGCCGATGCTGGTGCCGACCACGATCTGGTGGTCGTCGATGTCGAAGGAGGTGCTGAGGATGGTCTGGATTTTTTTGGCGAGAACGGCCGATGTCGTCGCCGGCTTGTCGGTCAACTGCAGAACAACGAACTCATCGCCCCCGATGCGGGCGACCATCTCGATATTCTTGAGGCGCCGCACCAGCCGGTTTGCGACGCCTTGCAGCAGCGCGTCTCCGATCGAGGGCCCCAGCGTATCGTTGACCTCCTTGAATCGATCGATGTCGAGCAGGATCACGACGAGGGAGCGGTTTTCCACACCGTGAACTCCGCAGGCCCTGCACCATCCGCTCGCGCAGCAGCACGCGATTGGGCAGGTCGGTCAGCGCATCGTGGCGGGCCATGTGCGTCAACTGCGCCTCGGTGCGGCGCAACTGCGTGATGTCCTCGTGCGTCGCGACCCACCCGCCGTGCGCCATGGGCTCGTGCATGATGGCGATGCTGCGGCCATCGCTCATTTCCTGCACTTTGGTGTTGGCTTGCATCTCGCTCCCGGCGGCGAGACGCTCATTTAGGTACTCTTCCTTGTCTCCGACGAAGAGACCCTTGTCGATCCTGGCCTCTATGATCTGGCGGAACGTCGTGCCGGGCGTCCCCAGCTCCTTTGCGAGGCCGTACATGTCGAGGTAGCGATCGTTGCACACGAGCAGGCGCTGCTCCTGATCGAACATGCAAAGTCCCATTCGACATGTTGCCGAGCGCCGCGTTGAAGCGCCTGTTCTGCTCCGTGAGCTCGGCCTTGCTGCAATCGAGATCGACGAGCGCCGCCTCGGCCTTCTCTTGGGCTAGCCGCGCCTCGGCCAGATGGCGCCGCGCCGCATCGAGCGCATCGGCGTAATCGCCGGCATGCGCGGCCTTGCCCAAGATCTGGCGCGCCGCAGTAGGTGGCGATGGCCAGCACCAGAACAAGGGCAACCAGCGCGGCGATCTTCTCAACCTCCGCGCCGACCAGGATATGAAACGAGCTCAGATACTCGCGATAATCGTTCGTTACCGCCGCCGCGCCGTCGTAGATGACGGCGCTGCACACGAAGCATGCTCCAGCCGGCGACGGCCGCGATGCCGGCAAGCAGGATCGGGCGCGGATGGAAGCGCAATGCCCGCAATGCGATCAGCACGAGCAGCAATACGAACGACGGCGCCTTCAGGCTGCCGCCGGCGGGGTGGTGGTAGGCGTACTGGTAGCTCCAGATCAGCGAAAGAAAGATCGCAATGTCCACGACGTTGAGGACATCGAGCGCGCGCTCGGGCAACTCCTTCGATTTTGCGAGAACCCACCGCACCGCCGAACTCACGATGAGCAGCGATAGCGAGAGGACCACCCAGGAATGGAAGACAGGCAGCCCGGTCTTGATGCGGGCGAGGCTATGCAAAAGCAGAATGAAGCAGGAGATGGCGCCCTGCGCGAGCGCGATGGATTTTTCGCCCTTGACGTCGTAGTCGTGCAGGTTTTGCGCAAGCCGGGCCGAGGTCGGAGCAGCGGCTGCCGCGACCCGATCCAATTGCGTCAAGAAACTTGCTCCAGAGCTCGCGTAGGGCCGGCAAGGGTCGCTCCCCGGGCTTCCAATGGCCCGATTATGGCAACATCGTTATGGCAACATGTAGTGCCGAGCGCCTGCGGGAACCCGGTCTCGAAGCACTGCACGAGACCTCGCAGCGCGCCCAAAGCTGCCACACAGGACGTTACTTATCCCTTTTTCCGGAAGCCCAGACGCGTGCGGCTATCGGGTCGGAACGGCCGCCGCCACGTCAAAGGTTGGCAAATTTTGCATTAATGCGGCCGGTCGCGTTGCTACTTCGCGGACGCCCTCGACGTTGAGCGTGAGCTCGACCTCCTTGGCAGCAGGTCCCAGATCGAAGTTGATGCCGAAGTCCTTGAGGGGAGGCGCGTCGTGCCGACGAAGCCCTGCCGGTAGCCACCCCAGGGATCGTCGCCGCCGCCCACGCGCTCGGCATCGATCGTAACCTCCTTGGTCACGCCGTGCAGCGTCAGATTGCCGACGATCTTCGCCTTGTCGCCGTCCATCTTGACGGACGTGCTCTCGAACACCGCCTTGGGGATAATTGGCGGTATCGAGGAAGTCCTTGCCGCGCAGATGCTTGTCGCGCTCGGCATGGTTGGAGTTGACGCTGTCGGTGTTGATCTCGACCTTCACCTTCGGAGGCTGCCGGATTTGCATCGTCGAAGCTGAACGTTCCGGCGAAGTCGTCGAAGCGCCCGGTGAGCCAGCTGAAGCCCAGATGCTTGATGCGGAAGTTGATCGAGGCGTGCGCCTTGGCGGTGTCGATGACGTAGTCGGCGGCGGCGGCGGGGCCGACGAGCGCCAGCGCCAGGAGGAGAAAGGCCAGGAGCGGCCGGGCAAGCTTCATGCGGAATACTCCATTTAGCTGTCAGGACGATTTGGGCGGACCCGACCACATCCGCGTCAGGATGCGGCTGCGGTCGACGAAGTGATGCTTCAAGGATGCCGCCGCGTGCACGGCGACGACGGCCATCGTCACGTAGGCGAGGATCTCGTGGACCTCGCCTACCTGCTTCTCGAGCCCCTTTCTGGTGCACGAGCGCCGGCACGCTGAACCAGTTGAACACCTCGATTGAGCGGCCGTCCGCGGTGGAGATGAGATACCCGCTCGCCATCAGCGCAAACAGCAGCGGGTAAAAGCCCCAGTGCACGATCGCGGATGCCGCTGCGCTCGAACGGCGACAGCTCGGCATCGTCGGGCTTGGGGTTGGCGAGCCGCCAGCCAAAGCGCAGGACCAGCAGGATCAGCAGGAGCATGCCGACGCTGCGATGGATGTCGGGCGCGAGATAATAGTAGGGGCTGGAGTAGGAGAGCGCCACCATCCACAGCCCGAGCGCGAACATGGCGAGGATCGCGACCGCCATGACCCAGTGCGTCCATCGCGTCATCAGGCCGTAGCCGGCCTTGGTGTCCCTGATCAGCATGCAGCGGATCGCAAGTCCTTCGTAGCGGGTGGCTTCGCCATGTGATGTAGATCGCGGGCGGCACGCGTCAACCCGTGGCTAACCATCCGCACAGATTGCCGTGCCGGTGAGGCCACATATAGCCCATTCCCGCAAATATAGCGGAATACGCCTGTTCCCTAAGGAACATCCCGGCAGCCGGGATCATGACAAAATTGCCCCTCGCCTACCGCGGCATTCATCAGTCGTGATAGTGTGCACTTGATGCCGGATCGGGTTTACACCCGGTTTGGTCTTTGCAGCGGCCTCGCTCAAGTGCGACTTTTGACGCCTGCAGAGGTTCAGGACCATGCGGTTCTCGAGATTATTGTTTTGCCTGGCAGCGCTGCCGATCGGCGCAGTTCGAAGCGCGCGCGGCGCCCGGAGATACCATCGGGTCGGCGGTCACGATCGTCAATCTCGTGACCGCGCAACTGAATGACGACCAGCGTCGGCTCGCCTCCGGCGACGACGTCCACCAGCAAGAGCTCATCGAGGTCGCAGCCGACGGCCAGAGCGAGATCATGCTACGCGACGACACCAAGCTGGCGCTCGGGCCCGGCTCGCGGCTGCTCCTCGACAAGTTCGTCTACGATCCCGACATCAGTGGCGGCGCCATCGTTCTCGACCTGGTGCGCGGCACGTTCCGCTTCATCACCGGCATCGCGGCGAAGCCCGCCTACGTGATCCGCACGCCGACCGCATCGATCACCGTGCGCGGCACCATCTTCGACGTCTTCGTGCAGGCGAGCGGCTTGGCGTGGCTTCTGCTGATCGAGGGCGCGGTCGAAGTCTGCACCGAGAACGGCAAGTGCCTCGTCGATGACGAGCCCGGAAAGCTCATCCGCATCGGCACCGACAAAGTCGACAAGCCCGTCAAATGGGCCTCGCTTCCGCAGAAGCAGGACGTCGCCTTCGAGTCAGGCGTTCCCCTTCGTGGCCGTCGCGCCCGAGATCGATCCCCATCCGATCTTCACGCGCGATCAGATCGTGCTCGGCACGTTTCCGGAGACGGCCGGGCAAGCCCGACGGCGACAAGGCCGACTCCGACGACGACGACGGCGGCAAGACGGCCGACGACGGACAAGCCGCACAAGAAGGCGCCATCGCATCAAGCGCAGGTCGCGGGAGGCCAGACGCAGGCGCCGGCGACACGCAGGATGCGGAGAACACCAAGAAGATCATCGGGATCGGCATCGGGATCGGGATCGGGATCGGCAAGTTCGGCGGCAACAAGCACGGCGACGGGACTGGCCACGGCGGCGACACAATCGCCACAAGTGAGGCGTCACGTGCCGCCACTTCAGGCGGAGCGCGTAGCTCTCGAGATGCAGGTGCAAGCTCGGCCCAGCCCAGCGACCGGCACGCCTCGAGCCGCTCGCGCGCAGCTTCCAGCTCGCCCACCTGCATCGCCGTCCTCAAGCTGCCCATAGGCCTCGGCCAGCGCAGCCGAAACGATCCGAGGCGGCAAAGCCCTCATCTCCCAGCAGCGCGAATATGCGCTCAGGGCGCTCCTTGCCGCGGATCGGGACTGAATCGATCTCGAGAAAAGCCAGTCCGCGCGCCTCCTGCGCCGTGCGCTCGCCGGCGATGATCGGAACGGCGTACGTCTTCGTCGCCTCCTCCAGGCGCGAGGCGACGTTCACCACATCGCCGAGGATCGAGTAGTCGAAGCGCTGCGGCGATCCGACGTTGCCGACGCAGCATTCGCCGGTGTTCAGCCCGATGCCGAGGCGCACAGGCAGTCAGCGCTCTCGCCGCGGCTCGCCGCTTCCGCGTGCCCACGCCACGTTGAGCCGTTCGAGCTCCCGCGTCATGCGCAGCGCGGCAACGCAGGCGTTGCGGGCGTGCCTGGCATCGGGCAGCGGCGCATTCCAGAACGCCATGACGGCATCGCCCATGAATTTGTCGATGGTGCCGCGCTCGGCGAGAATGACCTCCGATAGGGGCGTGAACAGGCGGTTGAGAAAGCGGATGACGAACTCGGCGCCCATCCCTTCGGAGATTTGCGTGAACCCGCGCACGTCCGCAAACAGCACCGAGACCTCGCGCGTTTCGCCGCCGAGCTTGAGCTTGTCGTGGTTGCGGGCAAGCTCCTCGACGAGCGGAGCCGCGACGTAGTGGCTGAACGCCGAGCGCACGCGATTGCGGTCGCTCTCGGTCTCGATGTAGGTGTCGAGCGAGGTCGCGAGATAGAGAAGCAGGATCGCGAGCGAGGGATAGACGGGATCGAACAGGAGACCGGCGCGCGCGTAGGCGAGCCACGAAGCGGCAAAGACGGCAAGGATCGCCGCTACGCCCACGGCCGCGGCGGGCACCGCGCCTAAGCGGTAGATCAGCCAGGCGACGACCGCGCCGATGACCACGAGAAACAGCAGCTCGGCCCCCGTCGCGAACGCCGGCCGGCTCAAGTGGTCGCCGGAGAGCATCTGCTCGAGCGCCTGGGCATGGATCTCGACGCCCGGCACGGCCGCATCGAGCGGCGTTGCGCGCAAGTCGAGCAGGCCGACGGCACTCGTGCCGATCAGCACGTCGCGCCCGACGACCCCGTTGCGCCTCGAAGCTGCCGTCGAGAATGCGGTGCGCGGAAATATAGCGGCGCGCATCGGGCCGCGACACGCGCAGCCACAGCTCGCCGTCGGCGTCGGTGGGCAACACGGTCGCGCCGACGCGCACGCTCTCGACACCCGTCCGCTGCCCGAATGCCGGCAGCCCGCTGCCGCCCGACGCGCGCACGAAGATGGTCGTCTCGCCCAGCGCCAGGCGCAGCGCCTCCAACGGCAGCGAGGGGTAGAGCTGCCCCGCCGACCGACACCAGCAGCGGCACGCGGCGGATGACCTGATCGCGCTGCGGCAGCCAGTTGACGGCGCCGAGGCCCCGCGCGCGCGATCGGTCAGAATTGGCAGATCGCCGATCGCTCCGGGAAAGCGCGGCACGAAGCTCAGCGGATCGTCACCCGCGAACGCGAAATGGGCGCGCGGCGGCGGAGGCGCCTTTGTGCTGCGCGCCTCCCCGGCAAAGCCCGAGAACGACCGGCGCGTCGCCGATCGCCGCGGCGAGGCGCGCATCGTTCGACGGCAGCGCGGCTGCTTCCCCGATCATCGGCGCAAGCTGCGGGGTATCCTTGAACAGCTTGGCGAACTCGGCCGGAGACAGCCGGTCGGGCTCGGCGAGGATCAGATCGAGCGTGATCGTGCGCGCGCCGGCCCTGCCGAGACTATCGATGATCCGGGCGAGATGCGTGCGCGGCCACGGCCACTGGCCTATGCGCGCCAGCGACGCCTCGTCGATGTCGACGATGCGCACGGGCAATTGCTCTGCGGGGAGCGGGCGCGGCGCCAGCTCCAGATAGGTGTCGAAGACGGAGAGCCGCAGCCGGGCGATTGCATCGGGGTCGGCGATGCGCAAGACCACCGCCAGGGCGAGCAGGCCACGGTGAGGATCAAATGGATCGACGGGTTTCGCAGGTCCATGCATCCTCGGGTGAGCGGCAGCCGTCCGGCAGGCGTCCCCCATCATAGCTCGGGATTGCCGCGGTTTCCAGGCCGCTTCGGACGCGCCGGCTCTACGGCTTTGCGCGCAAGCTCAGGATGTAGGCGATCACGTTGTCCATATCGTCGGGCTTGATGATGAGATCGGGCATGGTGGGGTGCGATGTCTGCAGCCACACGCCGAGCGCGCGCGCCGACATGCCCTGCGTATCGGCGATCTCTTTGAAGCTCGGGGCGTCGGGGTTGGGCGAGAACGACTGGTACGGCCCGACCTCGTGACATTCGGCGCAGACCTTTTTGGCGTAGTCGGAACCCGCCTGCTCGCTGCCGAGCTCCACCGCCAGCGCGGGACCCGCGGCCACCATCAAGGCCGTCGCGGCAATCTTGTGCAAATGGCGCATCGATCAGCCTCTCCTTGCCATCTCCATCGCCGGCCCAGGCTAGTTGCGCCCATGGCGGCGGTATTGATCTCGATCAATGGAGTAGGACGCGGCCGCCGCACTTTACCGTCATGTCTGCCGCCGGAAGAGCACCGACAGGTTGTTTGCCGGCATCTCCACGATCTCCGGCGGGGCAAAGCCGCACGCGGCGGCGAGCGCTGCGACCGCCTCGAGGTCGCGGACGCCCCAGGCGGGATTGCGCGCGCGCAGGAAGTCGCGATCGAAGGCCTCGTTGCTCGGCGCCGTGTGCCGCCCGTCGCGGCGAAACGGCCCGTAGAGGTAGAGGAGCCCGCCGAGCGGGCAGCACGCGCGCTGCCCCGCGCACGAGACCGACCGCGGCCTCCCAGGGCGCGATGTGGATCATGTTGATGCAGAGCACGGCGTCGGCGTCGTGCGACGGGCCATGTCGCGACCGTCACATCGAGCGCGATCGCGGGCCGCACATTCGCCAGGCCGAGCGCCGCCGTCCAGGCGTCGATGCTGGCGCGCGCGGAGGCGTCTGGGTCGCTCGGCTGGAAAACGAGATCGCGCCCGCTCGCGCCGGCAAAGTGCGCGGCGTGCTCGCCCGAGCCGCTCGCGATATCGAGCACGAGGCCCTGCTGCGGCAGATGGCCTTGCAGCACGTCCCAGATCGGCCCGCGATTGCGGGCGGCGGCGGGGGCGTACTGGCGGGCATCGTCGGTCATGGCGGGGTTGTCGTCCGCGCCGGCCCTCGCGGTCAAGGCGCCGGCGCAGCGCGCAGTTTATGGGCGGGGCCTCGCCATCGACTGGCGTGATGGGATAGGCGCCACAATCTTGCGCTGCTATCATCCCGATGACCCTGCAAACAACACCGGTGGGCTTCCCCATGCATTGCAAATCGCGCACACGACGGCTTCCAGGACTGCTCGCGCTCATGACGCTCGCGCTAGGCTTCCATGCCGCGCCGGCCGCCGCAGACGATGCCGCTGCCCTGCTGGGAACCTGGCGCGTCCCCCCATTCCAGCAGGAACGCTTCCGCATGAGCGAGCAGTGCCAGACGGCACGCCGACGCCGACACGCATACGATCGAAGAAAGCGCGGTCGAGGTGTTTCCGTGCGATGACCCGAAATTCGCCAGCCAGAAAGCGCGCATCCTAGATTTCGTGCGCTCGGTGAACCCGGTCTACCGCGCGCAAGGCCACCCGCTTTATTCGGAGACCATCACCGGCCTGTGCGCCGTCGTGAAGAAGTCGCAGTCGGAGAGGAAGCAGGATCTGTGCAATCCCAGCGAGAAACTTCGCAACGCTCCGATCCTGGGCCTGCCGGTCATCTGGAACATCCGCAAATCGCGCGATCCCGATTGGGCGTTCGTAGGCGACAGCTACTCGCCGTCATCGGGCTTCGGCGCCATCTCCTGCTTCAAGAAGCCTGCAGGCGATCGCGTGCTGACGAAGGGGTGCCGCCGCTGGACGGTGGAAATCCCGCTGATCGGGTCGGAGCCGTGCGACTGCGGCTGCAGCATGATCGTCTGCGACAACTACACCTGGAGCCGATGACGGAGGCGATCGCGTGCACCGGCTCTTACGCCGCGCACACCATCTAACATCAAACCTCAGCGTGGAGTTCGGAATGAAGCTTGGATCGGTTCTCTCGGTGATTGCGCTCAGCACCTTCGCCGCTTCACCCTTGGCGGCCTACGAAACCCTCGCCGAGGACTACGCAACATGCACGCAAGGTCAGGGCAAGGTCGACAAAACAGTGGTGGTGGCGGCGTGCACGCGTCTCATCGACAATGCGCAGGCGGAGAACGAAACGATCGGCATGATTTACGCGATGCGGGCCACGGCCAACGATGATGCCCAATCCAACTGCAGCGACGCCAAGAAGGTGTTGGAGCTGGTCGATGACCCGACGTTCGTGGAAGGGGCAAAGACGCTCATCAAATTGAACTGCTGAGCGCCCGAGAGCCTTGCTTCGCTGCGTTGCGCGTTTCGTGCGGCTCACGCACGGCTAATTGCAAACGCACTTGGCCGACTGCGCGCACGGCGGGGCCGGCGCGGCGGTGCAGATCCCCTTGGCGGAGCCCTCACCGATGCACCACGCGTTGCAGTCGAACTTGTCGGGATGTCCGAGATCATCGGTGTGCTTGTGGACCTCATCCACGCCGGGGTTCGACTCGACCAGCAGCGTTTCGGAGAGGCAAGCCTCGCCAAACGAGCGGCCGTTGGGGTTGCCTTCGGCGTCGGTCCCGATGTGGCACCCGGCGACGCCCGGATTGACGCCGTCGGTGTCCTTCCAATAGGTCGTCTCGCCGGGCTTCCTGTCGCTCGGGGCAAATTCAAACGTCCCCAGAGCGCCCGCCATGCCCTTTGCTCCTTTGGAGGGGGGGCCGTCGGCGTTGGCGGCACCGGCCAGCATCAACACTGCGGTGCAGACTGCGAGCGTCTGAGCGAATGCGCGGATCATGTAGGCCCTCCTGGGACGGCAAGTCGGCGAAGCCTGATCGCTTCTCGTGATCATCACGGTTTGTACCGCGCCCGGTTAAGGCGAGCATAACCAGTTCAATCAACGTCGAAATTGCCAAACACTCCGCGGGCGCCGCCCTCATGTTCCCGCACGCTCCAAGCCGGATCACGAACGGGAAACAGCCTATGACATCGCCGGGTTGTAGGGGCTCAAGGGAGGTGCTTTTTCTGCGCGGGCGGCGCCGCCTTCGCGCAGGCGGCGCGCGCGCGGGAGCGTTTGCCTCAGGACGCCGTTGCGCCCACCATGTCGGCGAGCAAATTGGCCGCCGCGTTGGAGTTCTTCTCCTCGGTCAGGTTGAACGCATAAGCGCCGCCGCTTTCCTTGCCGAGCAGCGGATTCTTGGCGAGCGTCGCGAGCTCCTTCTTGCCGATTCCCTGCCCCGCAAGCGTCCGGCCAAACGGTGTGTCGGCGAGCTTGATCGCCTTCTTCTTGGCGTGGTCGGAGAAGAAGCGGCAATATTCCAGCATCGCCTCGAGCGGACCGGCGGAGCAGTGCACGCCGTTGGACGCGGTGCCGACGTCACGCAAGCCCAGCTTCGATTTCTTATCCAGGAGCAGCCTGCGGATGGATCCGGCCGCCGCCTTGGCGGGGTCGGTGGCCCCGGTCATCGCCTGGCGCAGCACGGCCCAGTCCGTATCGGACGCGCACTCGAGAACGACGATGGCGCGGCCGGGCGCGGTGTAGTGGAGCACCTGCTGGGGGTGGAACGGGTTCAAGACGACGATGCGCTCGCCCGCGACGTCGACCGCCGAATAGTATTTGCCGGCGGCGATTCTCTTGGTTTTCACCGTGTCGGAGAGGATGTTGAGCGCGAAGGCCGACACCTCGGGAAACTCTTTCAGGAACTCGTGGCCACCGAGGATGCGGTCGACGCCGACGCACTCCGCCATGAGCTTCTTGCGCGTCCCCTCCGACAGCGCCTTCTCGCCGAGCCGGGAGGCGCGGTTTATGACGCCGTAGTGCTCCTCCATGATGCTGTAGCGGCCGAGGTAGGGGCCGTTGAGGACACGGATCGCCCCCACGTTCACGGCGTACCTGCGCAGCGCATCGAGAAACAGCTGGAGGATGGCCTCGACCTCGACCCCGTCACCGACGCCGAGAAGCTCCGGCTTCAAGAACAGCACGAAGTGGTTGCGCCCCTTGGGCGGCTCTTCCGCAATCGGACAGATCCACTTCTCGGCCGGCCCCTTCGCGCCCGAAACCTCGGAAACGGCCCGGATAAACTTCGACGTCGATATCACGTGATGTCCCCACTTTTCGCTTCCGCCGCATGGAACGCAAAAATCGCCGTTGCGCGGCTCTCATCGATGGCCTGACTACTGGCGCTGTTGAGCCACTTGATGGCATCGCGCAGCAGGCGGCGGCCCGGTTTCGGCGCGAGCCCCGGCGGCCCGAGGTCCTGGCCAAAATCAACGGCGAAGACATCGGTTCCATTGGTCCGCAATCCGTGGAACGGCTCAAGCGGACAGAACCGGTGCTTTTCCAGGGTCGCCGCATAGCGCATGACCTGGTCGAACAGATGCGTCGTGTCGGGCGCCCCGCGGCGCAGGAAGCTGCCGAGACCTTCCGGAATGAACTGCTCGACCACCAGCGCGCGGCCCGCATGGTAGAGGCGCGGGGTGTGGATGCCGTCCTGCTCCAGCAGCTGCCGCCGCTGCACCCACTCGTCGCCGATCTCGCTCAAGGATTTCGCGGTCGAGAACGCCACGATCGCCTTCAGCAGCACGTCGTGCACGTCGTGGTGGTGAACCCGAAACCGGTATATGTAGGTTTCCGATCCGCCGCGCATCCACCCGTGCACCTCCTCGACCTCCGGCTCGGGCGCGGGCGTTTCGATGATCCCCAACCGCACGAGCGCGTCGACCACGCAGGCCGCGTCGGCAAGGCCGCACAGCTCTTTCTCGAGGGTCCACGGAGTAGCCATTAAATCGTCGTCCAGCTGGCGGGAGGGATCGCGCGGCCACGGAGGGCACGCAGCGCCGGGTGCTGGTTATGACCTGGGGAGGCGAATTCCGCAACACCAGGGGAGGCTCTAGCGGGCCGCCGGATCGGCCTCCAACGGCGCGGGCGCTCGGGCTTTACGGGTCTTGCTGCGGCGCGGGGCGGGCGTCCGCCGCCGCGGCGCGGAAGTCTCTCTGGATTGGGCCGGCCCGGCGCCCAGCGCGGGGCAATCGGGGTCGGCGAGCAGAATGGATTTCAACAGGCGCAGCTCCTTGCGGAGCCGGAAGGCTCGGGTCCTCTTGTGATGCTGGACGCGTTCCTTGCGCATCTGTTGCAGCATTTCCTGCGTCTTCAACAACGCGGCGCGCGCGAGGTCGAGGACCAGCCTTGCCTGCACCTTGGCAAACTTGTCTCTGCACATGAGGGCTCCATCGGGACTGCGCGGACAAGCGCCGCTGCTCTCGCGGGCCGGCGCCGGCCCCGAGGCTTGCAACAATCGAGGGGCTGCGGGGCGGAGAACGCCGCAATCCGAAACTGTAAAAGGCGGCGTCTCGCCGCCCCGCGCAGGATTTTGGGCCTACCCGCAGCTTTTCAGCGGTTCTCGCTCCCGGGCTTTCACCGGGTGGGTGCGGCGAGCCTCGGGCGGTCTGCCGTGCGCCACGGACTAGAGTACCCGACCTGCACCCCGCCCTCGATCAGGACGCTCGAGATCGACCCCTCACGCGGGGCGGGATGGGGAGAGTTTGGCATGGAGGGTGATGGCGGGGATTAGTTTCGGGCGCGGGCATGTCACCACGTCGCTGCGTCTGTCCCGCCGGCTAAGTCCAAGCGGACATTAGTTGGCGCCGATCGCATCGCAGAGTGCGCGCATCATCGACCGTCGTGATCGATGTGCTGCTGTCCCGGCCGCTCGGGCTTTGCGTGACCCAGGCTCCGAAAAAACGTGAACCAGTACCAGATGAGCGCGATCGGCACGCCAACATCATAGAGCACATCTAGCCCCGGGATCGGTTCGACGGGGATGGCGACTGCTCCAGCTGCCAGCGTTGCACCGACGCGGTAGCTCAATGCCGTCAGGACGCGCTTCAACGGGTTGTCGGCCGGCAGTTGCGAAATGATGACGATGAGCGCGATGAGCGCCACGGTCATGACGCCAACGAAAATGAGAAGGTAGCGGAAAATTTCTGCAATGCCGTCCATGCTGGCTATCCTACATACAAATGCTCGGCGCGAAGCTAGCCATCACACGCAGTGTTTTCAGCGTTCTTCACCAGGGGAATTTAACGTTCGTGCCCAGCATCACCACGATGGCCAGCACCAGCAAGTACATCGGTGACAGGAACGAACGATCCATGAGCGCCAGGATGACCGACAACACCACCAGGACCACCGTAACGATGAGCCAGATATTCGCGTTCATTGTGATCTCCTAGGGTTTGATGCGCCCGATCTTCCAGCCCATCCTGCGCTACCATAGTCGAGTCGAAGGCTGTCTTGGCTATGGAATCTGGGGGAACGGCCTGCGAGACGGCCGATGAGGCTCAATACGAACTGGTCAAATCGCCAAAAGTCGCTGAGGATCGAAGTCCAAACAATGGGATAGAAATATGCCCGCGCCACAAGAGCCAGCGGCCGTGAACGGAGACCGCAACCTGGCACTGTTCTGCGATTTCGAGAACATTGCCCTGGGCGTCAGCGACAGCAAGTATGCGGATTTTGACATGCGGCTCGTCGTTCAGAAGCTGCTGGTGAAGGGCAGCATCGTCGTCAAAAAAGCCTATTGCGATTGGGAGCGGTACAAGAGCTACAAGAAAGCCATGCACGAGGCGGCGTTCGAGCTCATCGAGATACCGCACGTCCGGCAATCGGGTAAGAACTCGGCAGACATACGCATGGTCGTCGATGCGCTCGACCTCTGCTACACCAAGGAGCACATCGATACGTTCGTCATCATCTCCGGTGATTCCGATTTCTCACCGCTGGTCAGCAAACTTCGCGAGAATGCAAAGACCGTCATCGGCGTCGGCGTCAAGAACTCGACGTCCGACCTGCTGATAAGCAATTGCGACGAGTTCATCTACTACGACGACTTGGCCCGCGACGTACCCGCCTCTCGCAAGGACAACAGCCCCGCGCGTCGCCAGTCCGCCGCCAAGGCGCCTACGCCACGCAAGGACCGCAAGCAGGAAGCGATTGATCTGGTCCTGGAGACGACGACGGCACTGGCCTCGGAGCGAGGAGACACGGCCAAGCTCTGGGGCTCGATGATCAAGCAGACGCTCAAGCGCCGTCACCCTGGGTTCAATGAGTCGTTCTACGGGTTCCCGTCTTTCAACGAGCTGCTCGAGGAAGCGCAGACGCGCGGCTATCTCAGGCTCGAGCTGGACGAGAAGTCAGGGGGCTACATCATCCAGAGTGTCTCGACCTGAGCACGCTCTCTCTGGACCCTCTGTCGAAAAATGAGCAAACCCTCGACCGAAACGCGCTCCGTCGCCAAAACCAGGACGTCGGCGAAAGTCGCAAAGCCGGCCCTCCTCGCAGGCGGCAACCCGCAGATCGCAAAGGCCGACGGCGACGCTGCCGTGCAGGCCTACATCGCGGCAATGCCGGGCTGGAAACGCGACATCGGGCGCCGTCTCGATGAGCTCATCGTGCGCACCGTTCCCGGCGTGCGCAAGGCGGTGAAGTGGAACTCGCCGCTGTACGGGATTGAGGGCCCGGGCAAGGGAGAGGCCTGGTTCCTCAGCTTTCACTGCTTCACGAAGTACGTGAAGGTGGCTTTCTTCCGCGGCGCGTCGCTGCGCCCTGTCCCGCCGGGCAAGTCCAAGAGCAAGGACACGCGCTACCTCGACATCCGCGAGGACGACCAGCTCGACGAAACGCAGCTCGCCGCCTGGGTGAAGCAGGCGAGCCGATTGCCGGGCGTAACACTGTGAGCGAGACGCTCTCGCGGGTCCGTGTCAGGCCTATTCGAACGCGCCAAAATCGACCGCCGCGCGGGCATAGACGCCATGCGTGATGAGGTCGTCGCTCTTGACGGTGTAGGGCGCGGTCGCCCCGTCAACGTCGTCCCATCCGGCAACGTTGATAGCCCGTGCCCCGCCGAGCCACGCCGAGACGGCATAGCCGAGGCTCGCGCGGACGGGACCAAGCTGCATCGCCAGCTCCAGCGCGGCATCAAACACCGGCACGACCTCGCGGGCGCCGAGCGATACCTCGCGGATCCCGGTAGCATTGGACTGGTTGATATATTCATCGCGCCGCGACAGATCGAAATCGGCATAGAGCGCGGACGCCGAGGCCGTGCCGGTGAGGGCCACGCCCGGCATCAGGATCGCCGACAAGCCGCCGCCCAAGGTCGGGCCCACGCCCCACATCTGTGAGCCGAAGGCGATCTGCGCGGTGTCGACACCTGCGCCTTGCTGGTTGGCATAGACGACATTGCGGTCCAGGTCGGTATTGGCAACGCGCACGCCGGCATGCCAGAAGCCGCCCAACAGCCCGTTACTCTTGAGGCCCTTTCCCAGCACCAGGTCGCCGAAGTTCTGCTTGAGCGACATGTCCTCGGAGGCGAAGTCCGCTTTGCCATCGTCAAAGTTGCTGTTCAGGATGATGTTCGCGAGCGAGCGATCCAGCAGGTTGGCGTGCACATTGTCATTGTTTGCGGCAATGCTTCCCAGCGACGAGCCCTCGTCGGTGAAGAAGCCTGTGTATTGCGCGCCAGCAAACCAGGAGTCGCCCAAGAGGCCCCGCACCGCGACGCGCAAGCCTCCGCCGCTCATGTCGGGCACATGCTCGGAGAGCGAGTTACTGTAGGTTGGATTGATGCCGGCACCGGTGATTTGTGTCAGCGACCCGTAAGCCGGATCGCCGCCGTACTCCGTCATCAGATAGTAGCCGGTAATATCGACGATCATGCCCGGAGTTGCCTTTGGCATCTCCCTGGGATCGGCTTGGGCCGACTGAGCCGCGGCGCCGAGAGCCAAACTTAGAACGGCCAACCTGAGTGCAGCTATCGAGACGCCACCACACGAACGCGGATCATTGAACATGAAAGCAACCCCACTTGAACGCCACCTGCGACGGACAGCGTTATGGCATTGGCGGATTGCGTCCTAGGGCTGCAGCCGTGTTCAACAGCTTTTCCACGTGGATATCGGGCGACTGTGAACTCTTTTGGCGCGACATCACCGCGTGACGGCGCAGCTCATGCGACGGACGAGCGGCAACACCCATGAAGAAGGCGACGACCAAGATGAAGAAGAGCACCGCGAAGGAAGCAAAAGCCGGAGCCTCTCCGTCTCAGCTCATCGATGCGAGGATCGCGGCGCTCTCCGATTGGCGCGGCGAGACGCTCGCGCGCGTTCGAAAGCTTATCAGAGCGGCCGACCCCGACGTGGTCGAGGAGGTGAAGTGGAGAAAGCCGTCGAACGCGATGCTGGGGGTTCCGGTGTGGGAGCACGCCGGCATCATCTGCACCGGCGAGACGTACAAGGCCGTCGTGAAGCTGACCTTCGCCAAGGGTGCCGCGCTCGATGATCCTGCGGGACTTGTTCAATTCCAGCCTTGACGGCAACGTGAGGCGCGCCATCGATATCCGTGAGGGCGACACGATCAATGAAAAGGCGTTGAAGGCGCTCATTCGCGCCGCCGTGGCGCTGAACACGTCGGCGCGAGCGACCGCCCGCCCAGTTGGCTCTCGGAAGACACCAAAGAGCGCTTGAGCAGCGCCGATACCCGGCCTGCGCCCCGCCCTCGATCAGGGCGCTCGAGATCGATCCCTCAGGCGGGGCGGGATGGGAGCAATGTCTCACAAGGCATTAAATTACAACGTTCGCCCACCCAAACCGTCATCCCCGCGCAGGCGGGGACCCAATCAAGCTTCAACGAGCGCAACTGTCCTTTGTGCGCGCGAGCCTGCAGCGGGTGCAGCAGCACTGAAGCGTTCGTCCTGGTGAGACGTGTCCTGGGTTCCCGCCTGCGCGGGAATGACGTCGAGGAGAGGAGGGCGCCGGCGTCCATGCGAAGCATGGCTCGCCATGATGCGACGTCCAGGATTTCCCCCGCGCCCTAAATACCGAGCTTTGCCTTCAGGATCTCGTTGACGGCCTGCGGGTTCGCTTTGCCGCCCGACGCCTTCATCACCTGGCCGACGAACCAGCCGAGCATCGTGGGCTTGGCCTTGGCCTGCTCCACCTTGTCGGGGTTGGCGGCGATGATCTCATCGACGGCCTTCTCGATGGCGCCGGTATCCGTCACTTGGCGCATGCCGCGCTTGTCGACGATCTCCGCCGGATCGCCGCCTTCCGCCCACACGATCTCGAACAGGTCCTTGGCGATCTTGCCCGAGATCGTGCCCGAGGCGATGAGATCGACGATTGAGCCCAGCTGCTGCGCCGACACGGGCGAGGCCTCGATCGCGAGCCCCTCCTTGTTGAGGCGGCCGAACAGCTCGTTGATCACCCAGTTGGCGGCGAGCTTGCCATCGCGCGGCTCCGCCCCTCCATTGCGCCCCTTGACCACCGCCTCGAAGAAGTCGGCGGACTCGCGCTCGGCGACGAGCACATCGGCGTCGTAGTCCGACAGCGCGAACTCGCGCATGAAGCGGTGCTTCTTCTCGTCGGGCAGCTCCGGCAAGCCCTTCTCGAGCTCGCCGACGTACTCCATCGTCAATTCCAGCGGCAGCAGGTCGGGATCGGGGAAGTAGCGGTAGTCGTGCGCCTCTTCCTTCGAGCGCATCGAGCGCGTCTCGCCCTTGGCGGGATCGAACAGCCGCGTCTCCTGGTCGATTTTGCCGCCGTCCTCGATGATGTCGATCTGGCGCCGCGCCTCCGTCTCGATCGCCTGGCCGATGAAGCGGATCGAGTTGACGTTCTTGATCTCGCAGCGCGTGCCCAGCGCCTCGCCGGGCTTCCTGACCGACACGTTGACGTCGGCGCGCAGGTTGCCCTTGTCCATGTCGCCATCGGAGGTGCCGAGGTAGCGCAGGATGGTGCGCAGCTTGGTCACGTAGGCCTGCGCCTGCTTGGCCGAGCGCATGTCGGGCCGCGACACGATCTCCATCAGCGCCACGCCCGAGCGGTTGAGATCGACGTAGGAATATTCGGGGTGCTGGTCGTGGATCGACTTGCCGGCGTCCTGCTCCAGATGCAGCCGCTCGATGCCGATCAGCATCGTCTCGCCGTCGACGTCGATCTCGACCTCGCCCTCGCCGACGATCGGCTGCTTGTACTGGCTGATCTGATAGCCCTGCGGCAAGTCCGGGTAGAAGTAGTTCTTGCGGTCGAACACGGAGCGCAGGTTGATCTGCGCCTTGAGCCCCAGGCCGGTGCGCACGGCCTGCGCGATGCATTCGGCGTTGATGACGGGCAGCATGCCGGGCATCGCCGCATCGACGAGGGAGACGTGGCTGTTGGGATCGGCGCCGAACGCGGTCGAGGCGCCCGAGAAGAGCTTGGACTTCGGACGCGACCTGCGCGTGCACCTCCAGGCCCGACGATCACCTCCCAGTCGCCGGTCGCGCCCGCCATCAGGTTCTTGGGCGCGGGTTTGACCCCGGACTTGACGTTGTCCTGCATGGGTTCGCTCCTGCGAGGGAATTGCGTCGTGAGGCATGCGCTGCGCGCCGTCACGAGCTCGATCCCGCTCAAATTTCAATCTTGAGCGCCCTCGTTATCGCAGGGGCGGCGGCGGGGCAATCGGTTAGCGAAAAAAGAAGCGGCGGGGCTTGCTTCGGGGCCGGAAAAACGCCCGCGCGAGCGCCGTTGCCGCCCGCCTAGGCGGCGCGCCCCTGCGCCACGGGCGCGATCAGCAGCGGGTGGCCGTGACGGCGCGACTTGCCTTCGAAGAAGCAGCCTTCCTCGACGACGAGCTTGTTGTGATAGATCTGGCCTTCGACCGAGCAGCCGGCGCCCAAAAGCAGATCGGTTGCATAGATCTGGCCTTTGAACTCGCCGAGGATGACGACGCGATCGGCGACGATGAGGCCCTCGACCGCGCCCCGCTCGGCGATCTGGACGCCGGTGCAGCGCACGTCACCGTCGACCGAGCCTTCGATCAGAATGTCGCCCTCAAGAGCCAGCGAGCCGACGATCGTCACGCCGCGATTGACGACGAGGGCGTCCTTGCGCGCGTGCAGATCATCCGCATTGCGCGAATGCGCGCGCCCTCCACTGAACTCCCACATACTGACGGTCCCCGGGTTGACGCATGGTACTGACCCCCGCAGGCGGGACGTTAACCAAAGAAGTGGCTGATTTCGGGCACGCGCGGCGCTTTTATCCCGGGATGACGGCGGGGACGCGGATTTTCGCGGCCGCGCGCATGCGTTAGCGTCCGATCAGCAGGGCTCGAGCGGGGGCAAATTCTCCATGGACGCAAACGCTTGGTCGATTGCCGCCGTCCGCGATGCGCTGCTGCACGGGCGCGAGCCGGCACCGTTGCCCGCGTTCGCCGAGCGCCAAGGCTACCGCTGGCTCGTCGTCGGCGTCGTGTCGATCGGCGCCTTCATGGGCCAGGTCGACGCCAGCATCGCGCAGCTGCTGCTGCCATCGCTGGAGCGCGCCTTCGGCGCGAGCCTGAGCGGCGTGAGCTGGGTCGCCGTCGCCTACCTGCTCACGATGGCGGCGCTCATGCCGATCTTCGGGCGCCTCGCCGACATGGTCGGGCACAAGCTGCTCTATATCGCGGGCTTCGTGATCTTCGTCGTCGGCTCCGCGCTGTGCGGCTTTGCCCCGAGCCTTGCGACCCTTATCGCGGCGCGCGTGCTGCAGGCGATCGGCGCGGCGCTGCTGTCCGCCAACAGCGTGGCGATCGTCGTCGCCGCGGCGGGACCTGAGCGGCGCGGGCGCGCCATCGGCATCCAGTCGGCGGCGCAAGCGGTGGGTTTGTGCGCGGGCCCGGTGATCGGCGGCGTGCTGCTGAGCCTGCTCGGCTGGCAGTGGGTGTTCTGGATCAACGTCCCCTTCGGCATCCTCGGCGCCGTCTCCGGCTGGTTCATCCTGCCGCGCACGCAGCTCCTCGCCAAGGATCAGCGCTTCGATCTCAAGGGCGCGCTGCTGCTCGGGCCGATGCTCACCGCCTTCATGATCGTGCTCAACGAGGGCCACGCGTGGGGGCCCGCGTCGCCGGCGCTGATTTCAGCGGCCGTGATCGGCGTCGTGCTGCTCGTGCTCCTGATCCGGACGGAGACGCGATCACGTGCGCCCCTGCTCGACCCGCGGCTGTTCGATCAGCGGATATTCGCCGCAGCCAACGTCGGCAGCCTCATGTCGTACGCGCTGCTGTTCGGGATCATGCTGCTGATGCCGTTCGTGTTCGAGCGCGCCTACCTCGACGACCCGCTCGCAGCCGGCCTCAGGTTGGCGATCATTCCCGTCGCGATCAGCCTGCTCGCACCGTTGAGCGGCATTCTCTACGATCGCTGCGGGGCCCGCATCCCGACGCTCGCAGGCATGCTCGTATGCGCGGGCGGGCTCGTGGCGCTTTATGCCGCGCTCGGGCAGGCCGGCGACGGTCTCCTCTACGTGATGATCGCGCTCGCCGTCTTCGGCATCGGCCAGGGGCTGTTCACGGCGGCAAACAACAGCGCCATCATGGCCGCGGCGCCGCCCGATCTCACCGGGGAGGCCGGCGGGCGTTTTGAACGTCACGCGCGCCTTCGGGATCAGCCTCGGCATCGCCAGCGCGTCGACGGTGCTCGCCTGGCGCCTGAGCGCGATTGGCGATCCGGGCGGGAGCACCGTGAAGGTCGCACCCGCCGCCATGCTGGCGGCGGCCCGCGAGGTCGTCGTGTTTCTCTTGCTATTTGCCGTGGCGGCCGCACTTGCGTCAGCGCTCCCCGAAGGGCATCGCGCCAGGAAGCCCGCTCAGCGCTGACCGCTCACTCGGGCGCCGTGCCGCCGCTCGGCTCCAGCCGCCCCTGCGATTTCGCGGGGTTGAGCACCGTGATGGCAAACGGCTTCAATTCGCTCGTGCTCTGCAGGAAGTCGGTGATCTTTTTGTTTTGCACGACCGTTGCCGATGAAATGATGCCGGTCGTGCAGGTCGAGGAGGTATAGGTGTCGCCGACGATCACATAGGGACCCTGATCCTTGACCGTCGTGCAGGCGCACGATGCTTTGGTCGGATCGGATTTGTCGACGACGCACGGCATGTCGAGACAGTTTGCCCAGGGCCTCTCGTTTGCGCAGATCGCCAGGCTCTTGACGGGATAGTAGCGCGAGCGGACCTCTTTGCCTTCGGGCGTGCTCTTGACGGGCTGGCACGCGTGCTGCCCGGCGGAGTATCCGGTCTTGACCTCGCAGGCGCACGAGACGGTGCCTTCCTTGCCGGGAACCGGCGTGCACGCGGCCGAAGTACACAAGGCATACGTGCTCCGGCAGAGCTTGAAGCCGGCGGCGTGTGCCTGGCCGGAGGCCGTAAACAGGACCAGTGCGGCCAGCGGGAAAAGCAGGTTCGACATCATCTTCGTTTGCCTCGGATCGCGTTGCGTGTGGGGCTTTGACGATTGAGGCACCGAAGCGTTTACGCCGCGTTGCCCCGGCGTCTCGGATTGCAAATGCCTGCAAAAGTCGGCGCGATCTTTGGGATTGAATGGCGCGAGGCGTTGCCCGATCGCATCAGCGCGGGCGCCCTGTCGCGCCGATCGGCGGCGAAGCTGCCGCGGCCCCGCGTCTTAGCGATGTCAACGTGTGGTATTACCATCGAGGGGCTGGGCTTGGCATTTCGCGCCTGGGGGGAAACATGGCAACGGTCGTCACCGTGCACGGCACCTACGCTCACATCGTCGGTCCGCCCAACGCGCCGGCGCCGGCCGAGCTGCAATGGTGGCAGCCGGGCAGCCGCTGCGAGGAGCAGATCCGCCAGCGCGTCCAAGCCGAGGACGGCCGTCTCGATTTCAAGGCATTCACGTGGAGCGGCGACAACAGCGAGCGGGCGCGGCGCACCGCGGGATCAAAACTTTTACGCGCGCTGCGCCAGCTCGAGGAGCGCAAGGAAAATTACTGCCTCATCGGGCACAGCCACGGCGGGTCGGTCATCGCGGCGGCGCTTGTGGAAAGCATGGCGCGAGGCCGGCCGCTCGAAGGCCTCAAGCGATGGATCACGGTCGGAACGCCGTTCGTGGCGCTGCGCAAGGAGCGCTTCCTGTTCACGCGGCTGACCTTGCCGCGCCAGGTGCTGCTGGTGGCGTCGCTGATGCTTTTGATGATGTTCCTGTTCTATCTGGGGAGCGAGATCTACGACGGGTCGTTGCTCGGCCGCCGCGAGAGCCAGCTCTCAAGGTTCGCCATCTCGGCCGGCATGATGAGCCTGCCGTTCGTGGTCCTTTACACGTTCCTCAAGATCCTCGATGCGCGCGGCAGCTTCGCCTACCGGCCCAAGCTCATCGAGCGGGCGCGCGCGCGCTACGCCGAGAAATGGCTGCCGCTCTGGCACGAGGATGACGAGGCCGTTCAGGGGTTGAGGCTGCTGCCGCGGGTGAAGCTGCATTTCTTCGGAAAGGATTTCGCGGCCTCGACGCTGACGTTTGCCGCGATTTTCGCGCTGCCGCTCGCCTATCTCTTCGTCGTCACGTCACCGCCGCTGATGGTCGGGCTCGCAAACCTTTTGAAAAGCCGACTGTACGACGTCGAGCAATACAAGCAGGCCGCCGGCCCGGTCGATGCGGCCCAGCAGCAGATGCGCAACCTCAGGCGCAAGATGCAGGATGCCAGAACCGTCGCCGAGACGTCGGGCCTCGATCCCGCCCGCGCCGAAGCCGCGCGCCAGGAAGTGGATGCATATCGCAAGGAGCTGCGCGATCTGCGCGCCAAGCTCTTGCAGGCCTACCCCGAGCTTCCCCAGATCGTGCGGGCGCAGCGGTTCAAGCGGCGCTTCCTGGAGGAAAGCGGCAAGCCCTGCGAAGGCGGAACGCTGTGCGGCGGCGGCAGGAAGTACGCCCTCAACAGCAAGCTGTTGTTTCACGTCGTGACGGATGAGCTCGCGAGCGCGTTCGTCGATGAGAATTGGCGCTCCGGACCGTTCGGAGGGATTTTGCGCCTGGTGCTGCCGATCGTACTTGTGCCGATCGTGTTCGCGCTGCTTGCGCTTGCCATCCTCATGGTCGTGCAGTTCATCGCAGCCCGCGTCAGCGCCGTTTTGAGCCGCAGCCTCAACCGCATGACGCACCACCAGATCACACGCCAAGCGCTCGGCAACGATACGGACGGCGAGATCGCTCTCGGCGCCGACAGCCGGCCCGCGTGGCTGCCGCTCGCCTATCCGTCGTTGCCGATCGAGGTGGGCGACAAGATCTCCGACTACTCCAACCAGAACTCGTTCCAGTCGCTTGCCAAGTTCCGCAACGCGATCAGCACGCTGGCGTTCTCGGAAAGCGAGGACGAGGGCGGCGGCATCATCACGACGTACCTCACCTGGCGCGAGCTGATCCACACCTCCTATTTCGAGGTGCCGGAGCTTTTGACGCTTCTGGCGTTTGCCGTCGGGCAAGCCGACGGCTTTGCCGCCGGCGAGGCGTTCAAGTCGGATCCCGACTTCGACCGCGCGGCGCGCTGGCACGGCGCGCTACGCCCGCAGCCCGTCGCGTGAGCGGCCTAGCCAGGCCGAGCGTTCGCGAGCACTTCGTTGCACCGCCGCGGAATTTCGCAACATGATGCATACGCGCACCATGGCCTAAAAGGCCCTGTAGAAATAACGACTTGGAGCGATCTGGAGCGACGGAAGCGAGCTGATACTCAGTGGTCGCTGCTATCGGCCCGGGTGGGGGCATGGTAGTTAATGCGCTGGATTTTTTTGTTATTGCTGTTGCGTCCGTAGAGGTGACCCATGTGGCGTGCGTCCGGAACGAGCCTGGCAGCGATTATGCTGTGCTGTTCTCCTGCGGCGGCCGCGGAGCCCCTGCACAAAACGTCCAATCCAAATTGGTCCGGCATCTATGTGGGCGCCAACGGCGGCTACGCCTGGAGCGACTACGATTCGAATATCGCGGTTTTCGAATTCGGGGGGCACGCCCTACGCTACCGGACCGCTCCCATACAGCGTCGATCTCGATGGCGCCTTTGGCGGCGGACAGATCGGGTTCAATCATAGCCTCGGAGCACTTGTCGTTGGCGTTGAGGCGGATTTCCAGGGCGCCGACATTGACGGCCACTCGACGACGGCGTTTCGTGAACCCCCCCGTCGTTTTTCCGTTCACCTATGAGGCTTCCACAAAGATCGATTGGTTCGGCACGGTTCGCGGTAGGATCGGCGTAACCTGCGATAGGACGCTCTTCTATTTCACCGGGGGCTACGCTTACGGTGACGTCAGAATACAGATGGGAGATATTTCATTCCGCAAAATCGGCGCCTATGCCGACCTGCACAAGGGCGGCACGCAAGACGGATACGTGCTTGGCGGCGGCGTCGAGCACAAACTGGACAAGAGCTGGTCGCTGAAGCTCGAGTACCAGTATCTCAATCTCGGTAGCGAAGACGTCGAAGCGACTACTTCATCGAGCCGATGGCAGCACGACTGGGGAAGTCGTCAAATCGAGCTACGACGTCGACCTCCACACCGTGCGCGTCGGCATCAACTACAGCTTCGACCGCGACGAGCGGCCCGTGCCCCGCCTGAAGTAGCTGGCGCGCCGGACGCAGGCGCCCGCGAAACGCTCACCCCATCGACTGGGGAATGATGCCGATGGCCGCGCAGCAGCCGGGCCACGTTCCGATGAGCTGCAGCACCATGCCGATGACGAACGCGGCGACGCCGGCAAAGAACGGCAACGCGCGGTTCTTGGCGAAGAGATCGACCTGCTTCATCTCGAACATGTGCTGGGCCATGTCGGCCAGCGCCGCGTCGTCGTTGTAGAGAGGCCCGACCTCGGCCACGCCGACGCTGCCGAGCGCGTCCTTCAGCTCGTTGCGCAGCCGAAACTTCTCCTGCTGTTCCTGGGTGCGCGCAACGAGCGTGACCTTCTTGCGCATCTCGGTATAGCCGCGGAACCACTCGAGCGCGATGAGTGCGAAGCCCGCCCCGTCAAACACCAGGCCGATCACCTGGAGCCACTGCTGATACATAAGAGCCCCCACCCCTCGCGGTCCCGACCGGGGAGCTTACCCCAGGTATTTGCCCGGCCATATGGCGGCCACGGGCGGACCGGCGACCGTGAGTGATCGCGAACGGCTCAAGTTCTTCGAGAGCCAAGCGGAGGAGGCCTACGGCCGCATGTCAGCGTCAGCAGCCACCGCCCACTACAGCGACGCCAAGGAAGCGCTCTACAGCGCCATCGGCGTTGCGCGGCGCCTGGCGGACGACGACGGTGTACGACGCCTTGAGGCGCGCCTTGCCGCGATCAAGGCTGTCTTCCGCTCGCAGTTTTCGTGAATTGGCAGGCGGCACTACGGGAGATTTCGATGCGGGCATCCTTGGTTCAAATTCAGATGGTGCCACCCGACAGCGTCGAAGCGCGCTGGTATCTTGCAGAATAGCTTTCGATGAGCTGGGCGATCGCCGGAGGATGGATTCGATTCGGCAAGGACCAGCCACGTCGGCCACGATCAGCTCGTGCCGCCCGCGGCGGCTTTGTGATCGTCCGCTTGGCCCGCGCCCGATCGGTTGCGGCGCCCTAAAGGTGAGCGACCGCAATCTCGGCGAGGTCAAGCGCATGTGGGTGCTTGCCGACGCGCGCCGGCAAGGTATCGGCCGGCGCATCCTCGAAAAGCTGGAAGCCCTGGCGCGAGAGCACGGATTGAGCACGCTGCAGCTCGACAGCAATCGGGCGCTCAAGGAGGCGCACGCGTTGTATCGCAAGTGCGGCTACGTCGAGGTCGCCCCGTTCAACAACGAGGCTTATGCCCATCACTGGTTCAAAAAATCTCTGGCCTGAGCATCGCCACCCCGACGATGGCCGGGAAGGCGATGTCATGTGCCGAGTTCATTGGGGTTAGTCTTGGCAGCCGTCATATTCGGCTTGGCATTTCTTAAAACATTTTGTCGTGACAGCGTCCCCACCGCCAGCACTTACGCACCTATCCTCGCACTGGCCCTGTTTCATTTGGCAGGACGCCTGGGCGACGACGATGGTGGCGCCCTCGGTTTGGTTCTCGACGGCACGACCCGTCTGAGCTTTCGAGGACGGTGCTAACGCGAGCATTGCCAGCACCGACAGACCTGGCAGGTGCCGTGAATTGCTGATGGAGGCCATGACTTCCTCTTGGTTTGACCCGCGCACACGCGGGGTCATGGTCATAGGCGCTCATCTGTGCTGCGGCCAGCGGAAAGGCCCAATGTCGCTTAACGCCGGAGAAAGTAGCCGCGAAGGCGGGGATCAGAGTTTCAGACCTCCCTTCGCTTCCCAGCGAGGTAAAATTCGACAGCGTCCTTTGCTTCCACGAGCCATGCACCCGTCTCTTCGCGATATATCTTTATGGCCGCGATCTTGTTTCCTGCACCCGCCAATTGCTTGACACGCTCGGAAGGCACGGCCGGATCTATTCCCTGCGCCCGTAGCGATGCGGAGCGTTCGGCAACGTGCCTCCTTTGCGCGCTGCTGATGCGAACTCCCCCCACGACCGCCAGCGCCGCGATCGCCAACGCGCTGACGAAGGTCAATAAATCCCTGAATGCCCTGGCACGTTTCAGGTCAATGAGCTTTGATTGGACCGCGTCGGTTCGTTGCTTGACTGCTTGCAACTCGCGCGAAATAGCGTTGGTGTCCGCTTGCAGAGCGGCCGTTTCCTTCTGAAAGGCGGTGACACGCTCCGCCCGCGACCGTATCGCAGCGGGGTCGGTGGTCGGTGCTAGATTTCCAGGCTGGCTGATTGCTTCCATGGCTGCATTGTGATGCCGATACGCTCCTGCAGCGTCCGAGCGCGGTCCTTGATGCGCCGTCCCTCGCTTGCGAGGACATTCAGCTCATTGCTGATCTGCGTCTGCGCCGTGTCGCTTTGATACTTTTGCCAGCCTTGCCCCACCGCGAGCACAAGCATGGCGACCGCGATGGCTGGCACGACAGCGGCGTGCGTTAGGGCGTCAATGCGCTTCTGCCGTCTCGCGAGCCAAAGTCCAAAAAACCCGATGCCGGCGAGGAGCCAACCGAGGGCAATCCAATTTCCCGACATTTCCTTCACCCGGTGTTGCCGCGTCGCGGGTCGAGAGGCACGTAACAGAGGATCTCGCGCTGGAGTTCTCTAAAGTTGCGTTTGGCGCGCCTCTTTGGGGAGCGCCTCCGCGTCAAAGACGCTCCTGCTTTGGCGAGCCCGGAGACTTCCACCTTCTAACGGCAAGAGGCTCAGCGCCGCAGGAAATAGCCGAACGAGGCCCACACGAGGCCCAACAGGAACTGCATCAGCACGATCGCGGCCTCCCCGCCGACCGCGTGGATCGGCATCAGCCCGACCTCGGCGACGAGCCAGTAGAGGATGAAGCCCGCGAGCGAAGCCGCGAACGCTGCGACGATGATCTTCTGCCACTGGTCGGCCTTGCGCCCCATCACGAACGCCACGACGATCACCACCGGATTGAAGAGTGCGATCATGACGAGCGTTTGCGGATCGAACGGATTGATTTCCACCTAAGCCCCTTTCTGCCGACACAAGCTGCAAGAGGCTTCGATCAACATGCTTGTTGCTGCGGGCCGGATGCTGTGACACAGGGGTCGGGTCAGCATCACCGCTCCCCGCCGCCGCTTTCGAGCTGGCGGCGCAGCTTCTCCTCCTCGTACTGGACGAACCAGCCGATCATCTGCCGCCACAGCGCCTCGGTCAGCTCCGGCGGCAGGCCGTTCTCCTTGGCGCGCGCCTTGACCTTGTCGATCACCTGCTGGATGCGCCAGGGCACGTAGGCCTCGCCCGGATTGGCTTTGAGCTGCCAGGCCCGGTCGACGTAGGAGAAGCGCTGCGCGATCAGGTCGACGAGGCTCGCGTCGATGCGGTCGATCTCGGCGCGCAGCTCACTCATGTCGCGGCAGTCCTTTGCGGCGCGCGCGGTCATTTTTTCTTGCTCCCGGTTTTCGGCTTGGCGGCGGCCTTTTTCGCCGGCGGATTGCCGGCCGGCGCCGTGTTGGCCGAAGCTTTGGTTTCGCCCTCCCACCAGCGCTGAGGAACGGCGAAGCGTCCCGCCGCGTCCTCGAGCACCTGCGCGGTGCGGAAGAGCGTCGCTTCATCGAACGGCTTGCCGATGAGCTGCAGCCCGAGCGGGGTTCCCTCGCCCGAGAGGCCCGCCGGAACGGAGATGCCGGGCAAGCCCGCCATGTTGACCGTCACGGTGAAGATGTCCTCCAGGTACATGGCAATGGGATCGCCCGACTTCTCCCCGAACGCAAATGCCGGCGACGGCGTCGTCGGCGTCAGCACCACGTCGACGGAGTTCCACGCCTCGTCGAAGTCGCGCTTGATGAGCGTCCGCACCTTCTGCGCCTTGAGATAATAGGCGTCGTAATAGCCGGCGGAAAGCACGTAGGTGCCGATCAGGATGCGGCGGCGCACTTCCTTGCCGAAGCCCGCCCCGCGGGAGGCCTCGTAGGTGTCGATCAGGTCCTTGCCCTGAACGCGCAGACCGTAACGCACGCCGTCGTAGCGCGCGAGGTTGGAGGACGCTTCGGCAGGCGCCACGATGTAGTAGGCCGGCAGCGCGTATTTCGTGTGCGGCAGCGAGATGTCGTGGATGGTGGCGCCGGCGGCCTTGAGCCAGGCAATACCGTCCTGCCACAGCTTCTCGACCTCGGGCGACATGCCCTTGACGCGATACTCCCTGGGCACGCCGACGCGCAGACCTTTGACGCCCTGCGTAAGGGCTGCCTCGTAGTCGGGTACCGGCGTGTCGACGGAGGTGGAATCCTTGGGGTCGTGGCTCGCCATCGCTTTCAGCATGATCGCGGCGTCGCGCACGGTCTTGGCGAGCGGCCCCGCCTGATCGAGCGAGGACGCGAACGCGACGATGCCCCAGCGCGAGCAGCGTCCGTAGGTCGGCTTCATGCCGACGATCCCGGTCAGGGCGGCCGGCTGACGGATCGAACCGCCGGTGTCGGTGGCGGTGGCGGCAAGGCACATGTCGGCGGCGACGGCCGCGGAGGAGCCGCCCGACGAGCCGCCGGGGACGAGCTTGTCACTCGATAGCGCGCCGTCCTTGCCTTGGCGCCGCCACGGCGACACCACCGGGCCGAACGCGCTCGTCTCGTTGGACGAACCCATGGCGAACTCGTCGCAATTGAGCTTGCCGAGCATCACCGCGCCCGCGCTCCACAAGTTGGCGCCGACCGTCGACTCATACGTCGGCTGGAAGTCGTCGAGGACTTTGGAGCAGGCCGTGGTGCGCACGCCGTGCGTGCAAAAGAGATCCTTGTTGCCGAGCGGAAGGCCTTCGAGCGCGCGCGCTTCCCCCGACTTCAGGCGTTTGTCGCTCTCCTTGGCCTGCTTCAGCGCCAGCTCCGGCGTCGGCAGCACGTAAGCGTTGAGCGCGGCGTTGCCCGCCTCGATCGCGCCGAGAAACGCCTGCGTCAGCTCGGTCGCGGAGAAATCTTTCTTGCGCAGACCCTCGCGCGCCGCCGCGATCGTGAGTTTGTTGAGCTCTGTCACTCCACCACCTTCTGCACGACGAAGTAATGGTCCTCGGTCATCGGCGCGTTCTTCACGATGTCGTCGGCGATGTCGCCGTCCGTCACCTTGTCCTCGCGCTTCTTGAGCTCGATCGGCACGACACGCGTCATCGGCTCGACGCTCGTGGTGTCCACCTCGTCGAGTTGCTTGACCCAGTCGAGGATACCGGACAGCTCCTTGTCGAGCCCTTTGGCTTCCGCGTCGGAAATCTTGATACGCGCGAGCCGCGCGATGCGGCGGACGGTCGCCTCGTCGACCTGCATGGCTCCTCCCGTAGGGCTGGCTGAAGGTGGAATTGACCGCTCTCTTAGCTCCGGCGCGGGATCAGCGCAACTTGGCCGCGAACGCCGCCGGAGGTTCAGGGGCCGTGCCGCCACCGCGACAGGAAAGGCCCGAGGATGTCGGAGGCATCGTCCGACCAGGGAGAGACGGCACCCTTGTCGAAATCCTGCACGCCATCGAGCGCCCGGAAATCGTCTAGCGCACGCGTCTCCTTCGCGAACACGGCGATCGTCGACAGGTTCTGCGCATAGCTGCTGTCGGCCTTGTCGTCGACCACGATGAGGCCTTTCAGCTCCGGCACCAGCCGCAGCGTCGCGCCGAGGACGGAGTTGAGGTCGAGATAGCGATTGGAGATGTGCAGCACCAGCGCGCCGTCGTCCTTGAGCTTTGAAGCGTAGAGCTTCAGCGCCTCCGCCGTCATCAGGTGGACGGGCACCGCATCGGAAGAGAAGGCGTCGATGATGAGCAGATCGAAGCTTTTGTCGGGCTCCTTGGCGAGCGTTAGGCGTGCGTCCCCGATGACGATGTCGGCGTTGGGCAGGCAGTTGTAGAGAAACGTGAAGTAGTTCGACTTCTGCGCGATGTCGACGACCACGGGGTCGATCTCGAAGTACCGCCACTGCTCGCCTTTCCGCGCGTAGCAGGCGAGCGAGCCGGCCCCTAGGCCGACGACGCCGAAGCGGCCGCTTTTGTCCGCCGCATCGAGATGGTTCTGGACGATGCGGACGGCGTGCGCCATCGGGCTCCCGGGATAGTAGTAGGTGCCGGGCGTCGTATCGGCGATGAGATGGCCGTCAATGCCGCGAATGCGCTGCGCGCCGTGCAGCGTCGTGCCGTGCGTCAGCACGTTGAATTGGCCGTCCTCCGATGCCACGACGCGATAGACGCCAAAATAGCTGCGCCGCGCGTTGCCCTGCTTGACGGCAGACGGCAGCATGGCGACGGCGGCAAACATCAAGAGCGCGGCTACGAGCTGACGCGCGCCGTGCCCCCAAAGTGCGACGACCGCCACGGCAAACCCGATGGCGATCGCGGGCGTGTATCCCCATTCGCCGAATGTCAGACCGAGCGCTGCGGCCCATCCGCCCCCGTATGCGATCAGCACGAGGCCCACCGTCGCGATGCCGACAAGCCAAGCAAGCTCACGAGCGCCGGCGTTGGCCCGCGTGAGCACACCGGGCCGGCACGCCATCGTCAGCGCGATGAGAAGCGGATACTCGAGCACCTCCGAGAAGAGCTTGGGCGCGATCAGCGCCGAGAACAGCCCGCCGAGGACGCCGCCGAACGACATCCACAGATAGAATTCGGTCAAATCGCGCGCGCGTGGGCGCGCAAGAAAGAGCGTGCGGTGCGCGACGAGCGCCGACAGGAAAAATACGTAGACCCCAGTCGCGCTGGTGATCGCCCAGTTGTCGTGCTTGGTCTGCGACAGCTCGAACAGGGCACAAACCACGGCAACGAGATGCGCCGGCAGCACGACCCGCATCGGGATCTCGATGCGCTCGGCGAACGCCAGCACGAAGGTCAGGAGGTAAAGCGCCAGCGGCAGCACCCACAGGAGCGGGGCCGACGCGATGTCGGTTGCAACGTGGGTCGTAAAGGCGGTGAGGAGCGCCGCCGGCACCAGGGCGAGCCCGCACCACCCCAGCCGGTCGCGCCAAGTGGGGGCGGCCGTTGGCGGCTCGTCGCGGGCGGCGCGCGCCTCGCTCCTTCCGCCCGTCGCGTCGGGGCGCCGACGCACGAGGATAAAGCAGCCTGCGAGCGCTGCGAGCAGCACCACGTAGAGCAAACTCCAGTAGCGGCTCAATGCCGTGAGCCCGAAGGCCGGCTCCAGAACAAACGGATAGCTCAGCAGCGCTGTGAGGCTGCCGAGGTTGGACGCGGCATAGAGAAAGTAAGGGTCGCGCGCGTCCGGATGCCCGCTGCGCGCAAACCAGGCCTGCAGCAGCGGCGCGTTGGCCGCGACCGCCACGAACGGCAAGCCCACCGCCACGCTGAACAGACCGAGCTGCCAGAAATAGGGTTCCCCCGGCGGCGGCTCGCGCCAGCCCTCGGGCAGGGCGATCGGCAAAATTAGAAGGGCGGCAAGTGCCAGCGCCAGATGAACGATGCCGGTCGAAGCAAACGGCACGTGTCGGATCAGAAGGTGCGCGTAGCCATAGCCGGCGAGCAGGGCTGCCTGAAAGAAGAGGAGCGCCACCGCCCAAACCGAGGACGAGCCGCCGAGCACCGGCAGCACCATCTTGGCAAATAGCGGCTGGACGGCGAACAGCAGAAACGCGGAAAGAAGTGTCGTGGCCGTGAAAAGCGCAAGCTCGCGTCCGGCCGTTGCAACCGGCACGGCGGGTGGCGCACTGGGCCCGGGTCGCAAATGAGACTTCTGCACGCAACTAACCCTTAAGGCCGTCCCCGGACGAGCCTCTGGCCGGGACGCCACACCTAGCGCCCCTCGGTTAAAAGTTCGGCATGGCGGCCGGTATAGAGTAGGTAGCCGAGGCAACAACAACGCGCGAGCGCCAGATGACGGGCATCAGGGAGGCTCCCAAAGGGGAGACGCTCGAGGATATCGAGGACTTTGCCGCCCGGCTGAGCCAAGGGGGCCCCCTCATCGGCATCGATGCCGGCACCAAGACGCTGGGGCTGGCGCTCTCCGACGTGACGCGCACCATCGCCTCGCCATTGACGGTCCTGCGCCGCTCGAAGTTCAAAGAGGATGCATCAACGCTTCTCGGGATCGCCGCTGAACACAGAATCGCCGGGTTTGTGCTCGGCCAGCCATTCAACCTCGACGGGACTTCCGGTCCGCGCGTGCAAGCCACGCGCGCCTTCGCCCGCAACCTGAACGCGGTGTCGGTGCTACCCATTCTGCTGTGGGATGAACGTCTGTCCACGGCGGCTGCCGAGCGCACGCTGCTCGAGGCCGATGCCAGCCGCAAACGGCGCGCCCAAGTCATCGACAAGCTGGCCGCCACCATCATCCTGCAGGGTGCGCTCGACCGGATGCGCAAGCGTTAGGCACGTGGCCTGCGGCGCCCGCATTAACTCTCACTCACTCATTTAGAATTTGCATGATGACCGTCCAACGCATGCCGCAATAGCCTGCGACGGTGGCGTCTGGGCGCGATCGAAAGCTGGGCTGATCGAAGTCCCCGTCGATCACGGGGTGGACTGAGTTAACATGTCGCACGAAACGAAACTCCTAAGACGGCGGCCCGATCCGCGCCGGACATTGGAGCCGACCCGGCTCCCCGAAGAGTGGGAAAGCTACGTTGGTCGCTTCGCCATCCCCGCCCGCCGCGAGGCCCGGCGGCTGATGCGGGCGTCCTCGCGGCTCGTCGATCTCGCAGTCGTATTCCCCGGCGCAATCTATGCGCTTGCGACACGGCGCGGGCCGGCGGATGCCAGGCGCGAAGCGGTCTCGCTCGTGGAGCAGGGCGCGCCGCTGAAGACCGTGGCGCGGCTGCTCGATTTGCCGTTGTGGCTGCGCCGCCTGCCGCCGGAAGCATTCCAGAAGCCGCTCGACACGCTCCCCGTGAGCGAGAATTTCGGCCGTCGCGTCGCCAACCGGCTTCCCGGCGCGCCCGCGCACAGCGCGTTCTGGCTCGAGTCGGTCGCGTTCGGCGCCAAGGCCTGCAACGAGGACTTCGCGCTGTGGCTCGCCGACCAGTCCGTCTACAGCGAGCCCGGCGATCCAGAGCAGTTGTTCGGCGTGCTCGCCGCCTACGCCTGGCACTCGCGCGCCGCGCAGACGCGCGCGCATTCCTTGATCGTCGTTCCGTGGCGCCCGGAGATCGCATTCGACACCGCGCTGTGCGCGGGCAAGAGCTGGCTCAACCGCATGCGTCTGGTGCTGCAGCTCGGGCCGGGCGTGATTTCCGATCCGTGGCTCGCGGGCGGGCTGGTGCGCGGCTACACGTTCGTGCCCCTCCTCGATCGCATGGAGATCTTGGCGGAAGCACGCGCCATGCAGAACTGCGCCGACCAGTACGCCGAGCGCCTCGCCGATGACCGCTGCCGTCTCTTTTCCGTCCGCCGCGAGCGCGAGCACGTGGCGACGCTCGAGATCGGACCGCATTCGCGCGAAGCGGGGATGCTGTCGATCACCCAGCTCAAGGGTCGCCACAACATGGCAGCACCCCTCGACGTGTGGCAGGCGGCCTACGGGTGGCTCGCCTCGCAAAGCGGATTGCGGCGTCTGCCGCCGCGCGTACCGCCCGATCGCAAGCTCGACGACGAAGCCTGGACCCAGCTCATGGCACCCTATCGGCGCCGCACCGGGGGCGCGCCCTGGCTCGCGCAATCGGCGAGCCATTCCGTGTTCGACGGCTTCAATGCGGAAATGTCCGACCTTGCCCGGCGCGGCGGCGTGTCGTCGTGGCTCTTCACTTAGCTCGCATCGCAATTGCGATGGGGAGGTGAGGCATCGCTCAGCCGCCGTTGGGCGAGGCGCGCTTCAGGATCGCGCGCGTATCGGCTTTCTCCAGCCCTTGGCCGTAGCTCTGCCTCGGCAGGCTCCCGAGCCTTGTCGCGATGAAGGCATCGGCGATCGCGGCGGGCGCGTGCGCCCGCAAAATAGTCGCCGCGGCAAGCACCGCGAGCTGCTCAACCAGCATGCGGCCACGCTGATCGAGCAGCTTGGGCTCGTGCAGCAGGCTTTGGATGCGCTCGTGCGCATGCGCCAGGCGCGCGTCCCCCGCCGCCGCCTGCTCCAGTTCCTCCAACACCTCTTGGACCGCCTCGGGCTCACGCTGCAGCACGCGCAGCACGTCGAGCGCCATCACGCTGCCCGAACCCTCCCAGATCGAGTTGACGGGCACCTCGCGATAAAGGCGCGCGAGCGGGCCATCCTCGACGTAGCCGCCGCCGCCGAGACACTCCATGGCTTCGGCGACGAGCGGCGGCGCGATCTTGCACGCCCAATACTTGGTGACGGGCGTCATCAGGCGGCGCCAGGCCGCCGCGCGCCGGTCCGTGGCGCGGTCGAAGGAGCGCGCGAGCCGGAACGAGAGTGCGGTCGCGCCCTCCACGTCGAGCGCCATGTCGGCCAGCACCTGCCCCATCAGCGGCTGGTCGATGAGCTTCTTCTGGAACACGGTGCGGTGCTCGGCGTAGTGCACGGCGTTGGCGAGCCCGAGCCGCATCAGACCGGCAGACGAGATCGCGCAATCCAGCCGCGTGTGCGTCACCATCTCGATGATGGTCGCGACGCCACGCCCTTCCTCGCCGATCGCCCACGCGTGGCACCCGTGAAACTCGACCTCAGATGAGGCGTTGGAGCGGTTGCCGAGCTTGTCCTTCAAGCGTTGGAAGCGCAGCGCATTGACGCTGCCGTCGGGCAGGAAGCGAGGCATCAGGAAACAGGTGAGGCCGTCCGGCGCCTGCGCGAGCACCAGGAAGGCGTCCGACATCGGCGCCGACATGAACCACTTGTGGCCGGTGACGATGTACTCAGCACCCGGGCCGCCGCCCCCGACCGGCTCCGCCTTGGTCGTCGCGGCACGCACGTCGGTGCCGCCCTGCTTCTCGGTCATGCCCATGCCGAACGTGACGGCTGTCTTTTCGGACGCCGGCGCAAAGCTCGGGTCGTAGCGGAAGGGCACGACGCGGGGCACCCATTCCTCGGCGATCTCAGGCTGCAACAGCAGCACCGGCACCGCCGCGTTCGTCATGGTGATGGGGCAGCAATGCCCCGCCTCCATTTGCGCGGCCATGTAGAAAGCCCCGGCCCGCGCCACGTAGGCGCCTCCAGGTCGCGCGCGGCCGGCATCGGCGAGGTGCGCCCATACCGCGCTGTGCAGGCCCTGCTCGCAGCTCGTGCGCATCAGCGCGTGGTAGGCGGGATGAAAGGAGACGGTGTCGCGCCGGTGGCCCTGCCGGTCGTGGGTCTCGAGCCTGGGGACGTGCTCGTTGGCAAGGCGTCCGCGCTCGAAGGCTTTAGCGCTGCCCGCGACAAGGCCGAAGGCGTCGAGTGCTTCGGCCGCCTCTCCGCCGCCTTCCCGCTCGACGGCATCCTTCAGCGCCGAATCGGAGGCGAAAAGATTTATGTCCTCCAGGGGAGGCGGCTGGTTCAGCACCTCGTGCGTCGTGAAAGGCCCGCTCATGGCGCCGTTTTACCGCGTTTTTGCCCGCCTGCCGCTTATGGCTAACAACTTCCCCCCGTGGAGGCGCGGGGCCGCGCCGTACGCGCGACTTGCCCGAAGCGGAGACTCTGCCTATACAAACGCCTTTAATGACCAGCGCGGCCGCCAAAGTCGAGACTCTTCACTTTCCTCACCGCCATCTCCTCACCGTCGAGGGGCTCGGCGCGCCGGAGATCAATTTCCTTCTCGACCTCGCCGACAAGGCCGCCGACGCCAACCGCGAAGCCGGCAGGAAGCGCGACGTCCTGCGCTCCCGCACCCTGATCAACCTCTTCTTCGAAGCCTCGACGCGAACGCAGAGCTCGTTCGAGATGGCGGCCAAGCGCCTCGGCGCCGACGTCATGAACATGAACGTCTCGACCTCCTCGGTGCAGAAGGGCGAGACGCTCATTGACACGGCGATGACGCTCAACGCCATGCGGCCCGACATCATCGTCGTGCGCCACCACGCGGCAGGCGCGGTTGAGCTCCTGTCGCAGAAGATCGACTGCTCGGTCGTGAACGCCGGCGACGGCGCGCACCAGCACCCCACGCAGGCGCTGCTCGACGCGCTGACGATCCGCCGCGCCAAGGGCCGCGTCTCCGGGCTCACCGTCGCCATCTGCGGCGACATCCTGCACAGCCGCGTCGCCCGCTCCAACATCATCCTGCTCAACACGCTCGGAGCGCGGGTCCGCATCGCGGCGCCCTCGACGCTGCTGCCAGCGCGGCCCGAGCGCCTCGGCGCGGAAGTCTTCACCGACATGTGGAAGTGCCTGGACGGCGCCGACGTCGTCATGATGCTGCGCCTGCAGCGCGAGCGCATGGAGGGCTCCTACGTGCCCTCGACCCGCGAATATTTTCATTTCTTCGGTCTCGACCACGAGAAGCTCGCGCGCGCCAAGCCCGACGCGATCATCATGCACCCGGGCCCGATGAACCGCGGCGTCGAGATCGCATCCAGCGTCGCCGATCATTCGCGCAGCGTCATCCACGATCAGGTGGAGATGGGCGTCGCGGTGCGCATGGCCGTGCTCGAAGCTCTGGCGCGGAACCTGCCCAAACGATGAACGCAACCGCGATGGCAACAAAGAGAACCGGCGAAGGCGCCAAGCAGACGGCCGCCACCGCCTTCATCAATGCCCGCGTCATCGACCCTTCGTCGAACCGCGACGAGGCGGGCGGCGTCGTTGTGAGGGACGGCAAGATTGCCGATATCGGCGCGCACCTGCGGCGCAACGCGCCCGAGGGCGTGGAGGTCATCGACTGCAAGGGCCACGTGCTGGCGCCGGGCCTGATCGACGCGCAGGTGTTCACCGGGGAGCCCGGCTTTGAGCACCGCGAGACCTTGAAGACGGCGAGCCATGCCGCCGCCGCCGGCGGCGTCACGACAATCGTCGTCATGCCCGAGACCGATCCGGTCATCGATCAGGTGGCGCTCGTCGACTTCATCCAGCGGCGCGCCCGCGACAACGCCATCGTCAACGTGCACACGATGGCGGCGATGACCAAGGACCTCCGGGGCGAGGAGATGACGGAGATCGGCCTGTTGAAGCGGGCCGGTGCCATCGCCTTCTCCAACGGCAAATCGAGCGTCGCCAACACGCGCGTCATGCGCAACGTGCTGCTTTACGCCAAGGACTTCGGCGCGCTCATCGTCCATCACACCGAAGATCCCTACCTCTCGCAGGGCGGGGCCATGAACTCCGGCGAGGTCGCGGCACGGCTCGGGCTGCCGGGCGTACCGAAGGCCGCCGAGATCATCATGCTCGAGCGCGACGTGCGCCTCGTCGAGATGACGGGCGGGCGCTACCACGCGGCGACCATAAGCTGCGCCGAGAGCCTGGAGGTCGTCCGCGACGCCAAGGCGCGCAAGCTTCCCGTCACCTGCGGCGTCTCCATCAATCACCTGACGCTGAACGAGAACGACATCGGTCCCTACCGCACCTTCTTCAAGATGCGCCCGCCGCTGCGCTCAGACGAGGACCGCGCGGCGATGATCAAGGGAGTGGCCTCCGGCGACATCGACATCATCGTCTCGAGTCACGATCCCCAGGACGCCGACGACAAGCGCCGCCCCTTCGCGGAGGCGACCGACGGCGCGGTGGGGCTCGAGACGCTGCTGCCGGCCGCGCTGCGCCTCCATCATTCGGGCGAGCTGCCGCTGATTTCGATCCTGCGGGCGCTCACGCTCAATCCCGCCCGCCTGCTGGGGCTGCATTCAGGCCGCCTCGTCAAGGGCGCGGTCGCCGACATGGTGCTGGTCGATCTCGGAGAGCCCTGGGTGGTCAACAAGGATCTGCTGCGCTCACGCTCCAAGAACTCGCCCTTCGACGAGAGCAAGATGCAGGGCCGCGTGCTGCGCACGCTGGTTGCCGGAAATACCGTCTACCAGTACGCTGGAGCGGAGCGGACTTAACCGCGGCAAGCAGCGAAGAAGTCTCGTCATGACCCACGTGTTGCTCTTGGGGCTCGTTGGCGGGCTTGTCGGCGCCGACGATACGGCGCGCATCGTCATCTACGAGCGGGCCGCCTCCTGGGACTGGACGCTCTGGTGGGCGTTGTTCCTGGCGTGGGGCTATGCGCTCGGCTCCATCCCCTTCGGTTATCTCCTCACCAAGGCTGCGGGCCTCGGCGACGTGCGCGCCATCGGCTCGGGCAACATCGGCGCGACCAACGTCCTGCGCACAGGCCACCGGGGCCTCGCGGCGCTGACGCTGGCGCTCGACGCGCTGAAGGGCACCGCCGCCGTGCTCATTGCGCGCTGGATCGGCGGCACCTATGCCGGGCTCGCGATCGACGCCAGCCTGCTCGCGGGACTCGGCGCGTTTCTCGGCCACCTCTTTCCGGTCTGGCTCGGGTTCAAGGGCGGCAAGGGCGTCGCCACGTATATCGGCGTGCTCGCGGGCGTATTCTGGCCCGGAGCGGTTTTGTTCTGCGCCCTGTGGCTCGGCATGGCCGCGGTCACGCGCTACTCCTCGCTGTCGGCCGTCACGGCAAGCGTCCTTACGCCGGTGGCGCTGTTCGCATTCGGCGCGACGCCCGCCGCCATCCTTACTCTCTTCATGACATCGCTTCTGCTTTGGAAGCACCGCGCCAACGTCCGCCGTCTCGCAGCCGGAGAGGAGCCCAAGATCGGTGCCCGGGCCCCAGTCGATGCCTGACCCCACACTCTTCACGGGCACACCTCTTCCCCTCGCCGAGCTGGGGGAGGCTCAGCGCCTCGCCTGCCTGCGCCTCATCCGCTCCGAGAATGTCGGACCCGTCACCTTCCGCGACCTGATCGGCCACTTCGGCGACGCCGAGACGGCAGCTTGCCGCCGTACCGGAGCTATCGCGGCGCGGAGGCCGGCCCATTCGCGTGTGCCCGCGCGAGGCCGCCGAAGCCGAGCTCGAGCGAGCCCGCGCGGCGGGCGCTGAGCCGCTGTTCACGACGGAGCCCGGATATCCAGCTCCGCTCGCCGCCCTCGATGCGCCCCCGCCGCTCCTCTATTTCAAAGGCGATCGGGGACTGCTCAACCGCCCGACCGTGGCGATCGTCGGCTCGCGCCAATGCTCGGCCGCCGGCGCCAGACTCGCGCGCAACTTTGCCGGCGAGCTTGCGCGGGCCGGCTACGTCATCGCGTCGGGTTTGGCGCGCGGCATCGACGCCATGGCGCATGAAGCCTCGCTCAGCCACGGGACGATCGCCGTGCTGGCGGGCGGCATCGACATCATCTATCCGCCCGAGAACGAGGCGCTGCACCGCTTGATCGGCGAGCGAGGCTGCCTCGTAACGGAAATGCCGCCCGGCTTCGTTCCCAGGGGCCGGGATTTTCCCCGCCGCAACCGCATCATTTCCGGGATCTCGCTCGCCGTGCTCGTCGTCGAGGCGGCGCGCCGCTCGGGCTCGCTGGTGACGGCACGGCTCGCTGCCGAGCAAGGACGCGAGGTGTTCGCCGTTCCGGGCCACCCGCTCGACCCGCGCGCGGAGGGGACGAACAAGCTCTTAAAATCGGGGGCGACGCTCGTCACCGGCCCCGAAGACGTGCTGGCCGGCCTTGCCCCGCTGACGCGCGGGCCCGCTCGGGAGCTGCGCGACGAGAAGACGCTCGCGTCCTACACGACCAACGGCAACGGGCCGGCACCCCTAACCGACCGCGATCGCGACCGGGTGCTGTCAGCACTCGGCCCCGCCCCCATCGACGTCGATACGCTGGTGCGCGGCACCGGGCTCGCCAGCCGGGCCGTGCAGGTCGCGCTGATCGAGCTGGCGCTGGCGGGGCGCATCGAGCGGCACGGCAATGGGTTGATATCGCTGGTCCCGGCCGAGGCGTGAGGCCCTTTAGTGGTCGCGCTCCTCGTCCTGGATGCGGGCCTCGATGAGGGCCGATCCAAGGATGGCGCCTAACGTCCGGTATCCCGCCTTGTCCGCAAGGCGTTGCAGCTCGTGGATAATCTCGGTGAGGTAGCTGAGCGTCTCGGCCTTACTGATGGCCGTCGGCAACCTCGCACCGTCCGGGGGGTTTTCCGGCCCGATCATTATCCATACGTCTCCAAATAAGATGGTTTGCAACTTTATGGGGTGCTAAATACCATTCACAATCCCAGATAGCAATATCGTGCGCCCGTCAGCTCAGGTTGTGGGAGGCCGGTTTGACACCGCCGCAATCCTCTCCCATGTTCCCCGGCCGAGCGGACCAGCCGGGCCCCATGGGCCGATACGGGCCCGCCCCTAAAGGGCGGCCCCCGAGCTGAGTGCAACCAGCCTGAAAGTCTGAAATGAACGTCGTGATCGTCGAATTGGCTGCCAAGGCCAAGACTATCAACAAGTACCTGGGCAGCGGCTACAAGGTCATCCCGTCGTTCGGGCACGTGCGCGATCTGCCCTCCAAAAACGGGTCGGTCGAGCCCGACAAAGACTTTGAAATGCACTGGGACATCGATCCTAAGTCCCAGAAAATCATGAAGGAAATCGCCGACGCGGTCAAAGGCGCCGATAAGCTGATCCTGGCGACGGACCCCGATCGCGAGGGCGAGGCCATTTCCTGGCACATTCTGCAGATCCTCGAGCAGAGAAAGGCCCTGAAGAAGGGCATCGTGGTCAAGCGCGTCGCCTTCAACGCCGTCACCAAGCAGGCGGTGCTGGCCGCCATGAGCGAGCCGCGCGAGATCGACACCCCCCTCGTCTCCGCCTACCTGGCGCGCCGGGCGCTCGATTATCTCGTCGGATTCACCTTGTCGCCCGTGCTCTGGCGCAAGCTTCCCGGCGCCCGCTCCGCCGGCCGCGTGCAATCGGTGGCGCTGCGCCTCGTGTGCGACCGCGAGGCCGAGATCGAGGCGTTCAGAACCGACGAGTACTGGACGGTCGATGCCGTGCTCGCGACCGCCAAGGGCGAGGAGTTCCCGGCCCGGCTCGCCGCGATCGACGGCACGACGCTGAAGAAGCTCGACATCAAGACCGGAGACGCCGCCGGCGCCATCAAGGCGGCGATCGAGAAGGGCGACTTTCACGTCATCTCGGTCGAGAAGAAGGCGGTAAAGCGCAATCCGTACGCGCCGTTCGCCACCTCGACGCTGCAGATGGATGCCTCGCGCAAGCTGGGGTTCTCGGCCAAGCAGACCATGCAGGTCGCCCAGCGCCTCTATGAGGGCGTGGAGCTCGGCGGGGAGACCGTCGGCCTCATTACCTACATGCGAACCGACGGCGTGACGATCATACCGGAGGCCATTCAAGCCATCCGCTCGGAGGTCGAGAAGTCGTACGGCCGGCGCTACGTGGCGCCCTTCGTGCGCGAGTACAAAACCAAGGCCAAGAACGCGCAGGAAGCCCACGAGGCGATCCGCCCGGCGGAGGTCACGCGCAAGCCCGCCGACGTCGCCCACTTTCTGGCGAAGGACCAGGCCGCGCTCTACGACCTCATCTGGAAGCGCGCGGTCGCGAGCCAGATGGCGTCGGCCGAGCTTGAGCAGACGACGGCCGACATCGAGGTCAAGGGGCGCGACGGCAAGACCTACCGGCTGCGCGCCACCGGATCGGTGGTGCAGTTTGAAGGGTTCCTCAAGCTCTACGAGGAAGGGCGCGACGAACGCCTTCATGCCGACAAGGGCAAGGACGACGCGGCGGAGGAAGACGATACCAGCCGCCGCCTGCCCGCACTCAGCCAGGGCGACCGCGTCAGCGATCGCTCGGTCGAGACCGCGCAGCACTTCACGCAGCCGCCGCCGCGCTATTCGGAGGCGACGCTCGTCAAGCGGCTGGAAGAGCTCGGCATCGGCCGGCCGTCGACCTATGCCTCGACACTCGCCGTCCTGCAGGAGCGCGATTACGTCAGGATCGAGAAGAAGCGCCTGATCCCCGAGGACAAGGGGCGCCTCGTCATCGCGTTCCTCGAAGGCTTCTTCAAACGCTACGTTGAATACGATTTCACCGCCGACCTGGAGGACAAGCTCGACCTCATCTCCGACGGCAAGCTCGCCTGGAAGGACGTCTTGCGCGACTTCTGGCGCGAGTTCACCGGCGCCGTCGACGAGATCAAGGACTTGCGCGTCGGCGAGGTGCTCGAAGCCCTCAACGAGATCCTAGGCCCGCACATCTTCCCCCCGCGCGAGGACGGCGGCGACCCGCGCACCTGCCCCGCCTGCAAGGTCGGCCGCCTCAGCCTCAAGATCTCCGGCAAATACGGCGCCTTCATCGGCTGCGGCAACTACCCTGAGTGCCGCTTCACGCGCCAGCTCGCCGACAAGGGCGGCGACGCGGAGGCAGGCACTCCCGACGGCAAGCAGCTTGGCCTGGACCCCGAGACCGGTTTTGCCGTCACGCTGCGCACCGGCCGCTTCGGGCCTTACGTGCAGCTCGGCGAAGCGTCCGGCGATGAGAAGCCCAAGCGCGCCAGCGTGCCCAAGGGCATCGATGCGTCGAGCGTCGACCTGGAGCACGCACTCAAGCTGCTTTCGCTACCGCGCGCGGTTGGGCTGCACCCCGAAACCGGCAATCCGATCACCGCAGGGCTCGGACGCTACGGGCCGTTCGTGCTGCACGACGGGCTCTATGCCAACCTTGAAAGCGCCGAGGAAGTGTTCAGCGTCGGCCTCAACCGCGCCGTCACGCTGCTCGCCGAAAAGGCCGCGGGCGGCGGCAAGGGCCGTTTCCAACGCGCCAAGCCGACGGTTCTCAAGGATCTCGGGCAGCACCCAGACGGCGGCAAGATCGAAGTGCTCTCGGGCCGCTACGGCCCTTATGTGAAGCACGAGAAGATCAACGCCACCATCCCCAACGGCAAGGATCCCGCCACGCTCACCGTCGAAGAGGCGATCGAGCTGATCGCTCAGCGCGCGGCCAAGGGCGGCAAGAAGCCGGCGAAGAGAAAGTCGGCGCCTGCCAAGAAATCAGCAAAAGCGGCGGCGCCGGAAGCAAAGCCCGCCGCCAAGAGCCGCAAAGGCTGCGAAGGCTCGGCCGGCCAAAACCAAGCCCGCCGACGCCGAGGTCGAGACCTGAGCCTGCCATGAACCTTCGCTTGATACGCTGACATGGCACGCAGACCCCGAGGCGCGAAAGGCGGCCCGCCCAAAAGGAGCGGGCCCCCCGGCAAGGACGAAATCCTCGAATTCATAAGGACCTCGCCCGACAAGGTCGGCAAGCGCGAGATCGCGCGCGCCTTCGGCGTCAGCGGGCCCGATCGCCTCGAGCTCAATCGCACGCTCGCCGCCATGCGCGACGGCGGGGCGCTCACGGGCAACCGCAAGGACCTGCACAAGAAGGGCGGATTGCCTTCGGTCACGGTGCTCGAGATCACGGGCCGCGACGACGACGGCGACCTGATCGCCAAGCCGGCCGTGTGGGATGGTGCCGAAGGCGAACGCCCCACCGTGCTGCTGCCGGCCCGCCAGGCGCGCGGGCCGCAAGCCGACATGGAAGCCGACATCGCCATCGGCGACCGCATCCTGGCGCGCATCACCGAGCTCTCCGGCTCCGACGTGGAGGGCTTCCGCTTCGAGGCCTTTCCGATCAAGCGGCTGCCGCGCGAAAAGCGCCGGCTCGTCGGAATCTACCGCTCGCAGCGCCAGGGCGGCGGCACGATCGAGCCGATCGACCGCAAGCAGCTGCGCTCCTGGTCGGTGCAAAAGGGCGACGAAGGGGGTGCCAAGGACGGCGATCTCGTGCGCTTCGATCTGGCGCCCAAGGGGCGCCTGCACGTGCCGCAGGCACGCATCATGGAGACGCTCGGCAATCCGGGTGATCAGCGCCAGATCAGCCTCATCGCCGTGCACACCCACGGCATCCCCGACGATTTCCCCGAAAGCGTAATCAAGGAATTGCAGGCGCTGCCGCCGCCAAAGCTCGAAGGCCGCACCGACCTGCGCGCGCTCCCCCTCATCACCATCGACCCCCCGGACGCGCGCGACCACGACGACGCGGTCCACGCCGAGCCCGATCCCGATCCCGCCAACGCCGGCGGCTGGGTGATCGTCGTCGCGATCGCCGACGTCGCCCACTATGTACGCCCGGGCACCAAGCTCGACCGCGAGGCGCAGATCCGCGGCAACTCGGTCTATTTTCCCGATCGCGTCGTGCCGATGCTGCCCGAGATCATCTCCAACGACCTGTGCTCGCTGCGCGAGGGCGAGGACCGGGCTTGCCTCGCGGTGCGCATGGTGGTGGACCGGAACGGCACCAAGAAGGGGCATATGTTTCTGCGCGCCATGATGCGCTCCGCCGCCAAGCTCAGCTATCAGGAGGCGCAAGCCGCCATCGACGGCAACCCGTCGGAGAAATGCGCGCCGCTGATGGAGAGCGTGCTGCGTCCGCTGTGGGCGGCCTACGACGCGATGGCGAAGGCGCGCGACCGGCGCCAGCCGTTGGACCTCGACCTGCCCGAGCGCAAGATCGTTCTCGACGAGCAAGGCCGCGTCGACCGTGTCGTGGTGCCCGAGCGGCTCGCCGCGCACCGGCTCATCGAGGAGTTCATGATCCAGGCGAACGTCGCGGCGGCGGAAGCGCTGGAGGGCAAGCGCACGCCCGTCGTCTACCGGATTCACGACCAGCCTTCGAAGGAGAAGCTCAAGAGCCTGCGCGAGTTCCTCGACTCGCTCCAGATAAAACTGGCGCAGCAAGGCACGCTCAAGCCCGAGCACTTGAACAACATCTTGGCGCGCGCCAAGAGCATGCCGGTGCCCGAGCTCATCAACGAGATCGTGCTGCGCAGCCAGAGCCAGGCCGAGTACAACATCGACAACATCGGCCACTTCGGTCTCAACCTGCGCCGCTACGCGCACTTCACCTCGCCCATCCGCCGCTACGCCGATCTCATCGTGCACCGCGCCCTCATCCGCGCGATGCGGTTCGGTGCCGGCGGCTTGGAGGATTCCGAGATCCCGCGCCTGCCCGACATCGCCAAATCAATCTCGGAAGCGGAGCGGCGCGCCATGGCGGCCGAGCGCGAAACCGCCGACCGCCTGATCTCCGCCCACCTCGCCGACCGCGTCGGGGCGACGTTTTCAGGCCGCATCGCCGGCGTCGCGCGATCGGGCCTGTTCGTGCGGCTCGCCGATACGGGCGCCGACGGCTTCGTGCCCGTGTCCTCGCTGCAGGGTGATTTCTACAATCACGACGAGGTGCGGCACGCGCTCGTCGGAAAGCGCACGGGCGAAACCTTCAGCCTCGGCGAAAAGGTCGAGGTGCGGCTCATCGAGGCCATCCCCTCGGCCGGAGCGCTGCGCTTTGAGCTCCTCACGCCCGGCAAAAAAGTGAACATCGCCACGACGCGCGGGGCCCCTTATCGGCCAGGCAAGGGCCGTAATCGGCGCCGATGAAGGTCCGCGGCCATTGGCCCATTGACGCCGGGCCGTTCCAGCGCAAGGACTACACCATGACTGTTTCCACCTCCGCCGATCTTGCCGTGCCCGAGCGATCGATCACCGGTGCCATGCGCCGCGGCGGCGCCGGCAAATGTCCCGCTTGCGGCAAGGGCGCGCTCTTTCACCGCTACCTGAAAGTCGCAGACCGTTGTCCAGCTTGCGCCGAGGAACTGCACCATCATCGCGCCGACGACGCTCCGCCCTACTTCACCATTCTGATCGTCGGCCACCTCATCGTTGCGGGCGTCATGTTCGTCGAGGAATACTTCCACCCCGACTACTGGCTCCACATTCTCATGTGGTTCCCGCTGACGATCGGTCTCAGCTTGTGGATCCTGCCCCGCGTCAAGGGAGCCCTCGTCGGCCTGCAGTGGGCGCTGCGGATGCACGGATTTGGGGGGCCCGATGCGTTCGACCCGGCGGCACCTGCTCCCGATCCGGCGCAGGGCGCCGAGTAACCATCGCGCACCTGCTGCGATGGACCGACTTTGCTTGACACCCTAACGGCTGGCGGTATGGTGCCGCTCCCTACAGCAAGAATGTAGTTTCAGGTTCCCCGATCATGGCCAAACAAATCACGCAGAAGATCAAGCTGCTGTCGACGGCCGGAACGGGCTTCTTCTATGTGACCAAGAAGAACCCGCGCACGAGCACCGAGAAGCTCGTGTTCAAGAAATACGACCCGGTGGTCAAGAAGCACGTCGAGTTCAAGGAAGCGAAGATCAAGTAGCCGCGCATGCTGGCGCAGCAGCGCGCCACGATCTGGGCTCACACGAGCATAAATAGGACTGCACAGCGGCTCGGGGCCGCATGGCGCGCTGGCGATATCTTCGTCGGTGGGAAGAGGACGTGGAGAGACTTGACCAGGGCCCGCAACTAAACCCGGCAGCGGGGTAGTTAGTCCGAGAAAGTTACAGACCCTGGTCTAGTGACCAGATGGTTCGTCAAAGAGGGCGTTGACTCCCCGCCTGGTGCCGTGGCTGGTCCGGTGCAGCTTCAACGAGGAGGCCACTCTAGCCGCTAAGACCAACCACGAGTTTCCCGCACTACCAGGAAATGCGGCGGACCTGATAGTACGGAAACCGCTATCGTGTCTGGGACGCGGCAGAGCCTCCGTCACCGTCCCAGCAAACTTGAAAAAATTGCTCCCCTCACGAATTCGTAATCTGGCAGACGAAGATGGCTAATGCAAGTTAAGCTTTGACTGTGTCGTTAACGCTACGCCGAATTGCTCCTTGAACCGCGCTCCGCCCTGCTGGCGCGCGGCCGCGCCGGGCCCGCGCTGCGGCTCGAACATCTAAGCTCTGAATTGGCTAGGTTTTTTTTGGTCGCGCGTCAGGCCGCGTTGGCGGCTACGCGATTGCGGCCGCGCCTCTTGGCGGCAAAAAGAGCGTTGTCGGCGCGACGAAAAACCGACTCCGGTGTGTCGTCGGGGCACTGCAGTGTGGCAATACCGACGCTGGCCGTCAGGTGGATGCCGAGACCGGGGCGGATCTGAAAAGCATCGGCCGCAATCGCCACCCGCAGCCGCTCGCCCACCTGATAAGCGCGCGCCATGTTCGTCTCCGGCATGATGACGAGGAACTCCTCGCCGCCGAAGCGACACGCGAGATCGATGCCGCGCGTGTTGCGCCGAAAGCGGGTGGAGAACTCCTTCAGCACGAGGTCGCCGACGTCGTGACCGTAGGTATCGTTGACGCCCTTGAAGTGGTCGATGTCGGCAAGCAGCACCGACAGCGATCGGCCCGTGCTCAGCGCGTCCCCGACGAGCGTCGCCAAGTGGCTTTCAAGATAGCGACGGTTGTAGAGACCCGTCAGCGAGTCGATCATCGCCGCTTCGATGCTCTCCTCGAGGCGGTTGCGCAGGTGATCGGAGTAGCGCTTGCGCTTCACCTGCGTCCTCACGCGCGCCAGCAGCTCGTTACGGTCGATGGGCCGCATGATGTAGTCGTTGACGCCCATGTCGAGCGCGCGCAGCAGGCGCGGCTCGTCGCCTGGCTCCACCAGCACGATGATCGGCAGGTGGCGCGTGCGGTCGAGCGAGCGCGTCTGCGAGCACAGGCGCAAGCCGTCGGCATCGGCGAGCGACAGGCTGACGATCAGCAGGTCGAATTCCTTTTCCGCAAGCAGGCTCAGCGCCGATTGAGGGTCGGGCACCACGACGGGCTCGTGCACCGCCGCCAGCCATTCGCACAGACGCGAGGACGAGTGCTGCTGGTCATCGACGAGGATTATGCGAGCGCGTTCTTCCGAAAGCGCCTTCAGCAGGGCTGCGTCTTCCGACATGCCGGTCTGGCGCCCGGTCAGCGCGCGCATCAGCATCTCGTCGGTCAGCATCTTGAGGCGGGCGAGATTCTTCACGCGGGTGATGAGGGCAATCTCGTCGACGGGCTTCGTCAGGAAATCGTCAGCGCCCCCCTGCAGGCCCCGCACCTTGTCGGACACCTGATCGAGCGCGGTGACGAGCACCACGGGAATATGATGGGTTTTCGGGTTCAACTTGAGCTGCCGGCACGTCTCGAACCCGTCCATGCCGGGCATCATGACGTCGAGCAGGACGACGTCGACGCGCTCGCGCTCGCAGATTTCGAGCGCTTCCTTGCCGCTACAGGCGGTGAGCACGTCGAAATACTCGGCCGACAGACGCGCCTCGAGCAGCTTTACGTTGGCAAGAATGTCGTCAACAACAAGGACTCGAGCGGTCATTCGCAACTACTCAACGCTATTGACGTCTCAAGCGCGCGGATCGCCCACGAACCGGTGCACGGTCTCTAGGAAACCGCTGACAGAAATAGGTTTGGAGATGTATGCCTCGCACCCTCCCGAACGGATCCGCTCCTCATCGCCCTTCATCGCGAAGGCGGTGATGGCCACCACCGGGATCATCCGCAAATCATCGTCCTCCTTGAGCCACTTCGTGACCTCAAGGCCGGAGACCTCAGGCAGCTGGATGTCCATCAGGATGAGCGCGGGGCGATGGCGCCGGGCAAGCTCCAGCGCCTCCAGCCCGTTGCGGGTCTGGATGGTGGCATAGCCATGCGCGGCGAGAAGATCATGGAAGAGCTTCATGTTGAGCTCGTTGTCCTCCACGATCAACACGGTCTTGCGCGGCGTCCGCACTTCTGGTGTGCGCGCCTCGCCGCTGCTCCTGGTTTCTTGAAAGTTCATGTTGGTTGAAAGTTCATGGGCCTAAAGCTCGAAGCTCCCATTCCTTTTGCACCGATTCTCAAGAAGGGGTCGGAGCCGAGTTTGCGTGCCAAGCCGTAACCAACAGTTAATGAAGACGCACACGCCCTGCTCCGGCAGCTCGATGCCCGCGAAATCAGAGGGTTAGGTGAATGAATATTGACGATGCCGAGATGATCGCGCTCGCCGCTCTGGCCTTCCTTGCCGAGGACGCCCAGCGGTTGGGACAATTCCTGGCACTCACCGGCCTCGGGCCTTCTGAGATCAGGGAGGAGGCCCACACGACGCACTTCCAGGCGGCCGTCCTCGACCACCTGCTGCGCGACGAGAGCCTGCTTTTGGTGTTTGCGGCGAGCCGCGGCATCGCGCCGGAGCTGATCGCGCCGGCCCAGAGCCTGCTCGAGCAGCAGCACGCCGAGAGCGGCCGCTCCTGATGCGCGCCAAAGTCTCGCAATGCCTCAGCGCTTCTCCGGCGGGCACTTGCTCTCCTCGAGGAACGTCAGCTCCTTGAGCTCGCCGCGGATGGCAAAGTCGCCGTAGTCGATATAAAGCCCGGTCGAGACGCCGTTCTCATAGAAGCGGAACGCGAGCTCGTAAGTCGGCAACGCGTCCGTCCTCTGGGGGCCCGGCTCGAAGTAGCCGATGGCGATCGGCCAGGACGCCAGCCCTTGCAGCTTTTCGCCGTTGGGAACGCTCGCTGGCACTTTCACGGTGCCCGGCGCCGCGGTCGGCCCGATCGCCGCATTCGTCTCGTAGAACTTCTCCCCCTTGTCGGAGCCGTCGTAGAGATTGGCGGTGAACACGCTTCTGCCCGAGCGCGCGGCCTTCATGAGGGCGATCGAGTGCTGAATGGGGAAATAGATATCGGAGGGCAGCTTCACCGTCTTCTTGGCGGGCTTCGTCAGCTTGACCTCGGTGAACGTCGCGCCGTTGGCCGGCCCGGCGCTGCCTTGGGCGGCTTCCGACAGCTTCTGGTTCTCGTACTGGCTGGAGGAAAAACGCAAGTGATGCGCGGCGAGATCCTCAAAGCTCGAGGTGCGCAGATCGTTGATCTGGGCCACGCCCTCCTGGTTGGTCATGCGCGTGACGAAGCGCATCTTCTGCTCGTAGCCCTCGCAGGAGCTCCCGGTCATCTCATAGACCATGCGCCCGCTCATGTCGGCGACGCCCGACCCCGGCGTCGCATGGTCGAAAGTAATGTCGTAGACCGCCCGGTGGGGCTGGAAGTCCACCCCGTCGCCGGCGGCCCGCAGCGGGCGCTTGAGCGAACGGTAGAACAAGGATCGCGCCGCCCGCCGCGATGGCCCCCAAGAGCTTCGACAGTTCGACCATTCTTCCCCTCGCTGCCATGGGCAAAGCTATGCCGGAGTCGTTAAGACGCCGGAACGGTGTTCCCCGACGACGCCATTGCAAAGAGCCGGGGGGCCGGTCAAATAGGCGGGCGGTGCCGCTCGACGGCCGCCGGCAGAGACAGAAGGATACTAGCATGAATGGCAAGGTCGAGGCGCGTCTTGCATCCCTTGGAATTGCGCTCCCCGCAGCGCCGAACCCCGTCGCCAACTACGTTCCGAGCTACCTTGCCGGCAATCTCCTGTTCGTCTCGGGGCAGGTCTCGAAGGCTGCCGACGGCAGCATCACGAAGGGGCGGCTCGGAGGCGACCTGACGGTCGAGCAGGGCCAGGCCGCCGCCCGCCTCTGCGCTCTCAATATTCTCGCCCAGGCCAAGGCCGCCATAGGCGATCTCGATCTCATTGCGCAGGTCGTCAAACTCACCGGCTTCGTCAATGCGGCGCCAGACTTCGTCGATCATCCGCAAGTCGTCAACGGCGCCTCCGACCTCATGGTCGAGGTCCTGGGCGATAGCCGGGCGCCACACTCGGGCGGCCGTCGGCGTCTCCAGCCTGCCGCTCGGCTGCGCCGTCGAGGTCGACGCGATTCTGCTGATCGGACGCTGACGCAGATGCAAAATGCCGCGGCGTTCCTGAAGCCGATCGCGCATCGCGGCCTGCACGGTGCGGGCAACGGCCATATCGAGAACACGGCGGCGGCGTTCGAGGCGGCGCTTGCCAAGGGCTACGGCATCGAGTGCGACGTGCGGCCCGCGAGCTGTTCAACGCCGATGGTCTTTCACGACAAGACGCTTGAGCGCCTCGTCAAGGGCAGCGGCGCTTTGCGCGCGCACGACGCTGCCGCACTCAAGCAATTGAACTACCGCACCGGCGCATCACGCATGCTCGATTTGTCCGAGCTGTTGGCACTCGTCGGCGGGCGCGAGCCGCTGCTTGTGGAGATCAAGAGCGAATGGGAGCAGCTGGACCGCGCCTTCCTGCAGGCGATCGCGACCGCGGCCGCCGCCTACAGCGGACCTCTGGCGCTGATGTCGTTCGATCCCGCCCTGATGGCCGTTTTGCGGGAACTCGCGCCGCAGGTCCCGCGCGGCATCGTGTCGGGGCTGTTCGAGGAAGAGCCCGGCTGGCTCGACCTCCTCGGGCCGGAGCGCGCCTATGCGTTGAGCCACTTGCTTGAATCGCGGGCGGCGGCACCCGATTTCTATGCCTACCACGTGGGATCGCTCCCAACGCCCGTCACGCGGTACGTGCGCGAGGTGCTGGGCATGCCACTCTTCACGTGGACGGTGCGGACGCAAGAGGAGCGCGCGATCGCCGCACGCTGGGCCGATGCGCCGATCTTCGAGGGCTACGAGCCCTGATAAGCGGCGGCGGCAGGAGTTTGGGGTGTGATCTTGCGATGAGCGAATTGACGCCCGAGCCGGCCAAGGTCGTCGCAAGGATCGTGGGGCGCATCGGCGACATCGATCGCAGCGTCTGGGATGCCTGCGCCAATCCCGACCCGGCGACGTACGATCCCTTCCTCGCCCATGACTTTCTCCGTGCCTTGGAGGAGTCGGGTACCGTCGGCGACCGGCACACAGGCTGGCTGCCGCAGCACATCACGATCGAGGATGCCGGCGGCGAGATCACGGGGTGCCTGCCCTGCTACGTGAAGCTGCATTCCGCCGGCGAATATGTGTTCGACCACGCCTGGGCCGAGGCCTACGAGCGCGCGGGCGGACGCTACTATCCCAAGCTGCAGGTGGCGGTTCCCTTCACCCCCGTTCCCGGACGCCGCCTGCTGGTCAAGCCGGGGCCAGGCGCGCAAGAGCGCCAGAAGCTGCTCGCTGCCGCCGCCGTCGAAGTGGCGCAACGACTTGGCGTCTCCTCCCTGCACCTCACCTTCCTGACGAAGGGCGAGTGGACGGCGCTCGGCGCGCAAGGCTTCCTGCAGCGTACCGATCAGCAGTTCCACTGGCACAACGACGGCTACGCCACGTTCGACGGTTTTCTGGGCAAGCTCTCCTCGCGCAAGCGCAAGGCCGTGCGCAAGGAGCGCAGCGAGGCCCTGAGCGACGGTATCGAGATCGAGCGGATCACGGGGGCGGACATCACCGAAGCGCACTGGGATGCGTTTTTCGAGTTCTACACCGACACCGGCAACCGCAAATGGGGCCATCCCTACCTCAACCGCCGCTTCTTCTCGGAACTCGGCCGCACGATGGGTGAGCGCTGTCTGCTCATCATGGCGCGGCGCGGGCGACGCTACGTCGCCGGCGCCCTCAATCTTCTGGGCGGCGACTGCCTCTATGGCCGCTATTGGGGCGCCCTCGAGCAGCATCCGTGCCTGCATTTCGAGGTTTGCTACTATCAGGCGATCGACTACGCGATCGAGAAGGGGCTCGCCCGCGTCGAGGCCGGTGCGCAGGGCGAGCACAAGCTCGCGCGCGGCTACATGCCCGAGACGACCTACTCCTGCCACTGGATCGGCGACGCCGGCTTGCGCCGCGCGGTGGCGCGGTATCTGCAGGAAGAACGCCGCGCGGTCGCGGCGACCGGCGCCGCGCTGGCCGAGTATGCGCCGTATCGCAAGGACGCCACCGGCAAGGCGGGCTGATTGGCGCCCTTGACGGGTGACGCCTCGCGCCGTTTAACAGGGCCAACCGGAGGCCCCATGACCTACGATGACAGCAACATCTTCGCCAAAATCCTGCGCGGAGAGATTCCCTCGCACAAAGTCTACGAAGACGCCGACGCGCTCGTCTTGATGGACGCCATGCCGCAAGCGTCGGGCCACACGCTGATCGTGCCCAAGGCGCCCTCGCGCAACATGCTCGACGCCGATCCCGACGTGCTGGCGCGAGTCGCGCCGCTGGTGCAGCGCATCGCGCGCGCGGTCAAGGCGGCGTTCTCCGCAGACGGCGTGACGATCGTACAGTTCAACGAGCCCGCGAGCGGCCAGACGGTGTTTCACCTGCATTATCACGTGATCCCCCGGCACGAGGGCATACCGCTGATGCCGCACAGCCGCGAAATGGAAGAGTCGAACGTGCTGGCGGCCAATGCCGAGAAGATCCGCAGGGCCTTGGAGACGTGACCCGCGTCCTCGTGATCGGCGCAAGCCGCGGCATCGGTCTGGAGACCGTCAAAGCCGTGCTTTCAGCCGGCCACGACGTGCGCGCCTTGGCGCGGGGCGCGAGCGACATCGCGATCGAGGACCCCCGGCTCGAGAAGCGCTGCGGCGACGCGCTCGACAAAGCTTCGGTCGCAGGCGCGCTCGACGGCGTCGACGCCGTCATCCAAAGCCTCGGGGTTGCGTTGGGGCCGGAGACCTTGCTCAAGGGCACGACGCTGTTTTCCCGCGCAACGCGCGTGCTCGTCGACGCCATGCGCGAGAAAGGCACCAAGCGGCTCATCGCCGTCACCGGGTTCGGCGCCGGCGACAGCCGCGGCCACGGCGGGTTGCTCTACGACGCGCTGCTGTTTCCGCTGGTGCTGAAGCGCATCTACGACGACAAGGACGTCGCCGAGCAGATCATCAAGGCCAGCGCCCTCGACTGGACGATCGTGAGGCCGGGCGGCCTGACCAATGCGCCGGCTGCGGGGAGCTACCAGGTGCTGACCGATCCCGCCAGCTGGCGCGCCGGCTTCATCGCGCGCGCCGACGTCGCCGACTTCCTGGCGCGGCAGGTCACGGACGCAACGTATGTGCGCAAGACGCCGGTGCTGATCGACTAGGAGAGCTGACAAACGGAGAAGGTGTCAGACCTTTGGGGTCTGGCACCTCGGCGTGGCTCCCGGCAGTAACTACAGCCGCTCCAGGAAGGGTACGGGGTCGACGGGCTTGGAGCCCTGGCGCAGCTCGAAGTGGACCTGCGGCTGATCGACGGAGCCGGTGCGTCCGGCCTTGGCGATCACCTGTCCGCGCTGCACCTTGTCGCCACGGCTCACCAACAACTGCTCGTTGTGGGCATACGCCGTCACCCAGCCGTTCTCGTGGCGCACGAGGATGAGGTTGCCGTAGCCCTTGAGCTCGGAGCCGGCGTAGGCGACGACGCCACTCTCGGCGGCGTGCACGCCCGTTCCCTGCGGCACGGAAAGATTGATGCCGTCGTTGTGCGTGCCGTCGGTGCGCTGGCCGAAGCCCGTGAGGATCTTGCCCTGCACGGGCCAGCGCAGCTTGTCGCCGGCGGCGGCGCGCGGCTGGGCCTGGGCGCGGGGATTGATGGCGCCCGTCGACACGTCAGATTCGCGTGCGGCGACCTGCGTCTCGCGCTGGTTGATGACGGTCGGTTGATACGTCGACGTCGACTGCACGACCGGCGGCGCGACCGCGACGTGCGTTTGCGCTTCGGGCGCGGGATCGCCCGCGACGGCGCTGCCCGGCACCTTGAGAACGGTGCCGACCTTGACACTACGCGGATCGGTTATGCCGTTGGCCCGCTGCAGCTCGGCTGCCGAGACGCCGTAGGACTTGGAAATTCCGTAGATCGAGTCGCCGTTGCGCATGGTGTAGGAGCTGGCGTACTTCGAGCTCAAACTGGGCGGCGGCGGCGTGAGCGGCACGTATGCGGGCGCAACGACGGCCGGCGGCGCGCTCGGAGGTTCGGAGTAAGCGACACGCGGGGCGCTCTCCTGCGCGGAGTGTCCCTGCGGCAGATAGATCTTCTGGCCCGGATGCAGGCTCGGATTGCTGAGGCTGTTGACCTCCATCAGCTCCGCGACCGAGACGCCGTGGCGGCGCGACAGGCCGTAAAGCGTATCGCCGGGCCGCACCTCGACGCTCTCACCGGGGCGCAGCGCCGGCGCCGGGCGGTAGGAGGGCGTCTGCTCGTTGCGGCGGTCCGTGTTGTAGGTGGCCGCTTGATCGTAGCGGCGTTCGCCGTTGTAGGAGGGCTGGGACGGCGGTGGCGGCTCGGGCAGGTTTGCCGCTGCGACGCGGTTCTCGCCGTACGACCGCGGCGCGGTATAGCCGCCCCGGTCGTAGGAGCCGCCCGAGGCCGTCGAGCGCTCGTTGCCGAGATAGCTCGGACGCCGATCCGCTGAAGCCGTCTGCTGCAGGGAGGACGTGGAGTCCTTCTTGTCGTCGGTGAGGCTGAAGCCCGGAAAATCGAAGCGCGATATCTCTGCGCTGCAGCCGCCGGCAAGGGCGGCGATGAGGATGGCGGCTCCGCGCTGAGCGGAGAAAGCAAGGGAGCTGCCGCTGCGATGGGAATGCTTAAAACGCATCATGATACGCACCTTTACTGCCAACCTTTGATTAACCGTTAAGGAGTTAACAGAGCCTTAACGGAGGCAGATTTGCTCTGGCTTGACCTCTATCCCGGTCGAGCCGGCTGGTGCCGGACTCCAATGTGATCCAACTAGAGATTAGGCAGCGATTGTGCTGCGATGAGGACGCTTCCGCGACGAGAAGTAGGCGGAGCGATGGCCTGTCAGACGCGCCTTGCGCTCTTGGCCCCTGCCGTCCCGGCAAACGCATCCTCGAGCGCGCGGCACGTCGGCTCGTGCGTGAGGTTGAGGCACAGCGGCGTCACCGAGATGCGCCGCTGGTCGATCGCGGCGAGATCGCTGCCGGCCACGAGCGTCGAGGGCGGACGCTCGAACCCGAACCAGAAGTAGGGCATGCCCCAGGGGTCGCTGCGCTTGTCGATGTGCAGCAGCGCCTGATCGCGGCGGCCCTGGGTCGTCACGTCCGTGCCGGTGACGTCGCCTGGCGCGCACGCCGGATAATTGACGTTGAGGACGACCTCTTCCGGCCAGCCCGTGTCGAGCAGCTTGGACACCAGCCCCGGCCCGTGCTCGAGCGGCGTCTCCCAGTGGATCACGCCCTCCTCCACCGAGCCGCCGACCTGGCTCATGGCGATCGAGCGGATGCCCAAGAGCGTGCCCTCGATGGCAGCCGCGATGGTGCCGGAGTAGGTCACGTCCTCGGCGAGGTTGGAGCCGTGATTGACGCCGGAGAGGACGAGATCGGGCGGATGATCGATCAGCAGATGGCGCACGCCCATGAGGACGCAGTCGGTGGGCGTGCCCCGAATGACGAACGTGCGCTCGTCCGTCTGGCGGCAGCGCAGCGGCTCGTGCAGCGTCATGGAGTGCGAGGCGCCGCTCTGGTTGCGCTCGGGCGCGATGACCCAGACGTCGGGCGACAGCGCCAGCGCGATGCGGCGCAGGACGTCAAGTCCCTCCGCCGCGATGCCGTCGTCGTTGGTGACCAGGATGCGCATCGGCGATCAGCCCGCCTTCTCGATTTTGGTGAGGCCGCCCATGTAGGGGACGAGCACGTCCGGGATGGCGACGGAGCCGTCGGCCTGCTGGTAGTTCTCCAGAACCGCGATCAGCGTGCGCCCGACCGCGAGCCCTGAGCCGTTGAGCGTGTGCACGTAGCGCAAATCCTTGGCGCCCTTGGGGCGGTAGCGGGCGTTCATGCGCCGCGCCTGGAACTCGCCGCACACCGAGCACGAGGATATCTCGCGGTAGGTATCCTCGCCCGGCAGCCACACCTCGATGTCGTAGGTTTTCTGCGAGGCAAAGCCCATGTCGCCCGTGCAGAGCAGGATGGTGCGGTAGGGCAGCTTGAGCCGCTTCAGCACGTCCTCGGCGCACGCCGTCATGCGCTCGTGCTCGGCTGAGCTCTCCTCGGGCGTGGTGATGGAGACGAGCTCGACCTTGGAGAACTGGTGCTGGCGGATCATGCCGCGCGTGTCCTTGCCGGCGGCGCCGGCTTCCGAGCGGAAGCATGGCGTATGCGCAGTGAGACGCATCGGCAGCTTGTCCTCGTCGAGTGTCGACTCGCGCACAAAATTCGTCAGCGAGACCTCGGCCGTCGGGATCAGCCAGTAAGGATCTCGATTCTGGATCTGCTCGCGTAACTGCTCAAAAAAAGGTTCGACGTCGGCTGCGGACTCCGGTTTCAACGTTTGCTTCTGCCAAACTGCTGGGTCCTTGACCCGCGATGTCTGAAATAAATCGTCGGCGAATTTCGGAAGATTCCCTGTGCCGTAAGCCGCGTGAGTCTTCACCAACAGCGGGACGATATTCTCGCTATAGCCGAACTCGCCCGTGTGCAGATCGAGCATGAAGGCGGCGAGCGCGCGCTCCAGCCGCGCGAGCGCGCCCTTCAGCACGACGAAGCGCGCGCCGGAAATCTTGGCCGCCGTCTCGAAGTCCATGAGGCCCAGCGCCTCGCCGATCTCGAAGTGCTGCTTGGCCTTGAACGCAAACTTCGGCGGCGTGCCGACCTTGCGGACTTCCTTGTTGTCCTTCTCGCTTTCGCCGAGCGGAACATCGTCGAGCGGCAGGTTGGGGATGACGGAGAGCTCTTCGCGCAATCTCGCGTCGAGTTGCCGCTCCTCCTCCTCGCCCTGCTGGATGACCTCCTTAAGCTCCGCGACCTCGGCCATGAGCTTTGCCGCGGCCGCCTCGTCCTTTGCCGCCTTCGCCTTGCCGATCTCCTTCGACGCCGCGTTGCGCCGGGCTTGGGCCTCCTGCAGCTTCGTCAGGTGCAGCCGGCGCGCCTCGTCGATCTCCAGCAGCGTCTTCGCCAGCGGCTCGAGCCCGCGCTTTTTCAGGCCGGCGTCGAAGGCGTCGGGATTGTCTCGGATCCACTTGATGTCGAACACTGGCGATGGCCTCGTCACAATCGAAAGTCGGTCGCCGGTGCTATAGGCCGAGCGGCCGCGTTGGTCCAGACGGGATCAGGTGCCGGTCTTGGCCTGCGCGGCGGCCTGCTTCCTTGCCACCCGCTCCACCGCCCAGATCGAGAACTCGTAGAGCGCGACCGTCGGCAGCATCATGGCGATCATGGAAAAGGGATCGGGCGGCGACAACACCGCCGCCACCGCCGTGATGCCGAGGATCGCGTAGCGGCGCCCCTTTTTCAGCATGTCGGCCGTGACGAGGCCTGCGCGCGCGAGCAGCGTCAGCGCCACCGGCAATTGGAAGCAGATCCCGAACCCGATGATCAGGTTCATGATCAGCGCGAGGTATTCCGACACGCGCGCCTGCAGGTGGATCTGCACCGGGCCGCCCGTCTCCTGCATCGACAGGAAGAAGCGCATCGCCGTCGGCATGACGATGAAATAGACGACGAGCGCGCCCAGCAGAAAGAGCAGCGGCGTCGCGGCGAGATAGGGCAGGAACGCCTTGCGCTCGTTCTTGTAGAGGCCGGGTGCGACGAACTTGTAGACCTGGATGGCGAGGATGGGGAACGAGAGGCACACCGCGCCGAACAGCGCGAGCTTCATCTGCGTGAACAGGAACTCCTGCGGCGCGGTGTAGATCATCTCGATCGGCTCGGCGCTTCCGTTCGCCCACAGATAAGGCAGCACCAGGATGTTGTAGATCTGCCGGGCGAAGGCGAAGCACAGCGCAAACGAGATGCCGACCGCGACGAGCGACCAGATCAGCCGCTGCCTCAGCTCGACCAGATGCTCGAGCAGCGGCGCCTTGGAGGCGTCGATCTCGTCCTGCCCGGTGTCGTTCTGCCCGGTCCGCTCGGTGACGTCGCTCACGGCCTATGTCCCGGTCTTTTCGGGCTGCACAGGAGGCTTTGCGGGCTCGCCCTGCGCATCGTCTTTGCTCCCGGCTTTGGCGGATTTGCCTTCGAGCGCGCCCTCGATGCCAAGACGCGCCGTCTCGACCTCGCGGTCGAGTGCGCTCGTGCTCTCGGCGATGGTCGAGCGCATCTCGCGCTCGATGCCCTCGATGTCCTTCTTGACCTGATCGAGCTCGGACTCGCGCAGCGCCTCCTCGAGCTGGGCGCGGAAGTCGTTGGCATGGCGGCGGATGACGCCCAGATACTTGCCCACCGTGCGCAACAGGATGGGCAGGTCCTTGGGACCGACCACGATCAGGGCGACGATCGCAAGGATCAACAATTTGCTGGATGTGAGGTCGAACATGCGCCGTTCCAATGGCCGATGCGGCCGGCGCGCTCAAGGGCAGAGCCCGAGCCCGCCGCGGTGATCGATTGTCCGAGCGCCGCCGCGTCAGCTCAGCTTGCTGCGATCGCGCTCCCGATCGGTCGTCGTAGATTTCGTGTTGTCGATGACCTTGGGCGGGGCGGGCTTGTCCTCCTCGTCGTCCTCGGACAGACCCTTCTTGAAGCTCTTGATGCCCTTGGCCATGTCGCCCATGATCGACGAGATCCGGCCGCTGCCGCCGAAGATCAGCAGTGCGACAAGCGCGAGGATGAGCAAATGCCAGCCGCTCAAACCCATTGTCGATCGCTCCTCGATCTGAAGAAATATGCAATGCAAGCTATCGCAGAAAGCTGGGGCTCCTGCAAGGGCGCCACCAGCTCCCTATAGAGCTAACTCATTACGAAATCTTCACTTTCCTGCGTTTCGGCGGGGAAAACCAGAACGCGGCCCGGGTCGATCTCGACCCGCACTTCCGCGCCGCGCGCCCACCCGTCGATCTCGCGCGCCCTCGCTTTCAGCGGCTTGTCGAAGCCTTCCACCGCCACCTCCAGGCGCGCCACGTCGCCGAGGAACTTGACGTCGAGCACGCGGCCCGCGAGCCCCGCTCCCGTCGGCGCCAGAGTGATGCCGCGCTCGCGGATGCACACGGTGACGAGCGCGCCTTGCGCGAGCCCCGGCGCCGGCAGCGCGCCGATGGGGGTCGCGACGGCCCCGTCGTCGACGCGGTAGTCGATCTCGTTGATCTCGGAGAACAGCCGCGCAACGAAGAGGTCGGCGGGCCGATGGTAGAGCTCTTCCGCGGTGCCCGCCTGGATGAGCTTGCCGGCACGCATCACCGCGATGCGGTTACCGATGCGCATCGCCTCCTCGGGATGATGCGTCACGATGACGGATGTGGCGCGCGTCTCGCGCAGGAGCGCCAGCGTCTCCTCCTGCATGGCCTCGCGCAACTGCACGTCGAGGCCGGAGAACGGCTCATCCATGAGCATGACGGCGGGGCGGGGCACGATCGCTCGCGCGAGCGCCACGCGCTGCTGCTGGCCGCCCGACAGGATGTGGGGGTATTCGTCGGCCAAATGCTTGAGACCGACGCGCTGCAATGCCGATAGCGCCTCGCGGCGCGCCTCGGCCTTGGGCAACGACCGCAGCCCGAAGGCGACGTTGCCGAGGATCGTCAGGTGCGGAAACAGTGCGAAATCCTGGAACATGAGGCCGATGCCGCGGTCCTCCGGGGCAACGAAGCGGTTGGGACCGGCGACCTCGCGACCGTTGATCAGCACGCGGCCGCCCGACGGCTTCTCGATGCCGGCCGCGATCCGCAAAAGCGTGGTCTTGCCGCAGCCCGACGGCCCCAGCAGGCAGACGACCTCGGCGGGCGCGATATCGAGATCGACGCCGTCGAGCGCCATCGTGTCACCGTAACGCCGCGCGACGTTCTCGAAGGTGAGGCGCGCGGCAAACGTCGCGCCGGCGCGCCCGCTGCCCGGCGTCGCGGCCGCGCTCGGCCGCTTCGGCGTGGTCGACTTGGAAAACCATGACTTCAAACGAGTAGCCCGATTGCGAAGTGGAGGCGCCCACTTCAGGGCTTATCGGGCTCCTCCTCGGCGGGCAAGGCCGGGATCGCCTCATCGGGACCCGCGCCCGCGTCCTCGCCGGCATCGAGGGACAGCTCGTCCGCGTCGTCATGCGCGTCGTCGTCCTCATCCTCGTCCTCGCCCGGCTCGAGCGGCAGCTCGTCCGGCATCAGCGCCGCGATGTCGCTTGGCTCGGGCACGCTGAAATCGGGCGGCAGATTGCCGTCGAGCAGGCCCGAGGCTCGCAGCTCCGATAGCCCGGGCAGGTCCTTGATGCTCTCCAGCCCGAAATGGCTGAGGAAGGCGTCGGTGGTGCCGTAGGTGACGGGACGGCCCGGCGCGCGCCGGCGCCCGCGCAGACGGATCCAGCCGGTCTCGAGCAGAATGTCGAGCGTGCCGACCGAGGTCGTGACGCCGCGGATCTCCTCGATCTCGGCGCGGGTGACGGGCTGATGGTAGGCGATGATCGAAAGCGTCTCGAGCGCCGCCTTCGACAGCCGCCGCTCCTGCACCGCGTAGCGTTCGAGCAGGTAGGAGAGATCCTCCGCGGTGCGGAAGGCCCACTTGCCGGCGACGTGCACGAGGTTGACGCCGCGGCCCGCGTAGAAGCCCCTGAGCTCCTCGATGAGCCCGGCGATGTCATCATCCTCCATGTGCCGCTTGAGCTTCTCCTCGTCGAGCGGCTCGGCGGCGGCAAACAGCAGCGCTTCGAGGATGCGCAACTTCTCGCGATGATCGGCGAAGGGCAGCGCGGCGACGTTGCCCGCCAGGCCGCCGGCGCGCGCCTCGACCTCTCCCGCCTCCTCGGTTGGAGCGTTGTCGTTGGCGTCCCGGCTCGACGGCACCAGGCTCAGGCGGGGCGGATCCATGCGTTTTTCTTTCGTCATTGGTTCTTGCAAACGCGACTTGGGCAAACTCGACTTGTGCAAACGCGACGAATAGCAAACGCTAGACCACGCGCTGCCACTCGGCATCCGAATGCCTCGGCCGCATATAGATCGGCGCGAAGGGACCGTCCTGGCGCAGCTCGACGCAGCCCTCGCGCGCCATTTCGAGCGTGGCCCCAAAGGAGCTTGCGAGCACGGTCTTGCCGTCCGCTGCGGAAACGATCATGTTTTCCAGATAACGGGTGAACGCCACCCAATCCGTGCCCGACTGCATGTCACCCATCAATCGTTCAAGCCGCTCGCGCGCGTCTTTGATCGACCAGACGGGGCGCGCCTTCACGATGTGCCCGACCTTGATCGTGCGGCGGCGCTGGTCGGCGTAGGCCCTGAGCAGATCGTAGACGGTGGCCGAATAGGCGGTCTCGCGGATCGTCTTCGTGCCTTCGGGCATGCCGCGCTGGAACACGTCGCGTCCGAGCCGCATGCGGTTCATGAGCTGGGCCGCCGCCTCGCGCATCGCGTCGAGGCGCATCAGGCGGAACGACAGGCGCCGCGCAAGATCCTCCGCGCTCACGTCCTCGCCCTGGGTGCCCTCGCGCGGCAGCAGCAGGCGCGATTTGAGGAAGGCGAGCCACGCCGCCATCACCAGATAGTCGGCGGCAAGCTCTAGGCGCAGCTTCTGAGCTTCGGCGATGAATACGAGGTACTGATCGACGAGCGCCACCACGGAAATCTTGGCGAGATCCACTTTCTGCGTGCGCGCGAGCGCCAACAGCAGATCGAGCGGACCCTCGTAGCCGGCGACGTCGACGATCAGCGCCCCCTCGAAGTCGAGAGGCGCTTCGACCATGGGCTGCTCCCATGCCGAAACTGCGTCTGTGCTCTCGTCCTCGGTTGCGCTCATCAAGACCCTGTTCATGCCTGGGGCGTGCGAGAATCACACGCCGACCCGCATTCATATGGTGTTGAGTTTACACTGATTCAGCGCCGTCCGCTGCAATGAGCGCGCGGGCCAAGTGACGCTCCGCCGCCGCCACGTCGAACGGTTTACGGCCATTAAGCACGCCCACCGCCGCGTCGAATCGCTGTCTCGCGCGTCCTGCGAGCGGCGGCGTGCCGGCTGCTGCCGCCTGCATCTCGGTGAAGTCGCCGTTGCAGTGGAGCACCACGTCCGAGCCGGCGGCCACGACCCGCTCTGCGCGCTCTCGGATGCTGCCGTCGAGAGCCTTCATGGAGAGATCGTCGCTCATGAGCAGGCCGTCAAAGCCGATGTCGCCGCGGATGATTTCGCGCGTGACGACTGCCGACGTGCTCGCCGGGGCGTCGGGATCGATGGCGCGGAAGACGACGTGCGCCGTCATCGCTGCCGGCAAGGCGCTTAGCGCCTTGAACGGCGCGAAATCCGTCGCGGCGAGCACGTCCCGGCTCTCCGTCACGACGGGGAGCGCGAAGTGGCTGTCCTTGGTTGCGCGTCCGTGTCCGGGGATATGCTTGGCGACCGGCAGAATGCCGCCCGCCATCAGCCCCTGCGCGACCGCGCCGGCGAGTTCGATGACCTGCGCGGGGGCCCTCCCGTAGGCACGGTCCCCGATGATCTCGTGCGAGCCCGCAACGGGAATGTCGAGGACGGGCGCGCAATTGGTGTTGATGCCGAGCTGCGCCAGATCCTCGGCCAGCAGGCGCGCGACGGCGAAAGCTGCCGCCGTCGCCTCTTCGGGCTCGTCGCGGTAGATGCGCCCGAACGCGGCGGCCGGCGGCAGGGCACGGCCGAGCGGCGGGCGCAGGCGCTGCACGCGGCCGCCCTCCTGGTCGATGAGCACGAGGAATTCATCGCTCCCCACGGCATCGCGCGCGGCGGCGGCGAGCGCGCGGATCTGCGCGCTATTTTCCAGATTGCGGGCGAAAAGAATGAGCCCTGCCGGGCGCACGTCTCTGAGGAATGCGGCTTCCTGCGGCGTCAGCGCCGTTCCGGCGACACCCGTGATTAGAGCCGTGCGCATGGCGTCCCCGCTGGAGAGGCAGCCCAACGGACGCGGTTAGACCGGTCTCTCATCTCCGGGGAGAAGCGACAAGACTTAAGCTGTCGGCTCAGTACGCAGTCACCCAGCAGTCCTTGTAGCCCGCAGTCTTGAGCTCGCCGCACAGCGCGCTGGCCTGTGAACGCGATCCGGGCGGGCCCACGAGGAGACGGTGATAGATGCCCTTCTGGCCCAGGTTCGCTTCCCGCACGTCCGGCGTCTTGTTCTGGAGCACGGAGCCGTACTGCTGCTGCATGTCGGCGAACTTCTTCAAGGCGACGAGACGGCTGCCACTGGACGCGGGCACGGATGCGAGGACGACGACGTAGCCGCTTGCCCCGGCGCTGCTTGCACTTGTGCCGGTTGCACCGGTGCTGCTCGGTGCCGGCGAGGACGCCTCGGGAGCAACCGCAGCCTGCTGCGTCGGCGCTGCCGGTTTGCGCGATGCCGCCGGCGCCTTCGGTGCGGCAGGCGGGCTCGACTCGGCCGGTGTCGTCGTCGCAACCGTAACTGGCGGCGAGCTGGACTCCGGCGGATTGACAACGAGAGGCTGACGGGCCGCCGCCTGCGTTTGCTTGGCCGCATCCTGGTTCGATGCCACGGCCGCGGTCGGCGATACGGCGCCGCCGGGATACTGTCCGCCGAAGCCGTCGACCATGGTGACGCCCGGCACCGCGACGCTGCCTGCGTTCGCGCCGGGCTCGGCGGGGGGCGGTTGGGATGCTTGCGGCGAAACGATCGATCCATCGCGCCCGATGACCATCGTAGTGACCTTGCGCGCGCCGTTGTCGGAGTCGGAGCCGGGCGAAGCGTCGCCGCCCGATGGAGAGGAAGCCTCCAGCGACGCCGTGGTCGCCGATGCGCCTTCGCCCAGCCGGCCCATGACCTTGCTGTCCGTGTGCGCGAATTGCTTGCCGCCGGGCTCAGCCGGCTTCGTTTTGGTGGGTGCGCTGTCGCCCCTCACGACGGGCGTAATGCCATCCGGCGCCGTGCCAAGCAGCATCTTGTAGCCCTGCGCCAGGCCATAGCCGAGACCGACCGCCACGACGATCGCGCCCGCGATCCGCAGCGCCCAGCTGCCGCGCCGCGGCTCCTCGGCCTCGTACTCGGCGCCGTCTTCGGAATAGGCCTGCTCGAGAGCGCCATTCTGCGGCTGCTCGTATCCGTGCTGGCCGCCCTGATAGGCGGGATCTTGCGACGGGTCGCCGTAGCCGGCGTGCGCCGGCAGCGCCCAGTCGGCGGGCTGCTGGTATCCGCCCTCGCCCTGGAAGCCGCCTTCCGGATGGGGAGCACCAGCGGGCATGTAGCTGCCGAGGTCGTAGCCGCGCGGATCCTGCGTCGGCACGGAGTTCGACCACTGATCCATCCCGGGGGCAGCGCCCATCGGGTCGGGCTGGCGCATTTGCCCGCCAAAGGGGGCACCGGCCGGCCTGTAGCCGGCGGTCAGAGGATCGGGACCGGGAGCCGGAGCATAGCCGCGCTGCTGCGGGCCAGGCTGCTGGGCGCCGGCATAAGAAGGCCGGGTATTCGGATAAGCGTATTCGCCACCCGCCGGGCCACCCTCGAAGCCCGGGCGCTGACCCTGTGGCGCGGCCGCCGGCTGCTGGGGATAATGATAGGCACCTTGGGGATCATACGCGGGGTTGGCGCCCTGCGGATCAGGATAGCCGCCCTGCGGGTATCCGGCGGGCGGCGCGCCCTGCATACCAGGCTGAGCGGGGCGCTGCCCGGCAGGGGCAGTTCGTCCGCTGCGCGGGTCTTGTTCACCAGCGGGACGCGGTGACTGCCATCCGCCATTTGAAGATGCAGCGTGGGAGCGAGCCATGTTTTGACGATTCCCTCGAAACGTTAGCCTACACCAGAACTCTACGAATCAAAAGTCTAGCGCATGGATTCGGGTGCCTCGACACCAAGGATCAGTAGTCCCGCAGATATCACCTGCTGTGTGGCAGCAATGAGCGCGAGTCGTGCCGCGGTCATAACCCCGTCTTTTGTCTGGATAAATCGCAAATGTGGCGAATCATTGCCTCGGGTCCACTGTGCATGAAGCGCTGAGGCGAGGTCATAAAGATAAAACGCGATGCGGTGGGGCTCCTCCGCTTGCGCGGCTCCCGCCACCAGGCGCGGGAAATAGGCGAGCCGCTTGATCAGGTCCAATTCGCCCGCATCCGTCAGGAGCGACAGGTCGGCCTTCAGGATCGCCTCGCCGCCGGGCTTGATGTCGGGAAACACGTCTTGTGCGTTGCGGAACACCGAGGCCGCGCGGGCGTGCGCGTACTGCACGTAAAAGACCGGGTTGTCCTTCGACTGCTCCGTCACCTTGGCGAGGTCGAAGTCGAGGGGCGCGTCGTTCTTGCGCATCAGCATCATGAAGCGGACGGGGTCGCGGCCGACCTCCTCGACGACGTCGCGCAGCGTCACGAACGTGCCGGCGCGCTTGGACATGCGCACCGGCTCGCCGGCGCGCAGCACCTTGACGAGCTGGCACACCAGGATCTGGAAGTCGGCCTTGCCGTCGGACAGTGCGGCCACTGCCGCCTTGATGCGCGAGACGTAGCCGATGTGGTCGGCGCCGAACACGTTGCGATAGCGGTCGAAGCCGCGCTCCAGCTTGTCGAAGTGGTAGGCGACGTCGCCCGCGAAATAAGTGTAGCTGCCGTCGGACTTCATCAGCGCCCGGTCGACGTCGTCGCCGAATTCCGTCGACTTGAACAGCGTCTGCTCGCGGTCCTCCCACTCCTCGTCCTCGTGGCCCTTGGGCGGCTGCAGCCGCCCCTCGTAGATGAGACCCCTAGCGCGCAACGCGGCAATCGCAGCCTTCACCTGATCCTTCTTGCCCGACGTCAGCGAGGCTTCGGAGAAGAAGACATCGTGATTGATGTTGAGCGCGGCGAGGTCGGTCTTGATCTCGGCCAGCAGCGGCGCGACGGCGGCCGCGCGCACGATCGGGAGCCACTCGGCCTCCGGCTTTTCCAGCAGCGCCTTTTTATACTTTTTGGCGAGCGCCATTCCGATCGGCTTCAGGTAGTCGCCCGGGTAGAACCCCGGCGGGATCTCGCCGATCTCCTCGCCCAGCGCCTCGCGGTAGCGCAGGAACGCGGAGCGCGCCAGCACGTCGACCTGCCCGCCCGCGTCGTTGACGTAGTATTCGCGCGTGACCACGTAGCCGGTGAACGCCAGCAGGTTGCATAGCGCATCGCCGAACACCGCGCCGCGGCAATGCCCGACGTGCATGGGCCCCGTGGGGTTGGCGGACACGTACTCGACGTTGACGGTCTTGCCTTGGCCGAGGTCCGTGCGGCCGTAGCCGGCGCCGTCGTCGAGGATCGTGCGCACGAGGCCCTGCCAGAAGGCCGGCTTGAAGGTGAGGTTGAGGAACCCCGGTCCCGCGACCTCGACCTGCGCGATGTCGGCGTCGGTCTCGAGCTTCGCTTTCAAAAGCTCGGCGATGTCGCGCGGCTTCATGCGCGCGCCCTTGGCGAGCACGAGGGCTGCGTTGGTGGCGAGATCACCGTGGGTCGCGTCGCGCGGGGCTGCGACCTCGATGCCGGCAATGGCGAGATCGGCGGGAAGCGCGCCATCGCGCTTCAAAGCCTCGAGCGCCGCCACGACGCGCGCCTCGACGTGCGCGAACACGTTCATGGGTTCCTGACCGCTGTCAATGCACTGGGAAACTCTGAGAAAGCTGGGGCCCGCCTAACGCAAATCCGGTGTGGCGTCAAACAAGCGGCGGTGCTCGGCAAGCGCATAGCGATCGGTCATGCCCGCGACGAAGTCGGCGATAAGCCGTGCTCGGCGGCGATCGCCGAGGGAAAGCGAGGCGGCGTGCCAGGCTTCCGGCATGGCGCTCGCGCCCGCCAGATAGCCGCCGAACAGATCGCGCACGATGCTCTGGGCGTCGTTCATGATGCGCATGACGCGCGCGTGCCGGTAGACGCGCTGGAACAAGAAAGCCTTTAGCTGCGCGATATCCCGGGCCATCGCCTGCGAGAAGGCGACGGTAGCGCCCGACGCGCGGCGGATGTCGTCGGGCGAACGCGGGCGCAATGCCTTGAGCCGCGCGCGCGTCTCACCGACGAGATCGGCGATCATCTCGGTGATCATGCCGCGCGTCAGCTCGTAGGCGTAGCGGCCCTGCGGGTCGTCGCGCACGGGCTGGGGCACGCGGGCAAGCGCCGGGCCGACGAGCGGCTGGTCGGCCAGATCCGCGACCGCGATCAGGTCCGCACGCAGGCCGTCGTCGATGTCGTGCGTCACATACGCGATGTCGTCGGCGAGTGCTGCAACCTGGGCTTCCGCGCTGGCCCAAGTCTCGAGCTCGAGGCTGCGCCAATGCGCCAAGCCGCGCGCAACCTTTGCGATCGCGCCGTCGCAGCCGGAGGCAAGCGGCCCGTTGTGCTTGGCAAGCCCCTCGAGCGATTCCCATGTGAGATTGAGACCGTCGAAGGCCGCGTACTTGCGTTCGAGCCGCGTGACGACGCGCAAGGACTGGGCGTTGTGGTCAAAGCCGCCGAAGCCGCTCATGGCCGCGTCAAGCGCCCGCTCGCCCGCGTGCCCGAACGGGGGATGGCCCAGGTCGTGGGCGAGCGCGATCGCCTCGGCGAGATCCTCATCGAGGCGGAGCTGGCGGGCGACGGTGCGCGCGATCTGCGCCACCTCGAGGCTGTGTGTCAGGCGCGTGCGGAAGTGGTCGCCCTCGTGGAACACGAAAACCTGCGTCTTGTGCGTGAGGCGGCGGAAGGCGGTGGAATGCAGCACGCGGTCGCGGTCGCGCTGGAACGGGCTGCGGGTCGAGCACTCGGGCTCAGGGTTCTCGCGCCCGCGGCCGGGGATCGCGCCGGCGGCATAGGGTCCCGGGCAGCGCGCACCGGGCCCGAGGCCCTCGCCGAAGTCGCCGGGGCCGGCTGCCTTATTGTCCGCTGCCCCGTTCAAATCGGCCATCGGCTCGCTGTTTGGCCCGCGATGGGCTTTGACTTGGTAGGTTGCGCGCTTATCTTCCTAAACTGACAGAGTCTTAAAGTGAGATATCGGGGCTCCGCAAGCCCGCCGCCGCAAGCAGGAATTAAGCAGGAATAGAGACCATGGGCGAACCCGTTACCGTAACCGAGCGCGCCGCCAAGCGCATCGCCGAGATCGTTTCCGGCGAAGCGGCCGCGCGCGCGTTGCGCGTCAGCGTGGAAGGCGGGGGCTGCTCGGGCTTCCAGTACAAGTTCGATCTCGTGCCGGAAGCGGCGGAGGGCGACGTGGTGCTGGAGCGCGCCGGCGCCAAGGTCGTGATCGACCAGGTCTCGCTCGGCTATCTCGCCGGGTCCGAGATCGATTTCGTCGACGACCTGATCGGGGCGGCCTTCAAGATCAACAACCCCAAGGCGACGCAGTCGTGCGGCTGCGGCACGAGCTTTTCGCTCTAGCGGACCCCAGGCCTCCCGCATCGAGGAGACCGCCTAGCCGAGCCCGAACTTCTCGCCCCACTTCTTCATGGCAAGCACGATCGGGCCCAGCGCGCGGCCCTTTTCCGTCAGCAGGTATTCCGCGCGCGGCGGATGCTCGGCGTAGAGCCGCCGCTCAACGACGCCGGCTTCCTCGAGCCGCTTGAGGCGCGCGGACAGCGTGTTGGGGCTCACGCCCGCAAGCGACGCCTCGAAATCCTGAAACTTCAACGCCCCGAGCCGTAGAAGGTCGCGGATGATGAGCAGCGTCCAGCGCTCGCCGATCACGCCCAACGCCGCCGCGACGGGGCACCCTTCGTCACGCTTCTCAGCCATTCGAGGCATTTCGATCCTCCCGAGCTGTTGCCCTATCACGAACCGGGCATCATGGCTACGTAATCGATATTGACTACAGTTTATATAGTCACTATCAATATTGCTGTCACTCGTAGCCTTTGAACGGGAGTTTTCAGTCATGGATCAAAATGCGCTTCACACCCTTCCCGACTACATCGTCACCCTGAACTTGCTGGCGCGCGCAGCGGTGCCGCTCTCGCTCTTCGCAGTTGTCTGGCTCTCCGTGCGCAGATCGGGCCTTGCAGCAAAGCAACAAGCCTGGACCGGCTGGGCCATATCGGCAGTCCTTCTGGGCTGGTTCGCCGTTTCTTGGGCGCTCAGTCAGCAGAATGTGTTCTCGGTCAGCGCGAATGAGCTGCCACGAATCCAATACGCGCTGCTCATTCCCATTGTTGCCGGCCTCGCGCTGATGCTGTGGACCGAGAGCGGTCGCGCCGTTGCGGCGGCCGTCCCGCAATCGTGGCTGGTCGGGCTGCAGGTCTATCGGGCGCTCGGGTTCATGTTCCTGGTACTCTGGGCCCAAGGCAAGATGCCCGGCGAATTTGCGATTCCCGCCGGCATCGGCGACATTATCGTCGGCGTCACCGCACCGTTCGTCGCCTGGCTGAACGCCAGGAATGCGCCCTCCGCCAATGCGGCCACGCGTGCGTGGAATATTTTCGGTATCGCCGATCTCGTGGTCGCAGTGACGACCGGCTTCCTGACCTCGCCGTCGCCGTTGCAGATGCTGGCCTTCGACCGGCCGAACTTGTTGATCACCGAATATCCGATCGTGATGGTGCCGGCGTTCCTGGTGCCCGTCTCGATCATCCTGCACGGCCTGTCGCTTTGGAAGCTACCGCGTAGGGCATGCCGCGCCGGCTCCGTCGCCAGCCCGACGCACGCCTGAGCCGGGTCTCAGCAGCGCGCCGCCCGCCATTGCTCGGGGCGGCGCGCTCTAGATCGCCGACGAGATGACCGGCCAAGTGCGCGTCGCCGTCCGCAGACTGACATTGCAAACAAATTGTTAAGCAGTGTGCGAGAAACTGACACTGCAGGTTGTCGATACTGCTTCTTTATGTGGGCCCGATGCCGAACCGCGGCTATTGCCAGCTCTTTCGCGATCTACGTGCAGGCGTTGCCGTTATGGGAGTGGCAGCGACGCTCGGGGCATGCGCTATCTGTGAGAGGCCACGACCGCCGCCGCCCATCCCCCGCATCGCTTTCTATCCCGACAGATCGACCTCCTATCAGGAAGAGGAGATGGCGCCCGCCAGGGGAGAGCGCGCCGTCCAGCACGCTTATTCGTCGGCGGTCGAGACGACGGTCGGCGAGGTGAAGACGCTCTCCGGGACGACGCGAGACCCCATGACCATGTGTCTCAAGGCCTGGCAAGACACCACCCACATATCGCGCGCGAAGTGGCGCGAAATCTGCGTGCGAACGCTGGCAAAGCCCAATACTTGAGCATGGCATTCTGGGACGCGCCGCACGTGACGCGATCGGCGCCTCGTTGCGCATCACCGATCCCAAGGCGACGCTGTCACCTCTGAGCGGAGGTTGTCAGGGCGAGAAGATATCGGAGATGGCGTCGGCGAGCGTTGAGAGGCCTTGCGGCTGGCTCTGGCGGGGTTGTTCGCGCCGCTCCTGCTGTTGCGCCGCGGCGACCTCATTGTCATAACTCCGCGTCTCGAACCGCACTTTGCGCCCCAGCAGCGCCGCGCCGACGCGCGCGTCGAGCCCGTAGAGGTCGCCGAAGCTGCGCAGCCCGCCCTGGTAGTCGACCATCGCCGTGAAGTACGTGTTGTGCACGGGGATGTGGGTAGCGAGCGCGACCTCCTGACTGCCGCCGCCGAACAGGGCGTCCACTTTCTCCTTCGACCAGCCCTTGTCCTCGGCGAGGAGAATTTCGGCGAGGCGGCGCGGATCACCCACGCGCATGCAGCCGTGACTGAGGCCGCGGAACGATCTGGCGAAAAGACCGCGCTCGGGCGTATCGTGCATGTAGACGTCGTGTTTGTTGGGAAACATGAACTTGACGGTGCCGAGTACGTTCTTCGGCCCCGGCGGCTGACGGAAGTCGTAGGCGCCGATGTCGGCGCTGCTCCAGCTCACCTGGTTGGGGTCGATCGGACGGCCCCTGTAGTAGGCCTGCAGGTCATGGCCGGCGAGCACGGCCTGGCTCGATGGGCCGCCCGAGAACAAGCCGATCAGCCCTCCGCTCGATGAGCGGCGCAAGAGCGGCCACAGCTCCTTCCTCTTGATGCCGTCGGGAACGCCCCAGCTTGGATGGAAGACGATCGTCTTCATGTCGGCGGAGAACGCGGGCGTCGGCCATGCGGGCTGGCCGGCGACGATGCGGTCAGAGTTGATGATCTTTCCGCCCTTGACGACGCGCGTCAGGAACTCGGGGACGTTGTTCCAGACGTAAAGCGTGCCCAACTCGACCGGCATCCAGCGCCAGCGCTCCATGTTGACGAGGATGAGATCGATGTCGGCGTCTGTGCGCGCGCGATTTGGCTTGGCGCCGCCGTTGCGCACGGCGGGCATCGGCACAGGGACGCTCGATGCCTGCAAGCGGGGCACCGCGTCCTGCAGCTTCTCGCCATAGACGATGTCGGAGTCGTCGTCATCCGTCGGCCGTTGGGCTGTCTCGGCGCCTTCCGGCCGCCGCAACCTCAACAGCAGCTGGCGCAGCTTCTCGAACTGCTCATGCTTGGGATGCAGCCCGCGCAAGTAGGCGTCGGGCGCGGCGGCAGCGGCAAGGTCGGCGAGGACCTGCTTCGCCGGGAGCACGGGCGGCGTGTGGTCGAGCAGTGGGGAGATGCGCGAGGGATCGCGGATGCGTCCGCCGCGCGCATGGCGTGCATACTTGAGCAGCGCCAGCGTCAATTTGATCTCGGCATCGGCCGCGGCCTCGGGCGAGAGCGCGCCGGCGGGCAGTTGCGGCACGGAAAAATCGCTTGCGCTGAGCCCCCAGTCGTCGGCATTGCGCAGCTCCGCGACGGCGGCGTTGCCCTTCTGCGAATATCCGCTTTCCGTGACCCAGATCAGCGGCCCGCTGCGCTCGGCATAGGCCGCGGTCATGGCGGCCAGCTCATCGGCGCTGGCGCGCTTGGCAAAATTGGGGAGCCGCTGGCGCAGCGCGGCGAGAGCGGGGCTCGGCGCGACGATGGCGCTCGTGTCCGGCGCCGCGGGCTGCTCGTCGGCCACGAGATCGGGCGCGTTTCTTGTCGTGGGAACGACGGTTGCGATCAGACGAAACCAGACAGCTGCGACGAGGGCGACGGCGGTGAGGCCCGCAACCCAATAGAAAGTCTTCAACAGCGCGGGTCGCGTCTCGCCGCTCAGCACACCTCTCCCGGTCGTTTCGGCAACGCTCGCAGCGCGCTGCGTGGGGGCAGAAAACCAGAAATTGATGGTGTTGGTGTGGCGATGCCGGGGCCCCGCTGGCCACGCCCCCAATTCTCGCCTACGTGTGGGCGCGCACGTTCAGCCCCAGCAGACGGCCCCGCCCTCATGAAAATCGCGACCTGGAACATCAACGGCGTCAAGGCGCGGCTCGAATCCGCGCTCACCTACCTGCGCCAGGAGGCACCCGACGTCATCTGCCTGCAGGAGATCAAGAGCGTCGACGAGAACTTCCCCGCATCAGCGTTCGAGGAGCTCGGCTACAACGTCGCCGTGCACGGCCAGAAGGGCTTCAACGGCGTCGCCATCCTGTCGAAGCTGCCGTTCGACGAAGTGACGCGGCGGCTTCCCGGCGATCAAAGCGACGAGCACGCGCGTTTCATCGAGGCGACGATCTCGGTGCCGAGCGGCGCCTTAAAGGTCGCCTCGATCTATCTGCCCAACGGCAACCCCATCGGCACCGAAAAGTTCGCCTACAAGCTCGCCTGGTTTGCGCGCCTCGAGGCGCATGCGCGCGCGCTCCTCGCCGAGGAGCTGCCGCTCGTGCTCGCCGGCGATTACAACGTCATCCCCGAGCCGGCAGATGCAAAGCGCCCCGCGGCGTGGACCGGCGACGCGCTGTTCCAGCCCGAAAGCCGCCGAGCCTACAGGCGCCTGCTGCACGTTGGGCTCACCGACGCGGTGCGGCTCTGTCACCCGGAGCCCGGCGTCTACACGTTCTGGGACTATCAGGCCGGCGCCTTCCAGAAGGACGACGGCATCCGCATCGACCATTTGCTGCTGTCGCCGCAGGCGGCCGACCGGCTCGAGGCGGCGGGCATCGACCGCTTCACACGCGGCTGGGAGAAACCGTCCGACCACGTGCCGGTCTGGATCGACATCGACCTCTAGCCGCTTGCGGCAGCACCTTTAAGGGCACGACGGACCCGCGACAGGCTTCACGTCGCGGGCGACGGCGTTCCACACGGCGACGTCGCCCGCGAGCTTGCCCTGCACCAGCAGGAAAGCCGCAAGATCGAGCGCGCGGCGATCCTTATCGGTCAGCACGAAATCGGTAGCAATGCCGGCGAGGGTCTTGCTCATGCTGGCGCGCAGGTCCTGCCAGCTGCCGCCGATGCCGTTTTGGCGCACGAGTTCCTGCAGCCGCGCTTCGCTGCCCGCCAGGTTGGCGCCGTACTGGCCCTCGAAATCCGGGTTCATGACGTCGCGCAAGCCCAGCCTGATGATCAGCGGGCGCAATGCGAGCCTTCCATCCTCGAACATGTTGTCCCACGATGCCTTGGAGGCGGGATGGCAGGCGCCCGTCCGCTTCGTAAGGTCATTTGGCCAGTTCAAGTTGATCTGGTCGGAGGTAACGCCCGTGCCTTCCAGAAACTTCCAGCCCAGATCCTGCATGAGGGCGACAGCGCTCTCGATCAACTCGACCCCGTGTCCGACGACCGTGCTCTGCCAGGGGTACGTTTTTTCGTCGCCGCGCTGCTGGAACCGCGAGCCGTTGGTGTCGAGGCGGTCGAGCGTCGAATCGACCGCAACGACGAGCACCTTGCGCGGCGTCTCCGTCTTGGCGAGGGCGGCGCGCAGCTGCGTCAGCAGAGTGATCAGGCCGGAATTGTCGGCAAGCGCCCCGTCCGCCAGGAAAATTTGTCCGCCCTGAAACAAAATCTTGGACCCGCAATGACTCAAGGCGACATTGGGATAGGCAAAGGGAAACGCGGATGACGCCGTGACGGCCTCGGCCACCTTCACCTTGCTGGGGGGCACATCTACGAAACCCAGATCGTTCTCGCTTGTCAGCTCCTGGGGAGCGCTGAGCTTTCCCCAGGCATCGCGCGGCTGGTAATACCAGGTGTCGATGGCGTGCTTGGAAAACACGAAGCGCACGTGGTTGGTGACGTCGAACGCATTCACGTAGAGCGCCGGCCGGTCGGGCAGATCGGCGAGCGTCTTGCCGTTGTAGAGCGTCGCGTCGTAGTCATCGCGCGCGAGAAGCCCGCGGTGATAGTTCGAAAAGAGAAACTTGGCCCAAACGCGCGGGTCGGTGAGCGCCTCCCGGTACCACTGGCGCAGACGGAAATTGAGCGCCATCTTGTCGAGGAACGCCTGCCACGGCGCCGAGCCTGCCGGGGACGCGCGCAACTCCGTATCGTTGGCTACGAAATAGGCCGCGGCGAGCGAGCCCCCCGAAACCGCCGATACGACGTCCAGCTGATCGAGGAGCGTGCGTGCCTCTGGCGTCTCGGCCGTCTCCACGCGAATGGTGCTGCGGCGGATCTCCTCGAGCACCGCCGCAGCAAAGTAGGCGGCGCGGCTGCCCCCGCCGGACGCCGCGAGCCCGACGACGGTCTCGCCAAGCTGCAACTCCGCGAAAGGCTCGGCGTGGCGCTCGGCGCTTGTTTTCGGGCAGGTGCCTATCGGCTCATAGCGGGCCATGACGCCGGTTGCGCGAACGATGAGGATCGTTGCGACCACGAGCCCGATTGCCACGAGGCTGCCGACCACGCCCTTGCGCACGCCCACCCCTCCGCTCAGCAAGCACGAGAGTTGCAGGACAAAGGCAGCGTGGCAAGTGCGCCGGTGTTTCAGCTTACCGGTTGGGGTTCACTCGTTGCAGTTGGCTGAGATGATCGTGCCCGTCGCCGGCAGGAAGCGCTTGCAGCCTACGTCGCGCTTGGGCTCGACCAGCGCCACGTCGGCACCGTCGGGGCCCCCGAGAGCAGCGAGCCGGTCGCGTGCCGTCTTCCGAGCCGACCGCCCATCGAGGTCCTGGTCGGAAAGATCGAGAGCTTTCTGGTAATGGGCTTTTGCTGCGGTCTTGTCGCCGCGCGATTCTAAAATGCGCCCCATCAGCGTGTGCGCGGCGGTAAAGGATTTGCGCATGTCGAGCACGCGGTCGAGGTCCGCCTCCGCGGCATCGAGGCGCTGCTCGTCGAACGCCACTGCGGCGCGCGCGTAGTAGGCAGCGGCGGCGCCCTGACCTTCGGTGATGACCTTGTTGATCTCCGCTCGCGCAGCGGCGTTATCGCCCTTGTCCGACAGGACGAGAGCACGCAGCAGGCGAACCTTCACCTGCTTGGGATCGCGGTCTGCGGCCGTCTGCAAGTCGGCCAAGGCGCCGTCGACGTCGCGCTTTCCGCGCAGCACCATCGCGCGGCTGTAGTAGGCGCTCCAGTCGCGCGAATTGAGCTCGATGGCGCGCGCGAGGTCGGCGAGCGCCTTATCGGTTGCGCCGAGGTCGTCCTGCACCAGGGCGCGGGCATGGTAGCCCCGTGCGAAGGCGGGCTTGATCTTCACCACCTTGTCGAGGTCCGCCAACGCCTTGTCGTAGTCGCCGGCGTGCTGGTAGGACGAAGCTCTGTTGAAGTAGCCGATATAATATTGGTCGTCGCGAAGCCGCCCGCTGTCCATGACCCGCGTGCAGGCGGCGGCCGAGCTTCGGCCCTCCGCCGCGGTGCAGCTTGCAAGATCCTGTGACATCCCGGCGAAGGCCGGCGTCGCCGAAACCACGGCCAGCACGATCACGGCAGTTAAGCGGGATGAGCGCGGCATCGTCGTCTCCTATTAAAGGCCTGTTTGCGTTTGGTGCGCCGCGGTCCAGAACAGCAAATCGCGGCAAATCCCAGCGGCCAAATTTACCGGTCGCGCACTATTGCGCTGTTCCTCAGGGAACAGTGCAACGCAGCAAGTTTGCGCTTATTTTGCCGTCAGCCGGCCGGTGGCGATTGGCCCGCCGCCGATCTGAGACGGGCTGCGCAAGACCGGCGCGCACCGGTTGCGGGCGCATCGGATCGCCATTCAGTGTCTTGTTACGTTTTTCAGCCAATGTCGCTGGCCGGGATCGTCGCGTGGGTGTTCGTCCCCAGTGTGCTCAGCGAATTTACTGGTGTAAACTGGCAGCCGTGATCGTTGGCCGTTATGACCTCTTTGAAGGTGCAGTCATGAACAGACCGAAGCAGAATCGTTCAAGTGCCGTGTGCAAGTTCGCGCTCGTGCCATTGGCGGCAATTGCTGCGGCGAGCCTCGTCGGCTCGAGCGAAGCGGAGCCTGCGAGCCTCGCCGGCTCGTGGAGCGGCGGCGGATGGGTTTCATTCTCGACCGGCACCAAGGAAAAGGCCAGCTGCCGCGCAACCTACCAGCGCGCGGGGAGCGAAAGCTACACGCTGCAGGCCACCTGCGCCACGAGCTCGGGCAAGGCATCGCAGACGGCGACCATCTACAAGGTCTCGGCGAGCCGCTACCGCGGCAGCTTCTTCAACAGCGAGTTCAACGTCCGCGGCACGATCCGCGTGGTCGTGAGCGGGTCGAGCCAGAGCGTCAGCCTGGCGGGCGAAGGCGCCTCGGCGTCGCTCAACCTCAGGCGCCGCTGACCAAACGCCCGCAAGGGCAGCCGGCGAGCAAGCGCGAAGCGCGCAGAGAGCCGGCTGAGACGTGCAGCGGCCACCACAAGCGGCCGCGTGCGCCGCGATAGCTCACCCCTGGCTGGAAACGATCGGAAGTGTTGCCGTCAGTTGCCGGCTGGGCTTGCGGAAACGCTGGCGCCCACGTCGTGCAGCCCGATGCCCGCTGCTCCCTTGACGAAATCGCGCGGCGCCGGCGGGGGCGCGGGCTTGACGCTCTCGACTGCGGCAACGCCCATGTCAAAAGGGACGGCCTCGCCGTTGTTGCAGGTGCGGACCGCTTGCGCGCTCAAGATGCCCAATCCGCTGCGGTCGCGCATCTCGGGCTTGCGGCCATAGCGCGTGCGCCAGTCGGCGACGATGCCGGTCGCCTGCTTGCGGATGCCCTGCGCGGCGCCGCAGTAGATGTTCTGGTAAATGTCCTCGATCCACACGCGCTCGTAGGGCGGTGCGTTGGCGACGGCGACCGAGATGAGCGCCAGCGCGCGCACGGGGTCGGCCTTCATGTATTTGCCGCGCCACAACAGGTCGGCGAGGAAGGCCTGCGCTCCGGTATGGCCCTTCTGGCTCAAGACCGAGAGCCAGTGCTTGGCGTAGGGCACGTCGCTTTCGATGCCGTCGCCGCGCAGATAAAGCTTGGCGAGCTCGAACTGGGCGTCCTCGTCGCGGAAGAACTGCGCGGCCTCGCGCAGATACTCCGCCGCGATCCGCGAATTGGCTTTGAGGCCCACCTCGGGCAGCCCGCTCATCAGGTAGCCGGCGATCTGCGTCATCGCCTTCGCCACGTAGGGCGCGCGCTGATCGTCGTCGGGATCGACGTCGGTGTGCTCCTCGGCGATCTTCAGGTAGAGCTCGTAGGCCTTGGCGTGATCGGTGTTGGGGCCGTTGTTGTCGGAATAGATGCGCGCCAGATAGTAGGGAGCGAGGAACAGGTGCGCTTCGGCCGCGTACTGCAGCGCCGGCACCGCGATCTCGTAGTAGCCGCCGTTGAAGGCGCCGATGCCCTGATCGAGCGCCTCCTGAGGCGAGCGGTATTTGGCGGGGGCGGCGGCCGCGCCAAGCGCGCTCAAACAAAGCACCAGCCCCGCAACGAACGCGCCTACCGTGCGATTAGATGTCCGCATAACAGACCACTTCCCCTTTGGCGCCGGCGTGGGTTACGGCGCCCTTGCGCGCTGGCCCCACTTGATCGGCATATTTTCGCAATGCTCCGCTCTGGTATTGATTTGGCGGCGCTTTCCAACGCTTGGCACGCTCAGCAAGCTCGGCTGCGTCGACCTCGAGGTCGAGCGTGCCCTTCTCCGCGTCGATGGTGATGATGTCTCCGTCCTGCAGCAGGCCGATGGGACCGCCGGCCGCCGCCTCAGGCCCTACGTGCCCGATGCAGAAGCCGCGCGTGCCGCCGGAAAAGCGGCCATCGGTGATGAGGGCGACCTTGTCGCCGGCGCCCTGGCCGTAGAGCGCGGCCGTCGTCGACAGCATCTCGCGCATGCCGGGGCCGCCCTTGGGGCCCTCGTAGCGGATGACGATGACGTCGCCCTCCTGGTACTGGCGCGCCTCGACCGCGCGGAAGGCGTCCTCCTCGGACTCGAATATGCGCGCAGGCCCGCGGAACTTCAGCTTCTTCAGGCCGGCAACCTTCACGATCGCGCCCTCGGGCGCGAGCGAGCCCCTGAGGCCGACAACACCGCCCGTCGGCGACAGCGGGTTGGAGACCGGACGCACGACGTCCTGATCCCTGTTGAATTTCACGCCTTCGATGTTCTGGCGCAGCGTACGCCCGGTGACGGTCATGCAGTCGCCGTGCAGCAGCCCGCCGTCGAGCAGCGCTTTCAGGATCTGCGGCACGCCGCCGATGTCGTAGACGTCCTTGGCAACGTACTTTCCGCCGGGCTTGAGGTCGGCGATGTAGGGCGTGCGCTTGAAGATCGCGGCCACGTCGAACAGGTCGAAATCGATGCCGGCCTCGTGCGCCATCGCCGGCAGGTGCAGCGCGGCGTTGGTCGAGCCTCCCGTCGCGGCGACGACGGTCGCAGCGTTCTCGAAAGCTTCGCGGGTGGCGATGTCGCGCGGGCGGATGCCCTGCGCCAGCAGGTTCATGACGGCCTTGCCGCTTTCGAGCGCAAAGACGTCGCGGCTCTCATAGGGCGCGGGCGCGCCGGCCGAGCCGGGCAACGCCAGCCCGATCGCCTCGGAGACGCAGGCCATGGTGTTGGCGGTGAACTGGCCGCCGCAGGAGCCGGCCGACGGGCAAGCCACGCACTCGAGCTCGTGCAGCTCCGCGGCCGTCATGGTTCCGGCAGAATACATGCCGACGCCTTCGAACACGTCGACGATGGTGACGTCGTGGCCCTTGAATTTTCCGGGCAGGATCGAGCCGCCGTACATGAAGACGGAGGGAACGTTGAGACGCAGCATGGCCATCATCATGCCGGGCAGCGACTTGTCGCAGCCGGCGACGCCGACGAGCGCGTCGTAGCAATGGCCGCGCACGGTGAGCTCGATCGAATCGGCGATGACCTCGCGCGACGCCAGCGACGACTTCATGCCCTGGTGTCCCATGGCGATGCCGTCGGTCACGGTGATGGTGCAGAACTCGCGCGGCGTGCCGCCTGCCTCGTCGACGCCCTTCTTCACGGACTGCGTCTGGCGCATGAGGGAGATGTTGCAGGGCGCCGCCTCGTTCCAGCACGACACCACGCCCACGAAGGGCCGGTGGATCTGCTCCTCTTCCAGGCCCATGGCGTGATAAAAGGCGCGATGGGGCGCGCGCGTCGGCCCCTCGGTCACGTGCCGGCTCGGCAGCTTTGATTTGTCGAACGTCTTGGCGTCCATAACGATGCTAATTCCTTGGCGGCCCGCAGGCCGCCTTTCTTCCAAAACCCAACGAATGGGCGACTTTGGCGCGTCTCACGCAAACCGCTCGCGCCGGTGCAACAAGGCGTCTCGCGCGGTGGCCGCAAAGGACCACATCCGCGTGCTTCCCTCGTATCCCGTAGCCTGAAGCTGGCGCGGTTTTGTGGCTCAATAGAGGCAGTAGCGCGCCCAATCGTGGCCTGTTCGCCACATCTACCGGAAGAGTCAAAAAGGGGTGAGTCCGGGACGTTGCTCTTTATCGTTCGGGGGCTCAGCGGCAGCCGGCAACGGCAAAGACACGCTCAGCCGGCGGCCTCGAGGCGCTTCACGGCGGCGGTGAGGCGCTTGATCGTGTCTTCCAGCTCCGCCTTGCGCTCGCGCGCCTCCTCGACCGCCTCGTCCTTGGCCTTCGCCATGAACTGCGGGTTTTCGAGTTTCGCATCCATCTTGCCCAGATCGCTCTGAGCCTTCTCGATCTCGCGGATGAGCCGCTTCATCTCCGCGCCGGTGTCGATGACGCCGGCAAGCGGCAGCGCCGCGGTGGTGTCGCCGACGACGATGAGCGCTGCGCCCTTGGGCGCTGTCTTGGGAAACGAGATGCTTTCGAGCCGCGCCAAGCGGCTGATCGTCTCCTCGTGGCGGCGCGCGCGTTCGCGCAGGGCCGGATTGGCGCCGGGGAGCGCCAGCGGTACCTTGGCGCCGACCGGCACGTTCATCTCGGTGCGCACCGAGCGGATCTCGCTGATGAGGCGCACGACCCAGCCGATCTCCTCCTCGACGGCCGCGTCCCCCAGTCCCGACAGCTTCGGCCACTCTGCGAGTGCCAGCGAGTTCTGGCGGCGCTCGCCATGCTCCACCATGTGCGCCCACAGCTCCTCGGTGATGAAGGGCATGAACGGGTGCAGCAGCTTCAGGATCTGATCGAGCACCCAGGCGACGGTCGCGCGCGTCTCATCCTTGGCGGCTTCTTCCCCGCCCGACAGCACCGGCTTGATGAGCTCGAGGTACCAGTCGCAGAAGACGCCCCACACGAACTCGTAGACGGCACTTGCCGCCTCGTTGAACTTGTAGGACTCGATGCCCTCCGTCACGGCGCGCGCCGCGCGCTCGGTCTCGCCCGCGATCCAGCGGTTGAGCGTTTCCTTGACGGAAGCGGGATCGAAGTCGCGCCGGCGCACGCACTCGTTCATCTCGGCAAAGCGCGCGGCATTCCACAGCTTGGTCGCGAAATTGCGGTAGCCCTCGACGCGCGCCGTTGACAGCTTGAGGTCGCGGCCCTGCGCCGCCATGGCGGCGAGCGTGAAGCGCAGCGCGTCCGCGCCGTAGGCGTCGATCATGCCCAGGGGATCCATGACGTTGCCCTTGGACTTGCTCATCTTCTGCCCGCGCTCGTCGCGCACCAGCGCATGGATGTAGACGGTGTGGAACGGCACCTCCTTCATGAAGTGCAGTCCCATCATCATCATGCGCGCGATCCAGAAGAAGATGATGTCGAAGCCCGTGACGAGCACGCTCGTCGGGTAGAAGCGCTTCAATTCGGGCGTCTTGTCGGGCCAACCGAGCGTCGAGAACGCCCAAAGCCCGGAAGAGAACCAGGTGTCGAGCACGTCCTCGTCGCGCTTTAGTGGCTCGTCCTTCTTGTAGTGCTTTTTGGCGATCGCCTTGGCTTCCGCCTCGTCGTGGGCGACGAACACGTGGCCGTCGGGTCCGTACCAGGCCGGGATCTGATGCCCCCACCACAGCTGGCGCGAGATGCACCAGGGCTGGATGTTGCGCATCCACTCGAAGTAGGTCTTCTCCCAGTTCTTCGGCACGAAGACGGTGGAGCCGTCCTCGACCGCCTTAATCGCGGGCTTGGCGAGCTCGGCAGCATTCACGTACCACTGGTCGGTGAGCCACGGCTCGATGACGACGTTGGAGCGGTCGCCGTGCGGCACGGTGTGCGTCGTCGGCTCGATCTTTTCCAATAAGCCCAGCGCTTCGAGATCCCCGACGATGCGCTTTCGCGCCTCGAAGCGGTCGAGCCCGCGATAGGCCTCGGGCGCGCTGTCGTTGAGAGCCGCGTGGTCATCGAGCACGTTGATCTGCGCCAGGTCGTGCCGCTTGCCGACCTCGAAATCATTAAAGTCGTGCGCAGGCGTGATCTTGACGGCGCCGGTGCCCTTCTCGGGGTCGGAGTATTCATCGGCGATGATCGGGATCTCGCGCCCCACCAGAGGCAGCACCACTTTCGCCTTCCCCTTGATGAGCGCCGCGTAGCGCTCATCCTCGGGGTGCACGGCGACGCCGCTATCACCCAGCATCGTCTCGGGCCGCGTCGTCGCGACGACGATGTAATCCCGGCCGTAGCCCGCTACCTTCTGCTTGAGCGGATAGCGGAAATGATACATGTGCCCGCTGGGATCGCGCTTCAGCGCTTTCGCCAGCGCTTCCGCATCGAACGGCTTCTCCGGATCCCCCGAAGCCCAGGTGAACGTACCCTTTGATTCGACCTGCACGACCTCCAGGTCGGAGATCGCCGTCTGGAACTTCGGGTCCCAATTGACGAGCCGCTTGTCCTTATAGATCAGCTTTGCGTTGTAGAGCTCGACGAACACCTTGAGCACGGCCCGCGACAGGCCCTCGTCCATGGTGAAGCGCTCTCTGCTCCAGTCGCACGACGCGCCCAGCCGCTTCAACTGGTTGAGGATCGTCGAGCCGCTTTCCTCTTTCCACGCCCACACCTTCTCGACGAACTTCTCGCGCCCGATCGCGCGCCGGTCCGGCTCCTGGCGCTCCATCATCTGGCGCTCGACGACCATCTGCGTCGCGATGCCGGCGTGGTCGGTGCCGGGCTGCCAGAGCACGTCCTTGCCGCGCATGCGCTCGAAGCGGCACAGCACATCCTGCAGCGTGTTGTTGAGCGCATGCCCCATGTGCAGCGAGCCCGTCACGTTGGGCGGCGGAATGACGATGCAATAGGGGGCCGCATCCTTGCGGTCGGGGCGCCCGCACTTGAAGGCGCCGGCCTCTTCCCACTCGGCATGGATCCGCGGCTCGATCTCGGCGGGCTGATAGGTCTTTTCGAGCATGGGGGCAGAGGTTCTCGGGGAAGGCAGGAAAAAGCGGTCCTACGCTCTCCGTTCCCGCGCTGTCAACGGTGATGGGCTCCTCAGGCAAGGCTCGGGGAGCCGCCCGTCGGAGCGCACGGGCGCAACGGCGCCAAGCGCGGCGCTGATCACGCCTTGCCGGGGTCCTTTTCGGCGCCCTCGCTGCTTGTCAGCTCGCTGCGCAGCGCCTCTTCAACGATACGCGGCATGTTATCGGCGAGCCACTGGCGCAGCATTGGTCGCAGGAGCTCGGCGGCGGCGCGGTCGAGCTTGCGCACGTCGCCGGGTTTCGCGGCACTGTCACCACCGGGTGTGGAGCTCGGCGCGGAGATATGAGCGTGCAGGTCCGATTCACCCCCTTTGACGCCGTGAATGAAAGACGAGCCCGAGGCGAAAACCGAAAGCGATGACGGCTCCGCGTGGACCATATTGACGACGGCGTCGACCAAGGCCTCGGACGGGCGGTGCGCGGCACCCGGCTCGGCGGACTGTGCCGACTTCGTAAAGCTTGCGACGGCTGCATCCCTCAACGCTTTCAACGCATCGCCCGGATCCTTGACGGGCGCGTCGTGCGCAGCGCCCTCCTCGGCGTCGGCGTCCTCGACGACGGCATCCTCGACAACGAGCTTGGGCTTTTGCAGCGCCAGACGTTTCCTCATCGTCTTCCTCGACCGGCGCCCTGGATACGACCGGCGCATCGGCACTGAACGACGTGGTAGCGGGGCTCGAGGGAATTGAATTCGTCTCGGGCCTGGCGGGCGCCACCGGAGCGGAAGGCGCGGGCGGGGCCTCAGCCTTCACAGGGGCTTCCGCGCGGTCGTCGGCTGAGGCCGGCGCGGAGGCCGGCGTTTCTTTGGACAGAGGCCGCAAACCAAACGCGGCCTTGCCGTTCAGCGGCGAGCCGTCGCTCATGCTGCCGGTGTCGCCGGCACCCGATGCAGTCGGATACCGCGCGGGCATCGTGATGATCCGTTGCGTCTGCGGCTCGCCGTTCAAGGAGTGCCCGTTCTTGGGAGCCGCGAGCGAAGCGGCGAGCGACCGCCGCCGGGCATCGTCGCGCGGGCTGGCCGCCGCCCCGTTGCGGGGCTGGGTGACGGGATCGGCCTCTGAGGACTTTTCGCCGTGGTGGGGCGCTGCGCCGTTCGTTGGCGCCGGGCGGGCGCGCAGCGCTGCAGCGAGCGAGGGCGAAGACGGCTCCTTGGCGGGTGGGCGAGCGGCTTCCGCGCTGGCGGGCTCCGTAGCCCCGCCCGTCGGGACGGCGCGGCGCGGCGTCGGCGTTGGCAGTGCGCGGGCCTGCTTGCTCAGGCGCGGTCTGCGGAGATCTGGTGTTGGCGGCAAATACGGCAAGGGGCGCCGGCGCAGCGGTGTCACCGGCGGGCGCAGGCGCCTTTTCCTGTTGCAGCATGTCGGCGATCTTGTCGTCGAGCGTGCCGCGCTCGGGCCCCGGCGCTGCGGTCTTCAGGGCATCCGACAGGCTGCTGAAGCTTGGCGAAGCCCGCTCTGCCGCTTCCTTAGCGGGCGCCGGCTCGTCGGGCTTGGCCGCCGGCTGGGTCGCGGCATCCCAATCGACGGATTTTGCAGTGGATTTGGCGGCGGGCTCTTCGCCGAGTGTCGTCCGGGCGATCTGGTCGGGAACCGGGCGGGGCCCCAGCCGATCCTCCGAGATCATCTTGCGGATCGAAGCAAGGATGTCTTCCATGCTCGGGTCGGCGGCGATGTGCGCTTTGGTCATACCCCTACCTCGTCAAGACACGCAGCCCCCGGCAGGCAATTGCCAAGATGCGGCCGAAAGGCGCCACTTATTGTCTACAACGGAGAGGTTTATCGTTCAAGAATCGCGCGCCCCACCGTTGCAGACCCCGCCCAGAGCCGTCTCGTCAGGCCCGCGTTCGCGCAGGCGGGGAAGGTGTCATCGCCGGGGAGGCTAGCCGCGATCCTTGGCAGCCTTGTGGCGACGCGTGGGCAAACTGCGGAGCAGTGGGGAACGCCTTACTTGACCTCCCAGCCCGTGTCGGGCGGGGGCGGGGCGCGTTCCTGCTGAGGCGCGGCCTCGAATTCCTCGCGGCGGCCGTCGGAGTGGGTGATTGACAGTCCGAACCACTTACGCCGGACCTCCTTGTAGTGGACGACCGGGTCATACACGAGTGACGCGGCGCCGATCCAGGCCGCATCGAGCCGCCCCATGGCCCCGATCACGGTGTAGGCCGCGACCACGAGGTTGCGCCGGTCCGCCTCGAGCGAGACCTGGGAGTTGAGGTACTCGAGCTCGGCGTTCAACACGTCAAGCAGCGTGCGCTGGCCGACCTTCTCCTCCTCGCGCACGCCCTGCAGCGCCACCTTGTTCGAACTCCACCGCGATCTTGTCGGATTCGAGCTGCGCACGCGCCGATTCCAACTGCGCCCAGGCCGCGACCACCACCTGCTGCTGCTCGCTGCGGACCTGCTCGATCTGCTGCAGGAACCCGATGTGGTTCTGCTTGGCCTGGCGCACGCGCGCGGAGACGTCGCCCGCCTGGTAGAACGGCACGGTCACGCGTCCGCGCACGATGCCCGTCTCGAGTTCGGAGATGGTCTTTGAGGGCGCGAAGCGGTCGTCGTAGCTCGCTTCGAGCTGTACGGTCGGCAACAACTCGCCGCGGATCTCCTCCACCGTGTATTTGGCCGCCTGCTCGCGGTAGAGCGACGCCACGACGAGGGGATCTTCGTTGTTCGAGACCTTGATCGCCTCGCCCATCGTGGAGGGCAGGTGCTGCTCGGGCGGCGCCGCCCAAGACAGATTGCTCGGCGGATGGCCGACGACCTGCTGAAAGGCGCCGCGGCTCGTGCGCAGGTTGGCGCGCGCGGCATCGAGGCGCGAGACGGCATCGGCGCGTCGCGCTTCCGCCTGCGCCACGTCGGTGCGCGTGACCTCGCCGACGGAGAAGCGATCCTGGCTCGCCTTCAGCTCGCGTGAGAGCACGTTGACGTTGTTCTCGTTCAGCCGGACGAGCTCCTGGTCGCGCACGACGTCCATGTAGGCCGTCACCGCCTGCAGGAGCACGATGCGCTCGACGTCGCGCAGCGTTTCGCGTTGCGCGCGCACGTTGGCCTCGGCGGTGTTGACCGCGTTGTAGGTGCGAAATCCGCGGAACAGCGGCTGCACGAGCTGCACGCCATAGCCGCGCGGCTTGGTCACACCGTCGAAAATCGAGCTTGGCCGCAGGTCGTCGCGCTCCAGCCCGGCGTCGGCGTTGCCGGTGATGGTCGGGCGGTAGCCCGACATGGCGCGGGCGACATCCTCATCGGTGGCGCGCGAAAACGCCCGCTGCGCGTCGAGGCGCGGGTTGTACCCGTAGGTGGCCGACAGCGCCTCCAACAGCGACTCCGCCGCAGCCGGCGGCATCATCGCACCGAGCCCCACGAGAAGCCCGAGCGAGATCGCCGCACACGCGCGGCACGTCCGGATCGACAGGCACCTCACCAACATTCCCCGATGCCGTTTATCGCTAAACCGGACGGCGATCCGCATTACTGTCTCCAAGCCGAACCCCCCTGGCCGCGCCATCCGAACCGGCCCGCTCGGCGAATCATGATTTGGGATAAACTGTGGGGAACTGATTCCCCTTTGTGTAGAGGCTGGCGTCGCGGAAGCGAAATGCCCTGTACCAGCGTGGCTTCAATCCCACACACGCATTTCGAGGCGCGCCGACGCGCGGCCTAGGGTGCGATGCCGTGTTTGGCCCGTCTTAGCCAACCTCGGGCGCTCTTGCTCAAAGCGTGAAAACCGGCGCCGACTCGAAGCCTGGCAATGCCGGAGCCGACGCGTCGAAGGCCGTCCACCGGTCGAAAGACCGCCCCAACCGGCGCCAGATGGTGGCCTTGCCGATACCGGCGTGGTGGACGACTGCGACAAGTCGCCCTCCGTCCTTGAGCTGGTCCAGCAGAAATTGCGGCCTCTCCGCGATCGAGCCGTCGAGCACCACCGCGTCGTAGGGGGCTTCCGCCGCCCAGCCGGCCGTCAACTCTCCGACGACGACGCTCACCCCGTCGGCTGAGACCGCGGCGAGGTTTTGCCGCGCCACCTCGGCAAGGCGAACGTCGCATTCAAGCGCCACGACGACCTTTGCCAGCCGCCCCAGGACGGCGGCCGAATAACCGGTGCCGGTGCCGACGCCGAGGACCCGGTCGCCTTCGCCAATTTCCGCCAGCTGAAGCAGCTTGGCGAGCACCCGCGGCGCCATGAGCCAGCGCGGCGGCGCCCCCTTGCTGGAGCCCGACAGCGGCACGGCCTCGTCGATGTAGGCCAGCGCCGCCAACGCGCCCGGAACGAACCGTTCCCGCGGCAGCTCGCTCATGGCACGCAGGATCCTCTTGTCGGTCACGTCGCTCGTCAGAACCTGGCTCTCCACCATGTTCGTACGCTGCTCGGCCGCGTCGATCATCGTGCCCATCTCCCGCCGTGAATCTTGGCGGCAAGCTTAACCCAGCGCCACGGCGAGCGCGAGCCGCATTGCCCGCCCGGCGGGCTCAAAGGCGGCGTTGCCAAGGTGCAATACTCTTGCATGCGCCGTTCGGTATGATACACGGCGCACTCCGTTCGCGCCTCGCGGGTGCCGACCGGTCTGGCCACGTGGCGGAGTGGTGACGCAGCGGACTGCAAATCCGCGCACCCCGGTTCGATTCCGGGCGTGGCCTCCAGAACTTGCGCAAACATGTTGTCGCCGCATGGTTGCAGGCTAAATCCACAACGGCTACGAAACGAGCACGTAGGTCCCTGATCCCGAACCTTGGAGGATCACACATGCGCCTGGCAATCGCGCTTATGCTGGCAGTCCTCGCGTGCGCTTTTACAGGTGCGCAGGCCGGCAACGACAAGATCGACTATTACGAGTGCAAAGCCGACAACGACGAGGCGGCAAGCGTCTTCGGCGTGGACGAGACCACCGGCAAGGTCTGCGATCGCAGCAGTCAGGTCGCTTGGATAACGCCGACGGCCCTCGACGACGCCCACGTCGTCTGGAACGACCAAACGTCCACCAAGGCGATCTATCGAAAGGGCAAGGAGAAGAGGTACGAGCACGATGTCTTTATCTTTGTCCACGTCGGCCACTGCTCGCACCTGAAAGTTCCGCCGGCGCAAACGTGCTCAAATTGAGCTCGGGCCTGCGTCAAACGAGCCACCTCATCGATCCAACGGACCCGCACGGCCAGAGACCTTAGCGGGGCGCGCCTTCTCCCCACCGAGGTCGATCCCATTCGGTCTGCGGGCGGCCACCTCAGGCAAGGCACTGGCCGCCCGTGATGCTTTCTGCTAAGAGGCGCGTTCGATCGCAAGGCATCGGCTATTCCGCGGTAGCTCAGTGGTAGAGCAACCGGCTGTTAACCGGTTGGTCGTAGGTTCGAATCCTACCCGCGGAGCCAGCCTGGCGAACGCTTCTCACGCGAGGAGCGGATCTTGATCAGCGCGCCGATGCTCTCCGGCGTCACATAGCCCACAAGCTTGCCCTCTGCATCGACCACGCCCACGAAGCGTGCAGGCGACCGCTGCAAGCGCTCGACCGCGATGTCGAGCGGGGTGTCGGGCGCAATCATCGCAACGTCCGTCGTCATCATCTCCAGAACGGGGCGCGCGCCGCCATCATCACGCAAGGCGGCGATGATCGCCTGACGCGTGAGGACGCCACGCAGGCGCGAGGCGCCGTCGAGGACGGGAAATTCCTGCTGGGTCGTGCGCAACAGCAGCGCCGCCGCGTCGTCGGCCGTCGACATCACGCCCAGCGCCTCAAACGGCGTGATCATGGCGTCGGTGACCGCGCGCCCGCGCGTCAGCTCGCGGGCCTGCACGTAGCGGGCCTCGCCGGCAGCCGCCATGAAGATGAACACCGCGATGAGGATCAGGAAGGGATTGCCCATGAGGCCGAGAACGGCAAACACGACGGCGAGCCCCTGACCGATACGGGCAGCAATATTGTCGCTCGACCGAAGCCGAGCCACATTGCGAGGCCCGCGCGCAGCACGCGGCCGCCGTCCATGGGAAACGCGGGAACGAGATTGAAGACGAGGAGCACTACGTTGGCGGCGGCGACCTGCGCCCAGAAGCTCGACTGCAGACCCTCCAAGGTCATGTCCGAGGTGCTGAAATGCAGCCCCAGCACCGCAATGAGCACCAGCGCGATCGCAAGGTTCACGGCGGGCCCCGCCAGTGCCACGGCAATCTCCTGGGCAGGCTTCTCGGGCATCCGTTCCATCGAGGCGACGCCGCCGATCGGGAGCAGCGTAACGTCGGGCGTGTGAATGCCGTAGCGGCGCGCGGCCCAGATGTGGCCGAACTCGTGCAGGACGACGCAGCCGAACAGCACCAGAATGAAGAGGACGCCATAAACGGCATCCTGCGCCGTGCCGTGCATCCACTGCATGGCCGCGATCCATGCGACCAGCAGCAGAAACGTCAGGTGCATGCGGACGGCGGTGCCGCCCAGCGTGAAGAGCTTGATCGACCAGCCCATGAAGTTTTGGGTTCCGTCTGTCAGGTTGAACGTTCAAACCAACATATAGGAACAAAAGCCCGCACCTGCGAGCCAGCCGGCGCCATGCGCTGCGCGGCGCCTCGGTTATTTACGCTTGGGGCTCGTCAGGGAGCGAGCGTGGGTGCCGGCGGTGGCTCGCTCGGGTCGCGATCCATCTCGGCGATCATATCGGCGGCGCCGTCGCGACCGTAGATGTCGGGGCGGAACTCCACCTCGCCGTTACGCTCCGCCCACGCCGTGATGTAGACGAAGTAGACCGGCAACGGCCGGCTCAGATTGATGTCGACGGGCTGGCCCGCCTCTACGATCGTGCGAGATCGCCCTTGCTGCCAGCCCGGCTCGAAGGCCGCGATCCAGTCGACGAGATCCAGCACGTCCTGCACCCGCACGCAGCCCGCGCTGAAATCGCGCGAGCGCTGGTCGAACAGCGGCTTCATCGGCGTGTCGTGCATGTAGACGTTGTCTGCGTTCGGCATATCGATGCGGACGATGCCGAGAGCGTTCTGCGGGCCTGGATCCTGGCGGAACTTCAATTTCTGCGCCTCGGGCGAGCTCCAGTTCACCGTCATCGGATCGACCTCCGCGCCGCCAAACGCGGACAGGACGCGAATTTTCTCTTGCTGCAGATAGCCCGGCTCCTTGATGAGGCGGGGGATCAGATCGAGATGCGCCACGCTCTCGGGCACATGCCAATAGGGATAAAAATTGAGCGCGCGGATGGTGGCCTTGACGGACGGCGACTGGCGTTGCGTGCGCCCGACGATCACGCGGTGGCGCTGCTGTACCTCGTAGCTGTCCACCGCCTCCAACTGAAATGCGGGAATGTTGACGAGGACGTAGCGATCCTCGGCGCGCTTCGCCATCAGCTCGCGCACACGCTGCAGATTGAGCCGCAGCTGGGCGAGACGGTCCTGGGCCGTCGCGTTGAGGGCCGGATACGTCGAGCGTTCGACGCGACCCGTGGGTCGCAGCCCGTGGTGGCGCTGGAAACGGCGCACGGCCTCGGCGAGCGCGTCATCGTAGGTATAGGAATTGTACGTCTGCCCGCGGGACCGCAAATCACCGCTCATGCGCAGGCGCTTGCGCAGCAAGGGGACGCGCTCGTCCTCATCGCCCTCGCGCATCATGCGCCCCGGCGGAATGAGCGGCCAGCCGCCGGAAGCAACGAGCTGCTGATAGCGATCGATCGCGGCCTGCATCGAGAAGATCATCTCATCGCTGCGCCACGGCGTCGGGTCGGGCCGCAAATCGTCGAGCGGCTCGCGCGCGCGCTCGGCACGCTCTTGCTCACGCTCCTCGCCGCGCCGGCCAGTGTAGTCGGGGGCGCCGTAGCCCGTGATGCTCTCCCACCAGTTGGCTTGCGCCGCCTCGGCGAACGCGGGAACCGCGACGAGCAGGAACGCGCCGGCAACGCCGATTGCGCCCGCGACCCGCCGCAGGGCTCGGCTGCGAATCCCGGCCGCTTGCGACCCGCGGGGCCGCGCGGGTGCGCGATCTGCCTGCATCATTCGTCCCGATTTTCCCTCTCTCAAACGAGAGCAGGGCCTTCCTGCCGATGGTGGCACGTTTCCGATTTCGTTTGGCCGCAGAACGCCTTACCTGCCGCCCCGATATGGCCAAACCAAGACAGCAATCTTTACAGACTGCCAGACGCCAAGCCACGCGACAATGCGGCACGATTTGGTCGCATCCGCACAACTAGGGCGCTAGTTGACCGCTAGCCGGCAAAGTGATCCCAGCCCGTTGCGGCAAATGTCATGGCACGCCCCTCCGCATCGGTGACGCGTACGCCTGCGCCGATCGCATCGATTAAACCGATTTGCGTCACGAAGGTTCCAGCACTGCCCGCGCGGGCCTCGAACTCGGCCGCGCGCTCAGGCGCAATCGCCGCCAGCACCTCGTAATCCTCGCCGCCCGTCATCAGATCGGCGGGCGTCGCGCCACCGCAATCGATCACGGACCGAGCGGGGGCCGACAGCGGCACGCGCGCCGCTTCGATACGTCCGCCGACGCCCGACGCGCGGCACAGGCGGGCGAAATCCTTTACAAGCCCGTCGGAGATGTCCATCGCAGCCCGTGCGGCGGTTAGAACGACGGGTGCAAGCGCCAAGGGCGGGCGCGGACGCAGGTGCCTTGCGAGAAGAAGATCTCTGCCCGCGGGATCGAGCTGCCAGCGCGCGGCCAGAGAAGGATCGCGCCGGAGCGCGAGCCCGAGGTGCGCATCGCCTATCGTGCCTGATACATAGACGAGATCGCCCGGCCGCGCGGTCGCGCGGCGCACCATGGCGCCCGCTGGAACCGATCCGAATGCCGTGATGGAGACGCTGAGAGGGCCGGGCGTCCGGTCGGTATCGCCGCCGGCAAGCCGGCAAGAAAAAGCGCTCTGCGCCTCGTGCAGGCCTTGCGCAAACGCGCAAAGCCAGGACCTGTCGGGCGCTTCGGGCAGTGCCAGCGCCATCAGGTAGGCGTGCGGCGTCGCACCCTTCGCAACGAGGTCGGAAACGTTAACAGCGAGTGCTTTCCACGCGATCGCGCCGGCGTCCTCGCCCGCGAAGAAGTGCACCCCCGCGATCACGGCATCGGTGGTGACGACGAGCTCGCAGCCGGCGTCGACTGAGATCACGGCGCAGTCGTCCTGAAGGCCGAACGCGCCCGGGAACCCTTCCGCGAGCGGCGCCCAGAACTCGGCGATCAGGGCTTCCTCGCTATCGACCTTGTCGCTCGTCATTGCCGTCGAACTCTGATGCACGCAACCGCCGCGCGAGCTTGTCCAGCACGCCGTTCACGACCTTGGGCTCATCTTCGGAGAAGAAGGAATGCGCCACGTTGATGTACTCGTTGATGACGACGCGGGCCGGCACGTCGGGACGCTCCATAAGCTCGAAGACGCCCGCGCGCAGGATGGCGCGCAGGATCGAAGTCGACGCGCTTCAAGCGCCAGCCTTCGGCCAGCTGCTGATCGACGAGGGGATCGATGTCGCGCTGGCGCCGCACGACGCCGCGCAAGTTTTCGGCGAAGTACGTGGGATCGGCGCCCGATGCTGCCTCGTCGCCGGGCGCACGCGGAAAGCGCAGGCGCACGAACTCGTCGATCACCGCGTTGAGGTCGGTGCCGGCCATGTCCATCTGATAGAGCGCCTGCACCGCGGCGACGCGGGCGGCCGTACGCGGCGGCAGCACCACTTTCGCCGGCGCGCTTTCGTCGGAACCGCTCATGCGTCCTGTCCTTGATAAGCGCGGGCAAGCTCGATCAGCCGCAGGCAGGCACGCGCCGCGTCCCCGCCCTTGCCTTGTGGGCCGCCGCGGGCTCGCGCCAAAGCCTGGGCCTCGGTGTCGACCGTCAGGATGCCGTTGCCCAATGGCACGCCGTGGCGGATCGCGACCTCCATCAGCCAATGATTGGCGTTGCGGCACACGATGTCGTAGTGCGCGGTCTCGCCGCGGATCACGCAGCCGAGCGCGATGGCGCCGTCCCATTTCGCGTTGGCCGCCCCGCCCGCAATGAGCCCCGCCGCCACCGCCTGCGCGAGCGCCTGCGGGATCTCCAGCGCGCCCGGCACGCTGATCACGTCGTAGGCCGCCCCTTCGGCTTTAAGCACCGCCGCGGCGCCGGCTGCGAGCTCGTCGGCGATCTTGTCGTAGAAGCGCCCCTCGATGATGAGGACGCGCGCGCGAGCGGTCTGCGGGGATTTGCCCGCGGGCGGCGCTGGAATTTTTGTCCTGACGACCATGGCGCTCACTCGATCCTGCGCGTGCCGACGATGCGCAGACCGAAGCCCTCGAGACCCACGTAAACGTGCGCCGGAGAATTCGTCAGCAGCACCATGTCGCGCACGCCGAGGTCGATGAGGATCTGCGAGCCGATACCGATCTCCACCTGGCGGCGTTCGCGGGCACCGTCGGCCTTCTTGGGAGCCTGCGCGCGCTGGTCGACCCACTCCGACACGGATTTGGGGCGCAGGTCGCGGATCAGCACGATGGCGCCGCGTCCTTCCTTGGCGATGGCGCGCATCGCGTTTTCGATCTGCCGACAGCCGTCGCCCAACTCGCCGACGCCGAGAAGATCGCTCAGCGCGTTGACCGCATGTACACGCACAAGCACCGGACCCGGTGCGCTGAGATCGCCCTTGACGAGCGCCAGATGCTCGCCGGGCTCAACCGTCGTCTCGTAGACGTGGAGCTCGAACGTGCCGGCCGACGCCGTGGAGACCGTGGTCTTGGCCACCGCGCGCACCAGATGGTCGTTGCGCAAACGGTAGGCTATCAGCTCCTCGATCGACCCGATCTTGATGCCGTGGGCTTTCGCGAAGGCGACGAGATCGGGCAGCCGCGCCATGGTGCCGTCGTCGTTCATGATCTCGCAGATGACGGCGGCGGGGTAGAGGCCGGCAAGGCGCGACAAGTCGACGGAGGCTTCCGTGTGACCGGCGCGGATCAGGACGCCGCCCTCGCGCGCGACCAGCGGGAACACGTGGCCGGGCGACACGACATCATCGGCACCCTTGGTCGGATCGATCGCGGTGGCGACAGTGCGGGCGCGATCGTGCGCAGAGATGCCGGTCGAGATTCCCTCGCGCGCCTCGATCGACTGGGTGAAGGCGGTGCGGTTGCGCGAGTCATTGCGGCGAACCATCGCCTCCAGGCCCAGCTCATGCGCGCGCGCCTGCGTAAGCGCCAGACACACGAGGCCGCGGCCGTGCTTGGCCATGAAGTTTATGGCGTCGGGCGTCGCCATCTGCGCCGGCACGATGAGATCGCCCTCGTTCTCGCGCTCCTCCGCGTCGACGAGCACGACCATGCGCCCGTTGCGCATGTCCTCGAGGATCTCGGGGATGGCGGACAGGCAGCCCCGGCCTTCCGAGAAGGCAATGGTGCCGAGATCGTGCGTCACGGACGGAACTCCAAGAGCCGCGCGATGTAGCGCGCGAACAGGTCAACCTCGAGGTTGACCGATTGCCCGGCGGTTTTGGCCCCCCACGTCGTCACCGTCAAGGTGTGGGGGATGATGTTGACCCCGAAGCGGTTGTCGCTGACCTCGTTGACGGTCAGGGACACGCCGTCAAGCGCGACCGACCCCTTGGGCGCGATATAGGCCGCCAGGTGGTCCGGCACCTCAAAGGCGTAGCGGCGGCTCTCTCCGTCCGGCTGCACGTCGAGGATGCGGGCAAGCCCGTCCACGTGCCCCATCACAATATGGCCGCCGAGTTCATCCCCCGCCCGCAGCGAGCGCTCCAGATTGACACGGCGCGCTGGCGCCCAGTCGACGATGGTCGTCTTGGCGCGGGTCTCGTTGGACGTATCGACCGAGAAGAGGCTTCCCTCGCCGTCGGGCTCGATGGACGTCATGGTCAGGCAGCAGCCATCGCATGCCATCGACGCGCCGACCTCGAGGCTCGCGGGGCGAAAGCGCGTACGGATGGCAAAGCGCCCGTCCTCGCGCGCCACCACCTCGCCGATGTCGGATATGATGCCGGTAAACATGCTTGGCCTTCCTTGTCGCTCTCAGGGTCGCTATCGGGGGTCTTGGCCGGGGCTCCGCGTGCTGAGACTGCGCCAGTGCCGGCGAAACACCACCATATCGTCACCGCCAACCGTTCGATGATCGTAAAGCTGCACGCTTGCCGCCGGTAGGTAGGGCTGCAGCAGGGCGGCGGCGGCCGCTCCGGAGCGCGCTTCGCCCCCGGCGCGCGCGCAAAACAGCACCGCCTCGTCCACGAGGCCGGCATGCGCGAAAGCGCGCCACGTCGTGGGGCCGCCTTCGACAAGCACGCGCGTCAGCCCTTGGGCAACGAGCGTCTCCATCACGGCCGGCAACCACAGCGCAGCCCCGACCTCGGGGACACGGAATATGCGCGCGCCGGCCGCCTCGAGCTGCGCCGCGTCGGCGTCCTGCGTGCAGAAGATCCACAGCGGGTGTCCGGGACGCTCCGCGCGCGAGCCTGCTCTCGTGCAGGCCTGAAAGATTTCGCGCCAGGACGACGCGCACGGGCGAGCGATGCGCGAGCCCCGGCAGCCGGCATGTGAGCAGCGGGTCGTCGTCGATGACGGTCTGGCGGCCGACGAGCACGGCATCGGCGCGGGCACGCATGAGATGACCTTGCGCGCGCGCCGCAGGGCCCGTCACCCACGCCGGGCGCCCTTGGCTTCCGCGCGGCACGGACCCGTCAGCCCCGAGCGCCAGCTTAACCTGCACGAAGGGGCGCCGCTCGGTGACGCGCAGGATATGACCGGCGGCCATCCAATGCGCTTCTCCCGCCATCATCCCGCGCTCGACCGCGATGCCGGCCTGGCGCAAACGCGCTAACCCGCGGCCCGCCACCCGCGGGTCTGGATCCTCAACCGCGCAGACGACGCGCGCAATTCCCGCCCGGATGATCGCGTCCGCGCAGGGCGGCGTCGCGCCGTGATGCGAGCACGGCTCGAGCGTGACGTACATGGTGGCGCCGCGTGCGCGCGCTCCAGCGCGCGCAATCGCTTCGGTCTCCGCGTGCGGACGCCCGCCCGGAGCGGTCCAGCCGCGCGCGATCACCTCGCACGAGACTTCATCGGCAATGACCGCGCCGACGGACGGGTTGGGCGCGGTGCGACCGAGGCCACGCTCGGCGAGCCTCAGCGCGGTGGCCATCATGTGGGCATCGAACGCGGCGCCGGGCGAAGGGTCCTTGGCAGCCATCCGGGCGCTCAGTGCTTCTTCAAGGGCATCGCCTCGACAATAGGGCCCTCGAAGGCGATGCGCGCGGCCTCGGGCGGCGCGACCGGCGCGCCGGCGATCTCGCTCAGCACCTCCTGGAAGTCGGCCGCCTCGCGGAAATCGCGATAGACGGAGGCAAAGCGCACGTACGCGACCGGATCGAGGCCGCGCAGCGCCTCCATGACGAGGCCACCGATGGTCGAGGACGCCACCTCGCTTTCGCCCGCACTTTCGAGCTGGCGCACGAGGCCCGACACCATGCGCTCCATGCGCTCAGCGTCGATGGGGCGCTTCCTGAGCGCGACGTCGATCGAGCGCATCAGCTTGTCGCGGTCGAAGGGAACCTTGCGGCCCGAACGCTTGACGACGGTGAGGTCGCGCAATTGCACGCGCTCGAACGTGGTGAAACGGCCGCCGCAGTCGGGACAAATGCGCCGGCGCCGGATCGCCGCGCTCTCCTCGGTGGGGCGGCTGTCCTTCACCTGGGTGTTCTCGCCGGCGCAGTAGGGGCAGCGCATAGGTTCACCTGTGGGACTGTATAGGCGTGGGCGAAATCGCAGATGCAGCTTCGCCTTTTGCGCGATCTGAGGCTAGTGCTGCCGCCCCTTCTCCACCAACTCTCGCATTTTGCGGTCGAGCTCGTTGTAGGAGTCAGCCAAACGGTCGCAGGCCGCTTTTTCCGCGCCACACGAAATTTCGGTCGCAACCGAATAGGCCCCGTCCACCTCGACCAGGTGGCGGCACGCCACGGATGGAAACGCCGCATTTGCGCTGGTCGCGAAGTTCCAGATGAAATTCGTGGCGGGATCGGAATAGGAGGCGACCGACGCGTCGCTCCCCAGCACCTTGACGCCGGGCTTGGCCTTGATGGCGGCCTCGAGCGCGTCGTGCGAAGCAAACTCCTCGCCGCACAGCTCCTCAGCCGCCGCCGGAGCACAAAGCGCAAGCGCCAACGCCAGCGACCAGCCGCCGACAATGTACCCCATCACGGGATGCCTCCACACGACCTTTGGGCCGGCCGCAATTTGAACCAGGCCCGCCCGACCGCGCAATTTTTCGGCGAGCTTACCCGTAGATCGGGAAGCGCTTGCACAGCTCGATCGCCTGCGCCTTGACCTTGCTCTCGACCGCGCCGTTGCCTTCCGCGCCGTTCTTCGCCAGGCCGTCGAGCACCTCCGCGATCATGCGGCCGATGTGCTGGAATTCCGTCACGCCGAAGCCGCGCGTGGTGCCGGCGGGGGCGCCGAGGCGAATGCCCGACGTCACCATCGGCTTTTCCGGATCGAACGGCACGCCGTTCTTGTTGCAGGTGATGTGCGCGCGCTCGAGCGCCTTCTCCGACACGTTGCCGGTGAGCTTCTTGGGCCGCAGATCGACAAGGATCAGGTGCGTGTCGGTGCCGCCCGAAACGAGCGCGAAGCCGGAGTTCACCAGCACCTCGCCCATGGCCTTGGCGTTGGCGATGACGTTCTTAGCGTAGACCTTGAAGTCGGGCCGCAGCGCCTCGCCGAAGGCTACCGCCTTGGCGGCGATGATGTGCATGAGCGGGCCGCCCTGGAGGCCGGGGAAGATCGCCGAATTGACCTTCTTGGCGATGTCGGGATCGTTGGTCAGGATCATGCCGCCGCGCGGGCCGCGCAGCGTCTTGTGCGTCGTCGTGGTGACGACGTGGGCGTGCGGGAACGGGCTCGGGTGCTGGCCGCCGGCGACGAGGCCTGCAAAGTGGGCCATGTCCACCAAGAGATGCGCGCCCACCTCGTCGGCGATGGCACGGAAATCGGCAAACGGGATCTGGCGCGGATAGGCCGAGCCGCCCGCGATGATGAGGCGCGGCTTGTGCTCCTGGGCAAGCTTGCGCACCTCGTCCATGTCGACCCGGTGCGTATCGGGGCGCACCATGTAGGATACCGGCTTGAACCACTTGCCCGACTGGTTGACGGTCGCGCCGTGGGTGAGGTGGCCGCCGTGCGCGAGGCTGAGCCCTAAGATCGTGTCGCCGGGCTGCGCCAGTGCCATGAACACGCCCTGGTTCGCCTGGCTGCCCGAGTGCGGCTGCACGTTGGCGAACTCGCAACCGAACAGCCGCTTGGCGCGGTCGATCGCAAGCTGCTCGGCGACGTCGACGTACTGGCAGCCGCCATAGTAGCGCTTGCCGGGATAGCCTTCGGCATACTTGTTGGTGAGCACGGAGCCCGCCGCCTCGAGCACGGCTTTGGAGACGATGTTCTCCGAAGCGATCAGCTCGATCTCATGCTGCTGGCGGCCGAGCTCCTTGCCGATGGCGTCTGCGACCTCGGGATCACCGTCGGCGATCGTTGCGGAGAAGAAGCCCGACTTGGAAGCGGAACGGCCGCCCTTCAGCAAATTGAACATTGAGGTCGTTTCCTTGTTGTTGCGCGCAAACGCTTATTGACCGCGGCGGGGCGCTGGCCAGCGCCGCCCGGGGGCTTTGCGCCAGTGTATGATTGGGCGCGTTCCGGCTCAACCGCTATGGTGGAAGGGCCGCCCGGGTCGTGGCGCCGCACCGGATTGGAGATCGCCCCACCACCCGATCGGGTGGTTTGGCCTGCCGGTGCGCTGCAACCTCACTCGGCCGCGAGACGAACCGTTTGCCCCTTGGATACCGGGCATGCCTCCCAGAGCTCGGTTAGCGCGTTCACGAGGTGATCCATCTGCTCGTCCGTATGCACCGGCGACGGCGTCAGGCGAATCCGCTCGGTTCCGCGCGGAACCGTGGGATAGTTAATCGGTTGCACGTAGATCCCGTAGCGATCGAGCAGCGCGTCGGTGACGGCCTTGCAGTGCACCGGATCCCCGACGCTCACCGGGACGATGTGGCTCGTATTGCTCACCACCGGCAGCCCGACGGCGGCCAGGCGGTCCTTGAGCTTACCGGCGCGCTCGTGCAGGCGCGCACGCTCTTCGCCACTCGCCTTCAAGTGGCGGATGCTGGCCAGCGCGCCCGCGGCCAGCGCCGGCGCCAACGATGTCGTGAAGATGAAGCCCGCGGCGTAGGAGCGGATGGCGTCGCAGCAATCGCGGCTCGCCGCGATATAGCCGCCCATGACGCCAAAGCCCTTGGCGAGCGTGCCGTTGATGATGTCGACCCGGCTCATGACGCCGTCGCGCTCGGCGATGCCGCCGCCGCGCGGGCCGTAGAGGCCGACGGCGTGCACCTCGTCGAGATAGGTGAGCGCTCCGTATTTCTGCGCGAGATCGCAGATCTCCGCGATGGGGGCGATATGGCCGTCCATCGAGTAGACGCTCTCGAACGCGATGATCTTCGGGACGCTGCGGTCGTACTCCTTGAGCTTGGCCTCGAGGTCGGCGACGTCGTTGTGGCGCCAGATACGCTTCGGCCCGCCGCCGTGGCGGATGCCGGCGATCATGGAGGCGTGGTTCTTCTCGTCGGAGAAGATCACCGTGCCGGGAAGCAGGTTGGCGAGGGTGGACAGCGTCGCGTCGTTGGCGACGTAGGCGGACGTGAAAAGGAGCGCTGCCTCCTTGCCGTGCAGATCGGCGAGCTCGGCCTCGAGCTGCACGTGATAATGGGTGGTACCCGCGATATTGCGCGTGCCGCCGGAACCGGCACCGACCGCGTCGACGGCCTCGTGCATGGCGGCGATCACGGCTGGATGCTGGCCCATGCCGAGGTAGTCGTTGGAGCACCACACGATGATGGGGTGGGGAGTATCGACTCTGAAGTGCTCGGCCGCCGGGAAATCCCCGCGCCGACGCTTCAGGTCGGCAAAGACCCGGTAGCGTCCCTCGCGGTGGATGGCTTCCAGCGCATCCTTGAACTTTCGTGCATAATCCATCAGGCGCCTTTTCACTCCCAAGCGGCTTTTTTCTTAGCATCGCCCCGGTGGGCGTTGCCAGCAACGTGTCAATTGTCGCGCCACCGCCACAGAATGACGCGCCATTCCCGGATTTGCCGCGAGCGCAGCAACGAAGCGGCCAGTAAAGCCCGCCTGCTCGCGCGAGCCTTGATGCCGATCAAGCCGCCGGGCATCTTCCTAATATGCCGCGGCGATCTCCCCGACGCCGTCCTTAAGATAGATATCGGGCCGGAACTGCACCACCCCGTCCTCGGTCGCCCAGGCGGTGAGATAGGCGAAATAGAGGGGCACCGGCCGCTTCAGCCGCACGTTTCCGCGCCGGCCCGTCTCCTTGATGCGTTCGATCTGCTCCTCGCTCCAGCCTTTCTGACCCTTGAGCAGCCACGCCGCCAATAGCTCGATGTTCTGCACGCGCACGCAGCCCGAGCTCGCCGCGCGGAAGTTGCGTCCGAAAATCAACTCCTTGGGAGAGTCGTGCATGTAGACCGAGGACGAACTCGCAAAGTTGATCTTGAGGAACCCCAGCGGATTGTCCTTACCGGGCGCCTGCCGGTACGACAGGTTGAAGGGCTGGCGCGAGCTCCAATCGATTTGCGAGGTATCGAGCTTCTTGCCGCCGGAGTAGGCGTCGATGCCGAACTTCAGCAGCACGTCCTGACCGTTCTTTTGCATGTCGATACCCTTGGGGATCAAGTCCTCCTTGATCACCGTCGGCGGCAGCGTCCACATCGGATTGAAGTTCAACTCCGTGATGGTGGAGCGCAGCAGCGGCGTCGGACGGTCGGGCTTTCCGACGACGCCCGAGTGGCGGGACACGACAACGTCGTTCTCGATCGCCTCGACCTGGGCTGCTGGAATATTGACGATGACGTAGCGCTTGCCGACGATCTTAACGAGACCCGCCAGCCGCTCGAGGTTGGCTTTGAGCTGCTTGAGGCGCACCTCCGCCGGCACGTTGAGGGCGGCGATCGTACGCTTGTCGGCGACCCCCGTCGGCGCCAGGCCGTTCGCGGCCTGGAAGCGCTTCACCGCCGTCTCGAGCTCGGTGCCGAAGTAGGTGGGATAGCTCGACGTTTCCTTCAGATCATCGGAGGCCATGAGCCGCTGGCGCAGCAATCCGACGGCCGCATGCGTCAGCCCCGGCTCCATCTCGATCTCCGGCACGGCGACGAAACCGCCGGCGGCCACGATCTCGCCGTACCGCGCGATCGCGGCTTTGGTCGGCGCCAGGTTCGCCTTGGAGAAGGTCGCATAGCCTTTCGGGGGGTTTGCCTGCCACTCCCGGATGAAGGTGCGATCGTAGGTGCTGCTCGAGGCCGCGGGCCCGCCGCCCACCGGGCCGAATTGAAAACTGTTGTCTTGCGCCGACGCCTGCGTCGCAGCGCCGACTAGCACGACAAGAGACGCGAGAATCGTGGCCACCCCGACCGCGATTTTTGAGATCACAACGGTCCCTCCCTTTGGTCCCACGTCGCGGGATTTAGTCCCCCGCCCCTCCGGGACCGGCAAATACAAGAAATGAATAGATAATCGAACCGCCTGAAAAGGCCAAATTCAGGCCGCTGGGACCCCTTCCCACCGCTGATGCCGATGCGCAACAAGGGCAAATGAACGAAAATGGGCCGCAGGTTGCCCCGCGGCCCAAGCGATGGGTGCAGATTTCAGCAGCTTAGAGGCGATAGCGGATCTGATCCGACCAGAAACGCTCGAGCCTGACGAGCGCCTTGTTCAGCGCACGGAAGTCTTCCTCCGTCACCTCGCCGACCGTCTCAACCGAGCCGAGCTGGCGCTGGTAGAGCTTCTTGACGACCTCGCAGGCCTCTTTGCCCTTCTCAGTCAGGCTGACGCGCACGCTGCGCCGGTCCGTTTCCGAGCGCTTGTAGTGCAGGTAGCCCATGTCGACGAGCTTCTTCAGGTTGTAGGAGACGTTCGAGCCGAGGTAGTAGCCGCGCGTCTTCAATTCGCCGGCCGTCAGCTCGCCTTCACCGATATTGTAGAGAAGGAGCGCCTGCACGCTGTTGAGATCGGCGCCACCGAGACGGTCGAACTCGTCCTTGATGACGTCGAGGAGCAACCTGTGCAGCCTCTCGACCAACCGCAACGCCTGCAGATACTCGGTGTGGAAATCCTCGTCCTGAGCTGGCGCGCGATGGCGCGCCACGTCGAGCGCAACACTCATAACTGCCTCATTCCTGTTTGACGCGTCCCGATTGTTTCCGGGTTACCCAAACAGATACGGCATAATGCTAAAAGTCGCCTAAATATACATAGTAAAATAATAGTAATGAGGTGTCGGCGAAAGCTTTCATTCACAACATAAGCGACAAATCTAATTTTCGGACTACTGACCAACTGCGCGCCATTGGCGCCCCCTAAACGCGGGCCGCCTGCATCTCCTGACGCGTCGGCAGGACGAGCTCGTCGGCACCCATCGGCGCGAAATAATCCTCGACCATGGCGGGCGTGACGTCCTCGAGGTGTTGGGGCTGCCAGCGCGGCTTTCCGTCCTTGTCGATCAAGGTCGCCCGCACGCCTTCGTAAAAGTCCTGGCCATCGAGAAAGCGGCATGCGAGCCGATAGTCGACCTGCAGCGTCTGGCGCAGGTCGCGAGCAAGCGAAGCGCGGATATGCCGGTGCGTGACCTTGAGCGACAGTGGCGCGCGGGCCTGCAAGTCGGCGATGACCCCTTGCGCCCAAGTCTGCGCTGAACCCGCCGACGTCGCCGAGGCGCGCGACGATCTCCTCCACCGTCGGAGCGCCGAAGCAGCGGGCGATGTCGTGCGCATACGCGCCAAGCTCGCCGGGACCCGGATCGGCGTGCCGCTCGTCGAGCAGGGGATCGACCGGCCAGGTGTCGATCAGCGCCGCCTTGATCTCCTCGAAACGGGAAGCTTCAATGCAATGCGTCACGAGCCCGAGCGCATAGGCGTCCGCCGGCCCGATCGATCGTCCGGTCAGACCGAGATACATGCCGATCTCGTTGGGCATCCGCGCCAGCGCGTGCGCCGCGCCGACGTCGGGAAAAAGGCCGATCGCCGTTTCCGGCATGGCGAACTTGTAGGCCGCGCCCGCCACGCGATGCGTGCCATAGAGCGTGATGCCGACGCCGGAACCCATCACCGCGCCGTCGATCAGTGAGATGGTCGGCTTGGAAAAGCATTCGTGCAGCCAGTTGAGCGAATATTCCTCGGCGAAGGCGCGAACCGCCTCTTGCCGGTCGTCGCGGCCCCAGCGCACGAGCTCGCGCACGTCGCCGCCGGCGGAGAAGGCCTTCTCGCTCGCGGACTGTATGGCGACGGCGTACACCTGCGCTTCGCGCGCAAAGCGTGGGTAGGCGCCGGCAAGCTTCCGGCGCATCGCCGCATTGAGGGCGTTGAGCGCACGGGGCCGGTTGAGCGTGATGATCGCCAGCGACCCGCGCACCTCGATCGCGAGCTCCTCGGCGGCCTCCTCGATCCCCGTGTCGGCCCTGATGACGTCGTGCTGCACAGCTGGTTCCTCACCGGGTGAGATTGGCCCGGAACCCATCTTGAATAAGCCGGATTTGCAGCTATACACCGCCGGGCATCGCGATGAAACTTCCAGGCGTCGATTCGCGTCGGCAGGCACCTGCAATCACCGTGAACTCTTAATTCATAGTGGAGATGCGAACGATGCTTCGATGTGGCTTGGCGCTTGTGGCGACGTTGGGCGGGTTCGTTGGATGCCAACAGCCCGCAGCCGCACAGCCCGCGTCGCGTCAGCTGTCCTGGCGAGCCCTCTCCGTCGTCACCGCTGCCAAGACCGGCGAGGCGGCCACCGCGCCGGCATCGAATGGCCCTTCCGAAGTCATTCCCCCGCTGCCTGAGCGCAAGAGCGCCCAGCATGCGCCCGTTCCCGACGTCTGGCAGCCGGCCGAGATCGAGGCCGCGAAGGCGCGCTGCACGACGCTGCTCAAGGAGATCGAGGCCGTTGCGATCGCGCAGCCGCCGCTGAAAGAGGGCCGCTGCGGGACACCGGCACCTATTCGGCTCATCAGCCTCGGCAGCAAGCCGCGCGTGCAATTTTCGCCGCCGGCGCTCGTCAACTGCGACTTGGCCGTGGCACTGCACCAGTGGCTGCGCCAGGATCTGCAGCCGCTTGCCAAGGAGCACCTCGGCGCACCGATCGTCACGATCGAAGTGATGAGCGATTACTCGTGCCGCACCTCCTCCGGCCGCAGCCACAACAGGCTGAGCGAGCATGCCTTCGCCGACGCGCTGGATATTCGCGGCTTCGTGACGCAAAAGGGCCAGAGCGTGCACGTGCTCGATCTGTGGGGCACGACGCAGCGCGACATCGCCGCGGCCGAGGCCGCCAAAATGCGCGCCGAGAAGATGCAAACGGCGGCCTCCGCCGCCGACAAGGCGGCACAGAGATTGCGCGACGCCCAGTCGAAAATGGGCGCGGGCCAATCTCAGCTCGCCGCGGCGGCAACGAAGGGCGGAGCCGGCCTCATCACGCGCACGCGCAGCGACGGCAGCGAGACGTTCACCGTCGCGCGTCCCGGCCGCGTGAGGGAATCGCTCAAATTGGCGGCAGCCCGTCTCGGCGGCCCGCCCGACGCCCCCCAACACGACGAGAGCGGGGGCAAGATCTCTTCCTTGAGCCCGGCGGCAACGGAGGCCGTGCCGGCACCGGCACCCGGCCCGCGGTCACGCTTCCTGCGCGAGGCCCACGCGGCTGCCTGCCGCATCTTCGGCACCACCTTGGGCCCGGAGGCGAACGAGGCGCACCGCAACCATTTCCACGTCGACATGGCCGAACGGAAGTACAAGAAAATCTGCGACTAACCCTGATCGGCGGCGCTTTATTCCGCCTCTTGCCAAAGGGTGCCGCTTGCGGCTTGTCTGGTGTCTTGCGACCTTGGAAGCGAGCCCGTGCAAGCGTCCATGAAAGCGTCCATGAAAGCGCGCCTATGAAACGGCACTTCCCAGCGCCAGACCTGAAACGCACCTTAGAGCGTCTCGAGACGGCCGAGCGCGATGACGCGCCCGTGCCGCAGGGCGCCTTTCCCGGCGTGCGTCTGCGGCGCAGCCGGCGCACGACGTGGTCGCGCCGTCTCGTCGCCGAGCACGGGCTCGACGTCGGCGACCTGATCTGGCCGCTGTTCGTCGTCGACGGCGTCAACAAGCGCGTGCCGGTCGCTTCCATGCCGGGCGTTGATCGGCTCTCCATCGACAATGTCGTCGCCACCGCGGAGGAGGCCGCCGGTCTCGGCATTCCCGCGATCGCGCTTTTTCCCCACACCGAGCCCAAGCTGCGCACCGAGGATGCGCGCGAGGCGTTCAATCCGGAAAACCTCGTGTGCCGCGCGACGCGCGCGATCAAGGCGGCGGGTCTCGACATCGGTGTCGTCCTCGACGTGGCGCTCGACCCCTACACGAGTCACGGCCACGACGGGCTGGTGTGCGGCTCGGAGATCGCCAACGACGAGACGCTCGAAGCGCTCGTGCGCCAATCGCTCGTACAGGCGCAGGCCGGCGCCGACATTCTGGCCCCCTCCGACATGATGGACGGGCGCATCGGCGCCATTCGCAAAAACCTGGAGGCGCACGGCCACGCCGACACGCTGCTCATGGCGTACGCAGCAAAGTATGCCTCGGCCTTCTACGGGCCCTTCCGCGACGCCGTCGGCTCGCGCGTGACGCTCGCGTCACCGCAAGTGACGAGCGACAAGCGCTCCTACCAGATGGACCCGGCCAACTCCGACGAGGCGCTGCGCGAAGTGGCGCTCGATCTCGCCGAGGGCGCCGACATGGTGATGGTGAAGCCGGGGATGGCGTATCTCGACATCGTGCGCCGCGTCGCGGAGACGTTTCCGGTGCCGACGTTCGCCTACCAGGTGTCGGGCGAGTACGCGATGCTGCAGGCCGCCGCGCAAGCGGGCTGGCTCGATGGCGACGCGGTGATGATGGAAAGCCTGCTGGCCTTCAAGCGCGCGGGCGCGCGCGGCGTGCTGACGTACTTCGCTCCGCGCGCGGCACGGCTGCTCAAAGCGGCCGGCTGACCGGCAACCCAAAAAAAACGAGACCGGCGCCGTGGCAACCGGTCTCGCCTCTTTGTGCAATCGGCTGTCGCTGATCTAGGAGATGAGCGCCAGCAGCTTCTGGCCGGCCGCCGATTTGAGCTCGGCTTCGTCCAGCGTGCCGTCGTCGTCGGGATCGGCCGCTTTGAACGTCGTCTCGATCAGTGCGGCATATTCCGCGCTGTCGAGCGTACCGTCGCCGTCGGGATCGGCCGCCTTGAAGTCGGCTTCACTGACGCGGCCCGCGAGCTCCTTCATGGAGAGCGTGTCGTCGTCGTCCGTGTTGAGCTTCTTGAACATGGCCGCACCGGCCGCCTTGGCTTCGGCGAGATCGACAGTGCCGTCGCCGTCGGGATCGAGCGTTTTCATCAGCGCGGCGTCGACCATGGTATCGGCGACGGCGACGTGGGAAAGCATGGCGACGCTGCCCATCGCGAGGACAAGGCCGAGCATCAATCTTGCGAGCATAGGGAATTCTCCAATCGATTTTTCACGACTCTACGTTTCAGGAATACGCGCGCGCGCCAAAGGTTCCAAGGCGCAACTCCGGCTAGCATGTGCGTACGCTTGGACGCGGAGGCAGGAAGCGTAGAAAAGTTAGCGCAAACTCGCACTTACGCGGCTGCCGTGACTTGTGGATTTTTTTCTCACGTCGACGAAGAAGGCTGGCCCGGCTGCTAGCGCCGCACGCGGCGGCGCGCCGGCGCAAACGGCATCTCGGCGGGGGCAGCGCCAGCAGCAGCGTCCGCCGGCTCCTCAGTCGACCTTTGCGCCATCGATCCGCTCGGCTTCTGGCAATCGGTCAGCCACACGTCGAACACGGGATGCTCGACGGCATTGAGGCCGGGGCTTTCGGCAAACATCCAGCCGGAAAAGATGCGCTTTTCCTGCCCGTCGAGCTCGATCTCGTCCACCTCGACGAACGAGGTCGTCTTCGGCTGCTCGGTCGGCGGGCGCGAATAGCACACGCGCGGCGTCACTTTCAGCGCGCCGAACGTCACCGTCTCGTTGAGCGGCACCTCGAACTTGGAGGTGCGCGCCGTCACCTTGTCGAGAGCGGCAAACACCGCAACTCCGTTCTCGATGCGCTCGGCCCGAGCATCGGAGGAGGCGAGAACCGGCATGGCCAAGCCCGCAACGATGAAAAGTGACCGGCGAAAATCCAATTGCGTCTGCCTTCTCTGCCTAAGTGTCCCGCGCCGCTTTCCTGGCGCGCGACAGAAAACCTTCACTGATCGCCGATCGGGGCCGAAGTAGGACCCCTGGCGCATCCCGGCGTTAGGATTCCGGGCGCCACGGCTTGTAGTCGCCCGTAGCCTTCGGCCGCACGCCGCGCGATAGAATAGATCCCGGCGGGCGATAGGCCTCGGCCGTGCCGGTCATGTTCATCAGGTGCGGCTTCTGCCACGGCCGCGGATGGTAGTTCTGCGCCGTCGGCGGCTCGTCGACCGTGTGGTGCAGCCAGCCATGCCAGTCGGCGCCCACCTTGGAGGCTTCAGCAAAGCCCGTGTAGGTGACCCAGCGGCGTGGTCGCCCCAGCGGCCCGACGCCTTTCCTTTGCTCGAAGTAGCGATTTCCGAACTCGTCCTTGCCGACAAACCGGCCCTGGCGCGCGATCGTAATGCGCGTGCCCCAGGTATTGCCGTCCCACCAGCTGAAGATCTCTCGCAGTATGCCCATTTCGACCCCGCTTTTCGGCCCGCGCCTCGTCTCCGCTTAGGCGAGGGCGGCCTCCTCTGTCCAGTAGGCCGCGACCGCGGCCGAAGTGCAACAGCCTCGGGCGGCGGAATCGAAATACGCTCCTGGAGTGCCGATCCGGGCAGCGAAACCATCCACACCGTCCCAAAGCCCTTTAAGGGCGGGCTAGAGGGGACAAATCCCAGCCTCGATTGTCACAGGGTGCCCACAGGCTCTCCCTGCGTTTTCCAGAGTCTATCTACATCTAGTATGGGTGTGATCGACAACATACAAAACCTTTGGCGCAGGGCCACGAATTGGCGAGTTTGAGTGGCGCGAACTGCGTTCGGCGAATGCCCGGTTTTAAGGGGCAGGATTTGCCTGGCGGTCGGCGCCTGAGTTCAAGTTTCGGGTCCTGTCGACCCATTCCAGACATCTGAGTGGGCTGTGGGCGAGACCGTTGAGGTTTCCGCCTCGGGGGGAAGTGTGTGCCTGCGGCTGAGGGGCCGCGGGGAGTGCGTAACGAAAAAACCGGATCGCCGCGCTGTTGCGCGCGGCGCCCACAAGACACCTGGACGATACGGGGGACTACATGAAGATCACGCGGCGCTTTACGGAAGCCGGCAAGTCGCCTTACGACAAGATCAAATTCCGCCGCGCCATCAGCGAAATCAAGAACCCCGACGGCTCCGTCGTCTTCCGCCTCGACGGCTTCTTCGTGCCCGAGGACTGGAGCCAGGTCGCCGCCGATATCTTGGCGCAGAAATATTTCCGCAAGGCAGGCGTCGCGCGCCGGCTGAAAAAGATCGAAGAGACGCAAATCCCCTCCTGGGCCTGGCGCTCGGTGCCCGATGAGCGGGCGCTCGCCGACTTGCCGCAAGCGGAGCGCTACGGCGGCGAGACCGACGCGCGCGAGGTCTTCGACCGGCTCGCGGGCACGTGGACGTACTGGGGCCTGAAGGGCGGCTACTTCTCGACGGAAGAGGACGCGCAGGCCTTTTTCGACGAGCACCGCTACATGCTGGCGAAGCAGATGGGCGCCCCCAACAGCCCGCAGTGGTTCAACACCGGCCTGCACTGGGCCTACGGCATCGACGGCCCGGGCCAAGGCCACATGTACGTCGATCACGAGACCGGCAAGCTCAAGGTCTCCGATTCCGCCTACGAGCATCCCCAGCCGCACGCCTGCTTCATCCAGTCGATCGAGGACGATCTCGTCAACGAGAACGGCATCATGGATCTGTGGGTGCGCGAGGCGCGCCTCTTCAAGTACGGCTCGGGCACAGGCTCCAACTTCTCCAAGCTGCGCGGCTCGTCCGAAAAGCTGTCGGGCGGCGGCAGGTCGTCGGGCCTCATGAGCTTTCTCAAGATCGGCGACCGCGCAGCGGGCGCCATCAAGTCGGGCGGCACCACGCGGCGCGCGGCCAAGATGGTCGTCGTCGACGTCGACCATCCCGACATCGAGGAATACATCAACTGGAAGGTGAAGGAGGAGCAGAAGGTCGCCGCCCTCGTCACCGGCTCCAAGATTTGCCAGAAGCGGCTGGCCGCCGTGATGAAGGCCTGCGTCAACTGCGAGGCCGACGGAGACGACTGTTTCGACCCAGCCAAGAACCCGGCCTTGAAGCGCGCCATCAAAGAGGCGCGCCGCGACGAGGTGCCCAACAACTACATCATGCGCGTCATCCAGTTCGCCAAGCAGGGCTACAAGGAGATCAATTTCTCTACCTACGACACCGACTGGGATTCGGAGGCCTATCTCACGGTCTCGGGCCAGAACTCCAACAATTCGGTGCGCGTCACCGACGAGTTCCTGGGAAGCGTCGAGGCCGACAAGGATTGGCAGCTCACCTCGCGGCTCAACGGCCAACCGGTCAAAACCTTGAAGGCGCGCGATCTGTGGGACCAGATCGGCCACGCCGCGTGGGCGTCCGCCGATCCGGGCATCCAGTTCCACACGACCATCAACGACTGGCACACCTGCCCCAAGAGCGGCCCGATCCGCGCGTCGAACCCATGCTCGGAGTACATGTTCCTCGACGACACGGCCTGCAATCTCGCCTCGCTCAACCTGATGACCTTCCGCAAGTCGACCGCCAGGTCGCACGACGGCTCATCGGCGCACATGTTCGATGTGGAAGCCTTCGAGCACGCCTGCCGCCTGTGGACCGTCGTTCTCGAAATCTCGGTGCTGATGGCGCAGTTCCCTTCGCGCCAGATCGCCGAGCTCTCCTATCGCTACCGCACGCTGGGCCTCGGCTTCGCCAACATCGGCGGGCTGCTGATGGCGTCGGGCATCGGCTACGACTCGGCCTCGGGCCGCGCCATCTGCGGTGCGATCTCGGCGATCATGACGGGCGTTTCCTATGCGACCTCGGCCGAGATGGCGCGTGAGCTCGGGCCGTTCCCGGGCTACCACCCCAACGCCGCCGACATGCTGCGCGTTGTCCGCAACCACCGCCGCGCCGCCTATGGCCAGGCGAACGGGTATGAGAAGCTTGCAACCCTGCCCGTTCCGCTCGACGACGCGGCGTGCCCCGACAAGTCGCTGATCGAGGCGGCCACGCGGGCCTGGGACCGCGCGATCGCGCTCGGGCAGGCACACGGCTTCCGCAACGCGCAAGCGACCGTCATCGCGCCGACGGGCACGATCGGCCTCGTCATGGATTGCGACACCACCGGCATCGAGCCCGACTTCGCACTGGTGAAGTTCAAGAAGCTCGCCGGCGGCGGCTACTTCAAGATCATCAACCAGGCGGTGCCGGAGGCGTTGCGCACGCTCGGCTACAAGGAGAGCGAGATCGCCGAGATCGAGGCGTATGCCGTCGGTCACGCCACGCTCGCCCAGGCGCCCGCGATCAACACCGCGACGCTGCGGGCCAAAGGCTTCGACGACGCGGGCCTGGCCAAGATCGAAAGCACGCTTCTCAGCGCCTTCGACATCAAGTTCGTATTCAACCGGTGGACGCTCGGCGAGAAATTCCTCACCGAGAAGCTGAAGGTGCCGGCTGAGCGCCTCAACGATCCCGCTTTCGAGCTCCTCACCCACCTCGGCTTCTCAAAGAAGGACATCGAGGACGCCAACGAGCATGTGTGCGGGGCTATGACGCTCGAAGGCGCACCGCACTTGAAGGCGGAGCACATCTCGATCTTCGATTGCGCCAACCCGTGTGGGCGTAAGGGCAAGCGCTATCTCTCGGTCGAGAGCCATATCCGCATGATGGCTGCGTCGCAGCCGTTCATCTCGGGCGCCATCTCCAAGACCATCAACATGCCGAACGAGGCGACGGTGGAGGACTGCAAGGCGAGCTACATGCTCTCCTGGCGGCTCGCGCTGAAAGCCAACGCGCTTTATCGCGACGGTTCCAAGCTTTCCCAGCCGCTCAACGCGCAAGTCCTGGGCGATGACTTCGAGGAGCAGGAGGAGGCAGCCGAGCAGATGCACGCCGACAAGCCGGCGGTGGCGCGCGCGCAGGCCGCGGCCGAGCGCATCGTCGAACGCATCGTCGAGCGCGTGCGCGTGCAGGAGCGCGAGCGCGAGAAACTGCCTAACCGGCGCAAGAGTTACACGCAGAAGGCAACGGTCGGCGGGCACAAGGTCTACCTGCACACCGGCGAGTATGAAGACGGGCGGCTCGGCGAGATCTTCATCGACATGCACAAGGAGGGCGCCGCCTTCCGCTCGCTGATGAACAACTTCGCCATCGCCATCTCGCTCGGCCTGCAATACGGCGTGCCGCTCGAGGAGTACGTGGAGGCCTTCACCTTCACGCGCTTCGAGCCGGCGGGCCTCGTCACCGGCAACGAGACGATCAAGAACGCGACCTCGGTGCTCGACTACATCTTCCGCGAGCTCGCCGTTTCCTATCTCGGCCGCCACGACCTCGCTCACGTCGACCCGCGCGAGATCGTGGGCGGCACGGGGCTCGGCTCCTCGGACGAGGACACCGACGACGCGCTCGGCCTCGACGAGCGGGCGCAGAAGCTCATCTCGCGCGGTCTGACGCGCGGCGGCGTCGTGCGCTTTGCAAGGCCCCAGCCGGACGATGAGGGCAACGCGGTGGCCACGCTGCAAAGTGAGCTCACCACGGCTTTCCCGCGCACGGAAGGTGCGACCGCGCTGAAGCCCGAGTCCGAGATCACGTATTCGCGCACCACGCTCACGCGCGCGGAGGTGTCGGTCAAAGGCCGCGAGGCCGACCGGCGGGCGGAAGCGCGCATCCGCGGCTACGAGGGCGAGGCGTGCCGCGAGTGCGGGAACTTCACGCTCGTGCGCAACGGCACGTGCCTCAAGTGCGACACCTGCGGTGGCACGAGCGGGTGCAGTTGAGCGCGCGTAGCGGTTCGTCGCGTTGATCTGCGTCGCTTGATCGCCGGCTCGTTTCGTTTGGAGGTTTCATGTCCCGCGCATCGCAGTCCCGATTGGCTCCGCCCTGCGTCTACCTGCTGGCGGAGCACCTCGATGCAGCGCTCGCGGCGGGCGAGGATCTCGCCCGCGTGCGCTATGTGTGGTCGGGGCCGCCCGCGCGCTCGCGCGAGGAGATCGAGGAGATCCGTTCCAGCCAGCGCACCGCCATCGATCGCATCCGGACCTTCGAGATGGCGCTGCTGTCGCGGCTTCTGATGGGGCGCGAGTGGGCGGTCGTCGTTGCGGTGGAAGAGGAGAAGTTCAGCGCCGTCGCGCGCCTCTATGTGGCGGGTACGGCAACGCTGCTCGATGCCGTGGGAGAATGCGCTGACTCAACCGCTGTCGACTTCGACACGGGCGATGATCTCATGGCCTACGTGCGCAGCCGCGGGCTCATCACCGAGGACGCGGCTTCGCTTGCCGACACTGCGCCCATCGCGGCAGGCGAGGATTTCCTCGTCGCAAGGCGCGTTCCCCTTGGCGTACTGCTCGATCTCGTCGCGACCTTCCTCGACGCGCTGGAGACCGAGTTCGACCTGTTCGAGGAGGTTGGCCGCGGCGACACGCCGACCGAAAGGCCAGCCGCCGCCGCGCCCGCGCTTTGATGCACTACATGGTCGAGGAAGACTGCGCGCGGATGCCAAGCGACATCTGCTCGCCGGCCGACCGTTCCCGCCACTCGCGGCGCGGCTCCGCCCGCTCCATCGAATACGCAAGCTGATCATCGCGGTTGCTGCGACGGCGCGGCTGCTCCGCGCTGCGGCTTGTCCGCTCTCGCGCCTGCGACTTGCGTGAGCGCGAGGGGCGGGCTTCCTCGTCGTCGTCCTTCTCGACGCGCCGCGCGACCTGCTTCTTGGGCTCGGGCCGGACCTCTTCCTTCACCGCGGCCTCTTGCGCGGGCTTCGCGATGCTCCCTGTCGTAATGTCGCTGTTGGTGTCGACGGCGGGCGCCGCCGCATCATCGAGCAGATCCTCGCCCCAACGGCTCTGGTTCACGTCACGATCGAGACTGAGCGAAGCCATCTGACGCTGGTGCGACTGCCGGACGGTCTGGGGCAGCAGGTCGCCGAAGGACAGCGAAGCGACTTTGCTCACAGGCGGCACGTAGGCGACCTGCGCGAGGCCGCGTCCGAACGTCTGCGGCGCTTCCGCGACGATCATGCCGGTATCCTGCTGCGCAAACGCGTTGGCGGTCGTGACGGGCGCCATCGGCGAACCGGCCGAGGCCTGCAGCGCCAGCGCGACGGCCATTCCCGTCTGCGCCTGCTCGAGGCTTGCATATTGGCCAATGTCGCCGGGCACCGGCGGATAGTTGCGGTTGGCGACGTATTTTGCCTCCGCGGGCTCGGGCGCCTTGATGACGCGAACGCGCACCTGCGCTACGCCCTCGCCGTCGAAGCCGAGCTTCTCGGCCGCGGCGCGCGACAGATCGAGCGTCCGGTTGCCCCAGTAGGGCCCCGCGTTGTTGACGCGCACGACGAGCGCGCGCTCCGTCTTGGCGCTCCAGACGAGCAGCGTCGTACCGTCGGGATAGATGGGGCTTGCCGTGTTGTCGGGCCGGTCGGGATGGAATTTTTCGCCCGACGAGGTGAGCCCGCACGGATTGTAGCGGTCACGGCTGCAGTCGTCGTAGTGCGACGCATAGAGCGTCTCCTCGACACCGACGAGCGCTTGCGTTTCTTCGATGGTTTTCACGCGGTGGCACTTGCCGTGATAGCAATAGGTCGAGCCGGGCGTCTTTGCCTCGGACCTCGTTGCAAACGTGACGGGTAGCAACATCGCGGCGAGCGCGGACGCGCCCAACCCGATGCGCGCCAGGCGAACGCGCTTCGCCCGGCCGAATTTGCTCAACACCATCATTCACTCCAGTTTTGTTTTTCTTTATCGATAGGTGGTGGGAACGCTGCCCTGCGCGGATTGGTTTCCACGCAGCCGCCCCCGAGTGCGGCGCAAATTGCAGCAGGAAGTGGGGATTAGATGGCGCGTCGATGCGTGACGGCGCCGCTGCGACGCATGGCCGCTTTAATTAAAGCAGTCCGGATGCACGCAATTTGCGCTCGAGGCTGTCTCGCGCAGCGTCAAGACGCTCAGAATCTGTAGAACGCAGAACGAGTTGCGTGCTGATGCGGCCTTCAGTAAACGACGGATAGCTTCCCATCGCAACATCGGGAAATGTTTGTTGATGTGCGGCAAACATATCAGCAACATCGCCTTCGGCGCGCGCGAGCCGGATTGTCGCAGTCTGCATTTTTCGTCCCGTCGCGAGGTGCTGCGTCACGTCATCGAGCATCACCTGCATCACATCGGGCACGCCGGCGAGCACGATGACGTTGTCGATCATGAAGCCCGGCGCCACCGAAATCGCGTTGTGAATGAGCCGCGCTCCGTGCGGAATGCGCGCCATGCGCAGACGCGCGGGCGTCGCCTCGACGCCCCTCTTGGCGAAGTAGGCCTGCAGCAAGTCGAGCGCGCGCGCATCAATGCCGATCGCCAGCCCGAGCGCGTGCGCGATGGCGTCCGCCGTGATGTCGTCGTGCGTCGGACCGATGCCCCCTGTGGTGAAAAGGTAGCTGTAGCGCGCGCGCAGCTCATTGACCGCCGCGACGATCGCGACTTCCTCGTCGGCGACGACCCGCACTTCCTTGAGCCGGATGCCGACCTGCGTCAGGTGCGCGGCGATGTAATGGATATTCTGGTCGCGGGTGCGGCCCGAGAGGATCTCATCGCCGATCACCAGAACCGCGGCCGTGACGATCGGATCGTCCGCCACTTCCTTCTCCCTCGCTCGTTTGGCACCGCGGAAGGTCTAGCACCGGCGGCGCGGGGCTGCGAGATGGCGCTGACGGGGAATTTGCCGTTGCGGACGGCGGAGGCGCAATCCTAGGCTTGCGCCCATGCGATTCCCCTCCCCCTTGCAGCGCGGGCGCCTCGTCAAGCGCTACAAGCGCTTCCTCGCCGACGTGGTGCTCGATGACGGCCGGACGCTCACCGCGACGTGCCCCAACACCGGCTCAATGCTCGGGCTGACAGAGCCCGGCGCGACGGTGTGGCTATCGAAAAGCGACAGCCTGACGCGCAAATACGCGCACACCTGGGAGCTGATCGAAACCGATCTCGGGCAGGGCCCCTCCCTCGTCGGCATCAACACCAACCACCCCAACCGGCTCGTCGCGGAGGCGATCGAGGCGCGCCGCATCAAGCCGCTCAGCGGCTATGGCTCCTTGCGCCGCGAAGTGAAGTACGGCGAGGCAAGCCGCATCGACATTCTGCTGGAGGACGCCAAGAAGGGACGGTGCTACGTCGAGATCAAGAACGTGCACCTGATGCGCGCGCATGGGCTTGCCGAGTTTCCCGATTGCGTCACCGCGCGCGGGATCAAGCATCTGCGCGAGCTGGCCCAGATGGTGGGCCAAGGACACCGCGCGGTGATGCTGTATCTGATCCAGCGCACCGACGCTCAGCGCTTCCAGCTCGCGCGCGACCTAGACCCGACGTATGGCGAGGCGTTCGCGCTGGCGGTGAGCGCCGGCGTCGAGGTGATGGCGTTCTCCTGCCGCATGAGCCGGGACGAGATCGTCCTCGATGCACCTGTGCGCATCATTGCGTGAGATGGGCGCCGCCCGCTGCCGAGCTCAACTCGATGGCAGCCGCAGCACGACGTTGCCGTTGTTGCGCACGTGAACGGGCGCATAGCCGCGCTCTCGCAGGAAGGCCACGCAATCGCGGCGCCACTCCTGCGCACTGTCCTCCAGGATCACGAGCCGGGGCCAGAGCGCCGAGGGGGCCTCCTCGAAGAAGGGAATGAGGGCCAGGTCCTCCGCGCCTTCGATGTCGGCTTTGAGGGCATCGATGCGTTCAAACCCATGCTCGCGCACCAATCCGAGCAGCGTGCGCATCGGCAAGCGGATCACGCGACGCTCGCCTCGTCCCTTGCGGCGCAGATTAAGCGAGGTGAACCCCAGATTGTTGAGATCAACGGCAAACTCGATGATGTCCTCCCGGTCGCCGACGGCGCAAGGAGCGACGATGATGTCCAGCTCATTGAGCGCAATGTTCTCGCGCAACCGCCCAAGCAGCGACTCTTGCGGCTCGACCGCGAGGATGCGTGCGCCGGGCCCGGCGAGCTTGCCGACGAACAGCGAATAGGTGCCGACGTTGGCGCCGAGATCCACGAACTGGAAACCGGGCCGGATCGCTGCGCGCAGTATCTCGAGCTCGTCGGGATCAAAGAACTGCGGCGTCACCATCAGGCGGCGCTCGCACGCGTTGTCATTCAGCTGCAGCCGCATGCGCTGTCCCAGCACCGTCGCGTCGATCGGACGGCTCGCTGTCGACTGCAACAGGAAGCGGAGCCAACCGGAGAAGCGCCGCCCGGCCCAGTTCGCCCCCAAGCCATGGCCTATGTCGCACACGAGATCTTGCAGGCGATTGGGAGGGTAGGTTCCAAATGGAGCGTTCATTGCAGCTGTCAGGGCCCCCGCCGAATGCGCTCGCGAGCGAATCACGAGCAATCAGCCCCATCTTTGCTGCGCATGGCGTCCGCTAGAAGCGATCTTCGCCGTTATGCACGCAAGAGCGGCCTGCCGCCCCGCCTTGAGCGCCAGTCCGGCCATTGGCGGCCGGGGCGCGCGCCTCCACATATCCTGTCGATCAAGAGACGCAGCGGAAAAGCCTGCTGCTGGCAAGAGACTGAAATGCCCACGTATTCGTGAAGCGGGCTTGCGGCCGCTCCTGTAACGAAACAGCTGCCCGGCCGTATCTGACAACGACGGGCCCCATACGGACGACCAAGGCCCCCCGGGCGCGATACCGCCCGTTAAGACGAAGACCCGTTAAGAAGAAGACCTGGGAGATACCCTAATGCTTACCCGACGCAATTTCGGCCTCGCCGGCATCGGACTGATCGCCGCCGCAACAGGCCTACGGGCAGCGAACTCTTACGCCGGTGAGGAGACCATGACAGGAACGACTGAGGCCGCCTTCGAGATCACCAAGACGCCTGCGGAGTGGCGCAAGGTTTTGACGCCGGAGCAGTTCTACGTGCTGCGCGAGCACGGCACCGAGCGCGCCGGCTCGAGCCCCCTCGACAAGACGTACGCGCCCGGCACCTACGATTGCGCGGCCTGCGACCTGCCGCTCTTCGCCTCGGAGACGAAGTTCGACAGCGGCACGGGTTGGCCGAGCTTCTTTAAGCCGCTCGACAACGCGATCGCGACGACAACCGACAAGGGCTTCTTCATGACGCGAACCGAGGTGCACTGCCGGCGCTGCGGCGGCCATCTGGGTCACGTGTTCAACGACGGACCTCCTCCGACCGGCCTGCGCTACTGCATGAACGGCGTCTCCTTGAAGTTCGACCCCAAGACCGACAAGTCGACGGGCTGATCGGAAGCGGCGCAACGGGATCGTGGACTCTAATGACGAGCGCGGCGAAATCCACAACGATGGTTGAGCGCCTGCGCGCCTGGGCGCGCGAGATCAAGCGCGACGTGCACGCGCTCTACCTCGCCGCCCGCGATCCGCGCGTGCCCTGGTATGCCAAGGCGGTGGCGCTCGCCGTCGCCGCCTACGCGCTCTCGCCCATCGACCTGATCCCCGATTTCATCCCGGTGCTGGGCTACCTCGACGACGTGATCATCGTGCCGCTCGGCATTCTCCTCGCGGTGCAGCTCATCCCCGCCGACATCCTCGCCGAGCACCGCCACAGCGCAACAATCGCCGGCAACCGCCCGGTGAATCGGACCGCGGCGGTGGTGATCGTCGCGATCTGGATCGGCCTCGCCCTCGTTGCCACCGGCGCGGTGCTCAATCACCTCGGCAAACTTTAGAAACGGATGGTCCCCATGAACCGCATTGCCGCAACTGTGATTGTACTCGTGGCGCTCGCCGGAGGAGCGGTCCTGCTCTTGGCGCAGCCGGCGCCTCAGGCCGCGCCCACTGCCCTAACGCAAGCGGGCCTCGAGACGGCGACCTTCGCTTCGGGCTGCTTCTGGTGCACCGAGTCCGACTTCGACAAGGTCGACGGCGTCAAGGAGACGATCTCGGGCTTCATGGGCGGCAAGACCAAGAACCCGACGTATGCGCAGGTCTCGATGGGCAACACCGGCCACGCCGAGGCGCTCCAACTCAAATACGACCCCAAGGTCGTCAGCTACGACAAGCTGCTCGACTACTACTGGCGCCATACCGACGTCGTCGACGGCGGCGGACAGTTCTGCGACCGCGGCAGCCAGTACCGGCCCGTGATCTTCGTCGCCGGCCCCGAGCAGAAGCAGCTCGCCGAGGCGAGCAAGGCGGCGCTTGAAAAGAGCGGACGCCTCAAAGAGCCGATCGCGGTCGAGATCGCGGATGCGGGCGAATTCACGCCGGCGGAGGATTACCACCAGAACTACCACAACACGCACTCCCTGCAGTACGCCTACTACCGCCACGCTTGCGGGCGCGACGCGCGCATCAAGCAGCTGTGGGGCGACGAGGCGGCGGTAGCCACGCACTGACGCAGGCAGCCGTGTCGGGTCGCCCGCTCACGCGCTACGGGACGCGTGCGGCCCCACGCGTCAGTTGGCGCGGCGACCGAACGAGACGGCGTAGTCCAACGAGCGCATGGGCAGGATCTTGTCGCCGGGCGGCGCCTCGATGCCGTCGGCAAGGTTGTTAGGATCGAAGATACCGACGTCGCAGGTCGCATCGGGCTCTAACCCGGTGATGGAGACCGTGCCCATGACGACCGACTTGCGGTCGTCCTCCGGCCACTCCGCCGTCGGATCGTCCTCCGGGTCGCCCGGCTCGCCGAGGATGGCGAGCAGCTCGAAGGCCGCCGGCACTTTGGCGAGGCGATCCTTCAATTCGGATGCATAAAAGTCGTCACCCTTGGCTTTGGCCTGATCGGAGGTGAAGCCCGGCTCGTTCGTCTTTGGAACGGCCTTCCATTTGATGACGTGCTTTTCGCCCTTGGCGTTCGTCAGCGTGAAGGCGTGGACGCCGTAGTAGTCGGCGGTCGCGTAGCTGGCGGGGACGGGGCGCGCGTTGAGCCATGCGGCCTGGCGCGTGGTTTCCGGATTGGCCTTGAAGAACGCGTCGATCTTGTCGCCGTCCTGCTTGCCGTCCGCGCCGGGCGCCACGGCGCGCAGCAACGCGAGGAACTGCTCAGGCGTCTTGGCGACGAAGACGGGAGCCGAGATCATGACGAGATCGGTGGTGGCGCCGTCGGCGAGGTTGAAATGCAGCGCAAGTCCGCGCGCGTTGTCCTGCTGACTATCGGACGCCATCGGGTTGCCGCCCCCCAGCGAGAACCGGCCCGTCACCGGAACCTGGTTTGCGAAGTGCGGCGCCTTGGAGAGGGCCGCCGCATCCGCCGTCGGTGTGAAGGTGCCCTTGACGCAGATGCCCTTGGTGTGGGCGGCGCGCTTGCCGGGGTGTTTTCCGAACACGCCGTTCAAGGCGTCGATGAGTTCGTCGGGCTGCGCCTCCTGGGCCGCCGCCCCAAGGGGTGCCAAAAGCGTAATGAGCGTGACGGCGGCAACGCGGCAAGCGGACATGACGGCCATGGAAACATCTCCCCAATTCCCACCAGTGCGCCAGACGAGTGTGACACGCATGATGTGGTGCCGGCCTAATATATGCGGCCGAGCCAAATCCGTCTCCTCACGCTAGCCGGCAGGCGTGCCGGCGCGGTGAGGCATTTTGCCCGCTAGTCAGTGGCGGGGAGGGCTTTCTGGAAAAAAGTTGCCGTGGAGCCCGAACGGGATCAGGTGCGGGCACTCCGCGCGGGCGATCTCGGCCAGCGTCATGGCATCGAGCACCAGGAGGAAGGAGATCCCCCGGCGCGCGTCGAGCACGACCGACAACAGCACGCCGTCGCCTTCCGCCGTCCTGCCGGGTCGTGCCACGAACACCGGCTCGCCCGGATAGCAGTGCTCCCTCCACCACTCCAGCGTAGCGCCGCTTTCGACATCGATCCTGACGACGCTGTCGAGGAAGTCGCCTTGGAGGCGCTGGCCGGCCCCCCACACGTACCGGTAGGGCCGGCCTGCGCACAGGTCGTAATCGATGCGCGGCAGCTCGATCATGGTGGCGGCGACCTCGGTTGCTATGGGCTCGGCATCTTCCTGGAGCGGGATGACGTAGCGGGTCAGCAGGCCCGTCGCATCGATGGGATCGCCCGCGCGCAGGCGCGGCAGATAGAGCTCGTCGATGATCTCCGCGTCGCGGTAGGCGACGAGATCCACCACGATGCTGCCCGCGTCCTCGAAGGCATTGACGTGATGGAAGGCGAAGGCGGGATCCGCCGTCAGCGATTTGACGAGCCCGCCGCCGTCCTTCTCGAACACGTGGAAGCGCAGGCCGCGCTCGGGCGTCCAGCGGTAGTTGCGGATGAACGGCGCCGACGCCAGTAGCAGCCGCAGGGGATCGACGACGAGCGGGAACTCGACAAGCACGAGATAGCGCTCGGTCATGGCGAAGGAGTGCATGTAGGCCGGCCGGTCGACCGGCATCTCGGCGATGACGCGCTCGGGGCCGCCGTCATCGGGGATGGCGAACAGGCGGTAGCGGCTCTTGCGCCCGAACTCCACGACGTAGCTGAAGCGGCAGGCGCGCTTTGCGTCGTGGTGCGGGTGCGCGATGGAAATCTGCCCGCCCACGTGTGCGCCATAGGCGTGGTCGCCGAGCGTCGCCAAGGTTTGGGGATCGAAGCGCACGGGCAGCGTCGTCTCGGTCAAGGCGACGGTCGCGCCGCCGAACACGTCGATGTTGACGTTGCCGTTGTCGGTGTAGGTCGGGTGGAAGACGGCCGCGACGCGCTGGAACAGCGTGCGGCAGGGGTCGGTCGCAAATCCGCCCTGCGCGAGCGCGCCCAACGCCTGCGACTGGCAGAACGTTTCCGACCGCAGGAAGCGATTGCGGTAGGAAACGCGGCCGTCCGTGAAGCCGAACCGGTGCAGCATGGCGAGGCCGTCGAACCAATGGTTGACGGTCTGATGCGCGAAATCGAATTTCGACGGGCCGGTGCGCAGAAGCGTGCCCGACAGCCATTGCGGGAAGGAACCCGTCACCGGCAAATGCTCGAGCGCGACCTCGTCATCGAGGTCGGCGAAACCCACCGCGTAGGATGTCCGGTCGGAGCCTGTCATGAGGCTAGTGTGGCCCCTTCAGATGAAAAAATTCATCAACGGCGCGCGGACGGCGATGCCGCCATGTTAGCAAAAATTCTAACGAACGCGTGGCTGCGGGCTCAGTCCGTCGCGCCGCTGCCGTCGCCGTAGCGCAGCACCTTCACCTTCTCCAGAGTGACGAGGCCGCTGCCCATGAGCTTTTCCAGGGTCGGGGTGAACGCGTTGATCTTGTCCTCCGCATCGACGATCTCGATAACGATGGGCAGATCCTGCGACAGGCGCAAAATCTTGGTTGTGTGCAGGTGGCTCGAGCGGCCGAACCCGATCGGCCCGCGCAGCACGGTCGCGCCGGCGAGCTTCTGCTCGCGCGCCGCCAGCACGATCGCCTCATAGAGCGGCAGCTTCCCGGCGCGGTCGTTCTCGCCCAGATAAATTCGCAAGAGCACGGCGTCGTTGGGTACCTGCATGGCTACACCCATTTGATGGCGCTGTAGTGCTCGGCGACGATGTGTCCGATCCACACAGCGACGAGACACAAGATCACGGACGCTCCGATGTTGAGACCCGCGTAAAGCCATTCGCCGTCGTTCAGCAGATTGAGCGTCTGCAGGCTGAACGAGGAGAACGTCGTGAAGCCGCCGAGTACGCCCAGCATGACGAACTGGCGCATCGTCGCATCGACGAACAGCCGACCGTCGGGCGCCGTCATCGTGGCGAAGAAGCCGATGATCAGCGACCCCAACACGTTGACGAAGAGCGTGCCCCACGGGAACGTCTCGCCGATGAGGCGCGCCATGACACCCGAGCACCAGAAACGCGCCATGCCGCCCAGCGCGCTGCCAAGGCCGATCCAAAGGTAGATCTGCAATCGTCCTCCTGCGTCATGCTGCCGTGAGCCGTCATGCTCGCGCCCATCGCTTAACACGGCCGCGTATTAGAAGGGTAAAACCCAAAGGCGCACGCCAATGCCGGCCGGCTACTCCGCCGCCTGCTTGTGGGCTGCGAGCACCTGGTCGGCAAGGCGCCCGGTCAGCTCGGCCAGATGATCAAACCTCGCCGTGTAGGTGCCGACGCCCGACGTCGCCGAGCGCAGGTCCACGATCAGGCTCTCCATCTCGGAAGCCGGGATCTGCGCCTGCACCACGTCCCAGCCGCTCCAGCCCTCGCGCGCATCGAACCCGAGGATCTGCCCGCGCCGTTGCGAGATGATGCCGTTGACGCGCGCGGTGGCGTCGCTCGGCACCGAGATGTCGACGGCCATGATCGGCTCCAGCAGCACCGGCTGGCACTTGGGCATTCCTTCGGTCATCCCGATGCGCCCGGCCTGGCGGAAGGCCATGTCGGAGGAATCGACGGTGTGGTACGAGCCATCGATCAGCGTCACGGCGACATCGACCACTGGAAATCCCAATGGCCCGTGCTGCAGATAGTCCTTCACGCCGATCTCCACCGACGGGATGAACTGGCGCGGCACGACGCCGCCCGTGATCTTCTCGGAGAAGAAGAATCCCGAGCCGCGCGGCAACGGCGCGATCTCGATCACCGCGTCGCCGAACTGGCCGTGGCCGCCCGACTGCTTCTTGTGGCGCCCGCGCACTTCCGTTGCCGCGCGGATCGTCTCCTTGTAGGGGATGAGACGGCGCTGGCGCTCGACCGAGACGCCATACTTGCGCTGCAGCCGCTCGGTGGCGACGCGCAGGTGCATCTCGCCCTGGCCCAAGAGCAGCATCTGGTGCGTGTCGGCGTTTGTCTCGAGCCGCAGCGAGGGATCCTCCTCCATCAGCTTGGCGAGCGAGGCGGACATCTTCACTTCGTCCTTGCGGTCCTTGAGGCCGAGACCGATGCCGAACACGGGTTCGGGCGCCGGCGGTCCCTTCACCTGGACGACTCCGCCCTTGTCGGCGGATATGGTCTCGCCTGCCTTGATGCCCTCGAGCCGTCCGAGCGCCACCGTGTCGCCGGCCTTGGCCGGTCCCCGTTTCACGGGCTCCTCGCCGCGCATCGCAAAAACACCGGCTGCCCGCTCGTCGGAACCTGCCGCACCCGACACCACGGTCCCGTCGCCGAACTCGCCCGTCAGCACGCGGACAAGCGAGAGCTTGCCGCCGTGCGCGGTGTGCAGCGACTTGAACACGTAGGCCGCGGACTTGGCGTTCTCCAACTTGAGCCGGCGCGCCGTCTCCTCAACGGTCGGAACCTCGTGACGCAGCGCCTTCAAGAGCCGCAGGATGCCGTTCTCGTTGTGCGCCGAGCCGAGCAGCACCGGGCAGATCAGCCCCTTGCGGAACTCTTCCGTCAGGTCGCCGAACACCTTGTCGCGCGGGGCGGGCACGTCCGACAGCAGCTGCTCCATCAGCTCGTCGTCGTAATCGGCGAGTTGCTCCAGCATGTGGAAGCGCGCGTCTTCCTTGCGCTCCGAAATCGTGGCCGGCAGCTCGATGATCTCGGAGGGGGCGTGCGGGCGGTAGACGTAGGCGCGCTCCGAGGCGAGGTCGATGAAGCCGGTGGCGGTGCCGTTCTCCCAAATGGGGATCTGGCGCAGCACGAGCGGCTTGGAGCTCGCGGGCTGCAGCACGGGGATCAACTCGCGCACCGGAATCTCGGAGGCGTCGATCTTGTTCAGGAACAGGAAGTGGGGGATGGAGCGGTCTTCGAGCTGCTTCAGGATGATCTGCAGGGCCGGCACGCGCTTGGCGTCGGGCTCGCACACGACGACGGCTGCATCGCACGCGGTAAGCGCTAGTGCGCCTTCGTGCTGGAACTCGATGGAGCCGGGGCAGTCGACGAACGTGAAGGAGTCGCCGAGAAAATTGGCGTCGGCGATGTTGAGCGAAACGCTCATACCGTGATCGCGCGCCTCGGGGCTCGCGTCGCCGACGGTCGATTTGTCTGGGATGGTGCCGGCCCGGCTGATGGCGCCGGTGCGGGCGAGAATGGCCTCAAGAAGTGTGGTCTTGCCGCTTAAGTATGGGCCCACGAGTGCGATGCAGCGGGAGCGGACGCCCCCGTTGGGCCCCGATCCCGGGCCGGCTGATTGCCCCATTTTTTCCTCCCTAGGTTGGAGGCGCGCGACCGCGTCAGCCGCGTACCCCCACGCCTCAAAAGAGGAAACGCGGCTAACCCATGTTCGCGCCGCGATGGTCGCGGCGCAAGCCCTTCAGCAATAAAAGACGCAGCGCTTTGCTCGGTGGCGGCAGCTTTGAAGAAGTTCGTGCAATTAATATTGCAATGCACAACGTCGCCAAAGAAAAAAGCATCACGAAGTTGATGCAGCTGATGGAAAAATACTTTGAACCAATCCCGGCTTAGCGCATTATGAATTGCATTCGGTTCGTTTGGGGCTTCATCGGAAACGAGCCGGCAGCAAGGGTCGAGAGGGATTTCGACCCGCTGAGCTAGAGGCGTGAGATGACTATGAAGAGGCTCATGTCGGCGGCCCATGCGGCGGGGTACGCCATGGCCGGGGAAGATCTGGCCGAGCCCCCGGTGGAAACCGTTGCGCTAGTCCGCAGCAGCACGGCGCTGGTCGTGCGCATGCCGCGGTCCGCGTCGTCAAACCTGCTCAAGGCGCACAGGTTCCTGCGGCGGCTTTGGCTGCGCGATTGGGTCGCCGGGTATTGGCACGGTCGCGCCGCGGCCTGAGATCCTTCAGGCGGCGAGCCACGACAGAACAAGCGCCGCCACGGCGACGGCAAGACCTGCCCGCCAAATGAAGCACGATCGGCAAATTTGATGCTGCCGATCGCGCGCCATCATGGTCGTCACCGCAAGTTCCCGCAAAAGCGCTGGATGCGTCGGCACGCGTCCTCGAGCAGCTCATTCGAAGCAGCGTACGACACGCGGAACGCCGGCGAGCTCGCAAACGCCGCCCCGTGTACGACGGCAACGCCTTCCTCTTCCAATAGCGTCGTGGCGAAATCCTCGTCAGTGGCGATGACCTTGCCGGACGCGCTCGTCTTGCCGATCGCGCCGGCACAGCTCGGATAGACGTAGAAGGCGCCGTCCGGCTTGGGGCAGCGCAAACCGCTCGCCTGGTTCAGCATCCCCACCACCAAGTCGCGCCGCTCGACGAACTTGGCGTTGTTGCGCGCGATGAAGTCCTGCGGTCCATCGAGAGCCTCGATACCCGCCCACTGCGTGATCGAGCAGGGATTGGACGTGGACTGCGACTGCAGCTTGCGCATGGCGTTGATCAGGGGCTCGGGGCCCGCGGCGAACCCGAGCCGCCACCCCGTCATGCAATAGGCCTTCGACAGACCGTTCATGGTGAGCGTGCGCTCGAATCAGCCCCGGCTCGACCCCGGCCGGAGTATGAAACGCCAGGCCGTCGTAGAGCAGGTGCTCGTAGATATCGTCACTCAGCACCCACACGTGCTCGCGGCGAAGCAACACGTCGGTCAACGCCTTCATCTGGTCCTTGGTGTAGGCGGCGCCGGTGGGATTGGAGGGCGAGTTGAAGATCAGCCATTTCGTCTTGGGCGTGATCGCTGCATCGAGCACTTCGGGCTTCAGCCTGTAGCCGTCCTCGATGCGCGTTTCGGCAAACACCGGCTTGGCGCCGGCGAGCATCACGATGTCGGCGTAGGACACCCAGCACGGCGCCGGAATGACGACCTCATCGCCCGGGTTCAGCGTGGCGAGCAGCGCATTGTAGATCACCTGCTTGCCGCCGGTGCCGACCGAGATCTGGCTCGGCTTGTACTGGAGCGCGTTCTCGCGCGCGAACTTGCGGACGATCGCGGCCTTGAGCTCGGGCAGGCCGTCGACATCGGTGTACTTGGTCTTGCCTTCCGCCATGGCGCGGACGGCGGCCGCCTTGATGTTCTCGGGCGTGTCGAAATCCGGCTCGCCGGCAGACAGCGAAATAATGTCGCGGCCCGCCGCCTGAAGCTGCCTGGCCTTGGTCGACACGGCGATGGTCGCCGAGGGCTGAATGCGATTCAAGCTGTCGGCGATGAAGCCCATGCTCCCGATCCCTTTCATGGAGCGCACGCCCCCCTGAGCGTGGCGCAAAACGGCGCGGACACTAGCTTTCGCACCGCACAATTTCAATACGTACGACAAAATCCGCTGTTGGGCACCCCAAGCCGCTGCGGGGCGGCTAACTCCCATTCAGCGCCGCGCGCCAGTCACCTGCCGGCCACATGGGACACGCGCCCCGCATTAATCAAAAGAATACGTCGCAATCGCCACAATGTCGGCCAACGCCCGCCACAGACGCAGGCGAGATTTCTCAACGTGCATCGGCGCAACGTGCGTCGGCAATAAGAGGGTTAGGCAAATGTCCGCGAGCGGGCCTTTTGGGTTGGTCTTACGAACCGCAGCAGATGCCCTGATTGGCCTCGTGCTGTTCTTGACCTTTGCTTTTGCGATCAGCGCTTATGAGCGCACGTCGGCCGCCACGCACCGCCTGGGCGACATCCTGGCGGTCAGCTCCAGCGCCGGCGACCTGTTGAAATTCTCCCTCGACGACAGCCCGCTCATCGCAGCTGCCGTCGTCGCGACCGCAGTTCCCGTGCCGCAATCGGGAGCCATGGATGGACTGCCCCACACCCCCAAAGAAACGGCCTTCGCGCTGCTGGCAGGCATCTTTTCTGTCCTGGTCGCGTTGAACCTCGCGTTCTTCAGACACCTTCACCGCGAGTACGCCTCCCCGCGGTGAGGTGTGTGGGGGAGGGGCCTTGGCTCTGCTGGGAGCCCTTGACGGTCTCTCCTCCACTCCTAACATTTGGTAAGGTAGTCGTCAGATTCGGCCTGTTAACCGAACAAAGCCCTGTAGTGTGCGGGGATTGGCGCCAACTCGGAGCGAATCATGGCCAGACGTACTTTTCGCCTGACGAACCTTCCGGTCGCAGCATTGGGCATCGCGACGGTGGGTCTCGGCGCGGCCGCAGCCCTGACGTTGGGCAACGGCGATGCCGTCGTGATGCGCGGGTTCGAGCGTGCGCTTGCCGCCAAGGCCGACCAGTCCGGCACCAAGACGCTGGCCGACACGGTTGCCGGAGCCCAGCAATTAAAGCTGACCCACGTCGTCCACGACGCGAGCACGGTCTTCACCAAGCCGGTAACCGTCGGCGACCGCATCACCATCACGTCGGGTGGGCTCGAGCGCGTCCTGCAAGTCGTCAATGTCGACAAGCTCGACAGCTCGATCATACCCGCGTCCTCCGAGCGCCCCGCCCCGCTGCTGCTGGTGACGTGCCGCGACCGGGCCAAGCCGGATGGTCGTCCTGTGCGCTTCCTGATCGAGGCCGACGAGCCGCTTCCGGCGCTATCCTCGGCCAAGGCCGCCCGCACCCTGTAAGCGCGCCTGCTAGCTGGCTAGCGGCTTAATCCGCCCCGCCGTGGGTGGACGACGGTTGCCTGTCCCACACTTTCCCGTGATATGCTCCTGGCGCGCGCGACGGGACCGCGCCGGTGAGCGCCGGACAACCATTGGGGGAGACTTATCCATGCGGCTCAACCCACCAACGATCGCGATATTTCTCATTTCGCTCACGCTTGCCTTGCTGGCGCTCATCACCAAGCTTGGCTTCGTCGGCGTGCCGCGTTACCTGCCGCACCAGGAGTTCTGGCTGGCGATCACCGCCTACATCACGCTGATGGTCGGCAATCTCGTGCGCGGGCTGTAAGCCGGCGCCAGCGTCCTCACCACGCAATCGGCTTCATATCGCGGAAGAATCCGCCCGAGGGTCCGTCCTCGGGAAGCGTTGCGAGCCATACCGCCGTTTCGGCGCCCTGCTCCACGCTCCGCGTCGCGTTGGGTCCTCCCATCGCGGTCTTCACCCATCCGGGGCACATGGCGTTGATCTTGATGGGATGGGGTCCGAGTTCGGCCGCGGTAAGCCGCGTCAACGCATTGAGCGCGGACTTCGACATGCGATAGGCGGGAAATCCGCTGCCCATCTCGGCGAGCTGGCCCGCGCCGGAGGACAAATTGACGATGCGCCCGTAGCCGAGCTTCTGCATGGCCGGGACGACGGCCTGGATGAGCCGCAACGGGCCGACGGTGTTGGTCATGTAGGTGAGGTTTACGAGGTCGATCGAAACGTCGAGAACGCTGGAGTCCTCCTCCGAGAAGCCCTCTTTGAGGATCGCGGCGTTATTGACCAGCACATCGATGCGGCCATAGAGCTCCAGCACCTCGTCCACGCCGGCGCGAACGCTGTCGGCTTGCGTCACGTCGAGCGCGACGACGGGCGGCTCGAGGCCCTCGGAGGCAAGCGTCGCGGCGGCGGCCTTCCCCTTCGCGAGATCGCGGGCGCAAAGCACCGCTATGAGGCCTTCGCGCGAGAGCTGGCGCACGATCTCGAGACCGATGCCCCGGTTGGCACCGGTAACGAGTGCAATGCGTGTCTCCGCCATGGGGGTTCCCGTCTCCGACCCTCGAGAGCCGCAGCTTAACGCGATCAAGCATTGCCGGTGAAGACAAAGAACGCGCCAAGCGCGATGAACGCAAAGCCGATCACCTGATTGGGGCCGATCGGCTGTCACGTGACACTTGCCACAGGCGCCGGGCCGACGGATTTTCGCGGGGTAGAGCGTTTTGCGCAAAGGGGCTGCCACTCCCTGTCCCGCGCGCAACGCCATGAATTGGGAAGACATCGATGTCCCGCATCCTCACGCCGCAGATCGGCCGCCGCCACGTCGTCAAGGGTCTGGCCGCGCTTAGCATGCTCTCGCTGGCGCCCGGCGTCCGCAGCGCGCTCGCCGCGCCGGGCCTCGTGACGACGCCGGTGCAGACCGAAGGCCCGTTCTATCCCAACCGACTGGACGGGCGACGCCGACAACGACCTCGTGCTCGTCACAGGCGAGGCGGCGCGCGCGCAAGGGCAGATCACACATATTCTCGGGCGCGTCCTCGACGCGACCGGCGCGCCGATCCCCGGCGCCTCGATCGAAATCTGGCAGTGCGACGCGACGGGGATCTACCGCCATCCGCGCGATACGCACTGGTTTGCCACGCGCGACGCCGGCTTTCAGGGGCGCGGGCGGGCGCGCACCGATGCGGGCGGCGCCTATGCGTTCCGCACGATCAAGCCCGTCGCCTACCCGGGGCGCACGCCGCACATCCACTTCGCCGTCACCGTGCCCGGCCGCGCGGCCCTCGTCACGCAGATGTACGTCGCCGGCGAGCCGCTCAATGCGCGCGATGGAATTCTCAATGCCATACGCGACCCGCGCCAGCGCGACAGCGTCATCGTGAAGCTTGAGGCCGCGCAAGGCATCGAGGATCAGGCCTTGGCCGGCACGTTCGACATCGTGCTCGCGACCTAGCCTCTGCCGGCGATCCCGATCATAAGACCGAGCGCGAGCACGGCGAACGAGATACCCGCCGCGACGGCGATCCGCTCGCGCGAGACCGGCGGGGGCATCTGCATAGGGCCCTTCTTTTTCGGCTTTGCTCCGCCCGGCGCCGGCACCGTCATCATGCCGTGCTTCAAATGATTGGAGACGAGCCACCAGTTCATCGGATAGGCGAAGGCGAAGCCCACCATCAGCGCAATCGACATGCGGAACCAGAAGAGCCCCTGCGTCGGATCGTGCGCCTCGGGCACGCCTCGCCAGGCGAGCACCATCACCGGGATCATGCCGCCCATCAGGCAGTTCATGGACAAGAGCTCGGGGATGAAGGTGCTCTCCAGCGAGCGGCGGTAGGAGCCGCCCGCCATGTCGCGCATGAAAAGCGCCTGGAAGATCGTCCAGCCGAAGCCGAAGCCCAGCACGTATTCGAGCGCGATCTCGCCCAGAAACGGCAGGGCGACGAGCGCGCCGAAGACCGCTCCCGCGAGGATGCCGACGCCGTCGCCGGCGACGCAGTGCATGGTCGAGCCAAGCACCTGGCGCCAGCGCGCGGCGACGAAGCGCGCGTGCTCGGCCGGCGTGCGCTTGCGGCAGCCGAACACGTAAAGCAGCGCGCCGATCGGCCCCGCATAGAGCGTGAGCAGGATGAAGCCCCACTTGAGGACCGGGTTCTCGGGCGTGTGCTGGATGTCGATCGCCACGTACAGCACCGACATCGCTGTCAGCACGAACCAGAGCATCATCACGCTCTCGAGCATCAAACCCCCGAGTGAGCCGCCGCGAGGCGTAGCGCCGCCCCCGCATTGCCAGAGGGTATAGCTTGAGTCGCCGGCGGGAGGATTATTTCTCCTGGAGGTATTCGACGTAGCAGGTCAGCTCCAGCACGCACGTGCGCCGGAAGACGCGCCGGAACGGGAAGGTCAGGTCTTGGCTCGCGGCTTGGATCGCGGCTGGCGTTTCGGCGCCTCCGCCTGTTTCAGCGCTTCGGCCTGCCGGGCGGCGTCCTTGATGCGCTGACGCCTGACCGGCCTCCACTTCAGGAGCGCGCGCGCGTCGACCCCGTCGAGCGACCACTGCGGGCCAACCGGCAGCTTCTGGTAAAGGCTCGTTGCGCGCAGCCACTGCTCGAGCTGTGACCACACGCGCTTGTACCCGACGAGGAAAACCGCGCCTATCAGCACGGGGTTCACCACCCACGACAGCGGCAAACCGTAGGCTGCGATGAGGAACGCGTTGATGCCGGCGGGCGGATGCAGCGCGCGCGCCATCAGCATGAGGAAGAGTGCAATTCCCAGCGCAACCGCGCAGGCGGCTTCGCCGGCACCGAACATCCAGAGCGCCGCGAGCCCGCCGACGCAACTCAGCATGTGGCCGCCGACGACGGAGTACGGACGCGCCGGCTCGCTGTCGGGCAGCGCCATGACGAGGACGATCGAGGTCACGAACGGCACGCGCGACAGCGGTTCCTCGGCAGCACGCGCCAGCGCCTCCATGAGCGCGATGGCGATCCCGGCCCCGGTCGCCCGGTAGAGGTAGACGGCGATCTGCTGCAAACGTCCGACCCCTTTAATAGGGTGGTGTAGGCAACCGCATAAACCAATCGCTTGCCCCGAAACGCCGAGTATAGAGGGAGTCCCGCCCAGGCAAAGCGCCAGCCAAAGCGTATGACCGCCCCGCGCATGGCGCCTATCGTCGCGTCATCCGCCGCTGTTCCCCCGCGCCGCCCTCCGGCGATGGTGCAAGCTTCGTTGACGGCGCAAGCGGCATTGTCTCCATCAATCCAACCCCAATTTCAGACTTGCAGGCCTCCAATGCGCTCCTGGACTGCGGTTAGGGAGCTGACGGCTCTCGCGCAGCGGCCAGGCAAGGAAACGCGTCAGCAATGGAGCACCCAATGAAAAAGATTATGGTCGGGGCGGCCGCCCTCGCCCTCGTGTGCGCAGGCCTCGTGCCGGCGTCCGCGCAGACGACGCAGCAGTTCATGGTTTCGGGCGCGCCGGTCACGATCGGCACCAACCCCGCCAGCGAAGGCAAAGGCTATTCCGTCTACCACTACCGCAGTCTCGGCAGCGAGAACTCGGTCAACGTCAGCTGCATGTGCGACGGCGCCAAGCCCACCTCGGGCACATGCGACGACGTCGAATACCAGTGCAGCTGCCCGAGCGCGAAGCTCACGTGCACAGGCGGCGGCGGCTGACGCCCGTCCTCCTTGTCCTTCCGGACGCTGGAGCGCCGCGACGGCAATCCGGCGTCCGGGATGACGATCACACGCACGCCCGTGTCTTTGGCTAAGGGGTCCGCAGTGAGCGTCGCCAGTGCGTACACCATGCCCGAGCGCGTGGGCATCGCCCTCGTTGTGATCTCGTGCGTGCTCTATGTCCTCCTCATCGCCGTGCCGTTTCTGCCCGTCGACGGCAAGTCCAAGCTCGTCATCGGTGTGAGCCTCGCGATCGTCAGCGAGGGCACCTTCTGGGTGGGCTGCCTCATCTCGGGCAGGCAGTTCATGGCCTACCTGCGCAGCAAG
>CAWKBL010000006.1:5000-480880 GCA_963847865.1 uncultured Alphaproteobacteria bacterium | reverse complement strand
CAAAATACAAGCGCATTGGCCGGACGGGTCTGTATGCAGCGACCGTCGCAACACTTGTCGGTTCGGTGTTCCTCCTTCCGCTTGATGCATGGTTGTCCGGATGGGAGCGCGGACTAGCGTCCGTCGTTCAGATATCGAGCCTGGTTGTCGCCTTCGTTGCAGCCCGGCTGCTGGCAGTGACTAGGCCCTTCAATACATGGATGAACAAGCGGGCCGAGGCAGAGATCGCCCGGGTGGAGTTGTTCAACTGCAATCCTCCATGCCGATGAAAGGAGCGGGCCCGGCGAGCTTCCCTTGCTGCCGCTCAAGTTGGAGTATTTCAGGCGCTACCAGCTCGATGTGCAGCGACGCTATTATCGAGGGCGCGGCGGGCAGCACGCTGCCTCACTCTGGCGCAACAACCGTTGGCTCAGCGTGAGCCTACTGCTTACCGTCGTATCGATTGTGCTCGCCGCACTCGCGGGGCTCCAAGTAGCCGCTGCATTCGGCGTTCCCGCGCCAGCACCGCTCGTGGGGGCCCTTGAGCAACGTTCCAGCTGGCCATATCAACCGAATTGTCCTAGCGCTCGGTGTGATGGGGTCGGCGCTCTATGGTCTCGGTGTAGCACGAAGCCTGATGGATCTCGACGAGCGCAACGCGTCGCGCTACCTGACGACGGCTGAGAACCCTAGACTTTGTAAATGCAGGGCTGGCCAACGCGCGTGCAGCGGCGCGCGATGGTGATGCTTAGTCCGTCCTCGCATTTGTCGACCGCGTGCAGACCCTCATCTCTTCAGAGCATCGGGAGTGGATTTTGCTGCCAAGCTCGATCGAGCGAGGACAAATGGCGAGGGCACGCTTTCTTAGGCGAGGAAGATTGACCAGGAGCTAGACCGCCGGAATTCGTTTGCGAGCTAAAACTCAGCCAAAGTCCGCTGATCACACGAATGTGTTGCAAAACTTGCCTGTCCTGGATTGCGTGGCTCAGCTTTGATTTTTGAGCGGCCTTTCTGTGCCGCCCCTCGTTTCTGGGCGGTGGCCCGAACGCATCGGCACCAACGCCTGACGCTAGTGGACGCCTACGCTGCACGCAGTGGCTTCACGGGGTGGGGCTCGGCAGAGAAGCTTGGCGAGCCGCCTCAGGTTCTGCGCCGTCGCGGTGAGCAGCACCTCGTCCTTCGCACCCGACAGGCCGCGCAGGCGCAGCCGGTCGAGCTTGTGGATGCGCTTCATGTGCGCGAACCTCATCTCGACTTTCTTGCGTTCGCGGCGCGAGACCTGGAAGGCCTCGGTGTTGGCCAGCGCGCGGACCTGATCGCGCACGTCCTCGTCGATGTCGCGGGACACCTTACGGGCGACTGCCGTTGTGCATTGAGGCTTGAGCGCGCAGATCGAGCAATCGGTCTTGCTCGCCCGGTAGGGAAGGATGCGCCCCTGATCGATGATCCCGGAATGTGTGAGGTCGGCGCCGGCCGGACAGATGTAGACGTTCCTGACGCGATCGAAGACGAAGTCCTCCTTCGTGAAGCGGCCGCCGGTCTGCTTCGACTTGTCCCAGACGGGCACGTGCGGGGCGATGCCTCGATCCCAGAGCCACTTCAGGAGCCTTGCCGCGCCATAGGCGGTATCGCCGGCGAGCCGCTCCGGCGCCAGGCCGAAGCGGCGCTCGACGCGCGCGATCATGGTCTCGGTGACGGCGATCTCGTCGGTGCGGTTGGCGCGCGTGCCCTCGGCGTCGACGATGATGCCGAGCTTGTTGTCGATGAGATAGTTGGCATCGTAGGCGAAGAACGGGTCCACCCCTTTCCTCGCAGTCCACGCCGCCTGCGGATCGGTCAGCGACACCTCCTTCGGCGGTTTGCCTCCGCCGCCATCGCTTGAGCCGCCGCCATCTCCACCTTCGCCCTCATCATCGCGGCGTGCAGCTTCGAGGGCCGCCAGATACTCGCGAACGGCGCGGGAGGCCTGTTCCGGCGTCGGCCAGTCGATCGGCTGATCGCCGGGTACTCGCTTGTGCTTGTCGACGTCCGCCTTGATCAGGCTCGCGTCGATCGAGAACGCCTCGCCGCCGACGAGGCCCGCCACGATGCAGATCGTCACCACCCGCTCGAACACGCGGCGCAGGACATCGCTCTCGCGGAAGCGCTCGTGCCTGGCACGTGAGAAGGCGGAATGGTTCGGAACCACGTCCTCGATGCCGAGCCTGCAATACCAGCGGTAGGCGAGGTTCACCTGGACCTCGCGACAGATCATGCGCTCAGAGCGGATGGCGAACACGTAGCCGACGATGAGCATCCGGATCATCAGCTCGGGATCGATCGACGGCCGGCCCGTGTGCGAGTAGTAGGGCGCAAGCTCCTTGCGCACCCAACCGAGGTCGAGCACGGCGTCGATCTTGCGCACGAGGTGGTCCGGCGGCACCACGTCGTCGAGATTGAACTCGTAGAAGAACTGGCCCTGCTCGGACTTGCCACGCCCCATCATCGCCCGCTCCCGCTGATGCTTGCGTCAACGCAACGGAATCACGGTTCGCCAGCGATCTCAACGGGAGTTCTGCAACACATTCGAGCCTATAGCGGTCGGCAAGCCCTCGAACAACCTATCAAACCATGCGATAGTGCGCGTAACAACCTCGACCTTCGACAAACCCGCATCCTCTGTTCCCGAGGGAACAGCGCAGCTCGCGGCCGATGGCCATGTCATGAGGAATGAATTCGAGTTATCCATGATTGAGGCAACCTCACTCCGTCACCATGGCCCCAGCGAGCATCCTACTCCCGGGGAAGCGATGACGTTCATGTCCCGCCGAGACGTCGAGTTCTCGAGCCACGGGGTGACGTGTCGCGCCTGGGTCTATGCGCCAGACGAGCGCGTCGCGCGGCCGGCGCCTTGCATCGTCATGGCACACGGTCTCGGCGGCACGCGCAATTCCTCGCTCACGTCATACGCAGAGCGCTTTGCGAGGGCGGGCTTCTTCGTCCTGCTGTTCGACTATCGCGGTCTCGGCGCCAGCGACGGCGCCCCGCGCCAGATCATATCGATCCGGCGTCAGCTCCAGGACTGGGCCACCGCGATCGCCTTCGCCCGCTCCATGCCTGGCGTCGACCCATGCTCGCATCGCCTTGTGGGGCACGTCGCTATCGGGCGGATACGTGCTGACGGCCGCCGCCAAGGACGCGGGCATCGCGGCGGTTGCCGCGCAATGCCCCATGGTCGACGGCAAAGCGAGCGCGCGCATGCTGGGAAAGGGTGCAGGCTTCGCGACGATCGCGCGCCTCGGCTGGGCGGCGCTCGTCGATCTTGCGCGCGCATTCGTCGGGATGTCTCCCAACTATGTTCCAATCGTTGCGCCGCCGGGCGGGCTCGCGGCCATGTCGAGCTCCGACGCTTACGAAGGCTTGCGCGCGATCGTGCCGCCAGACTGGCGCAACGAGACCGCCGCGCGCCTGTTCCTGTCGCTGCCCTTCTACCGCCCTGGCAATTACGCGCAAAAAGTCCACTGTCCGGCGCTGATCATCGCCTGCCAAAAGGACAGCGTGACCTCGCTGCAGGCGATCACGGAGGCCGCAGCGCGCATGGGGGACAGGGCGCGGCTCGTCACGCTACCGATCGGCCATTTCGACATCTACCTCGGCGACTGGCTTGAGCGCTCGAGCGCGGAGCAGATCGCCTTCTTCAAGGACGTGTTGAACTCATAGAGAGCGGCAGCCGGCGCGAGCCTCCCCGTCACGGACGAAGTCGAACATCTCGATCACGCAATTGGCAGGATCTTTGCCGCCGCCATGGCCTTGTTTGTGCACCGCCGTCGCCTACGTCTAAGGGCAGGCAGAGCTTGCGGTCGCCGGACCCGATTGCCCCCCGGCTGCGACCCGGCCTAGAGGAAGCGCGGCCGCTTCGTTTGCTCCGTGACGCCGGAGCTCTTAACTTTCGTGACGGCCGACGCCGGCGCCCAGCGTTTCCTCTCGATCCCCTCGAGAAGAAGGAAACCAGTCATGGCCAAGGTTCTTGCCGTCCTCTACGACGACCCCGTCGACGGCTACCCGAAAACGTACGCACGCGACTCGATCCCGAAAATCGATAAGTATCCCGACGGCCAAACAGCACCCACCCCGAGCGCGATCGACTTCAAGCCCGGACAGCTGCTGGGTAGCGTCTCGGGCGAGTTGGGCCTGCGCAAGTTCCTCGAAAGCCAGGGCCACACGCTCGTCGTCACCTCCGACAAGGACGGCCCCAACTCGGTGTTCGAGCGCGAGTTGCCCGACGCCGATGTCGTCATTTCGCAACCGTTCTGGCCGGCCTACCTGACGAAAGAACGAATCGCCAAGGCCAAGAAATTAAAACTCGCCATCACGGCCGGCATCGGCTCCGACCACGTCGATCTGCAGGCGGCCATGGACCGCGGCATCACCGTCGCCGAGGTCACGTTCTCGAACTCGATCAGCGTCGCCGAGCACGTCGTCATGATGATCCTCGCGCTCGTGCGCAACTACATTCCGGCTTACGGCTGGGTCATCAAGGGCGGATGGAACATCGCCAACTCAGTCGAGCGCTCCTACGACCTCGAAGGCATGAATGTCGGCACAGTCGCTGCGGGCCGCATCGGGCTTGCCGTGCTGCGCCGCCTGAAGCCCTTCGACGTGAAGCTGCATTACACCGACAAGCACCGCTTGCCGGAGAAGGTCGAGAAAGAGCTAGGCCTCACCTACCACAAGGACGTGGAGTCGATGGTCAAGGTCTGCGACGTCGTCACGATCAATGCGCCCCTGCATCCCGAAACCGAGCACATGTTCAACGACAAGCTCATCGGCATGATGAAGCGCGGCTCCTATCTCGTGAACACCGCGCGCGGCAAGATCGTCGATCGCGACGCCGTGGTGCGAGCGCTGGAAAGCGGCCAGCTTGCCGGCTATGCGGGTGACGTGTGGTTTCCGCAGCCTCCTGCCAAGGATCATCCCTGGCGCACCATGCCCCATCACGGCATGACGCCGCATATCTCGGGCACGTCGCTGTCGGCGCAGGCGCGCTACGCCGCCGGGACGCGGGAAATCCTGAAATCGTTCTTCGCCAACAAGCCGATCCGGACGGAATACCTGATCGTCGACAAGGGCAAGCTCGCCGGCGCCGGCGCGCACTCATACACGCCCGGCGACACCACGAAGGGTTCCGACGACGTCGCGCGTGACAAGAAGCGCGTGTGAGTGACGGCTTTTCCTCGTGAGGGGCAGAAGCTCGGCTTCAAGCCGCGACGATGGAGCCGAGGTCGGCGGGCGTAACGGTCGCGCCCGCGACCGCGGCATCATCGAAGGCGAGGCCATAGTCCTGCGCCATGTGCAGCAGCGCGCGTTCGGCGAGCGCGGTGATCGTAAGAAGCGGATTGACGCCGAGCGAGCGCGGCATCACCGCGCCGTCGACGACGTAGAGCCCGTCGTGCACGGCGGTCGAGCCGGCCCCGGCGCTCGCGTCGAACACCTGTCCCTTGTGATTGACGACGCCGTCGGCGCGCTCGCGGCCCATGCCGGCGCCGCCCAGCGGATGCGCGGTCGCCGGCTGATGGCCCATGACGGTGCCGGCGAGCGGATTCTTGACGTACGAGCCGCCAACCTCGCTGACGATCGATGAAAGGACCTCATCGAGGCGCTTGTAGACGGGCTCGTCCTTGGCGTTGGGCCAGGTGAGCGACAGCTGGTCGTCCTCCAGCACGAAACGTCCCGCGGCGCTGTCGTGCGAGACGGCAAAGAATGTCTGCAGCTTTGCGAACGGCCCCTTGTAGACGCCCGCGACCAGGCTCTGCAGCGCGCCGAGCAGGCGTCCGTTGGGAATGAACAGGACGGGCAGCGCCGGCGCCAGCGCCGACGGCAGCACGCCTTCCTGCACGCGCAGCTCTTGGCCCAAGTCCTGCGCGTCATCGATCTCGATCTGGCCCGAGACCGCCGCGCCGATCTCCACGCCTTCAAGCTTGGGTGGATAACCGATGCCGATCGCGTCGACCGGGATCTTGGCGCCGTAGCCGAAGGCGATGATGTCGCCGTTGGCCGAGAACCGATGGCCCACGCGATCGGACAGCGCGAGCCCGTTGGCACGCGAGCGAAGCAGGATCTCGGTCGTCCCCAGCGTGCCCGCGCCCAGCACCACCACGGGCGCGCTGAGCACGAGCTCCCCGCCGCCGGCGCCATTGCCGTCCATGCGCCGCACGTGCACGCGCCATAGCCCGTCCTTGCCCTTGGCGAGGTGGCGCACCGCGGCATGCGTAAAGAGCTCCGCGCCGTGGCGGGCGGCATCAGCGAGATAGGTCAGCGCCACGGAATTCTTGGCCCCGACATTGCAGCCTCCGCAGCAGTCGCCGCAACGCGTGCAGGCGGGCTGCGCTACGCCAGCGACGTTGACGCCGGCTTCGAAGCTCACCGTGACCGTCGGCGCGATCGGCGCGTAGCCGAGGGCCTTGCCCGCGCTCTGTAACGCCTTGAACTTCGTCAGCGTGCCGGCGCGCGGATCGCTTTGCGGGCGCAGCCACCGGTCTGCGCGGCGGAAACCTTCCTCGATCAGCCCATCCTGCACGATCTGGCCCGGCCAGATCTCGTCGGCGAACACGCGATCGTCGGGGCGCAGCGCCACGCCGGCGTTGATGAGCGAGCCGCCGCCGAGCCCGCAACCGACGAGCACGTGCATGTCCTCGCCGAGGCGCACGTCAAAGAGCGCCGAGGAGGGGCCCGTGCGCAGACGCTTGCCGGTCACCTGCAGCTCGTTCTTGAGGTCGGGGAAGCGGCGGGGGAATGCGCCCGTCAGCACCTCGCGCCCGCGCTCGAGCACGGCGACACGCTTGCCGGCACGCGCCAGCCGCGAGGCCGCGACCCCGCCGCCGTAGCCGGACCCGACGACGACGACGTCGTAGCGGTCCTTGATACGATCGAGCGAACGGGAAAGTCCGGCCATCCTTGCGTCCTTCCAAAGGGGCATGCGGCTCAGAGGGTGCTTTGCCGACGCGCCGACGTCAAACGCGCCCAGAAGACTTTCCCCGAAGTGCCAGGCGGCCGCGCCGAAGAACCGCAACAATTGGACGCTTCGAAGTTGCGCAGGCAATCGGAATCGGCTCTCATCCGCCACCTTTCAACGAAAGCCCGCCTGGAGACTCGTGCGCATGGCCGAAAAAGCGAAGCCCGACGAGGACATTCCCGAGCCCAAGGTCGGCCTGTCGCGGGCCGAGAAGAGCCAGGTCAAGGGCGGGACTCGGCTGCGCGCCGTCGTCGTCTACGAAATCATCCGTACCGAGGGCGAGGGCGAGCTCGGGCGGACCTTTTCCGCCCTTTGGTGGTCGGGATTAGCCGCCGGCATCTCGATCGGCTTTTCCTTCCTGACCGAGGCGGTGCTGGCCGCGCAGCTTCCCGACTTCGCGTGGAAGACGCTCGTCGCCAAGCTCGGCTACGCGGTCGGATTCCTCATCGTCATCTTAGGTCGCCAACAGCTTTTCACCGAGAATACCCTGACGGCCGTGCTCCCCGTCATCACGCGCCGCAAGCTCGACTGGCTGCTGGGCATGCTGCGCCTGTGGGGCATCGTGCTCGCCGCAAATGTCGTCGGCTGCTTCGTGTTCGCGCTGGCGCTGTCGAGCACCGGCATCGTTACCCACGAGGTTACGGTCGAGCTGGAAGCTATCGTGGGGATCATGATGCAGAACACGCCCTGGCAGATGTTCGTCAAGGGCCTCGGGTCGGGCTGGATCATCGCGGCGCTCGTGTGGATGCTGCCGTCCTCGGAAGGCGCGGAGTTCGCCGTTATCACGCTGATGACGACGCTGATCGCTTTTTGCGGGTTCACACACGTCATCGCGGGATCGGCGGAGGCGCTGTATGGCGTGCTGACGGGCGGTATCACCCTGCCCAACGCGGTGTTCGGCTTTTTCCTGCCGACGCTCGCCGGCAACGTATTCGGCGGAACGGTGCTGTTCGCCGTGCTGAGCTACGCGCAAGTCCGCACCGAGATGACGGAGCAGCCCTCCTAAAGCGCAAAGACGACGGCGCCGCCCGTGAGCCCGGCGCCCGCCGCGCACATGAGTATCTTGGCGCCCGGCCGCAGGTGGTCGCGTGCGGCAAAGGATAGAGAGAACGGGATCGTTGCGGCCGAGCTGTTGGCGTACTCGGCAACCGTCGAGATCATCTTGTCTTCCGCCACCCCGAGCTTGAGCGCAACCGCCGCCATGATGCGGGCGTTCGCCTGGTGGGGAACAAAGCAATCGATGTCGGCGACGGTGAGACCCGCCTGCGCAAGCGCGGCGCGCGACGTTGCGACCATCATGTCCACCGCCTTCGTGAACACCGCCTTGCCGTCCGGGATCGTCATCAGCGTATCCTCGACGGGAACGTCGGGGGCAAACGGGCGCCGGCTGCCGCCGGCCGCGATTTGGATGAGATCGTAGCCGCCGCCTTCGGCAGCCAAGCTTGCGCCCAGCACACCGGTGCCCGCCCGATCCGAGGGTGCCAGCACGACGGCGCCCGCCGCGTCGGCGAAGAGAACGCAACTGGCACGGTCCTGCGGATTAATGCGCCGCGACAGGATGTTGGCGGCGACCACAAGAACGGGCACGCCGTGCGCGCGCGCGAAACCGTCGGCGAGCACCAGCGCGTAGAGGAACCCGGCGCACGCGCCCGCCATGTCGATAGCGCCCGAGCCCGTGAGCCCCAGCCGGTGCGCCAGCAGCGGCGCCGACGGCGGCAGCAGGTGATCGGGCGTGCTGGTCGCAAGCAGCGTGAGCGCGATGCGCGATCTGTCGATGCCGCTCTGGCCGAGCGCCATCTCTGCGGCTCCCGCCGCGAGGTCGGTCAGCGCCTCGCCGTCGTGAGCGTAGCGGCGTGCGACGATGCCGGTGCGGCGCTCGATCCAGCCCGCCTCGAGGCCGAGCCGCGCCTCGAGATCGGCGTTCGCGACGCGCCGCTGGGGCGCGTCGTGGCCGAGCCCGATGATCATTGAGCCTTTCGGGGCGTTGCTCACGGCGAGACTACCCTCCCAATACGTCGGCAGCCGCCCCGATGGCCTCATAGACCAGATCGAGTTCCTCGGCCGTCGTGCAGTAGGGCGGCATGACGTAGATCGTGTTGCCGAGCGGGCGCAGCAAAACACCCCGATCGAGGAAGAAGCGATAAAGGGCGGGGCCGATTTCAGCGAAGTAGCCATGGTCGCCCACGTCGAGGTCGAGCGCGGCGATCGTGCCGAGGCGGCGCACGTTGGTGAAGCGCTTGTCGGTGGCGAAGGGGGCCAAGCGCTCCTCCTGCCGCGCCGCCAGCGCGGCGATGCGCTCCTGCACCGGCTCGTGCGCCCACACCTCGAGGTTGGCGAATCCCGCGGCGCAGGCGAGCGGATTTGCCGTGTACGAGCTCGAATGGAAGAACGTGCGCGAGCGGTCGGTCGACAGATGCGCATCGAAGATCCGCTGACTGCACAGCGTGACGGCGAGCGGCAGCGCGCCCCCGGTGAGGCCCTTCGCCAGGCACATGATGTCGGGAACGATACCCGCCTGCACGCAGGCAAACAGCGTGCCCGTGCGGCCCCAGCCCGTCATCACCTCGTCGGCGATGAACAGCACGCCGTGGCGCTCGCACACGCGCTGCATATCGGCGAGAATATCCGCCGAGTAGATCAGCATGCCGCCGGCGCCGAGAACGAGCGGCTCCACGATGAGGGCGGCGGCCGGAGCCGACTTGCACGCGGCTTCGAGCGCATCGAGCGTCTGCCGCTCAGCGCCCGCCGCGGGAAACGGGATGCGCGCGACGTCGAACAGCAGCGGGTCGTAGGGGGCATTGAACACCCCGCGCTCGCCGACCGACATGCCCCCGACAGTGTCGCCGTGATAGCCGTGCTCGAGCGCGATGATGCGGTCGCGCGGCGTGCCGACGTTGCGCCAGTACCCCAGCGCCATCTTGAGCGCCACTTCCACCGCCGTCGAGCCGCTGTCGGAAAAGAACACGTGCGTGAGCCCGGGCGGCACGATCGCGAGAAGCCCGCCGGCGAGGCGCTCGGCCGGTCCGTGCGTGAAGCCTGCGAAGATCACCTGATCGAGGCGATCGGCCTCGTCTTTTATGGCGGCAACGATGTGGGGATGACGATGCCCATGCGTGGTGACCCACCACGACGAGATGGCATCGAGAATGAAGCTCCCGTCCGGCGTTCCGAGCCACGCGCCATCGGCCCGCATGATCTCGATCATGTGCGGATGCAGCGCGTGCTGCGTGAAAGGATGCCAAACGGGAGACGTCGGTCGCTCCGTCATGTCGCGGTCTCGGCGAGAAAATCAGCGCGCCGGAAATTCTGATCGAAGGCCGCGCGCAGGGTCGTGGCGTCGAGCGGCGCCAGATGCGGCAACCGCCCGAGCCGGCGCACGCCGCCCATCTCGACGATCGTGCGCTCGACGTCCGCCTGTTCCTCACCCATGAAGGCGACGCCGAGCAGCGCGATGCCGCGACGCTTCAGCGCCTCGATGGAGAGAAGGCTGTGATTGATGGTGCCGAGCCTGGTCGCGGCACACAGGACGACCGGGGCGCGCCAGCGGGCGATGAGATCGATCTGCAGCAGGCTGCCCGTCAGCGGCACCATCAAGCCGCCGGCCGGCTCGACGACGAGGGGGCGCGCGCCGGGCGGCAACGCGAGCGCCTCGGCGTCGATTGCGACGCCCTCGCGCGCGGCCGCGAGATGCGGCGAGGCGGGCGCCGTCAGACGATAGGCCTCGGGCAGGATGCGGTCCGCGGGAAGGCCCGACAGCCGCGCGACGACCGCGGCATCGGTCTCGCCTGACAAGTCCGCATTGCACCGGTTTCCAATAGCAGCCGTCGAGCGCGGCAACGAGGGCCGCTGCGAACACGGTCTTGCCCACGTCGGTATCGGTGCCGGCAACGACGAGGCACGATGTCATGGCCCGAGCCTCTGCAGCTCTTGCGCGAGCGCCGCCGTCATCGCGTCGATGCGCTCCTCGTCCACGTTCAGCGTCAATGAAAGACGCAAGCGCGCCGTTCCCTCCGGGACCGTCGGCGGCCGCACGGCGCGCACGTCAAAGCCGCGTTCCTGCATGGCGGACGCAAGCCGCACGGCGCGCTCATCGGAGCCGACGATAACCGGCTGGATCTGCGAGCCCGAAGGCGCGATGGCGCAGCGATCCTCGAGCTGGCGAGCGACAAGCGCGACGAGTTCGTGCAACTTCTCGCGCCGGCTCGCATCAAAGCGGCATATGAGCAGCGCCGCGCGCACGAGTGCCGCAACGAGCGGCGAGGGCGCCGTCGCATAGATGAAGGGACGGCTGCGGTTGACGAGATAATCGCGAAAAATTTGCGGCCCGACGACGAGCGCACCCATCACGCCCAGCGCCTTGCCGCAGGTGTGGAGCGAGACGACGTTCTCGCGGCCCTCGAGATCCGCGCCGAGGCCGCGTCCCTCGCGCCCGAAGACGCCCGTCGCGTGTGCCTCGTCGATGACGAGAATGCCGTCGTGCCGCTCCGCGATCTGCAAAAGGTCGACGAGCGGCGCGCGGTCGCCGTCCATGCTGTAGAGGCTCTCGACCGCGATCCACGGCCTGCCAGATCCGCCGGCGGCGCGCCAGTCCCTGATCGCGTCCTCGAAAGCTTGCGCATCGTTGTGGCGTGCCTCGGCGCGCTCCGCCTTGCCGGCACGCATCCCGTCGTGCACGCTGGCATGGATCAGCGCATCGTGCACCACGAGGTCGCCGCGCTGCGGCAGCGTGGAGAAGAGCGCCACGTTCGCCATGAAGCCGCCGCCGAAGAGCAGCGCGCTTTGCGCCCCAAAAAACGCGGCCGCCTCCGATTCGAGCGCTTCGTGCTCACGATGATTGCCGCGCAAGAGCCGCGATCCGCCGGCCCCGATCGGGACCTCGCGCGCGAGTGCGGCGCGCGCGGCGTCTCTCAACTCGGGCGAGGAAGCAAGGCCCAGATAATCGTTGGACGCGAAGTCGGTGCCCGCCGCCTGCGTCAGCGCCCGCTGCCGGCCGCGACGCGCCAGCGCCTGCAAGGCGCGATCATGATCCTTGTGCATCATTCTGCTCACCCGAGCGCGGCTCGCGCTCGAGCGGCTTGAGGCCGAGCTTTGCGAAGAGCGCCGCGTCGGAATCCTCGTCCGGGTTCTCCGCCGTCAGCAGCGTTTCGCCGGCGAAGATGGAGTTGGCGCCCGCAAAGAAGCACAGCGCCTGCGTCTCCTCGCTCATCTCCTTGCGCCCGGCCGAGAGCCGCACGTGCGATTTCGGCATGAGAATGCGGGCGAGCGCGATGGTGCGCACGAAGTCGATCGCATCGATCCGTTCCGCGTCAGCCAGCGGCGTGCCGGGAATGGCGATCAGCATATTGATCGGCACGCTCTCGGGATGCTCGTCCAGATTGGCGAGCGTCAGCAGCATGTCGACGCGATCCTCCGGCGTCTCGCCCATCCCGACGATGCCGCCGGAGCAAACTTTGATGCCGGCGTCGCGCACACGCCCAAGCGTCTCGAGACGATCGGCAAAGGTGCGCGTCGTGATGATCTCCGTGTAGAAGCGCTCCGAGGTGTCGATGTTGTGGTTGTAGTAGTCGAGCCCCGCCGCCTTGAGCCGCTCGACGTCGTCGTCGGACAGCATGCCGAGCGTCATGCAGGTCTCGAGCCCCAGCGCCTTCACGCCCTCGACCATCGCGCACAGCGCATCCATGTCGCGCGCCTTCGGCGCACGCCAGGCCGCGCCCATGCAATAGCGCGTCGCGCCCGATGCGCGCGCGCGCTCCGCCTCGCTCAGAATGCGGTCGAGCGGCATCAGCTTGGTCGCGGCGAGGCCGGAAGCGTGGTGCGCGGATTGACTGCAATAGCCGCAGTCCTCAGCGCAGCCACCCGTTTTGATGCTGAGCAGGCGGCTCTTTTGGATCGCGTTGGGATCGAAGAAGCGCCGGTGGATCGTTTGCGCACGAAAGAGGAGATCGTTGAACGGCGCCTCGTAGAGGGCCAGAGCCTCCGCACGCGTCCAATCGTGGCGTAGCGTCCGATCGGCATCTGGGCCCTTAGAGCGGGCTTCGGACGTCCGCAGCTCCATCATTCCTGGTCTCCCGTCGAGGCTCGCGCGCGGCAGCAAATCAGATGTTTGCACCGGCAGCGGGCAGCCTCGCAAGGACTAACGGGCCTCGATCGGCCTGCAACGGCGGGAAGGAGGCCCCGCCAAGGCGGGAAGGAGAACTCAGCGGGGCACAGCGGCCGGGTGGAAAAAGCGCTGGAACGCTCGGGACGGGCTCCCCGCGTGCATCGTCGAGCTCTATCGGAGCGATCCCCTGCAACCCGTCTGGGTCGCCCGCCTCGCGCGACACAATCGAGAGGTCAGTGCGGCGCTGCGTGTTCGTTCGTTGCTCTCGTCCGAACGTCGAATTGACGCTGACTGCAGCAGAGCCGAATGGTTTCCTCGATGACAGTTGCGCGACGGAGAACATTGGATAGCTGCCTCACTGACGATCGCGCGCGCGAATGCCGCAGTCTGAAGTTAAAGCCGTGAAATAATGGTGGATAAAGCCACGCGGTTCCCACCAATTCGTGTTATAGTTACAGTCTAATTATTGTACTCTACTTCAATCTATTGAGGTCTGAGTGCGGGGAAGCTCTTGCGTCCATTGGAGCAAGACACCAATTCCGTGTGCTTGCACAATCGCAGGTTGTGACCCCCCGATATGGAAATTTGCGGAATTGAGAACGCGGCGGCCGGCGACCCTCGAGGGCTCATAAAATGACAGCGGTAGGACGTTTCTCGACTCGACCGCTCTATTTGCAAGTTAAGGATATGCTGGTGCAACGCATCGTCGCCGGGGCGTGGAAGCCCGGGGCGGCGATCCCCAACGAGATCGAGCTTTCCCGCGAGCTCGGCATCAGCGTGGGAACGGTGCGCAAGGCGCTGGATGAGATGGAGGGCGAGCGCCTCATCTCGCGGCGGCAGGGCCGGGGCACCTTCGTGATCGACCAGACGTCGGACGAGTGCGCGATCAGGTTCAGCAACCTGCGCGATCCCGACGGCATCCGCATCGCAGGCGACATCAAGAGTTGCGAGACCGTCGCCGCGACGGCCAGCGAGTCCGAGGCACGGCTGCTGCAGCTACGCGGCGGGGAACCGGTATTTCGCATGCATCGCGTGCGCACGCACGACGGTCTCCCATTCATGATCGAGGATTCGACGGTTCCCCAATCGCGCTTTCCCGGACTTGCCCAGGAAAGCGAGATCCCCTCCAGCATCGTCGTGCTCGCGCATCGCTTCGGGGTGCTGCTCGCGCGTGCGGAGGAGAGGATCGGCGTGACGGAAGCCAAAGGAGAGCTCGCCGAGGCGCTCGAGGTGCCGGTAGGCACGCCGCTGCTGAAGCTCGAGACCGTCGTATTCGCAATCGACGGGCGCCCGATCGAAGCGCGCGTGTGCTGCTGCCATCTGCGCGCCAACCACTACATGACCGAGATCAATTGAGCTCGTGAAGCTGCGAGAGCAGCCGCGGCCCGGCGATTTCCTACTTGCCGAGGCCGAGCGCCGTCGCGATGGCGCGGAAGACCTGCGTATTGTCGATGTGGCCGTGAAAGGCCTCAGCTCCCGGACCCGCCGCCGTTAGCACGACGTCGTCTGCGGCGTGGACGCCGGCGCGCGCGAACATCGAAAGGTTGCCGATCATGCGTGCAGCTCCCGGCTGGCAATACGTCTCGTTGGCCACCTGCTTCTCGCCGTCGGGCCCGGGCGAAGTCGGTGCGTTCTCGCCTTCGAGATAGGGCTTGCCCGCGTCGCAATAGTCGGGATGGGCTGCGAACACGAGCGCCAGGCGCCGCGACACGTCGACGGACGGCGGATAGCCCTCGGCGTCGGGCGCCGCGTAGTTGGGAAACTTGGCGTCGGCATAGGTCTGCAGCCGCTCGCGCAGCGATTTGCCGGCCGCGTCGTCATACGTTCCGATGATCGATACGGGATGCCCGTGATCGGGAACGACGATGACGAGTGTGTCGTTGCGCTTTGCGGCAAAGTCCTTGGCGATCCGCACCGCATTGTCGAACATTATGGTGTCGTAGACGGCGCGCTCCCAATCGAGGGAATGGCTGTATTTATCGATGCGCCCGGCCTCGACCATCAGCACGAACCCGTTCTCAGCCCGCGCCAACACCTGCAGCGCGGCGCGCGTCTCGTCCGTCAGATCGGGCTGATCGGGAAACTTGGCGACCGAGCCTTTTTTCAGGAACTTACGGTCGAGCGCACCGTCGATGTTGCGGTCGTTGAACAGCCCCAGCAGCTTTAAGGTTTGCGGATTGCCGGCGGCGGCCGCCAGCTCCTTTGCGGTTGCGACGAACGCATAGCCCGCCGCCTTGAATTTCTCGATGTAATTTTCTTCGTCCGACCGCTTTCCGTTCGGATCGCTTTTGGGCAGGAAGTAGGGCGTGCCTCCGCCCATGATGACGTCCGGCTGCACCTTGAAGAACATCTGCACGATCTGGTCGTAGTCGGCGCGCCGGCGCGTGTGCGCCACCATGCCCGCCGGTGTCGCGTCCTCGATCTCGGTATCGGTCACGACACCGACGGAAAGGCCGAGCTTGCGCTTGGCGAGCTCGGCCAGCGTTTCGACCGCAGGGTGGGCAAGCGTGCTGCGATTGTTGGCGCAGTAGACGCCCAGTGCATTGACGCAGGATTTGTGGCCGGTCGTATAGGCCGTCATCGCGTTGGCGCTGTCGGTAACGATGGAATCGGTGCCGGATGTGGATACGAGCGCCATGTAGGGCATGTCGTCCATGGCAAGCTCGCCGCCGTAGCGGCCTTCGACGATGCCTTTCGACAACATCCGCGCCGCCGTGCGATGCGCAATCGACATCCCGTCGCCGATGAGCAGGATCACGTTCTTCGCCTTGCGGCCATCGGGCGTTGCAAACACCTCCCATTCGACCGCGGCCTTGGCGGCGCCGGCCGCAGCCTCGATCCGGTACGTGCCTGCTTTCGCGAGTTGCGCGCCGCGGATCCAATAGGCGGCCTGATCGAGGCCTTCCTCGCGCTCGACGATTTTCGCCGGCTTGCCGAGCACCTTTGCGGCGTCCTCGCCGTTGATCGTCACCTTGAGGCTGTCGGGCGGCGGGCTGCCGGGAAACTCCACCTTCAGATCGAAGCCGGCGCCGCTGAGAATCTGCGCCCTGTTCAGCGGATAGATGGTCTGCGCCGCAGCGGGCGCCGTCAGAGCCCATAACAGCAAGAGGACTTGGAAGACGCAGCGAAGGCTTCTCATTCAGACCCCCCGTAAGGCGCCCTCGAAAACGGCGCGGACGACGACGCTGCCCTATATCCGGCGCGTGAACGATGTGTGACACCGCCGCCGCTCCCAATTGGCGGCCGGGCAAGCAACTTGGTTAAGCATCGTCAAGAATTGGGGCAGAAACGGTGTTTGGTTTCCCAAGTCAATCGGTATTGAATCGGTAACGGATGTAGGAATTAACCATTGTAATTGGCGTTGTTTCATTTCAACTCTGTGGCGGTCGCTGGCGGGGGCGCTACAACGCGGCGTGCAGGACATCGCAAGCCGGGCGCCGGGTCAGGCGACAGCTTTCTGCCAAGGGAGGGGGCAGCATGATGGGCGGGGCACAGAACGGACGGCTATTCGGCCTTTTGGACCGGCACGAGATCCTAAAAGCCAAAGGCTTCTCTCTCTCTCCGACGCAGGCGGGGGGTATCGTCATCGACCGCTCCGGCCACGTGCACGGAATCTGGGATTTCGACGGCGAAAGCTACTCTTGGGTGTCCCCCGGCAGCAGCGCGCCGCAATTTTCGACGAACAATCCCAATTCGGCGGTGCTCTACACCCTCATCGCCTTGGCGCAGACCTAAAAGTGCATGCGGCCTCAGTCGGCGCCCACCTTGCTCGGCCCCGTTGCGATCTCAAACGTTCGGTCGTGCTGCAGCGAAGGCACCCGGCGGCGAACATCCTCCAGGAGTTGCAGATCGATATCGGCGAATACGACGGTGGGCTCGACGCCGCCCTCGCCGAGGATCTCGCCCCATGGCGACACGACAATGCTGTGGCCGAACGTCTCGCGCCCGTTCTCGTGCATACCGCCCTGCGCGGCGGCGAACACGAAGGCCTGCGACTCGATTGCGCGGGCGCGCAAAAGCGTGTGCCAATGCGCCATGCCGGTCGGCCGCGTGAACGCCGCCGGAATCGCCAGGAACTTGGCGCCGGCACGCGCCAGCGCGCGATAGAGCAGCGGAAAACGCAGGTCGTAGCAGATGGTAAGGCCGAGCGGCCCCCAGGGCAGATCGGCGATGACGGCGTGGCGCCCGGGCTGATAGTTGGCGCTTTCCTTGTAGCTCTCGCCGCCGCCGAGATCGACGTCGAACATGTGGATCTTGTCGTAGCGAGCCGTAATTTTCCCCGTGGGCGCGATCAGGAACGAGCGATTGGCGAGCCTGTCTTTTGCCAGCAGGATCGCCATCGAGCCGATATGCAGCCACAGCCCGAGCTCGCGCGCCAGCTCTTGGAAATGTGCGAGCGCCGGATTGCCGTCCTCAGGCTTCGCCGCCGCAAGGAGGCGGACACGGTCGAGTTCCATGAGGGTCGTCATCTCGGGCGTCTGCACATACTCGGCGCCGCCCCTTGCCGCCTCGCGCACGAGCTCCGTCGCGTCGACGACGTTCTTGTCGATGTCGCGCCCCGCGCACATCTGCACGAGACCGACCCGAAACGTGCGCGTTGCAGCCGTATCCGCCATCACAGAGCGCCCTCTTCGCGCGCCAGGCTTGTCCGCTCAGGCGGCCAGCAGCACATCGAGCTTACCCTCGCGCTCGAGAGTATAAAGTTCGTCGCAACCGCCGACATGCTTCTCCCCGATCCAGATCTGCGGCACCGTGCTGCGTCCGCCGGCCTTTTGCGACATTTCGGCCCTGAGCTCGCGGCGGCAGCTGACATCGATCTCATCGAAATTCACGCCCTTCCTGCGCAAGAGCTCCTTGGCCATGTGGCAATAAGGGCAAAGCTTCGTGGTGTAGACTATGATGTTCGACATGGGTCCCAAGGCATCCCCTTTCCGGCTAGGGCACTCAACGCCAATCTAATCGTTCTCTCGGTCGTCGCAATATGACTGGCGTCGCACCGGGGGCGATTTGCACCCTCATGTGGACACCAGCGCGCCGTCGGTCACCAAGGCGAGCGTCAGCACGTCGACGCGAGCGGCGCGTGCGCGCTTCAAGGCTCGCGCGCAGGCGCCGGCCGTCGCGCCGGTCGTGATGACGTCGTCGATCAGCACGACCTTGGCCCCTGCAAGGCGCGGGCCGCGATCGGCCGCCACGGCGAACGCGCCTGCAACATTTTTACGGCGCTGCGGGCGCGTTAACCCCACCTGCGGTTTTGTGCGGCGCGTGCGCAGAAGCGCCAGAGCGTCGGTCCTGACGCCCGCCAGGCGAGAAACCTCCAGCGCCAGGATCGCCGACTGATTGAAACGGCGGCTCAGCAGACGGCCCCGCGTCAGCGGAACCGGGACGATAATGTCGGCATCGGCGAGCAGTTCGCGTCCCGCATCGGCAAGCCAGCGCCCGAACAGGCGGCGTGCATCGTGCCGGTCGCGGAACTTGAGGTCATGCACGAGAGCGCGCATGACGCCGTCGTAGCGCGCAACCGCACGCGCGCGATCGTAGTCGGGCGGCTCGGCGGCGGCCGCGGCCGAGATCATGGTGCCGCCCGTATCGAACGGCATTGGCAGACCGAGCCGGTCGCACAATGGCGCCCGGATGAAATCGATTTTTCCCCAGCAGCCGGGGCAGAGCGCGTCGTGGGAGGCGAGTGGAGCGTGACAGGCAACGCACAGGGGCGGCACGAGCAGGTCGGCCATGGCGCCGGCCGCGTGCCGCAGGGCCTCTCCGGCCCAGCCCCGGTTTACCCCCTCAATCATGGTCTCCCCGACGACGCTTGCGCTATCCAAGAGTGCTGTCCCGCCCCATGTTACCCTGCAAATGGCCCCGCCGCGAGGCCCCGCACCATTCGAGACCCATTCGAGCAGGTTTCATCCTTTGCCGCCCGCCAGCCCAGATCCAGCAAACGTCTTCGATCGCGCCCTGCTGACGCGCCGGCGCGACCGGTTCGCGCGCGCGGCCGAGGCCCACGATTTCCTGCTTGACCGCGTCGGCGACGACATCGCGGAACGGCTCGCAATCGTGCGGCGCACGTTCCCGCTGGCAGCAAACATCGGCGCGCATCACGGGCTGGTCTCGCAGCGCATCCGCGGGGTCGCCGGCATCGAGCGTGTCGTCGACATGGACCGTTCGCTCGCCCTGCTCGGGCGTTGCCAGGGCCTGCGCGTCGTCGCCGACGAGGAGGCGCTGCCTTTTGCGGACGCTTCGCTCGACCTCGTCGTCTCCGGGCTCGCGCTGCACCTCGTCAATGATCTCCCCGGAGCGCTTCTACAGATCCGCCGCGCCCTGAAGCCCGACGGCCTGCTGCTGGCGGCGCTGCTCGGCGGCGACACGCTCAAAGAGTTACGCCAGGCGTGGCTCGCGGCCGAGGCGGAGGTGACGGGCGGCGCCTCGCCGCGCGTTGCTCCGTTCGCCGACGTCCGCGATCTGGGCGCCCTGCTGCAGCGCGCCGGCTTCGCGCTTCCCGTCGTCGATAGCGAGACTGTGACCGTGACCTATGCGTCTCCCCTCGCGCTGATGCGGGAGCTGCAAGCGATGGGCGCCAGCAACATGCTCAACGCGCGCCGCCGCCATCCGGTGACGCGCCGTTTGCTGGCGCGCGCTTGCGCTATCTACTCAGAGCGTTTCGCCGGGCCGGATGGCCGCGTGCCGGCAACGTTCGAAATTCTGACGCTCACGGCCTGGGCGCCTGATGAAAGCCAGCCCAAGCCCCTGCGGCCCGGCTCCGCCAAGGCGCGCCTCGCCGACGCGCTCGGCGTGAGCGAGCGCAAGCTGCGCGAGTAGCGCCGTTAGCCGAGCAGGTCGCACAGCGGCGCGATCAGCGGCAGATCGGCCGGCGGCATGGGATAGCGCGCAAGCCGCGTTGCCCGCACCCACGCGATCTCCTGGCCTTCGCGCGCGGCGATGCTGCCGTCCCACTGCCGGCACAGGTAGAGCGGCATCAGCAGGTGAAACGCCTCATACGCGTGGCTCGCGAAGGAGAAGGGGGACAGGCACGTCGGGCACACGTCGATCCCGAGCTCTTCGGCCAATTCGCGGCGCAACGCCCCCTCCGGCGTCTCGCCCGCCTCGACTTTGCCGCCGGGAAATTCCCACAGCCCCGCCATCGGGCGACCGGCAGGGCGGCGCGTGATCAGAACGCGGCCGTCGGGATCGATGAGGGCCGCGGCGGCGACAAGCAGGATGGGCAAGCTCATGCGAGCCCCATAGCCGACGTTTGCGCCTCTGGGTAGGGAAACCGCGGTCGTCGCTAGCGAAAATAAAAAGGGACCGAAAAGCGAAGCTGGCCTGACGAAGCTCCCGACGGCGGCGATCCGAAGGGCGCCGCGCGCCGCACCGCAGACACGGCCGCCTGGTCGAGCGCCGCGTTTCCCGACGATCGCGCCAGGCCGACATAGCTGAGGCCGCCCGATTGCGACACGCCGAAGGAAACCCGCGCGGTGCCGCGGTGGCCGTTCCCAGGTGGCCTGTTGCGCGCAACTTTGGCGCGCACGCGCGCGGCATAGCTCAGCACGCTGCCACGGCTTGCAGAAAGCCGCCCGCTCGTTGCAGCACGCGCCGCGTTCGCCCGCGAGGTGGCGCCACCTGCCGTTGGCTGCGCCGCGCGGGCCCGCTCCACCTTCTTGCGCGGTTTTTCGGCCCGCTCGGACCGTTCGGTCTTGGAGGGCTCCTCCACCACGCGTTCGCGCGATTTTACATCGACGTGCTCGGAGGGCTCACTGGCGCCGCGCACGACGTCGAGCGGCTCCTCGGGCAGTGCGACGGGGTTGGGCTCGGCCTTGACCTGGGACTTGGCCTTGATGGTCTCGGGCTCGGGCTGCTCGAGCGCAATCTCCTCGACAGCGTCCTGCGGTTTAAGCTGGGCATCAGCTGCAACAGGCCGGCCTTGCTGCATGGCGGTCGCCGCTGCGGACGCCGCGGCGTCGATCGGCTTTGCTTCGATAGCTTCGAGAACCGTCGTCTGCGTCGTCTCAACGCTGATGGCGTCGGTCTGCTGCGTCAGCACGCCGTAATCGCGCACCACCGGCGCCGCGAGCAGCATCGCCGCGGCTGCCGCGACGTGCAGCCCCCCGGAGACGACGATCGCGCCCAGCAGCAGCCGCGGCGATCGCGATTCGGGCGGATCGGTCACGTCCGCGGCAACGATCGGCTCGCGCACAGCCTGCGGAATTGGCGCAAGTGCCATCTCGGGAGGCGGCGCCGGGGCGTCTTGCTCGTCGGCGCGAGGGATATGCCCAGGCATCGCGCTCAGGCGCCGCTCCTTGCAGCCTCGCGGCAGCGATCGCGCAACGCCTCGAACTTTGCGACCTGCTCCGGGATGAGCTCACGCGCCTGCATCGCGGCGGACGAAAATCTTGAACATGGCCTCGCCCGCCGCGTTGAAGAACTGGATGGAGCACGAAGCGCGCCCCATGAACGGGCGCGACACGAAGGCTATGGCGCGGCAATTGTCGGCGCGGATGTGGCCGCCGATTGGGCTGTCCCCGTGGATGTTGTAGTAACCCCGCGCGAAGCTGCCTGGGGGAAGTGCGCCTTTGCACTCGAGCACGATGTCGGGCGTGTGCACGATGAAGAGGATGTCGCCCCACGTGCCGACGTCCTCCATGATATCGGAAAAGCGCTCCGCGCCGACGAGCGCGCGGTGATCTTCCGTCAGGTTGCGAACCACCTCGAGCGTGCTGACGCCATACTCCTGCGCGATCTGCTCCAGGATGCCATCGGCGTTGCGCGCAAGCCGCTCCGCCAGCGGGCGCCGCTGCGTCTCCTGATCCGTGTCGATCGTGTTATCCACGCGCCCTCCTCGATGTGAAGCTCGCCGTTCGGGAACGCTCTACTCGGCCGCTATGACACGTGAGCCGTCGGCTTTCTCTTCCTGCACCACCGTGAAGCCTTCAAACTCGGGGTGCCCCAGATAGAGGGTCTTCGTCGATCCCGAACCGGCCTTCGCGTGCGCCTTGCGAAACTGCTCCGACTTGGTCCAGGCCTCGAAGTCGGCGTGCGAGCGCCACATCGTGTGCGAGGAATAGAGCACGTGGTCCTCGCGCTCTGGCCCCTTGAGCAGGTGGAACACGATGAAGCCCGACATCTCGCTCAAATGCCCCTCGCGCTTGGCCCACATCTGCTCGAAATCGTGCTCGGCCCCCTTGGGCACTTTGAAGCGGTTCATCGCGATGTACATCGTCGGTCTCCTGGCTAAATCTTGGCTGGGTTCGATCGTCGTATTCCTTAGATAGGCAGCACGCCGGCATGCGCGGAGCGGGCCGGCGCGCTGCAGCTTAGGAGTCCAGCGCCACGGGATTCACTGGGCCCCCAATCGCATGGTCAGACCGAGGCGGGCGTTGAAGCCCGGATCGTTCTCCGGATAGAGGTACTCGCGGTAGGTGTGGTCGAAGACGTTGTCGATGTTGACGTTGAGCGCGGTCGCCTCGTTCAACTGATACTCGGCAAAGAGGTCGAGCAGCGCATAGCCGTCTGATTGGGTGACGAGCGAGCCGGGCGGCACGCGGTCCTGCGCGTCGATGAGACGCCCACGGCCACCGAACACCAGCTTGTTATCGAGGGCCCGCATTCCGAGCGTGATGACGACCTGATCGGGGCGCACGGAGAGTATCGCTTCGCCCGTCTCCTCGTCGGTGCCGCGCACGTGCGAGGCGTTGACGCCGGCGAACCAGATCTTGGCGTCATAGATCGCCTCGATCTCGACACCCTCGAACTTGGCCAGGCCGAAATTGACGTATTGATACGTCCCGCAGCTGGGGAATGGCGGAGCAAAGCAGCCGGGATTGGTCTGGTCGTCGGGGCCGATGTAATCGTCGATCTTGTTGCGGAAGGCGACGACTTTTGCACGGAAAGCGTCGCCGGCCGTTGCCACGCCGTCGTACTTGAGGTTGACGCCGCCTTCGATGTTGTGCGCGACTTCCGCCCGCAAGCTCGTGTTGGGAAGGATCACGAAGGGAAAGCCCGGGTGCACGCCCGACGGCAGCGTCTCCGACAGTGCCGGCGCGCGATACCCTTCAGCGTAAGTCGCAAACACCGTCGCGCCCGTGATTGGGGTGACGCCGAGCGTGACTTTGGGCGAAACGCGGCTTCCCTCCGAGCTCAGGTTGTCGCCCGACAGCTCGTATTGATCGTAGCGAAGCGCGCCGATCAGATCGACCACCTCGAAGAACGTGAGGCGCGACTGCATGAACGTGCCCTCGACGTTGCGCTCTCCCGACGGCGTGAACTCGTCGCCATTCGAGGTGAGATCGAGCGTGTCGACCGTGTCCTTGAACGCATCGCCGCCGTAGGTGAGCGCCACCTTCACCGAATGGTACTCAAAGCGCGAGGTGTTGTGCACATCGATGCCGTCGGTCGCGATGTCGAAGTATCGCGGCGCGTTGTTGGAGCGTCGCGTCTGATCGAGATCCGTGGTGGTGCGATAGATGTTGGCGCTGAAGTCGAGCAGAGGGTCGTCGGGTTTGGCGTACGTATAACCCAGCGTGTATTGGCGGTTCTCCAGGTCGGAATCGCGCTGGATGAGCGGCGATGACGAGGACGCTTCAGTCCGGTCCACGAACTCGGAATGATAGTTGATGATAGAGGCGGTGATCTCGTGTCCGGCGGCCGGGCGCCAACGTGCCTTGGCGAGCTGGGACCGCGTCTTTTGCCAACTATCCGCTATCTCGGTGCCGTTGCCGTCGTCGTAGGGATCGACCCAGTAGCCGTTGACCTGGCCGAGGATGTCGAAGTTGCCGGACCGCATCGCGGCCGTCTCGCTGCCGAACTTGCCTTCCCCGTTTGTCTCGAAGCGACCCTTGGTGCGCACGGCTGCGTATTCGCCCTCTTTCAGGATATCGCCCGCATCGAGGAGCTTGAAGGCGACGACGCCGCCGATCGCACCCGAGCCGTAAATCGTCGAGGTCGGGCCGCGAGTGACCTCGACCTCCTTGATCATCTCCGGCTCGATGTAGAACACGCCGTTGGCTGCGTGCCCGCTGCGCTGGAAGTTCTGCCGCGCGCCGTCGATCAGCACGTTGACCCGTCCGAAATCCTGGAGGCCACGGATGTTCACCGCCACGCCCGGGTCGCGATTGTTCTGTTGCGCGCCTACTCCGGGCAGATCCTTCAGGAATTCGGCGGCCGAATTGGCCTGATACTGTTGATCAAGATGCTCCTTGCCGATCGCGCTCGCGCCGCTCAGGGCATCGATCGCACTCTCTTCTGTCTTGGAGGTCGTCACCACGATCCCTTCGAGGGAAATTTCCTGAGCAAACGCCGCAGCACTGCTCAAGACGATCATCGCGGCCGCCAAAGGCAGCCCACGCACGGTACGCGTACTCATGAAACGCCAGCCCCTACTCGTTACTGTTACGCCGAACTTTGGCTGGCTGGCTCGCGCGTGACGCGCTTAGCGGGCTTGCCCCCCTGCTTGCGCGACGTCGCTGCTCGAAAGCAGCCGCGCGAAGCCCTCCGATGCATCACCGGACTTGCGCAATTTACTATTTATGACTATCAGAGTCAACTTATGTCGCGAGCTCGCGCGGCAGCAAACGTCGCAGCCCGACGCCGACACCGCGCGTGGCGAATCCGTCGCCGGTTCAGGTGCCGGCTCGCACGCTCTTTCGCGCAGCTCTGGAGCAATGACCGGTGATCGACGCTGCAGACGAGAAGCCGCGCTCCGACGATCGGCAAGCCGGAAGTGAGGATCAGCAGCGGCCGATCCGCCTGCAGGTCGCCGAGCTTCTGGGCGGCGGCCGTGAGGCCATCCTGGAGCACGCCGGCCAGGACTACCGGCTGCGCATCACCGCCAACGGCAAGCTCATTCTGACGAAGTGAAAGGTGACATGAGATGACTGCACGCACCCCCCGCGCATCCACCGGCGCGCTTCTCCTGGCCGCGGCGCTCTGCGGTCTCGCTCTTGCGACAGCGCACGCCGACGTCGCGGTGACGGACGGCAGCGGCCGCCAAGTCGCGATCAAGGATACCTCGCGCATTCTCTCGATCGGCGGCGACGTGACGGAAATCCTCTACGCGCTTGATGCCGACGCAAAGATCGTCGCGATCGATTCGACGAGCCAGTTCCCGGCAGACGCCCTCAAGAGCAAGAAGGTGGTGGGCTACATGCGCGCGCTGTCGGCGGAAGGCGTGCTTTCCACCAACCCGTCGCTCATTATCGCATCGAAGGATGCCGGGCCGCCGGATGTCGTCGCCATGCTCAAGGCCTCCTCCGTTCCCTACGTGGAGGTCCCCGATGATCTGACGCCCGAAGGCGTCGCGGCAAAGATCCGCTTTGTCGCTTCCGTCGTCGGCGCCGACGCCAAAGGCCAGACGCTGGCCCAACAGGTGGAGGACGATTTCGCCCTCCTCGCCCAGCAGCGGGCGAAGATCGCCAAGCCCGTCAGCGCGCTGTTCGTGCTGACGGTCGTGGCCGGACGCGCAACCGTCGGCGGAGCCCATACCAGCGCCGACGCCATCCTCAAGCTGGCGGGCGCCGAAAACGCCGCAGCCGCCGTCGAGGGCTTCAAGCCCGTCGCCGACGAAGCGGCGATGCAGCTCGCACCCGATGTCATCGTCACCATGCGCCACTCGAGCACGTTCCGCTCCGACCCGATCCTTAGCGTCAAAGGCCTGCAGTCGAGCCCCGCCGGGCAGCACAATCGCATCATCGAAATGGATGCGCTCTATCTGCTGGGCTTCGGCCCCCGCAGCGCGCGCGCCGCACGCGACCTGATGACCGCCCTCTACCCGGGCCTGGCTGAGAAGCGCGCGGGCGCGGGAGAATGAGCAGCGAGGCGGCACTTCAGCGGATCGTGGCCGCGGGAGCCGACCGCCCCGCGACGGCAACCCGCGTGCTTGCCGCCTCGGCGATGCTTCTGGCTGTCACCGCGCTGCTCTCGCTCTCGCTCGGGGCGACGGGCATCACGCTCACGTCGCTGCCGCGTGCCCTCGCCGCCACGCTCGGCGCTCCGGGTGATGCGGCAACGGCCCGCGAGCAGCTCGTTCTTCTGGACATCCGCCTTCCGCGCACGCTGCTCGCCATGTTCGTTGGCGCAAGCCTCGCCGTCGCCGGCGCCATGATGCAGGGGCTGTTTCGCAATCCCCTCGCTGATCCGGGGCTTATCGGCGTGTCGGCCGGAGCGGCCCTTGCGGCGGTTGCGACGATCGCGCTCGGCAACGGCATCGCAGCAGCGCTGCTGCAGCCGCTCGGCATCTATGCGCTCCCCGTCGCGGCATTCATCGGCGGAGCCGTCACCACCGGCCTCCTTGTTGCGGTCGCGGGCCGCCACGGCCAGCTCATGGTCGGCACGCTGCTGCTCGCTGGAATTGCGCTTGGTGCGCTCGCCGGCGCGCTGACGGGGCTCATCGCGTATGCCAGCGACGATCGCGAGCTGCGCGACCTGACGCTGTGGTCCATGGGCAGCCTGAGCGGCGCGAGCTGGCCCAAGGTCGTCGCCGTGCTGCCCTTCGCGGCCGTGGTGCTTTTCTTGGCTCCGCGCCTCGTGCGCGGGCTCAACGGTTTCCTGCTCGGCGAGGCGGAAGCGTTTCATCTCGGCATCGACGTCGAGAAGACGAAGCGCACCATCGTCATCGCGACCGCGGCTTCCGTCGGCGCCGCCGTCGCCGTCGCCGGGATCATCGGGTTCGTCGGCATCGTCGTGCCGCACATGGTGCGCATCCTCGCCGGGCCCGACCATCGCGTGGTGCTGCCCGGAAGCGCGCTGCTCGGCGCAGCCCTCGTGCTCATCGCCGACATCTTGGCCCGCATGCTGGTGCGCCCGGCCGAGCTGCCGATCGGCATCGTCATGGCCGCGATCGGCGCGCCGGTGTTCCTGCACCTCGTGCTGAAGCGCGGCATCGGCGGGATGGAGTAGCGCCATGCTCGAGGCCCGCGGCGCAACCTACGAGGTCAACGGCCGGCGGCTGGTCGAAGAAATCGACCTCGCGCTCGTCCCCGGCCGCGTCGTCGCCCTTGTCGGGCCAAACGGGGCCGGCAAATCGACGCTTCTGCGCCTGTTCGCCGCCGAGATCGCCCCGACGAGCGGGGCTCTGCTGCTCGATGGACGCGCGCTCAATGCCTTTACACCCGCCGAGCTCGCGCGCCGCCGCGCGGTCGTATCGCAGACGACCGCGCTGTCATTTTCGTTCACGGTGCTCGAGGTCGTCCTGCTCGGCGCCAGCGTGCCGGGGTTTGCCGGCCTCGGACCGCGCGTCCGCCAGGCGGCGCTGAATGCGCTTTACACGGTCGGCCTTCACGGCTTCGAGCAGCGGCTCTATACGCGGCTGTCGGGCGGCGAGCGCCAGCGCGTGCACATCGCGCGCGCGCTGTGCCAGCTCGCGATGGCGCAGCGGATGCCGGGCGAGACCTCGGCGCTGCTGCTCGACGAGCCGACGGCAAGCCTCGATCTCGCGCACCAGAGCATCGTGCTGGAAGAAGCGCGCCGCCAAGCCGCATCCGGCCGCGCCGTCTTAGCCATCCTGCACGATCTCAATCTCGCCGCCGCCTTCGCCGACCTGATCGTGATCATGAGCCGGGGTCGCATCGCTGCGGCGGGCGGGCCGGGCCAAGTGCTGCGCGACGATCTCCTGTCCGAGGTCTACGCGTGCCGGGTGCGCACCAATGCCGCGCCGGCGAACGGGGCTCCGTTCGTGCTGCCCTATGCCGTCAACGGCAAGCCGCGCACGTAAGGCTCAAGCACCGCTTTTCCGGCGCTCACCGGGGCCCTGCCACTGCGCCTCGAACGGCGCCCCTTTGAAAAATTGCGGTGGCTGCGCGGCTCGCCCGGCAAGATGAGCTGAATAAATTGGTGACCCCGACAGGATTCGAACCTGTGACCCCCAGATTAGGAATCTGGTGCTCTATCCTACTGAGCTACGGGGCCGTAGCCGCAAGCCGAGCTTACCAAACCCGGCACTAGCCCTTCCCATCATTGATCCGCGGGCGCCGGTCAATACAATCTAACCTTGTATGATACGTAAATTGCCCGTTATGATGGCATCCTCGCTCGTGCGTCGTGCCAGAGAGTGCGGCCTTCTGCAGGTCGCGGCAGCGAGCAGCAGCCTTGCGCAGGCCGGCCGGCGGAAATGGGGGCATGGCGCGAATCCGCATCGAATGGGTCCCCGTGCAGACGTTCGGTCTCGGCCTGCTCGGCTTCGACCACCTGCAGCTCGTCTACCAGCCAGGACGAGTATAGCGGTCCCGCCGCGCAGGAGCCAGTGGTTCGTGATGGAAGGCGTGCGCGAGCAGACCGCCGACGGCGCCTTTCTCGGCATCGAGGGCGCCGACGGCCGCACGACGCTGAGCGTCGCCAACCTCGCCGCGCGCGAAGATCTCATCGCCAAGATCGGAACGCCCGACTACCGCGGCAGCCGCATGCTTGCCTACGACGGCGACGAGTTCCAAGCCTGGGAGACCATGGCCGTCCTATGCGCGCGATATCGAGCAGCAGGACTTCCCCTACATCGCCTACGGTCTGCCCGGCTCGCCCACGCCGACGATCAACTCCTCCTCGGCCATCGCCTCGCTGATCTACTACTCGGGCCTCGATCCGTCGCTGCGGCTTCCCTACGGCGTGCACCTTTCGCCCGGAATGGCAACGCTGCTCGGCACCAGCGGCGACGACGCCATGCGCATCGGAGCACGGCTTCACCACGCTGCTCGGCGGCCGCGGACGCGACGAGTTCGTCGGCGGCTCCGACCGGCACCGCATCGAGAAGTTCTACGGCGGCGAGGGCGACGACCTGTTTCACTGGTCGTCCGGCTTCAACATCATCCACGGCGGCCAGCCGCAGCTCGACTACGCCGCCGACGGGACCGACGTCATCGACTACTCCGGCGCCGGCACGGTGACGATCACGTTCAACCGCCACTGGGTCCCGCACAAGGTTCCCCAATTACGTCGCCGTGTTCGAGACGGGGCTCGATCATCTGTTTTCCATCGAGCGCATCCAATGGAACGAGACGACCGACCGCATCGTGCTCGGCAAGGGCGTCGACCTCGTCGAGGACGACGGCGTGCTCGAGCCCGGAGCGCATCCCGGCGGCGCGAAGAGCGACCCGCCGCACCCGGCGCAGCGGCACAGCGGCTACCTGATCCATGACGGCGGGCCCGATGCAATCGTCAGCTCCGCTACAGACACCGTGCTTCCCGACCACGACCGCAACCTCGAGCTCACCGGCACCGCGTCGAGCGGCGAGGGGAACGCATCGGCAAATCGCCTCTTCGGCAACGACGCCGACAACGTCCTGCTCGGCATGGCGGGCGACGACACGCTCTACGGCGGCGGCGGCGACGACACGCTGATCGGAGGACCCGGCAGCGACGGCTATGTCTATCTCGCCGGGCGACGGCAACGACGTCATCGATCGACGACGGCGCGCGCGTCCGATGTCGACGAGCTGATCCTTGCCGGCGGCATCGGGCCGCGCCGAGATTTCCCTCTACCGGCCGGCGCACGCGCCCCGACGATCTCGTCCTCGTGCTCGCGGGCGGCGGCGCATCCTGATCAAGGATTTCGACGACGCCCGCCTCCGGCATCGAGCGCGTCGTCTTCGACCATGCGCCGGCGTGGACGCGCGATGATCTGCAACGACTCGCAGCGTCCGCACCGGTTCGCGACGATCCGCACCTCGTGCCGGCGGACGATTATCTCGTCTTCCGGCCCGAGCTCGCGGGCGCCGCCGCGCCAGTGCCTCAGCCTTTGCCTGCGCCGGGCGGCGCGGAGGGCCCGCACACCGGTACGCTCGCGGGCGCCGGAGTTGCCACCGGGTACTACGATGACGCGAGTGCCGCGCACGATCCTGCACACGATCCTTCAGACGATCCTGGCGGCGTCCCCCTGCTGCCGGCCGAGCCCTGGCTCAGCCTCGAGGACGGCGCCGGCTGGCTCTTCTGAGCCCGCGCGCCAAACCGCAATCCGCGCGATATGGCGCTTCGAATTTTCCTGCAGGCGTCCCTATACTGCCGAAGAGGGGAGCATCGGGCATGAGCGGCTCCCTCAAGGGTGGTCGCAGTGGCCCGCGTAAATAAGCGTTTGCGTCTTGTCGGTGCTTACGGCTGCCGGCCTGCTGCAGGCGATCGCTCGTTCTGCCCGTCGCCGGCCCAGGTGCCGCTCGAGGAGCGCTGCAGCCTGGAGGCGGGGCCGGTGCGCGCCGTCGTGCGCGTCATCGATGCCGAGACGGTGCTGCTCGACGACGACCAGCGAGGTGCGCCTCATCGGGGCCTTGGCGCCGCGCTCGCCCGACATGAGCCCCGACGCACCAGCCTTGGCCGCCCGAGCAAGCCGCGGCCGCGGCGCTTGCGCGATCTCGTGCTCGGCCGCTCGGTCGAGCTTGCCTACTCCGGACGCCGCATCGACCGCTACGGGCGCCTGCTCGCCCACCTCTTCCTCGATCGCGACGGCGAGCGCGTCTGGGTGCAGGGCGAGCTGTTGAGCAGCGGACATGCGCGCGCCTACGGGCTGCCCGGAAACTTTGCCTGCATGCGCGAGCTGCTCGGCGCACGAGCGCGTCGCGCGCGAGGCCAAGGCCGGCCTGTGGTCGAACGCCGCCTACGCCGCGCGCGACGCCATCGCGCGCGCGGGCGCTCTTCTGCGCCAGCGCAACACCTACCAGATCGTCGACGGGCCGCGATCGCCCACGTCGCGGCGACCAAGTCGCGCACCTATCTCAACTTCGGCAGCGACTGGCGCACCGACTTCACGGCCGGCATCAGCGCAAGCGTGCTGCGCGCGCAATCCCGAGTGGGCAAAGACGCTGGCAGCGCTCGAAGGGCGTCGGTCGAGGTGCGCGGCTGGATCGAGTACCGCAACGGCCCCTACATCGACGTCGAGGATCCGAGCCAGATCGCGCGCCGTCGAAGAGGGCCCGCCTCCGCCGCGCCGCGCGCCGGCGCCCCGACCGTGAGCAGCGATCGCGCGCAAAGCGCCTGCCGCAAAAGCAAAACGCCCGGCTCAAAGAACCCGGGCGCCGTCGATCTTTGAAGCCGTGCTGAGCGGCCGCTTCAGGCGGCCTTCGTCTGTGCGTCGCCGCCCTCGGCCTCGGCCGCGAGACGACGGCCGCGCGCGCTCTTCGAGAGCACCTCGGTGATGCGCTGCACGGCGCCGCGCTCGTCGAGCTTCTCGACCGCCGCGATCTCGCGCGCCATGCGATCGAGCGCGTCCTCGTAGAGCTGACGCTCGGAGTAGGACTGCTCGGGCTGCGCCTCGGAGCGATAGAGATCGCGCACGACCTCGGCGATCGACACGAGATCGCCGGAGTTGATCTTGGCGACGTACTCCTGGGCGCGGCGGCTCCACATGGTCCGCTTCACGCGCGCGCGGCCCTTCAAGGTCTCCATCGCCTTCTTGACGACGGGCTCCTCGGCGAGCTTGCGCATGCCGACGCTCGCGAGCTTGCCGGTGGGCACGCGCAGCGTCAGCTTCTCCTTGTCGAAGTTGATCACGAAGAGCTCGAGCGCCATGCCGGCGATCTCCTGCTCCTCGATGCCGACGATGCGGCCGACGCCGTGCGCCGGATAGACGATGAACTCGTTGGCGCTGAAGCCGTGACGCTGGCTGACCGGCTTCTTCTGCGCGGTGATCATGTGGCGCGCAGCGGCAGCCTTCTCGGCGACCGACTTCGGCGTCGCCGGCGCGACGGGCGCGGTGATCTTCTGACCGGCAGGCTTCATCGCCGCGGCAACGGCGCGCACGGCCGGCGCCAGGTCTGCCGAGCCGCCTTGGCAGCCGCGCGCCTTCGCGGACGCAGCGGCTTGCACCGCGGCCTGCGGCCACGCGCCGCTTTGCCGGCGACTTGACGGCGGCAGCGGTTCCTGCTGTCTTGGCGACCGGCTTCTTGCTCTTCGCGGGCGCTGCGCGCTTTGGCAGCGACCTTGCGGGCGACGGGCTTGGATTTCGGATCGCGAGCGGCCCGGCCTTCTTGGTTGCGGCGGCCGCCTTGCCGGCAGCTTTCTTGCCGACGGAGTCGGCCGAGCGAGCGACAGTTTGCGCCTTTTTCTTCTGAGCCATAGGGGTCGTCTCACTTTCTCGTCAGGGTGTACAACTTGGCACCGCTCATTCGCAGCGATCGCGCACAAACCCAGGGCGTCGGCGCCTGCGCCGCCGCTCCGGAACCGTGCTTCCCGGATCCGCGGCTCAGTCGAGAGCTGGGCCGGATCCGGATGAGTGCTTTGGGCTAGGTCAAAACCGCTCTTCCTCGGCCCGCAGGCGGCCCGATCAATGCTCATCTCAGGGCAAAGCGGATGCTTTTTGTTCGCTCCTGTTCCGGCTTTGTATGTCAGTTCTCGCCGTTCAACTAGAATTACCGTAACACAAACTTCATCGAAAATGAAGGGCGAGCGCCGCACAGGATGTGGGGCCGCTTAACGGGCGACCTTGAATCGTAAGCATTCTCAAGGGCTCATGCGCATTTTGCCGCAAGCGCCGAGCCGGCCTGGCGCAGGCTCAATCCGCTAGTCGCCGTCGCCGGGCTCGGGCGAGAAATACTTCTCGAACTTGCCGGCCTCGTCCTTGTACTCCTCGGCGTCCGGGAGCGGCGTCCTTCTTGGAGGTGATGTTCGGCCAGGTCTCGGAATACTTCCGGTTGAGCTCCAGCCACTTCTCCAACCCTGGCTCGGTATCGGGCTTGATCGCCTCCACCGGGCACTCGGGCTCGCAGACGCCGCAATCGATGCACTCGTCGGGGTGGATGACGAGCATGTTCTCGCCCTCATAGAAGCAGTCGACGGGGCAGACCTCGACGCAATCGGTGTATTTGCACTTTATGCATTTCTCGTTGACGATGTAGGTCATTGCTCAGGTCCGGCTTGCTTTCTCTTTGAGTCCCCGCCGTGGGCCAAGCCCGCCGATCGCAACCGTCCTTGCACGGCAAGGTTCGGCGCCGATCGCCGAGGCCCTCAGCGGGTCTTGCCGCCCAGCCGGTCGATCTCGCGACGCTCTTTCTTGGTCGGCCGACCGCTGCCCGGCATGCGCCGGCCAGGGCCAACCTCGTTCTCGTGCCAGCTTGGGAGTTGCAACGACGATTGCGCAAGAGGTTTGAGCGGATCGGCTGCGGCTGTCAATTCCTCATAAAGCGCGCGCGCCGTGGCAGCTGGCCCCCGCCGCACGCCGAGCCCCAGCACCTTGAACAGCCGCACGCGGCGGCTCACGACCACGGTCAGCACGTCGTCCGACGCGCACGATCTGGCTCGGCTTTTCCGACGCGCGCGCGGTTGAGCCGGACCTTGCCGCCGAGTGACGAGCTCGGCGGCCAGCGTCCGCGTCTTGGCGAGCCGCGCAAACCAGAGCCACTTGTCGATCCGCTGGGTGGTCGGCGCGTCTCCGGCTTCCTCGCGCGGCGCGCTCGTCAAGAGCTGCGTCTCCTTGCCCCGCTTGGCGAGCGCATCGCGCAGGGCGCCCAGCGCTGCAAAGGGCGAATCCGCCTCGATCCCGACCCGGCGCGGCGGCGCAGCGGAATGAACCTCCGCCTTGCGACGCTCCTCGCGCGCGGCGCCGGTCGGAGCCCTTCGGCGCGCCGCTGTGCGGCTCGCGGCCGCGCCTCGCCGCGCTCTCCTTGCCGCGGCCGGCGGCCTCGTCGCGTGCGCGCCTCCCGCTCGCGCGCGGCGCGGGCACGGTACGCCGTTGCCGCTCGGCTGGCTTCGCCGGCGGCGCTGCCGGCCTGCTGCACTGCGACTGCCGCCGCCGGCTCCGTGCACGGCGCGGCGTTGCGGCTTGCCCGTGCCGCGCCCTCCTTGCGGTGCTCGCCGCGCGCATGACGGCGCGGGCGCCAGATCTCCTCGAACTCGCGGCTCCTTGCGCGCCGGCGCCGGCGCCGGCCTCGGCGCCTCGCACGGGCGCCGCACCGCAGCCTGCGAGCTGGCTTCCGGCGCTGCTTGCGGCAGCGCTTGCGGGGCCTCCTGCGGCGCGGCTGGCGCGACCGCGGCGGCATCGCCCTGCGCGGCGGCGTCTGCGTGACCGCCATCGGCGGCTGCGCCGGTTCGGCCTCCGTCCGATGCGGTCGCGGGCGCAGCGGCTGCAACGGACGGCTGGCACTCGACCGGGCGCCGCTCCAGGCGGAAGCCCAAGCGCCTTGAGCACGCCGCTCAGCTCCTCGGGCGAGCAGCCGAGCAGCGACATCATCTCGGGCGTGACCGTGAAAGCGCCGTCACCCGTCGCGCCCTTGGGCGGCAGCGACGCGCTCTCGGCGCTCGCGCGCCAGGCGAGCAGCGGCCGGATGATGTCGGCGAGCCGCTCCAGGATGTCGATGCGCACCGCGCGCGGCCCGCACACGTGGTAGCCGTAGGCGCGATAGAAGTCCTCCGGCAGCGCCGCGGATCGGGCGCGAACGAGGTGAGGCCGGCGCGCGGCGGCTCGGGCAGCGCTTCGAGCGACAGGCCGTTGGCGCCGGCCTGCTTCAGCGACCACAGCGTCAAGCGCGAGCTCGGCCGCCGCCGGCTTCAGCAGCAGCGGGAAATAGATGTTGAAGGCGCCGAAGCGAACGCCGTACTTCCGCAGCTGCGCGCGCGCGGTCTGATCGAGCGCCTTGATCTCGCCGGCAACCGTCTCGCGCTTCAGGATGCCGAAGTTCTCCGCAGGCGGAAGGCGATGCCGCGGGCCAGGCCCGACATGTCCTCCGCCTTTGCCGATCTCGACCAGCGGCTTCAGCTTGTCGGCGATCGTCTGCGCGATCCATGCCTCGAGCCGCGCCTGCACCTTTTCGCGGTCGGGCGCCGACAGATGCTCGTCGGCGAGGATCGGCGACGGAGGGCTTCAGCGGATCGTCGGTCGGCTCGAGCTGGGCGATCTCCTCGTCCTTCCAGACGATGCGCGCCGCGCTGCGTCAGCTGGAAGGCGTCGGCCTGCGCCGGCGGCGACGCGGCGCGCGCGCATCGACAGCTCGCGCGCCAGCACCTGCGCCGCCGCATTGCGCGCGGCCTTGCCGTGGATCCCCTCGCCGCCCTGTATCGGGCGAGAAGCGGAAGCCGCTGCAGCCGCCCGACGTAATGGTTCTCGACGTGGATCGCGCCGTCCTCGGCGATCTCGGCGTGCAGCTCGTCCTTGTCGCGCATGCCCTTCATCAGCGCGCTCGTGCGCGCGATCGACGAAGCGCTGCGTCAGGCACTCGTGCAGCGCATCCGACAGCTTGTCCTCGATCTCGCGCGTGCGCCCCTGCCAGTGCGCGGGGTCCTTGAGCCAGTCGGCGCGATTGGACACGAACGTCCACGTGCGGATGTGGGCGATGCGGTTGGCGAGCGTGTCGATGTCGCCGTCCGTGCGGTCGGCGAAGGCGACCTGCTTGGCGAACCAGTCCTCGGGGATGTGCTCCTCGGGGCCCATGAGGAACTTGTAGATGCGTCGCCACCAGCTCGGCGTGGTTCTGGCCGGAGATCTTGCGGTAGTCCGGCACCTGGCAGACGTCCCACAGCTTGGCGACGGCGGCGGGCGCGCAGGCGAAGCGCGCAGATCTCCTTGTCCGCGCTCACCGTCTCCAGCGCGACCACGTCGTCGGCGGCGCGCGCGCGGGTCAGGCGCTGCATGTTGGGCGTCTCGCGCAGCGAGTTCTTGAGGCCTTCGAGCGTCGAGAAGTCGAGGCTGCGGTTGCGCCACTGCAGGACGCGCACGCGGCTCGAAGTTGTGCGTCTCGAGCCGCTCGATGGTGTCGGCGTCGAACGGCTCGGCGGAGCCGGTGACGCCGAACGTGCCGTCGTTCATGTGGCGCCCGGCGCGGCCGGCGATCTGGCTCAGCTCGGCGGGCGTCAGGTTGCGGTAGTTCTGGCCGTCGAACTTGCGCGCGGCCGAGAAGGCGACGTGATCGACGTCGAGATTGAGCCCCATGCCGATGGCATCCGTCGCCACCAGGAAGTCGACGTCGCCCGACTGATAGAGCGCGACCTGCGCGTTGCGCGTGCGCGGCGACAGCGCGCCGAGCACGACGGCCGCGCCGCCGCGCTGGCGGCGGATGAGCTCGGCGATCGAGTAGACGTCGGCGGCCGAGAAGGCGACGACGGCGGAGCGCTGCGGCAGGCGGGTGATCTTCTTCTGGCCGGCGTAGGTGAGCTTGGACAGGCGCGGGCGCGAGATGAAGTTGGCGCCGGGGATGAGATCGCCGATCGCCTCGCGCATGGTCTGGGCGCCGAGCAGCAGCGTCTCGGAGCGGCCGCGCGCGTGCAGCAGCCGGTCGGTGAAGACGTGGCCGCGCTCGGGATCGCCGGCGAGCTGCACCTCGTCGATCGCCAGGAAATCGACGTCGACGTCGCGCGGCATCGCCTCCACGGTGCACACCCAATAGCGGGCGCGCTCCGGCTTGATCTTCTCCTCGCCGGTGATCAGCGCGACGGCGTCGGCGCCGACGCGGGCGGCGATCTTGTCGTAGACCTCGCGCGCCAAGAGGCGCAGCGGCAGGCCGATCATGCCGCTCTCGTGGCCGATCATGCGCTCGATGGCGAGGTGGGTCTTGCCGGTATTGGTCGGCCCGAGCACCGCCGTGACGTGGCGGATGCGGACTTCGAGGTCGCTGGCCATCTGCAATGGCCTCCAGATCTCACTTGCGCCTTGGCATTGCAGAGGCCCCGCCCAAGATCAAGGGCTTCCTTGCCGCCGGCGCGCTCGGATGGGCTCTTGCGCATCGCGATCGCCGTCATTCCCTCAGCGAGTGTCGCTGAGCGTTCAGTCCTTTATGGATGACTGCGCCCTCGCGTTTGCGCCCGTGTCGCCTAGCGCCTCAACGCGATCCGCTGCTGGTCCGGCATCGTGATATCGACCTCTCGGACGCCAGCACCGCAGCGCCGATAATGGTGGGCACCGTAACACGATAGGGAATGAGAATGTTCGCCTTCGGGACGGGGCGCAGCACGACCTCGATGTCGCCGCTGATGACCGAGTCGGCGCCTTCGCCCTTCTTGTGGCCGGAGATGGGAATGAGGCGCACGTGGCAGACCTGCCCGGCTCCGGGGCCTTCCGACCGCCCGGTCGGCGGAACACGAGATCGAAACGCTGCTTGCCGTCGAAGATCGGCAGCTTCTGCTCGCACGGCCTGCGCGATGTTGCCCAGCGACAGGGCCATCACCCCGCTCAAGGGATCGAGCACGTTCTTCAGCTGCTCTTTCGTGACGGGAATGCGCCTTGTTCGACGGCGGGTCGGGCGGCACGAAGGTGACGTCCTTCACGCCCGAGGCGTCGAACGCCATGTCGAGCGACCGGATCTTCTTCTTTCCGAGAAGCGCCTTCTGCTTGTAGCGGAACTGATAGCCGCCGGCTTGGCGACAGCCGAGTGCACCGAGCCGCTGCTCGTCATCGCGCCGAAATAGTCGAAGACGGCCGTGTCGATCTTGGCGTCGGCGGTGAGCGCGTAGGCCTCGCCGTCGATGTTCGAGTTGAACCGGAAGGCGCCGATGTCGCCCAGCAGGCCGAAGCTGATCCTGTAGACCGCGCTCACCTGCGCGGGCAGGACGCGGGCGGCCTTAACGGGAGCAGGGATCGTGTGGGACGGCCGCGCGATGGGGTCGGCGGCCGCCGCCGGCCACGAAAAAAGCGCCTGCAGCAGGGGCGCCAGGAGCGACAACGCGAGCGCTACGCGAGGCGCTGAACTGGCTCCAAGCCGAACCCGGTACATCATGCGAACCCCATGTCCCCAGGACGCGGCACTCAAGCGTCCGCGGTAGTCAGGTTTTACGTCAAATCTGTGACCCGTACGAGCGGTCTAATTGGCGGTATCTATTGGCGGATATGGCGCCGATGTAAACCTTTCAAGCGGGGACCAGGGCGGGCCATTCAGCACGCCAACGCCTTGACGCCGTGGGGCCCTCGGGCATAGACAGCGCCCATGGCGCGCCGGCTAGCCGGCGCGGGCTTTTCCAATCCTGCAAATCCGTCCGCGAGGGCCACTGCAGGGGAGCGGTGGCGAAGGAGCTTTAAGATGACGAGGCGCTGCGAGCTGACGGGCAAGCTGCCCCTTTCCGGGCAGCGCAGAAGCCACGCCGAGAACAAGTTCGAAGCGGAAGTTCCGTCCCAATCTCTGCGAAGTCACGCTGATGAGCGACGCGCTCGGCCGCAAGGTGCGCCTGCGCGTCAGCGCGCACGCCCTGAAGTCGGTCGAGCATCGCGGCGGCCTCGACGCCTTCCTGCTCAAGGCCAGCGACGAGGAGCTGTCCGAGCGCTGCCTCAAGCTCAAGCGCGAGCTTCGGAAGGCAAAGGCTGCCGCGCCCGCCGCCGCCTGAGACCGTTTCACCTAATCAGCTGACCTTTAGCAGTGCGATGGCGTGCGCTTCCGCGCTCAATGGTTGGCGCGCGAGGCTGCGAGGTCGACGCCGTCGAGGGCGAACTGCAACAGCAGGGTCCGCTGCAGCGCCTGGTTGAAGTTGTCGTCCGAGATCATGGTCACGATGATCTCGCCGCCGGCGCCGGTGTGCACCGCCAATCCTTCCATGTTGTCGATCTCCTGGTTCATGGTCGCGTCGAGCAGCGTCTCGCCGTCGATCAGCGCGCCCGGGCGCAGCTCGTGGCGTCTGATGAGCCGCAAGCGCGTCTTGACGCCCTCGCTCCAGCGAAAGCGCCGCTCGAGCACCAGCAGGCTGCCGTCGGGCAGCGCCGCCGCATCGGTGATGTCGTAGTCGCCGGCGTTGCTGAGATGGAACTCCTGCGCCTTGCCGTTGACCCAGATCCAGCCGGTGTGATTGCCGGCGCCGTCGGGCAGCGTTCTCGGCAAAGGCGACGAGCGAGCCCTTGTAGGGGCCGCCGCGCAGCACGGCGACCGCCTCCAGCCCGCTGTTGGCGTGCAGCCGCTTCATCCCCGCCGGCAGCGCGACGTAGCTCTTGGGCGCCGAGAGGCCTTTTTCGTCGACGTCGAACCGCCCGATGCGGTGGTTGCGCTCAAACGAGATCAGCACGCTGCCCTTGGCGGGCGTTCCGTCGACCACGGCCAGCCCTTCCGCGTCGCGGTCGCTCCCGCGGGTGAGTGTCTCCCCAGCGAGCGATAGCATGGGGCCGAGCCGCACCGCGGTGCACGGCCTGCGGGCTTGCCGCCCTCGTAGACGAGCGTGCCCGTCATCCACGTGCCGGCATCCGAGATGGCGAGGAAGCTCTTGCCCGTCGGGATCGAGCGCGAGCCCCGACCAGCCGCCGAAATTGGGCGAAGGCGACGTGAGCACCAAGCCGCCGCGCCAAGTGAGCTTGCCGAAGCGCGTCCTCTCGGGATCGAGCCTTGTCGAAGGCGGCAATCGGCTCGGGCGTCCACCTCGATCGGCTCGAGCCGCTATCGCGCGGCGACGGCTTGGAATCGCCGAGCGCGATGCCGGCGCCACCGCGACATGCCTGCAAGCACCAGCGCCACGATCAGCGCCGCGCGCGGGCGGCCACCAACGCCGGCCGGAACATCCGCGCCTTCCAGCTTGGACGCCAAGCGCTGCTCCCTCAATGGACGCGGCGGCGCCGGACGCCTGGACGCGGTTTGGCGCGCCTGCCCCTTCTCCTCGAACAGCTCGACGAGCTTGTCCGTCATGGCGCCGGCAAGCTCGCTCGGATCGGTAATCGTGACGGCGCGGCGATAGTAGCGGGTGACGTCGTGCCCGATGCCGATCGCGATCAGCTCCACCGGCGAGCGCGTCTCGATCTCCTCGATCACCTGGCGCAGGTGGTGCTCCAGATAGCTGCCGGAATTGACCGACAGCGTGGAGTTGTCGACCGGCGCGCCGTCGGAGATCATCATCAGAATGCGGCGCTGCTCCGGCCGGCCGAGCAGGCGCCGGTGGGCCCAGGCCAGCGCCTCGCCGTCGATGTTCTCCTTCAACAGCCCCTCGCGCATCATCAGCGCCAGCGAGCGCTTGGCGCGCCGCCAGGGCGCATCCGCCGTCTTGTAGACGATGTGGCGCAGATCGTTGAGACGCCCGGGCCCTTGCGGCTTGCCGGCCGCGAGCCACTGCTCGCGCGCCTGCCCGCCTTTCCAGGCCCGCGTGGTGAAGCCCAGGATCTCCACCTTCACGCCGCAGCGCTCCAGCGTGCGCGCGAGGATGTCGGCGCAGCAGGCGGCGACCATGATGGGGCGGCCGCGCATCGAGCCGGAGTTGTCGAGCAGCAGCGTGACGACGGTATCGCGGAAGTCGGTGTCGCGCTCGCGCTTGAAGGACAGCGCGTGCATGGGATCGATGATGATGCGCGTCAGGCGCGCGGCATCGAGCGTGCCCTCCTCCAGATCGAACTCCCAGGCGCGGTTCTGCTGCGCGAGCAGGCGGCGCTGCAGCCGGTTGGCGAGGCGCGCCACCGCACTCGAAAGCGTCCTGCAGCTCGCGGTCGAGATAGGCGCGCAGCCGCTCCAGCTCCTCGGGCGAGGAGAGCTGCTCGGCGCCGACCTCCTCGTCGAACTCGCGCGTGAAGACCTTGTAGCCGAACGCCTCCGGGTTATCGAGAACGGAGACGTTGGGCCGCCAGGGCTCGGCCGTGTCGATCTGCTCCAGGTCGTCGAAGCGGCTCTCGATCTCGTCGGTCGCTGGCGGCCTCCGAGAGCCTCTTCGCGCCTCGCCGGCGTCGCCTTCGGACTTGCCCTTCCTCGCGCGGCTGGTCGCGTCCCTCCTCGCCTTCCTGCGCCGCTCTCGCCTTCGCTGTCGCCGTCCTGGGGCTCGTTCTCGGCCGCCTCGCCGCTCTCCTCCTTTTCGGCGTCGGAGCTCTCCTCGGTCAGCTCGAGCGCGCGCAACAGATCGCGCATCAGCCGGCCGAAGCTCTCCTGGTCCTCGGCGAGGCTGTCGAGCCGCTTCAGGACCTTGGCGCCGCGCTGCTCGATCGAGGCGCGCCAGACATTGACCAGCGCCTTGGCCGACTCCGGCGGCGCCAACCCGGTCAGCCGCTCGCGGATCATGAGCGCGACCGCATCCTCGAGCGGCGCCTCCTCCTTGGTCGTGACCTCGGCGAAGCGGCCGTGGGCGTACTTGTCCTCGATGCGGGCGGTGAGATTGCGCGCCATGCCGGGCATGCGGTTGGCGCCGAGCGCCTCGACGCGGGCGCGCTCGGCCGCCTCGAACACGAGACGCGCCGGCCCCGAGCCCGGCGCGAGGCGATTGTGCAGCTTTGCGTCGTGGCAGCCGGCCGTCAGAGCGAAGCTGTCCGCCCAGCCGCGAATGACGGAGATCTCGCGCTGCGAGGGCACGCGCGAGGGCTCGGGCAGCTGCACGTGCTTGTGCTGAAGCTCGGGCGCGCCCGGCGCGAAGCCGACCTCGAGATCGTGCTGGCCGGCGATGGCGCGCACGGTGAGGCCGATCGCCCGCTTCAGCGGCTCGGTCGGCGCTTCCTTGCGCTTGGGACCCGTCGTCATGGGGCTTCAGCTCAGCGCGACGTTGGCCGCGCTCTCGGGCAGCTCCTCGCCGAAGCAGCGCTGATAGAACTCGGCGACCATCGGCCGCTCGAGCTCGTCGCACTTGTTGAGGAAGGTGAGGCGGAACGCAAAGCCGATGTCGCCGAAGATCTCGGCGTTCTCCGCCCACATGATCACGGTGCGCGGGCTCATCACGGTGGACAGATCGCCGTTGATGAACGCCGAGCGCGTGAGGTCGGCGACGCGGACCATGTGCGAGACGGCCTTGCGCTTGGCCTCGCTCTTGGCGAACGACTTGACCTTCGACAGCACGATCTTGGCCTCGTCGTCGTGCGGCAGATAGTTGAGCGTCGCCACGATCGACCAGCGGTCCATCTGGCCCTGATTGATCTGCTGCGTGCCGTGGTAGAGGCCGGAGGTGTCGCCGAGCCCGATGGTGTTCGTCGTCGCGAACAGGCGGAAGGCCGGGATGCGGGCGGATCACCTTCGACTGGTCGAGCAGCGTGAGCTTGCCGGAGACCTCCAGCACGCGCTGGATGACGAACATGACGTCGGGGCGCCCGGCGTCGTACTCGTCGAACACGAGCGCGGTGTTGGTCTGCAGCGCGTAGGGCAGGATGCCTTCGCGGAACTCGGTCACCTGCAGGCCGTCCTTCAGCACGATGGCGTCCTTGCCGATGAGATCGATGCGGCTCACGTGGCTGTCGAGATTGATGCGGATGCACGGCCAGTTGAGCCGCGCCGCCACCTGCTCGATGTGCGTCGACTTGCCGGTGCCGTGGTAGCCCTGGATCATGACGCGGCGGTTGTGCTTGAAGCCGGCGAGGATCGGCGAGCGTCACCTCTCTGTTGAAGAGGTAGTCGGGATCGACGTCGGGCACGTGCTCGTCGGGCTTGGAGTAGGCCGGCACCTCGAGCTCGCTGTCGATGCCGAACACCTGGCGCACCGATAGCTTCATGTCGGGCAGGCCGGGCGGTCTTGGCTTCGGCACCCGCTGTCGATTTGCGCACGCATCGTGCAGGGAACCTTCGAGGTTGAGCTTTCCGGTTTGCAGGGGGGATTTGCGGAGCTTCAGACGAGCCCCGCCTGCTTCAGATAGTTATAGGCTTGGATAATCTCACGCAACTTGTCGCCGGAGCGCGCGTCTCCGCCGTTGGCGTCGGGGTGATAGACCTTAACGAGCTCCTTAAAGCGCGCCTTGATCTCGACGCGCGTGGCGCTCGCCCCGAGAGTTCAGCGTCTGCAGATGCTTCTTCTCGAGCGGCTTCAGCTGCGCCGGTTCTCGGCCGGCGCCTCGCGCGCTTCCTTGGCGCGCCGCGCAAAGAAGCCGTGCGGGTCGAGCGCGCGCCAGCCCGTCAGGCGCGAGCCGTTGGACGCCGCGGGCTCGCCGCCGGCGGCGCCCCCGCTCGTGGAGCCGTATTGCCGGCCGTTGACGCCGACCTTCCAGGTCGGGCCGTGGCCGGTGAGCGCATCCTTTTGGAATTTCTCCACCTCGGAGTTGTTCATGCCGTCGAAATAATTGTAGGAGGCATTGTACTGGCGGACGTGGTCCAGGCAGAAGATGAAGAACTCCCCGTCGCGCCCGCGCCCGCGCGGCGCCCGGTGGCGTCCGGGAGCCGTGCACCCTTTCCACTGGCAGGAGGGCTGCTCCTCGCGCACGGCCGCAGCCTGGCGCGCGCCCGCTTGGGTGCGACACGGATGCTGTCGAAATATTTTGAGTTGAGCTTCATGTTGAGAAGTATGATCTGACGACAGGCGCCGCACAAGCCGAACTCTGCATTGCGCCGACGTCACTCTTTCACATCGAAATGAGGCGACCATTAATGACCCTTGAAACGCAGATGCGCGAAAAATTGATGATCGGTCTGCGGCCAAGCCGTTTGGATTTGGTCAATGAGTTGCACCTGCACGCCGGCCACGCCTCCTCGCCCGGCACCGGCGAGAGCCATTTCCGTGTGCTGATCGTTTCGGAAGCCTTCGCCGGCAAGTCGCGGATGGAGCGCCACCGATTGGTCAACGATTTGTTGAGTAACGAGCTAAGAGGTGGGGTGCACGCGCTGGCAATCAAGGCCTGCGCGCCGGGCGAAACGGTGGCTTGAGCGCTACCGCCGGCCCGCTTGGGAATGGCCCCAATTGCGAAAAGCCCCGGCCCCTGAACCGCGCTTTGCGATCGCCGGGGCGGGGCCTCCCGCCACGTCATCTAACGTGCACTGCCGTGTGCCTCACCAACCCCAGCGGTGGCACGTGGCCCGGCAGAACCGGTAGGCGCCGTCCGTGCGCCACATGCAGCGGCGGAAGCAGCGATTGTGCCTATGGCGGCGCCAGCCCACGTGCTCGATCTGGGTCGAGGCATTGGCGTTCGCCGCAAGCTTGCCCAGAATGCCCGATGTGGCCGGTGCGGCCTGGGCGGATCCCGCCGCGAGTACGCAAGCGAGAACACCGGCTGCGAGGGTCAGAGGAAAAGCTCGATTCATCTCGGATCCTTCCCTTCTGGTCGGTGCGTCCGCCGCCCCGAGGCTCGCTCGAGACCGCCGAAGCACGTGCTCGCATCTTTCCGTTGTGATCCGTGGCCGACGTTCGGAAGAAACGCCTGAACGTGAGCTGAACGAGCGCATGCGCGGGAAATCGGCGCGCTTCACCCCGCCGGCGGCTCGGCGGCGCCCGCCGGCTTGCCGCGCACATCCTTCGGCGCGGGGCTGACGCGCAGCGCCGTGATCTTGTTGCGCGTCTTGCGCAGGACCTCGAAGCGGTAGTCGTAGAACGTGAACACCTGCCCCGGCTCGGGGATCGTCTGCGCCTCGTGGATGACGAGACCGGCGATCGTCGTCGCCTCCTCGTCGGGCAGGCTCCAGTTCATCTGGCGGTTCAGGTCGCGAATGGCGACGGTGCCGTCGACGTTGACGGTGCCGTCGGGCTGCGGGCGGATCGCGGCCTCGTGCGTGTCGTGCTCGTCGGCGATCTGGCCGACGATCTCCTCCAGAATGTCCTCGAGCGTGATGAGGCCCTGCACCTCGCCGTACTCGTCGACGACGAGCGCCATCTGCGCCTTGCGCTTCAGGAACTGATTGAGCTGCTCCTTCAGCGCCGTGGTGTCGGGCACGAACCACGGCTCCACGGCAAAGCTCATGATGTCGAGCTTCGTGACGTCCCAGCCGGCGCGGCCGAGCGCGGAGAACAGATCCTTGGTGTGCAGCACGCCGATGATGTTCTCCGGCTCGTCCTTCCAGATGGGCATGCGCGTATATTGCGAGCGCAACAGATCGTCGATGATCTGCTGGGGCGGCTCGTCGGCGTTGATCGTCTCCATCTTCGTGCGATGCACCATGATGTCGGCCACCTGCAGATCGCGCAGATCGAGCACGCCGCCCAGCATGTCGGCGTCGTGACGGGCGACGGTGCCTTCCTTGGTCTGCAGCTCGATGGTGCCGCGGATCTCCTCGTGCGCGGCCAAGATGTTGGCCTCGTCGTCGGCGGTGGTCGGAGGTGAGCTTCAACAGCTGCCGCACGATGAACTCTATCGCGACCGTGATGGGATAGATGATGACGATGGTGGCGCGCATTGCGGGCGCGACCGCGAGCGCGACCCTGTCGGAGAAGGCGAGCGCGTACGTCTTGGGCAGCACCGCGGCGAAGATGACGATGAGCAAAGTCATGATCCCAGTCGCGTAGACGACGCCGACCTCGCCGATGAGGACGACGGCGAGACCCGAGGCCAGCGCGGACGCCAGCACGTCGACGAGCGTATTGCCGATCAGAATCGTGCCGATCATCTTCTCGGGCGAGCGAAGGATGCGGTTGACCATCGCAGCCTTCGCGTTGCCCTCCTGCTCGAGCGCGTGCATGCGCGCGCGCGACGCGGCGGTGAGCGCGGTCTCGCTCAGGTTGAAGAATGCCGACAACGCAATAAGCACGACAATGGCGACGACTATGAGAGCGATCACGAGAGACATGTGGCCTGCAGAGCTTTCGAGGTTGCCGTTGCGGGTGCACGTCGAGGGAAGGTGCGGGTGCCCGACGAGGTTCCCAGCCGGTAAGGCGCGGAACGCTAGCATAAAACCGAATGCCGAAGGTTAGCGGGCTTGAGCTTGCGCGATCTCGCCCGCGAGAAAGCCGCTGACGCGCTCCGGCGCCACGTCGTGCGCGATGAAGGCTTCGCCGATGGCGCGCGCCAGAATGAATGTCAGCTTGCCCTGGCGCACCTTCTTGTCCTGCCCCATGAGCCGCATGAGCCCCGCCACGTCCGGCGGGGCACCGGGGATGTCGCCCAGTCGGCGTCGGCAGGCCGACGGCTGCAAAATGCGCGGCAACGCGCGCCGCTGCGCCCGGCGCGCAATGTCCAAGCTCCTCCGACAAGCGGAACGCGAGCCACATGCCGATCGCGATCGCCTCGCCGTGCAGCAGCCGGTCGGAGTATCCGCACCAGGCTTCGAGCGCGTGCCCGAACGTGTGCCCAAGATTGAGCAGCGCGCGCTCGCCCTGCTCGGTCTCGTCGCGCCCGACGATCGCCGCCTTGGCCTTGACGCTGGTCTCGATCGCGTGCGCCAGAGGCTGCGCCTCGAACGCAAAGACCGCCTGCCAATTCTGCTTCGAGCCACGCAAAGAACGTCAGCGTCCCCCAGCAATCCGTATTTCGCCACCTCGGCGTAGCCCGCGCGCATCTCGCGAGCGGGCAAGCGTGCGCAGCGTATCGGTATCGGCGATGACGAGGCTCGGCTGATGGAAGGCGCCGATCAGGTTCTTGCCCTGGGGCATGTCGATGCCGGTCTTGCCGCCGACGGAGGAATCGACTTGCGCGAGCAGCGTCGTCGGGATCTGCACGAAGCGCACCCCGCGCCGCAGGATCGCCGCGGCAAAGCCGGCAAGATCGCCGATCACGCCGCCGCCCAGCGCCACGACGAGATCGCCGCGCTCGAGCCCCATATCCAGCAGGCGCTCGCACAACGGCGCGAGCTCGGCGAAGCATTTCGTCGCCTCGCCGGGCTTCACCACGATCGAGCCCGCATAGAGGCCCTCTTGCTTGAGCGCGGCTTCGAGCGCGGCCAGATGATGGCGCGCGACGTTCTCGTCCGTCACGATCGCGCACTTGGCGGGCCCGAGCCGCGCCGCGATGAGGCGGCCAGCTTGCGGCAGCAGCCCCGGACCGATGAGCACGTCATAGGCCCGCTCGCCCAGCGGCACGGCCACCGTGCGCACGGGCTTGAGCGGCGAAGTGCTGTGCGTTGACGGCGCTCATTGCGGTCCCTCGGGCGGCGAAGCGACCTGCAGCTTCTCGCGCCAGGCGCTCCAGTATATCGGCGACGATCGACCTCGTGCGGCACGTCGCGGCTTTCCACGGTGATGTCGGCCTGCGCATAAACCGGATAGCGGGCGTCCATGAGGGCCTGCAGCACCACTTCCGGGTCGCCGGTCTTGAGCAGCGGACGATTGTTGCGCTTGGCGACGCGGCGCACGAGCAGCGCCAGATCGGCCTTGAGCCAGATCGAGATGCCGCTTTGAGCGATGGCCGCGCGCGTCTCGGCATTCATGAACGCACCGCCGCCCGTCGCCAAGACCTGCGGGCCCGAGCGCAGCAGGCGGGCGAGCACCTTGCGCTCGCCCTTCGCGGAAATATGGCTCCCCGTGCTCGGCAAAGATGTCCTCGATGCTCTTGCCGGCCGCCTTCTCGATCTCCTCGTCGGCATCGACGAACGGCATGCCCGAGCCTGGCGGCGAGCCGGCGGCCAACGGCCGATTTGCCGCAGCCCATGAGGCCGACCATGACGATCGACCTCTGGCCCAGGGCAGATTTGATCGCATCAAGCGAGTGGGCATCGCCCATTTTTGCTACTCTTCCGATCGAGCCCGAATCGAACGATCACCGGGGATGGCGGCGCTTCAGCTCAGGGAGCGGCCGCCGAGATGATCAAGCTTTGGCGCCCGCCGCACGCTTCGCCGCCTACTTTGGATTGTGGTCGAGTGCAAGTCATAATGGCGCCAAGTTGGAAAGAGACTTAAACTCTGGGGGCGGGATAGCAAAATGCCGAGCTTGTTCCGGTTTCTTGCCGTCGTTGGCACGATCGGCGCCACTCATCACGGGTGCGCTCTACGTTCTCGCCACCAAATTCGAGCCCGAGACGCGCATGGTCACCAAGCCCGTTCCGGGCGTCAAGGTTCGAACCGAGTGACCGGCTGACGACCCATGCGGAAGCCAGCCCTATCCCACCTGCCGATCGCGGCCCTGTCCCTCGCTTTTATTGCGCACCGCGGCCGCTGCCCAGGACTGGAACCCGTTCGATGCCTTCGGCGGCTCCGAGCGCAAGGCTGAGGAGCAAGAAGCCCGCGCCCGAGCCGGCCGCGCCGCAGTTCCTCGACCAGAAGAGCATCGCCGTCGAGCGGGGCGAGCTTGCTCCCGTGATGGCGACCGACGGCTCCGGGCTGCCGTTCGAGCTGTGGCGCGGTCTCGACGTCGCCACGCTCGAAAGCCTTATCGCCGAGCTCGAGATCCCGCCGCGCTCGCCGGCGCTGCATGCATTGTGGCTGCGCCTCATCACCTCGACGTCACGCCGCCGACGGGCGGCGAGATCGACCAGCAGTTCATGGCCCTGCGCCTCGAGACGCTCTACCGCTCCGGCCTGCTCGCAGGAGGCCTCGCGCGAGCTTGCCAAGATGCCGGCCGGCAACGCGCTCGTCGCCACGCTCGCCGCCCGCAACGAGATCGGGCTGGGCGAAAAGGTGCAGGCCTGCGCGACCGCGCACAGCGGCGGCGCCCCCACCGGCAACTTCCCAAAGCATCTCAAAGGACAAGCAGCCCTCATCTCCGGCTATTGCGCCACGATCGCCGGAGATACGGCCGGCGCCGGTCTCGCGGCCGAGATTGCGCGCGAGGAGGGCTTAAGGGGCACCCGCCGGCGTGCGGGCGCTCGACGCCGTTTCACTCGGTGCCAAGCCCAAGATCGCGCCCGACGAGCCGATCTCGCTGCTCGACTATCGCCTCATCGAGGCGGCCGGCGGCACGATCGACAACGCCGCGATCCTCAAGCAAGCCGCGCCGTCGCTGCTGGCGGCGCTGGCGCTCGATCCCGGCACGCAACCGGACCTCAAGCTCGCCGCCGCCGAAGGCGGCGGCGCAAGTGAACGCCATCACGCCCGAGCAGCTCGCGCAAATCTATCGCGCACGCGCGGCGGGCCAGCCCGCGGACGGCTCGAACTCGCCTGAGCGGCGCGCGAGCCTGTTCGTCGCCGCCGAGGCAGAACGCACGCCCGCAAAAGAAGGTCCGCCTCATCCGCTCGTTTCTCGACGAGGCGCGCCGCTCCGGCCTCTACATGACCGCACTGCTCATGCTCGCGCCGGCATCGGTCGGCATCGTGCCGGCGCCGGAGATCGGCTGGTACGCGGAAACCGGCATCGAGGTCGCGCTCGCGGCCGGCGACTACGACACGGCCCGAATCTGGGCCATGTTCGGCTCCGACGCGGGCGCTCCCGGAAACGGCGGCCTCAATCATTGGCTGGCCCTGATCGACATCGCCGACCCAAAGCCCGCGGACAATCGCGGAGCAAGCCTGCGCTACGTGGAGGAGCTCGCCGTGCATGGGCGGCTCGACCCGACGCTGCTGCACCGTCTCGCCACCGTGCTCGACGCGCTCGAGTACAATGTGCCGATCCCGCTGTGGGAGGCCGCGAGCCGCACGCCCCAGCCCGCCGGCGGGCATCTTCCCGAAACGGGCGTGCTTTCCGAGCTGCAGGACGCCGCCAAGAAGCGCGATTTCGGCAGGACGGTGCTGCTCGCCATGAAAACGCTGGGACCCAACGGCGCCGAAGGCGCGCATATGATCGCGCTCGGCGATTCGATCCGCGCGCTGAAGCGGGCCGGTCTCGAAGGCGACGCCCGCCGGCTCGGCTTCGAGGCGCTCTTTGCAAGCTGGCCGCGCACCATCGTGAACTGAGCGGCATCTCACACCCGGGGCAATGATGGCCGAGGCGACGCGGCACATCGAAGCGTTTCTCGAGATGCTCAGCGCCGAGCGCGGAGCGGCCGCCAATACGATCGACGCCTACCGGCGCGACCTCGACGATTTCAGCGCATTCCTGCAGCAGCGCGCCACCTCCCTCGATGCCGCCGCAACGGCCGACATCTCCGCCTACATGCAGGCAGCGTCGGCCTCCGGCCTGAAGCCGACCTCGCGCGCGCGCCGGCTTTCGGCCGTGCGCCAGCTCTACAAGTTCCTCATCGCCGAGGGCCTCGCCGCAACCGACCCGACGCTCGGCCATGCCGCCCCGAGGAAAGAGCGCGCCCTGCCGAAGACCCTCAACGTCGCGGAGGTGGATCGGCTCATTGGCGCGGCGCAGGCCCGCGCGCAGACGGCCGGTGCCGGAGAGCACATGCGCGCGCAACGTCTGCACTGCCTCATGGAAATGCTTTACGCGACCGGCATGCGCGTCAGCGAGCTCGTGTCGTTGCCGCGCAGCGTTCTTGCGGGCGATGCGCGCGTGCTGACCATCAAGGGCAAGGGCGGCCGCGAGCGGCTGGTGCCGCTCAACGCCTCCGCGGTTGCAGCGCTTCAGCGCTATCTGCGGCCCGGGGCCGCGGAGGAAGCAGGCGCCGCCACCGTCGCGACGAAGTGGCTTTTTCCCTCGAGGAGCGCGCAAGGCCATTTGACCCGGCAGCGCTTCGCCCAGGACCTGAAGGGCCTCGCCGAGGAAGCCGGCCTCGACCCCGACCGCGTCAGCCCGCACGTGCTGCGCCATGCCTTTGCGAGCCACCTCCTCGACCGCGGCGCGGATTTGCGCTCCGTGCAGCAGTTGCTGGGCCATGCCGACATCTCGACGACCGAGATCTACACCCACGTGCTGGAGGAACGGCTGAAAAGGCTGGTGGAGGAGCACCACCCGCTGGCGAAGAAGGATTAAGACTTTTCCGTCAGGCTGGGGAGAGAAGATCTGCCCAAGCCGGCCGTTGCGCAGCACCCCCTTTGCCGGTCTTTCCTGTTCCGCTAATCAGGGCCCTCGTTAAGCCGACGCACGCGCCCGTCTTGACAGGACCGAAGCCGGGGCGCGATTGTCCCGCGCTAATCCCCGCAACCGCTACGAGAGCCGACTTGGATCGCCCTGTTGCCATCCGAACCTATCTCGACTTCGAGAAGCCCATCGCCGAGCTCGAAAGCAAGGTCGCCGAGCTGCGCGCGCTCGAAGACGACGAGCGCCAGGTCTCGATCGCGGAGGAGATCAAGAAGTTGGAGCAGAAGGCGCGCTCCGCTCTGGTCGACACCTACTCCAAGCTCACGCCTTGGCAGAAGACGCTTGTCGCGCGCCATCCCGAGCGGCCCCACTGCCTCGATTTCGTTCACGCGCTGATCGAGGACTTCACGCCCATGGCGGGCGACCGCTACTTCGCCGAGGACGAGGCCATCGTCGGCGGGCTCGGCCGGTTCCGCGGCCGCTCGGTCATGGTGATGGGGCACGAGAAGGGCTCCGACACCGAAAGCCGCATCCGCCACAACTTCGGCATGGCCAAGCCCGAGGGCTACCGCAAGGCCGTGCGGCTCATGGAGATGGCCGAGCGCTTCGATATTGCCGGTCATCACGCTGATCGATACCGCCGGCGCCTATCCCGGCATCGGCGCGGAGGAGCGGGGCCAGGCCGAGGCGATCGCGCGCTCGACCGACTGCTGCCTGCGCATCGGCGTGCCGCTCATCACCGTGGTCATCGGGGAAGGCGGCTCGGGCGGCGCCATCGCCATCGCCACCGCCAACCGCATCCTTATGCTCGAGCACGCCATATATACCGTCGCCTCGCCGGAGGCCGCCGCCTCGATCCTCTGGCGCGACTCGGCCAAGGCGATCGACGCCGCCACCAACATGAAGATCACGGCCCAGGACCTCGACCAGCTCGGCGTCATCGACGTGATCATCACCGAGCCGGTGGGCGGCGCCCATCGCGACCGCGCCTCGATCATGAAGGCCACGGGCGACGCCATCGCCCGGGCGCTGGCGGAATTCGACGGGCAAGTCGCCGGCCGACATCCGCAAGCAGCGCCACGACCGCTTCATGCAGATCGGCCAGGCGCTCTAATATCCATTGCGATTCCCGCCGGCGGAGCGGGGAGTTTGCCGCCAAATTCCGGTCAACTGTTCGGGATACTCGAGAGGTTCGTTCCGGACCCGTTCCCAGTCTGGCTTGGGGCTTGGGAATCTCGTAACGTTAACCGTATGTTAAGGATCGCAGATCGATGGTGATCACCGTGCGCCAGGGGCACTGCGTATGCGTATGATCATCCTTGGCTCGAAGCAGAGAGCCCGTCTTTGCGCCGCGCTGGCGGCCGTCGTTGGCGCCTGCGCGCTCGCGGCCTGCAGCGGCGGCGGTCCCCAGCATTCCTCCCGCAGATCAGCCGCTCGGCAAGGACGCGATGATGCTGCTCGGGGCGCAAGGGCATGGACCAGGGCTCGCCCATCTTCGTGCGCATCTTCAAGGAAGAATCCGAGCTCGAGGTCTGGAAGGCGCGCGACGACGGCCGCTTCTACCACTTCAAGACCTATCCCATCTGCAACTGGTCCGGCGACCGTGGGCCCGAAGATCGAGTACGGCGACCGCCAGGCGCCGGAGGGCTTCTACACGGTCACCGCCGCGCAGCTGAACCCGAACTCGCAGTACTATCTCGCCTTCAATCATCGGCTACCCGAACGCCTATGACCGCTCGCTGCAGCGCACCGGCAACTCGGTGATGGTGCACGGCAAGTGCAAGTCGGCCGGCTGCTACGCCATGACCGACGCGCTGATCGAGGAGATCTACGGGCTGGCGCGCGAAGCCCTGAAGGGCGGCCAGGAGAGCTTCCAGGTGCACGCCTTCCCGTTCCGCATGACGAAGGAGAACATGGCGCGCTATCAGGGCAACCCGAACTACGCGTTCTGGAAGACCCTGAAGCAGGGCTACGACTTCTTCGAGAAGTATCGCCTGCCGCCGCCGATCGCCGTGTGCGAGCACCGCTACCTCGTCAACGTCAAGATGTCCACGCGCGCTCCCGTGCAGCCGGACGGCGTGTGCCCGCAGCTTCAGCCGGCCGGTGTTCGAGCCGTTCGTGCCCAAGCCCGACGAGCAGCAGGTCGCCGAGGAGCGCATCACCGTGCCCGGGCCCGAAGATGCGCGAGGACGTCGCCACGTGCCGCAGCGCCGGCGCCGACGCCGGCGACGCGCCTCCGACCGAAGCCGCGCTTCGGCTCGTCCTTCGGTCTCGGCGCGCCGGTCTCGACGGGCAGCACCTCCGCGCTCGGCTACTCAGCAATAGCGCATGCGCAAGCACCGCCCGCTCAAGGCGCTCGTTGTTCTCGGCGTCCTTGTTGCCATCGCCGGCGGCGCGCTCTTTGCCTTCTGGCCGCAGATCTTCGCGCTAATCGAGGAGGAGCTGATCTGCTCCGAAGAAGGCAAGCGGTGGGCGCTCGCATAATCGGGAGCAGACGCTGCCCGGCACGCCCGACCTGCAGAACCTTTCGGGGCGTCTCGCGGCCGACGGCCTCGCGCCCGGCGCGCCGGTGCTTGTGCGCATCTTCAAGCGCGAGTTCGAGCTCGAGGTTTGGCTCAAGCGCGACGGCAAATTTCGAGCGCTTCGCCACCTATCCGATCTGCATGTGGTCGGGCGACTTCGGGCCCAAAGTGCGCCAGGGCGACCGGCAGGCGCCGGAGGGCTTCTATACGGTCGACGCGACGGCGCTCAATCCGGCGAGCAAGTATCACCGCTCGTTCAATCTCGGCTTTCCCAACGCCTTCGACCGCGCGCACGGGCGCACCGGCTCGCTGCTGATGGTGCACGGCGATTGCCGCTCGATCGGCTGCTACGCCATGACCGATCCGGTCATCGACGAGATCTGGTCGCTCGTGACCGCCGCCTTGAGTGCGGGACAGAAGCGCTTCCAGGTGCAGGTCTTCCCGTTTCGCATGACGGAGGCCAACATGGCGCGCCACGCGCATGCCGCCGCCATACCGTTCTGGCGCGCAATTGAAGGCCGGTCATGACCTCTTTGAACGCGAGACATGTCCCTCCTGCACGTCAGCGTGTGCCGAGGTCGCTACGTGTTTCGCTCGGCCGGCACCGGCGGGGATAAGGACGGCAGCGCACCAATCGAAACCGGCTGCCCGGGCCCTTCCGCCGACGAGCTGACGAGGGCGGGAAACGGCGCCGCGACAGTGGAAAATCGACGCAGCGGGCGCGAAAGGTTGATCCGATCGCGCTGCTGCGATCCTATCAATGACGAGTTGCCGAGCGCTGCCGGCGAGCCCGCGCAAGGCCAGGGTTGGAGACGAACCTTATGACCGTTGGCGCGCGCGCACGTGAGACATGCGTCATCGGGCTTTGTGCCTTGGCGTCGCTCGCGCTGGTGCAGGCCGGCGCCGCGCTGTCGCTGCCGCTCGACCTCAAGGAAGTGCCCGTCCTCAAGGACATGCCCGCCGATCGCGCCGAGCGACAAGCGAACCGCCGCCGAGGGCAAGCTGCCGCTGCCTGGCACGCCGGACCTCGCGCATCTCGATGAGCGCCTCGCCAAGCGCGGGCTGCCCGAGGATGCCGCACTCCTCATCCGCATCTTCAAGGCCGAATCGGAGCTCGAGGTTTGGATGAGCCGCGGCGGCGGAGCAACGCAGTACACGCTCTTTGCCACCTATCCGATCTGCTACTGGTCCGGCACGCTCGGGCCCAAGCTCAAGGAAGGCGACCGGCAGGCGCCGGAAGGCTTCTATACCGTGACGCTGCCGCAGTCCCATCCCAACGGGCAGCGCCACCCGCTGGCGCTCAACATCGGCTATCCCAACACCTTCGATCTGCTGCACGCGCGCAGCGGCTCCGACATCCTCATCCACGGCGGCTGCGCCTCGATCGGCTGCTTTGCCATGACCGACGCCGTATACAAGGAGATCCGCACGCTTGCGGTGCGCGCACTCGACGCCGGACAGGCCTACGTTCCCGTCCACGTCTTCCCGTTCCGCATGACGGAAGAAAATCTCGCGCGCTACGAGACGCCGGACTGGCGCGCCTTCTGGCGCAATCTGAAAGACGGCTACGACCTCTTCGAGCGCACGCACCGGCCGCCGCGCATCAGCGTGTGCGGCGGGCGCTACGACGTTCGAGGAGGCGAGCCTGATCGATGCCCCAATCCGGGGCCTATCGCCGTATGCCCGCGCACCGCGGCCCTCATCGAGGAGCTGAACAAGATCAATGCACGCGGCGCCGAGCAGGAGGGACCGTTACCGCCTCAGTCCAAACTGGCGTTCGAGCTCATTCCCTCCTACCTCGGCGGTCCCACCACAGCCAACCTGGAAAGACGCGGCGCCAACTCCCTGCAGCAGCTTGCGCCCGCGTACGCTGCTCCCCGGCGTCAGCCCGACCCTGACCCGACCACTGGCCTGCTCGCTGGCGCTGCCCGCCTGCCGCAAGTATTCAACGCTTCGCGCCCGCCTCGCGCGCGCCGCCGTCGTCGAGCCGGAGCCGGCGACCGTCAAGAAAAGTCATAAAAAGAAGTACCGGCACAAGCGCAAGCGGCGGCACCACTAGCGCTAGGGTCGCCAGTCGTGGCAAGCACGGGCCGTGACGCGCATCCTCATCATCGGCGGCTATGGCGCATTCGGCGCCCACGCGGCGGAGCGGCTCGCCCGCGAGCCGTCGCTCGAGATCACAATCGCAGGCCGCTCGCCCGACAAGGCTGCCGCGCACGCAAAAGCGCTGACACGCACGGCAAAAGCCGCCGTGACGCATGCGCGCGTTGATGCGACCACGGCGACGTCCGAACAGATCGCGGCACTCGGGCCGAAGGTCGTCATCAATGCGTCCGGCCCCTTCCAGGACCAGGAGTACCAGCTCGCACGCGCGTGCATCGGGGCCGGCTGCCACTACGTGGACCTCGCCGACGCCCGCGCGTTCGTCACCGGCATAACGCGGCTCGATGCGCAAGCGCGTGCCGCAAATGTCGCCGTGATCAGCGGCGCAAGCTCCGTTCCGGGGCTGTCGTCGGCCGTGGTGCAGAAGTTCGCCGGTGAGTTCGAGCACCTCGATGCAATCGAGATCGGCATCTCGCCCGGCAATCGCTTCGACCCAGGCGTCGCAACCGTGGCCTCGATCTTGCGCCAAGCCGGCAAGCCCCACGCGGTACTGCGCGGCGCGCAGCCGGCAATCGCCTACGGCTGGCAGGGGCTGCACCGGCACAGCTTTCCCGGCATCGGCGCGCGCTGGCTGAGCGACATCGACGTTCCCGACCTCGATCTCCTGCCGGCGCACTATCCCTCACTGCAGTCGGTGCGCTTCACCGCCGGCGTCGAAGTCGGGCTATTCCACCTCGGTGCTTTGGGGCCTGTCCTGGCTTGTGCGCGCGGGTCTCATCCGCGATCTCGGCGCGCTCGCCGCGGCCGCTGCTCGCAGCGAAACGAAGGCTCGGGGCTCTCGGCTCCGACCGCGGCGGCATGTTCGTTATCCTGCGCGGCCGCGATGGCAGCGGCAGACCCCGTGAGCTCGCCTGGCATCTCATCGCGCGCTCGGGCCACGGCCCCTACGTGCCGGCGATTGCCGCGGTGATCCTGGCGAAGCGCCTCGCCGCGGGGACGGGTCCCTCGCCCGGAGCGCGGCCGTGCTTTGCGCTGTTCACGCTGTCGGAGTTCGAAGCCGAAGTTGCCGATCTCGATATCGCGTGCTCTGCGGATCGGCTTTGAGCACGCGCCCATGTGGCGGCAATCGCATGTTGATCGCAGGCATTATCTCGTCTGCAAATTCGCCAGCGCCTGCTATGGTGCAGCTGACCGTCGTGCGAGGGGCCGATGTTCATCCCATTGAATCCCCAGCAGATCGATTGACGGATCCGCGCAGCTCCCTGCTGTGTCGAAGCGCCTGAAGATACCGGCAAGACACGCCTAGAAGCTCAAACCAGCAAAAAGGGGGGAGCATGAAGCGTTTGGTCTGCTGTCTGGATGGCACGTGGAACAGCGACGAGCACGGCTCCGTGCCGACGAACGTCGTCAAGCTGCACCGGAGCATTTTGCCCGAAGACGCCGGCGGCGTCCGCCAGGTATCGCACTACGTCGAGGGCATCAGCTCGGCCAAAGGTACGCGCGCGCAGTTTCTCAAGGGCGCCGTCGGCTACGAGGTCAGCGATCGCATCCGCGAGGGCTACGAGTTCCTGATCGATGCCTACGAGCCGGGTGACGAGATCTTTCTCTTCGGATTTTCGCGCGGCGCCTTCGAAGCCCGCAGCCTTGCCGGCTTCATCACGCTGTTCGGTATCGCCCGCAAGGGCGCCGGCTTCTCCGTCGAACAGGCCTGGGCTCTCTATCGCCTGCCCGCCGGCCGGCGCAGCGCCGCGGCGCTTGCACAGCTTCGCGCCGCCGCTCACTACCCGGCGCGCATCAAATGCGTCGGCGTGTGGGACACGGTCGGCAATATCGGCAATCCCTTTTTCTCCAGCCGGCTTCTCGACCGTTGGACCGGTTTCCACGACACGCGGCTGCATTCGTCGATTGATGTCGGACTGCACGCGTTGTCGATCGACGAGGTCCGCGGGCCTTTCCGGCCATCGCTGTGGACGAGACCAAGGCATGCGCCGCCTACGCCCGACCAGCATGTCGAGCAGGTCTGGTTTTCCGGCTCGCACGCCAACGTCGGCGGCGGCTTTCCCGAGACCGAGCTCAGCGACATCGCGCTGCTGTGGATGGCGGAGCGCGCGAGCGCTACCGCCGGCCTCGCCCTCGACATGGACGAGCTGAAGCGCACGACCAAGCCCAATCCGTTGGGCCTGCAGCATGCGTCCGCAACGGGGCGCATCTTCAAGTGGAGCGCGCGTCTTCCTTTCATCCGGCTGATCAATCAGAACACGCAGGCGATACCAAGACTGCGCCGCACGCTGATTGGCTGCTGGCGATCGGGCAAGCTCGTTCGCGCCGACGTAACCATCAACGAGAGTGTGCACGACAGCGTGCTCGCCAGATTTGGGCGGACCGTGAACGAGGCAACAGGTGAAACGCTGCGCGAGATCGTCTACCGCCCGCGAAATCTCGCGGCGCTGATCGGCGCGCGACAGGGGACGGACAGGGGAGGCGTAGATATGACCGATACGGCAACGGCAGGGCACAACGGTGCAGCGCAAGCGGCCGACACTGCGAGCCCAACGCTCAAGCTCGTGACCGTTCACGGAACGGGCGCCGGCCACAAGGAATGCACCGGCGAGCGCTGGTGGCAGCGCAACAGCCCGTTCCTGGGAGAGCTCGCCAAACGGCTCCACCTCGATCCCTCGCGTGTCGAGATCGTTCCGTTTCATTGGGAGCTCGGCCCCAACAGCGAATCCGGGCGCAGGGCTGCTGGCCAGGCGCTCTATGAGAAACTGAAAGGCTACGATGATGCGGGCGCGGATTACCATGTGGTGGGCCACAGCCACGGCGGATCGGTGATTTACGATGCGCTGCTGCACTCGGTCGCCAAGGGCCAGCCGTTCGAGCGGCTGAAATCCTGGTGCACGATCGGAACGCCGTTCCTCGACTATAATGCCAATCGCTTCCTGTTCAGCCGCTTGGGTACGACAGGCCTCACGCTCTACGCGATGGCGATCGGCGTGCTCATCTTCGGGGCCGCGCTATTGGTTCGCGGCATGTGGTTTGAGGGACCGACGGTGGAACCGGGCCGGTTTTTCTTCGCGCTCGTTCTCCCGCTCTCCCTCATTGCGCTCGGCTTCGGCGGCGCGTGCCTCGCATTCCTCTATAGCGTCGAGCGCATCCGCGGCGGCACGCACCCGCAGGACCGCAAAAAGAAAACCGCCGCTCTCTACAAGGACCGATGGCTCGGCCTCTGGCATCGCGACGACGAAGCGATCAGCGCGCTGTCGAACGTCCAGTATGTCAAAGGCGCAATCGTTCCTTCGACGTTTCTCCAACCCTTCGTGGCAATCGCCCAGGTGCTGATGACGGTCCTCTTGAGTGCCGTCGTCGTTGTTTGGGCGCTGCCCCCGCTTTGGCAATTCATGGTCGAAAGTTGGCCTCAGATCATGAACTTAGAGGGCGACTCCGCGCTCGGTTATCTAATGGTTATCCTCGTGGCCATCGCCGTGCTGGCGGTCGTTGCCGCCATCTACATGGCCGTCGCCAGCGCCGTCGTCGCGATCCTGAAGCTGCTGGCCCGCGGCATAGGATGGCCGCTCTCCAAGGTCATCGACAACCTGGTGTGGTCGTCGATCCGCCAGCAGGCGTGGGGCGACGACCGTCAGGGCGAGGGCGTCTCGCAAGTCGGCTCGCATCCACCCGAGTTCGCCGCGACGTTCGAGCCGCTGCCTGCAGCGGTCGCCGACGAGGTGAGCCGGTTCAGCGAAAAGCACGCCATCCTGACGCTGACAAAAGTGCGCGAAGTTTTGGGAATGACGCGGACACCGAAAACCGCGCCCGACATGCGCGCGCAGTTGAGCGAGCAGCTGAACTGGCGCGAGCTGATCCACACCACCTATTTCGAAATCCCGCAATTTACCGATCTGATCGCCTACGGCCTGCACCGCGCCGGACTGGCACCGCTCAAGCAAGACTTCTGGCCTGCCGAGCGGCGCGATCTGGCGCAAGCTTGGCACGGCGCCATCTCGACGCCCTTGTCCGGTTTGGGTGCATCGAAGGGCGCCGGCACGGCATAAGCCAGCCAGAGGTCGATCGACCTTATTTGGCCGCTCGGCCCTTCGCTGCGGCGGGCGGCGCGGTCGCACGACCGCGGTCCACCAGCTCCGCAACGGCAATCTCGCCGTCGGTGACGTAGTGGTTGACGTGATCGGTAATCAGGCGGTCGCCGGTCTGGTAGAGCGTCGCGTCGGCGATTGTCCCGGATTTCTTCAGCTCGTCGATGATGTAGCCGCGCTCGGCGTTCGTATCGGAATCGGTCGCGTGCGTGATCTGGAACGTGAGGCGGGTGAAGGAGAATCCGGTGTCCTTGGTGCCGGCCCCTACCCACATCACGGTGGCCTCGAGCGGCGGACGGTCGGTATTGAGCCAGAAATCGGCGGTGTCTGATCCGGCTTCGGCCGCGGCGAGGCTCTTCCCCCAAAAGCGCACGTGGTGGCGTTTGCGCGGGCTGCCGCCGATCGCCAGCTGGAACCCGATGTCCTGGCCGCGCCCGAACAGGAAGAGCGTGCTGAACGGAGCCGCCGGGTAGGAGGTGTCGAGGACGAAGGCGCGCGCCATGTGCCACGCGCTGGTCAGGGTGAGGCGGTCGGCTTGCACCCAACCGGCGGCAGCGAAGGCAGAGCGCAGCTGCGCGTAGGTGCCGATCAGAGCCAGGTTCACGGGATCGCCCGGCAATCCGTCGCCCGTGATCGTGAAGCGGGGCACGTGCCGGCGCTGCAGGATCTTGAGACCCATGCGGACCGCATAGGGAAGAATGAGATAGGCGGCGACCGCGTAGGTCGCGGCGAGCGCCAAGACCCAAGGCAGCCGCTGGTCGGCAAAATCGAAAACGACGAACGCGATCAGCCAGATACTGAACGCACCCAGCCCGAAGATCGCCAGACGCTGCAGCAGGCGGATCAGCCGTCTCACGGTTCGAAGTCCCTGGGCCGGGCGCCGGGCCGGATGCGCCGCGCCGATACCTATGAACACCGGAAGCGGTTTCAAACCGGTTAGGGGGTGGGAAACGGGGGCCTGATCACGGCTCAGGCGGACGCCGCGATATTACGAAGTCCGCTAGACTTGGATTACCGATCTACCGCTTGACCAGTGGCCGCGGCTACCTTTGCGCTCCCAAAATTCGATAGGACCGGGAGAGGCAGTGCGTGCGCCACACAGTTGCGGCCACTGTCTTTGGCCCGGTACAGCGCGCGATCCGCGTGAGCGATCAGGCGGTCAATACACCCTCCAGGACTATTGGAGCTCAAACCGGCGCTGAAGGTGGCCGTGACGCGTGTTCCGGCGCTTTCGAACAGTGTTGCAGCGAACCGCTGGCGCAGCTTTTCGATAACGGCTCGCCCTTGCTCGAAAGGGGTGTCCACCAGAATGATGCCGAACTCCTCTCCGCCATAGCGACCGACGATGTCGGTTTTACGCAGGTCACGTCGAAGCAATCTCGCCAGGCTGCGGATGACGATATCACCAAACGGGTGGCCATGGCTGTCATTGATCTGCTTGAAATTGTCGATGTCGATCATGGCGAAGCTAAGCTGACTTGAATTGCGGACACACCTGCGCAGCTCCAACGCGAGACGATCCTTCAGGCGTGCATGCGTCAACAGCCCAGTCAGGCCATCACGTTCCACAAGCGAGCGGGTAAAGCGCGAGCGATCCGTGCGCAGTTTGACGATCGACACGAGCTGCTCGATATCGACCGGCTTGGAAATGAAGTCATCGGCGCCGAACCTGCGGGTCGCCAATTGCCGATCGAGCCTCGATTCCGCAGACAGGCAAATGATCGGCACCGAGGAGAACTGACTGCACTGACGGATGATCTGGATCAGCTCGCTGCCCTCCATATCGGGCATGTGAAGGTCCATAAGTATGAGATCAGGACGCAGGTTTTCCAGCTGCGCCAGCGCTCGCAGCGGATCCCCGATGGTGGCGACCTGCATGCCGGCGGCCGTCAACGCCAGTGCGTAGAGATCGGCGCTGAACGCATCATCGTCCACAATCGCAACGGAAACAGGATCGTTGGTGTGGATTGAATTGAACCGCTCCAACCAATCGGAAAGCTCAACATTATTGATCGGCCGCAGAACGATCGCATCCACGCCGAAACGCACCGAGGATCGCCGCATTTCGATGCTAACGTCCGATGCTACCAAAATAGTCGGACACAACGATCGCAACTTCTGGCACAGCTGCAGCGGCTGCTCCACCGCATCGCTGACGATGGCGGCAATAAAGCTGCCGGGTTCATGCTGTCCGGAAAGATCCGGGCCGAAGGCCACGTTAAAGTGGCGATCGCGCACAACGTAGGCAAGCTCGTCCATCTCGCGCTTGGGCGCGTAGCAGGCGACGAAGTTGTCGATCTGCGGAAACGAGGATGGCGCGAACTGTTTCATCGCTCTCGTAATAGGTTGAGACGTTGAACATAGGTTGAGACGTTGAACTCCCATACTCTCTATGCGCCGTTTTTTGCGATATCCCTAAGTGCAGAAATTGAAATGTATTCGCGGCGAATCTGACCGACGGGGGGCATCATCGGCGCACGAAATATAGCGGACCTGCCCATGTCGTAGCTGTGGGCCACAGGCGCTCGATGAGGACTTGCGCAAGGCCCACGTCGGTACGGGTGGGCCTCCGGCCGTTATGCCGTGTGCCCCATCCACGCTAGGATCCTGAGGACGAGCACGGCCTCAAGTCGTGTCTAGCGACTACAATTATGTAACTGATTTCTATTGAATTATTCGTGCTTGCCGTGGCACTGCTTGTACTTCTTCCCCGATCCGCACGGGCAAGGGGAATTGCGCGAAACCTTCCCCCACGTTGCGGGATCCTTGGGATCGACGTCGCTGCCGCTCTTGCGCGTTTGCAGCGGCGGGCGCTTGTCGGCGACCGCAGGCCCGCGCCGCTCAGCCGCGATCGCCGCGTCGGCCAACGCCAATTCGTCGTATCCGGAGAACGGATCGGCGTGGTGCGCCTCCATGGGCGGCAGCTCCATCTCCTGCAGCGCAGGCTGCTCGTCGGGCGGCGCCAACTCCACGTGCATGAGCTGGCCGGTCACGGCCTCGCGCAGGTTCGCGAGCATCGTCTCGAATAGGACGAACGCCTCGCTCTTGTACTCGTTCAGCGGATCGCGCTGGCCGTAGGCGCGGAAGCCGATGACCTGGCGCAGGTGCTCCAGCGTGACGAGATGCTCGCGCCACAGGTGATCGAGCGTCTGCAGGACCACCATCTTCTCGATATGCCGGAAGGTCTCCGAGCCCAGCTCGCGCTCCTTGCGCTCCGCCTTCTCGTCAGCCTCCTTCAAGATCCGCTCCTCGATCTCCTGATCGGCGATCCCCTCCTCCTCGGCCCAGCGTTCGATCGGAAGCTCGATGCCGAAGATACCGGCCATGGAGTCCTTCAGCGCCTTGGTATTCCACTGCTCCGCGTAGGCCTTCTCGGGGATGTGCGTCCGGACGAGCTCGTGAACGAGCTGATGGCGCAAATCCTTGACCGTCTCCGCGACGTCCTCCTCGCCCATGATGTCGAGGCGCTGCTCGAAGATCACCTTGCGCTGGTCGTTCATCACGTCGTCGTACTTGAGGATCTGCTTGCGGATGTCGAAGTTGCGCGCCTCGACCTTCTTTTGCGCCATCTCCAGCGACTTGTTCATCCAGGGATGGGTGATCGCCTCGCCTTCCTGAAGCCCCAACGTCTTCAGGACGCCGTCCATGCGCTCCGAGCCGAAGATGCGCATCAGGTCGTCCTCGAGCGACAGGTAGAACTTGGAGCGCCCCGGATCGCCCTGGCGCCCGGAGCGGCCGCGCAGCTGGTTGTCGATGCGCCGGCTCTCGTGGCGCTCGGTCGCCAGCACGTAGAGGCCGCCGGCCTCCACCGCCTCCTGCCTCTTTTTCGCAACGTCGCGCTGCAGCTGCTCGCGCATCTTGGCGATCTGCGCCTCCTCCGGCGCACGCCCGGCCTCCGTCTCCTCGGCGATCCAATCCTTCAACTGGTAGTCGACGTTGCCGCCGAGCTGGATGTCGGTGCCGCGGCCGGCCATGTTGGTCGCGATCGTCACGCCGGCCGGCACGCCAGCCTGGGCGACGATGACCGCCTCCTGCTCGTGGTAGCGCGCATTCAGCACGTGGTGCGGGATCGGATCGGAGTTCGCTTTGGCGCGCGAGCCGATCTCGACCAGATACGAGCCGATGTCGGAAAGGTAGGCCTTGAGCTCGCCCTCCTTGGCCTCATTGAGGCTGTCCGCCTGGGTGAGCGCCTTGCGGCCGAGGCTCTCGATGTACTTTCTATCCTTCAGCAATTCAGAGAGCTGCTCCGACTTCTCGATGGAAACGGTGCCAACGAGGATCGGCTGGCTGCGGCGGTGGCAGTCGGCGATGGTCTGCACGATGGCGTCGTACTTTTCCTTGGCCGTGCGATAGATCTCGTCGTCCTCGTCGGCGCGGCAGACCGCCACGTTGGTCGGTATCTCGAGTACGTCCAGCCCGTAGATGTCCATGAACTCGTTGGCTTCGGTCGAGGCGGTACCGGTCATGCCGGCGAGCTTGTCGTAGAGCCGGAAATAGTTCTGGAAGGTGATCGACGCGAGCGTCTGGTTCTCGGGCTGGATCTCGACGTGCTCCTTGGCCTCCAGCGCCTGGTGCAGGCCTTCCGAGTAGCGCCGCCCCGGCATCATGCGGCCGGTGAACTCGTCGATGATGACGACCTGATTGTTCTTGACGATGTAGTCCTTGTCGCGCTGGAACAGCTTGTGCGCCTTCAGCGCCGACGTGATGTGGTGCACGTAGGAGACGTTCTCGATGTCGTAGAGCGAGCCCTTGAGCAGGCCCTGGCTCTCGAGCATCTCCTCGACGCGCAAATTACCCAGCTCGGTCAGGGAAACCTGGCGCTGCTTCTCGTCGAGCTCCAGGAGGCCCTCGGTCTTGAGCACCTCCTTGGCCTTCTCCTTGCCGTGCGTGCGCTCGACTTCCTTCTCGATCTTGGCGTGCTCGGCGACGATCGTCTTCATCAGGACGTCGATCGAGGTGTAGAGTTCGGCGCGATCCTCAAGGGGCCCCGAGATGATGAGCGGCGTGCGCGCTTCGTCGATCAGGATCGAAGTCCACCTCGTCGACGATGGCGAAGACGTGCCCGCGCTGGACCATCTCCTCCTTGTGGATCTTCATGTTGTCGCGCAGGTAGTCGAAGCCCAGCTCGTTGTTCGTCCCGTAGGTGACGTCGCAGGCGTACTGAGCCTTGCGCGCCACGTCGTCGATGCCGTGCACGATGCAGCCGACGGTGAGGCCGAGGAACTTGTAGATCGTGCCCATCCAATCGGCATCGCGTTGCGCCAGGTAGTCGTTGACGGTGACGACGTGGACGCCCTTGCCCGAGATCGCGTTGAGATAAACCGCAAGCGTCGCGACGAGCGTCTTGCCTTCGCCGGTCTTCATCTCGGCGATCTTGCCGTCGTGCAGAACCATGCCGCCGACGAGTTGCACGTCGAAATGGCGCTGACCGAGCGCGCGCCAAGCCGCCTCGCGCACGGTTGCGAATGCCGGCACCAGGAGATCGTCGAGGCTCGCGCCTTCCTCGTACTGGCGGCGAAAGGTCTCGGTGCGGGCTTTGAGCTCGGCGTCGCTCAAGGCTTTGACTTCCGGCTCCAGCGCGTTGATGGCTTCGACGCGGGGCCGATATCCCTTGACGCGGCGATCGTTCGACGAGCCGAAGATTTTTGCCGCGTATCCGCCGATCGTGGAAAGCATTCGAGTGGTTCCTTAGATTCGGAGCGTGCCGCAGGCAGACATCGGCGTCCCACGCGGTTCCCAGTGCCCGCCTTATAAAGCCATCACATCCGCCGGAGAGTACCCCACCCCCCGACCGAGGGGCCGCCGTGATCTGCGTTGAGAGCGCCAATGGGCAGGCCGACTGCCGCCGGGTGAGAGATAAGGACCGCACCCTGGGGTTGTCAACGCATGGGCGGCGCCTGAACCAGCGCCAACTCTCAAATTCGTAACTTGGCAGAGCCCGGAGAGACCACTATCCATGGGCCCGCAAACGACCGCCGCCCTGCATTCTTGCCGCGCGGCCGAATAGCGCTTAGCCCATTCCACCCGCAATCACGCATCCGTCGAACCAGTAGAGACCGACATGCATCCAGCGTTCTTGAATTCCCGCCTCCTCGCGGCCATTGCCATTCTTGCTCCGGCCCTCCTCGCAATGCCGCTCAATGGCGCGGCTGCCGAGGACCAAAGCACCAAGGTCGTGGCGACGGTGAACGGCAAGGCCATCACCGAAGCGGACATGCGCTTTGCCGAAGGTGAGCTCGGCTCCGAGCTCGGCAATCTTGCGCCCGAGGTAAAGCGCCGCGCGCTCGCCGAGTACCTCATCGACAACATGCTGTTCGCCGACGCCGCGGAAGCCGCCAAGCTTGACGCCGCGCCGGAGTTCGAAGAGCAGATGCGCTACCTGCGCCGCCGTCTGCTGCGGGAGCAATACTTCGAGAAGACCTTGAGGAGCACCGTCAGCGAGGACGAGGCCAAGAAAATTTACAACGCCCGCATCGGCGAAATGAAGCCGGAGGACGAGGTCGCCGCGCGCCACATACTCGTCGACAGCGAGGAGAAGGCGAAGGAGCTGCGCGCCAAAATCGTCGCCGGCGCCGATTTCGCGGAGGTCGCCAAGGAGAACTCGCAGGACACCGGATCAAAAGACCAGGGCGGGCTGCTCGGCTATTTCGTCAAGGGACAGATGGTGCCTGAATTCGAGAAGGCTGCCTTCAGCATGCTGAAGGGCCAGGTCTCCGATCCCATCAAGACGAACTTCGGTTGGCACATCATCAAGGTCGAGGATCGCCGCCGCAAGGAGCCGCCGACTTTCGACAGCGTGAAGACGACGATCATGAACTCGCTCGCGGTGCGCAAGGCGCAGGAAAAGGCGGCGGAGCTACGCGAAACGGCCAAGCTCGAATATGTCGATGCCGACATAAAGAAACAGATCGAGGACCAGAAGAAGAAGCAGGCCGAAGCCGCCAAGGCAAAACCGGCACCGCAGGCGACCGATCCGGCGCCCGCAGCCGGGCCCGCGCCCGCAGCCGCGCCGGCGCCCGCACCGAAAGAATAGCGTTGCATCGATCCACGCCAAGAACGGGCCGCTTGATCTAAGCGGCCCGATCTGTTTCGTGTGGGCCAGCGCTCCCCGCGCCGTAGGCCCCGGAGATTTCAATGGGTAAGACCACAACCGTCTCTCCCTTTGCGCCAGCAGTACTTGCCCAAGCTCCGCCAATCGCCGGGGTGCGCTTTGCGACCGCGGAAGCCGGCATCCGCTACAAGGGCCGCACCGATCTTCTGCTCGCCGTGCTCGCGCCCGGCACGACCGTCGCCGGCGTCCTGACGCGCTCGAAGACGCGTTCCGCCCCGGTCGAGTGGTGCGCAAAGAACCTCGATGGCGGCCACGCGCGCGCCCTCGTCGTCAACTCCGGCAACGCCAACGCCTTCACGGGCAGCCGCGGGCGTGAAGCGGTGCTCATCACCGCCGAGGCCGCCGCCGCAGCCGTGGGCTGCCCGCTGGACGAGGTGTTCATCGCATCGACCGGCGTGATCGGCGAGCCGATGGACGCTGCGAAGTTCGCCCATCTTCTCGGGGCGCTCGCCAAGGATGCCGCGCCCGCTACGTGGCAAGCTGCCGCACGCGCGATCATGACGACCGATACCTTCCCCAAGCTTGCCACGCGCCGCGCCAGGATCGGCGAGGCCGAGGTCACGATAACCGGCTTCTGCAAGGGCGCCGGCATGATCCAGCCCGACATGGCGACCATGCTGTGCTTCGTCTTCACCGACGCCGCGCTCGACCCCGAGGCACTGCAATCGCTCGTTGCGCGCTCGGCCGACGCTACGTTCAATTGCGTGACGATCGACGGCGATACCTCCACGAGCGACACCCTGCTCGCCTTCGCCACCGGCGCCGCCGCCGATCGCGGCTGCCCACGCATCAGCGAGGCTGGCGATGCGCGGCTGCAAGGGTTCGCCGACGCGCTCCATGACCTGTTGCGCGAGCTCGCGATCCTGGTCGCCAAGGACGGCGAAGGACTCACGAAGTTCGTGACCGTCGAGGTAGAGGGCGCCGAGGATGATCGCGCCGCCCGCAAAATAGGTCTCGCGATCGCCAACTCGCCGCTCGTGAAAACGGCGATTGCCGGCGAGGACCCCAACTGGGGACGCGTCGTGATGGCGGTCGGCAAAGCCGGCGAGGCCGCCGACCGCGACAAGCTCTCGATCTGGTTCGGTGATATTCTGGTCGCTGCAAACGGCGAGCGCGCTCCGGACTACGAGGAGGGCACCGTCGCGCGCTACATGAAAGGCGCCGAGATAGCGCTGCGCGTCGATGTCGGCATCGGCGAGGGCCGCGCCACGATCTGGACCTGCGACCTGACGCATGGCTACATCGACATAAACGCCTCATACCGGAGTTGAGCGGGGCCTGGTTCGTGGACAAAGACTTCTGGCTCGAGCGCTGGCAGAAGCAAGAGACCGGGTTTCACCAGACGGACGTTCACGACCTGCTGCAGACGCATTGGGCCGCGCTCGGGGCTGCACCCGCCTCGACGGTTCTGGTGCCGTTGTGCGGCAAGAGCCTCGACATGGTGTGGCTTGCCGCGCAGGGGCACCGCGTGATCGGAGTGGAGCTCAGCGAATTGGCCGTCGATGACTTTTTCGTCGAGCGCGGCCTCGAGGCTGAGACGAAGACGGTCGGCCGCTTCATCGTGAAGTCGGCGGGAGCCTACGAGATCTGGTGCGGCGACATTTTCGATTTGCCGCAAGCGGCCGTGGCGGGCGTCGCAGCGGTGTATGATCGCGCCGCACTTATCGCGTTTCCCGCCTCCATGCAGCAGCGTTACGCCGACACGATCAAGTCGCTGGCGCCCAATGCGGTGCCGGTACTGCTGATCACCCTCGACTACGACCAGACGCAAATGGCGGGGCCGCCGTTCGCCACCCCGCGCCAGCAGGTGGACCGGCTTTTTGCCGACCGCTATGACGTGGGCGAAATTGCGCGCCGAGAGGTGCTCGACAAAAATCCGCACTTTCGTCAACGCGGACTGACGGCGCTGAGCGAAGGCGCCTATCTGCTCCGGCCGCTCTAACGCTAGTTGCAAGCAGGCAGCACCCGCTTATGCCGCCACAAGGAGGCCGGCATAAGCGGGCTGCGCCGTTGCATCAGCGATGGCGCTTGAAGTAGTGGGGCTTGCTGCACTTCTTCACGAAGCGCACGTGCTTGTGGCCGTGCCGGAACGTCGTCTTCTTGACCCAATGGCAGCGGACGTGATCGCGGACACCGGCTTCGGCCGGCGTCGGCGCGACCGACATGGCGAGCGGTGCCGCCAGCACGCACATTGCAACGAAATACTTCATCATCATCTCTCTCCTCGTTCCTGCTTTTTGTTCGCTCGCCAAAGTGCCGATCGCAACTTCGCGCGAGTTCATAAGGAACGAGGCAGCCGCGACTGGTCCGTCGCAAGCAGCGTAGCCGCGCACCGAAAGATGCGCGCATCCGTGGCTCGCGTCAGGTGTCATCAATGTGCGAGAGCGCTACTCCGCTACGACCGGCAGCTTGACGATGGCCCTGAGGCCGGGGCGCCTGCGCCAGCGGATTTGCGAAGCGTCCTCCGCCAGGGTGAGCCGCGGCCAGCGCTCAAACAGCGCTTCGAGTGCGCATTTGCCTTCGATGCGCGCCAACTGATGACCCAAGCAGAAATGGATGCCGGTCCCGAAGGCGACATGCCGGTTCGGCTTGCGCGTCAAGTCGAGCGTCTCCGGATTATCATTCGCCGCCGGATCCAAGTTCGCGGCCGCCAGCATGGCCATGATCATTTGGCCCTTCTTGAGTGTTATGCCGCCCAGCTCGATGTCCTTGCGCAGGAAACGGGGCTTGGAGAACTGCACGGGCGATATGAAGCGCAAAAACTCCTCGATCGCGAGGTCCCAGCGCGTCGTGTCCTCTTGGAGCCAACGGCGCAGGTCGGGGTTCTTGAGGAGCTCGAACGCCGCTCCGCTGATCAGGTGCGTGGTGGTCTCGCTCCCTGCAAACAGCAACAGGAACACCATCGCGACCATCTCATCGCGGCTGATATGAGCGCCTTCCTTCTCGACGCGAACGAGCTCGGCGATCAAGCCCTCGCCGCCCATTTCGCGCGCTGCGTCCAACCGCTGCCCCAGATAGCGTTTCATCGCGGCAAGACCGGGGATCATGCGCAAGAACCCGACAAGCCCGGTGACATTCGTGGCGCCATCCGCCCAGGCCATGAACTTCGACCGGTCCGCCGCCGGCAGTCCGAGCAGCTCGCAGATGACCGCCAGCGGCAGCTTGCGCGCGAAGCGCGCGACGAGATCGGCGGGACTGCCCTCGGCAAACAGCTGGGCTGCCAGCTCTGCGGCAATGGCTCGAATGCGTGGCTCCATTTCGAGGACGGCGCGGCGGCGGAAGGCTTCATCGACGATGCCGCGCAACCTCGAATGATCCGGCTCGTCGGACGTCAGCATGTTGTTGGCGAGCGTCCGCAAGATGCCGGGCATCCACCACTGCAACCCGGCAATGCCGCCGCCCTCCTTGCGCAACGCAAAGGTGTCACTGTCCTTCAAAACGCGCCCAGCCATCTCCTGCGTCGTCGTCATCCACACCTTGCCGAGGAGTGGGAACGTGACTTCGACGAGCGGACCCAAGGTGCGCAACCGTTCGAACTCGGCACTGGGGTCGCGCAGAAAGTCCTGACTGGCGAAGTCGACGCGTTCGGTCATGACGGTCCTCGCGGATTGCGATTTTGCATGTGGGGTCTATGCCGCTCGTGTGTCTCACGCAGTGTCGTCTCGACCGCCGAAGGCAAGGGCTCACGGCACCAAGGCAATGACGCGTGCGGGCGCACCCGACCCGTTGGCAATTTTCATCGGCAGGGCGAGCACCCAAGCCCCCGTCGGCGGCAGAGCTTCGAGGTTCATCAGGTTTTCCACGCCCACGACGTTGGCCGCCCCCACGATGCGATGTACGAGAAATTCCGTCGACGGTCCGTTGTCGATGCTCGCCGTGTCGACGCCGAGAACGGCTGCGCCGCGTTTTACCAGGAGCCTGGCTGCCTCCGCGCCGTAGGAGGGGAAGTGCAGATTGCTGGCGTCACCCGGAGTATCGTCGCCGAGGTAGGCTTTCTTGTCCGGCCAGCGGCTGCTCCAGCCGGTGCGCAACAGCACGATCGCGCCGGCGGGGATTGTGCCGTGCGCCGTTTCCCATGCCGTGACGTCGCCCGGTTGCAACGTGTAGTCGGGATCGGCCGCGGCCTGCGCCACGACATCGATGACCACGGCGCGCCCCACGAGGCGATCGAGGGGAATGCGGGCGACCGTCGCGCCATCCTGGGCGAAGTGATACGGCGCATCGACGTGCGTACCGCCGTGCTCGGGCGAGCAGAACCGGTTGGCCGCGTAGAAGTAGCCCTGCTCGGTCAGCCCCTTGTGCTCCTCGATGAGCTGGAACGTCGTCGCCTCGGTGGGCCAGAAGATTGTATCGGCGTCGAGCGCATGCGTGAGGTCGACGATCGTGGCCGTAGAGATGTCGAGGCCCTGGGCGCGGGCCGGCCCGAAGGCCGCGGCGGCGAAGAGCGCCAGGGCGGAGAGAATGCGGCGGTTCGCGGGCATGAGGCCTCCCGGGGAAAGCGTGGCAGTGTGTCGCCCCATGCTTGCCGAGTGCGGCGGACGTGGCAAGCAGCGGTCCGCTGAGCCTTTCTTTGGGGGCCAATTTCCCCTCCGTGGCCAACGCGGGCTGACATTTTGCGACAGACTGCGCATACTCAGCCTTAAGGGAATCAGTCTCAAACCGACGCTAGGGGCCGGAGTTGGCGAGGACTGCAACGATCACCTTGGCCGCCATGCTGGCGTGGGCCTTTTGCGCCGGATCGGCTTTGGCGGGTGCTGCACTCCTGTTTGACGCCCAGGACGGGCACGTCCTTTACGCCGAGGATCCGGATTCGCCCTGGTACCCCGCCTCGCTGACCAAGATGATGACCGCCTACCTCGCGTTCGAGGCCATTCGCGACAAGCGGGTCACCGAGAATACCAGGGTCTTCATCTCACCCAATGCCCGCAAGCAGCCGCCGACGCGGCTGGGCCTCGCCACCGGCAAGGACTTGCCGCTGGGTGATGCATTGACCGCCCTCATGATGCGCTCGGCAAACGACATCGCGGTGGCGATCTCCGAGACGCTCGGGGGCGATGAGATGTCGTTCGTCAAGCAGATGAATCAGAAGGCCGCCCAGCTCGGCATGATGCACACGCATTTCATCAACCCGCACGGACTGCCGGCCGTGCAGCAGGTCACGACGGCCCGCGACATGGCGCTGCTGGCACAGGCGCTCTTGCGCGACTTTCCCGAGCGCGCGCCGCTCTATGCGGAGACGCAGGCGCAGGTCGGCAAGATCACGATCGGAACCCACAACGCGTTGCTCACCAATTTTCCCGGCGGGGACGGCATCAAGACGGGCTTCACGTGCGCGTCGGGCTACAACCTTGCGGCAAGCGCCACGCGCGACGGGCGCAAGATGATCGCCATCGTGTTGGGTGAGCCGTCGAGCGCCAAACGCAACGCCCGTGCCGCAGCTCTCCTGGAGCACGGCTTCAGGACGCGCGAATGGAAGGAGATGTTCCCGACGCCGCGCGTGGAGAACCTCCCGAGCGAATTGGTCGGGTGGGGCTTTGAGCCCGACGCCACGCTGCTGGAGCGCTTCCGCGTGTGCGCGGCTCCCCCGCCGCCGCCGAAGGACACCGCGAGCACCGCGGGGAAAACGGACGTCAAGGCGAGCGGCAAAAAGCGGGTCGTGCGCAAAAAGAAGCGCCGCGTGCGCTCGCAGGATTGAATTGCCGCTAATTCCCTTGGGCCTTCGCCTCGATCGCGTCCCAGATGAGGGCCGCGATGTCGGCCCCGCCGAAGTCCTTCACCTGACGAATGCCCGTCGGCGAGGTCACGTTGATCTCGGTGAGATACGGGCCGATCACGTCGATCCCGGCAAATAGAAGCCCGCGCCGTTTCAGCTCTGGCCCCAGGCGCGCGCATATCTCTTCATCGCGGGGAGTTAGCGTCGTTGCGTGCGCAGCGCCACCGACGTGCAAATTGGAGCGCGTCTCGCCGGCCGGCGGTATCCGGTTGATGGCGCCCGCCACCTCGCCGTCGACGAGGATGATGCGCTTGTCGCCGTCTTTGATCTCGGGGCGGTACTGCTGCACCATGAACGGCTCGCGGAACACGGTCTGGAACAGCTCCACGAGCGAGGCGGTGTTGGTGTCGTCTGGGCCAATGCGGAAAATGGCCGACCCGCCGTTGCCGTAGAGCGGCTTCAGGATCACGTCCTTCATCTCGGCGCGAAAGGCCTGCACGTCGGCGAGCGACCGCGTGATGATGGTCGGCGGCATCAGGTCGAGGAAGTCGAGGACGAAGATCTTTTCCGGCGCGTTGCGCACGTGCGCGGGGTCGTTGACGACGAGCGTCTTGGGGTGGATGCGCTCCAACAGGTGCGTCGTCGTGACGTAGGCCATGTCGAAGGGCGGATCCTGGCGCAGCAGCACCACGTCGCGTTGCGACAGATCCTCGGTGCGCGGATCGGACAATTCGTAGTGCCCGCCGACCTTGTCCTCGACCTTCAGGCTCTGTCCCCGCGCGAGCAGGCGGTCGCCGTGCAGGCTGAGCTCGGGCGGCGTGTAGTAGAACATGTCGTGCCCGCGCCGCTGCGCCTCCAGCAGGATCGCGAACGTGGAATCGCCGCGGATGTCGATCCGCTCGATCGGGTCCATTTGGCAGGCGACGCGCAGGGGCATGGGAGAGGCTCGGTTGCTTCGGGGGACCGCGCGTAGGCAAACCGCTCCGGCCGTCGGCTGTCAATGCGAATTGGCGCCCGGCCCGTTACAGCCCGTTGACGATATGGCGCGGCCAGCGGCCGGGCACCAGCAGGATCACGTCGAAGCCCTGCTCGTGCTCATGATAGCGCGGGCGTTGCGCAAGCCAGTTGTCAGCAGCTCGGCGGATGCGGGCCGCCTGCCGCGCCGTAATGGCCGCTTCCGCCTCCTCCGCCGTCGCCCGCCGCTTAACCTCGACGAACGCCAACCGGTTTGCGCGCAGAGCGATGATGTCGATCTCGCCGACGCGCGTCTTCACCCGGCGGCCGAGAATGCGGTAGCCCTTGGCGATCAGCACGGCGGCGGCGAGCGCCTCGGACATGCGGCCGCGGCGCAATCGCGTGCGCCGCTCCTGCGGCCCCGGCTCGATATCGGCGCGGCGAAAGACCGTCATTTGTCTCTCCGCAGTCCCAGATCATAGACGCGCGACTTGGGCACGCCGAGTGCCTCCGCCACGACTTTCGCGGCGTCGCGCAGGCTCATCTGGCTGAGCGCCGTCTCGAGCCGCGCCGAAATATCCGCGTCGCTGACCTCGCCCTGCTGCGGCGGCCCAACGACGATGACGACCTCGCCCTTGATCGCCTCCTCGTGCAAGCCCGCGGCGAGAAGTGCGAGCCGGCCCCGGCGCACCTCCTCGAAACGCTTGGTCAATTCGCGCGCGATCGCCGCCGGCCGGTCCCCAAGCACCGCGGCGAGATCGGCAAGCGTCTCGGGCACGCGCGCGGGCGCCTCGAAAAAGATCAGCGTTCCGGGCACGCTTTTCAGCTCCACGAGCCGCGCCCGCCGGGCAGCGCTCCGCGGCGGCAGGAAGCCGGCGAAAAAGAACGCGTCCGTCGGCAGCCCCGCAAGCATCAGGGCAGCGAGGGCAGACGACGCTCCCGGCAGGGCCTCGACCCGGTGCCCGGCATCGAGCGCTTCCCGCACGAGCTTCCAGCCGGGGTCCGAGATGAGGGGCGTGCCCGCATCGGAGATGAGCGCGATACGGCGCCCGGCCTCGAGATCATGCAGCGCGCGCGGGCGCTCGCGCGCGGCGTTGTGCTCGTGATAGGGCCGCGTCCGCGTGGCGATGCCGAAGTGCTGCAGCAGCGTGCGGCTGTGGCGGGTGTCCTCGCACAACACGATGTCGGCGCGCGCGAGAACACTCAAGGCGCGCAACGTGACGTCGCCCAGGTTGCCGATCGGAGTGGCGACGAGATAGAGGCCTGCGGGGAGCTCCTGGTCGAGATGCTTCTGCATCTCGTTTGCGGCCCAGGACGCGATGGAGCTGGGACCTGCCTGGGCACTCATGCGGGGTCCTTCATGCAGCCTCGGCCATGATCGCGCCGGATGATAGCAGGCCCGCGCGCGGCAATCTCGGTCTACACTCTTGAATTAAAGCGTAAATCACGTCTTTGATTGAAGCGATCATAGTCGCATTGCTCTAAGCGGGCGGCACTCGGGCTGTTTGTTGACGATAGTGGCAGCGAGACACTTCCCCCGCGGCGAGCGAGCGTTTAACCAGCTTCTATAGGGTTGTTACACCGTTCCCGCCCCACAGGCCATCAGCCGGGGGCCGCGCACGGAGTGGCAATTCTCGGGGGACGACCACTGAATGCGAACGAGCTTGGAACGGGCACAGGTCGGCGGGCACGTGTGGCGCGCCACTGCGCTTGCGGTGCTGGCGAGCTTGCTTACGGCCTGCTCGACGGCCATGGGTCCTACCGAGGCCCCCACGGCCGCGATCGCCCCGCAAGCCACCGGGCGGGCACCCGTCAAGATCGCGCTGCTCCTGCCGATGGGCGGAATGGGGGATAAGGCGGCGGTCGCCAAGAGCATGAAGCAGGCAGCCGAGATGGCGCTGTTTGAGCTCAACGACCCTTCCATCCAGCTCGTGACCAAGGATGATGGCGGCACCGCCGCGGGCGCACGTGCCGCCGCCGATGCCGCGATCAAGGAGGGCGCCGAGATCGTGCTGGGCCCGCTGTTCTCCCAATCGGTTTCCGGTGCGGCACCCGTGGCCCGCCGGGCCGGCGTGCCCGTCATGGCCTTTTCCAACGATGTGCAGGTCGCCGGCGACGGCGTCTATCTCCTGAGCTTCCTCGCCGAGCACGAGGTCGACCGCATCGTCGCGTTTGCCGCCAGCCAGGGCAAACGGCGCTTTGCAGCCCTCATCCCCGACGACGCCTACGGCATCGCGGTGGAAGCCGCATTCCGCCAGGCCGTCGCGCAGGCGGGCGGAACCGTTGCCATCGTCGAAAGGTATTCGCGCACCGCCAACGGCATGCTAGGGCCGACCAAGCGCGTGGTGGAGGCGATCAAACGCGGCGAGGACGAGCTCGCCCCCATCGATGCCCTGTTCCTGCCCGGCGGCCGCGAGGCCCTGCCGCAGATCGGGCCGGTCATCGCGTATTCGGGCCTCGATACCACCAAGGTAAAGCTCCTCGGCACGGCCGCGTGGGACTTCCCCTCGATCGGGCGTGACGATGCCTTCGTCGGCGGCTGGTTCCCGAGCCCAGATCCGCTTGCGTGGCGCGCCTTCGCCGAGCGCTTCGCCAAGACGTTCGGAAGCACGCCGCCGAGATTGGCGAGCGTCGCCTACGACGCGGTCGGCATGGCGATCTCGCTCTCCTCCAATCCGGTCGGCGCCCGCTTCACTCAGGAGAACCTGACGCGGCCCAACGGCTTTTCAGGAGTCGACGGCATCGTGCGCTTCGGCAAGAACGGCTTGAGCGAGCGCGGGCTTGCCGTGCTCGAGGTGCAGAAGTTCGGGTCGGCCGTCGTCGATCCCGCGCCGAGCTCTTTCGGGCCAACCAAGATGTCGGCCGCCGAACAGGCCGTGCGCTAGGCGGCAAGCGCCTTTTTCGTTTTCGCTGCGGTGGGCGCGGCCGCTTGCACAAGAAGCGCGCGCAGCGGCGCACCGTCGGCCGGTATCGGCATCACCATCGCAAGCTCAGCGAGCACGCACTTGAGCGTATAGTCCGCGGCATCGATCTGCCGTGCCGCCGCCGACTGCAGCATCTCGATGTGCTCAGCTCCGATGATCGCCGACGTAATGATCCCGGTCGCACGCAGCCAGTGATCCTCGCGAGTAAGCGATACGGGCTCGCACTGCGACTCGAGCGCGGGCGACGGCCACAGCAGCCGGGCATGGCGCCGCATGCGGGCGCCTAGGCCCGCGACCTGCTCGTGCGCAAGGATGTAAAGCAGCTCCAGCATGAGCTTTGTTCGGCGCCTTGTGACAAATTCCTGGACCGCGTGCGGTCCCAACTTCCTGGACCGCATGCGGCCCCACGACCCTCTAGTTGCATGGGCCGGCTACGGTCCACGCAACGCGAGGCCCTGTAGTATTTTCAGACAAGGGTTAACGGAGTGCTCACCATAACGATTTTGTGGTGAGTTGCTGGGGGGATAGGCGATTTAGCTCAGTCGCTGCCGGACGCCCCGCCCGAGCCCGGCCAGTAGCGATAGTGGCCGGTGATCGTTTCCGCAAAGAGCCGGTTCTCTTCCATCACGCCGAGCCCGCGATTGTGGATTATGAGCGGCGCGCCGCCGGTCGCCTTGCGATCCGACACGATCGCGATGTGCGTCTTCGAGAAGTGGCCGGTGGGGACGTAGTAGGACACGATATCGCCGGGCTTGAAGTCGGCGGGATTGTCGGTGATGGGCAGCGACTGACCCGCGCGCGCAAAAAACCGGCGCAGCACCTCCACGCGGCGATGGTCGATGCTCGTGTCGCCCGAGCCCGCGCCTGTCCTTTGCACCTCGACCTGAAGATCGACGCCCAGCCGGCGATAGGCTCGGACGAGAACGTCGGTGCACACGCCGATGTACCAGGGCACGTCACCATTGGGATAGGGGATCTGGCGGTAGCTCGGATTGTAGATTGCCGGCACCCAGGTCTGCCACCGCGCCGCCGTGACCAGTCTCAACCCGTAGGCTTCATTGGCGGGCCCGCGCGGCGCCGCCAGCGCCGCGTCATGCCGCAGACCTCCCCCAAGCATTGACGCGGCCACCAGCGCCAGCGCGACCCATTGCCGGAGCGCCCCCATTTCTGTGCCCGCGCCTCCTGCGCCGTGCCCGCGGCGCTGATCGCTGCGCGGCATCTATCGGGTTTGCCGATGCCGGATAGTGCCGCAAGGCCGCCGCCGCGGCCAGCCTCAACCCCCAGAGGAGGCGGTGACCCGCTCGCGGTTGGGCTGCGGCAGCGGCGTTTGCGCCGGACCGTCCGCTGCGGGCGTGGTGCTGCGCAGACCCGTTTGATTGTCGCCGGCGGCACCGCTGAACCGGTAGTGACCGGTGATGTTGCCCAAGAACAGCGCGTCCTCGAGCTGCGGACCCCAGCCGCGGTTGTGCACGATCATCGGCCGGCCGGATGGCGCGATCACGTCGGCGACGATGGCGATGTGCGATTGCGAGGTTCGTCCCGCCGACCGATGGTAGGTCACGATGTCGCCCGGCTGGTAGTCCTCGACGAAATCCGTGACCGGCAGCGAAACCCCGAATCGGTGAAGAAGCGGCGCAACGTGGTGGTGCGCCGATGGTCGATGCTCGTGTCGCCCGTGCCGATCCCCGCCCGATGCACCAGCACCTGCAGATCGATGCCGAGCGCGCGATAAGCACGCACGACGACGTCGGTGCAAACGCCGTAGAACGCCGGCACATCGCCCATGGGGAAGCCGATCTGCCGGTATTCGTCCGTATAGACTACGAGATCGCCCGTTTGCGCGCGCGCCGCGGCCGCGAGCATGCGCCCGAACTGCGAAGGGCTCGCCGCCGCAACGGCTGCTTGCTGCACCGGCGCGCCGTCGCGTGACGGCGCGATACACCTGCCAAGGCGCGTCGCCGGCGCCGAGCTGCGCGGCGATGGAGAAATCCGGCTGGAGCGGCGCGACCGCGACCGCGCCTTCGGTCGCCGGAACGGCGTGCAGTGCCGCCGGCGCAGCGATCAGCCGGGCGGTCTGCAGCGGCGCAGACGCACGCCCCGTCGATAGCTCGGCCGGCGCGCCGGCGCCGCGAACGATTTGCGGCTTGGGCAGCAGGGCGAGTTGCCGGCGCGCGGAATCGCGTGGCGCCATCGACTGGGTGGCGCCGACCGCGACTGTCATGACGACGAACGGCACAAGCAACAGCAGGAGCGAATTGCGGTCGTCGTTCGCGTAGCGCTGCGCCGGCGGCACGGGAGAGTGCGTAACCGCGACCTCACGGCGCTTCGTTGTGGAAGGCGGACGGGGCGGACGCTTCTGGGTCGCGCGAGTCTGGGTTGCGCGCGGCGACGGGGCGCGCGGCGCCGAGCAAGCCTGGCTCGCTCCGCGTTGCGTCTTTCGCTTGGCCTTAGCGGGCTTCTTCACGCGCGACATGCCCCGAGAAATTCGGACCCGACCTCCCCCTGATACCCCTATTATCCTTAAGTGAGGCTCACCCCCGAGGCCAAGTCTTAATGCGCAAGCCCAACCCCCGCGTGGAAAGGGGGTTTCGGCGTTAACCTAATCCGAGCTGGGCCCGGATTTCCCGCTCCGAAACCCCGCGCGCCCGTAGGTTCGAAAGGCCCATGTCCCCATCGCTCTTGGCGAGCTTGCGGCCTTGTGCGTCGGTGAGAAGCCGGTGGTGATGGTAGACCGGCTCCGGCAGTCCCAGGATCACCTGCAGCAGGCGGTGGAGATCGGTCGCGGCCAGGAGGTCGCGGCCGCGCGTCACGTGCGTGACGCCCTGGCGGGCGTCGTCGACGACCACGGCCAGATGATAGCTCGCCGGCACGTCCTTGCGCACGATGACGGCGTCGCCCCATCGCTCGGGGCGCGCCTCGATCTCGGTCGCGTTGGCATTCTCGTCGATCTCGGTGAAGGTCAAGAGGTTGCCGCCGAGCCGCCGCGCCGCCGCATGAAGCGCGCGCTCCATGTCGATGCGGAGCGCGTACGTCTCCCCGCGCGCGAGGCGCGCCTCGATTTCGGCGCGTGCCATGCCCTTGTGCAGCCCGGGGTAGAGCGGCGCGCCATCTGGATCGTAGGGTCCGGCCGCTGCCGCCTGCCAGATCTCGGAGCGCGTGGCAAAGCACGGATAGAGCAGACCCTGCGCCTCAAGATACTGCGCCGCCCCGGCGTAGACGGCAAAGTGCTGGGATTGGCGCAGCACGGGCTTTTCCCAGCCGATGCCAAGCCACGTGAGATCCTCGAAAAATCCGGCGATCAGCTCCTCGCGGCTGCGCGCGGCATCGATGTCCTCGATACGCACGAGGAACCGCCCGCCGAGCCGGCGCGCCATATCAAATCCGATGAGCGCGGAAAGTGCGTGGCCGAGGTGGAGCGGTCCATTGGGGCTCGGCGCGAAGCGTAAAACGGCGGTCCTGTCATGCGCAGGACACATGCCCCGTCTCAGTCGCAATTACCAGAGCGTCCGGCGCCCGGCGTATAGGTGCGGGCGATCGCCTCCACCACGCGGTCATAGAAGCGGTTCTCGGCCTTGGGGTAGATCATGGCCCAGCTGTTGATCAGCTGCCCGCCGCAGGTGAAGCTCACCCGCTCGTAGAACTCGCGATCGCCGATCGTGCCCGAAATCACGAACCACTGCGTATGGACGGGCGCATATTCGACGTTGGCGCTGGCGTAGTGCTCTTTGAGCAGGAAGTCGCGGTAGTCCCTGAGAGAGGCGTGGTCCTCGTTGGAAAAAGCCCCAACCAGCAGTTGCGCCTTGCCGTCGGCCGAGTAGAGGATGCGACCCTCGTCGGTCGTGGGATCGGACTTTTGGGCGAAGACCTCGATGGGGTAGGCGATCAGAAATCCGTGCCGCTCGTTGCGCAGCGTCGCCCAGTCCCGGCGCCAATCGCCGGCGGCCCGCGCCCCGATACCCGGCAAGATCAAGCAGCACGCCGCCGCAGCGATCGAAAGATACCTCAGAAGCACGCGCACCATGACCTGGCACTCCGACGCTTCCCGCTCAGGAGCGGCTTTGCGAATGTAGTCAGCGATCCTACTCTTCACTATGCGGCGCCGGAAGAGTTCAGCGCAAGCGATCAACAGGAAGCGTATGGAGCAAACGCGGATCATCAAGTCGCACGCCGACATGCGCGAGGGCGTGCGCGCGCTGCGGCGCAAGTGCCCGCACCTGGCCCGCGCGCACGACCGTGCCGGTGACCCTCCGCTGCGCCGCCACCCGGCGGGCTTTGCAGGACTGGCGCGTATCGTCGTCGGCCAGCAGCTGTCCATCGCGAGCGCGGAAGCGATCTGGGGGCGGCTCAGGCTCGCCGTTCGGCCGATGACGCCCGAGGCGCTGGTCGCACTCTCACGACGACGAGCTGCGCCCAGCCGGCCTGTCGCGCGGCAAGGTGCGCACGCTGCGCGCCGTCGGCGCGGCGATCGCGGACGGGCTCGATCTTAGGAAGCTCGCGCGCGCGCCTGAAAGCGACGTGCACGAGACGCTAACCGCGGTGCCGGGCATTGGGCCCTGGAGCGCCGACATTTTCCTGCTGTTTTGCCTCGGCCGGGCCGACGCCTTTGCGCCAAGCGACTTGGCGCTCCAGATCGCCGCTGCAGCCGCCCTTGGGCTGCCCGAACGGCCTTCCAGCGCAGCGCTTTTGACCATCGCGGAGAGGTGGCGGCCGTGGCGCGGAGTAGCCGCCCACATGCTGTGGGCCGACTACAAGATCGCCCCCATGCGCGGCAAGGACCCGAAAAACGCCTAGATTCCCTGGCACTTGGCCGTCCCTGCAACGCCCAGCGACAAACAAAATGCAGTCGTCGGCGGGGAGCTTCACAGAGCTGATATGCGCAGCTAGTATCCCGGCCGAAACAAGGGAAGAGCGATTCGCGAAAGAGAACAGACAGGACGCTAGAACGTGAATGCGCACGCGGCCATTCCGGACTCGTTTCCGGCCCTCGTCCTTAACGCCGACTTCCGGCCACTGAGCTACTACCCGTTGTCGCTCTGGAGCTGGCAGGAGTTGGTGAAGGCTGTTTTTCTCGATCGCGTGAACATCGTCTCCGAGTACGACCGCTTCGTGCGCAGCCCCTCATTCGAGATGCGGCTGCCGAGCGTGGTCTCGCTCAAGACCTACGTGAAGCCGGCCCTCTATCCCGCATTCACCCGGTTCAACGTGTTCCTGCGCGACCGCTTCACCTGTCAATACTGCAGCTCGAAAGAGGACTTGACCTTCGACCATCTGGTCCCGCGCTCGCGCGGCGGCCAGACCCGATGGGACAACGTCGTCGCCGCGTGCGCTCCGTGCAATCTGGAGAAGGGCGGCGCGCTTGCCGACGAGGCCGGCATGTACCCGACCCAGCTGCCCTACCGGCCGACCGTGTTCGAGCTGCACCGGAACGGGCGGCTGTTCCCGCCCAACTACCTGCACGAGAGCTGGCTCGACTATCTCTACTGGGATACCGAGCTCGACCCGTAAGCGCGACTGCCGCGCGCAGCCGGCGCCGGGCAAAAAAAGCCCCGGCGCACGGCCGAGGCAATTTCACCAATGGAAAGACGTCTAGGTCGGCCTCAGGCGGCGTGCCGCGCCGGCGCGGCGCACAGCACCTCGGCGATGGCCTCGACGGCCTTGCCCCAGTCGCCGGCCATCCCGGCTTCGCCGCTCACACCGAATGCCTGAAGCGCATCTCCGGGGCTGCCTCCGTCGCGGAAGAAGCGCGCGCACGACTGGCGTGCAACACCGACGGCCTGGTGCCACTGCACCGGATTGACGTGATTGGGACCCATGAAAGACCTCCTCGATCTTTTGACGCGGCCGACTACCCTCGGCCATGAAAGCACTACGCGAGAGGCGGCAAGCATGCAGAGCGCAATGACATCACTACGCGAAACCTTGGAATGCGATGTCTCGTGGAGACCTACGGCTCCGACGCTCCACATGCTTGCCTTCTCGTTGGAAGGAGCTTCGCCCCTTCCGAAACCTGTTCCTTCAGCGCCCCGAAGGAAGCTCGGCCGCTAGATCCACCGGCGCGTCCGAACCGCGCCTCATGGAAATAAGCACCGTATCAACCACCTCCGAAAGCGACCGCCATTCGCTGGACTCCGACGCCACGACGGACCTCACTTAATTATCACTTGCTACGGTCATGACGGCAAACCGCTCGGAAATACGCCTAGACTTTTTCCTCCGAGCGGTTCGCCTCAATTTTGCGAGCACGCCTTGCAGCATGCTGCGGGGGGAGATTGGAAACGCATACTCAACCGGACGCAACGCGACGCTACGCAACAAACTCGAACGATGACGCTGAACAGAACCGACACGCGGAACACAGTAACGCGACGAACTCGAACGCGGGGGTTCCCGTGGTAACAGGCAGGATCCGGCTACATGGCAACTCAGGTACGAATGCCGGCAGCCGGCTGTGACGCGATACGCTTCTCACTGACCGTCCCCCCTTAACGCGACGGGTTCGCCCTGTGTTCCGCGAACGAGGTGACTTAACCGTCGCTTTTTGACAACTGCATGGCGCCGCTGTGTTCCCCCAACGGTATTTGGCTTGACAGTTGCTGAACGTAAACGGCGCGCGAGGCGCGATCCGTTTCCGGCGCGCCTTACAAGCTGCTGAAATCAATGAGGGTTATCGGGAGCGGAGCGACTCGGCGGCGGCGCGCAAGCTCAGCGCGGCGACCAGAATTGATATCAACACGTTCCAGCCCGCAAACGAAACGCCGAGGAAACGCCAGGCTGCTTCATCGCAGCGGATGACGCTCGTCGTCGACAAGGCGTCGAGAAGTCCGCCCGCCGACGGCGTGATCGCCTGCGCACCCGAACAGGCGTCCGGTCCTGGCCAGAAGTGCCACTCGGCACCGGCGTGGTAGGCGCCGAGGCCGGCGTTGGCGAGAAACGCCAGTCCCACCAGCACAAATAGCAGTGCCGCTGCCCGGCGCTGATCGCCCGAGAGCAGGACGAGCCCCGCGAACAGCAGCGGCACGCCGGCGTAGTAGGCGAATCGCTGCTCCAGGCACAACGGACACGGCACGTAGCCGCCGAGGTGCTCAAAGCCCAGCGCGCCAAGGATGGTGGCGAGGGCAATGATGAGGGCCGCGGCGCCCATCTTGTAAGCCGAATGTCCGGTCGGATCTGGAACGGCGATTGTCATGGCAGAAACTCAGAAGCCTAGAACAGGTATCTAACGGCAACGAAGCCGCCGACCAAGAGCACGACAAATACCGTCGTGACAAGGGTCAAGCGGCGCTCAATGAACTCGCGGATCGGCTGCCCGAACCAGTAGAGAAGCCCAGCGACGAGAAAGAAGCGCATCGCCCGCGCGACGATGCTGGCGCCGATGAACGACAGGAGGTCCATGTGGGCCACGCCGGCGGCGATCGTCACGACCTTGTAGGGGATCGGAGTCATGCCTTTGATGATGACGGCCGGCACACCGTAGGTTTGAACGAACGATATGAACCCGTCGAGCGCATGCGCCTTTCCGTAGAATTCGAGTATCGGCAGGCCGATCGCCTGGTAGGCGAAGTAACCGATCGCGTAACCCAACAGGCCACCTAGAACGGACGCGACCGTCGCAATGGTCGCATACCACCACGCCTTTTCGCGGTGGCTGAGCACCATCGGGATCAGCATCAGATCAGGTGGAATTGGAAAGAACGAGCTCTCGATAAAGGAGACGGCGGCGAGTGCCCACGGCGCGCGCCTGTCGCCCGCCTTTTCCATCATCCAATTGTAGAGCCTGCGCATCATGTCGCGGCGTGCTTAGTCGGCGGCGATGCGATTGTCCATGGCGGAGTGAGCGCGCCGGCCGGGCTCGAGGCCAAGTGCCAAGCGCAGCACCACTTCGTTCAGAACGAAACGGCCTTTGGGTGTTGCGCGGATGCGCCGCCCGGCCGCTGGCCCCGGGATGCGTTCCAAGAGCCCCAACGCGGTCAGCTCGGCGATCGCGGCAGCGGGCGGATCGACCCCGCCTTGGGCGGCGAGCCGTTCGAGATCGACGCCCTCCTTAAGCCGCAGCCCCATCAGCAGCCGTTCGTCGGTCTCCTGCGAACGCGTCAGCGGCGTGGCCTCGACCCAGCCGTGCCCCTCCCGCTCGACCCGCTCCGCCCAGCGCTCGGGCAAGCGCTCGGTGCTTGTCGCCTGGCGCGCGCCATCGAGCACAAGGCGTCCATGCGCGCCGGGCCCGCAGCCTGCGTATTCGCCGTAGCGCCAATAGACGAGGTTGTGGCGGCTCTCCTCCCCTGGTGCGGCGTGGTTGGAGATCTCATAGGCCGGGAGGCCGGCCGCATCGGTCAGCTCTTGCGTCGCGTCGTAGAGCGCCAGCGCGTGCTCTTCGTCGGGCACGACGAGCTTTCCCGCCGCGTGCAACGCCGCGAAGGGAGTCTCCGGCTCGATCGTGAGCTGATAGAGCGACAGATGCCCGCCGCGCGAGACCGAGCGCGTCGCCAAGCTCGGCCCGCCACGCGGCGACCGTCTGGTTAGGCCGCGCGTAGATGAGGTCGAAGGAGAAGCGATCGAAGTGGGCGCGCGCTATTGCGATCGCGGCCTTCGCCTCAGCCGCGCTGTGAATGCGCCCTAGCGATTTCAGCACGTCGTCATGCAACGACTGCACGCCGAGCGAAACTCTGGTGACGCCGGCTGCAGCATAGCCGCGGAAACGGCCCGCTTCGACGCTGCCCGGGTTGGCCTCGAGCGTGATCTCGGCACCGGGCGCAACCGTCCACAGGCGCGCGATGCACTGCAAGATCGCCGCGACCGTCGCGGGCGCCATGAGCGAGGGCGTGCCGCCGCCGAAGAAGATGCTGCCGACCGTGCGCGGACCCGTCAGCGCCCGCGTGTGCTCTAGCTCGGCCACGTAAGCCGCAAGGAAGCGCTCTTCGTCGATGCCGCCGAAGCGCACGTGGCTGTTGAAGTCGCAATAGGGGCACTTTTGCGCGCAGAACGGCCAGTGGATGTAGACGCCGAAACCCGCCGCGTCAGCCGCCATCGAGGCAGGCCCGCTTGAAGAGGTCGAAGGCGCGGGTGCGGTGCGAGATTGCATATTTGTTCGGCCGGCTCCATCTCGCCAAAGGTCAAGGTCTGCCCGTCGGCGACGAAGATCGGATCATAGCCGAAACCGTTCGTCCCGCGCGGGGGCCACTCGAGATGACCGTAAACTTTGCCTTCAAACAGCTGCGTTGTCGCGTCGGGCCAAGCCAGGCACAACACGGAGATGAAGTTGGCACGCGGGCTTGGGCTACTCCAAGCGCCGCGTTTGGCCATCTCGTCATGGACGCGCTGCATCGCGACAGAGAAATCCCGCTTCGGCCCCGCCCAGTCCGCCGTGTAGACGCCGGGCGCACCATCAAGCGCGTCGACCTCCAGGCCGGAATCGTCGGCTAGGGCCGGCAGCCCCGTGCTCTTTGCCGCAAACACCGCCTTCAGGGTCGCGTTGCCGATAAACGTCGTCTCCGTCTCTTCGGGCTCGGTGAGGCCGAACGCGCCCGCCGCGACCGCCTCGAGACCGAACGGCGCCAGGAGCTGGTTGATCTCCCACACCTTGCCGGGGTTGTGGGTGGCGACAACGAGCCGGTCGCCGCGTTTCAGTCCCAACATCACGACAAGCTCCAGATGCGCGGCTCGGCGAATTCCAGGCAGTTGCCGGCCGGATCGCGGAAATAGATGGAGCGGCCACCGCCCGGCCACTCGAAGTCGGCTTCGATGGCAATTCCCATGCTTTCCAGATGCGCGCGCCACGCCGTGATCTCATCCGCGCTGGCGCGGAAGCAGACGTGCCCTTGGCCGCGGGCGCCGTGCGGAGGGACGGGCAGCTTCGCGCCCGGCTCGGGCGGCGTGCACGTCGCATCCGGATTGAACACGAGCAGCATCTGATCTCCGCACCGATAGAAGACTTGGCGTCCTTGCGACTTGGCGAAGGGCTCAAGCGCAAGCGCGCGCCGGTAGAACGTCTCGATGGCGTCGAGGTCGGACGCGTAGAGAACGGTTTCCAGAATGCCTTTTGGCGTCATCGAGGCGTCCCGCGCCGGAGCCGGTTCTAGGCCACCGTCAGCTTCTGCAGCGCGACGAGCTCGCCGATGCCCTTCTTCGCAAGGGCCATGAGCTGATCGAAGCTATCCTGGCTGAACGCGACGGTCTCGGCTGTACCCTGCACCTCGACGATGCCGCCCGCCCCCGTCATGACGAAGTTGGAATCGGCCTCGGCGGCAGAATCTTCCACATAGTCGAGATCGAGCACCGCCGCGCCCTTGTAGAGCCCGCAGCTCACCGCCGCGACCTGGTCGCGCAGGACGCCGTCCTTCACCATGTCGCGCAGCTTCATCCACTGGATGCAGTCGTGCAGCGCGACCCACGCGCCCGTGATCGCCGCCGTCCGCGTGCCGCCGTCGGCTTGCAGCACGTCGCAATCGATCGAGATCTGCCGCTCGCCGAGCTTGGGCAGGTCGACGATGGCGCGCAGCGCCCGCCCGATCAGCCGCTGGATCTCCTGCGTCCGCCCCGAGGGGTGGCCCACCGTCACCTCGCGCCGGGTGCGTTCAGACGTTGCGCGCGGCAGCATCCCGTATTCGGCCGTTACCCAGCCCCGCCCCTGGCCCTTGAGCCAAGGCGGGACCCGCTCCTCCAGGCTCGCCATGCACAGCACGTGGGTGTCCCCGAACTTGATGAGGCAGGAGCCTTCGGCATGTTTGGAGACCGCGCGCTCGATGGAGACGCGGCGAAGCTCGTCGGGCTGGCGTTTGGAGGGGCGCATGGGGGCCGATGCTGGTTTGAGGCATTTTCTGCCGCCCGGGGGGCGAATTTCGCCAGAACCTAAGGGAGGGGCAGGGTCGCTTCAACCAAAACCGATGATCAAATTGACGAACGCTGCTAGGCATCCCTAATCTTCAAGCATGGCAAGCCAGCCCAAGGATCCCCCGCTGCGATGACCGAAGGCGTCAGCGAGCTCACCAAACTCAGCGAGCGCTCCCGCACCATTCTCAGGCATATCGTCGAGTCGTACCTGGAAACGGGCGAGCCCGTGGGATCGCGCAATCTATCGCGCGTGTTGCCGATGACGCTGTCGCCGGCCTCGATCCGCAATGTGATGTCGGATCTGGAGCAGCTCGGCCTCATTGCGGCGCCGCATACCTCCGCGGGTCGCCTGCCGACGCAGCTCGGCTTGCGCCTGTTCGTCGACGGGCTCCTGGAGATCGGCGATCTCACCGCCAAGGAGCGCCGCCAGATCGAAGCAAACATCTCAAGCGGGCGCGCGCAGTCGATCGACGACGTGCTGCACGAGGCGAGCGAAATGATCTCCGGCCTGTCGCATTGCGCCGGCGTCGTGCTCGCCGAGCAGCAGGTCGCACGCCTGAAGCACATCGAGTTCGTGCTGCTGGAGCCGGGCAAGGCACTCGTCGTCCTCGTTGGCGAGGACCAGGCCGTCGAGAACCGCATCATCTCGCTGCCGCAAGGGCTCCCGCCCTCGGCGCTCGTCGAGGCGGCGAACTATCTCAATACGCGCGTGCGCGGCGCCACAATCGCGGAAGCGCGCACCAACATCGAGAACGAGCTGCAGAATTCCAAGGCGGAGCTCGACGAGCTGACGCGGAAGGTGATCCAGGCCGGCCTTGCGGAGTGGTCAGGCTCGCTTGACGATCGCAAGAGCCTGATCGTGCGCGGCCAGGCCAATCTCTTGAAGGACCTCACCGCCCAGGACGACCTGGAGCGCATCCGGCATCTCTTCGACGACCTGGAGCGCAAGCGCGACCTTGTGCAGCTGTTGGGGCTCTCGGAGAACGCCGACGGCGTGCGCATCTTCATCGGCTCGGAGAACAAGCTGTTCTCGCTATCGGGCTCCTCGCTGATCGTGGCGCCGTTCCACGACGATCGGCGCAAAATCGTCGGTGTGCTGGGCGTGATCGGGCCGACGCGCATCAATTATGCCCGTATAATCCCCATGGTGGACTACACCGCCAAGCTCGTCAGCAGACTGTTGACTTGATTTTTACGCCCCAGCGCCTGATATCGGGCCGGAATTCCTTGGATTGAATTGATCCGGGCCCGTCGGGGGCGATCCGGTTCCTGACTTCTGATAAGTAGGGCCCGCGAGCACGCGGAGAGGCAATGGCCGACGAACGCAAAAACGCCCAACAAGATCCCGCACCAGGCTCGGAGGCGGAGGAAACGATCCAACCGTCCGCGAGCGACGATGGCGGTGGCGAAGCATCCGCTGCCGACGTCGCCGAACTGGAAGGTCAGGTCGGCGAGCTGACCGATCGCCTGCTCAGGGCGCACGCGGACATGGACAATTTGCGCAAGCGCACCGAGCGCGACAAGGAGGACATGGCGAAGTATGCCATCTCCAAGTTCGCGCGCGAGGTCTTGAGCGTGGGCGACAACCTGCGGCTTGCCATCGCCGCCGTGCCACCCGGCGCGGCGGAGGAGGACCCCGCCCTCAAAGCGCTCGTCGATGGCGTCGCCATGACCGAGCGCGAATTCCTCAACGTGCTCGACCGCCACGGCGTGAAGCGGATCGATCCCGAAGGCGAGCCGTTCAATCCACACCAGCATCAGGCGATGACGGAAGTGGAGAACGTCGAGGTCCCGCCGGGAACGGTCGTGCAGGTGTATCAGCCGGGCTATATCCTGGAGGATAGGGTGCTGCGGCCGGCCATGGTCGTCATCGCGAAGGGCGGCTCAAAGGCCGGCCAGAGAGACAAGCCGGCGGGCGAAGCGGCCGACGAGAGTGCAGGCGACGGCGCGCCCTAGCGCCCTGGCAACGAAGCTGAGGAAGCCCATGGGCGCTCGCACGCCTCGAAGCCCCGTGATAAGCGTGGTGAAAATTGATCACACACCTGTGGCTCGTCCGGTTGTGCGCCCAAAAACTGACCTTATATAAGCCCCGTTTACTGTTTGGGTGCTCCAAAGGGGGCCGTATCCGGCACGCAGGTGCTGCATAGTCGGAGGATCCGGACGCCGAAGCCTCGGGTCCGGGCGGTCTGCCGCAATAAATGAGGATAGGCACATGGCTAAAGTGATCGGCATCGACCTCGGAACCACGAACTCGTGCGTGGCAGTCATGGAGGGCGGCAAGCCGAGGGTTCTGGAGAACGCCGAGGGCATGAATACGACGCCTTCGATCGTGGCGTTTACCAACGACGGCGAGAAGCTCGTCGGCCTGCCGGCCAAGCGCCAGGCGGTGACCAACCCGCTCGATACGTTCTTTGCCATCAAGCGCCTGATCGGGCGCCGCTACGATGATCCGATGGTCGAGAAGGACAAGAAGCTCGTTCCCTACAAGATCATTCAAGGCCCCAACGGCGACGCGTGGGTCGAGGCCAACGGGCAGGGCTATTCGCCCCAGCAGATTTCCGCCTTCATCCTGCAGAAGATGAAGGAGACGGCCGAAGCCAAGCTCGGCGAAAAAGTCACCCAGGCCGTCATCACCGTCCCCGCCTACTTCAACGACGCCCAGCGTCAGGCCACGAAAGACGCCGGCAAGATCGCCGGCCTCGAGGTGCTGCGCATCATCAACGAGCCGACGGCTGCGGCCCTGGCCTACGGTCTCGACAAAAAGAAAGAGTTGCAGACGATCGCGGTCTACGACCTCGGCGGCGGCACCTTCGATATCTCGATTCTCGAAATCGGCGATGGCGTGTTCGAGGTCAAGTCGACGAACGGCGACACGTTCCTCGGCGGCGAAGACTTCGACATGAAGCTCGTCTCCTACCTCGCCGATGAATTCAAGAAAGAGAGCGGCATCGACCTGCGCGGCGACAAGCTCGCGCTCCAGCGCCTGAAAGAGGCAGCCGAGAAGGCCAAGATCGAGCTGTCCTCGGCGACGCAGACCGAAATCAACCTGCCGTTCATCACCGCCGACCAGTCGGGTCCCAAGCATCTCACGATGAAGCTCACCCGCGCCAAGCTGGAAAGCCTGGTCGATGACCTCATCATGCGCACCAAAGGCCCGTGCGAGCGGGCGATCAAGGACGCCGGCCTCAAGGCCGCCGAGATCGACGAGGTGGTTCTCGTCGGCGGCATGACCCGCATGCCGCGTGTGCAGCAGGTCGTCAAGGAAGTGTTCGGCAAGGAGCCCCACAAGGGCGTCAACCCGGATGAGGTCGTCGCTGTCGGCGCCGCCATCCAGGCGGGCGTGCTGCAGGGTGAGGTCAAGGACGTTCTCCTCCTCGACGTCACGCCGCTGTCGCTCGGCATCGAGACGCTGGGCGGCGTGTTCACGCGCCTCATCGACCGCAACACCACGATCCCGACCAAGAAGAGCCAGACGTTCTCCACCGCCGAGGACGGCCAGAACGCCGTCACGATCCGCGTCAGCCAAGGCGAGCGCGAGATGGCGGCCGACAACAAGCTCCTCGGGCAGTTCGATCTCGTCGGCATTCCGCCGGCGCCGCGCGGCGTGCCGCAGGTCGAGGTGACGTTCGACATCGACGCCAACGGCATCGTGCACGTCTCCGCCAAGGACAAGGCCACCGCCAAGGAGCAGTCGATCCGCATCCAGGCGTCGGGCGGCCTGTCCGACAGCGAGATCGATCGCATGGTCAAGGACGCCGAGTTGCACGCGGCCGACGACAAGAAGAAGCGCGACCTGGTGGAATCGAGGAACCACGGTGAGGCCCTCGTTCACGCCACCGAGAAGCAGCTGAAAGAAAACGAATCCAATGCCGCGGTTGCTTCCGCCAAGCCCGACGTCGAGAAGGCGATCGCCGATTTGAAGGAGGCGATCGGCACTGAGGACGTGGAGCGCATTAAGGCTGCAACGACCACCCTTGCGCAGGTTGCCATGAAGATCGGCGAAGCCATCTACGCCGCCCAGCCGGGCGCTGCCGGTTCCGCCGGCGATGCCGGCCCGGAGGAGGGTGGCGCCGCTTCGGGCGAGGAAAACGTCGTCGACGCCGACTTCGAAGAGGTGAAGGACGACAAGAAAAAGTCGGCTTGAGCCGGCCTTGGCCGCCGCAAGGCGACTAAACACCACGATTATTGGCGGGCCCGGCGGCAACGCCGGGCCCTCATCTTGCGGGCCTTGCCCCGGATCCAATCCGGCCCCGGTTCACGGCAACACTCGAAGCGCTCTGCGCAAGATATTCGCGGCTTGATCTTCCCCCGCCCGCCAAACATCGCTATCTCCCAATTCCAGGAGAATTTGGCAGATTGCCCGCATTCGAAGGACACGCGCTGAACATGGCCAAGCGCGACTACTATGAGATCCTCGGGCTTGCCCGCGGGGCGAGCGAGCAGGAGGTTAAATCGGCCTACCGGCGGCTCGCCAAGGAATGCCATCCCGACCGCAACCCCGAGGACACCCGCGCCGAGGTTCGCTTCAAGGAGGTCAGTGAGGCCTACGAGGTCCTGAAGGACCCGCAGAAGCGCTCAGCCTACGATCACTTCGGCCACGCGGCCTTCGAGGGCGGCCTGGGGTCGGCACGCGGCTTCGGTCCCGACTTTGCGTCCTCCATGTCGGACATCTTCGACGACCTGTTCGGCGAGTTCATGGGCGGCCGGCGCGGCCAGCGCCAGCATTCGGGGCGCGAGCGCGGGGCTGATCTGCGCTACAATCTCGAGATCTCCCTTTCCGAGGCCTACGAGGGCAAGACGGCGCAGATCTGCGTGCCGACGAGCGTTTCCTGTGAAACATGCAGCGGCTCGGGCGCACGCGCGGGCACCAAGCCGACGACGTGCCCCACCTGCGGGGGTTACGGCAAGGTACGGGCGAGCCAGGGCTTTTTCACCATCGAGCGCACCTGCCCCAACTGTCAGGGGCGCGGCGAGACGATCGAGGATCCCTGCCAGACTTGCCGGGGGTCGGGGCGCATAACCAAGGAGCGCACGCTCTCGGTCAACATCCCGCCGGGCGTCGAGGACGGCACGCGCATCCGTCTTGCCGGCGAGGGCGAGGCGGGCTTGCGCGGGGGCCCGGCCGGCGATCTCTACATTTTCCTGTCCATCAAGCCGCACGAGTTCTTCCAGCGCGACGGCGCCGACATCTTCTGCAAGGTGCCGATCTCCATGACGACGGCGGCGCTCGGCGGCCAGATCGAGGTGCCCACGGTCGATGGCGCGGCGACGCGGGTGAAGATCCCGGAGGGTTCGGAGAGCGGCAAACAGTTCAGGCTCAAGAGCAAGGGCATGCCGGTCCTGCGCTCCAAGGTCTCTGGCGACATGTACATCCAGGTCGAGGTGGAAACGCCAAAAAGCCTCACCAAGCGCCAGCGCGAGCTCCTGGAGGAGTTCGAGCGCGAGAGCCACAAGGAGACGAGCCCGGAGAGCGCCGGCTTCTTTGCGCGCGTGAAGGACTTCTTCGAAGGCAAGGGTACGTGAGCGCATCCATGCGGGCGCCCCCCGCTTCGACGACGCTCTGTGGAGCTCCCCGATGACGGCACCGGCGCGACTGCTGTTCTTTGCAGGTTCTGCACGTGCGGGCTCGCACAACAAAAGGCTCGCGCGGCTCGGCGCGATGATCGCCGAGGCGAACGGCATCCCCGCCACCTTCGTCGATCTCGCCGACTACCCCATGCCCATCTACAACGGCGATCTCGAAACCGCCGAGGGTCCGCCGGAGAACGCCCGCAAGCTCAAGGCCGTGATGGAAGCCCATAGCGGCATCTTCATCGTGAGCCCCGAATATAACGCCTCGATCACGCCGCTGCTCAAGAATGCGCTCGACTGGGTGAGCCACGTGCGCCCCGAAGGCGAGGCGCCGCTGCAGGTCTACCGGACGCGTGTCTTCGCGCTCGGCTCCGCCTCCACCGGCGGCATGGGCGGCCTGCGCAGCCTCATCACCGTGCGCCAGGTGCTCGAGCTCGGGCTGGGCGCACTGGTACTGCCCGATCAGTTCGCGGTGCCGCGCGCGCACGAAGCTTTCGGCGAGGACGGGCACCTCAAGAACAAGGAGGCGCAGGAGAACTTCAAGGCCTTGATCCAGAAGCTTGCGCGCGCCGCGCATGTGCTGCACGGATAGGGTTCAAACAGCCCCGGTTGCCCCTTCATGAGCCTCCCCGCCCCCAAGGACCGACTGATCGTCGCCCTCGACATGCCGACGATCGAGGAAGCGCAGCGCCTCATCGTCAAGCTCGGCGACACGGTGACATTCTACAAGGTGGGCCTCGAGCTGCTGTTCTCCGGCGGGCTGGAACTCGCGCGCGCGCTCAAAACGGGCGGCAAGCATGTCTTCCTCGACCTGAAGCTCCTGGATATCGGCAACACCGTGGAACGCGCCGTCGCGAACGCCACCGAGTTCGGCGTCGATTTCCTGACCGTGCACGGGCACGATCTCAAGACACTGAGAGCCGCCGTGTCCGGCCGGGGCAAGAACCGCCTCAAGCTGCTGGCGGTCACCGTGCTGACGAACCTCACGGAGGAGGATCTCAAGCAGCAGGGTTCGACGCTGTCGCCCTCCGACCTCGTCCTGATGCGCGCGCGGCTGGCGCACGAGTCGGGCTTCGACGGCGTCGTCGCCTCGGGACAGGAAGCTGCGCGCATCCGCGAGGCGATCGGCCCGGGCTTCCTGATCGTCACGCCGGGGATCCGCCTCACGGGAAGCACGATCGGACGACCAGGAGCGGATCACGACGCCCGACCACGCCATTGCGTCCGGCGCCGACTACATCGTGGTGGGGCGTCCGATTACGCAGGCCGACGACCCGAAGGCCGTCGCCGCAGCCTTTATTCACCACATTCGCGACGCGCACGCCGCGCACGCGAAAGCCAGGTAAAAACCAAGCGCCGGGAGGATGCCGAGACCATGCCTAAGGGATACGTGATCGTCCGCGCCGACGTGACGAACCCAGAGAAGTGGGCCGAATACGTGGCAAAATCCAAGATCGCGCTCGACAAGTTCGGCGGGCGGCCCATCGTGCGCGGCGGCCAGGCGAAGATCGTCGAGGGCGACGGGCTTGCACGCAACGTCGTGCTCGAGTTCGACACTTACGAGAAGGCGCTCGGCTACGCCACCTCGCCCGAGTATGCCGAGGCCAAGAAACTGCGGCAGGGTGCCGGCACGCTGCACATGGTCGTGGTCGAGGGCGTTTGATTGAGCGCCCCCTCTCCCCATCCTCCATGGGGAGAGGGTTGGGGTGAGGGGCAGAAACTAGTGCGTCGCAATAGGCTGCCCCTCACTCTGGCCCTCTCCCCGGTCCATGCGGAGCATGGCTTCGCCATGACCGGGGATAGGGGATGCATCGGAGAGGATTGATGCCTCACGTCCCCAAAAGCGATGACAGGCCGCCCTGGCGGGCAACCGTGCTGACGCTCTTTCCGGAGATGTTTCCCGGGCCGCTCGGCACTTCGCTTGCAGGCCAAGCGCTGCAGGCGGCGATCTGGCAACTAAACACCGTCGCGATCCGCGAGTTCGGATTGGGGCGCCATCGCACAGTCGACGATGCGCCGGCCGGCGGCGGCGCCGGCATGGTGATGCGGGCCGACGTGCTCGGCGCCGCAATCGACCACGCTCGTGCGAGCGAGCCCGACGCGCCGCTTCTCTATCTCAGTCCGCGTGGAGAACCCCTCAATCAGGCGCTCGCCCGCGAGCTCAGTCGCGGACCGGGCGTGCTCCTCGTTGCAGGCCGCTTCGAAGGCGTCGACGAGCGCGTGATCGAGGCGCGCAAAATGCGGGAAGTATCGATCGGGGATTACGTGCTCTCGGGCGGCGAGCTTGCCGCCATGGTGCTGATCGACGCCTGCGTCCGCCTGCTTCCGGGTGTCGTCGGGGCAGCGGACTCCCTTGAGCAGGAGAGCTTCGAAGCGGGCCTGCTCGAGCATCCGCAATATACCAAGCCGCGCGAGTGGGAGGGCCGGACGATCCCCGAGGTGCTACTCTCCGGCGATCACAAGAAAATCGCCCAGTGGCGGCACGCCGAGGCCGAACGCGTGACGGCCGAGCGCCGCCCGGATCTCCTCATCCGGCAGAAGCCGAAGACCTGAGGCGCCACTCAACGAGCCAGGACGCCACAAAGCTTACGAGCAGCACCAGGTTCTGGTAGGTCGGCACCATCACCACGATCAGCCCGTTGAGGGGCTCATCGCGTCCCGGTCCTAAGAACACGTCCCAGGCCCCGAAAGCGCCGAGAGCCAGAGCGAGTCCCAGGCCACCGCACAGCAGTTTCGCGGGCAGCGCTGAGCGAATGAACCGCTTTCCAAGCCAATAGACGCCCAGTGCCGGCAGCACGGCCCACAGCGCGATCAGCAGGATTTGCCGCGGCAGGTAGCCGTCGCTGAAGGTGACCAACTCGCCTAGGTTCACGGCGCCTGTTGCGAGCGCCAGGACAAGGGCAACGGCGGCATGGGGCATTGGGTCTCTCCAGGCTCGACGGGACGGCGCTCTTGGGGCTTCTCCGGGACTCGCAACAGCCGTTGGAGGGCCCAGCAACGAGCATATCGACAAGGGCCCCCGTTTCCGCTATGACCGCCGCAATTCCCCAATGCTTGCCGTGGCGGGGTGCCGGCCGTTGGTGCCGAGCCTGCGCGGTATGCGTGTTTACGCAAGGTTGTCCCATGAGCATTATCCAAGAGCTCGATCGCGAGCAAATGGCCGCCGTCACGATGAAGCGCGCCGTACCGGAGTTCGCCCCCGGCGATACCGTGCGCGTCATGGTGAAGGTGATCGAAGGCGACAACGTGCGCACCCAGGCCTACGAGGGCGTCGTCATCGGACGCTCCGGCGCCGGCGTGAACGAGAACTTCACCGTGCGTAAGATCTCCTACGGCGAGGGCGTGGAGCGGGTGTTCCCGGTCTATTCGCCCTACATCGCCGAAATCGAGGTTATACGCCGCGGCAAAGTGCGCCGCGCCAAGCTCTATTACCTGAGGGGCCGCCGCGGAAAATCGGCGCGCATCCCCGAGCGCTCGGACGCGCGTGCGCGCCGCCTCAATGCCCAGTGGAAGGGCTTCAAGAAGCAGAAGGGCGAGCCCGACGATCTCACGCAGATCAAGGGGGTCGATGCCGATCTCGCCGGCCGCCTGCGTCAGCTGAACTGCATGAAGCTCGAGCAGATCGCCAACCTCTCCGACGACGACATCGCCAACATCGATGAGACGCTGCAGCTCGGCGGCCGCATCGAGAAGGACGATTGGATCTCGCAGGCCCAGGAGCTCGTCGCCGCGGCTGCCGCAGCCGAGGTTCCGGCCGAGGAAGAAGCAAAGCCGGCCTGACACGCGGCACAGGCCGCCCGTTTATGATGCGGCGCGGCGTGCTGCGTCGCATAAAACGGCCTTCCGCTCGCGCGGCACATTGCGCCCCCCGCGATTTGCATTACATTTCCGAGACCGCTCGGTGAGCGGCGTACGCTCAGGGCCAATTACATGTCCAATGTCGAAGTCGGCCGCGCACCAGACCGCGACGGCAAGATCAAACTCCACGGAGCCGCTGCGTTCGAGGGCATGCGCAAGGCCGGCGCGCTTGCGGCGCAAGCCCTCGACATGCTGACCGAGCACGTCAAGCCGGGCGTGACCACCGAGACGCTCGATGATCTGGTGTTCGAGTTCGCGGTCGCGCACGGCGCCTATCCCGCACCCCTCAACTACCGCGGATTCCCCAAGTCGATCTGCACCTCGATCAACCACGTCGTATGCCACGGCATACCGGGGCCCAAGCCGCTGCGCGACGGCGACATCGTCAACATCGACGTGACGCTCATCGTCGACGGCTGGCACGGCGACACGAGCCGCATGTACCCTGTGGGTCGCATCTCCCGCCGCGCCGAGCGACTGATCTACGTCACGTATGAAGCGCTGAAGCGCGGGATCGCCGCCGTGAAGCCCGGCGCGACGACAGGCCATATCGGCGCCGCCATCCAAGCCTACGCCGAAGCCGAGCGCTGCAGCGTCGTACGCGACTTCTGCGGGCATGGACTGGGCCTCGTCTTCCACGACCGGCCAAACATCCTGCACTACGGCGAGGAAGGCGAGGGCGTGACGCTCGAGCCCGGCATGCTCTTCACCATCGAGCCGATGATCAACCTTGGCAAACCGCACGTCAAAGTGCTGCCCGACGGCTGGACGGCGGTCACCCGCGACCGCGAGCTGTCGGCTCAGTTCGAGCACAGCGTCGGCGTCACGGCGACGGGCTGCGAGGTCTTCACCCATTCGGCCAAGGGCCTCGATCGCCCGACGTTCGAGCCAAGCTGAGTGGTGATAGGCGGACGCCATGCCCGGTCGCGTAAAGGACGGCGACGGCGAACCCTCCACACCGGGCGAGCAGCAGCAGTCGTTCCTGGAAGCGCCCGCCCCGCTGCACGCCGGCCATCGCCAACGATTGCGCGACCGCTTTCGCAATGGCGGATCCGAAGCGCTGCCCGACTACGAGCTGCTGGAGCTCGTGCTGTTCCGGGCGCTGCCGCGACGCGACACCAAGGCACTGGCCAAACGGCTGCTAGCCCGCTTCGGCAGCTTCGCCGAAGTGGTCAACGCGCCCGAGCCTCGGCTCAAGGAGGTGAAGGACGTCGGCGATGCGGTCGTCACCGAGCTGAAACTCGTGCGTGCGGCCGCGCTGCGGCTCATGCGCTCGCAGATCATGGGGCGCCCGGCGCTCTCCACCTGGAAGCAGGTGCTCGACTACCTGCGCGCCGCCCAGAGCTACGAGCACCGCGAGCAGTTTCGCATTTTGTTTCTCGACAAAAGAAACCAGCTGATCGCCGACGAGGTGCAACAGCAGGGGACCGTCGATCACACGCCGGTCTACGTGCGCGAGGTGGTGAAGCGCGCGCTGGAGCTGTCCGCCACGGCGATCGTGCTCGTGCACAACCACCCTTCGGGCGACCCGACGCCGTCGCGGGCCGACATCGACATGACGAAGCAAATCGTCGCAGCCGCGGCCCCGATGGGGATTTCCGTTCACGACCACATCATTGTCGGGCGCGACGGGCACGCGAGCCTGAAGGCACTGCGTCTCATTTGAGCCACGCTTTTGGGGCGAGGGAAACGTGCGCGGGCACGGGCCTTCCCGCAACTATCGGCCAAATCGGCACCTTTGACAGCATGGGCGTAACCCCCCATTTACGCAAAAGTGCGACTTGAAAAAACGATCTGAAGAGGGCCCATGTGCGGAATTGCAGGAATAATCGATCTGACGGGCAAGCGGCAGCCCGATCCTGCAACCGTGCAGCGGATGGCCGATTCCTTGTGGCATCGCGGACCCGATGATGACGGGTTCCTGTTCCGGCCGGGTCTGGGCTTCGCCTCGCGACGGTTGAGCATCATCGGCCTGGGCGATGGCCGGCAGCCGATCTTCAACGAGGACGGCACCGTCGCCGTCGTCTACAACGGCGAGCTGTTCGACTATCCCGAGCGCAAGGCCGCGCTGCAAGCCAAGGGTCACGTCTTTCGCACCCACACCGACACCGAGCTCATCGTGCATCTCTACGAGGAGCACGGCGAGGGCGTGTTCGCCGAGCTCAAAGGGCAGTTCGCCGTCGCGCTGGTCGACTTCACGAAGCGCACCGTCTTTCTCGCGCGCGATCGCGTGGGCATTTGTCCGCTGCACTGGTCGCGGCAGGGCGACTGGCTCTACTTCGGCTCCGAGGTGAAGGCGCTGCTGGCTTCGGGCGGCGTGCCGGCGGAGGCCGATCCGCGCGGGCTCGATCATCTCTTCACGTTCTTCGCGATGTCGAGCCGGCGCACGGCGTTCGAGGGCGTGCAGTCCGTGCTTCCCGGTCATTACCTGAAGATCGCGTTCCGGCGCGACGGCAGGCCCGCAGAAATTATCGAGCGCCGCTACTGGGACTTCGACTTCCCCGACGCGGGCGACGAGGAGGATCCGTCAGACGCCAAGGGGCTGATCGACGCGTTCGAGGCGAAGTTCCAGCGCGCGGTCGAGATCCGCCTGCGCGCCGACGTGCCCGTCGTCGGCTACCTGAGCGGCGGCGTCGATTTCGGCCTATGTGCTGGCGACGGCCTCGAAGCTGCGCGGAAGCCCCATCCCGAGCTTTACGATCCAGGTGCCGGGCAAGGGTCTCGACGAGACGAGCGATGCGCTCGTCACCGCACGCCACGTCGGCAGCATGCCCACGATCCTGACGAGCGACGCCCGCGTCATCTCAGATACCTACGCCAAGCTGATCGCGTCCGCCGATTGCCCCGTCATCGATACCTCGTGCGCGGCGCTGTGGTGCCTGGCGCAAGAGGTGCACAATCAGGGCTACAAGGTGGCGCTGACGGGCGAGGGGTCGGACGAGGCCTTCGGCGGCTACGTCTGGTTCAAGCTGCGCCAATTGACCTACTGGATGGACATCGCCGGCGGCCAGGGCAGCGATTGGATCAACCGCGTCATCCGCCGGCAGATGGCGCCGCACGCCAGCCACGCGGAGCTGAAACGCATCGACGGCCTGGCCGGGCGCGCGCATGCGCAGGCGCTGCTCTATCATCTCGTCGCGCAATCGCGCGAGCGCTACTACAGCGCCGACATGAAGGACAGGCTGGGCGGGCACGTCGCTTACGAGGATTTGGAGCTCGACCTGGAGCGCATGGCCCGCTGGTCGCCGCTCAACCAATCGCTCTACTTCGGCTACAAGGTGCACCTTGCGGGCTTGCTCCTCAATCACAAGGGCGACCGGGTCGCCATGGCCAACTCCGTGGAGACGCGCTACCCGTTCCTCGATGAGGACTTCATCGATTTCACGTCAAAGCTCGCCCCGCGCTGGAAGCTGCGCGGCTTGACCCAGGACAAATATATCCTGCGCCAGGCGGCCGCGCGCATCCTGCCCAAGGAAGTCGCGTTCCGCCGCAAGGGCATGTTCCGTGCCCCGCTGGCGGAGACTTTCTTTGCCGACGCGCCGCCTTTCGTGCGCCAGCTCATGAGCCCGGAGGCGCTGCGCCGCACCGGCTACTTCGACCCCGCAACGGTGCTCAGCGATTACAATCGCATCGCTTCGGGACAAGCGTCGAAGCTCAACGTCTTCTTGAAGATGGGCTTGACCGGCGTGCTGTCGACCCAGCTCTGGCACCACCTGTACCTCGGCGGGGGCCTGTGCGAGCTGCCGGACCTGTCGCCAAGTCCGCAAATACAGCGGCCGTCGCTGCCGCCGGAGGCGGCTTAGGCACCGCGCGGCTAATCGCCAAGGCGGCGCACGCATGCAGGTCCGCTGCTGACCCGCAACGGGCCTTCATTAGCCGGTCGGCGGCTTGCGGGTGTTAAACGCCAATTGAGCTGCGAAGGCCCGCTTGTAGGCAGGCCGCGCTTCGCCGCGAGCCACATAGGCGGAGAGGTTCGGATATTCATCCAGCAACCCCGCACTTTTTATCCTGAGCAGCACCGACACCATCATCAGGTCGCCCGCGCTGAACGCGCCATCGAGCCAGTCGGCATCGCCGAGGCGAGCGGAAAGTTTGCCCAGCCGGTCGCGGACGCGATCCTCGACGAGCGGCATGCGTTGCGCGGACCAGGACTTGTCGCCCTCAAGGAGCCTGGCGGTTCCGAGTTCAAGGATCGGCGGCTCCACCGTGTTGACCGCGGCAAACATCCATGTGATTGCGCGCGCCCGGGCATTGGCATCGTCCGGCAGCAGACCCACACGGCCTTCGGCGATATGGAACACGATCGACCCTGTCTCGAACAGAGCGAGACCGCCTTCTTCGTAGGTCGGAATCGACCCGAAAGGATTAAGCGCCAGATGCGCGGGTTCTTTCATCGCCGTGAACGAAACACCGCGAACCTCGTAGGGTTGGCCCACTTCTTCTAGCGCCCAGCGAACGCGCGTATCACGCGCCAGTCCCTTGCCGCCATCGGGGGACAGTTCGAAGGCGGTAATGGTGGGGGTCATTGAGGGTCATGGCGCCATACTCCTTGATGCTCAATTAGTTGGTATTCATCAATGGTCACGCCCGACAATGCGCCGGTACTTGCGAGCTGCCGGAGCTGTCGCCAAGTCCGCAAGTACAGCGGCCGTCGCTGCCGCCGGAGGCCGCCTAGGCACCGCGCGGCTCGGAGCCGATTAGCCCGCGGCGAGCTCGGGCCAAATCGCAACGCTACTTCAAGCAGCCTCCCTTTATCGCGTCCGACAGCGACCGGCCCTCGAGTAGTACGTCTTGAACCAGCCAGTTGCTTCCACTTCGGCGGAACTCGTTGGCCCAATGCTGCTCGGCCCCGAAACTCGTGACGCTTGCGACGACCCGCTGTTAATCGGCCGTCCCCATCGGCACCGTGACCCGAACGTCTCGAAATCTTATAGTCCTGTCCGCCACCCACTTGCGCGGCGCCCTCGTGCTCGCTCTCCCAGCACTTCTGATCCTTCGCCCACAGATCCGAGGAACGGCGGCGCGAAGAAGGTTTTCGCAAGCAGCGGGTTCATAATCGGATTGTGCTCGTTGTCGAGCTTGTCGGCGGTGAGAAGGGCATAAACGTCGCGGATCTTCTTGGCCGGTATTGGATCAGCGCCATCGGGTGGATCATCTCTTTGTCTGCCGGAATTCTGATCCTCATCCGCGGGCACCGTAGGCGCCTGGCGACGTCTGAGCACTCTTGAAGGCGTCCTCATCTCCGCCAAGCTCGGCGGCGCGAGCCCTGGTCATCTTGAGACGGCATTCGGCTGCTTCGACGGCCGCAATCGTCCCCTCGCCCATACCCGCCGCCTTGCAATTCGCGTCGCGGTACCCGAGCCACAGCTCTTGGGCCTGCTTCAGGGCTTTGGAGGCTTCGCCGTTGGCCGACCTCTGTGCGTTTGCATACGCAGAACTCGACCACGGCATCCCAGGACGCCGTCTGCTTGTCTAAGCATTCCACGATCTCGGGCGTCGTGGTCTTGTCATTCTTTGGTCCGCCGCAGCGCTTTGAGTGCATGCGAAAGTCGCCGCTTAGGAGCACCCGCGAGATAACGCATTTTGAATTGCACGGCTCGGCTCCATTTTGGATCGGCAGAGTCGGGGCTCAGCATAAGCCTAACGACAATAAGAGAGTTGACCGCGGATCGTCATGCAATGGCGTACTCGTTGCGCCGCTATGGTTGATTTCCGAGCCAATGTCTCGAAATCTGCGACGTATCTCCGCAATCCAGACCCGTGAGATGAAGATGGTTAGACTGCTCGCGCTCGTGCTTTCCTGCCTGACGCTTGCAACCCCAGCCTGGGCTGAAAGCTTCCTCACCTTGGACCCTTCGGAGCTTCCCTGCTGCGGTCAAAAATGCTCTCGAGACGGCGCAACGCGTGCAAGGAGGAAGGGCACCAGCCGCTGGATTACCCGCATGTCGGCATAACGGTCCTCGATCTGAACCGAGACGGCTCGAAGGACATCCTGCTGCAGGCATGGCAAGCCTGCGATGTCCCCACGAAGGGAGCCGGCTGCAATACCGCCGGCTGCGTGGCGCAGATCTTCAAGCAAGTCGGCAACGCCAGTGGAAGATGATTTTCGACGAGACGCTCGACCCGCAATTTTTCCTGAGCGCTTCGAAGGAAGGTCATTTCAACCTGATGGCCGTTTCGGTCAGCCGCAAAATCAGCGATCGCTGCCCCGACCCGTCAGGCAGTCAGTGTGACTACTTGCTCTATTGGAAGAAGAACAAGTTCACCTGGGAGCGCATCCACTAGAGCAGCCTATGAAGTCCGCTCCTTGAGCCGATTTTGTTGCAGAAGTCGGTTGCAGGGGCGCGGCGAAGCGTGATTCCGTCGGCGTGAGGCGGCGCATCGGCGGAGGCGGGTCGATGATGGGGCGGCGCAAGCCAGGATCAGGGCCAGCTGTTCTATTCGTTCGATCTCGATGCGGTGGTGCCGGACGACCATCTGGTCGCGCGGATCGCGGCGGTTCTCGACCTGTCCTGGGTGCACGCGGAGCTGGCGCCGCACTATTCGCACATCGGCCGGCCGTCGATCGATCCGGTGCTCATGATCCGGATGCTCATCATCGGCTACGTGTTTGCCATCCGCTCGGAACGCGCGCTGTGCCGCGAGGTCCAGCTCAACCTTGCCTACCGCTGGTTCTGCGGCCTCGGCATCGAGGACAAGATCCCCGATCACTCGGCATTCTCACGCGCCCGCAACGAGCGCTTCCGCGACAGCGACATCTTCCGCCGCGTGTTCGAGCGCGTCGTCGCGGCCTGCATCGCAGCCGGTCTCGTCGGCGGCAAAGGCTTTGCGGTCGATGCGAGCCTGATCGCGGCCGACGCCAACAAGTGCGGCTCGACCCCGGGCGACGAATGGAGACAAGACATCGATCCGGCAACCGCGAGCCGCGCCGTGCAGGACTATCTCGCCACTCTCGACGACCCAGCCTGGGGCGCCGCGACGCGACGTCGTGCCGAAGTTCGTCGCACCGTCCGATCCGGCGGCGCAATGGACCGGCGCGCTGCGCGAACGCCGCGTTCTTCGCCTACGCCAACAACTATCTCATCGACGTGAAGTTCGGCATCATCATGGACGTCGAGGCGTCGCGCGCCATCCGGCAAGCAGAAGTCGGCGCGTCGCAGACGATGATCGAGCGTACCGAGGCAACGCTTCGGCATCAAGCCCGATTGGCTCGCCGCCGATACGGCCTACGGCTCGGCGCCCAACCTGCACTTCCTGGTCGACGAGAAGGACATCGCGCCGCACATCCCGGTGATCGACAAGTCGAAGCGCGACGACGGCACGTTCAGCCGCGAGGACTTCATCTACGACAAGGAGCGCGATTGTCTACATCTGCCTCAACGGCAAGATCCTGCCGCGCTCGAGCGGGGCACGTGGATCACGTGGCGACGACATGATCTCGCTATTTCTCGCGCGTCGCCGATTGCCGCGACTGTGCCGCTCAAGTCGAGATGCTGCCCGAACTCGCCGAGCCGGAAGATCACGCGGCACATTTACGAGGCCGCGCGCGATGTCGCCCGCGCGATCGCCAAGACCGCCGCCTATCGAGCAGACCCGCCGTGATCGCAAGAAGGTCGAGATGCTGTTCGCTCACTTGAAGCGCATCCTGCGGCTCGGCCGACTGAGGCTGAGCGGACCGGCGGCGCCCAGTTCGAGTTCACGCTCGCAGCCATCGCCCAGAACCTGCGCCGCCTTGCAAAGATTGACGGTTCACCCGCCGGACATCGCCCCGCCGCGCGTTGCGTAGCATCATGTCGCGTTGGTGGCGTTGGGTGTCGGTGCCGTGTGTCGCCGCAGCCCACACTGGGCGGGCGACACCGAAAACGCTGCTTTCAAGATTGAGCACCGGCTGATGCCCGGGTCGCCATCGACTTCTGCAACGAAATCGACTCAGAGCGGACATGCTTTGCGGTGATCAACCGTCAAACGGAGACTCTTCAGCTAGCTGACCTTGGCAGCGTCACCGCCAGTTGCGGCAAACTCGGCTCCAGTCACAAGTGCCGCTGCGTCCGAGGCGAGAAAGACGGCGACCGGAGAGATGTCTTCAGGCTGCAGCCAGCCAACTTGGAGCGGCACGGTCGGAGCTCGCGCGTCCCAAGTTTCCTGCGCCGTTGGGTTTGCAGGCGTTGGCCTGTTCGATTGCGCGATCGCTGCTCGAAAACGCTGCTCGTTGTATGTAAGCGCAGTCCCGACCAGACCGGGCAGAATGGCGTTGACGGTAATATTGTAGGCGCCGAGCTCCAGCGCAGCCGACTTCATCAGGCCGAGAATGCCCCACTTAGACGCCGAGTAGGCGGCGCCATCCTTCGTACCCATGCGTCCCTGCATGGACGCCAACAGGATAAAGCGGCCCCTTTTGCGCGCGACCATCTTCGGACCGAAGGCGCGCACAGTGTTCGCGGTGCCGTTGAGATTGTTCTCGATCTGGTCGTGCCAATCGTTGTCGTTCATTTCCATCAGCGGCTTCCAGCCCTGGATGGCCGCGTTGGCAACGACGATATCGATCTTGCCGTACGCGGCTTCGACCTCATCGGCGATCCGGCGCAACGCGGCGATGTCGCGAATATCCGCTTTGATCGCCATGGCACGGCGGCCGTAGTGCCTGATGTCGGCTACGGTCTCGTCGAGTTCGGCTTCTGTTGCCGGGATCGCATCGGCGGTCGGGCTGACAGGTCCGGCAATGTCGATCGCCACCACGTCGGCTCCGTTCGCCGCGAATTCGACGGCGATCGCGCGACCGATTCCCCGAGCGGCGCCGGTGACGACCGCGATCTTTCCGGCAAGCGAGGACCCCCGGCCGGGAGCGATCGGACCCGCCGACCGTTCCGGGGGCGGCACAGGGTAGGGGCCGGCGACCGGCTCGGCCTGCGGATGCATGTCGGCGTCCGCAGCCCGCTTTGTGCAGCAATTCTCAACCAGCGCGGTCGCACCGTTGTCCCGGGACCGAATCCCGTGCCGTCTCGCAACACCGTCTCTATCCATCGGATTTCTCCTGCGAAACTAAGTGCGCCCGCACCGGCGCTTTGGCTGGCGGCGCCGGCGTTAGCGGCGGGCACAGCTCCTGCGTCGCGGCGCTGACCGGACCGCTGCCGTGATGGTTGTCGGCGTTCGATCTAAAGATCGCGATGCGGGTCACTCAACAATTTGAAGAAATTGCGGGCTGCCGTGACACCGCCTCAGAGAAGCCCATTAAGAACGAACGCGCGTTTTAGCGCTTCCGGTCGCGCGCTCCAAGCGTACGCAGCCGCAGCGCGTTGAGCTTGATGAAGCCTTCCGCGTCCTTCTGGTCGTAGGCGCCCTTGTCGTCCTCGAAGGTGACGAGCGTCGGCGAGTAGAGCGATTTTTCGCTCGTCCGCCCGATGACGATCACGTTGCCCTTGTAGAGCTTCAGGCGCACCTCGCCCTCGACGTGCTCCTGGCTCTTGTCGATCGCGGCCTGCAGCATCAGGCGCTCGGGCGCGAACCAGAAGCCGTAGTAGATGAGCTCCGCGTAGCGCGGCATCAGCTCGTCTTTCAGGTGCGCCGCGCCGCGGTCGAGCGTGATCGACTCGATTGCGCGATGCGCGTGCCACAGGATGGTGCCGCCGGGCGTCTCGTAGATGCCGCGCGACTTCATGCCGACGAAGCGGTTCTCGACGAGGTCGACGCGGCCGATGCCGTTGTCGCGGCCGTAGTCGTTGAGGGTTGCCAGCAGGTTTGCCGGGCTCAGCGGGTTGCCGTTGATCGAGACGGCGTCGCCCTTCTTGAAGCCGACGGTGATGACCGTCGCCTTGTCGGGCGCTTCCTCGGGCGAAATGGTGCGCTGATAGACATAAGGCGGCGGCTCGACGGCCGGGTCCTCCAGCACCTTGCCCTCGGAAGACGAGTGCAACAGGTTGGCGTCGACCGAAAACGGCGCTTCCCCGCGCTTGTCCTTCGCCACCGGGATCTGGTGCTGCTCGGCAAAGGCGATCAAGTCCTCGCGGCTTTTGAATTTCCACTCGCGCCAGGGGGCGATGATCTTGATGCCGGGCTCGAGCGCATAGTAGCTGAGCTCGAAGCGCACCTGGTCGTTGCCCTTGCCGGTGGCGCCGTGGCAGACGGCGTCGGCGCCGGTGGCGCGCGCGATCTCGATCTGCTTCTTGGCGATCAGCGGCCGCGCAATCGAGGTGCCGAGCAGATAGATGCCCTCATAGAGCGCGTTGGCGCGGAACATCGGGAAGACGTAGTCGGCGACGAACTCCTCGCGCAGATCCTCGATGTAGATGTTTTGCGGCTTGATGCCGAGCATCAGCGCCTTCTCGCGCGCCGGCTCGAGCTCGCCGCCCTGTCCGAGGTCGGCCGTGAAGGTCACGACCTCGACGCCGTAGGTCTCCTGCAGCCATTTGAGGATGATCGAGGTGTCGAGGCCGCCCGAGTACGCGAGCACCACCTTCTTGATGGACTTGGAGCTTGAGGACATGGCGGCTAGCTTTCGCGTGGAATACGTTCATTCGGCAGCGCACTATAGGGATCGGCCGCCCCGCCGCAACGCCGTGCTTCGACAACGAGCCCGAGATCAAGGAGCGGCTGCGCGCCGCGACCGCCGCGGCGGAGCGGGTGGGTATTTTTGGTGCTCCGACGTTTGCCACGCAGGCCGGCGAGCTTTTCTGGGGCGACGACCGGCTCGACGCGGCGCTGGCACCGGCTGCAAGATAGGTTCTTGTTTTGTACATACAATGTGCTATAATTCGTGGGTGTTTCTCTTGGGGGAGAGTGTGATGCGAACCTTTAGCCACATACGGATGCAGGCGACCGGCTGGGCAATCCTTCTCGGCATTGCCGTGGTCTGCGCGCAAGGGTCTTCGGCATGGGCCGAGGTGGGAGCCAAAGTCGCCAAGGTGAAAAAGCCGCCGTCGGCCTGCGTCGGTCTCGACGAGGGCGCATGCGGCGGCAAGGCCGAGTGCACCTGGCGCAAAGCCGCTACGCTCAAATCGGGCAAGGTGAGGCGCGCGCATTGCCGCAAGAAGCCGGTACATGCCGCCAAGGCGCCGACCTAGCGGCTGCGGGGACGCCTCAGCTCAAGTGACGCGTAGGCTCGTGAGCATTGCGCCGATATTGAGCGGCATGAACGCAGCGAGCATCATGAGGTGCGCCGGCGGCCAGACCTGCTGCTGCGCCATGGAATGTCCGCCGTCGCTGCGATAGCTCGAGAATACCTGCCGCACGGAAACGGCGGCCGCGTCGGCTGCGTCCATCACCGCCACGTTGGCCTCCGCCGTCGGCCATGCGACAGATCGGGGCATTCCCGAAGCAATCAGCATGAACGCCATCGGCCAAGACGCGGGCGGCGCGCTCCACATATCGAGCCATGCCTGAAACGGTGCCTGGAAAGGGGTCTGAAACGGTGTCTGAAACGGTGTCTGGAATGGTGTCTGGAATGGTGTTTGGAACGGCGCCGGGCTCGCGGCGGCAAACGGAAATCCCGCCAGCGGAAAACCGGCATGGACCTCATTGCGCGGCGGCGGGAGCGCCCAGAAAAACGGAAAGAACGGCATCGGCGCGGGCTCTTGCCGGACCGGTACCGGCACCGGCCAGCTCCAGGCGGCGCTCGGAGCCGGGGTCTGGCGCTGCGGCGGCTCGAAAACGCCAGCCCAGAAATTGAAGATCTGCTCGGCGAAGTTGGCGTAGGCCGCCGTGGTCGCCGCCGTGTAGCCGAAGGTGGCGTCGGTGCAGCGGCGCGTGAAGCGCTCCTGAAGCTGGGGATCGACCATGCCGCGTCGCCTTCTTGCCTTTCAGCCGGCGCCGGCGCGCATAGTGACCGTTATCGGCTGCCGGGCGGTGTAACGCGCACGCAAACACTAATCATTCTGCTGCGCTGCAACAAGGTCAATACAGCATGGGCACTTAAGAAAAGCGTAAGCCTAAACGCGAAAGCCGTTGAGCATGCAGGCTAATTTGTGGCTTCGGCGAGCTTGTCCGACGGCTCCCCGGTGGCCTCCGGTTCTTCCGGCATCTCGTCGGAGAGTATCCGATCGGCGCGGTCAGGGCCGGCCATGCGCCCGGCCACCAGCCAGTAGGCAAGGCCGCCGAAGAAGCCGACGGTCAAGAACGCACGCGCCGCATAGTCGTTGACGATGGAGGGCTGGCCGCCGACCTCGGACAGGTATTCGGCGCCAAAGCCGCCGAGCGCGATCGCGATGCCGACGACGACATAGTAAATCCACGTGCGGATCGACTGCCATTCGGCGATGGCAATGGCGATGAGTGCGAAGGGGAGGGCGAAGATTGCCGAATGCGTGGCCGCGAGCAGCGACAACACGCCGGCGTTGCCCAGCCGATCGGGCCGCAGTTCAGCCGACAAGGTGGCAATATCGGCAGGCGTGATCACGAACGCGACCGTTGCCACGCCGGCCACCAAACTCGCCAGAATGAACCCGAAGATGATCCGCAGAAGGCCGCTCAGCATACGCATACTCATTCGTCCCCCGAGACAGGACTTGAGCTTACAGGCGCCGGGGCGCCATTCTCAACGAAAAATAATGGCTCTGCCTAACGTGCGCGCTCAAGCGTTACGCCCGGCAATCAGCCAATAGACAAATCCGCCCGCAAAACCGGCCGTGCCGAAGACCTGCCACACCACCTGATCGGGCATCGCGAAGGTCCCTGACCCCCCGAACTGAGACAGGAGGGGGATAGCCGCCAGGGCCGCGCCGCCCCCGATGATGTAGTAGATGCTGGAGCGGATGCTGGCGACCTCGCCGATAAGAATCACCAAGAGCCCCGGTATGATCGTGAGGCCCGTCGTCAGGACGAGCCCCTGGTTCATCAGGTCGAACATGGATTCAAACACGTCCCCGCCGGCTCTGTGCAGTACACCGGTGATATGCTCGAGCCCCAAGGTGACGAGGACGAAGCACGAGGCGGCGGCCGCCACGAGCAGCCCAATCGGCACCAGCATCATGCGCCCTACGGTCTGCCAGAACACGTTTCCTCCGCCCCCCTATTCCTCGGCCGCAGGTGCGAGCAGGGCTTTCGCGCGCTCGCTGGACTTCAGCTTGACGCTCGCCGATCTCAGCTGTCCGCAAGCCGCTTGAATGTCGCGCCCGCGCGGCGTGCGCACCGGGCTCGCGTACCCCGCCTTGTTCACGACTTCGGCGAAGCGCTCGATCTGCTCCCAGTCGGAACACTCATAAGGTGCCCCCGGCCATGGGTTGAACGGAATGAGATTGATTTTGGACGGGATGCCCCCGAGCAACCGCACCAGCGCGCGGGCTTCCGCGAGGCTGTCGTTGACGCCCTTCAGCATCACGTACTCGAAGGTGACGCGCCGCGCGTTGGACAGGCCCGGATAATCGCGGCAGGCCCCGAGCAGCTCGGTGATCGGATACTTGCGATTGATGGGCACGAGCTCGTCGCGCAATTCGTCGTTCGTGGCATGCAACGAGATGGCAAGCATGGTGCCGCTTTCGGCGCCCCAACGCGCGATCTCAGGCACGATGCCCGACGTCGAAAGCGTTATGCGTCGCTTGGAGACGGAAAGGCCTTCGCCGTCGGCGACGATGTCGATCGCATCCCTGACGTTGGCGAAATTGTAGAGCGGCTCACCCATGCCCATGAGCACGACATTGGTGATCTTGCGGTCCGTATCGGGCAGAAGCCGTCCGTCCGAAGGCTCTGCGGCGCCGGCCCAATCGCCGATACGGTCGCGTGCTAAGAGTATCTGCGCGACGATCTCCTGAGCGGTGAGATTGCGCACGAGCCGCTGCGTGCCCGTATGGCAGAAGGTGCAATTGAGCGTGCACCCAACCTGGCTGGAGATGCACAAGGTGCCGCGATCAGCCTCGGGAATGTAGACCGTCTCGATCTCGGGGGCCTTCGCCTCGTCGCCCTGGCGGGATAGCCGCAGGAGCCACTTGCGCGTGCCGTCGACTGAAACCTGCTCGGTGACGATCGCGGGCCGCGCCAACGTATAGTGGGCGCCAAGGGTGGCGCGCAGCTCTTTGGATACGTCGGTCATTGCCTCGAAGCTCACCACTCCGCGCACGTAGACCCAGCTCCACAACTGGCTGACGCGCATGCCGAGCTGCTTCTCGGGCACGCCGATATGCTCGAGTGCGGCGCGCAGCCCGTCGCGGCTCAAACCCGCAAGGGAGGGCTTGAGAGGCAAAAGGGCTGCTGGGGCCGGAGCGGCCTCCGGGATTGGATCTGCGACTAGGACCATGTGGGCTTCTGCGCGAGGCGGTTACGCGCTTTTTCTAACGCGTCTGCCGGCCCCCCGAAAGGGCGCAAAATCCCCTTCCCCGGCGCCTCGCCGGGGAAGGGGATCTCAAATTGGCTATAATCGAGTTGGTTTGCTCGTTTTCATCCATCAGCGCCCCAAAATAGGGGCGCCAGGACCTCAGGCGGCGGGAACCCACCGCCCCGCGACATAGCCGAAAGCGACGGCGTCGGGATGCCGCCTTGCGGACTGCTGCAATTGCTCGGCTGCCTTGACGTCAATGTCCCTGATCATGACGGATGTCCTGCCGGCATCGACGGTATCGCAGAACCCGCTGAGCAGGATGACCCTTTTACCTCTGACCTCGATCTTGGGGCATGCCATGCGTCACCTCCTCGCAGGAAGATCAACGCCGCAGGAGGTGATTCAAAAGGGGGAGCTTTTTCTGTCTGCCATTCCGACAGACACCCGCGGCAAATGCTGACCACCTACAACAATGACTATAGGTGACTTATGCGACACGCGAAATAACTTTCCGTTACACGGGCGTAAAGAGAATGTTGACAAAATTAGATGCGTTGCAACATGCGCGCTCATTTTCCAAGCGGCACATTGAGTTGAAGTCGACCCATCCAATTCTCCGAAGCAGCTGTATCCCCGCTCTCGACGCCGCCGGTTGCCTTCAGCGTGGAGCCGTCCTTCACACCGACAGCGACGCCCGCCTCGGCCTTCAAGTGCAAATCCGCAATGCCGTCCGTCGTGATCGTCTGATTCAGCGCTGAGAATTCATCAAAGCCCACAAACCCGCCGACGGCCGCACGCGGCTCGATAAACGTATCGCTGCCGACGTCGAACCGCCGCGAGACTTCGGGGAGCACCTCGACCTGGCCAGTGCCGGCGGCCTTCATCTCGCCGGTCTCGCCGTCGCGCACGGCGTCCTCCAGATAGACGAGCCCGACGCTCGGCGCGACGTTCCAGCCACGCACCTGCCGGGTGCCGGTCAACTTCGCGCGGACGAGCCGCCGGTCGATCTGGCCGATGTCGCTGTCCGCGCCGGCGAGGGCATTTTCCGTCTCACCCCACGCAGCACGTCCGTCGAACACGACGCCGGACGCCAGTTTCATGCTCAGATACGGTCCGGCCATCCAGCCGGTCGCCGCCATTTCAGATGATCCGTACTTCGCGGTCTCGATGCCCCGGTCGAGCTGAACGAGCGCACCCGTCTTGATGTCGGGCCCGATCAACGTACTGGTGCCGAAGTAGAGGACGCCCAGGTTGCCGCGGCTTACTCCGAGGTCCGCGCTCTCGGCGTCGTAGTTGTTCATGCGGCCCTCGAGCCAGAAGTCCAACAGGCCCGGGTCCGGCTTCTTGCGGGGATCGGACGCCGCGGTGAGCTCCGAAAGACTGACGGAAAATTCGACTTGCTTGGCATCGCCATTGTTGTCGAGCGCGACATTGCTCGACAGCGGCTTTTCTGGATTGGCGATCGGGGTCGGCGCGCGGCCAAGGCGGGTGCGCTCCGGGCCCTGCGCATTGAGCAGATCCTTGCGGCGCGCGAGGAACGCTGCGCTCGCGGCAGCCGCGTGGGTCGACGTGCACGTCGCACTGAGGGAGGCCCGACCGCCGTCGGCTGCCGTGAAGCGAAACGTGTAAGCCTCGCCCTGCGGCGCCCTGAATGTGACGGCTGCCGCCGAGGAGTTCCCAACGAGCGCCTGGGGTGCACCCGCGCCGCCGATCAGCATCACCGAAGCCGTGGCGCCTTGCGCCGCACGCACGGACAGGTCGAGGATATCGCCCGCATCGAGCACGACCTCGCGCGTCAAGGAGCCGGCCGAGGACAGCTCGGCATCGAACGCGCCGGAATTCACGGATACGCAGCCATTGCCCGGGGCGGCGGCCGCGGGACCCGCCGAGAAAGCGAGAGCGGCCAGAACGAGCGTGGTGACGGATCGGCGTCTACCGGCCGCGCCGCACCGACAAAACCTTCGTGACTGCATCGACATCATTGTCGCTGACCCTGCATGACCGATTGTCGAATTTGATAGTCCTGCTGCACTGCAAAATCGACAGAAATAAGAATGCAGGCCCCATGACTTAGCTGCCCCGCGTGTAACGCATGGCAAAGGCGGGCGGACCGCTTCTGCAAAGCAGATTGCACCTTGCGTTGATCGATGCGGGCCGCCTCGCTGCCGCCAACATCGCCGCACCATTCTCACTGGAGCACCTGCCAATCCCTTCCAGCTTGGGGCCGTGGCGAGCGCGTGCTAGAGCCGAGACGTCAATTCTGTCCGTGCGGGGAGCTTCCAATGCCGGTGGGGAACAAAATTCTTGCAGCCATGCTGATGCTGGGTGCGGCCGCCGCGCTGCATCCTACGCCGACGGCGGCGAACGAGTTCACCTTCAACGAGAAGGTGAACGAGCAGATGGCCAAGAAGCTCAACATCCCGGTGTTTTTTGCCGTGCCCGCGAGCGCGCGCGCCGAGCTGCCCAAGGACATCAAGACGACCGACAAGCTTATCGACTTCAAGCACCCCGATGCCAAGGATGCGGCAGGCGACGTGGGCCTGCGGCTCATCGTTGCCAAGCGCGCGGGCCTGGCGAAGCGCCTTGCCCAAAGCGGGCTCGTACAGACGGGAGACCTCTTGCTGAGCTTCCGCACCGAGTGGGGCGGGGGCGGCGCCTATCCCAACATCCAGCTCGGCATCAGCCACACCGGCCTCGCCTACGTGAAGGACGGCTTCGTGCATAACATCGACAATCCGTTGAGCGAGGAATATCTCGGACGCGGCTATCGCGCTGATCTCACGAGCGAGCACTACAGCACGCTGGACTTCATCCACGTTATCCGGCCGCGCGGCCTTTCCGACGAGGACCGCGCCAATATCGTCAAGTGGGCGAGCCGTCTCAATGCGCTGGCGCCCAAGGTCTACCCAAGCCAGCTCGCGTTCAACCAGGACTACAGCGCCCCGAAGTACAGCCCGCACCACAGCCTCGACTTCGTGAAGCACCTGGGCCAAATCGCGCTCGGCCAGAACCCGCCCGGGACGCTTGGGCTCTACTGCTCGGAGTTCGCGTGGACGCTGCTCTCGCTGCGCCAATGTGATCCCGACAAGACTGCCGACCAGTTCAAGGGTAGCGGCGTGCCCCGCTGCGTGAAGGAGCCGATGGAGCCGATGGAGGCCACGGGTAATGCCGTGCCCCGCGCAGGCCGCTCGTCGCGTTCGGGTCTCGCCGACGGTCCGCTTCTTACGATCAACGCGATGAAACTGCCCGACGACAAGCGCAAGACGCTTCTGCACTCGATCTTCATCGAGGACCCGAAGGGCCTGGAGAAAATGTCGGTCGGCCACCGGCAGCTCGCTCAGGAGATGCAACCGCAATATGCGAAGCTCGAGAGCTACTACACCGGCATAACCGGGCGCTTCTGGCAGAGCTGGTGGGCGAAGGCGAAGGGCGCCGGCTTCAACAATTTCGCCGGCATCAAGGACAACTATTCGCCGACCTCCTATCTCATCAACACGCTCCTGCCCAAGGACAACAAGAACCGGTCGATGGACTACGTCGCCACCGTCGTCATCGAATAGGCGGCCGGCCGCGAGCCGCGGTCCAAGGCACCGAAGCATGAATCGTCGCGACTTTCTCCTGGCGGCCCTGGCCGCGCCATTCGCAGGCGTGCGCGGCGCCTTTGCGAGCGAGCCGTTCTACGTCGCGGACATGCATTCCCACTTGTTCTTTTTCGGACCCAACACGCCGGCGGCCAAACCGCTCGGTCGGTCGATGGCGGCCGGGAACGCCACTCTCGTTGCATGGTCGCTCGTTGGCGACCTCCCCTGGCTGCGCCGCAGCCCGCAAGGTTTAAAGCAAAATGGCGAGCCGGGGCCTGGCGAAGCCCTCGGCTGGTTCCGCAAAGAAATCGCGCGAGTCAAAGACGCATCTTGCAGCACAGAGCCTGAAGATCGTTCGCACTCCTGAGGACGTCGAGCGCGCGCTCAAAGGCGAACCCCACGTCGTGCTCGCGGTCGAGGGAGCGACTTTTCTCGTCGAGAACCTTGCAGCACTGCAGACAGCCTACGAGCTCGGCGTCCGGCATCTTCAGCTCGTCCACTACATCCGCAACCCGTTGGCCGACTTCCAGACCGAGCGCCCCGACGCACGACGGGCTGTCGGCGTTGGGCGGCAAGGTCGTGGCGGAATGCAACCGGCTCGGAATTCTCGTCGACCTGGCGCACTGCACGAGCGCGGCGGTGGGCCAAGCATTGGCGGCTTCCAAGGTGCCGGTGGTCTGGTCGCACAGCTCGGTGACGCGGACGCGCCGCCCCGATTGGTCGATGCCGGTGTGGCAGGCACGCCAGCTGAGCCTCGATGATGCCAAGGCCATCGCTGAGCGTGGCGGCGTCGTGGGCTTGTGGCCGTTGCGCGCCGACGTCGGCCGCACGCCGCAAGCCTATGCGGAACGGCTTGCGGAAATGGCCGAATGGCTGGGCGAAGACCACGCGGGATTCGGAACGGACATGAACGCGATCGCCAATCCGGCGATCGCCAGCTATGCCGACCTGCAAGCCGTCATCCGCCATTGGCAAGAGCGCCAGATGAGCGAAACCCGGATCCGCAAGCTCGCGATCGGGAACTACGCGCGCGTTCTGCGCGAGGCGCTATCCGCCCGCCAGGCATAGGCCGCGCGCTGCTAGAGAATGAATTTCGATAGGTCTGCGTTCTTGGCGAGGTCACCGATGCGGGCCTGCACGTACTCGGCGTCGATCGTCACGGACTGCCCGTTGCGGTCGGTCGCGTCGAACGAGATCTCGTCCAATACGCGCTCCATCACCGTCTGCAGCCGCCGTGCCCCGATATTCTCCACCGTCGAGTTGACGAGAACCGCGATATCGGCAAGCGCATCGATGGCGTCGTCGGTGAAGGCGAGGGACAGGTTCTCCGTCGCCATCAACGCCACGTACTGCTTGATGAGGCTCGCCTCGGGCTCGGTGAGAATGCGGCGGAGATCCTCGCGCGTCAGCGCCTCAAGTTCCACGCGGATCGGCAGCCGGCCCTGCAGCTCCGGCAGCAGATCGGAAGGCTTGGCCACGTGAAACGCGCCCGAGGCGATGAACAGCACGTGGTCTGTCTTCACCGGTCCGTACTTGGTCGAAATCGTCGTGCCCTCGATCAGCGGCAAGAGATCGCGCTGCACGCCCTCGCGCGATACGTCGCCGCCGATGCGGGCGCCGTCCGTGCGCGAGCAGATCTTGTCGATCTCGTCGAGGAACACGATGCCGTTGTTCTGCACGGCGTCGATCGCCTCCGCGACGATCTGATCGGTGTCGATCAGCTTGTCGCTCTCCTCCGCGATCAGAACGTCGTAGCTATCCTCGACCGAAACGCGGCGCGGCTTCGACCGCTGCCCGAAGGCCTTGCCCAGCATGTCGCCGATATTGATCGCACCGATCGAGGCTCCGGGCGCGCCCGGAATATCGAACATGGGCAGGCCAGCGCCCGTCTCGGCGACCTGGATCTCGATTTCCTTGTCGTTGAGTTCGCCCGCGCGCAGGCGCTTACGAAAGCTTTCGCGCGTTGCCGGCGAGGCGCCGGGCCCGACGAGGGCGTCGAGCACGCGCTCTTCGGCGCTCTTCTCCGACTTTGCCCTTACCTCCTTGCGCTTTACCTCCTTGACGAGCGCGACCGACACCTCGACGAGATCGCGGATGATGCTGTCAACGTCGCGGCCGACGTAGCCGACCTCGGTGAACTTGGTGGCTTCCACCTTGATGAAGGGTGCGCCCGCGAGCTTCGCAAGGCGGCGCGAGATCTCCGTCTTGCCGACGCCGGTCGGGCCGATCATCAGGATATTCTTGGGCAGCACCTCTTCCTTTAGGTCGCCCACGATTTGCTGGCGCCGCCAGCAATTCCGGAGCGCGATGGCGACCGCACGCTTGGCGTCGTTCTGGCCGACAATGTAACGGTCGAGCTCGGAAACGATCTCGCGCGGGGAGAAATGTGTCATCGGCGATGCAACCCTAGTGAGCGGATACGAACTTCAGGCCGACGATGCTCGCAACGAGGCCCGCGAGCAGAGCAACCCGAATGACGCCCGCTCCTTCGCCGAACGCGAGCATGCCGAGCACTGCCGTCCCCGCCGCGCCGATCCCAGTCCACACCGCGTAGGCGGTGCCGAGAGGAACGCCCGACAGCGAGCGGTTAAGACAATAGAAGCTTGCGATGCCGAGCGCGAAGAAGAAGACCGTCGGAGCGATGCGGCTGAGGCCGTCCGTGTAGCGGAAGACGGTAGTGGCCGCGACTTCGAGAGCGCCCGCAGTTAACAGGAAGATCCACGCCATTACGTATGCTCCGATAGAGGTCGTTCGCTAGTGGCCGGAGGGTAGGGTTTCGATCACGAGGTTGGTATTCGTGTAGACGCAAATCTCTGCGGCAATTGCCATCGCCTTGCGCGCGATCTTCTCGGCGTCGAGCGGCTCATCGAGCAGCGCCCGCGCCGCGGCGAGTGCGAAGTTGCCGCCCGATCCGATTCCCATCACGTGCTTTTCCGGCTCGAGCACGTCGCCGGTCCCCGTCAGCACCAGCGTCGTATCGCGGTCCGCCACGATCATCATGGCCTCGAGCCGGCGCAGATAGCGGTCCGTACGCCAATCCTTGGCAAGCTCGACGCAGGCCCGCATCAGCTGGCCCGGGTACTGCTCGATCTTGGTCTCGAGGCGCTCAAACAGGGTGAAGGCATCGGCGGTAGCGCCGGCAAAGCCGCCGATGACCTCGCCCTTGCCGAGCCTGCGCACCTTGCGGGCGTTCGATTTGATGATGGTCGCGCCGAGGCTGACTTGGCCATCGCCGGCGATGACCACACGCCCATCTTTACGAATGGTCAGTATGGTGGTCGCGTGCCAGGACTGGGGTTCGGCCGAATATGAGCCCCGGTTGGAGTCATGGGTTTGCATTGCAGTTGCATCCCAGTTGAGAGGCAGGCAGAGAACCGCCGAAGGGTCGCAGCGGCTCTTTATAGGCAGGGCTCAAGCTGATAAACGCTCGGTTCCGGTGACGCAAGGCATGGCCATGAGGGCTCCTTTGAAGCGGCAAGCAACCATCCAGCGCAAGACCAAGGAGACCGCGATCACGGCCACGGTCGACCTCGACGGCTCGGGCCAGTTCGACGTCACGACCGGGATCGGCTTCCTCGATCACATGTTGGAGCAGCTTGCCCGCCATTCAATGATGGACATCACGCTGAAGGCTACGGGCGACCTGCACATCGATTTCCACCATACCGCCGAGGATACCGGCATCGTGCTGGGCCAGGCGGTCGCCAAGGCGCTCGGCGACAAGAAGGGGATCACCCGCTACGCCGACGTGCACCTGCCGATGGATGACACCTTGACGCGGGTCGCGATCGACGTCTCGGGCCGGCCTTATCTCGTCTGGAAGGTCGAATTCTCCAAGCCCAAGGTGGGTGAGATGGACACCGAGCTCTTCCGCGAATGGTTCCAGGCCTTCGCGCAGAACGCCGGTATCACGCTGCACATCGAAAACCTTTACGGCGAGAACAACCACCACATCGCCGAGACTTGCTATAAGGGGCTCGCGCGCGCGCTACGCTGCGCGGTCGAGGCAGACCCGCGCCAGGCCGGACGGGTGCCGTCGACGAAAGGCACACTCGCCGGCTGATCGCAGTTTTAGAGTCGAGGCCCGCTTGATCGTCTTCACCGTATATGAGCCGCCGAATACATCGGGCGATCGCGCCGATCGCGCGCTGCAGCTGACGTTCGTCAAAGACGGCTTCCTTTGGCTGGCGGCGATTTTCCCGGCCGTCTGGCTGCTCTTCAAAGGCTTGTGGCTCGAGCTCGTCATCTTTGTCGCCGCTGCCATCGCGCTGGCCTGGGGCCTGGAGGCTATCGGCATTACGACAACCGCCGGCGGGTTCCTGTTTCTCTTCGTACAGGTCGTATTCGGCTTCGAGGCGGGCGCGATCCAGGCCGCTGCGCTCGAGCGCCGCGGCTGGCGCTTTGCAGGCACCGTCACGGGTCGCAACCGCGCCGAATGCGAGCGCCGGTTCTTAGAATCCTGGTTCCCCTCGCAGCCCGAGGACCCTCCCGCGAGCAGCCGTGTCGGCGCCGCCGCGCGGCCCCGTCGCGACCTGGACCGAAATCGCTTTGGCCGGTGCCAGGGATGCGATCGAGCACGGCCGCCGCCTGATCGGCGCCAAGGTCTGAGACCCCGATGCAGCGCGTTGCCATCATCGACTACGGCTCGGGCAATCTCCATTCCGCGGCCAAAGCCTTCGAGCGTGCGGCCCGCGAAAGCGAGGCCGATGCGGCCATTCTCGTCACCGCCGATCCTGCAGCCGTGGCAGCCGCCGATCGCATCGTTCTGCCGGGTGTCGGCGCTTTCGCAGACTGCAAGCGCGGCCTCGAGGCCGTGCCCGGCATGCGGGCCGCTATCGAGAAGGCCGTTAGAAAGGACGGGCGCCCGTTCCTCGGCATCTGCGTCGGCATGCAGCTGATGGCGACGCGCGGGCTCGAGTTTGAGGTGACGGACGGGTTTGACTGGATTGCGGGCGAGGTGCGCGCGATCGCGCCCAGCGACCCGAGTTTGAAAATCCCGCACATGGGCTGGAACACGCTTCAAGTCGTCAACAAGCACCCGCTGCTCGCCGGTATCGAGACGGGACCCGGCGGCCTGCACGCCTACTTCGTGCATTCCTACCATTTGGTGCCCGAGGCCCGCTCAGCCGTCGTGGCGGAAACCGATTACGGCGGCGCCATTACTGCGATGGTGGGCAAGGACAACATGGCCGGCACGCAGTTCCACCCGGAGAAGAGCCAGACGCTGGGCCTGAAGCTGATCGCCAACTTCCTCAAGTGGCGCCCTTAGCCCGGCCGACGTGCGGGGCTCAAAGCAAAGCCCCTTCCCCGACAGGGGGAAGGGGCCTTGGGCCGGGACGTCAGGAGAGATACGCGTTACGCTACGGGGTGAAACTTCGGGCTGTCAGCACGCCGCGGCGAGCGGAAGCTCGTGTTGGGCGTCGGGGGGGAGCGCCGGCCCAGGGAACGCGATGACATTGGTGTCCTCGCCGATCTCGACCGCGGCGCGCCGCTGACGGAACCAGCGCAGCGCCGTATTGGTGAGAACCGCATCGTCCTCCACGGCCTGGATCAAGAGGCCGTCGTCGGGATCGAGATGACCGGCAAGCTGCAATTCGATGTGCTCCTCGGAAGCCTCCGTCCTGACGTACCAGGTCTGCTCGAGCGGGCGGGCCCACGACTGGCCCAGCGCCATGATCTGGTGCGCCAGCACGTGCTTGTTGCGGTGGGGCTTGGCGAGGTCATAGGAGATGATGAGGGTGCGCATGGCGGTGTCTCTCTGGCTTGGGGCTTCGGGGAGAGACGCTGACACTTGACCCCGATTGCGCTTCATTTGCGGCGTCGGAACGTAATGAGAACATGCCACGAATCACGCAGCTTGTCCAGTGTTTGTTCTCATCTCGTTCTTGCCAGTTCCGGCCAATTACGGCTGAAATGAGGCGTGCCACCCTATTCGAACAGGCAGAGCTGGCCGGGGTGAGGCTCGCGTCCGATGCGCCGGTGCGGGCCGAAATCCACCCTATCGAGCAGCGTGGGGTAGCGCTCCGCAAAGAGCTCCAGGGCCTTGCCGCGGGCGTCGGGAAAGCGTGCCCCCTCCCAGATTTCATAAAGCCGGCGCGGATCGCAGGCGAAGCGCTGGATGAGGTCGCGGCGGCGGATGTTGAGCCAGCGCGCGATCCAGATGTCGACGGCATCCGTCTCGGTCAGCGGATGCCGCTCGCGGGCGGGCGGAGGGGATTGGAGAAATGCAACGTTCATGGCGAGCACAACAACAGGTTTGCGGGGCCGGCCATAACTTCGCCGGGCACGACTTCGCCGGCCTTGACTTCGAAGGCGGACCCTCCTCTATCGGCGTCAATGTGAGCGATCTGATGACCGGATCGCTTCCCGATGATCTGCAGCGCGCGGCGCGGCGTCCGGGTTGACAAAAGACTGCGAGCGCAAACTTTGATCCTCTTTCCAGCGATCGACCTCAAAGACGGACAGTGCGTGCGCCTCAAGCTCGGAGAGATGAGCCAGGCAACCGTATTCAACGACGACCCGGCGGCGCAGGCGCGCACCTTCGAGGCCCAGGGCTTTCGCTATCTGCACCTCGTCGACCTGAACGGGGCCTTCGCGGGCGAGCCCGTCAACGGTGACGCGGTGGAGGCGATCCTCGCAGCCGTCAACATTCCGGTTCAGCTCGGCGGCGGCATCCGCGATTTCGAAACGATCGAGACGTGGCTCAGCAAGGGGATCGCGCGCGTCATCCTCGGCACGGCGGCGGTGCGCAATCCCGACGTCGTGGTGCGGGCCTGCAAGAACTACCCCGGACGCATCGCCGTCGGCATCGACGCCAAGGGCGGCAAGGTCGCCGTCGAAGGCTGGGCGGAGACGTCGCACATGACCGCCATCGAGCTGGCGCAGAGTTTCGAGGACGTGGGCGTCGCGGCGATCATCTACACCGACATCGAGCGCGACGGCATCTTGAAGGGTTTGAACCTCCAGGCGACGGCTGAGCTAGCGCGTTCGACAAAGATCCCCGTCATCGCCTCCGGCGGTCTGGCCTCGATCGACGACGTGAAGGCGCTGCTGCGGCCCGAGTATGCTATGCTTGAAGGCGCAATCGCCGGTCGCGCGCTTTACGACGGCCGGCTCGATCCGCGCGAGGCGCTGGCCCTAATCGCTGCCGCCTGAGGGACGCCGCTCGTGCTGAAGATCCGCATCATCCCCTGCCTCGACGTGAAGGACGGACGCGTCGTCAAGGGCGTCAACTTCGTCGATCTCGTCGATGCCGGCGATCCCGTCGCGGCCGCTGCCGCATATGACGCTGCCGGTGCCGACGAGCTCTGCTTCCTCGACATCACGGCAAGCCACGAGGACCGCGACACGATCCTGCACATCGTCGAAGCCACCGCCGAGCGTTGCTTCATGCCGCTGACCGTGGGTGGTGGCGTGCGCACCATCGAGGACATCGGCAAGCTCCTCAATGCCGGCGCCGACAAGGTGTCGATCAACACTGCGGCGGTTAAGAACCGCAAATTCGTGCAGGAGGCGGCCGAGAAATTCGGCGCCCAATGCATCGTCGTCGCCATCGACGCCAAGAAGGTATCGGCGGCCGGCGAGCCAAATCGCTGGGAGATATTCACCCACGGCGGACGCACGCCGACGGGGATCGACGCGGTCGCCTACGCAAAAGAGGTGGTGGCGCTCGGCGCCGGCGAGATCCTTCTCACCTCAATGGATCGCGACGGCACCAAGGCCGGATTCGACCTGGAGCTGACGCGCGCCATCGCAGACGCCGTCGGCGTCCCCGTCATCGCCTCGGGCGGCGTTGGAAACCTCGATCATCTCGTCGACGGGATCACGCAAGGCCACGCGAGCGCGGTGCTCGCCGCCTCGATCTTCCACTTCGGCACGCACTCGATCGGAGAGGCGAAGGCGCACATGGCCGCCGCCGGCATCGCGGTTCGCCCGGCTGATTGACCGCGTCTAATCGCGGCAGCTCAAGCCGCCACGGCGAACTTTTGCGGGCAGAGCGACAGCACCGCGCCGAGCTCGCACGCCGGAACCGGGCGGCTGAAGTAGTAGCCCTGCACCTTGGTACAACCCGCGGTCGCGACGAAGTTCAGCTCGTCAAGCGTCTCAACGCCCTCCGCGACCGTGCTGATGCCGAGCATCTGGGCAAGCATCGCGACCGCTTTGACGATCGCCGCGCTGTTGGCGCGCGCCGGCAGATTGCGCACGAGTTCCCGGTCGATCTTGACCCTGTCGAATTGAAAGCACTGCAGCTGGCTTAAGCGAGCCGCTGGTCTTGCCGAAATCATCGAGGGTGATGCCGACACCGAGCTTGCGCAGACCCGCGAGCACATCGCACACCGCGTACCCTCGCGGCTCACGACCGCTTCCGCTACCTCCAGATCCAAGCGGCCGGCTTCGATCTTGGCGTCGGCCAGCGCTCGCGAGATCATGCCGCCGAGATCGCCGTTCTCGAGCTGCAGCGACGATAGATTTACGGTGACCTTCACACCGTCCGGCCAGCGCGCAGCGTCGCGGCACGCCTGCGCCAGAACCCAGCCGCCGATCTCGACGATGGCGCCGGTCCGCTCGGCGATCGTCAGGAAGTCCGCCGGCGCGATCAAGCCGTGGTCGGGATGGCGCCAGCGAAGCAATGCCTCGCAGCCGAAAACGTGCCGTGTCTTGAGGCTGAGGATCGGCTGGTAGTGCAGCTCGAATTGGTTCTCGCTCAATGCCGAATGTATGTCGAGCTCGAGCCGGCGCTGGATGTCGGCCTCCTGACCCGCGCCCGAGCGATAGATCTCGAATCCTTTCCGGCCCCTCGACTTGACGTTGTACAGCGCGATATCGGCCTTCTTCAGGAGCTCGTCAGCCGTCTTGCCGTCCTCCGGGGCTTTGACGATGCCGATGCTGGCACTGACCGAGAGCGCATGCCCGAGAACGTGGTACGGCTTCGGATAGCGCCTGCAGAATGCGCTGCGCCAGTAGCTCGCACTGCTGCGTGTCGCTGCCACCGCTTTGGATGATGGCGAACTCGTCGCCGCCGAGCCGTGCCAGAAAGTCGGTCTTCCGTATGCTGGAGCGCAAACGCTGCGTGACGGCTTTCAGCAGCGCATCGCCCGATCGGATGGCCAAGCGTATCGTTGACCTCCTTGAAGCGGTCGAGATCGAGCCAGTGCAGGGCGAGCGTGGAGCCGTCGGATAAGTCCTTCAAGTCGGCTTCGAACGTCTCGCGGAAATAAAAGCGGTTCGCGACGCCCGTCAGCGCATCATGGCGAGCAAGCCATTCGATCCGCTGCTCGGCGCGGCGCTTTTCGGTGATGTCCTCTTGGATGTCGACCCAGCCCCCGTCGGCCAGCGGCTGATAGGTCACCAGAAACTTGCGGCCGTCGCGCAGATTTTGGATGTGCGAGAAGGATCGACCGTCGGCCAGCTTCGATGTGTGCTGGGAAAGCCACTTCCCCTGCTTGCCGACCTCTTCGGCGCCGTCCCGCCCGGTCTCGCGTTTCACATGGTAGCGGACGATCTCCGACAGCGGGGTGCCGGGCCGGGTCAGCTCCTCGGGCAGCCGCATACATCTGCCGGTAGCTGTTGTTGCAGACGATGAGCCGCTGATCGGCGTCGAACATCGACAGCCCACGGACCATATTGTTGAGCGCAATGTCGAACCAGCCATTGAGTTGCTCGAGCTTCTTCTTCTGCTGAGCAGCAAGTCGAGCGGACCGTCCGGGCCACTCGCCGGATGCCTGGGGGACGATCGGGTTGCGCCTCGAGGCTCTCCCCGCCGCCACGGCTCTCGGATTCCGCGGTGATCACCCATTCGAAATTTCGCCCCTTCCCTCAAGAGTAATTGCCTGTTGGCTCAATCCTTCGGAGGATAGACTTCAGGGGTATTCGGTAACTTAAGTCGTCCACGGAACTTTCAGGAAAAAACGATCTGCGCGCGTAATACCTGGGGCAGTCGCCGGGGGCGGCGGAGGTTGAAAACAGGCATGTCGTTAAGCGCGCCGACGGCACAGAGTTAACGCCGAGGAAAAAATTGCAGACGCGGCGATGAGCGATTATTTCCGGCGCGTGCGGATAACCTAGTGGGACTTCAAAGCGTCTTGGCGCCGTAGAGGCACAGATCGCGGATAAGGCAGCGGGGGCACTCGGGCTTGCGCGCCTTGCACACATAGCGCCCATGCAGGATGAGCCAGTGATGCGCATGAAGGGCGTATTGCGCCGGAACGACCCGCACGAGATCCTCCTCGACGGCCAACGGCGTCTTGCCGCTGGAAAGCCCGGTTCGGTTCGCGACCCGGAACACATGCGTATCGACCGCCATCGTCGGCTCGCCGAACGCAACGTTCAGGACGACGTTGGCCGTCTTGCGCCCGACGCCCGGCAACGCCTCCAACGCGTCGCGATCGCGCGGAACCTTACCGCCGTGCGCGGCGATGAGCTGGCTGCGACAGCGCGATCACGTTGCGCGCCTTGTTGCGATAGAGCCCGATCGTCTTGATGTAGTCGCGCAGCTTGTCCTCGCCGAGACGCCGCCATTTTTTCCGGGCTGTCGGCGACCTTGAAAAGGCTGCGCGTCGCCTTGTTGACGCCAGCATCGGTCGCCTGCGCAGAAAGCACGACGGCGACCAGCAGGGTGAAGGGACTGACGTACTCGAGCTCGCTTCGGGGTCGGGGTCGGCCGCCGCAAATCTGCGGAAAATCTCGGCCATCGCCGCTTTGCTCAGGCGGCACCGGCGGCCTTGAATGGCCCGTCCGATCTTGGCGCGAGGCTCCGTCGCGGTGACTTTGGGCTTGTAGTGGCCCGCGCGAGGCTCTTCATATTATCCGTCCCAACGGATAGGCTCGCGCACATGAACGAAACCGGCAGCATAACGCAAGAGGAACGCGCCTTCCGCGCGATCCTGCATCCCCACCGCTCGCTCGGGCCCAAGGGCTTTCTCATTCTCATGTCGGCGATCGGCGGCGTCAGCTTCGTGATGGGCATGGTATTTCTCGCCATGGGCGCCTGGCCGGTGTTCGGATTTTTCGGCCTGGACGTCGCGCTCATCTACCTCGCCTTCAAGCTCAACTACCGCTCGGGGCGCCTGCACGAGCTCGTGGAGCTGACGCCTGATGCGCTGACCGTCACGCGCGTCCACCCTTCCGGCAAGCGGGAGGCTTTCGACTTCAATCCCTATTGGGTGCGCGTCTTCGTCGCCGAGGGGCCGCACGGGCGCACCGATCTGCGGCTCGCCTCGCACGGCAACGAGTTCTCGTTCGGCCGCTTCCTGACCGACGATGAGCGGCGCGACTTCTCGATGGCGCTTACCGGCGCGCTGCTGCAAGCGCGCTCCGCGCGCGCCTGAAGCGCCGATTGCCCCGCATCTGATCGCTTGCCTGCAAATTTCGCAAAGTTGGCGAGGGCGCCGGCGCGGAAAAATTAGCTTCGAGGCGCTTAATATCCCGGCCGCCCCTAGGAGAGGCCGGGCGGAAATCGCCGGCTTCGCAGACGAGTACGGGAGAAAACGCCATGCACCTTCGCATAACATCCGCGACATTCGCTCTCGCTGCTTCGGCCGTCAGCGCGACCACCGCCGCCGGCGCGGCGAGCCTCACACCTGCGGTTGCGAGACCGGCGAGCGCGGCCATCTTGCCGTTGCAGAACAAGCAAGAGCGGGCCGGAAAGGACTGCACACCCTACAACGGCCCGTTCGGCTTCTATGGCAACGTCTGGTGCCAGCCGCCCAACGAGATGTCCTACATGCGCAACTTGGGATCGCGCTGGCCGATGGAAACGCCACCGTCGCTCAAGAAGCGCAAACCGGCCGATCAGAATTCCGACTGGTGAGAGCCGCGCCGGCACTCGCGCCCGCTCCCGCAAGAGCGGCCGGCGATCGTGCGCGCGTGAACGCTTCCTGAAGCTGCGCGCGTCAATTCGAAGCGAAGCCGCCGCCAAATTCCGAGTTTCGGCCGACCGGAATTTCAACCCGCAGCGCGGTAACCTTACGAGCAATCCGGAACTCATACCGGAACGAGTGATCCACGGCGTCAAACACGAGGGAATCCATGCGCCTTTCCGTTGCTTGCGTAGTGCTGTTTGGAGCAGCGCTACCCGCCGCCGCGCCCGCTCTTGCGGCAGGCGTCCCGCCGGCCTTCGCCAAGTCGGCTAGCGGCGTCATCGCGATCGGCGCCCGGCAGAATGCCCGTCAGCGCGATTGCGTGCCCTACAACGGGCCGTTCGGCTTTTACGGCAACATCTGGTGCCAGCCCAACGAGGCGTCCTACATGCGCAACCTCGGCGCTTCGTGGCCCCAGAAGACGCCGGCGGCGCTCAAGAAAGTAAAGCCGTCCTCCAACTACGAGTGGTAGCGGCGGCCGGGGCGGCTAGCGAAAGCGGCCGCCCTTTTGCAGCACCTCGATCTTGTAGCCGTCGGGATCCTCGATAAAGAAGAACTTGCCGAACGGCTTGCCGTCGTGGGCCATTTGCTTGATGTCCTTGGGCGCAAGGCCCTGCGCCGTCATGCGGGCGCGCTCCGCCTCCAGATCGTCGCTGACGAACGCCAGGTGGCCGTAGCCGTCGCCGAGATTGTAGGGCTCGGACCGGTCCTTGTTGACGGTGAGCTCGACTTCGAAATCGCCCGCCGGCGCCCGCATGTAGATCAGCGTAAAGTCCGGGAAATCAACCCGCTGGGCAATCTCCAGCCCAAAGGCTTTGCGGTAGAAGTCGACGGAACGCGCCTCGTCCTTTACGCGCACCATCATGTGGATCGGTTTGACCATCGCGTCCTCTTGTTCGCTTTTCCTGTCAGGCCGCAGGCTAGCCGCCGACGAAAGTTAGATCGGCCGGCGAAATCAGCACGCCAAACTGCTGGCACCAGATCACGACGCTTGGATACTTCGCAAGATCGACACCGCCGGGAACAGCATACTTCTGGCTGCCCTTGAAGCTGCGCAGCCGTCCCAGATCGATGAACATGGTATTTGCCACGTCGCCAGCGCTGCGAACGTCGACTTTGGGCACAAGATAGACGTGGAAGTCGGGCCCGGGCCCCACCTCGAAGTCGGGTTCGAGGAACACCGTCCCATCATAGACCGTCACGTTTCCTTTGCCGGTGTGTATGGGGTCGCTCGGATTGGGCTGTATGAAGGCACCCTTCGCCACGACGTCCGTGCGCTCGCCAACAGTGAGCTGGTCGCTAGCCGGCGGCGGGGGGAAAACGTAGGGAAACAGGAAGAACCCCAGCGCGGTGCCGGCGCCCAGCCCCACTATTCCGCCGCATAAAAAAATCGCGATCGAACGCCACATCCGCCGCGCCTCCCTCTCAAGCGTTTATGCCCACGGTCTTGCCGCCTGGGCCTTCTCCTCGAACGCTTCTATCAGCTTCTGCTTTTCGAGCGTCAGCCCGATGTTGTCGAGGCCGTTCAAGAGGCAATGTTTGTGAAACGGGTCGATGTCGAAGGCGATGACGCCGCCGTCGGGACCGCGGATCTCTTGGCTTTCGAGATCGACGGTGAGCGTTGCGTTCGAGCCGCGACTGGCATCGTCCATCAACTTGTCGACTTGGCTCTGCGGCAGCTTGATGGGCAGGATGCCGTTCTGGAAGCAGTTATTAAAGAAGATGTCGGCGAAGTCGGGCGCGATGACGCAGCGGATGCCGAAATCCAAGAGCGCCCAAGGTGCGTGTTCGCGCGAGGAGCCACAGCCGAAGTTCTCGCCAGCGACGAGGATCTGCGCCTTGCGATAGGCGGGCTTGTTCAGCACGAAGTCGGAAATTTCCTTGCCGGCCTCGTCGTAGCGCATCTCGAAGAACAGGCTTTTGCCCAGCCCAGTGCGCAAAATCGTCTTGAGGAACTGCTTGGGGATGATCATGTCCGTGTCGACATTGCGCATGGGCAATGGGGCCGCGACACCGTTTAGCGTTGTGAACTTGTCCATCGTTTCTCTCGTCTGATGCCTCAGGTCCGCAACCCGTCGGCCAGCGCCCGGAAGTAGCCTTCCGCCGACGCGAGCTGCTCGATGTGCATCGGCTTGCGCCCCGATACCACGCATTTGTGCAGCTCGCCCGGCCGAAGCTGCTCCAGCCGCCTTTTAACGCCGGCAAGCTTGCGCCCGTCAAGGTGCCGGTCAAGCGCCCCGACCAGGGTCTCGATATAGCCGGTAATGCGCCCCAGCTCGCGGATCGCCTGCTCGCGCGCCTTGCCGTCGCGGGGGGCGCATTCGAGCCTGTGCAGCGCCTCGCCGGCGCGAGCCAGCGTCGCAGCGATTCTTTCGGCGTATTTGGCGACCCGGCGGCGGCGCTTGTCGTCGAGCGCGCCGAGCGCGCCCAGCCAGCGGTGAACCGTCTCGGCGAGGCTGAGCAGACGCTGGGCATAGTCGGCGAGGCGCAAGGGCGTGCGGCCTGTCGCTGGAAAAGCAGCGAGTTTAGGAGCCTTCGCAGGGCCGGGGATAAGCCGGGATCGAGAGGCTTCAAAGGTCCGCTGGCTTCAGCGGATCCTTTCTTCCATCAGGCACTGGCGCATGTACTCGCACCGATGCGAGCCGGAAAAGTGCATCGCGTCGCCCTTGGCGGGCGCGATGAACTTGCAGATTTCCTCCACGCCGCCGGGCGACAGCCATCCCTGGCGGCGCCCGCGCTGTACGGCAAAGCAGTCGGCGGTCTCCTCGTCGGGCCCGCGGAACTGATGCCCGCATTCGTGCGAGTAAATCCACAGCTTCACAGGAGTCGCCACCCTGGAAAGCAGGCGCATATTCATGATGAGAAAGCCGGGATAGGCCGCGCCGTAGTCATCGAGCTTGTCGTCGATCACCGTGGGCCTTGTGCCGCAATAGAGCTTAACGCCGTCGAGCTCGAACTCGCCGGGTGCCACTATCCTGGTGTCGCCGCCAACGTGAGCGACGTACTCCTCGGGTGTCGGTGACCTATTGTCCTGTGCAGCTGCCGGGAGCCGCATAGCCAGCAGCGCAATCAGCCCCCAAGCCAACCGGAATGATCGGCGGCGCATCGTCATCATCGGATTTTGCAGAGCCCCCGAGCTGTGGTCCTCGACCATAGAATGGCGCGCTTTCGCATCTCATTCAAGGGCGGCACCCCTTGCAGTAGAAACACGTGCACAACGCACCGCACGCGGCTCTAAGCGCCCGCTGCGGCCTCAATTCGGCTCATGTCGTCGTCGGAAAAGCCGAAGTGATGGCCGATCTCGTGCACAAGAACGTGAGCGATGAGGTCGCCGAGCGGCTCGCCGCTCTCCGCCCATTCCTCCAGGATCGGCCGACGGTAAAGAAAGACCATGTCGGGTTGCCGTGGCAGATCCATCACACTTTTGTTGTTGAGACTCACACCGTGATAGAGGCCGAGCAGCTCGAACGGGCTGCCGAGCCCGAGCGACTGCAAAACCTCATCGGTCGCGAAATCCTCGACGCGGATCAGGAGATCGCTCGACTTCTCGCGGAACTCGTCCGGTAGGCGCTCCCACGCGGCGGCCGCCAGCGTCTCGAAATCGGTGAGCGTCGGAGCGTTCTTGTCCTGCCATGGCGTCGCTCTTGTCATGGGGCGTCCAGCTTGCGCGCGATGATGATGGCTTCCTGCAGCGTGAACACGAGCCCGTCCTCGTCTGCACGCGGCTTCAAGAAGCCGCGCAGGGGTTCTGCATCGAGCATCGCCTCGAGCCGGCTGGCGGTCACAGGCGTGCAGCGCATGCGCTTTGTCCAAGGCGCGAAGGCGATGTCCTGGTCCATGCACTCCGAATGCAGCGTCGAATAGCCCGCGTCCTCGAGCAGCTCCAGCCACTCAGACAGCGCAAGGCAGCGGCCGTGGCTCGGGTCGCGCAGCTTCTCAAAGGCATTGTAGACAATCACCGCATCGCGCAGCTCTGGCCGCGAGGCCGCGGGCAGCATGCCGGCATCGGGGCTGACGTTGTCGATGAGCGCCAGCGTGCCGCCCGGCTTTAGCACGCGCCATGCCTCGCCGACGAATGCCGCGGGATCGGGAAAATGATGTGCCGCGAGCCGGCAGGTCACCAGATCGAAGCTTTCCTCGGCGAATGGAAGCGCCCCGGCATCGGCACGCGCCGTCTCCACGTTGGTGATAGTCCTGGCCTCGGCGAGCTTTCTCGTCTCGGCCAGCATCTCCTCGGTCACGTCGCTGGCGATGACGCGGGCTACGTGCGGGGCGAATGCGAGCGCGGTATGCCCGGCGCCGGTCGCCACGTCGAGCGCCCGCCATTCAGGTCGCGGACGCGCCAGCTCCACCGCGCGGGCAAGGCTCGGCCCGCGCGCATGCACGTCCGACGTCGCATAGTCGCCCGCTGCGGCGCCGAACTGTTGCTCGACCAGCGCCTTCTCCATCACCGCTCCATCTTCCCAGGCGCTAGGCCTGCCAAGTGCGGATGTCGACGAAGTGACCTTCGATGGCAGCGGCCGCGGCCATGATGGGCGACAGGAGATGCGTGCGTCCGAGCCGCCCCTGACGCCCTTCGAAATTGCGGTTCGAGGTCGAGGCGCAGCGCTGCTGCGGCTTCAACTGGTCCGGGTTCATGCCGAGACACATCGAGCAGCCGGGCTCCCGCCACTCGAAACCGGCCTCCTTGAAAATCGTGTCGAGGCCTTCCGCCTCGGCCTGCGCCTTCACGAGGCCCGAGCCCGGAACGATCATCGCGTAGTCGAGCCGTTCGGAGATCTTCTTGCCCGCGACGATGTTGGCGACCGCGCGCAGATCCTCGATGCGGCCGTTGGTGCACGAGCCGATCCACACGACGTCGAGCGCGATGTCCGTCATTCTGGTGCCGGGCTTCAGTCCCATGTACTCGAGAGCCCGCTGCATCGACGCGCGCTTATTCTGATCCTCGACCTTCGCCGGGTCGGGCACCACGCCGGTGATGGCGGCGACGTCCTCGGGGCTCGTGCCCCAGCTGACGATAGGCGGCAGCTTGGCTGCGTCGAGCCTCACTTCACTATCGAAGTGCGCGCCCTCATCGGACTGAAGCGTCTCCCAATAGCGCATAGCCATGTCCCAGGCCGCGCCCTTGGGAGCCTTGGGGCGTCCCTTGACGAAGGCGTAGGTCTTCTCGTCGGGCGCGATCATGCCGGCGCGCGCGCCGCCCTCGATCGACATGTTGCAGACCGTCATGCGGCCTTCCATCGACAGCGCGCGGATCGCCTCTCCCGCGTACTCGACGACGTGGCCCGTGCCGCCGGCCGTGCCGATCTCACCGATGATCGCCAGGATGATGTCCTTCGCGGTCACACCAGCGGGCAGCGTCCCGTCGACGCTGACGCGCATGTTCTTGGCTTTCTTCTGGATCAGCGTCTGTGTGGCGAGCACGTGCTCGACCTCCGACGTTCCGATGCCGTGGGCGAGCGCCCCGAACGCGCCGTGCGTCGAGGTGTGGCTGTCGCCGCATACGATCGTCGTGCCGGGCAGCGTGAAGCCCTGCTCGGGCCCGACGACGTGGACGATGCCTTGGCGCTTATCGAGCTCGTTGAAGTACTCGACGCCGAAATCCGCGGCGTTCTTGGCGAGCGTCTCCACCTGGATGCGGCTTTCCGTATCGTCGATGCCGTGACTGCGGTCGGACGTGGGAACGTTGTGATCGACGACGGCGAGCGTCTTCTCCGGCGCGCGCAGGGTTCTGCCCGTCATGCGCAGCCCCTCGAAGGCCTGCGGGCTCGTCACCTCGTGAACGAGATGGCGATCGATGTAGAGGAGGCACGTGCCGTCCGGCTGGCGGTCCACCACATGGTCGTCGAAAATCTTGTCGTAGAGCGTCTTGGGCGTTCCCTGGGGCATTCCCTATTCTCGCAGCTCGCGCCTCGGCGGCCCGCAACCCTTGCGTGAAGCGCCCCCTTTTTTCCCGCCGGGAAATTTGGGGTCTCAGGGAGTTCTGGCCGCCGATGCTGAAGAAACCGTGTCGCCTAGATAGCGTCTCCGCCCAGGGGGTGCAATGACCGGGCGGCAGGGTGATTTCTCAGTACTTCCACTGACGCGCCTTGGCGACCAGGAAGTCGCGAAACACCTGCACCTTCTTGGAGGCCTTGAGTTCTTCCGGGTAGACGAAAAGGATAGGCAGCGTCGGCGGATCGATCTCGGTCAGGACCGGCACCAGATCGGCCTCCTCGTCCGAAAGATAATCGGGGATCATGCCGATGCCGATCCCTGAGCGGATCGCATAGCGCAGTGCCACGACGCTGTTTGCCCGGAACGCCGGCTCGCGCGGCGCCTTGCCATCGCGGCCCACCGTCTCGATCCAGGTAATGGCGCTCAAATGCTGCGCGGGCTGCCCGCTGTAGGAGACGATACGGTGTTGGTCGAGCTCCTCCAGCGTCATTGGTGCGCCGAAGCGGCGCACGTACTGCGTCGAGGCGAAGGCGCGCACCTTGGTGGTGAAGAGCATGCGGCGGATGAGATCGGTCTGGCCGGGCTCGCGCGTCCAGATTGCCACGTCCGCCGCCCGCATGCCGATGTCGACCTGCTCGTCGTTGAGGTTGAGCTCAATGCGGATCTCAGGATAGAGCTCGTGGAACTCGCGCAGACGCTGGGTGAGCCAAACCGTGCCGAAGCCGACCGGCGCGGTGATGCGCAATTCCCCCGTCGGCTTCGAGGTGGTGTCGGACAGCAGCGTTTCGGCCGTATGCAGTTTGTTGATGACGTCGGAGGTGGTCCGGTGCAGCAGCTCGCCCTGCTCGGTCAGAACGAGGCCGCGCGCATGGCGGTGGAACAGCACGACCTTCAGCTCGCGCTCGAGCGCGGACACCTGGCGGCTGACGGCCGATTGGCTCATGTGCAAGGAGTCGCCGGCGTGCGTGAAGCTGCCCGCCTCCGCCGCAGCGTGAAAAATCCTGAGCTTGTCCCAGTCCATGGTTCAACCCCAACGCGCGGCAAGGACGCCTGGTCCAGTACCCGGCACGAGCGACGGCATTCGGAAAAGCTGCATCCGCAAAAAGCGCACTTGTGTTAAGACGGCCTCGGCTTTGCTGCAGTGCAACTTAAACCACCCAAGCGGCTATGCATAGTATGCATAGCGACATGCCGTCGGGTCAGGCCACTATGCGCGGGCATCAGAGAGTATTGGAGGAGTTCTGCATGAAATCGATGGGTTGGGCAGCGGTTGCAGTGGCGCTTCTCGTTTTGACGGGTCCCGTTCGTGCGGAGCCGGTGAAGCTATGGGAGACGACGGGGCTCGCAACGCCGGAATTGGCACTCCCCGACCCCACGGGAACTTTTGCCTGGGTCAGCAATGTCGGTGGCAATCCGACCGAGAAAGACGGCAACGGCTTCATTGCGAAAATCGCGCTGAAGGACGGCAAGATCATCACGCGCGAATGGGCGAGCGGCCTCAATGGGCCGAAGGGCTTGGCGCAGGCCGGCGGGCGGCTCTACGTCGCCGACATCGACCAGCTCGTCGCGATCGATGCCGCAACGGGAAAGATCCTTGAGCGCTACGACGCGCCGGGCGCCAAGTTCCTCAACGACGTGGCTGCCGACAGCGCGGGGCGCATCTACGTTTCAGACTCGAGCACCAGTGCCATCTGGCGTCTCGCGGACGGCAAGTTTGAGAAGTGGATGGAGGGCGAAGCCCTCAAGTTTCCAAACGGCCTGCACGTTGTCGGCGACAAATTGATCATCGCCGCTTGGGGTGCGCCCGGGACATCCGCCGCAAGCTCGGCGCCCGCCAATCTCGTTGAGGTGTCGATCCCCGACAAGACGGTGCGCAACCTCGGCGACGGCACGCCGGTTGGCAATCTCGACGGGCTGGAGCCGCTCGACGACCACAGCTACCTCGTCACCGATTGGGTGGCGGGGAAGCTTTACCGCATCGACGACACGGGCAAAGCGGAGTTGCTTCTCACCCTCAGCCAGGGCAGCGCCGACATCGGCTGGGTACCCGACCAGCGCCTCCTGCTCATCCCGATGATGAAGGACGACAAGCTCGTGGCCTACCGCATCGACTAGCAAAGCGCCGACTACTCGGCCGCTTCCGCCTCGATCTCCAGCGTCGCGAAATAGCGCTCGGATTCGAGCGCAGCCATGCAACCCATGGCGGCGGCCGTCACGGCTTGCCGATAGACCTCGTCCTTGACGTCTCCCGCCGCATAGACGCCCGGGATCGTGGTCGCCGTCGAATTGGGCCGCGTCTTCAGGTAGCCCGACGACGTCATCTCCAGCTGCCCCTTGAACAGCTGGGTTGCCGGCGCGTGCCCGATCGCGATGAACACGCCATCGGCCGGGCGCTCCGTCACCTTGCCGGTCTTGACGTTCTTGAGCTTGAGGCCCGTCACCGATTTGGGATCGTCGGTCCCGAGGATCTCCTCGACCGCGCTATCCCAGATGACCTCGATCTTGGGGTTCTTGAACAGGCGATCCTGCAGGATTTTCTCGGCGCGGAAATGATCGCGCCGGTGCACGACCGTGACGCGGCTGGCGAAATTCGTGAGGAAGATCGCCTCCTCGACGGCCGTGTTGCCGCCGCCGACCACGATCACTTCCTTGCCCTTGTAGAAGAAGCCGTCACAGGTGGCGCAGGCCGACACGCCGTAGCCCTTGAACTTCTCCTCCGAAGGAATGCCGAGCCAGCGCGCCTGCGCACCCGTGCAGATGATCAGCGCATCGCACGTGTAGATGTCGCCCGAACTCGCCTTCGAGCCGGAAGGGACGCCGTTGCAGGTCCACCTTCGCGATCTGGTCGAAAATGATCTCGGTGCCGACGTGCTGGGCTTGCTCCAGCATCTGCTCCATGAGCCAGGGGCCCTGGATCACGTCGGCAAAGCCCGGGTAGTTCTCGACGTCGGTCGTGATCGTGAGCTGACCGCCGGGCTGCGAGCCCTGGATCAGCACCGGGTTCAGCATGGCGCGCGCGGCATAGATGGCAGCCGTATAGCCGGCAGGCCCCGAGCCGAGGATGATCACCTTTGCGTGCTTCGACTGTGTCATCGTGGCCATCCTTCGCGAGGCGCGCTGGCGATCCGCGGCCCCTTAACATCCCAAGGACACCGTCCCTAAGACATGATCCCCAAGTCACCGGCCCATAAGCCGGAGGGCCTGTAATGTTGGGCTGCACTTAAGGCTTCGCAAGGCCGCCGGTCAATGCGCGCGGGCGCCAATCCCCGGGCGATCGCGTCCTGCAGCGCCGACGCTCAGGACGGCCAAATCGTTGTGCCATTTCTGCCAGATACGTTAGCCTGTCGTGGGAGCGCTAAGGACGGCTGGGGGTGGATTATGTCGGGCGTCACGAGCAATGCCGCATCGGCGGCTTACGGGTTTTTCGACCGCGCGTGGACGGCGGCGTGCTGGCCGCTGATCGGCATTCTGAATTTCATCTTTCGCCCCGATCCGGAAACGGGCGACGTCAGCTTCTGGAAAGTGGGGTTGTGGCTCGCGGCCAACGGGGCGATCCTCTATCTCGCGGTCATGGACCTCGCGGGGCGCCCGCTGTTCTGGACGCTGCTCGGATTCCTGGTCGTGCACATCCTCATCATGATGAGCAGCCTGCGCATCATGTACGAGGAAAAGCGCATCATGGAGGGCTCGATGAAGCCCGAGGCGATGCGGTTTTCGGCGTTCGACGCCGTCAACAACTTGCCGATCCTCGCGTCCTCGGTGGCCTTCTACATCTTTGGGCTCGCGGCCCTGATCCAGATCGTGGAACGCGACGGCTTTGCGCAGATCCTGCGGCAACGGCCCCGTTTCATGAACGAATACGTGCAATACCTCGCCTGCGTCCTCAACGAAGTCCCCCTCGTGAGCTCGGTGATCAACGCGTGGGCTAACCTCGTGCAGCTCTCCGATAACATGACGGCGCAGATCGTCTACAACGGCTGGACCGGCAACGGCGTGCGCCTCTTGATCGTCACTACGATAAGCGTGATCGTCGTGCGCGCGCTGCTGCTGCGCTTCCAGCAATGGAGCCACCAAGTTGCGATGGCCCATGCCATCGAATTGGGCGCGGCGAGCCCGGAGAACGTGAAGAAGCGGCTGGTGCGCGTGCCGACGACCCTGCGCAATCACCTCATGACGGCGGCTCTCGCCAATCCCGACACCTCCACGCGCCGGCGCGCGCTGTCCGCGATGGCGAAGCTCGAGGTCCCGCACTTCGCCCGGGATTTCCTTTTGAAACTCGACACCCACCTGGAGCGCGATCTGGGGCTTGCGCATGTCCGCGAAGCGCTCGCGATCATGAACGTTTCCGCGCGCGAGAAGATTGCGGGCGAGCTGGGGCCGATCGTCGAGCGTCAAATGGCCTCGATACGGGACGCGATCGACATGCAGACGCGCGCGCGGCTTGAGGAGATAAAGGCGATGCTGAAGCGCGCCTGAGCCCGGCCGGCACCAGCACACATCGCAACAAGAAGGGAGCGACATGCACACCAGGACGGCCGGCAAACCTGGAAGCACCCTACCCCCTGCCGACTTCGCCGATACCGCGCGGCGCCTGAAGGCGATCATCGTCGGCTCGTCCGGCAATCTCGTCGAGTGGTTCGATTTCTACACCTACTCCGCTTTCTCACTGTATTTCGCCGGCTCCTTCTTTCCCGCCCAGAGCCAGACCGCGCAGTTGCTCAACGCCGCCGCCATCTTCGCCGTCGGCTTTCTCATGCGCCCGATCGGCGGCTGGATGTTCGGGCACTTCGCCGACCGGCACGGCCGCCGCCTCGCGCTCACCGTCTCGGTGCTGCTGATGTGCATCGGCTCGCTGATGATCGCCGTCACGCCCACCTACGCAACCGTCGGCATCGCGGCGCCATTGATCCTGCTGGTGGCGCGTCTGATCCAGGGCCTCAGCCTCGGCGGCGAGTACGGCACCAGCGCCACCTACCTCTCGGAGATGGCCCATCCCGAGCACCGCGGCTTCTACTCGAGCTTCCAGTATGTGACGCTGATCGGGGGCCAGCTGCTCGCGATGATCGTGCTGCTCACGCTGCAAAGAGTGCTTGTTGACGCCGGAGCAGCTGCAGGCCTGGGGCTGGCGCATTCCGTTCGCCATCGGCGCCGGCCTCGCCGTCGTCGCCTACTTCATGCGCCGCGACATGCACGAGACGGACGCCTTTCTGGAAGCGAGCGCGGCCACCGACGCGCGCTACAGTCCATTGCGGGGGCTGCGGCAGCACCCGCGCGAGGTCGCAATTGTCGTCGGGCTGACGCTCGGGGGCACCGTCGCCTTCTACACGTACACGGTCTACATGCAGAAGTTCCTGGTGAACTCGGCGGGACTTTCGAAGGACACCTCGACCGTCATCGCGGCGGCGACGCTGTTCCTCTACATGTGCCTGCAGCCGGTGGTGGGCGCGATCTCCGACCGCGTAGGCCGGCGGCCGGTCCTGTTGACGTTCGGGATCCTCGGGACACTCCTGACAGTGCCGATCCTCTCGCGCCCTCCAGGACACGCGGGACGCCTGGACCGCGTTTTTCCTCATCATGGGCGCGCTGCTCATCGTCAGCGGCTACACGGCGATTAATGCGGTGGTGAAAGCCGAGCTGTTCCCGACCCGCGTCCGCGCCATGGGCGTCGGATTTCCCTATGCGGTGACGGTGGCGCTGTTCGGCGGCACGGCCGAGTATGTGGCGCTCTACCTCAAGGACATCGGGCACGAGACGGCGTTCTACTGGTACGTGACGGGATGCATTCTCGTTTCGCTGCTGGTTTACGTGTTCATGCGCGATACGAAGCACGCCTCGGCCATGGACCGGCACGTGTGAGGAGAAGCGCCCTTTCTTTGGCTCAGTTTTCAGACAACCATCGCATTGTCGTCTTGCTTCCCGGGGATTTTGATCATGACTCGTGCAATGCTCAATCGAACGCTGCGCCACGTATATGTCTTGCTCGGTCTCGTGCTCGCCCTCTCCATCGCCGCAAAATTCGCCGATCGGATCCCGGGCATCGCCGGCACTCCCCTCGAGCGGGCTGCCGGCGACATTTACGACTACCTGAAGGATATGGCGCTGGTTCTGATTACGGTCGTCGCCGCCTACCTCGCAAACGTCTTCCAAAAGCGTTCCAAGTTCGTCGAGCGGCTGGAGGAGGAGTGGCGCGGCATCGTTCGCACCAAGTCGGCGCTCTACACGTTCTGCGAAAAGCCGGACGCCTCGGCCGACGACTATCTCGGTGCCTTCTGCCGCATCAGCGAGACGATCGACAACATGCGCGTCGTCTACTCCAACGTCGGCGAGACGGACGAGCTGGTCGGCCTCTACCCCTTCGCACCGCTGCACGACATGCGCCGCGCGCTGCAGACGCTCGACCCGCGCAAGCGCAACGATGTCACCCCCGAGGAGAGGAAGCTCGTTCGCGACGCGGTGCTGCAGGCGTTCTATGCGCTGCGAGAGAACTTCCTGGAGGAGCTCGACCTCGACGAGCCGGACAATCCGCTCACGGTCTCCGTTGCCCGCCGTTTGAAGCAGCCTGGCGCCACCGGGCGCGGGCGCAAGCTGGAGGGTCGCCAAATTGCGACCTACGAGCGCCACGAGGCTCCCCGCCGGCTGGAGATCGAGACCCTGCTTTGGCGGCTTCACGCCGAAGAGCAAGGCCGCTAGCTCGCATAAGCCAAAAGCTGAGCCAGAACCCGCCGGGCTTCGGCAGGCGGGGCCCCGTTATGGGGAGCCGCTGGCGCATATTGGCGTGATGTGCTAGGTCCGCGCACCTGTTGCAGCGCACAAAAGTCAAATGAACCTAAGAAACATAGCCATTATCGCCCACGTCGACCACGGCAAGACGACGCTCGTCGACGAACTCCTGAAGCAGTCCGGCTCGTTCCGCGAGAACCAGCGGGTGGCCGTGCGCGCCATGGATTCCAACGACCTTGAGCGCGAACGCGGCATCACGATCCTCGCCAAGTGCACGAGCGTCGTGTGGAAGGGCACCCGTATCAACATCGTCGATACGCCCGGCCACGCCGACTTCGGCGGCGAGGTGGAGCGCATTTTGAACATGGTCGACGGCGCGATCGTCCTCGTTGACGCCTCCGAAGGCCCGCTGCCGCAAACGAAATTCGTGGTCTCCAAGGCGCTGAAGCGCGGCTTGAAGCCCATCGTCGCCATCAACAAGATCGACCGTCCCGACGAGCGCCACGGCGACGTCCTGAACGAGATCTTCGATCTCTTCGCCAATCTCGACGCTTCCGACGAGCAGCTCGACTTCCCCGTGATCTACGGATCGGGCCGCGACGGCTGGATGGCGACGGCGCCCGAAGGCCCGCAGGAAAACTTGGCGCCTCTGTTCGACCTCGTCCTTTCGCACGTGCCCCCGCCCAAGGTCGAGCCCGGCCCCTTGCGCATCCTGGCAACGACGCTCGAGGCCGATCCCTACTTGGGCCGCATCCTCACCGGACGCATCACGTCGGGCACCATCCGCCCCAACCAGCAGCTCCAGGCCCTGCACTGGGACGGCAAGCAGGTTGAGACGTTTCGCGTGCAAAAGGTGCTGGGTTTCCGCGGGCTCGAGCGCGTGCCCGTCGAGGAAGCCGAGGCGGGCGACATCGTGGCGATCGCCGGCATGAGCGTGGCGACCGTCGCCGATACGCTGTGCGACCCTTCCGTCGAGACGCCCATTGTCGCGCAACCCGTCGATCCGCCGACGATCTCCATGGCGTTCCGCATCAATGACGGACCGCTCGCGGGCCAAGAGGGCGACAAGGTCCAGAGCCGCGTCATCCGCGAGCGCCTCTTCAAGGAAGCCGAGCGCAACATTGCGATCCACATCAGCGAGAATGACGACAAGGACAGCTTCACGGTGGCAGGGCGCGGCGAATTGCAGCTCGCCATCCTGATCGAGAACATGCGCCGGGAAGGCTTCGAGCTGACCGTCTCGCGCCCGCGCGTCCTGTTCAAGACCGACGAGGCGACCGGCGAGCGTCTGGAGCCGATCGAGGAAACCATCATCGACGTCGACGAGGAGCACTCGGGCGTCGTCGTGAAGAAGCTGTCAGAGCGCAAGGGCGAGCTCATGGAGATGCGCCCTTCGGGCGGCGGCCGCCAGCGCCTCGTGTTCCATGTGCCGACGCGCGGACTGTTGGGCTACCAGAGCGAATTGCTCACCGACACACGCGGCACCGCCGTCATGAACCGTCTCTTTCACGCCTACGCGCCGTTCCGCGGCGAGATCCCCGGCCGGCGCACGGGCGTCCTCATCTCCAATGGAGACGGCGAGGCCGCTGCCTACGCGCTGTTCAATCTGCAGGACCGCGGCCCCTTCATGATCGGGCCGCAGACACGCGTTTTCACCGGCATGATTGTCGGCGAGCACACGCGCGAGAACGATCTCGAGGTCAACGTCGTCAAGGGCAAGAAGCTGACCAACGTGCGCGCGTCCGGCAAGGACGAGAACGTGACGCTCACCCCGCCGTTGAAAATGACGCTCGAGAAGGCGATGGCCTACATCACCGACGACGAGCTCGTCGAGATCACGCCGAAGTCGATCCGACTGAGGAAGCGCTGGCTCGATCCCAACATGCGCAAGAAGATGGAGCGCTCGCGCGACCGCGAGGTAGCTTAGTAGGCAAAGTTCCCGGGTTCGGCCGGGAAAAATTCCCAGGTATTTCAAAGTGTTTGTGCAGTGCACCCGGCGTGTTATAGCGGCACCGGGTTGTATGGCATTAACTATAATTGAGGAGCTACGAGATGAAAAAACTGATGATCGCCGCCTTTGTCGCGAGCCTGTGCAGCACGGCTGCCCTCGCCGACGCCAAGCCCTCCGATGAGGAAGCCGGCAAGATCAAAGCCGCGCTCACCGAGTGGGGCTGCGAAGGCGGCACCATGGAAAAAGAGACCGAGGCAACGAGCGTCTTCGAGGTCGACGACGCGAAATGCCATGGCATGCAGTACGACATCAAGATCGATAGCGCCTTCAAGTTGATCTCGCTCACACGCGACTGATCGCTCGCATCGGTTCCAGGAATTTCATGCGCCGGCCGAACTTTCGGCCGGCGCAAGCTTTTAGGCCGGGCTTACTCCTGCTAAGCACCCGGGAGCGGTGCGAGGCATTTGGTGGCATCAGAGCTTCCCGACGATCGGCGTTCCCTGACAGCGGGCCACGACAAATGGCCGGCCGACCTGACGACGCCCCCGCAGTTCCTGAGGGCGCTCGACTTTGCGCGCCATGACACCGGTCATCTTTTCGTCACCGGCCGCGCCGGCACCGGCAAGTCGACTTTGCTGCGCGCCTTGCGCGACATGATCACCGAGGAGGCGGTCGTGCTGGCGCCCACGGGACTTGCGGCCGTGAACGTCGGCGGCCAGACGATCCACTCATTCTTCGGCTTCCCGCCGCGGCTCATTCGTTCCGACGACATCCGCCGCAGCCGCAACGGGCGGCTCATGCGCCGCCTGAAACTGATCATCATCGACGAGGTATCGATGGTGCGCTCCGACCTCATGTGGGCAATCGACCAGTCGCTGCGCACGAACCGCGGGCGGCCGCGCGAGCCGTTCGGCGGCGTGCGGCTGTTGCTTTTCGGCGACCTGCACCAGTTGCCCCCCGTCGTGCAGGGCGGCGAGGTGGCCGAGCATCTCGAAAGCGCGCATGGCGGGCCATTCTTCTTTCAGGTGCCCTCGCTGACGGAGGGAGCCGGCATGTCCCTCATCGAGCTCGATCACGTGTTCCGTCAAAGCGACGAAACGTTCCTGACCGTGCTCAACCGGATCCGCGACGGCGACGTGACCGAGGACGATCTCGCGGTCCTGAACGAGCGGACGCACGCCATTCGCACGCTCGGCGAAGGCGATTCCTTCGTCATCCTGACACCGACCAACGCCGCGGCTCAGCGCATCAACATGGCCTATCTGGAGGCGCTGGCGGGCAACGTGACGCCCTATGAGGCTGGCATCTCCGGTGAGTATGGGCAATCCGCGCATCCGACCGACGCCACCTTGCTGTTGAAGCCCGGCGCCAAGGTGATCCTGTTGCGCAACGATCCCGACCGGCGGTGGGTCAACGGCACGGTCGCGCGCATTTCGCGGCTGGAGCCAAAGCGCGTCTGGATCGAGGTCGACGGCAAAGAGCACGAGATCGAGCAGGTGTCCTGGGAGGCGCGGCGCTACGCCTTCGACCAGGCCGCCGAGAAGATCGTCGAGAACATCACCGGCACGTTCCGGCAATTTCCGTTGCGACTTGCCTGGGCGCTCACCATCCACAAATCGCAGGGGCTGACGCTCGACCGCGTCTATATCGACCTTGGGCGCGGAACCTTCGCCCACGGCCAGGCCTACGTGGCCTTGTCGCGCTGCCGGTCGCTCGAGGGGCTGGCGCTCGCACGCCCGCTGCGGCCCTCCGATATCCTCTTTGACCGCTCGGCAATGGGCTACCGCGACAAATTCCCACACCTTTAGTTGTGCTGCATCAAGGCGCGGACACTAATTGATGGTCCATTCTTGGGGACGCGACGCCCCAAGGGTGGCGAAAACGTCGAGTTTCCCGAGCCCCGGCGCGGGGAACTCAATCCCGCCTAGGGGCGTTATGGTGCAGTGCAGTAAAAGTGATGTTGCAATGCACAAAATTATGCGCTATATAGAAAGCCGTAAGCCTGCCGAGGGCTAATGCAACTCGCGCAGCCGGGAAGAGCCGCCCGATCATTTTGTCGGGCCAAGGCAGTCAAAACGGAGACAACCATGAACGACCAATTCACGCGTCAAGCCCAGGACATGCTGGCCGCGGCGAAAGAGGCACGCATTCCTGAGAACGTCCAGGCTTTCGCCGAGGACAGCGTCGCCAAGTCGCGCGAGGCCTACACCAAGATGAACGCGGCCACCCAGGATGGGGTGAAGGCCGTGCAGGAGATCATGCTTGCCACGCAGGCGGGGGCAAAGTCGCTAGGCGAGAAAATGCTCCACACCGCGAGCGTAAACGCGGAAGCCATGTTCGATGCGGCCGAAGCCATGGCGAAGGCCAAGACCATGCCGGAAATGGCGCGCCTGCAGGCCACCTTCTTCCAGCAGCAGATCGCAGCCGCCAGCACGCAGACCAAAGAGTTCTTCGAGCTGTCGAACAAGATCGGCCGGCAGACGCTGGAAAGCATGAATGCCGTCGCCAGCAAGACCTTCGACCAGATCAAGAACAACGGCTGAGCCTGCTATCACGGCGACCCCCACGGTCGGGGTCGCCTGGCCCTGCACACGCCGCACGCCACAAGAGGCTCACGGGGGCAACTCCTGGGCCTCTTGCCGTTTCCAAGCCCACTGCGTAGGGCCAACCTGGGTGCATTCTAATTTTGCGAGGGAATGCGCAAACGTCCAGGTTCTAAGCTATACTTCGCGGATGCTGAGCGCGAGTTCACACTGCGAGATCCGCCGCGGCAACCTCACCGACGCGCCGGCGCTGGTCGAGGTATTTCGCGACACGTGGAACCAGGCCTATCTCGGCATCATCCCGCACCTTCATCTCGAGAGCATGATCCGCCGCCGCACCGCCGAGTGGTGGACCACGACCATCAAATCGGGAAGCGGGGTGCTGGTGCTGCAGGTTGCGGGCGACATCGTGGGCTACGCGACGCTCGGAACAGCGCGGGTGCGGGGGGCGCATGAGGGTGAAATCTATGAGCTTTATGTGACGCCGACCCATCAAGGCGCAGGCTTCGGCGAACGGCTTTTCGAGGCGTGCCGTCATCACCTCGACACGCGGCAGCTTTGCGGCCTCATCGTCTGGGCGCTTGCCGACAACGGCGCCGCCTCGGAGTTCTACTGGAACCGCGGCGGCCGGCCTGTGGGGTTCGGCTTCGAGCGGTTCGGCGGCAGGAGGCTCAAGAAGATCGCCTACGCCTGGGACTGATGCAGCAATCAGCCGCAATCGCTCCGACCTCGCCGTAAAGGTCTTGCACGCCCACCCAGGCACCTGACATGCACCGCAGGGCTGACCGCGGGAATGCCGCGCCACTCGCAGCTCAAGACCGTATTGGAGCCCGAGACCCTTTTTCGCAGTCGCGGGATCATGACGCCCTCGGCCTACGCCGCTCTTCCTCTTAGCCGGGTGCGTTGCTATACGGCGCACTTCCATTGTTCGAAATCGGGGTCGCCTGATGAAGATCGCCGTGATGGGCGTTGCCGGCCGCATGGGCCAAGAGCTCGTTCGTGCGATCCACGGCGCGCAAGGGTGCACGATAGCAGGCGCGGTGGAGCGGGCTGATTCGCCGCTCATCGGCGCCGACGTCGGCACGCTGGCCGGCATCGGCCCGCTGGGCATCGTGGTCGGCAGCGACGCGCTGGAGGTTATCGCCAAGGCGGATGGAATCCTCGACTTCACCGCGCCCAAGGCGACGGTCGAGTTTGCGGGGCTCGCCGCCAACGCCCGCATCGTGCACGTGATCGGCACAACGGGCCTGTCGGACGCCGACGAGGCGCACATCGCCGCCGCGGCCCGGCATGCGCCCATTGTCAAGGCCGGCAACATGAGCCTCGGAGTGAACCTGCTCGCCGCCATCACGCGGCGCGTCGCCGAGGCACTCGATGAGGACTTCGACATCGAAATCGTGGAAATGCACCACCGGGACAAGGTGGACGCCCCCTCCGGCACAGCGCTCATGCTCGGCGCTGCAGCAGCCCAGGGACGCGGCATCAAGCTCGAAGAGCATTCCGCCAAAGGACGCGACGGCATCACCGGTCCACGCCGGCGCGGGGATATCGGCTTTGCGAGCCTGCGCGGCGGCACGGTGGTGGGTGAGCACAAGGTGATCCTCGCCGGCCCCGGCGAGCGCATCGAGCTCACACATATTGCCGGCGATCGCAGCATCTTCGCGCGCGGCGCCGTGAAGGCGGCGCTGTGGGGGCGCAGCAAGGCACCAGGGCTTTATTCCATGTCCGACGTGCTGGGGCTCTGACGTAATTGGAGACCGGACGCGTGACGCCCAACGATAATCGCAATCACACGCTGGTGCTGGTCAGGCACGGCGAAAGTGAATGGAACCGCCGCAATGTTTTCACCGGCTGGCACAACCCTGACCTGTCGGAAAAGGGCTTGATCGAGGCTCTCGTCGCCGGCCGCCTGCTCAAGGCGGAGGACATCTCCTTCAAGATCGCCTTCACGAGCCGCCTGAAGCGGGCGCAACGCACGCTCGACATCATCCTGTCGGAGCTCGGCCAATCCAAGATCGAGATTCGCTACAGCGAGGCCCTGAATGAGCGGCACTACGGCGATCTTTGCGGGCTCAACAAGGATGAGGCGCGCGAGCGGTGGGGCGAAGAACAGGTGCAGCTCTGGCGGCGCAGCTACGACGTACCGCCTCCAGGCGGAGAGAGCCTCAAGGATACGGCCGAGCGCGTGATACCTTACTACCTGGAGGAAATCTGGCCCGAGGTGAAGGCCGGCAACCCCGCGATCGTCTCGGCGCACGGCAACTCTCTGCGCGCGCTCATCATGCAGGTCGAAGGTCTGAGCGAAGATGACATTCTGGACCGCGAGCTGGCGACCGGAGCGCCGATCGTCTACCGGCTCTCCGATGAAGGCACGGTGATCGAGCGCAGGGACCTGCTGCCGCCGCGGAGCCTCGATGCTCCTCCGGAGGACATCGTATGAGGGGGGACATGTCATGTCGTTCAAGGATCTCACCGATTCGCCGGAAGATACCGGCCGCAGGAACCGCGATCGGCTGATCGCGGTCTACATCGGCGTCATCGCGGTGGCGCTCGCCATCTGCAGCGTCGGAGCCGGCAACGCGACCAAGGACGCCACCGCGCGCAATATCGAGGCATCGAACGCCTGGTCCTTCTTCCAGGCCAAGAACATCCGTCGCAATGATCTGCGGCTGCAGATCGACGGGCTCGAGCTGATGCTCGCCACCGAGCCGAACCTTTCGGAAAGTGCGCGCGGTGCCATCGGCGACAAGCTCAAGTCGTACCGGGAATACGAGGCGCGGCTCAGCTCCGAGCCCGAGACGGGCGAAGGACTGAAGGAGCTGCTGGTCAAGGGCAAGACGCTGGAAGCACGGCGCGACCGGGCGATGCTCAAGGATCCCTACTTCGACTACGGGCAGGCGCTCTTGCAGATCGCGATCGTGCTCGCGTCCGTCGCCATTATCACCGGCGGATCGAGCCTGCTGGTCTTGAGTATCGTCCTGGCAAGCTTAGGCGTCGTCTCCACGCTCAACGGCTTCACCCTTGCCTATAACGTTCCCTTCATCGGCTGAGACGCTTTTGCTTGCCCGAAAATTGCCGGGCGGCTAGCACTACCCGCGCTCCGCCGCCAACGTCCAACGAGACCGCTACGACATGACCACGCATCGTTTACTCCTGCTGCCCGGCGACGGGATCGGCGTCGAGACCATCGCCGAGGTCGAGCGTGTCGTCGCCTATTTCAATAAGACCCTCAAGGGCACCAAGTTCGCGACAGAGACCGATCTCGTCGGCGGCGCGGCCTTCGACAAGCACGGCGTCGCGATCAGCGATGAAGCCATGGCGAAGGCCCAAGCCGCGGACGCGGTGATCTTCGGCGCGGTCGGCGGCCCCAAATGGGATCACGTACCGTATGCGGTGCGCCCTGAAGCGGGCCTCTTGCGTTTGCGCAAGGATCTCGGCCTGTTTGCCAACCTGCGCCCCGCCATCTGCTACCCGGCGCTTGCCGATGCCTCCTCGCTCAAGCGCGAGCTCGTCGAAGGCCTCGACATCATGATCGTGCGCGAGCTGACGGGCGGGGTCTATTTCGGCGAGCCCAAGGAGATCGTCACGCTGGAGGATGGCCAGAAGCGCGCCGTCGACACCCAGGTCTATACGACGCACGAGATCGAGCGCATCGCCCGCGTCGCCTTCGATCTCGCACGCAAGCGGGGCAACAAGGTGCACTCCGCCGAGAAGCGCAACGTGATGAAGACCGGCGTGCTGTGGAACGAGGTCGTGACGGCAACGCACAAGGCCTACGCGCCCGATGTCGAGCTGGACCACATCCTCGCCGACAACTGCGCCATGCAGCTCGTGCGCAACCCGAAGCAGTTCGACGTCATCGTGACCGACAACCTGTTCGGCGACGTGCTCTCCGACGAGGCCGCCATGGCGACGGGCTCGCTCGGCATGCTGCCGTCGGCCTCGCTCGGCGCGCCCGACGCCAAGACCGGCAAGCGCAAGGCGCTCTATGAGCCCGTGCACGGCTCGGCCCCCGACATCGCCGGCAAAGGCCTCGCCAATCCGATCGCGACGATTGCGTCGTTCGGCATGGCGCTGCGCTACTCCTTCGACATGGGCAAAGAGGCCGATCTCCTCGACAAGGCCATCGCCAATGCGCTCGATGCCGGCCTGCGCACCGCCGACATCATGCAGCCCGGCATGCGCCAGGTGGACACCTCCGAGATGGGGCAGGCCGTCGTCGCCGAGCTGGGCAAGCTCGCCGGGTGAGGACGGGCGCGCGCGCTGGCCTCCTGTGCGGGGCGCCACTTGCAACAAGGCACGGCGGCGCGTAAGTCATCGCCCGCGGAAGCGAAAAACGTGCAGCGATGGGCGCTGCCGCGCTTTAACCGTGCGGATGTCAGGGATCAACGATGGGCTACAAGGTTGCCGTTGTCGGCGCCACGGGCAACGTGGGCAGGGAGATGCTGAATGTGCTCGCCGAGCGCGAGTTCCCGGCCGATGAGGTCTTCGCCATCGCCTCGCGCCGCTCGCAGGGCGTCGAGGTGTCGTACGGCGAGCGCACGCTCAAGTGCCGCGACCTCGAGCAGTTCGACTTCGCGAACGTGGATTTCTGCCTCATGTCGGCGGGCTCGGCCGTCTCCAAGGAGTGGTCGCCCAGGATCGGCGCCAAGGGCTGCATCGTCATCGATAACTCGTCGTGCTGGCGCTACGACCAGGACGTGCCGCTGATCGTTCCGGAGGTGAACGCCGACGCGGTCAAGGGCTATACCAAGAAGAACATCATCGCCAATCCCAACTGCTCAACCGCACAGCTGGTCGTCGTCTTGAAGCCGCTGCACGATGCGGCCGTGATCAAGCGCGTCGTCGTTTCGACCTACCAGTCGGTGTCGGGCGCCGGCAAGGAGGGGATGGACGAGCTCTGGCATCAGACCAAGGGCATGTACGTACCGGGCCAGGAGGTCGAGCCCACCAAGTTCCCCAAGCAGATCGCCTTCAATTGCATTCCTCAGATCGACGTCTTCATGGAGGACGGCTACACGAAGGAGGAATGGAAGATGCTGGCGGAGACCAAGAAGATCCTCGATCCGCGCATCAAGGTCACGGCGACCTGCGTGCGCGTGCCCGTGTTCGTCGGCCATTCCGAAGCGGTCAACATCGAGTTCGAGAAGCCGCTCAGCGCCACTGAAGCGCGCAAGATTTTGCGCACCGCACCGGGTGTGATGGTCGTCGACAAGCGCGAGCCCGGAGGATACGTGACGCCGATCGAAGCGGCCGGCGAGTTCGCGACGTTCGTTTCGCGCATCCGCGAGGACGCGACCGTCGAGAACGGTCTGGCGTTGTGGATCGTGGCCGACAATCTGCTGAAGGGAGCAGCGCTCAACACGGTGCAGATCGCCGAGACGATTATCAACCGCAAGCTCGTGCCAAGCCCCGCCTGATGCGGGATCGCCTGCAGGGGGAGCTCACTTCTTGCCGCTGAACTCCACCTTGGGCTCCACTGCGCCGAGTGCCTCGACGATCGCATTCAGATCCTGCAGGAAGCGCTCGCGCTGCTGGCCGGGGAGGGCGGCGAGAATCCTTTCGTCGACCCGCTTTGCGAGCGGGTCGGCGGCCTTCAGGACGCGCCAGCCTTCCTCGGTGAGCTTGACCGCATAGGCGCGCGCGTCGTCCTTGGTGCGCCGGCGCTGCAGCAGTCCCTTTTTCAACATGCGGCGCACGATGTCGGCCAAGGTCGAGCGGTCGACGCCCGTCTTCTCGACGAGATGGGTCTGGCTGACGCCCTCGTTTTGCGAAACGGCCACCAGCACCGCGTATTGGCGCGGCGTCAGATCGCCTGCGGCCATCTCTCCCTGGAAAATGTCGGCGGCGCATTGACCCGCGCGATGCAGCAAATGAATCGGGGACCGTTCGAGTCTTCCGACCGCCATGTCGCGCGCCTTATGCCGTGCCATGTTTGATTTTGGTCAAGGTAAGGCCAGCTCGAAGCGATACGCGCATCGACCCCCAGGCCCCACCTTCGCCTGAGAGGAAAAGGTTACGGTTCGTTTTGGAGAAAATACCAGTTTTCAGCGTTCGTCTAGAGCAAAACCACTGTGCCGAGCCAACAATTCGCAAGATATTGTCGTGCGTTACTAAGAATACAGAGTGTCTGTGTAGCGACTATCCGAGGAGCGACGGGCTCACTCCGTGGGCAGCTCGTAGTGGCGCAAGAGGCCGATCTGCGCCAACGCGAATACCATCGTCAACGGCATGATGGCGAAGACCTTGAAGCTCACCCAGACGTCGGTCGAGAACGAGCGCCACACGATCTCGTTGAGCACGGCGAGACAGGTGAAAAAGCAAGCCCAGCGCAGCGTCAGCTTGCGCCAGCCTTCGTCGGTCAGGCGGAACACTTCTCCGAACACGACGCGCAACAGCGATTGGCCGGCGAGGAGCCCGACGAACAGCGCGCTGGCGAAGATGGCATTCACGATCGTCGGCTTGATCTTGATGAAGTGGTCGTCCTGCAGCCAAAGCGTCAGGCCGCCGAACACCAGAACGCAGGCTCCCGATACGAGCGGCATCACCGGTATGCGGCCGAACAGAAAGCGCGAGGCGACGAGCGAGATCAGCGTCGCCACCATGAAGGTTCCGGTGCCCCAGTAGATGCCCGCGCGCGCATTGGTGACGAAGAATACGACGAGCGGGCCCACCTCGACCGCGAGCTTCAGGAGTTGGGCGCGTACGGACGCCGCTTCGGCGGGCTTCGTGCTTGCCTCGTCTGCCATTTTTCTCCTCACCCCATCATTTGCTTGTCGTTGTGGCGATCGGACGGGCCTCGGTTACGGCCGGCGCGATCAGCCGAGTTTGGCGCCTCGTGACTCCGCACCGGCGGTAGCGTTGGTTGCCACTGCCAGGGGCTTGCTTTCCGCGCCGGATGAGCAGGGCGCCCCCGAAACGTCGGCGGCTGGCGCTGGCAGAGAGATCGGCACCCACTTTTCCTCCGGCACGCGATAGCGCTGCATGGCGCGCGTCAGATACCAAGCGTAGAACGCCGAGAGCGGCATGATCAGCGCCACCTTGAACGCGATCCATATCCCGATGCCGTTCATCTCGTAGCTCAGGACATTGTAGACCTGCTCATCCTTGAAGGTCAGGCGCACGAACTCGTTCGCGAACGCCGTGAAGACGAAGAACCACGCAAAGCTCCACGTGAACTTGTCCCATCCCTCTTTGGTGTAGTGAAACGTCTTTTCGAAAACATACTTGAAGAAGTTCCTGTTCAGCCACAGGCCGCCGAACAAGAACGCCGCGAACAGCGCGTTGAAGATCGTGACCTTGATCTGCACCCACATGGGGTCCTTGGTCACGATCGTGAGGCCGCCGAACACGACGGTTACGGTCGAGGCGATGAGAGGAAAGATCGGCAACCGGCGCAGCACGACCAGCATCGACACGACCGCGACCACGGTGGAGACGATGAGCGCCCACGTGCCGGCGGTGATGCCGTACATCGCATTGACGAGAAACATCAGCACGAGCGGCCCGAATTCGCTCAGGATGTTGACCGTCTGCTCGGCATTGAAAGGCATCAATCGCTTCAGCGCGCTCATGTGCCCGAGATCATCCTTCCTCGATTAATATTTCTTAAGGCCGACGTTCGAGTTGCCTGTGCCGCATCAACTACCCTGCGGCGATGGCCTGTGCGAACCCCCCTGCGTCAAATGGCTGGAGATCGTCGACGCCTTCACCGACACCGACGGCCCGCACCGGCAGGCCGTGCTTGGCGGATATGGCCACCAGGATGCCGCCGCGCGCGGTGCCGTCGAGCTTGGTCATCACGAGGCCGGTGACGCCGGCGCGCTCGCGAAAGACCTCCACTTGCGACAACGCGTTCTGGCCCGTCGTCGCATCGAGCACCAGCAGCACGTCGTGGGGCGCCGTCGGGTCGACCTTGCGCAGCACGCGAATGACCTTCGCGAGCTCCTCCATCAGGCCTTCCTTGTTCTGCAGCCGCCCCGCGGTATCGACCAACAGCACGTCGGCGCCCTCGGCGCGCGCTTTCTCCAAGGCATCGTAGGCGAGGCCGGCGGCATCCGCGCCGACGTTGCCGGCGATGACGGCGCAGCCCGTGCGCTCGCCCCAGATCTTCAGCTGATCGATGGCGGCTGCGCGAAACGTGTCGCCCGCCGCGAGCATCACCTTTTGGCCTTCGCGGCGGAACTGGGCGGCGAGCTTGCCGATCGTCGTCGTCTTGCCGGTCCCGTTGACGCCGACGACCAAAATCACGTGCGGCTTGCGGCTAGGGTCGATCTCCAGTGGCTGAGCGACGGGCGCCAAAACGCGCTCCACCTCCGCCTTCAGCACGGCGCGCACGTCGTCGGCGTCGATGCCCTTGTCGTAGCGGCCTTTGCTGAGGATCGCGATGATGCGCTCGGCCGTATCGAGCCCGAGGTCGGCCTCGATCAGCACGTCCTCCAGATCGGTGAGCGTGTCGCCCGCGAGCTTGCGCTTATTGAAGAGGCCGGTGATGCCGTCGGAGAGCTTGGCCGAGGTCTTGCCCAGGCCCTGCTTCAGGCGCTCCATGAAGCCGCCGGATGCCGCGGCCGGTTCTGCCGCGAGCGCCGTCGGTTCTGCGGCGCCTGCGGCGTCGGCCGGCTTTGATCCCCACAAGCGGCCGAGCGCCCCTTGCACCTTGCTGCCGCGCTCGCTCACGCCAGCACCTCGCCGGAAAGCCGCTTGCCGTCGTGACCGTTGACGCGGGCGCGCAGCAGCGCACCAGAGGGTGCGGAAGCAGTGAGCCCGATCTCCGCGAATTGACGCGTGCGGCCCAGGCCCTCGCGCTCCATCAGAACCTCGACCTCGGCGCCTTCCTGCGCCGCGAGATAGCGGGAAAGTGCGCCTGCGCCCTTGTCTCGCAGTCGCGCCGCGCGCTCCTTGACGAGGGGGCGCGCCACCTGCGGCATGCGCGCCGCCGGCGTGCCCTGGCGCGGCGAAAAGGGAAAGACGTGCAGAAAGGTCAAGCCGCATTCATCGACAACGCTCAGGGAGTTGTCGAACATCTCGTCGGTCTCGGTGGGAAATCCGGCAATGAGATCGGCGCCGAATACGACATCGGGGCGCGCGCGGCGCACGTCTTCGCAGAACTTCACGGCATCGGCGCGGCTGTGGCGCCGCTTCATCCGCTTCAGCACCATGTCGTCGCCAGCCTGCATGGAAAGATGCAGGTGGGGCATCAGGCGCTCCTCCTCGGCGATCGCGCGCATCAGGTCGGCATCGGCCTCCACCTGATCGATGGAGGACAGCCGCAGTCGCTCGAGCTGCGGTACGTGCTGCAAGATCTGACGCACAAGGCGCCTAGCCTCATCGCGCCCGGCAGGTCGCCGCCGTAGGCCGTGATGTCGACGCCGGTCAGCACGACCTCGCGGCAGCCGCCGTCTGCGAGCCGGCGGATCTGCGCGACGACCTCGCCGGCCGGCACCGAGCGGGACGGCCCGCGGCCGAAGGGAATGATGCAGAAGGTGCAGCGGTGATCGCACCCGTTCTGCACCTGAACGTAGGCGCGCGCCCGCGAGCCGAAGCCGTCGATGAGATGACCGGCCGTCTCGCGCACGCTCATGATGTCGTCGACCTGCACGCGCTCGCAGGAGGCCGTCGACAGCCCGAGGAAGGTCTCGGGCTTCAGCTTCTCGGCGTTGCCGATGACGTAGTCGACCTCGGCGAGGGCGGCAAAGCGCTCAGGCTCCACCTGGGCGGCGCAGCCCGTGACGATGATGCGGGCATCGGGGTGCTCGCGGCGCAGCTTGCGGATCGTCTGCGCCGCCTGGCGCACGGCTTCGCTCGTCACCGCGCACGTGTTGACGATCACGGCATTGCTCAAGCCGGCGGCGGCCGCGTTCTTGCGCATCACCTCCGACTCGTACGCGTTGAGCCGGCAGCCAAGCGTTATGATGTGAGGATCGGCCATGCTTTCCTTGACGTCGTGCGATGGAGACGGTTTGCCGTCCCGCGGCTGTCACCCTGGGGGTGCGCAAGGGGGTCTTACGCGACAACTTGGGCGCCCGCTAGGCTGGCGCCCGCGATAGCAATTGTGAATCAAGCGTCCCTTCGAATTCGAGCTCCGCCGGACCGCTCATCAGGATATGGCCGTCCTTTGTCCAATCGATGAACAAGGATCCACCCGGAAGCTCGACCGTCACCTGGCGATCGGTGAGATTTTTACGCGCCGCCGCAACCGCTGCCGCGCAGGCCGCGGTGCCGCATGCCTTGGTGAGGCCGGCGCCGCGCTCCCAGGTCCGCAGCTTGATATTGCTGCGGGATTTGACCTGGGCGAGCGAGATGTTGGCGCGCTCGGGAAAGATCGGGTGGTTCTCGAGCAGCGGACCGAAGCGGGCGAGATCGTGGGCGTCGACGTCGTCGACCCAGAAGATCGCGTGCGGATTGCCGACGTTGACGACCGAGGGCGAGTGCAGGACGGGAGCGTCGATCGGCCCGATCTGCAGCTCGATGCCGGTCGTATCGTGAAAGGGCTCCGCCAGCGGGATCTCGTTCCAGGCGAACCGCGGCGCGCCCATATCGATGGTGATGCGATCCGCGCCCTCGACCTCGGCGCCGAGAACACCCTCGCGCGTCTCGATCGCGACCTTTGGCCTGCCCGCCTCCTGCGACAGCTGCAGAGCGACGCAGCGCGCCGCGTTTCCGCAGGCGCCGACCTCTGAGCCGTCCGCGTTGAAAATGCGCATGAAGACGTCGGCCTTGTCCGACGGCTCCAGAACGATAACCTGATCGCAGCCGGGCCCGTGCGAACGGTCGCCGATGCGCCGCGCGTCCTCCGGCGTCAACGCGAGCGCGCGCACGCGCGCATCGAGGACGACGAAGTCGTTGCCGAGGCCGTTCATCTTGCGAAACGGGATGCTGGCGGAAGCGCTCATGGGCCCATATATGGCGCCAGAGCAGTAAAAGACAATCGAACAGGGGTTGGCGCTCAATGTTGAGACAAAGACCGTGGATTTTGGGCTCCGTCATCGTCTCGGGGCTTGGCCTCGCAGCCGCTCCGGCTGCGGCCGTCATCACCGACGCCCCGGCTCCCGCCAAGGCGAGCCGCGTCAAAGTCGAGACCTTCGCCAAAGGGCTCGATCATCCCTGGGGCATGCAGTTTCTACCCGACGGACGCCTCTTGGTGACCGAGCGTCCCGGCCGCATGCGCATCGTCGGCAAGGACGGGGCTTTGTCGGAGCCCATTTCCGGCGTGCCCGAGGTCGCAGCCGTGGGCCAGGGCGGCCTGCTCGATGTTCTGCTCGCACCGGATTTCGCACAGACCGGCACGATCTATTTCTCCTACGGCGAGCCGCGCGGAGAGGGGAAAAACGGCACCAGCGCGGCGCGCGCCAAGCTCGTGCTCGACGGCAACGGCGGCCGGCTGGAGGACGTCAAAGTCATCTTCCGGCAGCAGCCGGCGGCCAACAGCGGCCACCACTTCGGCTCGCGCCTCGTTTGGGCGCGCGACGGGACGCTGTTCATCACGACGGGCGAGCGCAACGTGTTGCGGCCAGAGGCGCAAAATCCCGCAAACGACATCGGCAAGGTGATCCGCATCAAGCCCGACGGCTCCATTCCCGACGATAACCCCAAGCTTCCGGGCTGGGCGCCCGAGGTCTGGTCGATCGGCCACCGCAACATGCAGGGCGCGGCACTGCGGCCCGAGACCGGCAAGCTCTATACGGTCGAGCACGGCGCGCGCGGCGGCGATGAGCTCAACCACCCCGAGGCCGGCAAGAACTACGGCTGGCCGATTATCACCTACGGCATCGACTACAGCGGCGAAAAAATCGGCGAGGGCATCACGGCCAAAGACGGCATGGAGCAGGCCGTCTACTACTGGGACCCGTCGATCGCCACGTCCGGGCTCGCCTTCTACACCGGCGATCTGTTCCCGGATTGGAAAGGCAACGCCTTCGTCGGCGGCCTCGCCGGAACGCAGATTGCGCGGCTCGTGTTCGACGGCGACGAGGTGGTGGCGGAGGAAACGCTGCTGCAGGACGAGGGCAAGCGCATCCGCGACGTGCGCGATGGCCCCGACGGCGCGCTGTGGGCGCTCACCGACGACACGGGCGAGATCCTGCGCGTCACGCCCGCAGACTGAACGGTCGGCACGCGGCGCGTCGCAGCGGTGGACAGGGAACCACCGGGCCCTCTTGGCGCTTGACCCGCATCAACCGGGAGCCCGGAGTCCGGCGGCATAGTGCCGTCATACGATTGTCAGCGGCCACCCCCTGGAGGCCACCTCATGACTGCGCACCTTTCCCGATCGAGCCGTCGGCTGCTGCGATTGTCGTTGGCCGCCCCGCGCCCGGTCCGCTGCCCCGGCTGCATCTGCCTGACGCGCGAGGAGCGGCGGCACTTGCGCCGTGTGGGCCGGATCGTGCGCCAATGGAAGCGGCAGGTCCGCCGCCGGGGGACGTGAGCAGCGGCCAAGCTCTCACATCGCCGCCATGACGAGCGGCGCCAGAAAGCCTGCAAAGAATGTCGTGGTGACGAACGGGGTGTCCGGCTCCTCGTGCGCCTCGGCCAACAATTCCTCGGTCACCAGATAGAGCAGCGACGCAACGCCGAACCCGAGAATGCCGGCCAGCAAGCTTCCCGACGCTCCGACCACCGCGTAGCCGACCGCCGCACCCAGAAGCACGAATACGCCGGTCGCTCCCAGCAACGAAATCACGCGCGAACGCGCCATCCCGGAGCGCACCAGAGCGGGAGCCGACGACAGCCCCAGCGACAATGTTTCGAGGGTGAGGCCCACCAACAAGACCATCCCGTTCTTCACCCCTGCCGCAAATCCGACGGCGATCAAGACGCCATCGATGAAGAGATCGACGGTCACGGGAGCCATGATGCCAAGGTTGGCGAACAGCGCCTTGGTGGCAAACATCGCCGCGACCCCCAGTCCGAACCCGATGACCATCGAGATCGGCGCGCGCAGGCTCTCAAGCTGTGGCAGCAGCTCTACCGCCACGGCGGCGAACACCACGCCCGCGGCAAAATGCTGAAACGCACTGATCATCCGGGTCGTCGGTGCCGCGGCGACAGAGACGATGCTTCCGATGAGGATGCCGAGGGCAGCTATGAGCGCGTAGGCGAGAACGCTCACGAGGCTTGCGGACATCGGCAAATGCTCCAGGTTCCAGCGGGCTAAAGGCAATACCCGCGCACTTCTTAGCATCGGCCTTGGCCTCTTGCTCGCCTAGCCGGACACAACCGGCCAACTTGGCTGGGGATCGCGACCGAGCCCACGCCCGCGTAGCCGTGCTGAACTACCCGCAGTGCCAGTTGCACTAGGCTGGGCCGCCGCCAGGCGCGGGCGCAAGCCCGGCAAGGTTGACATTTCGCCCGCCGCCGGGGCATTGTCCGCGCCAATCACGACGGCCCTGACACCAGAGCCGCCGCCCTGTCCGCGGAACGTTCCGTGAGGCTGGGAGGTCAACACCCGCCAGCGCGTTGCGCCCGCGGGTGCGTTTTCGTTTTGGCGGACGGATCTGCGTTCGCGAGCCGCGGGTAAGAACGGATGTTTCAATCGCTGTCGGACCGCCTCTCGGGCGTCCTCGACAAGCTGACACGGCGCGGCGCGCTCACCGACAGCGACGTCGGCGAAGCCATGCGCGAGGTGCGGCGCGCGCTGCTCGAGGCCGACGTGGCGCTCGACGTCGTCCGCGACTTCACCGAGAAGGTCAAGGCCAAGGCGATCGGCCAGGATGTCGTGCGCTCGGTGACGCCCGGCCAGATGGTCGTCAAGATCGTGCACGACGAGCTCGCCGCGATGCTGGGCTCGGACGCAGCCCCCATCGACCTCAACGCGGCACCTCCCGTCGCCATCATGCTGGTCGGTCTGCAGGGCTCGGGCAAGACGACAACCACCGCCAAGATCGCCAAGCGGCTCACCGATCGCGACAAGAAGAAAGTGCTGATGGCCTCGCTCGATACGCGCAGGCCGGCGGCGCAGGAACAGCTGCGCGTGCTGGGCGAGCAGACGGACATCGACACGCTCCCCGTCATCGCCGGTCAGACGCCGCAGCAGATCGCTAAGCGCGCGCTCGATGCGGCACGTCTCGGCGGCTACGACGTGGTCATGCTGGATACCGCCGGCCGTACCCACATCGACGAAGCGCTGATGGCGGAGATGAGCCAGATCCGCGACATCGCGCACCCGCACGAGACGCTGCTCGTCGCCGACAGCCTCACCGGTCAGGATGCGGTCAACGTCGCCAAGTCGTTTGATGCGCGCATCGGCATTTCCGGCATCGTCCTGACGCGCGCCGACGGTGATGCGCGCGGCGGCGCGGCGCTGTCCATGCGCGCGGTCACCGGCAAGCCGATCAAGCTTCTGGGCGTCGGCGAGAAGTGGGATGCGCTCGAGGACTTCCACCCCGCGCGCGTCGCCTCGCGCATCCTCGGCATGGGCGACGTCGTCAGCCTAGTGGAGAAGGCCGCGCAGACGATCGACGTCGAGAAAGCGCACAAGATCGCCCAGAAGATGAAGCAGGGCGCCTTCGATCTCGACGACATGGCCGAGCAGCTGAAACAGATGCAGAAGATCGGCGGTATGTCGGGCGTGCTCGGCATGATGCCCGGCATGGGCAAGATCAAATCGCAGATCGCCGGCGCAAATCTCGACGACTCCATTCTGAAGCGCCAGCACGCCATCATCACCTCGATGACTCCGAAGGAGCGCCGCAGCCCCAAGGTGCTCGACGCCAGACGCAAGCGCCGCATCGCGGCGGGCTCTGGCACCAAGGTCGAGGAGGTGAACCGCCTCATCAAGATGCACCGGCAGATGGCCGACATGATGAAGACGATGGGCCGCAACAAGGGCATGCTGAATCGATTGATGGGCGGGGGCGGCGCGGGCCCGAGCGAAGCCGAGATGGCCGCCATGCAGCAAGAGCTCGGCAAGCTCGATCCCAAGGCACTCGATCAACTCCCCAAGGATCTCAAGGACGCGCTGCCCAAGGGACTCTCGGGGGGGCTCTCGGGACTGGGCGGCGGCGCCTTGTCGAGGCTTCCCGGTCTCGGCGGCGGGCTGCCCGGATTGGGCGGCGGCATTCCCAGATTTCCCGGCGGGCCCGGGAAGAAAAAGTAGCAAGACAACCAGACCGATCAACATTCAGCTGATGAAGGAAGAGCAACAATGTCCGTGAAAATCCGCCTCGCACGCGGCGGCGCCAAGAAACGGCCCTACTACTACGTCGTAGCCGCCGCCACGGCCTCGCCCCGCGACGGGCGCTACATCGAGCAGGTCGGCACGTTCAACCCGATGCTCAAGAAGGACGACGATAACCGGGTGAAACTCGACCTGGAGCGGTGCAAGTACTGGCTTTCGGTCGGCGCGCAGCCGACCGACCGCGTCGCTCGCCTGCTGGACGCCGCCGGCCTCATGAAGCGCACGGCCTCCAACAACCCCAACAAGGCCAAGCCCAAGAAGAAGCGGTTGGAGCGCGAAGCAGCTCAAGCCGAGAAGGCCGAGAAGGCGAAGGAGGCCGCAGCAGCTCCGGCTCCGGAGGCAGCGCCTGAGGCAGCCGAGCCCGCCGCGTGAAGCAGGCCGCGGAAATCATCCGTACACAACCTGTGGACGCGAAGAAACGCTGCCTCAACCATATCGTGTAGAGGCGATTGAATCCCTGTGGCCCGTCGATAGGCTCCGCGCCGGCCCCAGGGAGGCAATTCCATGCTCGAGGATGGCATCTACGGCCTGAGCTACAACGCCGTCCGCGCGGATGAGGCGGACGGCGGCAACGCGCTCGCCGTGCTGCGCGCGGGCAAAATCCTCGGGTCCGATCCGTGGGGCGGCGTGTTCGTCGGGTCTTGCGAATTCGACCCCAAAGCCCGCCTCCACAAGGTGCACCTGCGTTTCGACGTGCCCCCCGAAGGGACGTTGATCACCGGTTTTTCCGCTGGCCCCGCGGGCGCCGTCCTCGATATCGTCGGCAAGTTCGAGGGCGCGGCGCCGAACGCCAAGACGGTGGTCGAGGTGGCCGGCGCGCCCGTAAGCGTAGAGCTCACTTATCTTGGGCCGCTGCCGAACTAGCGGGCCGCGGCCTCGCATCGGGTGACAATGACCGAAAAGACCAGCCGCATTCTTCTGGGCCGCATCGCCGCGGCCCATGGCGTACGCGGCGACGTGCTGATCGAAAGCTACGCCGGCCGGCCGCAAGACATCGCCGCTTACGGTCCGCTGCAATCGGAGGACGGTACGCGCCGCATGGAAATCAGGATCGTGCGCGTGACGCCGAAGGGCGTCGTCGCAAACATCGCCGGCGTGAGCGACCGCACGGCCGCCGAAGCCCTCAAAGGATTTCCGCTCTACGTCGAACGCGATCGCCTGCCCGCGACCGGCGAGGATGAGTTCTACCGCGCCGACCTCGTCGGCCTGCGCGCGGAGGACGCCGAGGGACGCCCCATCGGCACGATCGTCGCCGCTGTGAACTATGGCGCCGGCGACCTGTTGGAGCTGCGCCTCGAAGGCACCCGCAAGACGGAGCTCATCCCGTTCACGGAAGCATTCGTCCCTCTCGTCGACATGGCGGGAAAAAGGGTCGTCGTCGTCATGCCGATTTCAGAAACCGACGAAACCGCTTGAGCTAGACGGGCTCGCCCTTGAGCAGGCGCGGCAGCTCGCCGCTGAGGCCCGCCGCCTCGCCCACGAAGAAGCGCTTGAGCACCGGCAAGCGGTCGACGAGCCCGAGGCCCAGCTCCCGGCCCGACCGCAGCAGCGCAAGGTCGCTGCCGAACAGGCGATTGAGCCCGTCGAACGTGGCGGTGGAAACAACCGAGTTGAAACGCCGCCAGCGCTCATAGCGTGCCAGCGCCTGCGCATCTCCTGCGTCGAACCCGAGCCGCACGGCGTCGGTCACGACCTCGGTCAGCGCGGCGACGTCGCGGAACGCAAGATTCAGCCCCTGCCCCGCAAGCGGGTGCACGCCGTGCGCGGCATCGCCGATGAGCGCAAAGCGCGGTCCGACGTAGCGGCGCGCCAGATGCAATTTCAGCGGCCATGACTGGCGCGGCCCATCGAGCGCGACAGCGCCGAGCTTGCCGCCGAAGCGCTTCTCGATCTCGCTGAGAAAGCCGGCATCGTCGAGTGCGAGGATGCGCTCAGCTTCGCCCGCGTCCTCCGTCCAGGTGATGCAGGATCGGTTGCCGCGTAGCGGCAGGATCGCGAACGGGCCCGCGGGAAGAAAGTGCTGAACCGCGCAGCCGCCGTGCGGGCGCTCGTGGCGCACCGTCGTCACGATGCCGATTTGCGGATAGTCCCAGCCGATGACCTTGATACCCGCCGCCTCGCGCAGCCCCGACTTGCGACCCTCGGCGGCGACCAGCAGTGCAGCGGAAAGTTCCTCGCCGCCGGCGAGCTGCACGCGCAGTTGCGTTTCGCTGCCGGTAAAGTCGATTGCCTCGGCGGGGGCGAACACCCGCACCGAGGGCGAGCGTCCGACGGCCGCCGACAACGCCTGCAGAAGCACGGAATTGGGAACGATGAACGTCGCGGGCTCGCCTGCGCGTGTCACGTTGTCGTAGGTGAGGAGCACGGGCCTGACGCCGGCCTCGAGGCTCGAATCGGTGATCTCGATGCGCGTGACGGCTTGCGCCTCGCTGGCAACCGCCGGCCATACGCCCAGCACCTCGAGCATGCTTATGGAGGCGGCGGAGAGGGCGGAAGCGCGGCTGTCGGGGCCCGGCGTCGGTGCTAGACCCGCGGCGCGATCGACCAGCGCGATTTTGAAATCGGGTCCCAACGCGTGCCCGAGCGCGCAGGCAAGCGCGAGGCCCGCAAAACTCGCACCCGAAATCACCACGTCGAAGCGCGAGCCGGCGGCATCAGGGGGCATGCGTCACCCGGCCGCCTGGGCCCCACTTGCGATTGTTGACACGCATGCGCCGAGCGCTCCCATTACGTCACGCCAGATAACCTACCAGATATCCAGCCCCGCGAGGCCCCATGCCTGCCGACGATACCTCCGCCGACGATACCGCCGGCGCCGCGCCCGGTACCGGACCCAGTGCCGGGCCCAGCGCCGCGCTCAAAGCCCTGCTTGCCACCCTCGATCTCGAGCAGCTGGAGGACAACCTCTTCCGCGGAGCCCGCGGCAACGAGGGCTGGCAGCGGGTCTATGGCGGCCAGGTTCTGGGCCAGGCGCTGGTTGCCGCCACGCGCACCGTCGAACCGGAGCGGTCCGTGCATTCGCTGCACGGCTACTTTCTGCTCGCCGGGGACCCATCCCAGCCGATCATCTACGACGTGGACCGCATTCGCGACGGCGGCAGCTTCACGACGCGGCGCGTCAAGGCGATCCAGCACGGGCGGGCGATTTTTTCCATGAGCGCCTCCTACCACAAGGCGGAGGAGGCTTTCGATCATCAGAGCTCCATGCCCGACGTGCCCCCGCCCGAGGCGCTGCCCAATCCCAAGGAGCTGATCGGCCGTCTTATCGAGACGCTGCCCGAGTCGATGCGCCAGTACTGGGATCGCGAGCGGCCGATCGACATGCGGGTCGTCGATGTCTCGCGATATTTGGACCGCGCGAAGAAAACCCCGGTGCAGCACATCTGGATCCGCGCCAACGGGCGGCTGCCCGACGATCCGGCCGTGCATCAGGCGGTGCTGGCGTATGCCTCGGATTTTACGCTGCTCGATACCGCGCTGATCGCCCACGGCAAGCTGCTGTTTGACGCCGATGTGCAACTCGCAAGCCTCGACCACGCGCTCTGGTACCACCGGCCGTTCCGCGCCGACGAGTGGATGCTCTATGTCCAGGACAGCCCCAGCGCGTTCGGGGCCCGCGGATTTTGCCGGGGCACGATCTACGCCCGCAATGGCGATCTGATCGCCTCGGTGGCGCAGGAAGGGCTGATGCGGCAGCGCCGGTCAAAATTCGTGCCTAACTGATGGGCATTCTGATTTCTTTGCCTAGCGATTAGGCAATATGTGGGGGTTCTGAGGCCCGCACGGCGCAGCCTGCCCACCGTTTGTTCAGCGAATCCAACGAGTTGGTGCAGCATCGCCAAACTGGCACGTGTCTTGAACTCCATCTTAGGTCGGCGACCAACGCCCATCCGGGCTTTGGCGTTGAAAGCATTGGTTTGTCCGAGGTGTCGCAATGGCTGATGCGGACATGGGGAGAGGGGTGCTCGAATGAAGCTGATCACTGCAATCATAAAGCCCTTCAAGCTCGAGGAGGTCCGCACTGCGCTGACCGATCTGGGCTTGCAGGGCATGACGGTCACGGAAGTAAAGGGCTACGGCCGGCAGAAGGGTCATACGGAGATCTACCGCGGCGCAGAATACGCGGTGAGCTTTTTGCCCAAAATCAAAATGGAAATAGTCGTCCCGTCCGCTCAAGTCGACAAGGCGCTCGAGGCAATTCAGCGCGCGGCTAAGACCGGCCAGATCGGCGATGGCAAAATCTTTGTTTCGCCGATCGAGCACACCGTTCGAATCCGCACCGGCGAGGCTGACGACAACGCGCTCTGAACGGGCTTGGCCGCATGGCCTGCTACGCCCAAGTCGACACACAGGGAAGGGGAGTTCTCATGACGAAATTCAACTACTTGAAAAAACTCGCAGCTTCGGGGAGTGCCGCAACGGCGCTCTTCTTGATGTCTGCGTTGCCAACGTTCGCGCAGGATGCTGCAGCAGCTGCGCCAACGCCGACGCTCGATACCGGCGACACGGCATGGATGCTGACGTCGACCGCACTCGTTCTGATGATGACCGTGCCGGGCCTTGCATTGTTCTACGGCGGCATGGTGCGCAAGAAGAACATCCTCGCCGTGCTGATGCAGTGCTTCGCTACGACCTGTCTCGTGACGGTGCTCTGGATGGTTGTCGGCTACTCGCTCGCCTTTAAGGACGGCGGCGATTATCAGCCTTATATCGGCGGACTGAGCCACTTCCTGCTTGCCGGTATAGGCAAGGACACCCTGCAGGGAACGATACCTGAGTCGGTCTTCATGACCTTCCAGATGACGTTCGCGATCATCACGCCGGCGCTCATCGTCGGTTCCCTCGTCGACCGCATGAAGTTCTCCGCATTCCTGCTCTTCATCGGGATTTGGCTTCTCGTCGTCTATGCCCCGATCTGCCATTGGGTCTGGGGCGGCGGCTTCCTCGGCAAGGACGGCGTCCTCGACTTCGCCGGCGGCACGGTCGTGCACATCAACGCCGGCATCGCGGGCCTCGTCGCTTGTCTCGTTCTCGGCCGGCGCAGTGGTTACGGCTCCGAAAACATGGCGCCGCATAACCTGACGCTGACCGTGATCGGTGCCTCCCTGCTGTGGGTCGGCTGGTTCGGGTTCAACGCCGGTTCGGCTGTCGCCTCGAACGGCGCAGCCGGCATGGCCATGGCCGTCACGCAGATCGCCACGGCGGCCGCGGCACTCGCCTGGATGTTCTCGGAGTGGCTGGTGCACGGCAAGCCGAGCGTTCTCGGTATCGCCTCCGGCGCAGTCGCCGGTCTCGTCGCCATCACTCCGGCGTCGGGCTTCGTCGATCCGAAGGGCGCGCTTGTCATCGGCGCGGCAGCCGGCGTCGGCTGCTACATCTGCTCGACGGGCGTCAAGAAGATGCTGGGCTACGACGACAGCCTCGACGTCTTCGGCGTGCATTGCATCGGCGGCATCATCGGCGCGCTTCTGACCGGCGTGTTTGCGGTCGAGGCGATTGGCGGCACTCCGGGCCTGCTCGAGGGCAACTTCGCGCAGGTTCCGATCCAGGCCTACGGCGTCCTCGCGACGCTCGTCTGGAGCGGTGTTGCAACCTTCGTGATCCTGATGGTCCTCAAGCTCATCATCGGCATTCGCGTCAGCGAATCCGCAGAGATCGAGGGCCTGGACGTCGCCTTGCACGGCGAGTCCGTCCAATAGGACTTCGGGCCGCGGCCGAGCAATCCGGACCGCGGCCCGTCACTTTCTCCCGAGCGAGCGCCTTCCCCTAGGCGTGCTCTAAACTCGGCCCGGACGCCTCGTGCGTACCGGGCCGTTTTTTTTGCACGCCAGTCGATCGCCTGCTTCCCTCGCGCTTCAGCCGACCACGCGGACGGTCGCGCCTTTGCCAACCCGCTCGATGACGCGCAGCAGATCCGGCAACCGCAAGGCGATGCAGCCGGCGGTCGGCTCGAAGCCCGCCCCCGCGACGTGCATGAAGACGGCGCTGCCCCGCCCCCGGACCCGCGGGCGATCGTTGTGGCCCAGGACCACGACGAGATCGTAGAGGTGGTCATCTCGCCAAAGGTGCTCGGCGCTCGCTGGGTAGGGATGGCGTACGCGTCGGTTGTAGTTGCGATCGCCGGGGTCATCGCACCAGCCGTCGAGGAGGCGGATCGGGGCGAGCGGCAGGAGCGTACGCGGCCGCCGCAGGCGATCGGGGCGATAGAATACCGCCCGCAACGCGAAGGTGCCGAGCGGGGTCGCGCCGTCGCCTTCGCGTTTGCGAGCCAGGCGCCCCGAGCGTCCGAGCGCGCAGGGCAGGCGCAGGTTGCCGCATGCCAGAACCCCACGCCGCGCCCCGGCCGAAAGGCCCCTCACGGCGAGTTGTCCGACCAGATGTGGGTTGTCCATGTTGGACTTCATTGGAGCTTACCGGCGCTCGTGCTATTCGCATCCGTCACATAAGCCCGCACGGACCTCGGCCCGGACCGTATGGTCTTGCGGCCAAATCTGCCCCGGAGCCAACCAGCATGAGCACAGCACGCAAGATCCTCATCGTAGACGACGACGAGGATCTCCGTGAAATCCCTCAAAGACCAGCTCGTGCTCCACGACGAGTTCGAGGTGGAGACCGCGGGGACCGCCGCCAAGGGGATGGAGCAGGCGAAGACCGATCATTTCGACCTCGTGGTGTTCGACGTCTCGCTTCCCGACATGGACGGCCGCGAGGCGGTCCGGCAGCTGCGCAAGACCGGTTTCAAGACGCCGATCGTCATGCTCACGGGAAATGTCTCGGATGCAGACCAGATCCTCGGGTTGGATGCGGGGGCCAACGACTACATCACCAAGCCGTTCAAGTTCGCGGTGCTGCTGGCCCGAATCCGCGCGCAATTGCGCCAGCACGAGCAAAGCGAGGACGCGGTTTTCGCGATTGGCCAATACACGTTCAAGCCCGCTTCCAAGCTCCTGGTCGACGAGAAGGGTACCAAGATAAGGCTGACGGAGAAGGAAACGTCGATCCTCAAATACCTCTACCGCTCGGGCGACAAGGTCGTATCGCGCGATACGCTTTTGCACGAAGTGTGGGGCTACAACGCAGGCGTGACCACGCACACGCTCGAGACGCACATTTATCGCCTGCGCCAGAAGATCGAAAAAGATCCTTCCAACGCCGAGCTCCTGGTGACGGAAACCGGCGGCTACAAGCTCGTCCCCTGACGCGGGCCGCCCGGCAGCCAAACCGTGCCCCTCCCGTCCTTACATCACGCGGCCCCTAGACCGGACGCCGCGAATCATCTGGAGTTGGCGCAGTTCGCCCAGCGCACCGCAGAACCCCTGCGGGGCGTGCGGTGCGATTCCACGAGCGGCAACCGCATCGCCGAGCGCAATAGGCAGGAATGACAGCGGATCTTATTGTCGAGCAGCTGGCGCGACTGCCGCTTTTCCGGGGCCTGACGCCTTTGCAGCTGAGCGAGATCGCCCGCAAGGGTGATCATGTGTCCTACAACCCGGGCGCCATAATCATCGAGGAGAAGGCCGAAGCCGAGGCCGCCATCCTCATCCTCTCCGGTGAGGCCGCACGCGTCAGCGGTCCTGATCTGAAGTCGCGGCTGGAGCCGGTAGCAGCCGGATCGCTGCTGGGCGAGTCCGCAATGCTCGTCGAGACGTACTACGGCTCGACGGTGGTCGCGCGCGACCATGTGCAGGCCGTGCGCATTCTCCGCGACAGGTTGCATGCGCAGATGCTGATCGACCCTGCCATCGCGGAGCACCTGGTGGTGAACCTTTCGGCGCGTCTGTGGCGGCTCGTCGACGACCTGCGCCAGGTCGACATGACCCTTGCGGGCAAGCGCGGCCACATGGCCACGCCGCCGATGGCGGCGGCGGCGGCGCGCCTTCTGGCGCCCACGCACTGACCGATCAGTCCTGAAACGAAAAACGCCCAACCCCGGGGGGAGGGGTTGGGCGTCGAGAGCGCTTTCGCGCGTGGTGCCGGGAGGGAAGCCGGCACCGCAGATGATGTCTGTCGGCTAGACGGGGGGCACTACCGATACAGGGTGACATCACCTGACGAGCTTGACTTAAGCGCACGGCGATCAACTTCAATAGTGGCCGGAGCAAATTCTCACAAAAATGTTACCTGCTATACCGAGTTTTCCCCAGCTCCGCTGTTGCCTAGGGTCCGAACAGCCACAGCCATGGGCTCCTCAGGGGCCGGGGCCAGGCCTCCCGACAGGCTTAATCCTGAACAAATCACCGCTCAAATCGCCGCTTTTCGCCAGGTCGGACACCTCGACGCGCGTATTGAGCCCCTGGGCGTCTTTCGTCACCCACTCCTTGAGCTCGAGCTCGGGTTTGGTCGTCATATAGAGCCGGATCTGGCCCGGGCTGTTGGGGTTCTTATCCTCGAGCCCCACGACGATCAGGTCCTCGGACTCCTGAACCTCCATGATCCGGGCGTCGCGGACCAGATTGACGTCGGTGCGCAGAAGCAGCCGGAACGGTGTCTCGTCGAGCGCCACACGATCCTCGTTGTTGAGGTCGAGATCCTGGATCGCCAGATAGCGCCCGTCGGAGATGACGATTTGCCGGGACGGCCGCGCGTAATCGAACCTGAAACGCCCCGGGCGCTTCACGTAGAACTTGCCCTTCATCTGCTTGTTGTCGGCGCTCGTCTGGATGAAGCGCCCCTCCAAGGTGCTGAGCCCGCTGAAATAACCGCTGACCTTGTTCACCAGCTCGGTCTGTCTTGCATCGAGAGAAATGCCTCCGGCGGAATTTGCCGGAGCGACTTCCGCATTCCATGCCGAGCCCGCGCTCGAGGGCGGTGCGGCCGCAGGTGCTGGCGCAGGCGGCGGGGCGGCGGCCGGCGGACTGGGAGCGGTCTCCGCAACGGCCGCAACTGCCACGAGCATGAGGCCGAGGTAGAACACGACACCCCACGCTAGTCGTCTCATCTGGTGCATTGGGCCCCCGTGCCCTCGAATCGTCGCATCAATTGAATGTCTTTTGGAACCCCTGCCGGACGGATCGCCCAGCCGTCCCGTCTTTCCTGAACATTGCGACCACATGTAGGCGATTGCCGCAATAGACCCCGGGGTGGATCTTGGCGCAACGCGCCGCTGCTACATCGGTGCGGCCGCGGCCTCCCGGCCGCCGATCAGGATCTCGCGCTTGCCGACGTTGTTTGCCGGCCCGATCAGGCCTTCGCGCTCCATCCGCTCCACGAGATCTGCAGCCCGATTGTAGCCTATCGACAAGCGGCGCTGCAGGTAGCTCGTCGAGGCCTTGCGATCGCGCAGCACGATCGCGACGGCTTTGTCGTAAAGGTCGTCTTCGCTAGCAGCACGCGGCATCGCACCCGGCGCGTCGCTCGGGCCTGCGGTATCGGTGATGCCGTCGACATAGCGCGGCGTCCCCTGCCGGCGCAGCGTCTCGACGATGCGCTCCACCTCTTCGTCGGAGACGAATGGCCCGTGGGCGCGCAGGGTCTGCCCCGTGCCCACCGAGTAGAGCATGTCGCCTTGGCCCAGCAGCTGCTCGGCGCCCTGCTCGTTCAGGATCGTTCGGCTGTCGATCTTGGAAGCGACCTTGAAGCTGATCCGCGCCGGGAAGTTCGCTTTGATGGTGCCCGTCACGATATCGACCGAGGGGCGCTGCGTCGCCATGATGAGGTGAATGCCGGCCGCGCGCGCCATCTGTGCCAGCCGCTGCACCGCCGCCTCGATTTCCTTGCCGGCAACGATCATCAGGTCGGCGAATTCATCCACGACGACGACGATGTAGGGCATCGCCTCCGCCTGCATCTCCTGCTTCTCGTAGATGGCCTCGCCCGTCTGATTGTCGAAGCCGGTGTGCACGGTGCGCACGAGGATCTCGCCGCGGCCTTGCGCCTTGCGCACGCGCGCGTTGAACGCCTCGATGTTGCGCACGGCCAGGCTCGCCATGCGCTTGTAGCGTTCCTCCATCTCGGTAACGGCCCAGTTCAGCGCCGCGATCGCCTTGTGCGGGTCGGTGACGACCGGCGTCAGCAGGTGCGGGATACCGTTGTAGACCGACAGCTCGAGCATTTTCGGATCGATCATCAGGAGGCGGCACTCCTCCGGCGAGCGGCGGTAGAGCAGCGACAACACCATCGCATTGATGCCGACCGACTTGCCGGAGCCGGTCGTGCCGGCGACGAGAAGGTGCGGCATGCGCGCGAGATCGGTGACGATCGGCTCGCCGCCGATCGATTTGCCCAGCGCCAGCGGCAGCGCCAGCTCCGTCGAGCGGAACTGTTCCGATTCGAAGATATCGCGCAGGTAGACCGTCTCGCGCCGCACGTTGGGGAGCTCGATTCCGATCACATTGCGCCCCGCCACGACTGCGGCTCGCGCCGAGGTGACGCTCATGGAGCGCGCGATGTCGTCGGCGAGCGCCACGACGCGCGAGGATTTCGTTCCGCGCGCGGGCTCGAGCTCAAACAGCGTGACGACGGGACCCGGCTTGATCTCGCGCACCTCGCCCTTGACCGAGAAGTCGGCGAGCACCTCTTCGAGAAGACGCGCGGTTCCGCGCAATGCGGCCTGCGTAAGCTCCGGGCTCGATTTCGCAGCCGGCGGCCGCCTCAGGAGATTTGCCGACGGAGGCCGGTAGGAGGTGTCGGTTCGCGCGTGAGCAAGTGCGCCGAACAAGCCAGCCTTGCGCGGGCGAGGCGGCTCCTCGGCGGCGGAATCGGGTGCAGCAGATCGGGGCGACGTGAGCTTGGATGCCCGGCGGCGGGCGAAAACCGGAGCAAAGCGCTCCGCGATTGCTCTGCTTTCGGCATCCATGCCGTCGTCGAACTCGTCATGCTCCACGGGCGTGTCGCCATCGTCCGCCTGCCAAGGGGCAGCCGAATGTGCGCCACGACGCGGGAACGCCTCGCGGGCAAAGTCCGGCTGAGGGGCGGCGGGCGGCGATTGGCGCGGCGGCACGGGGAGATAGGGCTCCCTGCGGCCTTCGAGGTCTGCATGCGCCGGCTCGGCCCGTGCAAAGTCGGTGGTCTCCGACGCCATCTCGAACGCGTCGGCGTGGGTGGCGCGCTCGGGAAAGAACCCGGACAGCAAGTCCGCGTTGCGCAGCCAGCCGGGCCACAGCGATCCGCGCCTGCGGGCAAGCCCGCGGCTGCGCTCGAGCAGCCGGTTGAGGTCCTCCCGCTCGAGCCCGATCGAGTAGCCGAGCGCGGCGAAGCCGGCGACGAAGTAGGCGAGTGCCGCGACCGGCAGCGCGCCTTCGCTTCCGAAAATCGCAAACAGCGTCGCCGTGAGCTTGTACATCCAATCGCCGACGATGCCGCCGAAGCTATGACCGAACGGCCAGCTCGCGGTGATCGGCAGGGCGGCGAACCCGCCCGCCAGCAGCAGCAGCGCAAGCGGGAAAATGCTGGTCTTCTTGCGGTTGGCGAAGATGCGCTCCGCGACCATGAGCTCGATGCCCCAGAACATGGGCGCAAGCAGCAGGAACACGGCCGCGAAGCCGAGCGTGTTCAGCATCACGTCGGCAAAGACGGCGCCGGCCGAGCCAAGCAAGTTGCTGGGTACGCCGCCGGCGGCATGCGTGAGACTGGGATCTAATCGCGACCACGTGAGAAGGCTCGCCCACGCGGCGCCGACGCCCGCCAGGAGGAGAATGCCTCCGGCGCGACTCAACAAGCCGATGAGCCTGTCCTCCATCGCGGAGGAAAGCAGGCGCCTCGGGTCACCATGGGACTCGAGCTGCATGTACGAACGGACTCTTTACGCAAATACTACAACGATACGTTCGAGTGCCTCGGCGACGGTGGCCGCGTCGTGAACCAATGCGAGCCGCACGTAATTCGTGCCCGGATTGGTCCCGTCGCGCCCGGCCTGAGCCAGAAAGGCACCAGGCAAAACTTTGACACCGGCGCGTTGCCATAAGGTTACCGCCGCATCACCGCCGCCACCGAATTTGCTTACATCGAGCCAGAGGAAGAAGCCGGCAGCCGGCCGGCGATAGCCGTAGCGGCCCGCCAGCAGGCGATCGCAGGCCTCGTATTTCGCGCGGTAGGCCTGCCGGTTGGCGGCAACGTGGACCTCGTCGTTCCACACAGCGGCGGAGGCATGCTGCGCCGGCCCCGGCACCTGCGGCGCGACCATGTTGCGGATTTCGGCGAACGTCTCGAGGAAGCCGGCATCCCCCGCACAGAAGCCCGACCGCAGGCCCGGCAGGTTGGAGCGCTTCGACAGCGAATTGAAAACGACCAGATTGCGGAAGCGCTCCGGGCCCCCGGCTGCGATCTGCAGCGCGCCGGGGGGCGCCTCTGCGTCATAGATCTCCGAGTAGCACTCGTCGAAAAACAGCATGAAATCATGGTCGCGGGCGAGGGCGAGTGCGCGCGCAATGTAGGCGGGGTCGGCAACTGCGCCCTGCGGGTTTGCGGGCGAGCAAAGGTAAAGAGCTACGGTGCGCGCAAGCAGCGCCTCGTCCCCTGCGATCTCGTCGAGATCGGGGAGGTGGCCCGTCGCAAGCGTCGCATTGAGAAAGACCGGCTCGGCATCGACGGCGAGCGCGCCGCCGATGTAGGCCGAATAATACGGGTTGCACATCAGCACCGCGGGCCGGCCCGCAACCATCTTGCGGCCGGCGGCCGGCAATGCCGCGAGAAAGAGCCCTTCGCGCGAGCCATTGAGGGGGAGCACCTCGCGCGCGGGATCGACAGCGGCGGCCGCTCCGTAGCGTCGTCCCGTCCAGGCAGCGATCGCTTCGCGCAACTCGGCCGTGCCGCGCATGGGCGGGTATTTGCCGTAGTCGGCAGCCGCCTCGCTGAGCCTCTCCAAGACGAAAGCGGGCATGGCTTCGCGCGGCTCGCCGACCGTCAGATCGATGGGGCGGGCGTGACCAGGCGGGGTGTCCGCGAGCAGCCGGCGCAGTTGCGTGAACGGCGACAGCACCGTGCCGCGAGCGAGCTGCGCAAGGCCGGATCGGGAGGTCATGAGCGATCCCTGGAACGGTTTGCCGACGCCAGCCCAATAGCGGTGCTGCGATCGCGCGTCCAGCTCAGGGCGAGCCTGCTATGGCGCACCCAACGGGAGCATCGGTCCCGGAGCGCCCTTGCGGGAGCGGCTCGGCGGGACGGCGGGTCATTGGGGATTCCGAGGTGGCTCCAGATCAGCTCGACGGCTCAGTCCGCGAAGCGGACGGCGTCATAGAGCGAGCTTCCGAGGCGGAGGGAGCCGGTGCAGCCCGACAGTTGAACCGCGGCGCTGACCAACAGAAGTGCGACGAGTACTCTGAACATAACGATCTCCGGGAGCCCGATTGGCGATATCGGCTGCTCCCGGATGGTGAAGATGTTTGGTTAAGAATTTCTTAGCAGCCGCGGCGGACCGGGGCGTCGCCGGCCTCAGACGGGACCCATCCGCACGTCCTCCTCCGGGTTGGCCCTGATGTTGTGGATCGAAAGATCGGCGCCCCGGCGCTCCTCGTCGGGCCCGAGCCGTATGCCGACCGTGCCCTTGAGCAACCCATAGACGACCAAGCCGACGAGGAGCCCGAACGCGGAGCCGAGGACCGAGCCGGCGAGCTGGGAGGCGAACGTCACGCCCCCGAGGCCGCCCAGCTCCTCGAGCCCGAAAATTCCGCAAGCGATCCCGCCCCACAGCCCGCACAGCCCATGCAAGGGCCATACGCCCAGCACGTCGTCGATCTTCCATTTGTTGGTGGCGACCTGGAACATGTAGACGAATATCGCGCCGGCGACCCCGCCGACGATCAGCGCCCCGATGGGGTGCATGACATCGGATCCCGCGCACACCGCAACGAGTCCGGCCAGCGCGCCGTTGTGCACGAAGCCCGGATCGTTGTCGCCGACGACGAGCGCCGCGATGATCCCGCCGCTCATCGCCATCAGCGAGTTGAGCGCAACCAGCCCCGACACTGCCTCCAGCCGCTGAGCGCTCATCACGTTGAAGCCGAACCACCCGATGCACAGAAGCCAGGAGCCCAGCGCCAGCCACGGGATCGACGACGGCGGCGATGCACCGGCGTGGCTGCCGTCATAGCGCCCGAGCCGGGGTCCGAGCATCAACACCGCGCCGAGCGCAACCCAGCCGCCGAACGCATGCACGACGATGGAGCCCGCGAAATCCTTGAACGGCGCGCCGAACCACGCCTTGAACACGCTTTCCTGCAGACCGAAATTGCCGTTCCAATAGACGCCCTCGATCAGCGGATAGCAGAACGCCACGAGAATTGCCGTCGCCATGGCCTGCGGCACGAACTTGGCGCGCTCGGCGATGCCGCCGGAGATGATCGCCGGAATGGCCGCGGCGAACGTCGCCAGGAAGAACAGGCGAACGAGGGTGTAGCCTTGCGGCTCGTAGCCGGGCGCGGCGCCGGAAATCGCCGCGGCACTGGCGAAGAAATCAACGCCGTAGGCGATCGTGTATCCGATCAGGAAATAGCAGACCGCCGAGACCGCGAAGTCGACGATGATCTTGACCAGCGCGTTGACCTGGTTCTTGTGGCGGACCGTCCCGGTCTCGAGAAAAGCAAAGCCCCCGTGCATCGAGAACACGAGGATCGCGCCCATGAGCAAGAAAAAGACGTCGGCTCCCTGTCGCATTCCCGTCCCCCGGTTTTTGACTGTTTTTTGTGCAGAGGGAGGAAGCCGGAAAGTCGCAGCGGCGTCAACGGCCTCGACGCTCCCGCAGCCTGCTTAGATGCCGTTTTGCACCAAGGATCGGCAGTCCCGGAGCGCCGGCCACCGGCGCTTTAGACACGCTCTCGCCCCCGCCCGTCTCCAGGCGGAAGCGAGTGTGGTGTCGGCGCTGCTCGGAGGTCCAGGTTAGCGGATGCGGCGCGGGTTCATGTAGAGGTCGGCTTCCTGGCGCTCGATCTGCGGCTTCACCTTGCCCGCGCGAAGATCCTTCCACAGCCGCTTCATGTGGCGGCGGGAATCCGCGTTGAAAATCTGCATCGCGCTGAAAAGCTGCAGCACCGTCAGCAGGCGGCGGTCGGCGTGCTCGACGCGCACCTTGCCCTTCCACTTGCCGCCGATGGAGAACACCTTGCCGTCGAGATGCCCGATCATTTTGTCGTGCTGATCAAAGAGCGTGTAGTCGCCGCCCAGGTTGATGAAGTCGCGTTTCAGCCTGTAGAACTCCGGCGCGCCGTCGTTCATGATGAAGAACGAGAAGTTCTCTGGCATCAGCGGCCACTTGCTGGCCGAGCGCTCGAGATAGACGATGAAATTGTCATCGCTCGTGTTGACCGAATACGTCATCACGGGCAGCCCGCGCGCGCCAATGGTTTGCTGCATGGACTTGCCGATCATGAGGTCCATGGTCGCGCGCCAGTTCAGCGTCTCGTTGAACAGCTTGAAGACGAGGCGCTTGTCCATGCCATGCGCCTTGTCCCACAGGTCCTCGCGATAGCCGATCAGTCCGGTGCGCTGCCCGCCCTCGATCACTTCGGCGAAGATATCCATGTCGGAGGTGAACTGGCGTGACTTGGCGCGGTTGCGCGACCGCTTGTAGAAGCCGAACTCGGTGCGGTTGAGGTTGGTGATCCAGATATCGACGATGAAGTGATACCAGCCGTTCTCTTGGGCCTTCGCGGATACGGCCTTCGAAACGCCGGCAACCTTCGTCGGCGCGGCCTCTTCCAGCACCTCTGCGCGCGCGTCGACGGCGGCATCACTTGCCGCGGCATCGGCCTTGGCTTCGAGTTCGGGCTGCGGCTGCGGTCATCGTGTGCCTCCAAGGGGTCGCGGGGCGGACATCGACGCGAATCACTCAAGGCGAGCCTAGCATTGGCGCTACACGCCCAAGATGGTTGCCGCAAAATCGGGCTGGAAAACTCTCAAATATGCGGGCGCGACCCGAAGATGGCGCTGCCGACGCGCACGTGCGTCGCGCCGAACGCAACGGCAGTTTCGAAATCGTCGCTCATGCCCATGCTGAGGCCTTCGAGCCCGAGCTCACCGGCAAGCTTGGCGAGAAAGGCAAAGTGCACGGCGGCCTCCTCCTCAAGCGGGGGGATGCACATCAGACCCGCAATCGCGAGCTTCAGCTCGTCGCGGCACAGCGCCACGAAGGCCGGCGCCTCGCGCGGGCTCACGCCGGCCTTCTGCGGCTCCTCGCCGGTGTTGACCTGCACGAAGAGCGCAAGCCGGCGCCCCTGCGTCTGCATTTCCTCGGCGACGGCACGCGCAATCTTCGGCCGGTCGATCGTGTGAATGGCGTCAAACAGGGCTACCGCTTCCTTGGTCTTGTTTGACTGCAGCGGTCCGATGAGGTGCAGCGCCACATCGGGGAAGCGCGCTTTCAGGGCCGGCCATTTCGAGTTTGCCTCCTGCACCCGGTTCTCGCCGAACAGGCGGTGGCCCGCCTGCAGCACAGGGAGGATTTCCGGCTCGCCGAAGGTCTTGGAGACGGCGATCAGGTGCGCGGCGGCCGGATTGCGGCCCGCCTCGCGCGCAGCCGCAGCGATGCGCGCCTTCACCTCAGCGAGCCGCTCTACGACCTCGTGCCCCGTCTCAGTCGATTGTGCCATGCAACAGCTGCCTTGACCGGTGTGTTCCTTTAAGGCTCATTACGCCGCGCAAAGCCCTATAAATCGCCGCAGAGATTGACGCCGGATGGCCAACGAAAGCTACGACGCGCCCGAACGGGAAAAGCATTGGCAGGAGGTGTGGGAGAAGGCGGAGATATTCCGCGCCTCCAACACCGCGCCCGGACCGAAGTGCTACGTGCTCGAGATGTTCCCCTACCCGTCGGGGCGCATCCACGTCGGACATTCGCGCAACTACACCATGGGCGACGTCTTCGCACGCTACAAGCGGGCCAAGGGCTTCAGCGTGCTGCACCCGATGGGCTGGGACGCCTTCGGCATGCCGGCCGAGAACGCCGCCATGGAGAACAAGGTCCATCCCGCCGAGTGGACCTACCAGAACATCGAGACCATGCGGCGGCAGCTGAAGTCGATGGGCCTCTCCCTCGACTGGACGCGCGAGCTCGCGACGTGCTCTCCCACCTACTACCGCCATCAGCAGAAGCTCTTCCTCGACTTTCTGAAGAAGGGCCTCGCCTACCGCAAGTCCTCGAAGGTCAATTGGGACCCCGTCGACCATACCGTGCTCGCCAACGAGCAGGTGATCGACGGCCGCGGCTGGCGCTCGGGCGCGCTCGTCGAGCAGCGCGAGCTGACGCAATGGTTCTTCAAGATCACCGACTACGCCGACGAGCTGCTGGAGGCGCTCGAGACACTGGACAAGTGGCCCGAGAAGGTGCGCCTCATGCAGGCCAACTGGATCGGGCGCTCAGACGGTCTGCTCGTGCGCTTTGCGCTCGACAAGACGTCGGCGCCCAAGGGTCAGAGCGAAGTCGAGGTCTACACGACACGACCCGACACGCTGTTCGGCGCGGCGTTCATCGCGCTGGCACCCGACCACCCGCTCGCCCAGGCTGCGGCCAAGGACAACGAGGAGCTCGCGGCCTTTTGCGAGGAGTGCCGACACATGGGCACTTCCGTCGCCGAGCTCGAGACCGCCGAGAAGCAGGGCTTCGACACCGGCATCCGTGCCGTGCATCCCTTCGACAAGAGCTGGACGCTGCCCGTCTACGTCGCCAATTTCATCCTCATGGACTACGGCACGGGCGCCATCTTCGGCTGCCCGTCCGGCGACCAGCGCGATCTCGATTTCGCGCGCAAATACGGTCTTCCAGTCGTGCCCGTGATCCTGCCGCCGGGCGAGGACGCGGCGACCTTCGCGATCAAGGACAAGGCCTTCGACGGCGAGGGCACCATGATCAATTCGAGCTTTCTTGACGGGCTCGATACGCGGGACGCCTTCGAGGAAGCGGCAAAGCGCCTGGCTGCGGCCAAGCTCGCCAAGAAGCCCGTGGGCAAGCGCAAGGTGAACTACCGCTTGCGCGATTGGGGCATCTCGCGCCAGCGCTTCTGGGGCTGCCCCATCCCGGTGATCCACTGCAAGGACTGCGGCACCGTGCCGGTGCCCGATGAAGACCTTCCCGTGGAGCTGCCCGACGACGCGACCTTCGACAAGCCCGGTAATCCGCTCGATCGCCACCCGACCTGGAAGCACGTGACGTGTCCCAAGTGCGGCGCCGACGCCGTGCGCGAAACCGACACCATGGACACCTTCGTCGACAGCTCCTGGTACTTCGTGCGCTTCACCGACCCGCACGCCGACACGCCGGTCGACAAGGCTGCGGCGGCCCATTGGCTGCCCGTCGACCAGTACATCGGCGGCATCGAGCACGCGATCCTGCACCTGCTCTATTCGCGCTTCTTCACGCGCGCCATGTGCGACACCGGCCACCTCAGGCTGCCGAGCAACGTGCGCGAGCCGTTCGCGGCGCTGTTCACGCAAGGCATGGTGACGCACGAGACCTACAAGTCCAAACGCGGCGGCTGGCTGCTGCCGGGCCAGGTGCGCATCGACGAGGCGAGGCGAGAAGCGCAGCGCCGTCGAGATCGCGACCGGCGAGCCAGCTGTGATCGGCTCCGTGGAGAAGATGTCGAAGTCGCGCAAGAACACCGTCGACCTCGACGAGTTCGTCTCGCGCTACGGCGCCGACGTCGCGCGCTGGTTCGTGCTCTCCGACAGCCCCCCTGAGCGCGACGTCATCTACACCGACGTGGGCGTCGACGGTGCGCGCCGCTTCGTGCAGCGGATCTGGCGCCTCCTTGACCAGGGCGTGGCCGTCTGCGCCAAGAAAGGGGCTCCCCGCCCCAAATCCTTCAGCCCCGACGCGGAGGCCGTGCGCCGCGCCGCGCACAAGGCCTTGGACAACGTCGCCCGCTCGATCGAGGGCCTGCGGTTCAACGTGGCCGTGGCGCAGGTCTACGAGTTCGCAAATGTTCTGGGGGCCAACCTGGGGAAAACCGGGGAAGGCTTCCCCTGGGCCGTGCGGGAGGCACTGGAGTTCCTGGTGCAGATGATCGGGCCCATGATGCCACATTTGGCCGAGGAATGCTGGGCGCGGCTCGGATACAACACATTGCTCGCCAATCAGCCGTGGCCCGAGGCCGAGCCGGGCTTGCTCGTTGACGATACGATCACCATTGCCGTACAGGTGAACGGTAAGCGACGGGACGAGCTCACGATTGCTCGGACGGCCGGCTCCGACGAAATTGAGGCGGCTGCATTGCGGCTTGAGCCGGTGCTACGCGCTCTCGAAGGCCGGCCGGTCAAGAAGGTCATCGTGGTGCCGCAGAGGATCGTGAATGTCGTCGGGTGAGGACGAAACATTGGGGGCGATCGATGTGGGTCGCTAGCCGCCGGACAGTCTGGGTTGCGTTGGTGTGTGCAGCAGTGCCCCTGCTTGCGGCAGGCTGCGGCAATTCCGGTCTCCACCCGCTCTATGCCTCTTCCGCCCTCGTCGGCTCCAGCGTCAACGAGAAGCTCGCCCGGATGGAGGTTGCTCCCATCCCCGGCCGCGTCGGCCAGCGCTTGCGCAACGAGCTGATCTATCAGGCGACCGGCGGCGGCAACGCGGCGATCGACCCGGCCTACAGGCTCGAGATCGTCGTCACCGAATCCATCTCCGCCACGCTCGTGCAGATCGACGGCAACTCGAGCGGCAGCGTTTACAATCTCAATGCCACGTTCCGGCTGGTGCGCATCGCCGACCGGTCGGTGGCGCTGCAGGGCGAGAGCTACGGACGCGGCACGTTCCAGCGCTTCGACTCGGTCTTCTCCAACGTGCGCGCCCGCAAGGACGCGGAGGACCGTGCGGCAAACACCGTCGCGGAAGATCTCAAGTCGCGCCTCGCCGCCTACCTGTCGGGCGCCGCCTAAACTTCGCATCCGGCCGCGTTCGCCGAAACTTTCGCTCAAACCTCATCAGTCGTGCTTCCATGGTCGCCGTAAAGGCCCACCAGGCTGAGACGTTTTTGAAGCCGCCGGGGCCGCGCGTCGCAGCCGTGCTGTTCTACGGCACCGATGCCGGCCTCGTGGCCGAGCGCGCCGGCCGCCTGGCTGCGCTCATTGCCAAGCGCGAAACGCCGCCCGGGGAGATCATTCGCTTCGATGACTCCGATCTCGACGCCGATCCCGACCGCCTCGCCGTCGAAGCGCAGACGATGCCGATGTTCGGCGGCTCCAAGGTCGTGCGCGCGACGGCTGGCCGGCGCATCGGAACGGCCGCGTTGCAGCCGCTCATCGACAGCGGCACGCTCGCGGCGACCCTCATCGTGGAAGCCGGCAATCTGCGCCCCGCCGATTCGCTGCGCGCGCTGTTTGAGAAGTCGCCGAAGGCGGCGGCGGTCGCCTGCTATCCCGACGAGGTGCACGATCTCGAGACGCTGATCCGCGACACGCTGGGCAGCCACGGCCTCGCGATCGCGCCCGACGCGCGCGACCTGCTGCTCGCCCGCATCGGCGCCGACCGGGCGCTGTCGCGCGGCGAGATCGAGAAGCTCGCTCTTTATGCCGCCGGCAAGAAGGAGATCGATGCCGGCGACGTGGAAGCAATCGTCGGCGACGCCTCCGAGCTCGCCATCGACAGGATATTGAGCGCCGCGGCCTCGGGAGACGCCGCCCGCGCGGTCACCGAGCTCGCCCGCGCCGTAGCGGCCGGCGAGAGCCCGCAGCTCATTATCCTGGCGACGCAACGCTACCTGCAGCGGCTGCATCGCATCCGCTCCGACCTCGATAGCGGGCGCTCGTTCGACGACGCGATCCGGCAACTGCGCCCGCCCATCCATTTCAAGCAGAAGGACGCAATCGGCCTGCAGTGCCGTACCTGGACGACGGCACGTCTTGCCGCCGCCATGGCGCGCGCGGCAAAAGCGGCGAAAGCGGCGCGTCTCTCACGGCCCGCTGGAGGTGCCCATTGCCGAGCGGCTTCTGCTTGGCGTTGCCGCGGCCGCGCGTCCCGGCGATCGCTCCTAGGGCGAAATTCCGGCGCTCAACGCCTTGCCCCCTGCGTCACGCCACCTATAGTGCCGCCCAATTCAACAATCGGGGAAATTTCATGCAAGACGCCCGCTTCGACGTGGTCGGCATCGGCAATGCGATCGTCGACATCATCGGACGCTGCGATGATGCCTTCCTGTCCAAGCATGCCCTCGACAAAGGCTTCATGCGCTTGATCGATGCGCAACAAGCCGACGCGCTCTATGCCGTCATGGGTCCCGCGATCGAACGGTCGGGCGGCTCGGCTGCAAACACCATCGCGGGCTTTGCCTCCTTGGGGGGGCGCGGCGCCTTCATCGGCCGCGTGGCCGACGACCAGTTCGGCAAGATTTTCGCGCACGACATCCGCGCCATCGGCGTCAACTACGAGACGCCGCCCGCGAAAAGCGGCGCGCCCACTGCCTTGTGCCTGATCCTCGTCACGCCCGACGGGGAGCGCACGATGAATACCTTTCTCGGCGCCAGTACGGACCTCGGGCCAGACGAGGTCGATGCAGACATCATCTCCGCAGCCAAGGTCACCTACCTTGAAGGCTACCTGTTCGACAAACCTGACGCCAAGCAGGCGTTCCGCACGGCGGCGGCCCTTGCGGGCAAGGCCGGCCGCAAGACGGCGCTGACGCTGTCGGATGCCTTCTGTGTCGACCGTCATCGCGCCGACTTCCGCAAGCTCGTGCACGAGGGTGTCGACATCCTGTTCGCCAACGAGACCGAGATCACCGCGCTGTTTGAGGTGAACAAGTTCGAGGACGCGGTCGCGGCCGTGCGGGGCGCATGCGACGTCGCCGTGCTGACGCGCTCCGCGCAGGGCTCGGTGATCGTCACGGCAACCGCGACGATCGACGTGCGGCCGAAGCCGGTGAGCAAGGTGGTCGACGTGACGGGCGCCGGCGACCTCTACGCCGCCGGGTTTCTTTATGGGCTCACGCGCTCACTTTCGCTTGCCGATTGCGGCCGGCTCGGCAGCATCGCCGCCGCCGAGGTCATCACCCACATCGGAGCACGTCCGGAAAAGCCGCTCATCGAGCTCGCACGCAAGGAAGGCCTGCTGAGCTGACGACCGGCGCGGGGCCGCGCGGGGCGCCGCCAGTGCGAGATACAATCTAGCGGGTGTATTTCAGCCACAATAACTGCCGATTGCACTGACTAGCTGCTACAAGACATTTATTCTCCCTAGTAACCTCCCGCTGCTTCAACAAAATCTTGTCCCAATGATTCGAAGCACCGGGACCGACTGCATGCCGACAATGAACGTGCGCTACGGGCGCCCGAAGGGCAGCGGACGCGACGATCGCCAGCAGCTCGAGACGATCGCCGCCCTGCTCGCCGCCAACCCCAAGCTGAAGCCGACCACCGCGATCCGCTCGCTTGGGGTGGAGGATCCCTCGGCCATCCGCCGGCTGCGGGACAAGTTCCGGATCGAGCAATCGAAGCTGATGGCGGATGCGAGCCGCCCGGTTGGGCTCCCCGTTGGGCTCAACGGGCACTCCAACGGCGTGCCCCAGCCCCGGGTCGGCTCCAACCAGAACACGCCGCCAGCGGAGAGCCTTCGCCCCAGCACTACGCCCTTGCCGAAATTCGAGCACCCGCCGGAGACGCGCGATACGAGCCCGGCCGATGCGATTCTGCTCGGCTGGTGCGACCTCGGCTTTGCTGCGCTCGCAACCGTCGCCGCAAGCCAGGCCGTGGTGGCCCAGCACTGGCTCAGCCTGCCGCCGATCTCAAGGGCCGTGCGGGCGCAGCTCGCGCTCAGCACCGTCGGGGTTGCCGTCTACACCCGCAGCAAAACCCGGCCGCTCTTCTTCCATTGATAGAACCCCTGACGTGCTTGCGGTGAAGCAAGACGCGTCACTTAGGGGCCGCCTCCCCAGGCGGCCCCTCTTTTTCGCCCGCCTGCATGCTTTCTAAAGCTTGCGCAGCGCCACCGTCTCCACGTGGTGGTCGGCCTGCTTCCTCAGGATCAGCCGCGCCCGTTGCCGCGTCGGCAGGATGTTCTCCTCGAGGTTCTTCAGGTTGATCATGCGCCAGATCGCTAGAGCGCGTTCGCGCGCCGCCTCCGGCTCGAGGTTGGCGTACTGGTGGAAGTAGGCGCCGGGATCGCGGAAGGCGGTTGCGCGCAGGCGCATGAAGCGCGCGACGTACCAGTCCTGGATGACCTCGGGCTCGGCATCGAGATAGATCGAGAAGTCGAAAAAGTCGGACACGAACGGGATCGCCTCGCCGCCGCGCGGCATGCGCGCGGGCTGCAGCACGTTCAACCCTTCGACGATGAGGATATCCGGCGACTCGATGATGGTCTTCTGGTCGGGCAGGATGTCGTAGTGAAAGTGCGAATAAACCGGCGCCTCGACCCGCGCCACGCCCGACTTCACGTCGGCGAGGAAATTCAGGAGCCGCGCGGTATCGAAGCTCTCGGGGAAGCCCTTGCGGTCCATCAGCTGGCGCTGCTCGAGCTCGGTGTTGGGCAGCAGGAACCCGTCCGTCGTGATCTGGTCGACGCGAGGATGGTCCGGCCAGCGCGCGAGCAGCGCCTTCAAGACGCGCGCGGTCGTGCTCTTCCCGACCGCGACCGACCCGCCGACACCGATGATGAAGGGCACCTTCCCGTCGGTGCGGCCTAGGAACTTCGATGACACAGAATGCAGCTGCTGAGCCGCCGCCACGTAGAGATTTAAAAGGCGCGACATCGGCAGGTAGATTTCCTCCACCTCCTCCACCGACAGTTCCTCGATGAGGCCCGAGAGCTGCTGCAGCTCGTTCTGCTGCAGGGTCATCGGGGTGCCGGCGCGCAACCGGGCCCACTGTTCGCGGTTGAACACGCGGTAGGGCGAGAACTGCAGATTTGCGGGATACGACATTGCGTCTAGCACTGCGCCCGGAGCTGAAACTCTTCGACTTGTATCAGCGCTTGTCGCGCTCGGCCTTTTCTTTCAGGCCGGAGACGCCGGCCCGCCGTTGCAACACCGCGAGCACGTCCGCGAGCGCCACGCCACGGCACTCCAGCAACACCAGCAGGTGGTAGAGGAGATCGGCGGATTCCTCGGTGAGCGCCTCATCGCTCTCGCCGGCGCCCGCGATCACGGTCTCGATCGCCTCCTCGCCGAGCTTCCTCGCGCACCGCACGGGCCCAGCGTCGAGGAGCTGGCGCGTATAGGAGCTGTCGGCGGCTGAATTGCGCCGCGCGCGGATCGTTGCCGCGAGTTGCTGAAGCACGTCGTTGCTCATGACCAAACCATAACGAGCACAAGGACTTATCGCTCCCGGCTCTTGCGACACCCGGGGCGCTGCGTCAAGCGCTCGTTGGCCTAATCAGCCGCGCTGGCCGCTGGCGAGCCGGCTGCGGATGTAATCGAGCTGCTCGTAGTTGGCGTACTTGATGATCAGATTTCCGCTGTCGCCGGGCCCACGCTTGATCTCCACCTTGAGGCCGAGGACGGACGCGAGCTCCTTCTCGAAGGCGCGGGTGTCGGCATCCTTCTCGCGCTGGCGGCGCGGCGAGCCCGAAGCGTCGGAACCGCCCGCCACATCGTCCTGCACCAGCGCCTCGACCTCGCGCACGTTGAGGCCCCCCTCGATGATGCGCCGCGCCAGCGCCTCCGCGTCGTCGTGCCCGATGAGGGCGCGCGCGTGTCCTGCGGTGAGCCGGCCGTCCTGCACCATGGCTCGGACGCTCTCGGGCAGCTTCAACAGGCGCAACGTGTTGGCCACGTGGCTGCGGCTCTTGCCGATGATCTCGGAGAGCTGCTCCTGGCTGTACTCGAAGCGCTCGATCAGATCGCGGTAGCCCGTCGCTTCCTCGATCGCGTTGAGGTCGGCGCGCTGCACGTTCTCGATGATCGCGAGCTCGAGAACCTCCTTGTCGGTGAGGTCGCGCGCGATGACGGGCACCGTGTGCAGCCCCGCCTTTTGCGCCGCGCGCCAGCGGCGCTCGCCGGCGACGATCTCATAGCCATTGCCCGAAGGGCGCACGATGATCGGCTGAACGAGCCCTTTGCTGCGGATCGACTCGGCGAGCTCGGCGAGCTCCTCGTCGCGGAAATCCTTGCGCGGGTTGAGCTGGCCGGCTTTCAGATCGGACGTGAACACCAGGCGCTGCTCGCCCTCGGGCGGCAGCGTCGGCCGGCCCTGCACCGGCTCTCCGATCAGTGAGGCAAGTCCGCGCCCGAGGCGGCCCTTCGGCAGAGGTGCGTTCATGGGTCGTTGCTGCCCTTCTCTAAGCGGCTTTGTTCTGGCGCTCGCGCTCGATGATCTCGGTCGCAAGCTTGATGTAGGCCTGGCTGCCGGCGCAGTCGAAATCGTAGAGCAGGATCGGCTTGCCGTGCGATGGAGCCTCGGCGACGCGCGTATTGCGCGGGATGATCGTCTCGTAGACCTTGGGCCCGAAGAACGCGCGCACGTTGTCGGCAACCTCCCGCGACAGCGAGGTGCGCGCATCGTGCATCGTCAGCACGACGCCCTGGATCTCGAGGCGCGGATTGAGCGTGGAGCGGATCTGGTCGATCGTCTCCTTGAGCTGCGAGATGCCTTCCAGCGCGAAGAACTCGCACTGCACCGGCACGAGAACCGCGTGCGCGGCCGTCAGCGCGTTGAGCGTCAGCAGATTGAGCGAGGGAGGACAATCAACGAGGATGTAGTTGAAACCCTCGTCCGCCGGCACGTTGCGCAGGTGCGCGACGAGCCCGGCCAGTGCATCGCGCAGGCGGAAGGCGCGGCTCTGGTCGGTCAGCGCCGCGTCGATTCCCACCAGGTCGGCGTTGGCCGGCACGACGAACAAGCCCGGGATCGCGGTCGGCAGCGTCGCTTCCATGACGCTCGCCTTGCCCGTCAGCACGTCGTAGGAGGTCTTGCCGCGCCCATCGATGGGGATACCGAGCCCTGTCGAAGCGTTCCCCTGCGAATCGAGATCGATCACCAGCACGCGCTCGCCGATCGAGGCGAGTGCGGTCCCAAGGTTGATCGCCGTCGTCGTCTTCCCGACGCCGCCCTTCTGGTTCGAGACCGCCAGCACGCGCGGCTCTCTTGCTCCGATCATCGCGTTCATCGCGAATCAACCCTCCCTTTGGCTTTCAACGCGCTGACTACGACGATTCGGCCGTCACTGTCGGTCAGGCTCGGATGCTGCCGGGCGGCAAACTCCCACCGCTCGCGCGCAGCCTCGATCTCCGTCTGCGCCTCGCGGCCTTTGAGGAAGAGCCCCACCGTTGCTTGCGAAAAATAGGGCGCTGCCAGGTCCAAAAGCCGCGGCAACGGCGCCAACGCGCGCGCGGTGATGACATCCCACCCCGCGCGTGCCGCCGTTTCACGTGAAACCACACTAGCTTGAGTCGGCGCCTTTTCGATTCGCTCCGGCCAGATGTCCACAGTCACACCCGTCTTGCGTCCGGCCTCGCCCAGGAATGAAGCCTTGCGGTGGTCGCTTTCGATCAACGTCACCTTACCTTTCCCGTGCTCGGCGAGGAGAATTGCCAGGACAAGCCCGGGAAAGCCGGCGCCGGAGCCGAGATCGAGCCAGCGCTCGGCGCCTGGCGGAGCGTAGGCCAGCAATTGCGCCGAATCGGCGAAATGGCGGCCCCAGATGCTCTCGACCGTGCTCGGCGCCACGAGATTGATGGTCTTCTGCCACTGCTTCAGCAGGGCTTGGTAGGTTTGCAGCCGGCCAAGCGTTTCACGTGAAACGGAAAAGTGCCGGGCGAAGTCGGCCGCACTTTTGATGGGCGCCGTCCACGGGCTTTTCATCAGGCCGATTTCCGCGCATGCGGCGCCTTCAATTGCACGAGCAGCAAAAGCAGCGCCGCGGGCGTGACCCCCTCGATGCGGGCCGCCTGGGCCAGTGTCGCCGGGCGGTGGCGCTCGAGCTTCTGGCGCGCCTCGGTGGAGAGACCCGGCAGCGCCGTGAAGTCGAATTCCGCCGGGATCGCCAGCGCCTCGTCCTTGCGCAAAGCCGCCACGTCGAGCTCCTGGCGGCGCACATATGAGGCATAGCGGGCATCGACCGCGACCTGCCCGGCAACCGGGGGGGCGATCTCGCCGATGCGCGGCCAGATCGCGGCGAGGCGGGAGAGATCGATTCCAGGCAACGCCAGCAGGTCGAAGGCCGAGCGCCGACGCCCGTCCTGGTTGACCTCGATCCCGTGCCGTCGTGCCTCCGTCGGCGTCAGCGACAGCGCCTGCAGCAGCTCCGTGGCCTCGCCCAGGGCCGCCGCTTTCCCGGCGAAAGCCTGCGCCCGCAGGGTGCCGACACAACCCAGGGCAATCCCCAGTGGGGTCAGCCGCTGGTCGGCGTTGTCGGCGCGCAGTCGCAGCCGGTACTCTGCACGCGACGTAAACATGCGGTAGGGCTCGCTGACCCCGCGCGTCACGAGGTCGTCGATCATGACGCCAAGATAGCCGTCGGCGCGCGAGACGATGAAAGGTTGCAAGGTCCCGCCGGCAAGAAGTGCGGCGTTGAGCCCGGCGGCGAGGCCCTGCGCCCCCGCCTCCTCATAGCCCGTCGTGCCGTTGATCTGGCCAGCGAGAAACAGCCCCGGCAGGCGCTTGACTTCCAGCGTGGGCTTCAGCTCGCGCGGGTCCACGTAGTCGTATTCGATGGCGTATCCCGGCCGCTTGATGACGGCGTGCGCAAGCCCTGGCAGGGTGCGCACGAAAGCCGCCTGCACGTCGGCTGGCAGGGAGGTCGAGATGCCGTTGGGATAGACGGTGTCGTCGTTGAGGCCCTCGGGCTCGAGGAAAATCTGGTGCGAATCCCTGTCCGCAAAGCGCACGACCTTATCCTCGATCGAGGGGCAATAGCGGGGGCCAGTCGACGCGATCTGGCCCGAATACATGGCCGAGCGGGCAAGATTGGCGCGGATAATCGCGTGCGTTTCGGCGGTCGTGCGCGTGATGGCGCATGAGATCTGCGGCGTTGTTATTCGCTCCGTAAGGAACGAAAACGGCTGGGGCGGATCGTCTCCCGGCTGCTTTTCCAGGCCGTCCCAGTCGATCGAGGACGCGAGCAGGCGGGGCGGCGTCCCGGTCTTGAGGCGTCCAAGTTGTAGGCCCAAGCCATAGAGCCGTTCGGACAGCTTGAGCGCCGGGGCCTCGCCCGAGCGCCCGGCGGGGATCTTCTGCTCGCCCAGATGGATGAGGCCGTTGAGGAAGGTGCCGGTGGTCAAAACGACGGCGCCCGCGCTCAGAGTCTGCGGCCGTCGCCGGTCACGACGCCGGCGACGCGGCCAGAGGTGACGATCAGGTCCTCGACGCCACCTTCGATCACCTCCAGGTTGGCCGTTTCCCGGATCGCTGACTGCATGGCGGCCCGGTAGAGCGCCCGGTCGGCCTGGGCGCGCGGGCCCTGTACGGCGGGACCCTTGGAGCGGTTGAGCAGGCGGAACTGGATGCCGGCGGCATCGACGCAGCGCGCCATCAGGCCGTCCAGCGCATCGATCTCGCGCACCAGGTGGCCCTTGCCGAGCCCGCCGAAGGCCGGATTGCAGGACATTTCGCCGATGGTCGCGAAGGCGTGGGTGACGAGCGCCGTCCGGGCGCCCATGCGGGCTGCCGCAGCGGCCGCCTCGCACCCGGCGTGGCCGCCGCCCACCACGATCACATCGAAAGTCGCGTCGCTCATCGGCAAATCATTCCGGCTTAGAGGGGTGGGCGATATCTACGGGGAGCCGCCCCCAGGGTCAAAACCAATCACCATGGTTAATAGTGGGTTTCACGTGAAACATCGGCTCACTTGCCGATGCAGAAGCGGCCGAAGATCTCGCCCAGAACGTCCTCGACATCCACCCGGCCCGTGATCCGCCCCAGCGCATGGACGGCCTGGCGCAGGTCCTCGGCGCGCAGCTCAATGTCGGGACAAGAGGCCATGCCCTCCGGAGAAGACGCCATGAAAGCCTCGCAGGCCGACATGCACGCGTTCAAATGCTCCCTGTAGCGGGCGCGCGTGATTGCGGGGGAGTCCGCCACACCGATGCGCTCCCGCGCCGCCTGCGCGAGCCGATTGGTCAGCGTATCGATGCCCCTCCCCGTCTTGGCCGAAATGCCGAGGCCATCCCCGGCTTCGGCAAGATCGATCTTGTTGACCACCAGAAGCACCCTGTCGCGCAGCTCCGGCGGGGGTGGCGTGGCGGGCGCCGTCGCATCGCTGATCCAGACGACGAGATCGGCCTCGCGCGCGTGCGCCAGCGTGCGGCGAATGCCTTCGGTCTCGATTGAGCCTTGCGCCTCGCGGATGCCGGCGGTGTCGGAGACGACGACGGGCAATCCCTCCAGATCGAGCCGCACCTCGATGACGTCGCGCGTCGTGCCGGCTTCTTCCGAGACGATCGCGGCGTCGCGCTTGGCCAGCGCATTGAGCAGGCTCGACTTGCCGACGTTGGGTGGCCCTGCGAGCACGACGCGGAAGCCTTCGCGCAGGATCTCGCCGCGGTTGCCGTCATCCAGATGCGCGCCGATCGCCGTCACGAGCGGGGCCACGATCGTGCGGGCGAGCGACCAGGCATCGCTCGCGACGTCGGCTTCGTCGCTGAAATCGATCGCCGATTCGATGAGCGCGCTCGCCCGGATCAGCTCGGCGCGCCAGCCCTCGTAGAGCTGCGACAGCGCGCCGCCCATCTGGCGCACGGCCTGGCGCCGCTGCGCTTGCGTTTCGGCGTCGATCAGGTCGGCGAGGCCCTCGGCCTGGCTGAGATCGATTTTGCCGTTCTCAAATGCGCGGCGTGCAAACTCTCCCGGCTCCGCGAGCCTGCATCCTGGCAGACGGCCGAGCGCCGCCAGCACGCTTTTGACGATCGCGGGGCCGCCGTGCAGGTGGAGTTCCACCATGTCCTCGCCGGTCTCGCTCTTGGGCCCGGGCAGCCACAGGACCAGCCCCTGGTCGAGAACCTCTGCGCAAGAAGGATCGCGGATGCGGCGCAGGGCGGCAAAGCGCGGCTTTGGCCGCGGGGAGCACAGCGCGTCGAGTGCGGGTCCGGCACCGGGCCCCGACAGGCGCACGACGGCGATGCCCGCCCGCCCGGGCGCGCTCGACAGCGCGAAGATCGTCGCAACGTCACCCATGAATGCTATCCGGCGAAGGCATGCTTCGTACTTCCATTTAAGCGGTTCGTCCCCTCACCCGGCTGTCGCGCCTTTCGGCGCGTCCAGCCGACCTCTCCCCATGGGAGAGGTGAAAGTGCTCGAGGTCCGTCGCCAACCGACACCTCTCCCCGGTGGGGAGAGGTCGGCGCGCCATGCTCAGCAGGCGCGCCGGGTGAGGGGGCCGAAATGTAGGCCGCATTTCGCTTTCACCTCGTAATCCAAATCAACACAAAGATAACCTTGCGCCTCCGGCGCGGACTATTCCTCCGCAACAAGGCTGTTGCCGCCCGTACCCAATATGCTCCAAGCATGATGCTCGCCTTCCTCTTGAAGTTCGGCCGCCGACGATTGTATGGCCGGCAGGAGAGGTGGCGACCCGTGCGTTTTATTGGGTTTTTGCGACCCCAGGAGCGGAAGATGCGAATCACTAGGCGGCGTACCGGATGAGCGAAAACCGCCTCGGCAGGGAGACGAGCCCCTATCTCCTCCAGCACAAGGACAACCCCGTCCACTGGTGGGCGTGGGGGCCCGAAGCGCTCGCCGAATCCAAAAGCACCGGCAAGCCGATCCTGCTTTCGGTCGGCTACGCGGCCTGCCACTGGTGCCACGTGATGGCGCACGAGAGCTTCGAGGACGATGCGACGGCCGCCGTCATGAACGAGCTGTTCGTGAACATCAAGGTCGATCGCGAGGAGCGCCCCGACATCGACGCGATCTACATGAGCGCGCTGCATGCGCTGGGCGAGCACGGCGGCTGGCCGCTGACGATGTTCCTCGACAGCGAGGCGCGGCCCGTGTGGGGCGGCACGTATTTCCCCAAGGACAATCGCTACGGGCGCCCGGCTTTCACCGACGTGCTCCGCCGCGTGTCGAACATCTTCACCGAGGAGCCGGACAAGGTCGCGGAGAACGCGCGCCTCCTGACCGAGCGCCTGCAGACGCCGGCGGGTGGCTCGGGGATTGCCGCGGTCGACGACGGGCTTTTGAAGGAGCTCACGCAAAAAATGGTGTCGGCCATCGATCCCGTGCACGGCGGCATCAAGGGCGCGCCGAAGTTTCCCCAGTTCAACTTCTTTTGGCTCCTTTGGCGCGGCGGCATCCGCTACGACGACGCGCCGTCGCGCGAAGCGGTCGTGCTGACGCTCGCGAACATCTGCCAGGGCGGCATCTACGATCACCTGGGCGGCGGCTTTTCGCGGTACTCCACGGACGAGCGCTGGCTGGCACCGCATTTTGAAAAGATGCTCTACGACAACGCGCTGCTGATCGAGCTGCTGACGGAGGTCCAAAGGGAGAATAAGTCGCCCCTGTTTGAGGCGCGCATTGCCGAGACCGTCACCTGGCTCGAGCGCGAAATGATCGCCGAGGGTGGCGGGTTCGCGGCCTCGCTGGACGCTGATTCCGAAGGCGTGGAGGGCAAGTTCTACGTATGGACCCTGCCCGAAATCCTCAGCGTGCTGGGCCCCGAGGATGGACCCGTGTTCGCCAAGGCCTACGATGTGACGGCGGAGGGAAACTGGGAAGACCACACGATCCTCAATCGCCTCGCCCGCCTTGAGCTGGGCTCGCCTGAGGAGGAGGAGCACCTTGCCCAGATGCGCGCGAAGTTGCTCAAGGTGCGCAGCACACGCGTGCGCCCGGGCTGGGACGACAAGGTGCTCGCCGACTGGAACGGCCTGATGATCGCGGCGCTCAGCAGGGCCGCAATGATTTTCGAGCAGCCCGGTTGGCTGCAGCTCGCAACACGCGCCTTCGATTTCGTCGCGACTCGTATGGTCGAGGATGGCCGTCTCGCGCACGCGCATCGCGCCGGCCAGAACAAGGCGCCAGCAACCGCCAGCGACTACGCCAACATGATCTGGGCGGCGCTGCGCCTCTACGAGGCGACGTCTGCGCCGCGCTACGTGGAGCAGGCGATCGCGTGGACCGACGTGCTCGATCGCCATTACTGGGTGGCGGACGGCGGTGGTTATGCAACTTCTGCCGACGACACGAAGGATGTCATCGTGCGCATGCGGCCGGGATCGGACGACGCGATGCCCAACGCCAACCCGATCATGATTTCCAATCTCACGGTGCTGGGCGGCCTCACCGGCGAATCCCGCTACACGGAGCGCGCGGCGGCAACGCTCGCGTCCTTCGGCGGCGACATCGGGCGAAACATTGTCGCACATACCGGGCTGCTTGCCGCCGCGATCGACCTCATCGCGCCCCAGCAGGTCGTGGTCGCGGGCCTGGATCTCGAAGGGGGCCAAGCTCTTATGGAGGTCATCAGAAGTACTTCGTTGCCGGGCGCCTTCCAAATCGGGTTGGATGCGCAGGCGAGCCCAAAATTCGCAGCGCTGCGGGATAAGCAACCTGTTAACCGAAGCGGTACAGCTTACGTTTGTCTAGGACCCCAGTGCTCGGCGCCTCTCAATGAAGCCTCGGATCTGACTAAGATCTTGAAACTACAGCGAAGAATATGATAAGAATGATTGGCCGGTGGTAGACGAAAGTGGAACGGCGCGCAACGCGCGCGCGTTGGTACCCCGTTGAGTGCAGCCCTTTCGACCGAGGGCCAGTCTCCCTAAGTTCAGCTTTGCCAGTCTGCCACCTCTATCGGAGACCTTGATGCCAGTGTTGAGCGCGATCGTGCGCTACGGCTATGCGCCTTTCATGATGCTGGGCCTCACCGGCGCGGCCTATTGGGTGGTGGCGGATCTCGTCGTCGCGCGCGGCCACCCTTGGGCCTATGTGCTGCTGGCGCCGCTGCTCGCCGGGGCCTACCTGACGGCATTCGGCGCCGAGCGCATCGCGCCATTCTTCGATGAGTGGAACGATCACGACGCGCACGGCGACACGCCGTCAACGATCCTGCACATCATTGTCTACGAATATCAGTCGGTCGTCGGCGCGCTGCTGATCCCGGTGATCTGCTGGCTGTTCCCCTACCAGGGCCTGTGGCCGGTCGAATGGCCGTTGTGGGGCCAGGTGCTGATGGCCTTCATCCTCTCCGACTTCGCCTTCATGGTCATGCACTACCTGAGCCACCGCTTCGCGCCGCTGTGGCGCCTGCATGCCGTGCATCACGGCGTCGGCCGGCTCTATGGCATGAACGGCGTGCTGCGCCATCCGCTGCACCAGGTCATCGACATGGTCGTAGCCAACATGCCGCTCGTCATCATCGGCATGCCGGTCCCGGTGGCGTTCGTGCTCGGATTCCTGATCTCCGTGACGCTGATCGTGCAGCATTCGAACGTGGATGCGCGTCTCGGGCCCCTGCAGAAGCATGTGTCGCTCGGGCGCATCCATCACCTGCATCACGTGAACTGGGGCACCGAGGGCGACTGCAACTTCGGTCTGTTCCTGACCATCTGGGACCGCCTGCTCGGCACCTTCCAGGAGACGCCGTCGCGCACGATCACGCCGGCCGATTTGGGCGTCGACGAGGTGCCGAACTTCCCCAAGGGCTACGTGGAGCAGTTCCTGTTCCCGTGGTTTTATACGCCGGGCCAGGGCGAGCCGGAGCGCTATCGCAAGCCGGCCGAGCCCGCGCCCGCGACGCCGGCGCAGGAAGCGCGCCGCATGGTGGACGCCGCGGAGTAGCCGCCCGCCGGACGCCTGGATAACCCCTCACCCGCGCGCATGCTGACGCATCGCGCGCGACCTCTCCCTCCGGGAGAGGTGGTGTTTTGCTCGAATGAACGGTGTAGCTTCACCTCTCCCATGGGGAGAGGTCGGCCAGCCATGCGGAGCGCAGCTCCGTCATGCTGGCCGGGTGAGGGGATGAACCGCTTCAAGTCGCGTACACGGGCGCTCCGTGCCCAGCAGACGCCAGCAGAAGAGATGCTTTGGCGCGCATTGCGCAACCGTCAACTGGCGCGATGGAAATTCCGCCGGCAGCACCCGATCGCCCGCTTCGTCGTCGACTTCGTGACGCTCGACGGAAAACTGATCGTCGAGGTCGACGGTGCAACGCATTCGACCCGGCACGAGCAAGCTTACGACGCGCGACGAACGCATGAGCTGGAGCGGCTGGGCTTCCACGTGGTTCGTGTCACGAACCGCGACGTCTATGAAAATCTCGACGGTGTGTTGACGACGCTCTTGCACGAGTTGGGCAATATCTAGGTTGCCCTCACCCGCGTCGCATGTAGCGCATAGCGATACGACCTCTCCGCACCCGCGGAGAGGTGTACGTGCGGCGGGCCGTCACTTGGTCAGCCAGCGATCCATGACGCCCAGCGTGCCGTCCCAGGTCAGCAGCGCGCCTGAAGCCAGCGTAACGATGGCGCAGACAATCGTGACGGGATCGCCGTCTGCGAGCGCAAGCGCGATGACGAGCGAAGCCACGAACAGCATGAACACACCCATCACGGCACTGGTCCAATAGGTCCAGGACGGGCGCGCCTGCCTGCCGCGGCGGAACCATTCGCCGGCGGACGGACGCGGACCCGAAACCGGCTCCAGCCCCTGCGTGAGGGGGCGGCGAAAATAGGTAATGCCTGCGAGATTCAATACGGCGACGACGGAGATGATCGCCCAGCCGAGCGAGGTGAAACTGTCGGCTGAATCGATGAGGCGTAAGACAAAAATGCCGTACGTGGCGCCGAGTATCAGGGCAACAAGCATGTGCCGCCGCAGCCGCCGGCGGATGCCGGGCTCGAGCTCGGCCGGCAGCCGGTAGCCGCGCCCCATCATGCCGTGCGGATAGAAAACGAACGCGCCCTGCTCATCCTTCTGGATGAGCTGGTCGACGTACAAGCCGTCGAAAATGCTCTTCAAGCCCATGACACCCTCATGATACCGCCGCCCACGCGGCGCATGGGTGTCGAGCTTGGCGAAGGGCGCTGGGGTTGGCTGTTCCCTGCGGAATATCGCGCAGGCAGCGCGCCGCGTGGTCGAGACGGCGGAGAGGCTTTAGCCGCGAGCGGGCAAACTTTGCATTCGTGCTGCACGCTTGCCCCTTCTCCACGTCATTCCCGCGCAGGCGGGAACCCAGTCAAGCTTCCGGGCGTGGGACAGCAAGGTGAGCTGCAACTGTCGAACAGCCTAAGCGGATGTGGTGTACAGCCTAGAGTGTTGGTTTTGCGTCAAGGTGTCCTGGGTTCCCGCCTGCGCGGGAATGACGGAGTGGGCGGGCGGCGTTGCCCAAAAAAAAAGGGCCGCGGGAAGCGGCCCATTTCAATTCGTATCGGCGGTGAGCGCTCGGCTCAGGTGTTCATCGAGGAGAAGAACTCGCCGTTGGTCTTGGTCGACTTCAGTTTGTCGATCAGGAACTCGATCGCGTCCATCGTGCCCATCGGGTTCAAGATCCTGCGCAAAACGTAGACCTTCTTGAGCTGGTCCTTGGGGATGAGCAACTCCTCCTTGCGCGTGCCCGACCGCGATACGTCGATCGCGGGGAAGATGCGCTTGTCGGAGACCTTGCGGTCGAGAATGATCTCGGCGTTGCCGGTGCCTTTGAATTCCTCGAAGATCACCTCGTCCATGCGCGAGCCGGTATCGATCAGCGCGGTCGCGATGATCGTCAGCGAGCCGCCCTCCTCGATGTTGCGCGCGGCACCGAAGAAGCGCTTGGGGCGCTGCAGCGCGTTGGAATCGACGCCGCCGGTCAGCACCTTGCCCGATGACGGCACGACGGTGTTGTAAGCGCGGCCGAGGCGCGTGATGGAGTTCGAGCAAAATCACCACGTCGCGCTTGTGTTCCACAAGGCGCTTGGCCTTCTCGATCACCATCTCGGAGACCTGCACGTGGCGCGATGGCGGCTCGTCGAAGGTCGAGGAAATGACCTCGCCCTTCACCGAGCGCTGCATGTCGGTGACTTCCTCGGGCCGCTCGTCGATCAGCAGCACGATCAGATAGCACTCGGGATGATTGGCCGTGATCGAGTGGGCGATGTTCTGCAGCAGCACGGTCTTGCCGGTGCGCGGCGGCGACACGATGAGGGCGCGCTGGCCCTTGCCCATCGGCGCCACGATATCGATGACGCGCGCCGAGAAGTCCTTGAGCGTCGGGTCTTCGATCTCGAGCTTCAGCCACTCGGTCGGATAGAGCGGCGTGAGGTTGTCGAAGTGGATCTTGTGTTTCGTCGCTTCGGGCTCTTCGAAGTTGATCTTGCTCACCTTCAGAAGGGCGAAGTAGCGCTCGCCTTCCTTGGGCGAGCGGATCTCGCCTTCGACCGTATCGCCCGAGCGCAGCGCAAAGCGCCGGATCTGCGAGGGCGACACGTAGATGTCGTCGGGTCCGGGCAGGTAGTTGGCGTCGGGCGAGCGCAGGAAGCCGAAGCCGTCCAGCAGCACTTCCATGACGCCGGTGCCGGTGATTTCTATTTCTTTGGCGGCGAGCTGTTTCAGCGTCGCGAACATCAGCTCCTGCTTGCGCATGGTGCTGGCGTTTTCGACGCCGTTCTCCTCCGCGAAGCTCAAGAGCTCCGTGGGAGACTTGAGCTTCAGGTCTTCAAGCTTCATTTCGGTCATGGGACGCTCCGATGGCGTCGGCGTTGGGGCGGGAATTTGTGCCGGGCCAGGTGGTGGTGGGAGAAGGAAGGGAGATACGTGGCGGTGCGCCACGGCGCGGTCTGCCTTGCCCTTCGATCGCTCAAATGATGTGGGGCTGCGGCGACCAACCCATAGGCCTGAGCGGCCCCGAGTTCGATGCGGAATTCGCCCCTGTATAGCAGAGCAAACGGTTCGAGAAAAGCCACTCGTTGCAGAAATCGTCTCAAAAGGGCTTCACGACCACCAGAATAACGATACCGGCCATCAGCAGCGTCGGCACTTCATTGGCTATTCTGTAGTACTTCGCCGAATGCACGTTGCGGTCCTGGGCGAACTCCCGGCGCCACGTCCCCAGCAGGTGGTGGAACCAGGTCAGCAAGATGACGAGGACGAACTTGGCCTGCATCCAGCCGTCCATGTAGACGCCCTCGGCCCATGCGAGCCAGGGCCCGGTGATCCAGACGACGATCATCGCCGGGTTCATGATGGCCCGCAAAAGGCGGCGCTCCATCGTCTTGAAGGTCTCCGCCAGCTCGGAGCCGGGCTTGGCCTCGGCGTGATAAACGAAGAGCCGCGGCAGGTAGAACAGGCCCGCCAGCCAGGCGATCACCGCCATCACATGCAGGGCCTTGAGCCAGAGCATCGCGCTTATCCACCGTTGCCGCGCACGAGTTCAACGAGGCGTGCAACGTGCTCAGGCGGCGTCTGCGGCACGATACCGTGGCCAAGGTTGAAGATGAACGGTGCCCCCGCCATGGCACCGAGCGTCTCCGCGACGCGCGCCTCAAGCCGGCCGCCCCCCGCAACCAGCAGCAGCGGATCGAGATTGCCTTGCACGGCGATGCCGTTTTCGGCCATCGCGCGCATGGCTTGCAGCGGCATGGTCGTGTCGCACCCGAGCCCTTCCACCCCCGTCGCCTCCACGTAGCGCTGCGCGTTTGCTGCCGCTCCGCGCGGAAAACCGATGATCGGCACGCCGGGATGGCGCGCCTTGACCTCTTTCACGATTCGGCTCGTGGGCGCCACCACCCAGCTCTCGAATTCCTGATCCGACAAGGCACCGGCCCAGCTGTCGAAGATCTGCAGCACGTCGGCGCCGGCCCGCACCTGGCCGTCGAGGTAGGCGATCGAGGTATCCGTCACGATGTCGATGAGGCGGGAAAATCCCTCGCGATCGGCATAGGCCCACGTCCGCGCTTCCGCCTGGTCGCTCGTTCCCTTGCCCGCGACCATGTAGGTCGCGACCGTCCACGGCGCGCCGCAAAACCCGATGAGCGCCGTCTTGGCCGGCAACTCGCGGCGCACGATCGCCACGGTCTCAAACACCTTGGAAAACGTCTCAGGCGTGCGCTTCTGATCGAGGCGGGCGAGATCGCGCGCGCCGGCGATGGGCTCCAGCGCGGGCCCTTCGCCCTCGAGAAATTGCACGCGCTGGCCAAGCGCATCGGGCACGACGAGGATGTCGGAGAACAGGATCGCGGCGTCGAAACCGAAGCGGCGAATTGGCTGCAGCGTCACTTCGGCGGCAAGCTTGGGCGTGTAACACACGCCGAGAAAGCTGCCGGCCTTCTCCCTGACGGCGCGATACTCGGGCAGGTAGCGGCCCGCTTGACGCATCAGCCAGATCGGAGGCGGAGTGAGCGCTTGCCCCTTGAGCACACTGACGAGCCTGCTCGCGGTCTCGCTGCGTTTTTCGGTCTGGGGAGAGTTACGCATACCTCCTTTAACTTAAGATAGAATCTTCAAGACTCTTACTATTGTTACTCTTAGGGCCGTGGATTTCGAGGATATCGACCTTGTCCTACCCTATTCCCCCGGTTGCGCACAGGCCTCCAGGAATGGTGCCGCATGTGGTGGGCGCGGGCGGCCAAAACCACAAGGGGGTGCAAACGCGGCGCGCTTCAATGGGATGGGTGCATGCGTGGTGCTGCAACCGGCAGGGCTCGGCTGTAGACAAGACATGGATTAGCATCCGACAAGGCACAAATCCTCAAGGAGAGGCGCGTATCGATTTTAGTTGTCCGCGCGGCGGTGTTTGGGGGCAATAGCGTGGATGAGCGGACACTGCGCGGCGCGGCGCCGTAACGTTGCATCCGCTCTCTGTATAACCGGGCGTCTTATCAACAGGCCGTCCCGCATGGAAACGCATGGGATGGCGAACGGCCTGCCGAGCTTCTTTCATCTGCATCTCGTCTCGGATTCGACCGGCGAGACGCTGACGACGATCGCGAAGGCTGCTTCGGTGCAGTACGCGCTTGTGCGTCCGATCGAGCACGTGCATCCGCTCGTGCGTACGGTGCGGCAACTGAAGCGGGTGCTGCAAGAGATCGAGCAGACGCCCGGCATCGTGCTCTACACGATCACCAACAAGGATTTGAGCGAGGAGCTCGAGCGCCGGTGCAGCGAGCTGAAAATACCCTGCCTCGCCGTTTTGCAGCCGATCATGCAGGTCCTGGAGAATTATCTCGGCGCCCCGCGCACGCCCACCGTTGCCGGCCAGCACGTGCTCGACGCCAACTACTTCCGGCGCATCGATGCCCTGAACTTCACCATGGCGCACGATGACGGACATCTCCCCGACGATCTGAACGACGCCGATATCATCATCCTGGGGATCTCGCGTACCTCGAAGACGCCGACGAGCATCTACCTGGCGCAGCGCGGCTATAAGACGGCAAACGTCCCGCTGGTGCCGGAGATCGAGCTGTCGCAATCGCTGACGCAGCCGCATTCGGCCTTCGTCGTATGCCTCATCGCGAGCCCCGGCCGCATCGCCGAGATCCGCCGCAACCGGGCGATGCTGCTTGCCGACCGCAACCTCGAGGACTACGTCGATCGCGAACGCATCTCCGCCGAGATCGCCTATTCGCGCCGGATCTGCGCCAAGAATCGCTGGCCGGTGATCGACGTGACGCGGCGCTCGGTCGAAGAATCAGCGGCAACGATTCTGAAGCTCCTGCACGATCGGGACGCCCATAAGGACGAAGAGCACGATGACAGGGAAGTCTAGTCCGCATCAGATCATTCTGGCCTCGGCGAGCCGGGCACGGCGCGAGATGCTGGCGGCCGCCGGCGTCGCGTTCACCGTCGAGCCGGCCGACGTCGACGAGCCCGCGATCCGGGAAAAGCTGCGCGCGGGCGCAGCCTTGCCGCAGCCTGCGCAGGTGGCCGAGATCCTGGCGCGCGCCAAGGCCGAGGACGTGAGCCGCAAGCACGCAGGTTCCCTCGTCATCGGCGCCGACCAGGTGCTGGCGCTGGACGACGAGCTGCTGACGAAGCCCGCCGATGCAGCGGCCGCCCGCGCCGCGCTGTTGAAACTCAAAGGGCGCACGCACGAGCTGCATTCGGCGGTGGCGCTGGCCGAAGAGGGCGGCGTGAGCTGGGTCCACACCGCGACCGCGCGTCTGACGATGCGCAATTTCACCGACGCGTTCCTCGACGAATACCTGCTGCGCGCCGGCGACCGCATCAACCAGTCGGTCGGCGGCTACGAGCTGGAAGGGCTCGGCGTGCAGCTCTTTCAACGCATCGAAGGCGACTATTTCACCGTCCTCGGCCTGCCGCTGATGGCGGTTCTGACGGAATTGCGCGCGCGCGGGAACCTCGCCCGATGAGGCGTGCATGCGTGATCGGCTGGCCGGTGGAGCACTCGCGCTCGCCGCTGATCCACGGCTACTGGCTGCAAAAGTACGGCATCGACGGTGCCTACACCAAGGAGGCGTTGCGGCCCGAGGCGGTCGCGGGCTTCCTCAAGACGCTCGATCAGCACGGCTTCGTCGGCTGCAACGCCACCGTGCCGCACAAGGAGGCGGCGTTCGCGGCCGCGGACGTGGTGGAGGCTTCCGCGCGCGCGGTGTCGGCGGCGAATACGTTGTGGCTCCACGCGGGCAAGCTCGCACGCGGCCAACACCGATACCTATGGCTTCATGACCCACCTCGCGCTCACGGCTCCCCGCTGGGATGCGCACGATGCTCCGGTCTCGATCCTGGGTGCGGGTGGCGCCGCGCGCGCGATCATCTACGGCTTCCTCGAAGCCGGCGTCGGCGAGGTGCGCGTCTTTAATCGCAGCCGAGAGCGTGCGGAGGCGGCGGCCCGGCAGTTCGGACCGCGCGTCAAGGTGTTCGACTGGGCCGAGCGCGGATTGCGCTCGCGCAAGGCGGCGGTGCTCGTCAACACGACGACGGTCGGCATGAACGGCGTGGGCTCGCTCGACATCGACTTCCACACGTTCGATACGACGTGCGTTGTCGCCGACATCGTCTATGTGCCGCTGGAGACCGAGTTGATCGTGCGCGCCCAGGGCCGCGGACTGCGCACCGTCGACGGGTTGGGCATGCTTCTGCACCAGGCGGTGCCGGGCTTTGAAAAGTGGTTCGGCGTGCGCCCCGAGGTTACCGGCGAGCTGCGCGATCTCCTCATCGCCGACATCGTGGGGGACTGAATGCTGATCGTCGGGCTCACGGGTTCGCTCGGCATGGGCAAGTCGACGAGCGCGGCCTATCTGCGCGAGCTTGGCGTGCCCGTGTTCGACGCCGACGCCGAGGTGCACCGTCTCTATGAGGGCACGGCCGTCGGGCCCATCGAGGCGGCATTCCCCGGCACCACCGTCGACGGCAGGGTCGATCGCGACAGGCTGAGCGCGGTGCTCATCGAAAAGCCCGAGCGGTTCGCGGAGCTGGAGGCAATAGTGCATCCGCTGGTGCGCGCGAGCGAGCGCGCGTTCCTGCATCGCGAGGCGGCGCGTGGCACGACAATGGCGGTGCTGGAGATCCCGCTGCTGTTTGAGACCGGCGCCGATCGGCTCGTCGACGCCACCATCGTGGTCAGCTCGACGCCGGAATTGCAGCGCAAGCGGCTGATGAAGCGGGATAACTTCTCGGCAGAAAAACTGGAGCGCCTGCTCGCCCGGCAGATGCCGGACGCGCAAAAGCGCTCACAAGCCGATTTCGTGGTGGATACCAGCGGGGAAATCAGCGCCGGCCGGGCGCAGATCGATGTGATTCTGGAGCAACTGCGGGAACGCACCGGCGGGGCCTTCGAGCGCCATTGGGCTTGAAGCGCGCCGGCGATTCACGGCACAAGGTGGCATGCGCGAAATCGTCCTCGACACGGAAACGACGGGGCTCGACCCCAGGGGCGGCGACCGCCTGATCGAGGTCGGCTGCATCGAGCTTCTGAACCGCATCCCCACGGGCCGCGAGTTCCACCGCTTCGTCAATCCCGAGCGCGACGTGCCCGCCGAGGTCGTGGCGGTGCACGGGCTGACGGGCGCGTTCCTGCAGGACAAGCCGCTCTTTGCCCACGTGGCGGATGAGTTCCTGGAGTTCATCGCCGAGGACGGCCTCGTCATCCACAACGCCAACTTCGACATCGGCTTCCTTAATGCCGAGCTCGGGCGCATGGCACGGCCGCAAATCACCATGGACCGCGTCACCTGCACGCTGCAGCTGGCGCGCCGGCGCCATCCCGCCGGTCCCAACAGCCTCGATGCCTTGTGCAAGCGCTACGGCATCGACACCAGCAAGCGCACCAAGCACGGTGCGTTGGTCAATTCGCTGCTGTTAGCCGAGGTCTACGTCGAGCTGCTGGGTGAGCGGCAGGCGGCGTTGGGGCTGGCGATGGAGGCCGCCGCTTCGCTCGGTGCCGACGCCGGTGCGCTGCGCACGCGCAAGACGCTGCAGCGGCCGGTTCCGCTCGAGCCGCGGCTGACGGCGGAAGCCGAGGCCGCGCATATCGTGTTCATCGAAACGCTGGGCCCGAGGGCGCTGTGGCGGCGCTATTTCGCGGGCGGCGAACCGGTTGCGCTCGTGCGCAACGACGGATGAGCCTGCGCGGATTGCGACCCTAATCCGGCACTTCAGTTCGGCACTTCGGGAGCCTTCTTGGCCGCGAGCTCCTGCTGGCGGCGCATGTAGAGCGTGCCGAAGTCGAAGGGGTCGAGCAGCAGCGGCGGAAACCCGCCTTCGCGCGAGATGTCGGCGACGATGCGGCGCAGGAACGGAAACAGGATCGACGGGCAATTGACGAGCAGGAACGGCTCGAGCGACTGCGGTGGGATGTTCTGGATCTTGAACAGGCCGGCATAGACGCACTCGAGCTCGTAGACCGTGCCGAGCTGGTTGGTCGCGTGCGCGTTGAAGTCGATGACGCTCTCGTAGAGATCGGGACCGACGCTCTGCGCGTTGACGTTGATCTGGAGTTGCAGGTTCGGGGTGTCGCCCGGCTCCTTCAGCAGCTTGCCGATATTGGGGTTCTCAAACGACAGGTCCTTGACGTACTGGCCCACGACCTTGACCTGCACGAGCGGGGCATCCTGCTTTTCCGCCGCGCCGGGCTGGCCGTTCGTTCCCTTGCCGCCGGTTGCCATCTGGTGAGTTCCGTGGGTTTGGAGTTGGTGTGCTGGGGCTGGCTAGCACGGCGCCACGACCGGCGGCAATGCCGGCGGGCAAATGTGCCCTCAGGGGAGCTTTCTCCGCGTCTCGTCCGTTTCGTGCAGGCGCTCGAAGGTGCCTTCGATGACGGTGCCGTGCTCGTCCTGCTGCGGGTCGAGCCGAGCTGGACGTCTTGCCGCGCACGATGAGGCCCGCGAGCGCCCATCTTATGCCTGCCTTGCGCACGAGCGGCACGAGCAGCAAGAGCCCGATCGCGTCCGACAAGCAGTCCCGGCATGATGAGCAGGAAGCCCGCCGTGATGAGGGCGTAGCTGTCGAGCAGGGGCTCGAACGGAAACCGGCCTTCGTTCATGGCGGCGAACATGCGCCCGACCATGGACATGCCTTGCTCGCGGATGACGATCATGCCCAGGCCGGCGGAGGCCACCAGGATTGCGATGGTGGGCCAGAAACCAATCGTTGCCCCTGCCTTGATAAGCAGGGCGATCTCGAGGAGCGGAAAGCCGACGAAGGCCAGCAGCAGCGCCAGGCGCATGGACATCGGATACCTTCAAATGTTGCTCATATCGGGACCATTCGCGCCGGTACGGCCTGCAATCCAGTTGGCTTTGGCGCGTTTGTGCCTTACTTTGCAGGGAGCGACCATCGTTATCTTATGATGGCGGATCGGATCAGAGGCCCCTCGCTCATTTTTGGACTTGGGCCGCGCCAGCGGCGCGATCATATATACCTTTCGTATCCAGTCACGCCGTTGATCGCCAGGAAGGCCACCGCCCATGGAGAAGATCGATATCTTCACCCTAATCTCGCTGATCGTTGCGGTCGTTGTGATCTTGAAGTTGCGCGCCGTGCTCGGCCGTCGCACCGGCGATGAGGAAGCGCGGCTGGAGCGCTACCGGGCGGAGCGGCGCCAGCAGGGCGGCACAAGCCCCACTCCGGCCGACAATGTCGTCTCGATGCCGCGCCGCGATCGCGACGAGACCGTTCCCGGCCAATCGCAAGAGGTGGCGCTGGCCGACGCCGAGGAGCGCATCAAGGATTTTCCCGGCATCGACGCGGACGTGCGCCGCGGGCTGCTCGACGTGGCGAAGCTCGATCCCGCTTTCGATCCCGAGACCTTCATCCGCGGCGCCCGCCAGGCCTACGAGATGATCGTGACGGCGTTCGCCGAGGGAAACCGCAAGATCCTCAAGGATCTCCTGCACCGGGACGTCTTTGACGGCTTCACCAGCGCCATCGCCGACCGGGAGAGCCGGGACGAGCAGATCGACCAGAGCTTCGTCGGCATCAAGAAGGCCGACATCGTCGAATCCGAGGTCAAGAGCGGCATCGCCAACATCACGGTGCGCTTCGTCAGCCAGTTGATCTCGGCGACGCGCGACCGCGCCGGCGCGATCCTGTCGGGCGATCCGCAGCGCATCAAGGACGTGACGGACATCTGGACGTTCCGGCGCGACATCTCCTCGGCCAAGGCCAGGCCGAACCCGAACTGGGAGCTCGTCGCCACCCAATCTCCGACCTGAGGACGCCTACGCCGGGCGCGCGAGCGCCGGCGTGCACGATGGAGAAGGCACGCCCACCGTGGCTGGTATCGTAGCGTCGACGCGTGCGAGGCCGATCCGTGCCATCGCCGCCGGAGTTGCCGCCGCGGCCGCCGTCGTGACACTCTATTTCCTCGTGGGCCCAACCAAGACATCCATGCCGCCGCTCGAGGTCACCCTGCAGCCTGCTTCGTTCGCCGATCTGCCCGGCTGGCGGCGCGATGATCATTTGGCGGCGTTCAAGACGTTCCTGCGCTCGTGCGATGAGGTGATCAAGGCGGGCCAGGGCGGAAAGGGCGAACAAAGCCCGACGGGCGCCTGAGCGCCAAGGCGGCCGAGCTCGCCGACATCTGCCGCGCCGCGATCGCGCTCCCGAGCCCGACGCGCGTTGCAGCGAAAGCGTTCTTCGAAGCCAACTTCGTGCCCCACCGCGTCATCCAGGCGGACGGCGAAGGATTTCTGACGGGCTACTACGAGCCGGTGCTCGACGGATCGCGCAAACCCGAGGGGCGCTTCCAGACGCCCATCTACCGGCGCCCGCCCGACCTCGTGAACGTCGTCTCGGAGGCGGAGCGCGCCTCAAAGAGCGACGGCCTCAGCCACCTGCGCAAGACGGCCGCCGGGACGGTGCCCTATGCGACGCGTGCCCAGATCGAGCAGGGCGCGCTCGCCGGCCAGGGCCTGGAGCTGCTCTATCTGGAGGATCCGGTCGATGTCTTCTTCATGCACGTCCAGGGCTCGGCCCGTATCAAGCTCACCGACGGCACGAGCGTGCGCATCAACTACGACGGCAAGAACGGCTACCCCTACACCTCGGTCGGACGCTACCTGGTCGCCAAGGGCCTGATGCAGGCCGACGACGTGACCCTGCAGAGCCTGCGCAAGTATTTGCGCGCCGACCCGGAGCGCGGCCGCAAAGTCATGTGGCAGAACCAATCCTTCATCTTCTTTCGCGAGCTTGAAGGCGCGGATGCGGAAGGGCCGCATGGGGGCGCTGTCGCGTCACGCTGACGCCCGGCCGCAGTCTCGCGGTCGACACGGAGTTTCATACGCTCGGCGCCCCGGTTTACGTCACGGCACCGCAGCTGACGGTCCTCAATCCGGACGGCAGCGGCTTTGATCGTCTGATGGTCGCGCAGGACGTCGGCTCGGCGATCAAGGGACCACAGCGCGGCGACATCTACTTGGGCTCGGGCGACAAGGCCGGTAGGCTCGCCGGCATAACGAAGCATCCGGGCAGCTTCTTCGTGCTGCTGCCTGCGCCCGCGCGCAACGCGGCACTCACCGACGAACGCCTGCCCGAGCGCTCACCATGGCAAAAAAAGATCAAGAAAGCCGGGCGCTGAGCAAGCCGGCCGGCAAGCGCAGCCCCGGCCAATCTCTTTCCGCCGAAGAGCGCGAGCTTTGGGAGCACGCGGCGCGCAATCTCGATCCGCTCAAACGCAAAAAGCAGCGCGTGCTGGGCGCGCAGGATGAAACGGAGGCGCCCGCCAGCGCCCGCGTGAGCGAGCCCGCAAAAGTAAAAGCGCAAAGCCCCGCTCAACGACCCGAGCCGCGCGCAGCCAAAGTCGCCAGCCGTCCCGCCGCGCCGCCGCCGCTGTCCGAGCTCGAGCGCCGCAAGACGCGCCGCATCGGCACCGGCCGCATCGAGATCGACGCGCGGATTGATTTGCACGGCATGCGCCAGGACGAGGCGCACACGGCCCTGCGCCGGTTCCTGCTCGCTTCGCACGCCGGCGGGCGGCGCTGGGTGCTCGTCATCACCGGCAAGGGCGGGTCGCTGCGCGGCGAGGCGGATGGGGATTACGGGGCAAATCGCGGCGGAGACGGGCAAGGTCGCGGCGTCCTGAAACGCAACGTTCCCCACTGGCTCGCCGAGCCCGAGCTCAGATCGATCGTCGTCGGATTTACGGCGGCGGCCATCCGCCACGGCGGAGAAGGCGCGCTGTACGTGCAGCTGCGCAAGCGCGAGCGCACCACGGGCAAATAGGCCTCATCGCATGCACTAAGCTTAGGGGCAGGTCTCCGCCAACTTCTGCAGCGCCTGGCTGATGCCCGACAGCGAATAGGTGTCGGTGGTGCTGGTACCGCGCGCCGACGTCGCCTTCACGATCGCGTTCGTCCCCTTCTTCATCGCCTCGACCAGCTTCAGCTCCTCGGTCGGGTCCGCGACGAAGCCGCGCTCCTTGCTGGAAAACAGCTTGAATACATCGGTGCCGATCGTCACCGTCATGTCCTTGTCCGCGCCGATCGGATAGCCGACCTTGACGCTGGGCTCGGTCTTGACGCCGTCCTTGGGCCAGGCGGAGATGTAGAAATAGATCGGGCCGCGATTGGCGCCGAGCGGCTCCACGGCCTGCGGCTGCGCCGCGAGGAAGCAGACCTGCTTCGGCGTCGCGCTGTCGGCGTAGAGGCTCCACGCGCCCTGGTTTTCAACGAGATCGACGGTTTGCGCCGCAGCCTGTGCTGCACCCCAAACACTCAAAGCCGCGGCCGCGCATAGGCGGATCTTGTTCATAAGGGCCCCTCCCTCCCCGACGACAGACCTGTTTGCGGCCACCATAGGCGGCATTGGCGGGCTCTGTCACCCTTTGCGGCCCAACTTACCCCCGCTTCTTGCGGCCGCCGTCCCCGGTGATTTGGGGCCGCCGGCACCGACCGGCCGCTCGGCGAAGCGGCCCAAGCTCCTGACGCGGTCGTACATTACAATTGCCCCTGCCATCGCCACATTCACGCAAAAGCTCGTCGGGATTTTCACGATAAAATCGCAGCGCTCGACCAGCTCTTGCGACAGCGAGCCCTGTTCGGGCCCCAAAACGTAGGCCGCGCGCAGGGGATGGCGGAAGCTCGGCAGGTCGATCGCCTCGTCGAGCAACTCCACGCCGACGAGCCTGCAGCCGTCGGGAAGCGCCATCTCCGGAACGCTGCCCCAGTTGTAATGGGGGATGTGCCACCTCCCCTTGGAGGTGTCGGCGCGCGCCTCGAGCGCCTGATAGGTCGCTCCCACCGTGAAGGTGAAGCTTGCCCCGAACCCGTGCGCCGACCGCATCAGGTTGCCGAGGTTCAGGGCCTTGGACATGCGTTCGGCACCGATGGCGAAGTAGCCGCGCGGGCCGGACGAGCGGCGGATTTGGGACGGATCGGGCATGTCGGCTTTTGCGATTTCGCTCATAGGTTCTTGCCGGGATCGGCGGCGCGTGATGGAAGGGCTCAGTCCAAGGGTTGCCGGGCGCTGCTTCGGCAGGCCGGCTGAGGGAGGTTTCACATGAAGGCGGCGCTTTGCAAGCGTCTCGACGGGCCCGAAGGGCTCGTGATCGAAGACATCGCCGCGCCGGTCCCCGGCCCCGGCGAGGTGCTGATCGCCGTGAAAGCCGCAGGCCTCAACTTTTTCGACACGCTGATCACGCGCGGGCGCTATCAGGTGCGGCCCGAGCTGCCCTTCTCGCCGTCGGCCGAGATCGCGGGCGTCGTATCGCAAATCGGGCCTGGCGTTGCCGGCATCGGCATCGGCGATCGTGTCATGGCCTACATCGGCTGGGGCGGCGCGCGCGAGCAGGTCGTCACCTCGGCCGATACCCTCGTTCCCATTCCCGATGGCGTGAGCGATGAGGTCGCCGCGGGGGTGAGCGTGACGTACGGCACGGCGATCCACGCGCTGAAGGATCGCGCACGGCTCAAGCCGGCTGAGACGGTGGCGGTGCTCGGCGCGGCGGGTGGTGCCGGCCTCGCCGCAGTCGAGATTGCAAAGCTCATGGGCGCGCGCGTGATCGCGGTCGCCTCCTCGGCGGACAAACTCGCCGTATGCAAGGAGCATGGCGCCGACGAGCTCCTGGACTACGCGGCAACCAGTCTTAAGACGAGCCTGCGCGCGCTGACGGGAGAGGCCGGCGTCGACGTCGTCTATGATTGCGTCGGCGGGGAGGCTTCGGAAGCCGCCTTGCGCGCCCTTGCCTGGCAGGGCCGCTTTCTCGTCGTCGGCTTTGCGTCGGGCGAGATCCCCAGGATCGCGCTCAATCTTTTGCTGCTGAAGGGTGCCGACGCGGTGGGCGTATTCTGGAGCGAGGCGGTGCGTCGCGACCCGCAAGGCCACCGCGCCAACATGGTTCAGGTGCTGGACTGGGTCGCTCAGGGCAAGCTTGCGCCGCGCATCCATGCGACCTATCCGCTGGCCCAGATCGGCGCGGCGATCGGCGTCATCGAGGCGCGCCAGGCGGTGGGCAAGGTCGTTCTGACGCTCTAATCACCAAAAACGCACGCGTCTTCAGGAATTGTTTGCCTCCTCCCGGCAATGCTGGGGACGCTAGGTCGGCGCCCGGACGGAACTTGAGTTTGCAGATGCGTATCTATCGAGGTCTCGCGGGTGTGTCGGTGGCGATCGCGGGATTGATCGCCGCAGCCGAGCCGTCCTCGGCCCAATCGTTCCTGCAGCGGCTGTTCGGGTTCGGCGCGCGCGCGCCCGACTATCGCTCGGAGCGCATGGACGGGCGCATGGGCCTTGAGGGCTACAGCGGGCGCGACGGCACGGATGCGCGCGACGGCTACGGCGGGCAATGGCAGGAGGACTATCGCACCTACCGCACCGTGTGCGTGCGCATGTGCGACGGGTTTTATTTTCCCGTAAGCGACAACGTGCGCCGCGAGCGCCTCTACCACGACAGCCGCGCCTGCATGCAGCGCTGCGACGGGGAAGCGCGCCTCTTCTACTATCCGACGCAGGGCGGCAGCGTCGAGACGATGGTCGACATGGCGGGGCACACCTACGCGAGCCTGCCTACCGCTTTCCTCTATCGCAAGTCGCTCGTTGCCGGCTGCGCGTGCAAGCCGGCGCCGTGGTCGCCCGAGGAGGCGGCGCGGCACGAGGGCTATGCCGCCGAAGCCGCGCAGGCCGCCGCAGGTGCCGCGGCCGGCGGCGATGGAGAGATGGACCAAGAGGAATTGGGCCGGCGCGCCGCCGCCGCTGCCGCCGAAGGGGAAGGCCCCTACTACGAGGAGGGGCCGCCTGAGCCGCGCGCCTATGACCCGAGCCGGCGCGAATACTCCGGGCGCATGTCGCGCACGCCGTGGGCCAGGCCGCGGTATGGGTGGAGGAATTGAGGGGGCGGCGGGATTTGGCTAGCGCATTAGGACTTGGCCAACCGGCTGACCAATCGCGTGCAACTTACCTCGGACGGCTACGCGGGAGATCGACCGGCATGGGCAACCCCTCGCAGAGCATCTGGAAGATTTGAACGCGCGTCTGGGCGGGCAGCTTGTTCATGCCCTTGAATAGACTTAGGGACTCGCATTAGTCAAGTCAAAACAACTCATATCGTAGTCGATTATGCTGATATTGCCATTTTCAGCTCTTATATGAGTCGTTTAATAGTTGACAATGGCTATTATACGAGCTATTTGATCACAAAATAGCCGTTACTGCTAATTTGTGAGGCGAAATGGCTGATCTAGTAGAGATAGGGCAAGCCGTCCGGAAGCGCCGGGTGGAACTCGGACAGACACGGGAGGAGCTAGCAACGAGTTCAGGGGTCAGTCGCGCACGGATCGAGGCCCTAGAGAACGAGCGACTTGCAGAGATTGGCTTTCAGAACCTGACACGAATCTTGAATGCCCTTGGGCTTGATCTACGCCTAACGGAACTGAACCGTCGGCGACCGACGTTGGAAGACCTCCTAAAAGAGAAATCCCAATCATGATCCGCGTTTGGACGGATGGTCTCCGCGCAGGCGTGCTCGATAGACTGCGCGAAACACAGGGGTCGACTTTCGCATACGACCCAGGCTCTGCCGCTGCCCGCGCAGTCTCTGTAACAATGCCAGTGCGAGTCCAGTCCTGGGATGTTTCCCCGGGGCTCCCTCCAATTTTCGAGATGAACTTGCCCGAAGGAGCCCTGCGTGATCGCCTCACGCGGAAATTTGCAAAAGCCACCGGCACCTTTGATGACTTTGACCTTCTCAGCGTAGTCGGTCGTTCGCAAATCGGGCGAATTCGCTATTCGGCCATGTCTCAGGACATCACCGAAGAGGTGCCGTTCCAGTCAATCGACGAAATTCTTCGTGCTCGCAGAGAGGGCGGATTATTCGAATTCCTGCTTGACCGGTTCGCAAGCCACTCCGGCCTCTCAGGCGTGCAACCAAAGTTCATGATTAGAGCCGGCGGAAAGGCATCAGAGGACACGGGACGGCTGTCCCCCACGGTCCAGAGCGCGACGCACATCGTCAAGCTCTGGGACGCTGAGGAATACCCGGAGTTGGCAGCCAATGAAAACTTTTGTCTTCTGGTAGCGAAGGGATCTCGGTTAGTTGTCCCACCGTTTAAGCTTTCTGACGATGGAGGAGCGCTGGTTGTTGATCGTTTTGACTACATAGACGGCGCCTATCTCGGGTTTGAAGACTTTTGCGTCTTGAACGCTCTGCCAACGCGAGACAAGTATGACGGCGGGTATGAGACACGATTATTTCGGCGCTTAGGAGATTACATTCCGTTAGTAGACCGCCAGACGCCCACAAAGATGCATTCAGGTTATTCGTTTTGAACTGCGCAGTACGGAACGGAGATGCGCACCTAAAGAACTTTGGCATCACATACGATAGCGTGAACTCTCCAGCCCAGCTGGCCCCGGTCTACGATGTGATTACGACAACAGCGTACTTGCCCGCAGATTTGATGGCGCTCACTCTAGAGGGCTCTACCCGATGGCCAGACCGCAAGAAGCTAGTCCGCTTAGGTCAGGCTCGCGCTGATCTTCAGGGTCCTGAGATTGACAAAATTCTGGAAGCAACCGGCGACGTTGTGTCCGACGTCGCGAAGGATCTGCGTCGTTATTTCGAAGCAAGTGAATTTGCGGGCGTCGGAGAACGAATGGTCGCCGCTTGGGACTCGGGGATCAAGGACAGTCTGGGGTTGGTGCGAGGGCTATCCGCGCCAACCAAGCCAAGGCGCCCAGAAAAGAAAAAACATCCGGCGCGCTCAGACAGCCTAATTTTGGAAAGTCTTCGAGAGGCCAACGGTACTTTGCTCGGAACTCATAAATCCCTTGCCGAAAAATTGGGAATTCCTGTCAGCACCCTTGGAGGCGCAATTAGAAGGCTCGCCGAGCGAGGAACTCGTGGAATTTGCACCGAGAAAACTTACCTTGCTTGAGCGGGAGGTGTAGAGCCCGCTCGCCTCACCGCTTTGCCTTCGTCTTGTCAGCGCACTTGCCCCGATTTGAGAGCTTTATGGCGGTTGCTGCGGGGGCTTCCGTCCTTTGGGGCCTGTGGGTATCAAAACCGCTTGAGTTGTCTTGGTTCTGGTGACGGTAATGACGGGCCCGCCGCTTCAGACGTCTCGTCAGCGGCGACGACACGAACAACGGAGCTGCCGCTGCTTCTCCCGGATTTCAAGCTTTTCTGCCGCCGGCTGCGTCCGTTTGGCATAGCCACCAGACCGTACCGGCTCGGGGGAACTGTCTCAGCTGGAAATTTTGAATGCGCGTCCGGTTGAGTGGCCAGTGGGTTCGCGCGCCGCCCCTACCAACCCCCCTCGACGTCCTGCATGTCGGCGAACTCGCCGCCCCTGAGCGGAAACGCCTCCTCGACCACGTAGGGCCCGCCGCCGACTTTGGGCCGCGCGGAAAACAGCACGAAGCGCCCGACGAGAAACGGCTGCGAGCGGAACGCGCCGATGCGTTCCAGGAAGCGCGCGATCGTTGCCGCGTTTGCGTATTTCAGGCGCGCGATCGTCACGTGCGGCCGGAACGTGCGCGGCTCCGGCGCCAAGCCGGCTGAGCGCGCCGCGCGCTCGTTTGCCCGCGCCAGCGCCTCGAGCTCAGGGCCGGCCTCCACGCCCGCCCAGATCGAGCGCGGCTCGTTGCCGCCGAACACGCCAAGGCCCGCCAAGACGCATCTCGAAGGCGTCGACCGCGATGCCTGCGAGCCGGTCGGCGAACTCCGCAGCTATGGTGTTGTCGATGTCGCCGGCAAAGCGCAGCGTCAGGTGCAGGTTCTCGAGGTCGACCCACTTCGCGCCCGGCAACGGATGGCGCAGACGCCTCAGCTCCTCGCGCTGCTCGAGCGGAAGCTCGATGCCTGTGAACAGGCGCGGCATGGCACTTCGGCCCTCTAGCTCTTGGACGCGGGTGCGCGTTGCGAGGTGGCGCGCCCGATCAGCTCCTCGACGGACGGCAGCATGCGCTTGACGATCTCGGCGACGCCGTTGCCGGTCGGGTGCATCCCGTCGTCCTGGTTGAGCTTGGGATCGAGCACGACGCCCTCCAGGAAGAACGGATAGAAGAGCAGCTTGTGCTCGCGCGCAAGGGCGGGAAATATGGCGTCGAAGTCAGTCGAGTAATTGTCGCCCCAGTTCGCCGGCGAGAGCATGCCGGTGAGCAGGATCGGGATGCGGCGCGCGGTCAGGCTGGCGATGATCTTTTCCAGGTTCGCGCGCGTCTCCTTGGGGTCGATCCCGCGCAGTGCGTCGTTGGCGCCGAGCTCGACGATCACGGCATCGGTGTCATCGGGCACGGCCCAGGCGAGGCGCTTGAGGCCTGCAGCCGTCGTATCGCCGGACACGCCGGCGTTAGACACGACCACGTCATGGCCGCGCTTTTTGAGCTGTTTCTGCAATTGAGCCGGGAAGGACTGACTGCTTTTCAGGCCGTATCCGGCCGACAGGCTGTCGCCGAATGCGACGATTCGCATTGGCTTTTCCGCTTGCGCCCGGGCGTCCGCGGGAGCGGCCACACCGGCAAATGCATTGACGAGGGCCAGAATGCCCACCACCTGTGCAAGGGCGCCAAGATTGCGTGCTGCGTTCATCGGCTTCATGTTTCCGCCTCAACAAGCCTCCAAATCGTCATGGTGAGGTAAAGGCGCGGTCGCAGTGAGGCAAGACCTTGACGTCCACAAGCAGCGGAGCATCCCACCTCGTGAGCAAGCCTATCGTCGATTTGCAGGGCGTGCAGCTCACCTTGACGAGCCGCGCCGGCCCCGTCGAGGTGCTGCGCGACGTCGATCTCAGGGTCGAGGCCGGCCAGTCGCTGGCCGTCGTCGGCCCGTCGGGCTCGGGGAAAACGTCGCTGCTCATGGTCGTCGCGGGCCTGGAGCGCGCAACGAGTGGGCGCGTCTGGGTGGCGGGCCACGACCTCACCGGCCTCGGCGAGGATGAGCTGGCGCTGGCGCGCGGCGCCGACATCGGCATCGTGTTTCAATCGTTTCATCTCGTGCCGACCATGACCGCCTTGGAGAACGTCGCGCTGCCGCTGGAGTTTGCCGGGGCCGCAAACGCCTTTGCGACCGCGCGCGAGCTCCTGCACGAAGTGGGGCTCAAGCCGCGCGTCGACCACTTTCCAGCGCAGCTTTCAGGCGGCGAGCAGCAGCGCGTCGCCATCGCTCGTGCCTTGAGCCGGGCGCCCAAGCTCATCCTCGCCGACGAGCCGACCGGCAATCTCGACGGCAAGACCGGCCGCCAGGTCATCGATCTGCTGTTCGGCCTGCAGCGCCGCCGCGAGGCGACGCTCATCCTCGTCACCCACGACGAGCGTCTGGCCGCGGCGTGTCAGCGGACGATCCACATGTCCGACGGCCGCATCGAGCACGCGGCGGAGGCGCTCGCGTCGTGACAGCGACCGAAACGCTCTCTTCGGCCCCGCGCAATCGCGAGTGGCGGCTCCCCGTCCTGCTCGGCATCGCCTTGCGCGAGCTGCGCAGCGGCTTTTCCGGATTTCGTATTTTCATCGCGTGTGTGGCGCTGGGCGTGACGGTCATCACCGGCGTCGGCGCGGTATCGGACGCGCTGCGCGCCGGTTTCGAGCGCCAGGGCGAGGCGATCCTCGGCGGCGACCTGACGCTGTCGCGCATGCACGCGCGCGCGCAAGGTGCTGAACGCGCGCATCTGGCAGGCCTCGGCCGCCTGAGCGAGACGGCGACCATGCGCACCATGGCGCGCCGCGCGGATGGATCCGACCAGGCGCTGGCCGAGCTCAAGATCGTCGATAGCCTCTACCCGCTCGTCGGCAAGGTCGTGCTGGGCGACGGCGCAGTCCTGCAGGAGGCGCTGCGCTCGGGCGCCGTCGTCGACCCGATCCTGCTGGAGCGGCTGGGGCTCAAAGTCGGCGACCGCATGATGCTCGGCTCCGACCCGGTCGAGATCGCCGGCACCATCAGGTCGGAGCCCGACGGCATCGCCGACCGCCTGACCTACGGACCGCGCATCCTGATCTCGAATGCGACACTGGAAAAGTCGGGCCTCGTGAAGCCCGGAACGCTGATCCGCTGGCGCTACGCCTTGAAGCTCGAGGATACGGGCGCCGCCGGGGCCGAGCAGCTCGAAGCCTTGCGCACGCGCATCGCGGCCGAGCTGCCCGAATTGGGCTTCACCGTCGTCGACCGGCGCGATCCCTCGCCGCAGGTCAGCCGCACGCTCGAGCGCCTGCGCCAGTTCCTCACCCTCATCGGGCTGACGGCGCTGCTGATCGGCGGCGTCGGCGTGGCGAACGCGGTCGTCGACCTTCATCGACAAGCGCCGCAAGGTCATCGCCACGATGAAGAGCATCGGCGCGACGAGCCGCATGGTGCTCGCCATCTTCCTCGCCCAGGTCGTCATCGTCGCGATGATCGGCATTCTCATCGGTCTGGTGCTCGGCACGCTTCTGCCGGTGCTGCTCAATGCGCTCTACGGCGACATGGTGCCGATCCATGCCGAGATGACGGTCTCGGCCTTGAGCATCGTCTCGGCCGGCGTCTACGGCCTCGCCGTCGCGCTGCTATTTACGCTGTGGCCGCTCGGGCGCGTCGAGCGTGTCAGTGCCAGCGTCCTGTTCCGCGACGAGGTGGCGCCCGAGCGCGCGTGGCCGCGCCCGTGGGTGATCGTGGCGACGATTGCAGTGGCGGCAGCGCTCATCGGATTTGCGCTGCTCACATCTGATTCAAAACGCGTCGCGCTCTATTTCTGCGGCGGGCTCGCCGTGCTGTTTGCGGTCTTTCTCGGGCTCGGCCAGGCGGTCACGTGGGCTGCACAGCGCGCCCCGCGGCCGCGCTGGCCGGAGCTGGCGCTCGCATTGCGCAATCTCGGCGCGCCGGGCGGGCTCACGCGCTCCGTGGTGTTGTCGCTCGGCGCCGGGCTGTCGCTGCTCGTCGCCGTGGCGCTGGCCGATGCTTCGCTCGTCAACGAGCTGAAAGAGCGCCTGCCGACGCACTCGCCGGACTACTTCGTGCTGGATGTAGCGCCTGCGGATTATCCGGCGGTCACGGCACTCGTGCAGCGCGATTTCCCCGATGCCGTGCTCGAGGAGGCGCCCATGCTGCGCGGGCGCATCGTGCGGCTCGGCGGCAAACCGGTCGAGGAGATCAAGGCTCCGCCCGAGGCGCAGTGGGTGCTCAATGGGGACCGCGGGCTGTCCTACTCGGTCGCCGTCCCGCAGGGCTCCAAGGTCGTCGCCGGAAAATGGTGGGATGCCGATTACAGCGGCGAGCCGCTCGTGTCGTTCGAGGTGGACCTCGCCGAGAAGCTCGGGCTGAAGCTCGGCGACACGGTGACCGTCAACGTGCTGGGCCGCAACGTCACCGCACGCATCGCCAACCTGCGCGAGGTCAAATGGGAGAGTTTGGCCATCAATTTCGTGATGGTGTTCTCGCCCAACACGCTGGAGAGCGCCCCCAATAACCTGCTCGTCACGATCGCGCTGCCGCCGGGAACGCCGCTCGCGGCCGAGGCGCGCACCATGCGAGCATTGGGGCGCGACTTCCCCTCGCTGACGGCGATCCGCGTCCGCGACATTCTCGATGCGTTCAACAAGGTGTTCGCCAAGGTCATGCTGGCCGTCAGGGTCGCGGGCAGCGTCACGCTGCTCGCAGGCGCCCTGGTGCTCGCCGGTGCGCTCGCGACCGCGCAGCGCCGCCGCATCTTGGAGGCGGTCATCCTGAAGACGCTTGGAGCAACGCGGCGGCGCATTCTGCTGTCGCACTTCCTGGAGTACTTCCTGCTCGCGGGCGTGACGGCGCTGTTCGCCGTGGTGCTGGGGACGGTGGCGTCGGCGCTCGTCGTCACTCAGGTGATGAACATCGCGTTCAGTTTCTCGGCCGCCGCCGTCGCCCTGGCGCTCGCCGTTTCGGTGGGTCTCGTCTTCGTGTTCGGCGGCGTAGGCACGTGGGCCGTGCTGCGGGCGCCGGCCGTGCCTTACCTGCGGTCGGAGTAAAAGAAGTCTAAACGGCCGATTTATCGGGCGTTGCCGGCGCTCACCCGCGGCGAAAACCGGCAGCTGACGCCTTGAAAGGGTCGGCCTCACAGCGCATATTCCAACGGTGATTTGGCGCTGTCCGCCGAACCAACAAGGGACACTAGGGATACAATCATGGCTCAGCTCGACAACAGGTACGCACAAGGGACGGCCGCGCGCTCCGGCGCCGCGGTAGACGAGGGTCTGCGCACCTATATGCTCGGCGTTTACAACTACATGGCCGGCGGCATCGCGCTGACCGGCGTCATTGCCTATTTCACCAGCGTGCTTGCCGGCTCCAGCATCGAGACGCTCACGCCGTTCGGCCAGATGCTCTACACCTCGCCGCTGCGCTGGGTCGTCATGCTGGCCCCCCTCGGCTTCGTTCTCTACATGTCGTTCCGCGCCCAGCAGATGAGCGTCGGCGCGACGCAGATCGCCTTCTGGGCGTTTGCTGCCGTGATGGGACTGTCGCTGTCGTCGATCTTCCTCGTCTTCACCGGCCAGTCGATCACGCAGGTGTTCTTCGTCACCGCCGCCTCGTTCGGCGCGCTGAGCCTGTGGGGCTACACCACGAAGCGGGACATCTCCGCCTGGGGATCGTTCCTGTTCATGGGCGTCATCGGCATCATCATCGCGATGGTCGTGAACTGGTTCCTCGCTTCGCCGGCCCTGCAGTTCGCGATCTCGGCGATCGGCGTCCTGGTGTTCGCCGGCCTCACCGCCTACGACACGCAGCGCATCAAGGACGGCTACCTGATGGTGCGCGGCGACGCCGCGATGGTGGCGAAAAGCGCCATTATGGGTGCTCTCGCGCTCTACCTCGACTTCATCAACATGTTCGTATTCCTGCTGCAGATGTTCGGCAGCAGCCGCAACTAAGCCCGTCCACGGCTTCAGGCACTACGCGTGAAGAGCCCCGCCATCGCGGGGCTCTTTGCTTTTTGGCGTGCCTTTAGGGGTAACTGGGGTCGCTAGACGCTGACGAGGCGGACGCGGCTTTCCAGGACGCCCAGCACGCGCAGGAGGTCGTGGCCACGCTTCACGATGAGGCCCGCCGGCGCCACGATCGAATAGGCGCCCTGCTTGCGCGCAAGCCGCGGCGTCTTCTCGATGCGGTAGAGGGGGCACTCGCTCGAATGGCGAAAGACGGAGAAGACGGCCTTGTCGCGGCCGATGTCGATGGCGTAATCGCGCCATTCGCCGGCGGCGACCTTGCGACCGTAAATGGCGAGGATGGCACTGAGCTCGTGGCGGCTGAAGGTCGTGAGGCGCGGCGCTGCGCTCCCAGGCTTGGCTGCGCGCGTGCGCCGCGGAAGCTGCCCGCATTGGGCGGGCTGAAAGTTATCGGCTCGGCGTCGCTCAATGGCGCCTCCCTTGTCACAGCCGGGTCATGATCGCGCCGGACGCGATCAATTTCAAGGGCCGGGTTGTCGCCTGAAGGGACACCTGCGCGGGTTTTCGATGCGCGCACACAACTTGTGCACGGCACGGAAATTCCCCGACATGGTCAAAATCACGACCCCTCCCGGCCAAGTATCCGCCTCAAACGCTTGCGAGGTTGTCACCGTTGCCTCTAGGCCCGGTTCACACGGAGCGGTTCTGGACTCTCAGCCCCCCAGCCCCCCAGGGCGGCTCTGAAGGACCGGGCCTCGTTGGCAACCTCCCCTAACTATTCCCAAGAGCGTGCAATGGGCCGGTTCCCCGCCGGCCCACTTTTTTTGTCGCGCCGACTGGACGCAAGGCGCCGAACGCCTAACTGTGCTGCATTGCGCCCGCACGAAGCTGCCAAAGGATATGAGGCCGGTGATAAAACGCGTCAGCAAGAAAACCCCTGCGCGCAAAGCCCGCGCGCCCGCGCGGCGTGCTGCCGCCAGGCCTTCGTCAAAGTCCAAGGCGGGAAGCGCCAATCCGTTGCTGGCGAAATGGTCGGGCGCGTTCGGGCTCCCGCCATTCGACAAGATAGAGCCAGCCCAATTCCGGCCGGCGTTCGCCGCAGCGCTCAAGGAGCACAAGGCGGAAATCGCGGAGATCCTGCGCCAGGCGTCGCGTCCGACGTTCGCCAACACCATTGCTGCGATGGAGCGGGGCGGGCGGCTCCTGAACCGCGTGAGTGCGGTGTTCTTCAACCTGGCCGGCGCCCACACCAACGAGGAGCTGCAGGGCATCGAGCGGGAGATGGCGCCGCTGCTCGCCGCGCACGACAGCGCGATCATGCTCAACGGCAAGCTCTTTGCGCGCGTGGAGGATCTCTACCGGCGCCGCGACCGTCTGCGCCTCACCGACGAGCAGGCGCGCGTGCTCGAGCTGCATCACACCTGGCTCGTTCGCGCCGGCGCCAAGCTCGGGCGCAAGGCCAAGGTCCGCATCGCCGAGATCAACGGACGGCTTGCGACGCTCGCTACCAAGTTTTCGCAAAACGTGCTGAAGGACGAGCAATCCTGGCAGCTCGTGCTGGAGGGCGAGCGCGACCTCGCGGGACTGCCCTCCGCGGTACGCGCCGCCGCGGCGCGATCCGCCGCCGACAAAGGCTTGAACGGCCGGCACGTCATCACGCTGTCGCGGTCGAGCATCGAGCCGTTCCTGCAGTTTTCCTCGCGCCGCGACCTGCGCGAGCAGGCGTTCGCCGCCTGGGTCAAGCGCGGGGAAATGGGCGGGGCGACCGACAACGGCGCCGTCATGGCCGAGATCGTGGCTTTGCGCGCCGAGCTCGCCCGCCTCATCGGCTACGACAGCTACGCCGACTACAGCCTCGGCGACACGATGGCGAAAACGCCGGAGGCGGTGCGCGATCTGTTGAAGGCGGTGTGGCCGGCGGCGGTGAAGCGCGCGGGCCAGGAGCGCGAGGCGCTGCAGCAGCGCGCTCGCTCCGAGGGCGGCAACTTCGAGATCGCGCCCTGGGACTGGCGCTACTACGCGGAGAAGGAGCGCAAGGCGCGCTTCGACGTGGACGAGGCGGCAACGCGCCCCTATCTCGCGCTCGACAGCGTGATCGCGGCGGCCTTCGATACGGCAAAGCGTCTGTTCGGCCTGCGCTTCAAGGAGCTTGCGGGCGCGCCGCGCTACCATCCTGATGTGCGCGTGTGGGACGTGAGCGACGAGCGCGGCGGCCACGTCGGGCTGTTCCTCGGCGATTATTTCGCGCGGCCCTCCAAGCGCTCCGGTGCCTGGATGAGCGGCCTGCGATCGCAGTCCAACATTGCCGGCAAGGTGCGCCCCATCATCATCAACGTGATGAACTTCGCGCAAGGCGAGGAAGGCGCGCCGACGCTGTTGTCGCTCGATGACGCGCGCACGCTGTTCCACGAGTTCGGTCACGGGCTGCACGGGCTGTTGTCCGACGTCACCTATCCGTCGATCTCGGGAACGAGCGTCACGCGTGATTTCGTCGAGCTTCCCTCGCAGCTTTACGAGCACTGGCTGATGGTGCCCCAAGTGCTGGAACGCTTCGCTTTGCATTACGAGACGGGGAAGCCGATGCCGCAGAAGCTCCTGGCGCGCATCGAGAAGGCGCGCAACTTCAACCAGGGCTTCGCGACGGTGGAGTATGTGGCTTCCGCGCTCGTCGACATGGAACTGCACGCGCTAGCCGACGCCGGCGACCTCGACGTTGCTGCCTTCGAGCGCGCGACGCTGAAACGGCTCGGCATGCCGCCCGAGATCGTCATGCGCCACCGCATCCCGCATTTCCTGCACATCGTCGGCGGGTATGCGGCGGGCTACTACAGCTACCTGTGGTCGGAAGTGATGGATGCCGACGCCTTCGAGGCCTTCAGGGAGGCGGGCGATCCGTTCGATGCGGGAACGGCGAAGCGGCTGAAGAAATACATCTACTCGGGCGGCAACGCGCGCGATCCTTTGAAAGCCTACGTCGCCTTCCGCGGCCGCCCGCCGGAAATCGCCGGCATGCTGAAAAAGCGCGGGCTGGCGGGTTAGCGAGGCGCCAAGCTAGGCGCGCCCTACCACAGCCCCGTCCAGGCGGCGCCCAGGATCGGCCCGGCCTTGCCCTCCTGCAGCAGCACGATGCAGGCCTCTGTCTCCGGCGTCATGATGGCGGTGCGCGCCAGCTGCAGGTTCATCGCCTTGCCGTTCCACGTGCCGACGGGAAGCATCTCGCGCACGATGTTGGTGTAGGTCAGCGTCTTGCCCTTGTTGTCGCCGCGCTGGATCGGAACGTTGGCCGATTTCTGCACGACCGCGAACCAGATGGTCGCCTCCTTGCCCTTCAGCCCCGCAGGCGCGTCGCCCGCCTCGATGATGATCGAGTTGCGCTCGTGCCAGAAGCGCACCGGCACGCGGATCGATTTCAGCTCCGCGTCGGTGGTCTTGATCGCCTCTTCGATGGCGGCGGAGTTGCTGCCGGGCACGCCGATCATGCCGTTGACGATGACTTGCGGCGTGTAGATGGCGCCGTCGCCGCGCGCCTTGGCGTAGAATTTCTGGCGCTCTGAGTTCTTGTCGGAGGCGAGCGTGTCCTTCCAGCCGAGATAATCCCAGATGTCGACGGGGAGCGAGATGGCGATGACGTCGGGGCGCTGTGCGTAGGACGCGAGCACGCTGTCGGCCGGCGGGCAGGTATCGCAGCCCTGGCTGGTGAACAGCTCGAGCACGTTCTTGGGCGGGGGAAACGACGGGTTGATGCCCGGCGCCTGCGCCATCGTGCTGGCGGCCGGCAAGGCGAGCGCCAGCGTCAGAGCAACGAGGGTGATGGGAAGCCGCATTTTTAAGAGACCTGGAAAAGCAACTTTGTAACGTAGATTAAATGGCGCGCTCCTCCGCTTCAACGGGGGGTCACGAAAGATTGAGTTGCGGTGACGCCCCAGCGTACCTCCGTAAGCCTCAGGCGGCCGCCAGATTGCGCAGGACGTAGTGCAATATCCCGCCGTTTTTCAGGTATTCGAGCTCGTCCAGGGTGTCGATCCTGCATTGGATGGGGACAACCCGCATGGAGCCGCCGGCGGAGGTGATCTCCGCCGTCATCATCTGGCGCGGCTTGATCGCTGCAAGGCCGCGGATGGTTACGGTCTCGTCACCTTTGAGGCCGAGCGACTTCCCAGCTCGTGCCGTCCTCGAATACGAACGGCACGACGCCCATGCCGACGAGGTTGGAGCGGTGGATGCGCTCGAACGACTGCGCGATCACGGCCTTTACGCCGAGCAGGTTCGTGCCCTTTGCCGCCCAGTCGCGCGAGGAGCCGTTGCCGTACTCGACGCCGGCGAAAACGACGAGCGGCACGCCGTCTGCCTTGTAGCGCATGGCGGCGTCGTAGATCGGCATCTGCTCGCCGGAAGGATAGTGAATGGTGAACCCGCCTTCCTTCACGTTGCCGGCGGCGTCCTTTGTCATGAAGTTCTTGATGCGGATGTTGGCGAAGGTGCCGCGCATCATCACCTCGTGGTTGCCGCGCCGCGTGCCGTACTGATTGAAGTCGGCGATCGTCACGTGGTGGTCCATGAGGTAGGCGCCGGCGGGCGAGGCCGGCTTGATCGAGCCGGCGGGCGAGATGTGGTCGGTGGTGATCTTATCGCCGAAGAGGCCGAGCACGCGCGCGCCGACGATGTCGGTGACGGGCTGCGGCGTCTTGCCGATCCCCTCGAAGTAGGGCGGGTTGCGCACGTAGGTGGAGCCTGAATCCCAGGTGTACGTCGAGGCCGCCGGCGGTATCGATGGCGCGCCAGCTCGCGTCGCCGTTGAACACGTCGGCATAGCGTTCGAGGAAGAGCGCGCGGGTAATGTTCTCGGCGATGAACTTCTGGATCTCCTGCGAGGACGGCCAGATGTCGCGCAGGAATACCGGCTGGCCGTCGCTGCCGATCCCGAGCGGCTCCGTCGTCAGGTTTTTCTGCACGCTGCCCGCGAGCGCGTAGGCGACGACGAGCGGCGGCGAAGCGAGATAGTTCGCCTGCACGTCCGGGCTGACGCGGCCTTCAAAGTTGCGGTTGCCCGACAGCACGGCGGCGGCGACGATGCCGTTCTCGTTGATGGCGGCGGAGATCTCGGCCGCGAGCGGCCCGGAGTTTCCGATGCAGGTGGTGCAGCCGAAGCCGACGAGATTGAATCCGAGCTTGTCGAGGAATGGCTGCAGCCCCGCCTTGTCGAGATAGGCGGAGACGACCTGCGATCCCGGCGCGAGCGAGGTCTTGACCCACGGCGCGGTCTTCAGGCCCTTCTCCACCGCCTTGCGCGCGAGGATGCCGGCCGCGATCAGAACGGACGGGTTGGAGGTATTGGTGCAGCTCGTGATCGCGGCGATGACGACGTCGCCGTGCCCGATGTCGAAGTCGCGCCCCTTTACGGGGACGCGCTTTGCAAGCTCGTCGGGCTTGCGGTACTCGGTCTCGAGTGCCTTGGCGAAGCCGGCGGCGGCCTCGGTGAGCGCGATGCGCCCCTCGGGCCGCTTCGGCCCGGCGAGCGAGGGGACGACCGTATCGAGCTCGAGCTCGAGCGTGTCGGTGAACACGGGATCGGGCGATCCGCTCTCGCGGAAGAGGCCTTGCACCTTGGAATAATCCTCGACGAGGGCGATGCGATGGGGCTCGCGCCCCGACATCGTGAGGTAGGCGAGCGTCTCCTTGTCGACGGGGAAGAAGCCGCAGGTCGCGCCGTACTCGGGCGCCATGTTGGCGATCGTCGCGCGGTCGGCGAGCGGCATGGTGTCGAGGCCGGGGCCGAAGAACTCCACGAACTTGCCGACGACGCTCTTCTTGCGCAGCATCTGCGTCACGGTGAGGACGAGATCGGTCGCGGTCACGCCCTCCTTCAGCTTGCCCGTCAGCTTGAAGCCGATCACCTCGGGCAGCAGCATGGACTGCGCCTGTCCGAGCATGGCGGCCTCGGCCTCGATGCCGCCGACGCCCCAGCCGAGTACGGCGAGGCCGTTGACCATGGTGGTGTGGCTGTCGGTTCCGACGAGGGTGTCGGGATAAGCGAGGACCGTGCCGTCGGCGAATGTCTTGGTCCACACGGTCTGCGCGAGGAACTCGAGGTTGACCTGGTGGCAGATGCCGGTGCCGGGCGGCACCACGCGGAAGTTGTCGAAGGCGCCCTGGCCCCACTTGAGGAAGTTATAGCGCTCGCCGTTGCGCTGGTACTCGTGCTCGACGTTGTGGGCGAACGCCTGGGCTGAGCCGAACTCGTCGACGATCACCGAGTGGTCGATGACGAGGTCGACGGGAACGAGCGGGTTGATCTTCTGCGGGTCGCCGCCGAGCAGCTTCATGCCGTCGCGCATGGCGGCGAGGTCGACGACGGCCGGCACGCCGGTGAAGTCCTGCATGAGCACGCGCGCGGGACGGAAGCCGATTTCCGCGCCGGCGGTGCCCTTGTCGGCGAGCCAGCTCGCAACCGCCGCGATGTCGGCCTTGGTGACCGTGCGTCCGTCCTCGTGGCGCAGGAGGTTCTCCAGCAGCACCTTCATGGAGAAGGGCAGCTTGGAAATGCCTTTGAGGCCGTTCTGCTCCGCCTCGGGCAGCGAATAGTAGACGTAGCTCTTGCCGCCGGAGGTGAGGACCTTGCGGCACTTGAAGCTGTCGAGCGAGCGCGTCTCTACGTCCTTCAAGTCGGCATCTCCTTCAATTTCGGTCCCGCATCCCAGAGCGCGCTAACCTTGCCGGTCGCGCGGGCCTGGATACGCGGATTTGCGCTGGCGTCGGTGGAAGCGTGCCTCTTATATAGGCCCGCGCGCCCCGGGGCCAGCGAGCATCCTTGCAACATCCTGGACGCGCATTGTGCGGGATTTCCCCTTCGCTTCGCCAGAGCATTCTTCCACGCGGATGATGAAGAGCTGTGCAGCTCGTTGCTGAAAATCTGGTCTTGACCCGCGGCGGGCGGATCATCGTCGATGATCTGTCGTTCCGCCTGGAGGGGGGCGAGGCGCTGCTGCTGACGGGCGCCAACGGCTCGGGCAAGACGACGCTTTTGCGCGCGCTTGGCGGTTTTCTCGCGCCGGCTCGCGGCGCAATCCGCCTCGAGAACGCTCCGCCCGAGCGCGAGGCGTCCGAGCTTGTGCATTTCGTCGGGCACCAGGACGGCATCAAGAGCCACCTGACGGTCGCCGAGAACCTCGCCTTCTGGGCGGTCTACCTCGACGACGCCGGGGATACCTGGGACGCCGAAGCGCGCGTTGGCCCCGCGCTCGAGCGTTTCGCTCTGTCGGCGCTGGGCGACATCCCCGCCGGCTATCTCTCGGCCGGCCAGAAGCGCCGGCTGGCGCTCGCGCGCCTCGTCGCGGCCGAGCGTCCGCTGTGGCTGCTCGACGAGCCCACCGTGTCGCTCGATGCCGCGTCCACCGCGCTGCTGATCGAGGCGATCGACACTCACGTTGCGGGCGGCGGCCTCGCGATCATCGCGACACATGTGCCACTTGCGTTGGCGCGCTTCCGCGAGATCCGGCTCGGGACCGCGGAGGCCGCGGCATGAGCGCATTCCTTACGCTCGTTGCCCGCGATCTCCGCCTCGCCGTGCGGCAGGGCGGCGCGCTCGGCACCGCGCTCGGCTTCTACATGATCGTCGTGACGCTGCTGCCGCTCGGGCTCGGCGCCGATCTCAACTTGCTGTCGCGCATCGCCGCCGGCGTGCTGTGGATCGCGCTGCTGCTCGCCGCGCTTCTGTCGCTGCCCCGCATCTTTGCCGCCGACTACGAGGACGGCTCGCTCGACATCCTGGCGACGGGCGCGCTGCCGCTGGAGCTGGTCGCCGCCGCCAAGGCCTTGGCGCATTGGATCTCGACCGGCATTCCGCTGGCGCTGCTGGCACCGGTGCTGGGCATCCTGCTCAACCTGGAGATCGGCGCCTACCCGGTGCTGGTGGCGACCATGCTGCTCGGCACCCCGGCCGTCAGCTTCCTCGGCGCGGTCGGCGCGGCGCTGACGCTCAGGTCGCACCGCGGCGGGCTGCTGATCGCGCTTCTGGTGCTGCCGCTCTACGTGCCGACGCTGGTGTTCGGCATGGCGGCGATCAACGCGCTGCTCGGCCCCGGCGGGGTCACGAGCCCCCTCCTTATCCTTACCGCGATCTCGCTGGCGGCCGTCGTTCTGGGGCCGATAGCGGCGGCAGCCGCGCTGCGCGCGCAGATGCAGTAGGCGCCGCGACAACCGGGCGAACGCCCTCAATTGCGCTTTCCGCGCATACACCTTAGATCATTTCCAATGCAGACCGTCACACAGCGCCTCGCCAACCCCACCCGGTTCATGGAGCTTTCGGCCAAGCTCCTGCCGTGGATCGCGGGCGCAGCCGCTGTCATCATCGTCTACGGCCTCTACTTGAGCTTCTTCGTGGCGCCGCCCGATTACCAGCAGGGCGAGACGGTGCGCATCATGTTCATTCACGTGCCGTGCGCCTGGCTCGCGATGGCGGGCTATGCGCTCATCGCGATCTCCGCGTTCGGCCTGCTGGTGTTCCGCCATCCCTTGGCCGACGTCTCCGCCAAGGCTGCAGCGCCGCTCGGCGCCGCCTTCACGTTTCTGGCGCTCGTCACGGGGTCGCTGTGGGGCCGGCCCACTTGGGGAACCTATTGGGTGTGGGACGCTCGGCTCACCTCGGTGCTGATCTTGTTCTTCCTCTATCTCGGCCTGATCGCGCTCAGGTCGTCGATCGAGGACGAGACGCTTGCCGCCAAGCTCACCGCCGTGCTGGCGCTCGTTGGCATCGTGATGCTGCCCATCATCAAGTTCTCGGTGGAGTGGGGCAACACGCTGCATCAGCCCGCGAGCATCATGCGGGTTGGTGGCCCCAGCATCGATCCCTCGATCCTGACCCCGCTGCTGGTGATGGCGCTGGGGTTCACGGTGCTGTTCGTCGCGCTGCATCTGAAAGCCATGCGCAACGAGATCCTGCGACGGCGCGTCAAGGCGCTGCAGCTCGCCGAGGTGGAGCGCGCGCAGGCGGCTCAGCTGGCGGCGGCGGAGTGAGCGGCATGGACCTGGGCATTGATTTGGGACCGCACGCAGCCTTCATCTGGTCGGCTTACGCGATCACCGTGGTCGTGCTCGCGGGTGTCATCGCGTGGCTTGTTCTCGACGGGCGCGCGCAGGAGCGGCGCTTGAGTGATTTCGCCGCGCGCGGCGTGTCGCGGCGCTCGCGCACCTAAGACAGAGGTTGCCCCATCCATGCAGAAGCCCGTCGACAACCGCGGCACGGGAAGCCCGCCGGGCGCTGCGCCCGAGCCGGCCCGCAGCCGCACCTGGGTTCTCGTGCCTGTCGCCATATTCGGCGCGATCGTCCTGCTGTTCGCCTTCGCCCTGACGGGCGGCGATCCCTCCAAGCTGCCCTCGGCGCTCATCGGCAAGCCGGTTCCCGCGACGGCGTTTCCCGCGCTCGACGGCTTGGTCGAGCGCGGCGCGCCCGTGCCGGGGTTTGCCAGCACGGAGCTCGCCGGCGGCACGGTGAGCGTCATTAATTTCTGGTCGTCGTGGTGCGTGCCGTGTGCAGAGGAGGCGGCGCTGCTGTTGGAGCTCAAGGACAAGACCGGCGTGGCGCTCTACGGCGTCAACTACAAGGACGAGGCGACGGCGGCACGGCGCTTCCTTGGACGCTATGGCAATCCGTTCAAGGCGGTCGGCACCGACGACAAGGGCCGCGGCGCCATCGAATGGGGCGTCTACGGCATGCCCGAGACGTTCGTCGTCAACGGCCGCGGCGAGATCGCGTTCAAGCACGTCGGGGCGATCACCGCAGAGTTGCTCGCTACGCAGCTGATCCCCGCGATCGAGAAGGCACGAGCCGCCGGGGGCGCGACGCCACCCGCCAAGTGATGCCGCGTACGCTGCGTCTGCCTCAGAGCGGGTAGAACACGTTGCGCGAGTGATTGAGCACCGACAGGGTGCCGCTCGCGATGTCGAAATAGGCGCCGTGCAGCGACAGGCGCCCCTTCTCCTCGAGATCCTGCACGAACGGGAACGTGCGCAGGTTCTTGATCGAGGTCTTCACGGCTTCCTGCTCAAGCGCGCTCAGCTTCTCGGCCTGCGGGCTCATCTGATGCGAGGCGAGCACGCGGAGCCGCGCGTCATCGAGCATCGACATCCAGCTGCGGATGAAGTGGGCGTCGGTTTGGACCGCCGTGCTCATGTCGAGCGCGGCCTTGACGCCGCCGCAGCCCGAATGGCCCATGACGACGATGTGCTTCACGCGCAGGTTCATAACGGCGAACTCGAGCGCCGAGCTGACGCCGTGGAATTTGCCGCCCGTCTCGTAGGGCGGGACCAGGTTGGCGACGTTGCGCACGACGAACAGCTCGCCCGGCATGGCGTTGAAGATCGTCTCCGGGTCGACGCGGCTGTCGCAGCAAGAGACCAGCATCACATCGGGGCTCTGCCCGTAGGTCGCGAGCTCCTCGTACTGCTCCGCGTTGGGCAGGAACAGCCGGTGCTTGAAGCGGCGATAGCGGTCGGTGAGCTTCTCGGGAAAGCTGCTCATTTTGTTGTTTCCGTTGTTGGGGCGCGCAGACTTCCTAGTGAGTTACACGATCGCAGGCAACTGCCCAAAAGCGTAGGGCCGGGCTACCCCAGCGGACAGGTGGAGGAGCCGCCCGCCCCGTGCCGTTTGGCGTGCTTGCGGGGTGGGCGCAGTGCGGCTATCGTCGCGGCCGCTGGGGGATCGCAACGAGACGACTGCGGCGAAGTTACGGAGCGTGGGCCGGCCAGCACCATTAGAAATTCGAGCTCCGTGCGAGGCAGTATGACGTCCTCCTACTCCACGAACATGTTCGGCCGCGACCTTCTCGCCTCTGTCGTCGTCTTCCTCGTTGCCCTGCCGCTGTGCATGGGCATCTCCATCGCCTCGGGCGTACCGCCGACGGTGGGCATCATCACCGGCATCATCGGCGGCCTGGTGGTGGGCTTCTTTAGCGGTCAGCCGTTGCAGGTGAGCGGCCCGGCCGCCGGTCTCACGGTGCTCGTGTGGCAGCTCGTGCAGCAGCAAGGCCTGGAGATGCTGGGCGTCATCGTGCTGTTTGCCGGGCTCTTGCAGTTCGCCGCCGGCATATTCAAGCTCGGGCAATGGTTTCGCGCGGTGTCGCCCGCGGTCATTCACGGGATGCTTGCTGGCATCGGCGTATTGATCTTCGTCTCGCAGTTCCACGTGATGCTGGACTTTCCCCCCGTCGGCAGCGGCATCCAGAATCTCCTCGGAATCCCCAACACCCTGATCAAGGCCGTCGAGGCCGGCGACTTGCATGTGACGGCGGGGATGGTCGGGCTGTTGACCATCGTCACCATCCTGGCGTGGAGTTTCATAGCGCCCAAGAGCTGGCGCATCATCCCGGCGCCTTTAGTTGGCGTGGTGGTGGCCATAGTCGCGGCGGCCGTCCTCAAGCTCGATGCGATCAACTACGTCAATATTCCGGAAAATTTCTGGTCGGTTACGATCTTCCCGACGCCCGAGAAGCTGATGCGCATCACCGAGCTGCCGATTCTGATCGGCGCTGTTTCCATAGCCTTCATCGCCAGCGCCGAAACGCTGTTGTGCGCCACCGCCGTCGACCAGCTGCACGGCGGGCCCCGCACCAAGTACGACAAGGAGCTCAGCGCGCAAGGCATCGGCAATATGATCTGCGGCGTCCTTGGCGTGCTGCCGATGACCGGTGTCATCGTGCGCTCCAGCGCCAACGTCGAAGCCGGCGCGGTATCGCGTGCCTCCGCCATCATGCACGGCGTGTGGCTGTTGCTGTTCGTCAGCGCGATACCCTTCACGCTGCGCTACATTCCGGTTTCGGCACTTGCCGCGATCCTGGTCTACACCGGCTACAAGCTCGCCTATCCCAAGGCGGTCCCGGGGCTGCTCAAGTTCGGCAAGGGCGAGGTTTTCATCTACGCGACGACGATCGTGATGATCGTCGCCACCAACCTCCTGGAAGGCGTGCTGATCGGGCTCGGACTGTCGCTCATCAAGCTGCTCTATGCCTTCTCGCACCTCGACGTCCGCAAGGAGGAGAACGCGGCGGAGAACCGCGTCGATCTCTACTTGAGCGGCTCGGCGACGCTCATTCGTCTGCCGAAGCTCGCAGCCGCGCTCGAGTGCTTGAAGCCGGGCGCGGGGGTGCACGTGCACGTCAATGACCTCGATTACATCGACCACGCTTGTCTCGACCTGCTGACCAACTGGGACCGTCAGCACGTTGCAACGGGCGGCTCGCTGACGATCGAGTGGGACGAACTCTCGCGCAAATACCATCAGCGGCGTACCGCCAACGTCAAGGCGGCGCGCCAGAGCGTGAAGGCGAGCGTCTAAGCGGCGAGCGCTCAGTTCAATTGCGCGGTTGCAGGCGCTCTGGCGGCTTCACGGATACCACCGCGGGCGTGACCCGGCGCAAGACGAGGTAGCCGACAATTGCGGACATGATCGAGCCGACGAGAACGCCGATGCGGATCTCGGCGGCGCGATCGGCGTCGACGAAGGCCAGCATGCCGATGAAGAGGCTCATGGTGAAGCCGATGCCGCCCAGGATCGAGACGCCGAAAATCTGCGCCCAGGTGGCGCCTTCCGGCTTGCCGGCGAGCTTGAGCTTTATGGCGGCGAAGGAAAACCCAAAGATGCCGATCGGCTTGCCGATGAACAGGCCGAACGCGATGCCCATCGGGATCGCGCTGAAGATTTTCTCGAGCGTCATGCCGGCCAGCGTCACGCCGGCATTGCCGAAGGCAAACAGCGGCAGCACGCCGAACGTGACCCACGGATGCAGGCCTTCCTCGGTGCGCACCAGCGTGCTCTGCGTCTCGCCGCGCGGGATCGTGAGCGGAACCGCCAGCGCCGTCACTACGCCCGACAGCGTGGCGTGGACGCCGGATTTCAGCACGCACAGCCAGATGAACACGCCGACGATGGCGTAGGGTGCGATGCGGGTGACGCCGCGCGTATTGAATACGGCGAGCGCGGCGATGCCTAGTCCGGCGAGCCCGAGGGCCGCAAGCGACAGGTGCGACGTATAGAAGAAGGCGATGATGATGATGGCGCCGAGGTCGTCGATGATGGCGAGCGCCAGCAGGAACACCTTGAGCGCCGTCGGAACGCGGGACCCGAGCAGCGCCAGCACGCCGACCGCGAAGGCGATGTCGGTGGCGGCCGGGATCGCCCAGCCGTGCAGCGCGATGTCGTCGGTCCAGTTGATGGTCGAGTAGATGAGCGCCGGCACCAGCATGCCGCCGACGGCGGCGATCAGCGGCAGCGAGGCCTGCTTGGCCGTCGAGAGCTCGCCGACGATCAGCTCGCGTTTGATCTCGAGGCCGACGAGGAAGAAGAACACGGCCATCAAGCCGTCGTTGATCCACAACAGCAGCGGCTTGTCGATGACGATGGCGCCGACGCCGATGGTCACGGGCGTATCGAGAAGGCCGTCGTAGAGCCAGCTCAAGGGCGAATTCTGCAGGACGAGTGCGAGCAACGCTGCCCCGAGCAGCACGATCCCGCTCGCCGCATCGTGCTTCATGAACGCGAGCGCGCCACTGAACCGCTGGTTGATCGTCTTCCTGGTGGTCGCCATCAGGCCCGTCCCCTCCTCGTCGCCGCGTGTCTTGAACCTACCGACATTAGATCGGCGGCGCAGGCAAGGGCCGCGCTTCCGCCCAGACCGCTCCCGCGCCCGCGAGCGACAATTCGTCCCGGCCCGCGCTCGCGACGATGCTCGCTTCCACCGCCGCGACCGCGCGGCCGAGGCACGTCTCCGGCGCAAGGCCGTTGAGGGCATGCCCCAGGTAGAGCGCCGCCAGCAAGTCCCCTGTGCCATGCGGGGCGGCGTCCCGTCGAGGCACAATGCAGGCGCGCGCTTCGGTCTCACCGACGAAAACGTTGGCGATCCGCTCTTCGCCGGCCGGGATCGAGGTCGCCAGCACGCTGCGTGAGCCGAGCGCGCGCGCGGCCGCGACCGCCGCCTCGATCGTGTCGATGGGCCGGCCGGAGAGCCACGACAGCTCGAACAGGTTGGGCGTCGCCAGATCGCATGCGGGCAGCAGATGCCGGGCGATCGCGGCGGCCGCGTGCTCGTCGATGTAGAGCCCGCCCGGCTCATCGCCCAGCACCGGATCGCAAACGAGGAGTGCCAAGGGGTTCGCGTCGCGCACGCGCGCCAGCGCGGAGCGCGCCACCTCTACGTGCGCTTCGCTCGGCAGGTAGCCGGTCAGCACCGCGTCGGTCGCGGCGAGCCAGCCGTTGGCGTCGAGCGAATCGATGATCTGCTGCAGCGTCGCGGGTGCGATCTGCTCGCCCGAGAAGCACCCGTAGCCGGGGTGGTTCGACAGAACGATCGTCGGCAGCGCCACGACCTCGTGGCCGAGCGCCTGCAGCGCGGGGACGATCACGGCGAGCCCCACCGATCCAAAGCCGACGTGCGAGGAGAGAGCGAGGACGCGGGGCATTGTGACTTACGGGGTTCGAGTGCGGTGGCTCACTCTCTTGCCTCAGCGGGGGATCGCCGCCAAGAGGCTGTGGAGCAAGCCTTGGTGTTGGGCGCCGGGCGCGCTATTGTGCGGTGCACAACGAGGAGCCCCAAGGGAGGAGCCCCAAGGGATGTCGATCCGCCCACGCCGCAGCGTGCTGTACATGCCGGGCGCCAACGAGCGCGCGCTCGAGAAGGCGAAAACGCTGCCGGCAGACTCCCTGATCCTCGATCTGGAGGACTCCGTCGCGCCCGAGGCGAAGGCCGCGGCCCGGGCCAACGTCTGTGCGGCGGTGAAGGCCGGCGGCTACGGCCGGCGCGAGCTGGTGATCCGAACCAACGCCATCGAGACGCCCTGGGGCATGGACGACCTGCGCGCCGCGGCGTCCGTGGCGCCGGACGCGATCCTCGTGCCGAAGGTCTCCCATCCCGGCGACGTGGTGACGGTGGCGAAGGTTTTGGGCGACATCGGCGCGGCGCCCAAAACGCGGTTGTGGGCCATGATGGAAACGCCCAGCTCGATATTGAACGTGCGCGAGATCGCCGCGCTCGGCGCCGACCCTGCGAACCGGTTTGTCTGCCTCGTGATGGGCACCAACGATCTCCTGAAGGAATCGCGGGCCCGCGCCTTGCACAACCGCATCGCCGTCGTCCCGTGGCTCGCCATGGCAATCGTGGCGGCGCGCGCCTACGGCCTCGATGTCCTCGACGGCGTCTACAACGACTTCCGCGACGAGGTGGGATTCCGCGAGGAGTGCGAGCACGGGCGCACGCTCGGCATGGACGGCAAGACGCTGATCCATCCCTCGCAAGTCGTGCCCTGCAACGAGGTGTTCTCACCGACGATCGAGGAGGTGTCCTGGGCGCGCAAGATCATCTCCGCCTTCGGGCTGCCCGAGAACGCGGGCAAGGGCGTCATCACCCTCGACGGCCGGATGGTGGAGCGCCTGCACCTCGTCATGGCGCGGCGGACGGTCGCGATCGCGGAGGCGATCGAGGCCATGCGCCGGACCGAGGAGGAGTGGTTTTGAGCCTCTCCCGGGCTCCGGCGGCAAAAAGGGTGTCGACAGAGGCGTCCCTTTAGGACTAATCGGCAGCGGGCCGTTCCGGCGCCCATCTGGGCCCCACCTGGCCCCCAAGAGGCAACACCCCACCTATGACATCGGCGAAAACCAACCCCGGCAACTACTTCGAGGATTTCCGCTTCGGGCAGGTGATCACGCACGCGACCCCGCGCACCGTCACGGTGGGGGACGTGGCGCTCTATACGAGCCTCTACGGCACGCGCTTTGCGGTGCAGTCGTCGGACGCGTTTGCCCGCGCCATCGGCTACGAGCGCTCGCCGCTCGATGATCTCCTCACCTTTCATGTCGTGTTCGGCAAGACGACGCCCGACATCTCGCTCAACGCCATCGCCAACCTCGGCTACGCCAATTGCCGCTTCCTGAAGCCGGCCTTTCCCGGCGACACGCTGTCCTCGGTGTCGGAGGTGATTGGGCTCAAGGAAAATTCCAACGGCGAGACGGGCACCGTGTACGTGCGCTCGACGGGGCGCAACCAGGACGGCGACAAGGTGCTCGAGTACGTGCGCTGGGTGATGGTGAGGAAGCGCGACAAGGCGAGCCCGGCGCCGGAGGCGATCGTGCCCAATCTGGCGCAGCGCGTCGACCCGGCCGAGATCGGCTCTGGCGTGCCGCCGCTCGCGATCTCGCGTTACGATTATGCGCTGGCGGGGTCGCCAAATCGCTGGGGCGACTACGAGGTCGGCGAGAAGATCGACCACGTCGACGGCATGACGCTCGAGGAAGCCGAGCATCAGATCGCGACGCGCCTCTACCAGAACACCGCGAAGGTGCACTTCAATCAGCACACCGAGGCCGAGGGCCGCTTCGGCAAGCGCATTGTCTACGGCGGCGTCGTCATCTCGCTGGCGCGCGCGCTGTCCTTCAATGGCCTCGCCAACGCCTTTCATCTGGCCGCGATCAACGGCGGGCGCCACGTCGCGCCCTGCTTTGCCGGCGACACGGTCTATGCCTGGTCGGAGATCTTGGAGAAGGCGGAGCTGCCGGGGCGCTCAGACGTCGGCGCGCTGCGTATCCGCCTCGTCGCCGTGAAGGACATGGACTGCTCGGGCTTTCCCCTGAAGAAGGACGACGGCCAGTACGCCGACGGCGTGCTCCTCGATCTCGACGCCTGGGTGCTGCTACCACGCTAGGCCGGCCGGTTGACCACTACGGGATACCCGTATAAACTTCGGCTGCCATGAAGTTCGAGTGGGACCCTGCAAAGGCGAAGGCAAATAGAGTTCGCCATGGGGTCAGCTTCGAAGACGCTCAAGCGATCTTCGCGGACTTGAATGCAATCGAAACGCTCGATGAATCGTCCGATGAGCCACGGTGGCGACTGCTGGGACGCGCAGGTCCTAACCTTTTGATGGTCGTCTACACCGAGCGCGGCAACAGGATACGGATCATTTCGGCCCGAAAAGCCAGCAAACGTGAGCAGAAGGTCTACCTTGGGCAAGAGCAGTCTGATTGAGCAGCGCCAGAATGTTGACCCTGACAACCCGGCGCAGAGCGCAGCTCAACTGCGTTCGATGAAGCGCGTGGCGCCAATCAAACGCATTCGCTGGCAGCTGGGGCTGTCTCAGGAGGACTTTGCCAGGCGCTTCGAGATTCCGGTCGGTACAGTGCGCGATTGGGAACAAGGACGGAGCCGACCTGACCGAGCGGGCGCCGCCTATCTCAAGGTGATCGCCAGCGATCCAGCGTTGGTGTGCCGCGCGCTGGGAACGGGAGAAGCACCCACAACCAAGCGCCGGAAGAGAGCCTGAGGCGTCTGTTGCTTTGTCCGTGCGGCGATTGACGAATTGCTGGCAGCGGCCCGCCGCGCTACAACGCCACGAGACGTTATCGACGACGCAACCCCCCGAGGCGGACCAAATGGCCGAGGCGAGTTCCAAGCAGCCGGCGCGCGCCCGCCCGCTTTCTCCACACCTGCAGATCTATCGCCCGCAGATCAACATGGTGATGTCGATCTTCCACCGCCTCACCGGCATGGCGCTGTATTTCGGCGCGCTTCTGCTCGCCTGGTGGCTGTTCGCGGCGGCGACGGGGCCTGAGTATTTCGCCTACGTCAACGGCCTGTTCGCTACCTGGCCCGGGATGATCGTCCTCGTCGGCTACACCTGGGCGCTGATCCATCACATGTTGGGCGGCCTGCGGCATTTCGTGTGGGATACGGGCTCCGGCCTCGATATCCCAAGCGTCAACCTGCTGTCGTGGGCGACGATCGTCTTGTCGCTGCTGCTGACGGCCGGGCTCTGGTTCTACATCGCATCGGCGCGTGGGTGGGTCTCATGACAATGATCACGCCGCTCAAACGCGTGCGCGGGCTCGGCTCTGCGCACGCGGGCCCCGGCCACTTCATGCGCCAGCGCATCACGGCCGTTGCCAACTTCCTGCTGGCGCCGTTCGCGGTGGGGCTGATCGCAGCACTTGCCGGCGCCGACCTCGGCACCGTCAAGGCGACGCTGGCGCATCCCGCGATCGCGATCGTGCTCATCGTGCTCATCTTGTCGAGCGCCGTGCACATGCGCATCGGCATGCAGATCATCATCGAGGACTACGTGCACGCCGAAGGCGCGAAAACGCTGCTGTTGCTGGTGAACACCTTCTTTGCGTTTGCCGTCGCCGCGATCGCGATCTTCGCCGTGCTGAAATTGAGCTTCGGGGGCTGAGGGCATGGCGCAGCGAAACAAGGACGATGCCAAGAAGCCGGGGAGCGGCGCGGCGCGCAGCTCCATGCCCAAGCCTGCCGTCAACGGCAACGCCTACCCCATCCACGATCATATCTACGACGTCGTTGTCATCGGCGCCGGCGGCGCGGGCTTGCGCGCGACGCTCGGCTGCGCGGAAGCCGGCCTCAAGACGGCGTGCGTGACGAAAGTGTTTCCGACGCGCTCGCACACGGTTGCCGCGCAAGGTGGCGTCGCGGCTGCACTGGGCAACATGGGGCCCGACGACTGGCGCTGGCACATGTATGACACCGTCAAGGGCGCCGATTGGCTGGGCGACCAGGATGCGATCGAGTACCTGTGCCGCCACGCGCCGGCGGCCGTCTACGAGCTCGAGCATTACGGTGTTCCCTTCAGCCGCACCGAGGACGGGCGCATCTATCAGCGGCCCTTCGGCGGCATGACGACGGACTACGGCGCCGGTCCGCCGGCACAGCGCACGTGCGCGGCCGCCGACCGCACCGGTCACGCCATGCTGCATACGCTCTACGGGCAATCACTGCGCCGCGCGGCCGAGTTCTTCATCGAGTATTTCGCCATCGACCTGATCATGGAGGACGGCGCCTGCCGCGGCGTCGTCGCGCTCAACCTCGAGGACGGCTCGGTGCACCAGTTCCGCGCCCAGAAGACCATCATCGCGACGGGCGGCTACGGCCGCGCCTATTATTCCTGCACCGGCGCCCACACCCAGACGGGCGACGGCAACGCCATGCTGCTGCGCGCCGGCCTGCCGCTGCAGGACATGGAGTTCGTGCAGTTCCACCCCACCGGCATCTATGGCGCCGGCATGCTGATCACCGAGGGTGCGCGCGGAGAGGGCGGCTATCTCACCAACTCGGAGGGCGAGCGCTTCATGGAGCGCTACGCGCCGCACGCCAAGGATCTGGCGTCGCGCGATGTCGTCTCGCGCTCAATGACGATCGAGATCCGCGAGGGCCGCGGGCACGGACCCGAGGGCGATCACATCTACCTGCACCTCGATCACCTCGATCCCAAGATCCTCGCCGAGCGCCTGCCCGGCATCACCGAGAGCGCCAAGGTCTTCGCCGGCGTCGATCTGCGCCGCGAGCCGATCCCGGTGCTGCCGACGGTGCACTACAACATGGGCGGCATCCCCACGAACTATCACGGCGAGGTATTGACGCTCAAAGACGGCAACCCCGACCACGTCGTCCCCGGGCTGATGGCGATCGGCGAGGCGGCGTGCGTGTCCGTGCACGGCGCCAACCGGCTGGGCTCCAACTCGCTCATCGATCTCGTGGTGTTTGGCCGCGCCGCGGCGCAGCGGTGCGCCGAAACGATCGAGCCCGGCACCACGCCGGAGCTAGCGAAGGACGCCGCCGAATTCGCGCTCTCCCGGCTTGACCGCTTCCGCTACGCCAGGGGCTCGACGCCGACGGCGGAACTGCGCCTCAGGATGCAGAAGTCGATGCAGTCGCATTGCGCCGTGTTCCGCGATGGCCCGGTGCTCGCAGCCGGCGTGCGCCAGATCGGCGAGATCTGGAAGGCGTCCGACGACATCGCCGTCACCGACCGCTCGCTTATTTGGAACTCCGACCTCATCGAGACGCTGGAGTACGACAACCTGATCTCCCAGGCCGCGGTGACCGTCGGGAGTGCGGCCAACCGCGAGGAAAGCCGCGGCGCGCACGCGCGCGAGGATTTCCCCGACCGCGACGATGTCAACTGGATGAAGCACACGCTGTCGTGGGCCGATTACGCGACGAAGACGGTGCGGATCGACTACCGGCCCGTGCACACGCACACCATGACCAACGAGGTCAAGTACATCGAGCCCAAAGCACGCGTGTATTGAGGCGCGGGTGTATCGATCGCGGGGCAATCCCCGCGGCAGAGGTATCATGCGAACCGTCCTGATCACGGGCACTTCGACTGGCTTCGGCCTTGTGACGACGGTCGAGCTGGCCCGGCGCGGCTGGCGCGTGTTCGCCACCATGCGCAACCTCGACAGGAAAGCCCCGCTCGAGGCGGCGCTGACGCAAGCCGGCGTCCGCGACGGGGTAGAGATTTCGCAGCTCGACGTGACGGATAGGGCCTCAGTTGCCGCGGCCGTCACGGCGGTGCTCGCCAAGACCGGGGGCAAGCTCGATGCCGTCGTGCACAACGCGGGTGTTGCGACGGGCGGGGCGTTCGAGGACCTCCCCGTGGCCGAGCTGCGCCGCGTCATGGAGACGAATTTCTTCGGCGTGCTCGAGCTGACGCGCGCGCTGCTGCCGACTTTGCGCGCGCAGCGCAAGGGCCGCATCGTGATCGTGTCGAGCGAGTCTGCGTTTGCCGGCCAGCCGGCCAACTCGATCTACTGCGCGTCGAAATGGGCGATCGAGGGCTGGGCCGAATCGATCGCCTTCGAGGTCGCGCAATTCGGGATCGACGTCGTCCTCGTCGAGCCCGGCCCCTACGTCACCGACATCTGGCAGAGCTCCCCCGCATCAGTCCCGAAGGCAGCGCTTACCGGGCCTGGTCGCAGTACGTATTCCGCGCGGGCGATGCGCATGTGGCGTCGCGGGGACGCGACCCCATCGAGGTCGCTCGAAAAATCGCCCAAGTGCTCGAGGCGGCAAGGCCCAGCTTTCGCAATCCCGTCGGGCGGCTTGCGCGCATCAGCCACTTCATGCGCGGCAAGATCCCGAGCCGCCTGTGGCGCCGGATCGCCGAGCTCTATCTGGGCCTCAACCGCGTGCGGCCTTGAGGGCTGAGCTTCTCGCATTCTCAAGGACTTGCACGATTGTCGCAATCCGCGCCAATTTTCGTGCGAGCTAGGCGTGCCTCCAAGGGACTTGGCGGAGGCGCGATCAGACAGGAACGAATAAGATGGATACCAGAGTGTTGGTGCGGCTCGTCCTCGCGGCGGCCGCTTTTTCAATGGTTGCGGTACCGGTCGCGATGGCCGACGACGACTGCAAGGATGCCGTCAAAGCCGAAGGCAAGCCTGCCGCATTGCGCGACTTGGGCGCCTACCCGAACTCGCTGTTGGCGTGGCGCTCGGCGGTGAAGGACAAGTATGGCTCGGAGTACAACTCCTGGCGCTATGCGAAGGACCGCGACGTCGCCTGCGATCAAAATGACGGCAAGTGGGTGTGCAAGCGCAAGGCGAAGCCCTGCAAGGACGTGCTGCACAAGATGCTCGACGGCGCGGCGGCTGCGGTGAAGGCGGACTGTAAGAGCGAGCCGCTGAGTTCCTATGGGTCCCGCAAGAAAACCGAGAAAGAAGCGATGAAAGAGGCCGAATCGGGCTGGGAAATCGACGCGCGCAAGAAGCACGGCAAGGAATGGGCGAGCTGGGATAACGCCGACGGCACCGACATTGACTGCCACAAGGTCAGCGGCGGAATTCAGTGCATCGCCGTGGCGACGGCCTGTAAAGGGAAGTAGTCACCCTTTTAACTCGACACGTCGGGCAAACGAAAGCGGCGGCTGGGTATCCCGGCCGCCGCTTCAAATTCTGCGTTCGTCGGACCGACGTTAGATGATGTCGATCTCGGCCGGCAGGTAGGACGTCACTTCGAGGCCGACTTCCTGCTCACGAACTGCGGGCTTTGTCCAAACCTTCATAGCATTCCTCCTCTTGAGTTCTTAACTAGGGGCGGACCGCCTGTCCGCCTCGTGTCGATAACCACAATATAGCGACGAGGTTCGATAAACAGAAATCGCAATCGCGTGAACATTCAATAAGAAAAAGTGATCGACCCGATAAGCGCCGCGATGCCGGAGACCATCGTGGAACACCCATCTCGAGCATCGACGTCGGCGCGCTGGCGCCCAAGCCCGGTGAGCGCAATGCAAAAAAATTGCATCGCATTTGATCGGCGACCTTTCCCGAAGTCTTAGCCCTGTCAGCTTATGGTGCCCCCGCTCGGCAATGCCGGGCGCATGCATTCCTTTTGATGAGCGAATGGGGCTTTCCGCCATGAATATCCCGTCAGTCACCTCCTTGTTCGCCGCCGCGGCGCTGCTGACCGCGATCGGCGTCTCGACCTCGCCCGTGCTCGCGCAAGAAACGGGCGCCGACATCCCCAAGAACGCCTACCAAGGCGATACGCTCAACACCGACGAGCGGGACGCGATCGCCGAGGAAGAGAACGTCCATCCAAACGACGGCCAGCCCTCCACGCCGGCCCCGCAGGATCTGGGCGTGATCCCGGACGCGGCACCCGCTGCGAGCGCGGAACCCGGCACGCCGGCGGCTCCCACGAAGCCGGGCGAGAGCGAGGCAGCGGTGGTCATCGGGGACTCCAAGAAGAACGATAAGGTGACGCACCGGGATATCTCCGAGTGCATGGGTCAGTGGGATCCGCAGAGCCAGATGACCAAAGAGGAATGGGCTGCGAGCTGCCGTACGACGTTGCAGTATTTCCCCGAAGGCCAGTAAGGGCGCTGCAAGCGCGACCGACGTAGGACCATTGCGCCCGCATTAGCCTGCGGCCAAACCGGAGAGACCAAGATGCTGCGCTCTGTCGTTGCCGCCCTATGCGCCGGTGTGATTGCCGCCGCTCCCGCCGTCGCCTGCACCGACGTGCGCATCATCGCCTCGGACGGCTCGCCGCTCTCCGTGCGCACCATGGAGTTCGCGGCCAATCTCAACAGCCAGGCCGTGATCGTGCCGCGCGGCGAGCACATGAAGTCTCCCGCTCCCAAGGGTGACGGCCTCGCCTGGACCTCGAAATACGGCTTCGTCGCCATGAACGCCTACGACGAGGCCGCGGTCACCGACGGGCTGAACGAGAAGGGCCTCGGCCTCGGCGCGCTGTATCTGCCGGGCGAAACCGAGTACGAGACGGTTGCGCCGGGCGATGAGGCGCGCGCGCTTTCCAACATCTCCTTCGGCGCCTGGGTGCTCGGCAACTTCGCGAGCGTCGAGGAGGTGCGTGCCGCGCTCGGCAACGTCGTGGTGTGGGGTGAGAACGTGCCGCAGCTCGGCTCGTTCGCGCCGCTGCACTACGCAATCACCGACTCGAGCGGCAAGAGCATCGTCGTCGAGTACACCGGCGGGAAGATGCAAGTCTACGACAACGCCGTCGGCGTGCTGACCAACTCGCCGACCTACCCCTGGCATATCCAGAACCTGCGCAACTACGTGAACCTGACGGCGGTCACGGCTGCCCCCATCAAGGTCGGCACCGCGACCTACACGGGCACGGGCCAGGGTTCGGGGCTGCATGGGCTGCCCGGCGATCCGACCCCGCCATCGCGCTTCGTCATGGCGGCGGCCACCTCCTACCTCGCCGACAAGCCTAAGAATTCGGCCGAGGCGCTGGTGCTTGCCCTGCATCTCATCGATCGGGTCGACATTCCCAAGGGCCTCGTTCGCGACTACGCCGACGGCGGCAAGCCCGCCAAAGACTACACGCAGTGGACGACGATCCGCGATCACGCCAACAAGGTCTACTACTGGCGCAGCTACGAGGATCCCGGCCTGAAGGGCGTGGACCTCAAGACGGTGGACTTCTCGCCGGGCCAGCCTATGCGCGCGATCGCTGTGGGCGGGGGCAAACCGGCGGTCCAGATGCTCGCGCCGGCCGACCTCACACCGACCAAGCAGTCGTCCTATCGGCCGACCTCGGGCCGCTGATCGCGTCTGCGCGCGCGTCTACAACGACCTCGCATATTCGAGCGAGGTGACCGTGCGCCGATCTTCCGACGATATGATCTGGGACGCTGCCAATCGGGCGCCCAGGGCGCTGTCCTGTCAGCGCGCTGGTTCTGCTCGCCGTCTTCCTATTGGGCGCCAAATTGTTTCAAGCCGGAGCCCATTTGCTTAGGGGTCCTCTAGGCCCTCGGCCCGAGGTTACATGCCTTTATCAGCCTCCAAAAAGCTCGCGACCGGCGGCGCGTACTGTTACAATGTACTAGTTGATCTTGCTCGGGAGTGCACTTGCTTGTCGCTGCGCAACCGCCTGCTTTTCGCGATCTTCCTGACGCTTCTGCTCAGCTTGGCGGCCGGCAGCGCCTTCACCTATTGGCATGCGGTCAAGAAAATCGAGACCGAGATGCAGGCCGCGATCGACGTCGGCGGCCGCATCGCCCGCAATGCCGTCGATGACGCCGAGGAGACGGTCGAGCCGAGCCGGCGCCTGCAGCTGCTCATCGCCAACTTCGACGGCGACCGCCACCTGCGCGCCTTTCACATCCTAGACGGCAAGGTCGTGCAGGCGTCCAAGCCCGCCGCGCCCGAGCGCGCCGCGCCCGCGTGGTTTTTCGATCTGCTCGCGGCACCGCCGAAGGTGCAGCAAGTGGCGCTGCCCCCGGCCTTTGATCGCTACGGCAGCATCGTTCTGGAAACCGACGCCGACAACGAGGTGGCCGAGCTTTGGGGCGACATCGGGCTCACGCTCAGCGTCCTCACCATTTTCTGCGCGCTCGTGCTGGCCTTCGTCTATTGGACGCTGTCGAGCGCCATCCGGCCGCTCCAGGACCTGACCGCCGCCTTCGCGCGCGTCGGCGAGCGCGACTATCGCGAGCGCGTGCCTGAGCGCGGGCCGTTGGAGCTCGTCAGCCTGTATCAGGGCTTCAACCGGATGGTGGAGCACCTTGCGCGTGCCGAAGCACAGAACAAACGTCTGCAGGAGCAGCTCGCCACCGTGCAGGACGAGGAGCGTGCCGACTTGGCGCGCGATCTGCACGATGAGATCGGCCCGCTGCTGTTTGCCGCCGACGTCGACGCGGTCGCGATCGAGGGGCTCGCCGAGCGCGGCCTGCACGCGCAGATCCCGGAGCGCGTCGGCATCATCCGCGAGGCGATCGGCCGGATGCAGCGCCACGTGCGCGACATCCTCGGGCGCTTGCGCCCGGCTGTCCTCCTCGACGTCGGGCTCGCGCATGCCATCGATAATCTCGCCGCGTTCTGGCGGGCGCACCGTCCGGGGCTGAATTTCCGCCTCGACGTTGCCGAGGAGAGCTTCGGCGAGCTGCTCGACGCCACCGTCTATCGCATCGTGCAGGAGAGCCTGAGCAACGCCGTGCGCCACGGCAACCCGGGTACCATCGAGATTTCCGTTACCGCCGAGGGCGATCATTCGATCGCGATCCGCGTTGTCGACGACGGCGGCGGCCTCAAGACCGAGAGCCGCAACGCAGGCTTCGGCATCATCGGGATGCAGGAGCGGGTGGCGACGCTCGGCGGCGACTTCGAGGTCAAGACGCGGCCGGGCGGCAGCGGCGTGATCGTCACCGCGCGCCTGCCTCGCGCCGGCGGACCAACTGAGCGCCCCGCCAGGCCGCCTGCGGGGGTCGCACTGCAATGAAGATCCTGCTCGTCGACGATCATTCCGTGGTGCGCGAAGGCGTCCGCCGCCTGTTGTCGGGCCTGGAGGACACCGAGCTCTGCGAAGCTGCGAGCGGCGAGGAGGCGCTCGCCCTCTTTCGCACGGAGCGGCCCGAGATGGTGCTGCTCGACCTGAACCTGACCGGTATCGGCGGGCTCGAGCTGCTGCGCCGTCTCCTCGCCGAGGACGAGGCCGTGCGCGTCGTGGTGTTTTCCATGCACGCCGAGCCCGTCTATGCCGCGCGCGCGCTGCGGCTCGGCGCGCGGGGCTACGTGAGCAAGAGCGCGGGCGCCGACGAGCTCGTGACCGCGGTGAAGCGCGTCGCCGAGGGCGGACGCTACGTGGAGCGCGAGATCGCGGGCGAGCTGGCATTCGCGCAGCTGTCGGCGAAAGACCCGCTGCAACAGCTCACAACGCGCGAGATCGAGATCCTGCGGCTCCTGCGCGAAGGTAACAGCCTGACCGAGATCGCGCAGGCGACCGGCGTCGCCTACAAGACGGTGGCCAACACCTGCTCCATCATCAAGAGCAAGCTCGGGGTGGAGCGCACCGCGGACCTCATCCGCGTCTCCATCGAGCTCAAGTAGGCGGCGCACGCCGTCAAATCACCGTGAGCGGGAACGTTTGCCGGCGCGATCGGGAACTTGTCCCATGGGCGGCGCCATGCAGGCTCCCTACGATCGAGCCGCCGCGTACTTCCCGCGGAAGGGATTTCGAGCCGGCCCATGCGACGCCTCATGCGACGCTTCATGGGATCCGTTTCGAGGATCGCTTCCGCGGCCTTTTTTTGCAGATCCCCGCACCCGGATCCTGCGCCCGGCAAGAGGCTGCTTGTCGCAAAGTGGCCGCCCTGCCACATCGGCCCCCCGGAGTTGCTCGCACTGATGAAAATCGATTGAGATCTGGGGCTTGCTCCCCGCCTTAATGCGGCTGGGAGTTCTGTTATGGCGTTGCGTTCCTGGGTCGGTATCTTTGCGTTGCTCGGCGTGCTCGCGCACGCCGCCGCCATTCCGCGGCACAACGCGATCATGCTGGGTGCCGCGCTCGAAGCGGCCGAGCAGCAGGCTGCATTGGCCGCCGTCGGCGAGGCGAGCGCGACGGGCCTCATGTGCCGCGCTGAGAAGGGATCGGGCGCCGGCGGCAGCCCGTCCACACCCGGCAAATCCGGCTCCTGCCCCATCTGCATGGGCGTTTCGCCGGCGTATGCCGTGCTCGCCTGCCACGACTTCGTCGTCGCGGTGAGCTTTGCCGTGCTGCTCGAGCGCGTCGTGTTCCGCGACATGCGCATGGTGCAGCTCAAGCAGTACCGGTCGCCCGCACGCGGACCTCCCCTCGCCTGAGCTGCGCCATTGCGGACCGGTCGTCCGCAAACCCAATCGGCACCTTGAAGTCAGCGGCCCGTTGCGACGCGCCCGCGTCTGCGCCGTCTCCCGCACGGGGACACGGCGCAGCCGGCGGCTCCGGGCTCCGTTCCGATCTCGTTCAGTTCAGGAGTACCAAACCATGCATGGTTTGATGAAACCAAGACGGGTCAACCGTCCACTGCCCTACGCGATTTCCTGCCTCTGCGTCGTTCTGTCGACGCCGGCACTCGCCGATGACGGGCACGGTCCATGGGCCGACGGCCACGCGCCCGCCGGCGTCATGCTCGACCACATGCACAAGGCGGGCGAGTTCATGGTCGGCTACCGCTACAGCTGGGCGCGTGCCGACGGCGACATGCTCGATGGCACGAAGTCCGTCAATTTGGCCGATCCCGATAACCCGGTGCTGCACAAAGCCTGTCAAAATCCGAACGTGGCCGGTCACGAGCACTGCTCGATGGCGCCCGGCAAGATGACCATGCAAATGCACATGCTGGACATCATGTACGCGCCGACAGACTGGCTGACGCTCATGGTCATGCCGCAGTGGATGACCATGGAGATGATGATGGAGCCGCTGCCGGGCGCCCACGACGCGGGGCACGGGATGCACATGGGCGCGCATTCGCACGGCACCGACGGCATCGGCGACACGATCTTCGGAGCGCTCGTGAAGCTGTCGGAAGGCCCGGGCTTTCACCTGCACACCGGCCTCATGTTCAGCGCGCCAACCGGCTCGGTGGACGAGAGGGGCGCCGACGGTACGCTCACGCACTATCATATGCAGCTCGGCAGCGGCACGTGGGACTTCCAGCCGAGCCTGACCTACACGGGCCGCGAGGGCTTGTGGTCGTGGGGCGCGCAGATGTCGGGTGTCATCCGCATGGAGGACGAGAACGACCAGGGCTACAGGCTCGGCAACGTGTTCCAGGCGACCGCGTGGGGCAGCTACCGCATCACAAGCTGGCTGTCGGCGTCGCTGCGGCTGCTGCACACGCAGCAAAGCGAGGTTGAGGGCTGGGGGCCCACTGGAACCGGCACAAGTCCGCCCGACTTCGGGAGCAACTACGGCGGACGCTTCTGGGATGCCGGCTTCGGCGTCAACACGGTCGTGCCGGGCGGCCCCTTGAAGGGCCATCGTTTCAGTGCCGAGTGGCTGGAGCCGCTGAGCGACGACGTCAACGGTTATCAACTCGAACGTACCGGCACGCTCTACCTCAACTGGAGCAAGGCGTTCTGAGGCCGATCGCTGTGGAGGCGGTGCGGTTTCGCATCGCCTCCCGTTTTCTGCGCGGCTAGGGTTTGGCAACGCGCGCTTCGTCGCTACATTGCGGCTGGTACCGGCAAGTGGCGCAGGGGCGCAACGCGGCGAAGGAGGCCACCATGGGAAAATTCGGCAGGTTTGCCAGCAGCGTCGCAACCCTCGCTGCGGTCGTTCTCTTCGCGAGCCCCGCCGCCGCCATCAAGTGCGTAAAGGGCGCCCAGCTTATCCAGGGCAACATGATGGCGACGCCCTATTGCCAGGACGACTACCTGGCGCAGGTCGCGCGCGAGTACGGCTTCAAGGCATCGGCCGCCAAGATCCGCAACAATCCGAATTATAAAAAAGAGCTGTGCCAATTCGTGTTCAACGACATCCGCGTGCAGTCCACGTGCCTGGATGCCGGCGTGCCGGAATTTTTCGGCGGCCGTTAGCGCTGGCGTGGCGCCGTCGCGAGCAGTCCCGCGTCGGCGAGGATCGTCGCGTGATCGAAGGCGAGCGCGAGCCGGCGCCAATCCTTGACCCACTCGACCGCCGCCGCGTCGTCGCCCGCCGTCGGCTGCGCGCTGCCGGCATGCGTCAGGAACGCGACCGAGCAGGTATGGCCGCGCGGATCGCGGTTGGGATCCGAATAGACGCCAATAAGCGTGAGCGGCCCGGCCTCGAGACCCGTTTCCTCCTTCAATTCGCGGCGGCAGGCGGCTTCGACAGTCTCCCCGACATCGACGAAGCCGCCGGGCAGCGCGTACTGGCCTTGAAACGGCGGGTACTTGCGGCGGATGAGCAGCACGCGCCCCTGCGCATCATAGACAACGCAGTCGGTGGCGAGCGCAGGCGTTACGGGAATGGGCATGGCGGTCTCGTGGTTTCAGGCGGAGGGGCGTCAAACGTAGGCGCCGCCGCGCCCGCTGCAAAACGCGCAAAGAATTTGTCCCCGGCGGGTGCACCCATGCCTAGGCTTGTCGATCCGCCTCAAAACGAGGGCGCGGGCGCGTGCTGGGCGCTCAGCGGAGGCGGAAGCCGCGGTTTTGGAATCCGGTTCCCTTCAGCTGGACCGAGCACGGTGCACCGCCCCTCGACGGACGGGCGAGCGCTATGCGACCTGGAGCGCGGCGGCGGGCGGCGGGAGCCGTATTCAGTCGTTTCCCGGAACGGCACTTGCCGCCCGTCCCTCATACGTGAGAGTGGTCCGCGCGCTCAGTGCCGCGTGTACATACATATCCACGCCGGACCCGGACCGCTTTGCCGTGAGAGCGCGACCGCGTATCCGTGAAATGGCATAAGGTTGCGGTGCAGAGGGGGCGTGGACGCAATGCGGAGTGGGTTCTCGAGGGGGAAAAAGGGCGCACCGGGCCGGTCGGGAGACAAGAAGCCCGACGCCCGGCCCTTGAGCGAAGGCGAAACGCGCCTGGCGCCTGATCCCTTCACGGCCGTGCTGCCCGCACTTGCGGCACTCGGCGCGATCGCCTCGATCGCCGCCGTCAATTGGACCGCCCAGGAGCGTACCCCCGACCGCGCCAAGTCCAAGCGCAAAGCGGGTACGGCCTTGCGCGATCTGGAAACCTGCTGCCTCGGCCTGCAGGAAATTTTCCGCCGCTTCCAGCGCAACCCGAAGCTGTTCGCCGGCGAGGGCGCGCCGGCCTCCTCGCCCTTGAAGTTCGGCGTGCACGGGCCGCGCGTCGGCGTCGATGCCGCACGCCTTTTCCAGCAGCTCATCAACGATGTCGCATCCATGCTGGTGCTCGCCTCGCAGAACGCCTTCGACGTGATGAGCGCGGTGGAGGACGGCGAGATCAACGCGCCGGATCCGTTGTTTTTCGGCTTCGGCGAGCAGCAGGAGCGCTTGAACAAGGTGATCCAGGCGCGCGCCACCTTGAAGGCGACGGTCGATACCGGGGCGGAGGTCGCCCTGCGCCTGACGGAGCTCGTGCGCGAATTGAAGAAGCATCGCGTAGAGTAGCGCCCGCAAGACGCGCCCCGATGCGCCCAAGCGGGCGTTGACAGGGGCCGCGACCGGCCTTCATGTGGGCCGCGAGCACTCGCGCCGAGACACGCAAGGAAAGCCCACGCGCCATGGTTCAACTGACGCTTCCCAGGAATTCCAAGGTCGACCGCGGCAAGACGTGGAACGCTCCCGAAGGCGGCGGGACGTGGAAGGAATTTCGCGTCTACCGCTGGAACCCCGAGGGCGACAGCAACCCCCGCCTCGATACCTATTGGATCGACGCCGAGCGCTGCGGCCCGATGGTTCTCGACGCGCTCATCAAGATCAAGAACGAGATCGACCCCACGCTGACCTTCCGCCGCTCCTGCCGCGAAGGCATCTGCGGGTCGTGCTCGATGAACGTCGACGGCATCAACACGCTCGCCTGCCTCAAGGGCTACAAGGAGGTCAGCGGCGCGGTGAAGGTCTACCCGCTGCCGCACATGCAGGTCGTCAAGGACCTCATCCCCGACATGACGAACTTTTACGCGCAGCACCGGCTCATCGAGCCCTGGCTCCAGACCGATACGCCGGCGCCCCCCAAGGAATGGCGTCAGTCGCACGCCGATCGCCAGAAGCTAGATGGCCTCTACGAGTGCATCTTGTGCGCCTGCTGCTCCACGTCGTGCCCCAGCTACTGGTGGAACGAGGACCGTTATCTGGGCCCCGCGGCGCTGCTGCAAGCCTACCGCTGGGTGCAGGATTCGCGCGACGAGGCGACGGGGGAGCGGCTCGATACGCTCGAGGATCCGTTCCGGCTCTACCGCTGCCACACGATCCTGAACTGCACCAAGTCGTGCCCCAAGGGGCTGAATCCGGCCAAAGCCATCGCCGAGCTCAAGAAGTTGATGGTCGAGCGGCGCGTCTGAAGCCGGTCGAGCCCAAACCCCGTTCTGCAATAGTTGCATAGCGCAAGGAGCAGCTCTGATGCTGGATCATATCGGCTTTACGGTCACCGACTTCGCGCGAGCGAAGGCGTTCTACACCAGCGCGCTCGCTCCGCTGGGCTACCGCATCGTGACCGAGATAAGTCTTTCCGAGGACGACGGTGACGGTTACGTCGGGTTCGGCGACGAGCGGCCGCATTTTTGGATCGGCACCGGCAAGCCGTTGCAGGCACGACTGCACATTGCATTCAGCGCCAAGACCCGCGCGCAGGTTCGCGCTTTCTATGAAGCAGCTCTTGCCGCCGGCGGCATCGACAACGGCGCACCCGGCTTGCGGCCCCACTATCACGAGAACTATTACGGCGCTTTCGTTCTCGACCCGGACGGCCACAACGTCGAGGCTGTCAACCACCTCCCTGAATAAGTTATTGATTTACAAAAAGAAAGACCGGTCGCTGCAGTCGCAGCCACCGGTCTTGAAAGGGATGAAGGCACGCGGGTTTTGGGCCCCTGCCTTCCACGCTACATGCGCTGGCGATACGCGCCGCGCGTAACTCGGCTGGCTTACGCAGCCCGCCGGGACTTCTTCGCCGTCTTGCGGGCGGTCTTACGCGCCGGCTTGCGGACTTTGCGCGCGGTCTTACGCGCAGTGGTCTTCTTGGCGACTGCCTTACGAGCCGGCGCCTTCTTGACTTTCCGTTTCACTGCTCTCTTAGCCATTGTGTTCTCTCTTTCTGTTTTTCTATCTCTCTCATGTTCCGGCGAATCACGTCGGAACAAAAAAATGATGCGCAAGTTCCAAGATTTTGTTGACAGCAAATTGCAAATTAAGTGTTGCGATCGGCTTATTCAAGAGAAAGTGTTGCGAGAAATCCTCAATTTTCTCATGTTTCGAATGCTCTGGGTGATCATCCGCACATTTCGCCTACACTTTCAGGCGACGCTCGCAACCTCAGATGCCCAAACTATTTTCGCCAATTTGTTTCGCCGCTCTTCGTAACACACATCACGCCGCCTTGACGACGCGACGATGCAAGTCGAGCACGGCCATCATGTATCCAAAGCGATCATCGACCGCCTCGGCAAGCAGAGAGAAATAGTTGGGGCCGTCTGGCACGATCTCGCCGATCACTTCGCCGTACTCGAAGCGCAGTTCCGCCTCGTATTTACGGGCAATCGTGCGCATCTTGCCGTTCTCGGCGAGGCAGCTCACGCACAGGTGCTGGATGCCGCGATTGCGCGCCGCGCGGATGACGCGGCCCATCAATTCGGTGCCGATTCCCTGCTCCTGCAGCGGCTGCTCGACGGAAAACGCCGCTTCCGCCTCGCGCCCCCACATATCGCCGATTTTCTTGAGCTCGGCGGCGCCACGCACCTCCTCGCCGTCGAAATAGCCGTAAACGATGCCGCCCATCTCGGCCATGCGCGCGGCATAGTCCTCGATGTAGGCGTCCGAGACCCCATGCGCGAAGCGCATGTGCCGGTTCGTCTTGTCCAATCGCAACAAGTGATCGCGGAACTTGTCGGTTTCCGTCGGCCACAACTTTCGTATGTTTCCTCCCAAGAACTGACGCTCGCTCATGACGAGGACCTCCGTTCTGGGCCAATACACTGGCTCCGCCCCCGGGCCTCCGGAGGCTACGAGCCCGCCGCACAGTGGCTGGCTTTATTGTGAGGGCTTGTCGCCCTCCGTCTTTTTATGAGGGCTGTTCAGCCCTCTTTCTTTTGCACTGCACAATATGCCATCTGCGTGGCAAGAATTCCAACGGTTCGAGGCAGGTAGCTGCGAATGTGCGGCAGGGCGTGGCTGTTCATTCGCGGTGACATTCGGTCGCGGCGACGCGCGCGTCCGCTTGAGGCCACTGGGGTTTGGAGGGCAATCGCACGCATGAGGGAACACCCGATTGAGCGGCTGCGCGGGCAAATTGCCGCTGGCGAGCTCGATGCAGACGAAGCGCAGCTCGATGTTGCGCAACGCCTCGACGCGCTGTCGCGACGATTGGAACGCCGGCGTCCGGCGCGAACGGGGCTGCTGGGTTCCGTATTCGGGCGTGGCAAGCGCGACGTCCGCTCGGCCTCTACATTCATGGCCCGGTCGGGCGCGGCAAGACGATGCTCATGGATCTCTTCTTCGAGCTCGCAGCTTTCGAGCCCAAGGCGCGCTGCCATTTCCACGAGTTCATGGCGGATGTGCACGAGCGTATCGCCCTGGCGCGGCGCACCTGCGAGGGCGATCCGATCCCGGTCGCCGCCGCGACCATCGCCGACGAAGCAGCCCTTCTCTGCTTCGATGAGATGCAGGTGAGCGACATCGCCGATGCGATGATCCTGGGCCGTCTCTTCAAGCAGCTGTTCGAGCGCGGCGTCATCGTCGTGGCGACCTCCAATCAGCCCCCGCGTGCGCTCTACAAGGACGGGCTCAACCGCCAGCTGTTCCTTCCCTGCATCGATCTGCTCGAGGCGCACATGGATGTCGTCGCGCTGCAGGGCGCCAAGGACTACAGGCTCGACAAGCTCGCCGGGCTGCCGCTCTATTTCACGCCGGCCGGCGAGGGTGCGCGTGCCGCGCTCGATGGGCATTGGGACCGGCTCACGGGCCGGCATCCGGGGCGGGCCGAGACGCTGAAGGTGAAAGGGCGTGACGTGCGCGTTCCCCTGGCGTCGATGGGCGTGGCGCGGTTCGCCTTCGAGGACTTGTGCGGGGAGCCGCTCGGCGCGCTCGACTATCTGCACGTCGCGCACGCCTTCCATACGGTAATGATCGACCGCATCCCCATCCTCGGGCCCGAGCGCCGCAGCGCGACGCGCCGCTTCATCAACCTGATCGACACCCTCTACGACAACGGGGTCTGTGTCATCGCGTCGGCGGACGCGGAGCCCTCCGCGCTCTATCCGGACGGGCCCGAGGCGCTGGCCTTCGAGCGCACCGTCTCGCGACTGATGGAGATGCGCAGCGAAGCTTATCTGGCGAGCCGTCACGGGGAGCAGCGCGTAGCCGCAACGTGATGATCGCCGCAGATATCCCCGGAACCACGCTTGCGCCTCGGCCGTGGTCGCGGCAATGTTGCGGCGTAGTGCCGGTGTTGCACGCTGATGCGACAACGCGGAGTGTCGAATGCGGCTTTCGTTGGCGCACCTCCTGGTTGCCGTCTGCCTTATGACCGCAGCCGCTCCCGCGTCGGCACAGTCAGCCGACGTTCGCCAGCCCCAGAGCCCTGCCGATTTGGCAAGTGTCTATCGCGACTGGCAGCAGGCGCAGGACCCCGAAGCCAAGATTGCGCTCGGCGAACGGCTGCTCACTCTTGAACCCGCGCTCAAAACCTGGCCGCTCGGTATGTCGCGCCCGCGTTTCAAGGCCGAGCTGTGGGGTGGCCTCGGGGTCTTGTACGTCAGCCGCGCCCGCGGCCCGCACGCCGACAACCTGGAGAAGGCGATCGGACACCTGCAATCCGCTTTGACGGTGTGGACACGCGAGGCCGATCCCCGGGACTGGGCGGCGGCGCACAACGCACTGGGCATCGCCTATTGGCAGCGCGTCCGTGGCGAGCGCGCCGACAACCAGGAGGCGGCGATCTCGCACTTTGAATCCGCGCAAGCCGTGTTCACGCGCGAGAGCTACCCGCAAGAGTGGGCGCAGCTGCAGAATAATCTCGCAGTCGTGCACTGGAACCGCATCCGCGGCGAACGCGCCGCGAACGTGGAGGAAGCGATTTTGCGCTTCGGGGCCGTGCTCATGGTTATTCAGCGCGACACCGACCCCGCGCGCTGGGCAGCGGCTCAGAACAATCTCGGAAATGCCTATGCGTCGCGCCTGCGCGGCGAGCGCTCCGACAATCGAGAGCAGGCCGTGGCCCATTTGGCGGCGGCACTCACCGTGTTCACGCGCGAAACCTCGCCATCGGAGTGGGCGCAGGCACAGAACAACCTTGCCGTCGCCTACACGGCTCGCACGCGCGGAGACCGGTCCGACAATCAGGAAAAGGCCATCGCCTGTCTCGAAGCCGCGCTTTCGGTGTTCACCCGCGAGGCATCCCCGCAGCTTTGGGCGCAGGCGCAGCACAACCTGGGCAGCGCCTATGCCGAACGGATCAAGGGAGGCCGGGCAGAGAACAACCAGCGGGCGATCGCAGCCTTGGAGGCGGCGCTCACCGTCTTCACGCGCGATGCCGCGCCGCTCGACCATCTACGTACGTCGCGGCTCCTGGGTCACGTGCTCATGGCAGCAGGCGAGTGGAAGCGCGCCGGACCGGTCCACGCCAGCGCGCGGCAGGCCTTCCTGCTGCTGTTCGGCCAGGGCCTTTCGGATACCGAATCGCGCGCACTCATCGCGGATGCCGGGCCGCTTTTTGCGGACGCCGCTTACGCCGCCCTGCGGCGGGGAGAGACCGAAAGCGCGTTCGAGCTCGCCAACGAGGGGCGGGGAAGGATGATGGCTGTCGCATTGCGACTGCAATCGCTGGACCTGCCCGCCGACAAGCGCGCCCACCTCGATGAGCTGCGTATCGCCATTCAAGCGGCACAGAGCGCAGTCGACGCCGCGCATGCAACCGAGCGCGCCGCCGCGGTCGAGAGACTGGTCGGGCTGCGTCGGGAGCTGCTCGCCCTCGTCGAGCCCAGCGTCCAAGGCGCGAGCAGGCCCCTGAGCGGGCTTGCCGAGGCACGCCGGCTCGCGGCGACCGGCGCCGCGGTGGTCATTCCCGTCATAACCGACCTGGGCGCAAAGCTCCTGGTGCTGAGCGGGCCCCAAGGCCGCAACGACATTGCCGTCGTTGATGTGCCCGAGCTCACTTTGGCGCGATTGTCCGACCTTCTCGTGGGTCAAGGAGATAAAACCGGCGGCTGGATCGGGGCATATTTCATCAACTACCTGCAGGGCGCCGAGCTCGATCGCCGGTGGCCTGAGTGGCTCGGCGCGATCGACCATGTCGGTCCCGAGCTCTGGAGCCTGATCGGCGCCAGGCTCGATGCCGCCTTGAAGCAGCGCGGCATCGCGCACGGCGCGCGGCTCGTCTGGCTGCCGGCGGGCTGGCTCGGCACCCTGCCGCTCGGGCTCGCCCAGGATTCCGTGACGAAGCGCCGGCTCGCCGATGACTACGAGATCGTCTACGCGCCGAGCATCGAAGCGCTGACCGCGGCACAGGAGCTGGTTACGAGACGGGTGCCTGCGACGCTTGCCGCCATCGTCAATCCGACCGGCGACTTGCCGGGCACGGAGCAGGAGGGCGCCATTGTCGCCTCTCACTTCGAGAGCGGAGCGCGAACGGTGCTGCAAGGGGACGCTGCAACTCCGCAAGCCGTTCTCGCCGCGCTCAGCGGCAAAACGTATTGGCACTTCGCCTCACATGGCACGTTCTCGTGGACCGATGCGCGACAATCGGCGCTGATCCTGCGCGGGGGCGCCAGGCTCAGCGTTGGCAATCTGCTCGACGCTCGCGGCCTGGGGCGTCCGCGCCTCGTCGTCCTGTCCGCCTGTGAAACCGGCATCTACGAGATCACGAGCAGTCCCGACGAGTTTATCGGGCTGCCCGGTACGTTCATGGCGCTGGGTGCAGCCGGCGTGCTTGCGAGCTTGTGGCCGGTGTCGGACGCGGCGACCGCGCTGCTGATGGCCAAGTTCTACGATTTGCACATGAATGCGGGGCTCAGTCCACCGACCGCGTTGAGCCAGGCGCAGGCATGGCTGCGCGGCGCAACGAGCACCGATCTCAACGACTACGCAAAAGTCGCTGCCGCCGACGGGCGCATTGGAGGAAGCCAGCTCGCGGCACTTGAACAGGAGCTGAGCCCGGAGCGGCTGGCGCGCTCGTACAGGAGCGACTCGTCGGAGACCGGCAGCAACGCAGGCCTCGCAGCCGCACCCCCCAATGCGCAAGTGACCGTGCGTCCCTACGAGCACCCCTATTTCTGGGCGAGCTTCATCTACACCGGTCTGTAGGATCTCGTGTCGCGCACCCGTGCTCGTCGCGCTTGGGTCGCCTAGCGATCAGGGGTGGTTTTCTCGGCGGCATCGCCGATGCCGAACGGCCAGCCGGGCGCGCCTTTTACGGCCGGGGCGCCGGTCGAACCGGTTATGATGCCGCCCGCAAAGTGCGGCGCGCCCGGCCGCGTGCCGTAGAGCAGGGCCGCGCCTTTGACGTCGCCGGTCTGCAGCCCTGCGTGCACTTCGTCGTAGCGGTACGACATCAATTCGCCCGCAGCACTGGGGTGATCGAGCCCGATGGCGTGGCCGATCTCGTGCGCGATCGTGTAGCGCAGATCGTAGACGTCGAGATTGCCGTCGAACCCGATCTTCCACGGCTGGCGCGGGTTGAGGCAGATGAGCGAGCGCGCGATCACCTTGTTGCCGGCGGCCGAGGGCTTCAGTGCGACGTTCGTGAACGCGCGCCCGACGGGCTCGGCTTGCGCGCCGATCAGGATATTGGCGGCGCTGGTGTCGTCGGTTTCGCGGAAGGTGATATTGGCTGCGCCCTCCCACATGCGGAAGGCGGCCGCGACCTCGCGACGGAATTGGGGCTCGTTGATGTGGGAGCGCGTGTAGGCCGCGTCGGGAGGCAGCATCTTGGCGCAGTTGCGTGCGCCGGGCGTCGCGGTCGGTGCGGTTGCAAAGGCATACGTGACGGCGGCGCCCTCTCCCCAGCGGGGGCTCTGCCACTTGACGGATTGGTTTTCGAGATCGAGTAGGCGGAAGCCGAAGAAGGTCTCCCGCTCGCCTGCTGCGGCAAAGCCGGTCGATAGTAGAGCGAATACGACCAGTGAGACCCCTCTCACTCACTCCCCCTTAATTCCTCGCAAGTGGCGAGGCCCGTCCAATTCCCTCGGCCCGAAGTTGGGCTTTTCCTGCTGGGAACGGTAGTCTAAACGTACTCGTGACGGAGTTGTGGCGGAGCAACACTCACTGCCTTTCTTGGGCTGTGGGACTTCGCCGCACCGACATGATTAATTTCGGCAGAGGGAGCTATCACGAATGGCGCGCACGAAGATCGCCTTGATCGGCGGAGGTATGATCGGCGGTACGCTGGCGCACCTGATCGGCCTGAAGGAACTCGGGGATGTCGTGATTTTCGACATTGCCGACGGCCTCCCCCAAGGCAAGTCGCTGGATATCTCCCAATCCGGCTCGGTCGAAGGCTTCGACTGCCACTTTAGGGGCACCAACGCCTACGCCGATATCGAGGGCGCCGACGTGTGCATCGTCACCGCCGGCGTGCCGCGCAAGCCCGGCATGAGCCGCGACGATCTCATCGGCATCAACATCAAGGTCATGGAGCAGGTCGGCGCCGGCATCAAGAAGTACGCCCCGACCGCGTTCGTCATCGTCATCACCAACCCGCTCGATGCGATGGTGTGGGCCTTGCAGAAGGCTTCCGGCCTGCCGCGCAACATGGTGGTCGGGATGGCGGGCGTGCTCGACACCTCGCGCTTCCGCTATTTCCTCGCCTCCGAGCTCGGCATCTCGGTGGAGGACGTCTCGGCGTTCGTTCTCGGCGGTCACGGCGACGATATGGTGCCGCTCGTGCGCTATTCGACCATTGCCGGCATCCCGCTCCCCGACGTGGTTCGCATGGGCTGGATGCGCCAGGACCGGCTCGACGAGATACTTGAACGCACGCGCAAGGGCGGCGGCGAGATCGTCGCGCTACTGAAAACGGGCTCGGCCTACTACGCGCCGGCGTCCTCGGCGCTGGAGATGATGGACAGCTACTTGAAGGACAAGAAGCGCATTCTGCCGTGCGCGGCCTATCTCAACGGCGAGTACGGCGTCAAAGGCCTCTACGTCGGCGTGCCGGTGATCATCGGCGCAGGCGGTGCGGAGCGCATCGTCGAGATCGATCTCAACGCGGCGGAACGCTCCATGTTCATCAAGTCGGTGGAGTCCGTGAAGGGCCTCGTCGACGCCTGCACCAAGATCGCGCCGCAGCTCGGCGCCTGAACGTCCGAGGATCATAGGGAGCGCAAATAACGAGAGGCGCAAAGCCCGCCCGTTTTTCTGAACCATCACTCTCGGCGAGGCGGACCCATGAACATCCACGAATATCAGGCCAAAGAGCTGTTCCGCCAATACGGCGTCCCGACGCCGAAGGGCATGGCGGCGTTCTCCGCGCGCGAGGCCGGCGAGGCGGTGCAGCAGCTCGCCGGGCCCGTCTGGGTCGTCAAGGCGCAGATCCACGCCGGCGGGCGCGGCAAGGGCAAGTTCAAGGAGGCCTCAGCCGGCGACAAGGGCGGCGTCCGCGTCACCAAATCGAAGGAGGATGTGCGGGCCTTCGCCGAGCAGATGCTGGGCGCGACGCTTGTGACCAAGCAGACGGGCCCGGAGGGCCGCGTCGTCAACCGCGTGTACGTCGAGGAAGGCTGCGAGATCGCGCGCGAGCTCTACCTGTCGGCGCTCGTGGACCGCGTGGCATCGCGCGTGGCGTTCGTTGCCAGCCAGGCCGGCGGCATGAACATCGAGGAGGTGGCGGCCGAGACTCCGGAGAAGATCGTTACCGTGGCCATCGATCCGGCGACCGGGTACATGCCCTACCACGGCCGCAAGATCGCGTTCGCGCTCGGCCTCAGCGGCAAGCAGGTGGGCGCCTGCATCGCGCTGATCGGCGATCTCTACAAGCTGATGCTGGAAAAGGACATGAGCCTGTTGGAGGTCAATCCGCTCGTCGTCACCGGCGACGGCGCGCTGCTCTGCCTCGACGCCAAGATGAGTTTCGATTCCAATGCGCTGTACCGCCATCCCGGGATCGTAGAGATGCGCGACCTCGCAGAGGAGGATCCGATGGAGGTCGAGGCCTCCAAGCACGACCTCTCCTACGTCAAACTCGACGGCTCGATCGGCTGCATGGTCAACGGCGCGGGCCTCGCCATGGCGACCATGGACATCATCAAGCTCTATGGCGCCGAGCCTGCCAACTTTCTCGACGTGGGCGGCGGCGCGTCGAAGGAGAAGGTGCAGGCGGCCTTCAAGATCATTTTGAGTGACCCCGCCGTGAAGGGCATCCTGGTCAACATCTTCGGCGGCATCATGCGCTGCGATATCATTGCCGAAGGCGTCGTCGCGGCGGCGCGCGAAATGGCGATCACGGTTCCGCTCGTCGTGCGGCTCGAGGGCACGAACGTCGAGCTCGGCAAGAAGATATTGGCCGAAAGCGGTCTCAAGATCGTGCCGGCCGACGACCTCGCCGATGCGGCCAAGAAGATCGTCGAGGCCGTCAAGGCGTCCGCATCGTGAGGAGCTTGCGTGGGTTTACGGTTTGCGCGCTGCTGTCGGTAGCGGCCCTTGCGACCGCGACCGGCGCGCAAGCGGACGAGCGCGCCGAAGGCGAAGCGGACTTCATCGGCATCTGCCCCGTGGCGCTTCTCGACGCCGCGCAGCTTTCCTCCGCGCTGGGCGCACGCGGCTTGGTACGCGCGGCAAACGCCAAGCCCGCCGCCACGTGGGATGCAACCATCTATGAGTCCGCCGGCAGCAAGCGGTCGGTAACCGTGAACCGCCAGAGCTTCTCCGATTTTTCCATGGCAAGCTGTCTCGTCTCGATTCCGGCGCCCATGTCGCTTGCGGAGCTCGGGTCGTTGCGCGCGCACCTCGAGGGTCAACGCACGATCGGCAAGCTCGAAGGGGAGGTCGTGCAGGCGACGCCCGCGTTTCAGCTGGCGCTGCTCAAGCGGCCAGGAAATTCGCCCATCGTCACGGTGAACATCACGTCGTCCACGACGTCGACCACTCTCGCGATCAATCGCTGGGATCTGCGGGCGCCGAAGTGACACCGGCATGGGTGCCCGGAGCAGCGCCGATTGCGGCACTTTTCGCCGCCCCGCGCATTCTTCGTCTTGATGCAGTGCAGCAAAAGCCTCTAGAGTGCCCCGTGCAGCGGTAGCGGGCGGTGATATGGCCATTCTCGTCGACAGGACCACCAAGGTAATCTGTCAGGGCATCACCGGCAGCCAGGGCACCTTCCACACCAAGCAGGCGCGCGAGTACGGCACCGCGATCGTCGGCGGCGTGACGCCGGGCAAGGGCGGGACGAAGCATCCCGACGCCGGCCTCGCCGACGTGCCGCTCTTCGATACGGTCATGCAAGCCAAGGCCGCGACCGGCGCCAACGCCAGCGCGATCTACGTGCCGCCGCCGTTTGCGGCGGACGCGATCCTCGAGGCGATCGATGCCGGCATCGCGCTCATCGTCGCCATCACCGAGGGCATCCCGGTGCTCGACATGGTGAAGGTGAAGCGGGCGCTCGACGGCTCGGGCTCGCGCCTCATCGGCCCCAACTGCCCCGGCGTTCTCACACCCAACGAATGCAAGATCGGCATCATGCCGGGTAATATTTTCGCGGCAGGGCGCGTCGGCATCGTCTCGCGCTCGGGCACCTTGACCTACGAGGCGGTGAAACAGACTACGGATGCGGGTCTCGGCCAATCGACGGCGGTGGGCATCGGTGGCGATCCCGTGAAGGGAACCGAGTTCATCGACATCCTCGAGCTTTTCCTCGCCGACACCGAAACCGACTGCATCATCATGATCGGCGAGATCGGAGGATCGGCCGAGGAGGACGCCGCCGATTTCATCAGGGACGAGGCACGCCGCGGACGCGCCAAGCCGATGGCCGGGTTCATCGCGGGCGTCACCGCGCCGCCCGGACGGCGCATGGGCCACGCGGGCGCGATCATCTCCGGCGGCAAAGGCAAGGCCGAGGACAAGCTCGAGGCCATGCGCGCAGCCGGCATCGCGATCGCGTCGAGCCCGGCTGCGCTGGGGACGACGCTGACGGCTGTCCTAAAAGGCCAATCTCAGCATGCCAAAGTGGCGGAGTAGGCGTATGCTGCGCTGCACACTAGCGCGGCGGAAGCGGAGGCACTATTTCCGGGCGCGCTCCGCTTGAAGGTTTGCGCGGCAGCACTCACCTCGTTGAAACACGGACATTTTCATGACTCGCCAACCCCTCAATGACCGGTTTCTGCGCACCTCCTTTCTGAGCGGCGCCAACGCGGCCTACGTCGAGGAGATGCAGTCCGAGTACGAGCGCAATCCCGGCTCGGTCAGCGACGAGTGGCGCCACTTCTTTGAAAGCCTCAACGAGGATCGGGCAAGCGCGTATCCCGAATCCCGCGGCCCCACCTGGGGGACACGGACGCCGGAAATCGAGGGCAACGGCGAGCTCGTCGCCGCGCTCACCGGCGATTACGGTGCGGCCGAGCGCACGATGCGCGACAACCTGCAGGCCAAGGCGCAGACTTTCGGCTTCGAGATGTCGCCCGCGGCCTCGCTGCGCGCCACCCAGGATTCGATCCGGGCGCTGATGGTGATCCGCGCCTACCGCGTCATGGGCCACCTTGCCGCCGATCTCGATCCGCTGGGGCTCGCCGACCGTAAGGTCCACCGCGAGCTGAAGCCCGAGACCTACGGGTTCACCGAGGCCGACCTCGATCGCCCGATCTTCATCGACAAGGTGCTGGGGCTGGACACCGCAACCATGCGCCAGATCCTGCGCATCCTGCGCCGCACCTACTGCCGGCACATCGGCGTGCAATTCATGCACATCACCAGCCCCGGACAAAAGGCCTGGATCCAGGACCGCATCGAGGGCGAGGAAAAGGACATCCGCTTCACCCCCGAGGGGCGCCGCGCGATCCTCAACAAGCTCATCGAGACGGAGACGTTCGAGAAATTCTGCGAGGTGAAATACACGGGCACCAAGCGGTTCGGGCTCGATGGCGCGGAGGCGATGGTGCCCGCGCTCGAGCAGATCATCAAGCGCGGCGGCCAGCTCGGCGTCAAAGGGATCATCATGGGCATGGCCCATCGCGGCCGCCTGAACATCCTCGCCAACGTGATGGAGAAGCCGCACCGGGCGATCTTCAACGAGTTCAAGGGCGGCTCGTTCAAGCCCGACGACGTGGAAGGCTCCGGCGACGTCAAATACCACCTCGGCGCTTCGTCCGACCGCGCTTTCGACGGCAACAACGTGCATCTGTCGCTGACCGCCAATCCCTCGCACCTGGAGATCGTCGATCCGGTGGTGCTGGGCAAGGTGCGCGCCAAGCAGGACCAATTGGGATGCGCGCCCGGCGAGCGCACGCCCGTGATGCCGCTGCTGATCCATGGCGATGCGGCGTTCGCAGGCCAGGGCGTCGTCGCGGAGTGCTTCGGCCTCTCCGGGCTCAAGGGCCACCGCACGGGCGGATCGATCCATTTCATCATCAACAATCAGATCGGTTTCACGACGAACCCGCGCTATTCGCGTTCCTCGCCCTACTGCTCGGACGTGGCGCGGATGATCGAAGCGCCGATCTTTCACGTGAACGGCGACGATCCCGAAGCCGTGGTGCATGTCGCCAAGATCGCCACCGAGTTCCGGCAGAAGTTCCAGAAGCCGGTCGTCATCGACATGTTCTGCTACCGCCGCTTCGGCCACAACGAGGCCGACGAGCCGCTGTTCACGCAGCCGCTCATGTATAAAAAGATCAAATCGCACCCGACCGTCATCGACATCTATTCCAAGCGCCTCGTCGAGGAGGACGTGATCCCGGCGGACGGGGCCGAGCAGATGCGGGCGAGCTTCCGCGCGCACCTCGAGGAGGAGTTCGCGACCGCCGACACCTACAAGCCCAACAAGGCCGACTGGCTCGACGGGCGCTGGTCCGGCATGGGCTTCGCCGACGACGAGGAGCGCCGCGGCGTGACCGGCGTCGACATCGAGCGGCTCAGGATCATCGGGCGGCGCATTACCAGCATTCCGGTAGATTTCAACGCGCACAAGACCGTGCGCCGCCTGCTCGACAAGCGGCGCGAGATGGTCGACAGCGGCGAAGGCATCGACTGGTCGATGGCGGAGCATCTGGCCATCGGCTCGCTGCTCTCGGAAGGATTTCCCGTGCGCCTGTCCGGTCAGGACTTCGAGCGCGGGACGTTCTCGCAACGCCATTCGGTACTGATCGACCAGGAGACGGAGCGGCGCTGGACGCCCCTGAAGCACGTCGCCAACGACCAGGCGAACTTCGAGGTGATCAACTCCATGCTGTCGGAAGAGGCCGTGCTCGGCTTCGAGTATGGGTATTCGCTGGCCGAGCCCCGCGCCCTCGTCATGTGGGAAGCCCAGTTCGGCGACTTCGCCAACGGCGCCCAGGTCGTATTCGATCAGTTCATCTCTTCGGGCGAGCGCAAGTGGCTGCGCATGTCGGGGCTCGTCTGCCTGCTGCCGCACGGCTACGAAGGCCAGGGCCCGGAGCACTCCTCGGCGCGGCTCGAGCGCTACCTGCAACTATGCGCGGAGGACAACTGGCAGGTGGCGAACTGCACGACGCCCGCCAACTACTTCCACATCCTGCGCCGCCAGCTGCACCGCAAGTTCCGCAAGCCGCTGATCCTGATGACGCCGAAGTCGCTGCTGCGCCACAAGCGGGTCGTTTCCCGCCTCGACGAGATGGGGCCCAACACGACCTTCCATCGCCTGCTGTGGGACGACGCCGAGCACAGGCCCGGCGAGGGGGCGATCAAGCTCGCAGCCGACGACAAGATCAAGCGCGTGGTGCTCTGCTCCGGCAAGGTCTACTACGATCTCTACGAGGCTCGTGAGGCGGCCGGCATCGACGATGTCTACCTGTTGCGGGTCGAGCAGCTGTATCCGTTTCCGGCCCGCGCCCTGATGCACGAGCTGTCCCGCTTCAAGCAGGCCGAGATCGTCTGGTGCCAGGAAGAGCCCAAGAACATGGGGGCGTGGAGCTTCATCGACCCCAATCTGAGCTGGGTGCTGGAGCGCATCGAGAGCCAGAGCAAGCAGGCGCGCTACGCCGGCAGGCCAGCTTCCGCCTCGACTGCGACCGGGCTTTTGTCAAAGCACCTGCACGAGCAAAAGACACTTGTTGGCGAGGCGCTGACGGGCGGAGGAAGCACTTAGGCGGCTTGCTGCACCGGAGCGCGCCTGTTGGCGCTTCCGGGATGTTGGCGACTTTCGCGGGCTGAGGTGAGGACGAGATGGCGACCGAAATTCGCGTGCCGGCACTGGGCGAGAGCGTGACCGAGGCGATCGTTGGCAAGTGGTTCAAGAACGCCGGCGATTCCGTCAACGTGGATGAGCCTCTCGTCGAGCTCGAGACCGACAAGGTGACGGTCGAGGTTCCAGCACCGGTTTCGGGCGTGCTGGGGGAGATCAAGGTCACGGAAGGCACGACGGTCGCGGTCGGCACGGTGCTGGGCGCGATCAGTAACGGCGCCGGCGCCAAGCCCGCCAAAGCCGCCGCGGTGCCAACGCCGCCCAAGGCCGCAGCGCCGTCGCCGGCCGCGGCCAAGGCCGCTCCCGCTCCCGCCGCAAAGTCCGACAAGCGCGACATGCCCCCGAGCCCCGCCGCGCGTAAGGCGCTCGCCGATGCGGGTCTCGACGCGGACGCGGTTTCAGGCTCGGGCAAGCGCGGCCAGGTTCTCAAGGAGGACGTCGCGGCGGCGCAGTCGAAGCCGCCTGAGAAAGCAGCACCCGCTGCGGCAGCTGCGGTCCCTCAAGGTGCCGCGCCCATGCCGGTTCCGGTGCAGCACCTGCGGGTGCCTTCCGTCGTCAACGACGGCGCGCGCGAGGAGCGCGTGCGCATGACGAGACTGCGCCAGACCATCGCGCAGCGCTTGAAGGATGCACAGAACACCGCCGCGATCCTGACGACGTTCAACGACGTCGACATGAGCGCGGTGATGAAGCTGAGGTCGGAGTACAAGGAGCTGTTCGAGAAGCGCCACGGCATAAAGCTCGGCTTCATGGGCTTCTTCGTCAAGGCGTGTCTGCAGGCCCTGCGCGAGATCCCGGCCGTCAACGCCGAGATCGACGGCGACGAGATCATCTACAAAAACTACTACCACATCGGCGTCGCCGTCGGCACCGCGCGCGGTCTCGTCGTGCCGGTGGTGCGCGAAGCCGACCGCATGGGCCTCGCCGAGATCGAGGCGCAGATCACCGACTTCGGCAAGCGCGCGCGTGACGGTAAACTCGGCATTGAGGATATGCAGGGGGGCACCTTCACGATCACCAACGGCGGCGTCTACGGCTCGCTGCTGTCGACCCCCATCCTCAATGCGCCGCAATCGGGCATTCTGGGCATGCACCGCATCGAGGAGCGCCCCGTCGTGCGCGACGGGCAGGTCGTGGCGCGCCCCATGATGTACCTGGCGCTCAGCTACGACCACCGGATCGTGGACGGCAAGGAGGCTGTGGCTTTTCTGGTGCGCGTCAAGGAGTGTCTTGAGGAGCCGCAACGGTTTATCCTGGAGCTCTAAGGCCCTTGGGGGGCTCGGGAGTTCAGGGAATGGCGGAACCATCAAATTCGGCAGAGATCGAGATCTACTTGACGGTCAACAACGGCCTCGAAGCCATCGAGTTCTACAAAAAGGCTTTTGGCGCCTATGTCGTGTATCAGGAGCTTACCGAGGACAAGACGCGGGTGATGCATGCGACGCTCGCGGCTTTCGGCGGACACATCATGCTGTCGGATCACTTCCCCGAATTCATCAACGATGTGGCACCGCGACCGGCGGGTACGCCTCCCGGCATCACAGTGCAAATAAATCTGCAATCCCCGCTCGAGGTCGACGGCGCGATGGCGCGCGCGCAAGGGGCCGGAGCGAAGATCACGATGCCGGCGTCCGACACCTTCTGGGTCATGCGCTACGGGCGGCTGTTGGATCCTTTCGGCTACGTGTGGGCGTTCGGCGCGCCGCTGCCGCTCAAACTCTAAGGGGGGCACCTTGAGCGCCTACGACCTCATCGTCATCGGCACCGGCCCCGGCGGCTACGTCTGTGCGATCCGCGCGAGCCAGCTGGGGCTCAAGGTCGCCGTCGTCGAAAAGCGCGCGACGCATGGCGGAACCTGCCTCAACGTGGGGTGCATTCCATCGAAGGCACTGCTGCATGCAAGCGAGCTCTACGACGCGGCCGGCCACGAGCTCCCCGCCATGGGCATCGAGGTCAAGCCCAAGCTCGATCTGCAGAAGATGATGGCCTTCAAGGACGAAGGGGTGAAAGGCAACGTCGACGGCGTGGCGTTTCTGCTGCGCAAGAACAAGGTCGATCATTTCCACGGCACGGGACGCATCGCCGGCCCCGGCAAGGTCGAGATCACCTTCATCAACGGCGAGAAGCAGGCGCTGGAGGCAAAGTCGGTGGTCATCGCCACCGGTTCGGACGTGGCGCGCCTTCCCGGCATCGATATCGACGAAAAGACGATCGTCTCCTCCACCGGCGCACTGTCGCTGGGGAAGGTGCCGAAACGCATGCTCGTCATCGGCGCCGGCGTCATCGGGCTCGAGCTCGGCTCGGTGTGGCGGCGGCTCGGCGCCGAGGTGACGGTCGTGGAGTTTCTCGACCGCATCCTGCCGGGGCTCGACGGCGAGGTCGCGCGCCAGATGCAGAAGATCCTCGCAAAGCAGGGCATGACCTTCAAGCTCGGCCACAAGGTGACGGCGGTCGAAAAGGCCGGCGCGGCGCACAAGGTTGCGATCGAGCCCGCCAACGGCGGCAAGGCGGAGACGATCGAGACCGACGTCGTGCTCGTCGCCATCGGTCGCGTGCCCCACACCGACGGCCTGGGGCTCGCTGATGCCGGAGTGGCGCTCGATAACCGCGGCCGCGTGATCGTGGACGATCGATTTGAAACGAGCGTCGCCGGCGTCTACGCCATCGGCGACGTGATCTCAGGCCCGATGCTCGCCCACAAGGCGGAGGACGAGGGCGTCGCCGTCGCGGAAATTCTCGCGGGGGAGGCGGGGCACGTGAACTACGGCGTGATCCCGAACGTCGTCTACACGTTCCCGGAGGTCGCGAGCGTCGGCAAGACGGAAGAGGAGCTGAAAGCGGCCGGGATCGCCTACAAGACCGGCAAGTTCCCCTTCACCGCCAACGGCCGCGCCAAGGCGAACCGGCAGACCGACGGTTTCGTCAAGATCCTCGCCGATGCCGAAACCGACCGCGTGCTCGGTGCGCACATTATCGCTGCCGCCGCGAGCGAGATGATCGCGGAGGCGGCCGTGCTCATGGAGTTCGGCGGATCGGCGGAGGATCTCGCGCGCACCTGCCATGCGCACCCCACGCTCACCGAGGCGGTGAAGGAAGCGGCGATGGCCGTCGACAAGCGCGCCATCCACATGTGACGGCGATACCGGCCGCGAATGATTGCGCGGGTAGAGCCAGGCGCCTGGCCTACTCGATCGGGCTGACCGTGTAGCCGGCCTGGCGCAGCTGCGCCACCATGCCCTCGGGCCCCGAGAGATGCAGCGCTCCGATCGCGATGAACAATCCGCCCTTCTCCAGCAGCGGCTCGGCGGTCGCGCGCATCTTCGCGTTGCGCTCGACCAGCAGCTTCTGCTGGTAGCCGGCGAACGCCTCGTCGCCGATGCCGACCCGGCGCGCGAGCGCGATCTGGAAAGGCATGGCGGCCGAGATCTTGCGACTGAGGTAGAGCTGGACCAGCGTCTCCGTGATGTCGTTGGTGCGGTCGGCGAACTTGAGGCTCGCCCGCAGCATCTTGACCTGCTGGTCCTCAGGAACGGCGGCAAGTGCCTCCAATTGCTCAGGAATCGTCTCCAGGCCGACGACCGGCAATCCGCGCGCCGTCGCGGCTTCGGCGATCTTCATGTCGAGGACGCGGACGCCTTGCTGCATCTTGGTGCGCTCGCAGTCGGACACCGACATGATCATGGTGACGATCCAGGGCTTGAACAGAGCCGCGAGATCGGCCGGCATGCCGGATCGGGTGATGACGGTCTTGACCGCCTCGTACTCGGGTTCCGACAGCATTGCGTCGAGGCGCTGCCCGTCGGTGAACATGACGAGCGGCGCCGACTGGGCAAGCACCGAGGCGCGCTCGTTGAGATCGGAGGCCTCCAGCGCGATCATCTTGGAGTCGTCAAGGGCGCGCTCGACCGCGGGCGAAAGCTTGGTGACGCGCTCGTCCGTCAGATGGACCGTGCCGAACAGATACGACGCCGGCGCGTCCTTGCCCTCGACCTTCCACAGCAACGCTGCAGAATTCTGGGTGGCCTCGGCCTCGGCCATGATTTGGCGATAGAGCGCGGGCTCCTTCTGCCGGGTCTCGTCGAGCATGTTGACACCGTGGCACGTGTCCTCGGCCGGCTCGGCGGCAAGCGCGGCGGAGGCCACGAGCAGCACAGCGAGCGGAAGGACGGCCGCAGCGGTTTGAAACGCCTTGCGGAAACGCATCTGGACTTCGAGACCCCCACGCGGATTGGCGATAGCCGCCATCAAGGGGTCCGAACGGGTCAAAAAAAGGGGCAAAATTACGTCAAGGTTTCTACGATCGGCTAAGTTGTTGAAATTGCCACCTTTCAGGAACGGGGATGGGCTGCGTCATAAACGGCAAGCAGCCGCTCGCGATCCACTTCCGTGTACGCCTGCGTTGTCGACAAGGACGCGTGCCCCAGCAATTCCTGGATCTGGCGCAGGTCGGCCCCGGCCGACAGCAGGTGGGTCGCGAACGAGTGGCGCAGCGCGTGCGGGGTCGCGGTGGCGGGTAGCCCGAGCCTCGCGCGCAGCCGCTCCATCGCGAGCTGGATGATGCGCGGCGACAGCGGCCCCCCCTTGGCGCCGCGAAAGAATGTGTCCTCCGGTGCCAGCGTGTAGGGGCAGAGTGCCATGTAGCGGTCGATTGACTCGCGCACCACCGGCAGTACCGGCACGAGCCGCTCCTTGCCGCCCTTACCCGTAATGCGCAGGATATCGCGATCGCCGGCCAGCGCGTCCTTCGTCCTGAGGCCGAGGGCCTCGGCGATGCGCAAACCGCAGCCGTACAGCAGCAGCAGCACCGCGCCATCGCGTGCGAGTGTCCAGTCGAGGTCGCCTGCCGGGCCGGCGTCAACGACGCCCGCGGCCTTCTCCACGGTCAAGGGCTTGGGCACCGAATGGGGCACCTTCGGCATGGCGATCTGGGCGATCGCGCGGTTCTCGACCCTGCCGCCCGCCTCAAGCCAGCGGAAGAACTGGCGCAGCGCCGAAAGCGTGCGCGCGAGCGAGCGGCTGACAGCGCCCGTGCGCCGGCGCGACGCCATGAAGGAGCGGAACGTCTTGGGCTCGAGGCGGTCGAGGTCGGCGAGACAGGGGACGTGGCCGAGATGCGCTGCCAGAAAAACGAGGAACTGGCGCAGGTCGCGCTCGTAGGCTTCGAGCGTCTTTTGCGCATGCCCGCGCTCGTGACGGAGGAAGGCCAGCCAGTCGCGCGCCGCCTGCTCCAGGTCTTTTCCGAGGGGGAGCTCGGGGCTGTCGGAGGAGGTTTGCGGCACGGGCGTTAGCTCCGCTGGCTCGATGGGCCCCTATCGTTACCCGATTCGGCCAGCGGGTCGGGCCGCGGGGTCGACGATCATGCGGAACGGTCTAAGGTGGCGGAATGGCAGGCGATCGCAACCTTCTGCGGATTGGCCCCGCGGTGTCCCCTCACCGGTGGAGCCGGCACGTCCGTTGGCTGTGGCTCCTGCTCATCGGGGCGGGAGTGGGCATCGGCGGCGTCGCCTTCGGAGAGGACCGCGCCGCCGTGCTGCCCCCGCGCGGCGTCGCGCTGTTGGTCGACATCGACGGCGCCATCGGGCCTGCGAGCGTGCGCCACGTGGCGACCGCGATTCGCGAGGCGCAGCAGGACCGGGCAAACGAGCTCATCATCCTGCGCCTGAATACGCCGGGCGGCCTCGTGACCAGCATGCGCGAGATGATCGCCGCGATCATCGCCTCGCGCGTGCCCGTCGTCGGCTACGTGGCGCCGTCCGGCGCGCGGGCGGCGAGTGCCGGCACATACATCCTCTATGCGACCAACATCGCGGCCATGGCGCCCGGCACCAATGTCGGCGCGGCGACCCCGATCAGCCTGGGCGTGCCCGGGCTGCCCGACAGCGAGCCCGGCAAGAAGAAGGACACCGGGGACGGCGTGCCGCAGGATACCCACGAGGCCAAGGCGGTGAACGACGCGGTCGCCTTCATCCGCAGCCTCGCGGAATTGCGCGGGCGCAACGTTCGATGGGCCGAGGCGGCCGTGCGCCAGGCCATGAGCATTTCGGCGGTCGAAGCCCTGAAGCTTGGCGTGATCGACCTGATCGCCGACGACGTCGAGGAGCTGCTGAAAGGCATCGACGGGCGCAAGGTCAAAATAGGCAAGACCGAGCAGACGCTGTCGACCGCAGGCCTGACGGTCAAGACCGTCGAGCCGGGCACGCTGACGGAAATCCTGAAGATCATCACCGATCCCAACATCGCGCTGATCCTGATGATGATCGGCGTTTACGGCCTCATCTTCGAGTTCGCGACGCCAGGCAGCTTCGGCCCCGGCGTCGTCGGCGCGGTCTGCCTGGTGCTCGGCCTCTATGCGCTGAACCAGCTGCCCTTCAACTACGCGGGCCTGGCGCTGCTGCTCATCGGCATCGTCTGCATGGTCGCGGAGGCGTTCACCCCGACGTTCGGCATCCTCGGTTTCGGCGGTCTCGTCGCGTTCGTGCTCGGCGCCGCCTTTCTGATCGATACCGACGTGCCCGCCTTCCAGCTGTCGTGGCTCGTTATCGGCGGCACGGCGGCGGCGAGCGCGCTCCTCCTCACGCTGCTGCTCGGCTACGTCTGGCGGATGATGCGCCGACCGATTGCCGGCGGCGAGCTCGGCCTCGTCGGCCGCACGGCGCGCGTTTTGGATTGGTCGGGGACGGCGGGGCACGTCTTCGTGCACGGCGAGCGCTGGGCGGCGCAGTCGCGAGAGCCGCTTCAAGAGGGCCAGTCGGTGCGCGTGGAGCGCCTCGACGGGCTGACGCTCATCGTCACGACGAGCATCACGGCGCGTGCTGCAACGGCGATCGAATAGCCCCCGCACCAAGGAGTTTAACCCATGTCCATAGATATCAACCTCGCATTCCTGATCGTCATCGCGTTCGTCGCCCTTTACATCGTGGCGCAGGCAATCTGGATCTTCCGCGAATACGAGCGCGGCGTGGTGTTCACGCTCGGGCGCTACACCAAGACCATCGGTCCGGGCCTGACGTTCGTCATTCCCATTATCCAGCAGGTGGTGCGCATGGATCTGCGCATGAAGGTCGAGGACGTACCGACGCAGGACGTGATCAGCCGCGACAACGTCTCAGTGAAGGTGAATGCGGTGCTCTATTTCCGCGTGGTCGACCCTGCGCGCGCGACCATCAATATCGAGGACTACATGCAGGCCACCAGCCAGCTCGCGCAAACGACGCTGCGCTCGGTGCTGGGCAAGCATGAGCTCGACGAGATGCTGGCCGAGCGCGAGAAGCTCAACGCCGACATCCAGACGATCCTCGATCAGCAGACCGATTTGTGGGGCATCAAGGTCGCCAATGTCGAGATCAAGCACGTCGACATCGACGAGAGCATGGTGCGCGCCATTGCCATGCAGGCGGAGGCCGAGCGCTTCCGGCGCGCGAAGATCATCAGTGCCGAGGGCGAGCAGCAGGCGGCGCAGAAGCTGATCGAGGCCGGCAAGATCCTGGCCGAGCAGCCCAACGCCATGATATTGCGCTACTTCGGCGCGCTGCACGACATCGCGGGCAATCGCACCTCCACGATCGTGTTCCCGATCCCGATGGATCTGCTGGCGGCGCTGAAATCCTAAGCGGGGTTCGGCGGCTACTCCGCGTCGTCGGGCGAGGTAGACATCGCGGCCACGCGCAAGCGCGCTTCCAGCGCTTCGATGCGGTCGAGCAGCTGCAGCGCCAAGGCGATGCCGGGCAGATTGACGCCGAGATCGCGCTGCAAGCGCTGCGCCTTCTGGATGCGCACGACGCTCGTCGACGAAAACCGCCACTGCGGGCCGCCGGGCCCCAGCGGCTCGATCACGCCCTCCTCGACGAGCTCCATCACCCAGTCGGTCTCGACGCGGCAGGTGCGGATGAGATCGGCGAGCGTGATCTCGCGGGCCTCATCGAGGAGCTCTTGCGTCTGCTGATGCGGTGTCTTGGCTGGCATCGCTTAAACTCCCAGTCGCTTAAACGCCAAGTCCGGCGCGCGGGTTGAAGGGCAGCTCGCGCTCCATGTCGCGGTAGACGTCCTTGGCCTTGTCGGTGTCGGCCGGCGGCAGCACGATCTTTAGCACGGCGTGCAGGTCGCCCGGCGGCGAGCCCGGCAGCCCGCGGCCCTTGAGGCGCATGGTGCGCCCCTTCGTGGAGCCCGCCGGGATCTTGAGCATGACCGGGCCTTCCGGCGTCGGCACCTTGACGCTCGCTCCGAGCGCTGCCTCCCACGGCGCGATGGGCAGATCGATGGTCACGTCCTTGCCCTCGACGCGAAACACTGGATCGGGCGCAAACCGCACCTCCAGGTAGAGATCGCCCGGCGTGCCCTTGCCCATTCCCGGCTCGCCCTGGCCCGCGAGGCGGATGTTCTGGCCCTCGCGCACGCCCTTGGGGATCGTCACGTTGAGTGTGCGGTTCTTGACCGCCACATGCCCCTGCGCGTCGACTTCGGGAACGCGCAGCGTGATCGCGCGCTTGGCGCCGGCGTAAGCGTCGCGGACGTCGATCTCGACCTTGGCGTGGTGATCCTGACCTTGCGCGTGATATTCGCGATTGGACCCGAAGCCGCCGCCGCCGCGTCCCCCGCGCATGCCGCCGAACATCTGCTCGAAGAAGTCGCTGAACTGCGCGGCGTCCGCGTGCCCCTGGGCGCCGCCGCCCGAGTATTCGAAGCCCGCGTCCCAGTTTGGCGGCGGGCGGAAGTCCTGACCCTGCTTCCAGTTGGCGCCCAGCTCATCGTAGGCGGCGCGCTTCTCGGGATCCTTCAGGACCTCGTAGGCCTCGCCGGTCTCCTTGAACTTCGCTTCGGCGCCAGCTTCCTTGTTGACGTCGGGATGAAACTTGCGCGCGAGCTTGCGATAGGCGCGCTTGATCTCATCCTGGGTGGCGCTTCGCTCGACGCCGAGGATCTTGTAATAGTCCTTGAATTCCATGGGGCGAGGCTTTCGTCGGTGCTTGTGAGGCCCACAATAGCGGGCGCGGGCTCGTTCCCGGTTAATCCGTGGTATCGGCAAGCTATATCGTGACGGACCGCAGCGAGGGGAAGGCGTGTTCAGCGCCGGCCCTCGGCATGCCGCACCGGGCCACTAAGATCGTTGCCGATTCGTTTTGTTGGTTGGAGGTCCATGGCCGTTCCGTCGGAAAGTCTGCTCGACCGGTTGGAGCCAGAGAAGCGCGGGGCCCTTGCGCGCACACCCGTGGTGCTCGCGGTCGCGCTCGACCAGAGCTACGATTATCTGGTGCCTGAAGGGCTCGAGCTGGAGCCCGGCTGCTTCGTCGTGGTGCCGTTCGGACCGCAGAGCCGCATCGGCGTCGTGTGGGACGCTCCCGTCGGGGAGCCCGGCAAGGCGATCGACCCCAAGAAGCTCAAGACCATCGCCGATCGTCTCGACGTGCCGCCGCTTCCCGTTACCTCGCTGAAATTCGCCGAGTGGATCGCGCGCTACACGCTCACCCCCCTTGGCATGGTCGTGCGCATGATGATGAGCGCGCGCGCGGCCTTCGAGCCGGTAAAGCCGCGCTTCGGGGTGACGATCGTCGAGGGCGCGCCCGAGCCCCCGCGCATGACGCCCGCACGCAAAAGCGCGCTTCTGATCGCTGCCGACGGCGCGATAAGGCCGAAGTCGGCGCTGGCCGGGGAGGCGCACTGCTCAAGTGGCGTGATCGACGGGCTCGTGGCGTCGGGCAACCTGGTCGAGGTGGCGATCCCCGACAAGCGCGTGCCCCAGCCCGATCCGCAGCACCGCGCCACCGAGTTCATCCCCGAGCAGGCGCGCGCCGTGCACGCGCTGCAATCGGCGGTCGATGCGGCGAACTTCTCGGTGACGCTTCTGGACGGTGTCACCGGCTCGGGCAAGACGGAGGTCTATTTCGAGGCGGTCGCGCGCACCTTGGAGCGCGGGCTGCAGGCCGTGATCATGCTGCCGGAAATCGCGCTCACCGATCAGTTCATGCGCCGCTTCAACGAGCGGTTCGGCTGCGCGCCGGTCGAGTGGCACTCGGCGCTGTCGGGGCCTGAGCGCGGGCGCATCTGGCGCGCGGTCGCGACGGGAGAGGCACGCGTCGTGGTCGGCGCCCGCTCCGCGCTGTTCCTTCCCTTCAACGAGCTCGGCCTCATCGTCGTCGACGAGGAGCACGACCAGGGCTACAAGCAGGACGACCGCGTGCATTACCAGGCGCGCGACATGTCGGTGGTGCGCGGCTCGCTCGGCGGCTTCCCCGTCATCCTTGCCTCGGCGACGCCGTCGATCGAAAGCCAGGTGAACGCCAAAACGGGGCGCTATCGCCACGTGGTGCTGCCCGCGCGCTTCTCGGGCGCGGCGTTGCCCGAGATTACGGCGATCGACCTGCGCAAAAGCCCGCCCGACAAGGGCAAATGGCTGTCGCCGATCCTGGTCGATGCCATCGCGGCTACGCTCGAAGCAAAGCAGCAGACGCTTTTGTTCCTCAACCGGCGCGGCTATGCGCCGTTGACGCTGTGCCGCTCCTGCGGCCACCGCATCGAATGCCCGCAATGCACCGCGTGGCTGGTCGAGCACCGTTTCCGCGGCCGCCTGCATTGCCATCACTGCGGATTTTCGATTCCGCTACCCGAGAAATGCCCCAAGTGCAGCGAGCCGGGCTCGCTCGTTGCCTGCGGTCCGGGCGTGGAGCGGGTCGCGGAAGAGGTGACGGAGCGCTTTCCCGAGGCGCGGCTCGCGCTGCTCTCCTCCGATCTCGTGCCCGGCCTCGTCGAGATGCGCGAGATGATCCGCGAGATCGAGGCCGGCGGCATCGACATCATTATCGGCACGCAGATGGTGGCCAAGGGCCACCACTTTCCCAATCTCGCCACCGTGGGCATCGTCGACGGCGACTTAGGCCTCGCCATGGGTGCCGACCCGCGCGCCGGCGAGCGCACCTTCCAGCTGCTGCATCAGGTGACGGGCCGCGCCGGCCGGGCGCTCGCCGAGGGCCGCGGCTACGTGCAGACGCACATGCCCGAGCATCCCGTCATGGCGGCGATCATCGCCAATGACCGCGAGGCTTTCGTCGAGCAGGAGATCGCGGTGCGCCAGCGGGGCCTGCTGCCGCCGTTCGGGCGGCTGGTGGCGCTCATCGTCTCGGCGCGCGACAAGGAGATGGCGCAGCGGGTCGCCCGCGACATCGTCGCCAAAGCACCGCCCGCCGAGCGGATCGAGATTTTGGGTCCGGCGGAAGCGCCGCTCGCGGTGATCCGCGGCCGCCACCGCTGGCGGCTGCTGGTGAAAGCGCCGCGCGAGACCGACGTGCAGGCCTATTTGCGCGCCTGGCTCGGGGCCATTCCGCCCGTGAAGGGCGACCTTCGCCTCACCGTCGACATCGACCCGTACAGCTTCCTCTAGGGATTTTCAGGCGCAATAAAAAAATTGGGCCGGACCTCGGGGGAGGAGGTCCGGCCCGGACTGGCGCACGGGGGGAGCGCTCAGTCGAACACGTGGGTCTGTTAGCGGCGTCCGGCCTCAGAGGCGATGATGCCGAGCATCAGCGCGCCGAAACCCAGAGCGATGTATTTGCCGGTGTTGTCGTGGTGCCTGCGGTGATGGGCGTAGCCGTAGCGCGGGCCATCGTCGTGGCGGCCGCTGTCAAAATCGCGCCGCTCGGAGCGGTCGTAGCCGTGATCGCGCCCGCGCCCGCCGTCGCGCCAGCCTTCGGCGCTGGCCGCCGTCGTCATCGGTACCAAGGCGGTCGCGGCGAGCGCCACGGCCGTGGTCATCGAGGTGAGTTTGCGCGTGATGGTCATTGGAAGTCCCCTTGCCCGGCTCTTGTTCAGTTCGGTGCCGGTGCCTCTCCGGCGATGGGGCCTATTCAACAGGGACGGGGCTGAATGCGCTCTGAAGGGAGCGTGCAGTCTGTGTTCATGTACGGGGGGCGGCCAAAAGGCGCGCGGAGCCACCTGAGAATGCGGCATTCCGGCGTCGACCCCCCCGTTGAAGGCCCGCCCCGTGCATGTTAGAGAACCGGCGAACTTCAAGGGGGGCGCCAGGCTTGGTACGCTCACGCCCTCCTTTTGTGTGAACGATCTTCCTCAGAGCGGGACGAAGCCTTAAGCGGCCGGTCCATTACTTTTTGAGGCGGGTAGCGGCCGCCGGCGAGAGCTTCAGACGTGGCAACGGACAATCCAATGACGGCGGGTGTGGCGGGACGGTACGCGTCGGCGCTGTTCGATCTGGCCCGCGAGCAGAACCAGCTCGACGAGGTCGACCGGGATCTCGGCAAGTTCAAGGGGATGCTCGAGCAGAGCGAGGACCTGAGCCGGCTCGTGCAGAGCCCGGCGTTCGGCGCCGAGGAGCAGGAGCGCGCGCTGGGCGCCGTCATGGACTGGGCCGCGATCGGGGCGACGACCGGCAACTTCCTCAAGGTCGTCAACCGCAACCGGCGCCTTTTCGCCGCCGAGGACATGATCAAGACGTTTCGCGGCCTGCTCGCGCGCCATCGCGGCGAGGTCGCGGCCGAGGTTTCTTCCGCGATCCCGCTCAACGAGCAGCAGCTCGCGGCGCTGAAGGACAAGCTCAAGGCCACCTACGGCAAGAACGTGCGGCTCGACGCCAGGGTCGATCCCTCGCTTCTGGGCGGCCTCGTGATCAAGATCGGCAGCCGCATGTTCGATTCCTCGCTGAAGACCAAGCTCATGAACTTGAAAGTCGTGCTGAAGGGCACCGGCTGACGCTATCACTTCCGGCTTCGGGTCCGCTCCGAGGCCGTTTTCATGCAACCGACGGGCGAAACATCGCCGCCGCGCAAAGGCTAAGCGCTGTAAGGGAAGAGGCAAGTATGGAAATCCGGGCCGCAGAGATCTCCTCGATCCTGAAAGAGCAGATCAAGAACTTCGGCAAGGAGGCAGAGGTCTCCGAGATCGGCCAGGTGCTGTCGGTGGGCGACGGCATCGCGCGCGTCTACGGGCTCGACAATGTGCAGGCCGGCGAGATGGTGGAGTTCCCCGGCGGCATCCGCGGCATGGCGCTCAACCTCGAAGCCGACAACGTCGGCGTCGTGATCTTCGGCGACGACCGCACCATCAAGGAAGGCGACACCGTCAAGCGCACCGGCGCGATCGTCGAAGTGCCCGTCGGCAAGGGGCTGTTGGGCCGCGTGGTCGACGCGCTCGGCAACCCGATCGACGGCAAGGGCCCGATCAAGTTCGACAAGATGATGCGCGTCGACGTGAAGGCACCGGGCATTCTGCCGAGGAAGTCGGTGCACGAGCCGATGGCGACGGGCCTCAAGGCGGTCGATGCGCTGATCCCGGTCGGCCGCGGCCAGCGCGAGCTCATCATCGGCGACCGTCAGACCGGCAAGACGGCGATCATCCTCGATACGATCCTGAACCAGAAGGCGATCAACCAGTCTGGCGACGAGAAGGCGAAGCTCTATTGCGTCTACGTCGCGGTGGGTCAGAAGCGGTCGACGGTCGCCCAGTTCGTGAAGGTGCTGGAGGAATACGGCGCGCTCGAATATTCGATCATCGTCGCGGCGACCGCGTCGGAGCCCGCGCCGCTGCAGTATCTGGCCCCGTTCACCGGCTGCACGATGGGCGAATACTTCCGCGACAACGGCATGCACGCCGTGATCGCCTACGACGATCTGTCAAAGCAGGCCGTCGCCTACCGCCAGATGTCGCTGCTGCTGCGCCGCCCGCCCGGCCGCGAAGCCTATCCGGGCGACGTGTTCTATCTCCATTCGCGCCTGCTGGAGCGCGCCGCCAAGCTCAATGACGAGCACGGCGGCGGCTCGCTGACGGCGCTTCCCGTCATCGAGACGCAGGCCAACGACGTGTCGGCCTACATCCCGACGAACGTCATCTCCATCACCGACGGGCAGATCTTCCTCGAGACCGACCTCTTCTATCAGGGCATCCGCCCCGCCGTGAACGTCGGCTTGTCGGTGTCGCGCGTCGGCTCCTCGGCGCAGACGAAGGCCATGAAGCAGGTCGCCGGCAAGATCAAAGGCGAGCTCGCGCAGTACCGTGAGATGGCGGCGTTCGCGCAGTTCGGCTCCGACCTCGACGCCGCGACCCAGAAGATGCTCGCGCGCGGCGCGCGTCTCACCGAGCTTCTGAAGCAGCCGCAGTTCTCGCCTCTCAAGATGGAGGAGCAGGTCTGTGTCATCTTTGCCGGAACGCGCGGCTACCTCGACGCCGTTCCGGTCAAGGCGGTGACCAAGTTCGAGCAGGATCTGCTGCGGCTTCTGCGCGATGAGGGCCAGGACATCCTCGACGCCATCCGCACCGAGAAGGCGCTGTCGGAAGCGACGGAGAAGAAGCTCGTGGCGTTCCTCGACAAGTTCGCTAAGGGCTTCACGGCGTAACGGATCGCTTTCGGAAAGATTAGGACGCTCGAATGCCGAGCCTGAAAGACCTAAGAAATCGCATCTCGTCCGTGAAGGCGACGCGCAAGATCACCAAGGCGATGCAGATGGTCGCCGCGGCGAAGCTCAGGCGCGCGCAGGAAGCCGCGACCGCGGCGCGGCCCTACGCTGAGCGCATGGACCAGCTGATGGCGAGCCTCGGCGCCCGCATCACCGACAGAGGGGGCTTGTCGCCGCTGCTCGTCGGCACGGGCAAGGACGACGTGCATCTGCTCGTCGTCATGACGGGCGAGCGCGGACTTGCCGGCGGCTTCAACACCAACATCTCCAAGCTCGCGCGCGCCGACGCGCATCGGCTGCTTGCGGCCGGTAAGACGGTGAAGATGCTGATGGTCGGCCGCAAGGGCGCCGACGCGCTGCGCCGGGAGTTCGGCAAATTGTACGTCGACCGCATCACCCTGCGCGGCGTGCGCCAGCTCGGTTTCACACATGCCGATGATATCGCACAGAAAATACGCACTCTGTTCGAGGCCGGCGAGTTCGACGTCGCGACCCTTTATTTTTCCGAGTTCAAATCGGTGATCAGGCAGGTGCCGACCGCGCTGCAGCTGATCCCCGCCAAGCTTCCCGCCGCGAAGGCCGAAAAATCGGCCGGCGCATCGGCGATCCACGAATATGAGCCCAGCGAAGAGGAAGTGCTGGGCTACCTCGTCGATCTCAATATCTCGACGCAGGTCTTCCGCGGGCTTCTGGAGAACTCAGCCTCGTTCTACGGGGCGCAGATGAGTGCCATGGATTCAGCGACGCGCAACGCGGGCGAGATGATCGACAAGCTGACGCTGAAATACAACCGCACGCGCCAGGCGATGATCACCAAGGAGCTCATCGAGATCATTTCAGGCGCCGAGGCGGTTTAACGACACGAGACGAAGGGTTTGTGAGGAACGCAAGATGGCAAGCAACGTTGGTCGCATCAACCAGGTCACAGGCGCCGTCGTCGACGTGAAGTTCGACGGTGATCTGCCGGCGATTCTCAATGCGCTCGAGACCGATAACCACGGCACGCGCCTCGTGCTCGAAGTGGCGCAGCATCTCGGCGAGAACACCGTGCGCACGATCGCCATGGACTCGACCGAAGGTCTCGTGCGCGGCCAGGAAGTGCGCGATACCGGATCGCCCATCACGGTTCCGGTCGGTCCCGAGACGCTCGGGCGCATCATCAACGTGATCGGCGAGCCGGTGGACGAGGCAGGCCCCGTCAAGACGAAAGAAAAGCGCCCCATCCACGCGCCGGCCCCGACGTTTGCCGATCAGGCATCGGAAGCGCAGATCCTCGTCACCGGCATCAAGGTCGTCGATCTGCTGGCACCCTACGCCAAGGGCGGCAAGATCGGCCTGTTCGGCGGCGCCGGCGTCGGCAAGACCGTGCTGATCATGGAGCTGATCAACAACGTCGCCAAGGCCCACGGCGGTTATTCGGTGTTCGCCGGCGTCGGCGAGCGCACGCGCGAGGGCAACGACCTCTATCACGAGATGATCAACTCCAAGGTCAACGTCGACCCCAAGAAGAACAAAGGCTCGACCGAGGGATCAAAGTGCGCCCTCGTCTATGGCCAGATGAACGAGCCTCCCGGCGCCCGTATGCGCGTGGCGCTTTCGGGTCTCACGGTCGCCGAGTACTTCCGCGACCAGGGTCAGGACGTGCTGTTCTTTGTCGACAACATCTTCCGCTTCACGCAAGCGGGCTCCGAGGTGTCGGCGCTTCTGGGGCGCATCCCGAGTGCTGTCGGCTACCAGCCAACGCTCGCCACCGACATGGGCACGCTGCAGGAGCGCATCACCACCACGCAGAAGGGCTCGATCACCTCGGTGCAGGCGATCTACGTGCCGGCCGACGACCTGACCGACCCCGCGCCGGCGACATCCTTTGCCCATCTTGACGCCACGACCGTGCTGTCGCGCGCCATTTCGGAGAAGGGCATCTACCCGGCCGTCGATCCGCTCGATTCGACCTCGCGCATGCTCGATCCGCGAATCGTCGGCGAGGAGCACTACGCGGTCGCCCGCCAGGTCCAGGAAATCTTGCAGAGATACAAGGCGCTGCAGGACATCATTGCCATTCTCGGCATGGACGAGCTATCCGAGGACGACAAGCTGATCGTGGCGCGGGCCCGCAAGATCGAGCGTTTCCTGTCGCAGCCCTTCCACGTGGCTGAGGTGTTCACGGGCTCGCCCGGCAAGCTCGTCGGTCTCGCCGACACGATCAAGGGGTTCAAGGGCCTGTGCAACGGTGAGTACGATCATTTGCCGGAGCAGGCGTTCTACATGGTAGGGACCATCGAGGAAGCCGTCGCCAAAGCGGAGAAGCTCGCCGAGGCGGCATAAGCTGAATGCGACAGGGAGCCAGCGGCCCCCACGAAAGGATACCCAGATGGCTGGGGACGATACGATCAACGCGACGGCCGGCGCGCACAGCTTCGGCACCTGCTGCACCGAGCTCAAGGACGCGATGAGCGGCGAGGAGTTCGAGCCGCTTCTGACCGTCGGTGACGACGGGGTCCTCTACATGTCCGTGGGTCTCGTCGACCTGCAGGAAGAGGACGAGCCGGGCATGGTCGATCACCCGCTGTTCTTCTGTCCGTTCTGCGGCAAGAAGCTGCAATCGGTCGAGGAAGTTCGCGCCAAGACCGGCCTCGAGGCCGGTGACGAGGTCGACTAAGCGATGGCAGTTGCGTTCAATTTCGAGCTGGTGACGCCTGAGCGGCTGTTTTTGTCGGGCGAGGCGGAGCAGGTCGTCGTGCCGGGCGCGGAGGGCGATTTCGCCGTCCTCGCCGGCCACGCTCCGGTCGTCTCGACGCTGCGCCCGGGCATCCTCGAGATCACGCTGACCGACGGCAAGCGGCGCGTGTTCGTCAAGAAGGGCGTTGCCGAAGCCGACCCGCAGCGCTTGACGATATTGGCGCAAACCGCCGTGGCGGTGGAGGATCTCGACGCCGCGACGATCGAGGCGGAGCTGAGAACCGCCGAGGCCGAGCGCGCCGAGGCCAAGGACGACCAGTCGAAGCGAATGGCCGAGACGCTGGTTGAGCTGCTGAAGCGCCTGCAGGCGAAGGCCGCCTGATCTGTCCTGTTAATGCTGGCCGGGTTCAAGCCGCGAGCGTGCGCGCCAGCGGCGCGAAGTGGCAGGCCACCGCCTCATAGACCGGACGCTTGAACGGCACCGCCAGCGCTGGCAGCTGCTCGAGGCTCGCCCATCTCCAGTCGTTGAACTCCGGTTTCGCGGGGCCCTTGCGATCGATGTCGATTTCGTCCTCGTCGCCCTCAAAGCGCATGGCGAACCAGCGCAGGCGCTGGCCGGCATACTTGCCCTTCAGTGCCACGCCGAGCAGATCGCGCGGCAGCTCGTAGCTCAACCAGCCGGGCATCTCCCCGATGAGCGTCGCGCTCGTCACGCCGGTTTCCTCGCGCAACTCGCGAAAGGCCGCGTCGCGGGCCGGCTCACCCTTGTCGATGCCGCCCTGCGGCGGCTGCCAGATGTGGCCGTCGACGTAGGACTGCGCGTACCGGGCCCATTTCGGCCGCCGGCGCCCCACCCAGACGCGGCCAGCGGCATTGAACAGCACGATGCCGGCGCACGGCCGCAAGGGCAGGCGTGAGAAGCGCGTCTCTGTTCCGGCAAGCGAAAGGGCCATGTCGCCTCGGTTGCTGGTTACCCACAGGTTATCCACAAGCAAATCAAGGCACACATTAGCCGGAAAATTCAACCGTTCTATGTCGTTATTTAGTGAATTTTGATGTGGAGTGTTAGCTGCGCTTCGCAGCGGCAGGCAGCGCGTAGCCCGCAAACGCCGCCACCACCTGGCGGTAGACGTCGCGCTTGAAGGGCACGATCAGGTCCACGAGGTCCGTCAGGGGCACCCATCGCCAGGCTTCGAACTCGATCTGATCGCTGTCCGCGGGCGTGATGTCGATCTCGCTGTCGGGCCCCAGAAACCGGACGGCGTACCACCTCTGTTCCTGGCCGCGGTACTTGCCGCCCCATGCCTTGCCCAGAAGATGCGGCGGCAGGTCGTAGCGCAGCCAGCCGGGCGTCGACCCGAGGATCGCGACGCTGCGCATGCCGGTCTCCTCGGCAAGCTCGCGCAGCGCAGCGTCAGCCGGGTCCTCGTTCGCGTTGATGCCGCCCTGGGGCATCTGCCACCACGACCCGCGCCCTTCCGCGTCGCCCGGCGCATCGGCGCGTCGCCCGACCCACACATGCCCTTGGGCGTTGAACACCATGATGCCGACGCAGAGGCGGTAGCCAAGCTTGCCGGGGTCGATCTTGGAGCTGCTCATGGGTTTGTCGGCGGGGACAGGATCACCGCCCTCTCCATAAGGCGATGGGCGCCGCTGGGGCGCCCATCACGATTGACGACGAAGTAACCTATCGAGCCGGTTGAGCGGGGCGTCCCGCCCTTGCGGCCCTTAGTTCTTCGCCTTGTCCTTTGCATCGTCGGTCGACGGCGCCGTCACCTCAGGCGTCGCGCCAGCCGTCTTCGCATCGGTTGCGGTGCCGCGAATGAAGGAGAGGCCATACTGCAGCTGGGTATCCTTCTCCGGCTCCTTGGGGACGTAGGCCGACGATCCAGACGTCTCCTTCGCCTCCTTGCCGTCTTCCTCGGAATTCTCCGAATCAGGGTTCTTGAGATGCCCGCGCAGGCTTGCCTCGCCCCTCGCCTTGTCGGCGGCGGCGGCCTTCGCCTTGAGCTCCTCGGGCAGCTCTTCTTCCATGACGATGTCGGGATCGATGCCCTTGGCCTGGATCGACCGGTTCGACGGAGTGTAGTAGCGCGCCGTCGTCAGACGGATCGCCCCATTGGCGCCGAGCGGTATGATCGTCTGCACTGAGCCCTTGCCGAACGAGCGCGTGCCGATGATGGTCGCGCGCTTATGGTCCTGCAGCGCTCCGGCCACAATCTCCGAGGCCGAAGCCGAGCCGCCGTTGATCAGAACGACCACCTTCTTGCCGTCCGTCAGGTCGCCCGGATGGGCCTGCGCCCGCTGCGTTTCCTCGTTGTTGCGGCCCTTGGTGAGCACGATGGCACCGCGATCGAGGAAGTCGTCGGAAACAGCGATCGCCTGATCGAGCAATCCGCCCGGGTTGTTGCGCAGGTCGATGATGTAGCCCTTCAGGTTCTTGCCGATCGTCTTCTTGGCTTCCTCGATGGCCTTCACCAGATTGGCGTGCGTCTGCTCGTTGAAGGTCGAGACCTTGATGTAGGCCACGTCGTCGCCTTCGTTGTGCGATTTGACGGCGTTGATGCGGATGATGTCGCGCACGACCTTGACGTCGAAGGGCTCGTCGACGCCCTTGCGCACGACCGTCAACGTGATGGGGGTATTGACCGGGCCGCGCATCTTCTCGACCGCCTGCTCCAGCGTGAGGCCGACGATCTGCTCGTTGTCGAGATGCGTGATGAGGTCGTTGGCCTGCAGTCCGGCCTTGGCGGCCGGCGTCTCGTCGATCGGAGACACGACCTTGACGACGCCGTTCTCCATCGTGACCTCGATGCCTAGACCGCCGAACTCGCCGCGGGTTTGCACCTGCATGTCGCGATAGTTCTTGGGGCTGAGGTAGGAGGAGTGCGGATCGAGCGCCGACAGCATGCCGTTGATCGCCGAACTCGATGAGCATCGAGTTCATCGGGCTTCTCGACGTAATCGGAGCGCACCCGCTCCAGCACGTCCCCGAAGAGATCGAGCTGGCGGTAGAGCTCCGAGTTCGAAGAGGAGGTCGCCGAGTACGTCTGGGTGACGTTCAGAAGCGTGGTTGCGCCGGCGAGGCCGGTCATCAGTAGGAACGTCCAGAATGCGAATTCCGTCTTGCGCATTATCCTTGCACCTTCTGATGACCCGAAACCCACCATGGGTCGGGGTCGATGGGCGTGCCATCCTTGCGAAATTCAACGTATAGGACAGGCGCACTATTCACGGCCGCGGGTTGCGCCTGCTGCGCCCAACCGCTCATTGTGCCGACGGGTTCTGCGGCAAGAACGAACTGGCCCGGTTGTACGTCAATCTGAGATAAACCCGCAAGCAGCACATGATAGCCACCACCCGCATTGATGATCAAGAGTTGCCCGTAGCTGCGAAACTCACCAGCGTAAACGATCCAGCCATCACAAGGTGACGTGACTTGGGCGCCCTGGCGGGTTTCGAGCACAATTCCCTTGGATTGCCCCCCGTATTGCGTCTTTTCGCCGAACTTGAGCACCTGCCGGCCCTGCGCGGGCAGGGGCAGGCGGCTCGTCGCTTCGGCGAAGGGAATCTCGGGCTTGATGCGGCCCGGGCTTCCGAGCGTGGTGCCGGGCGCGAGTTCTACGACATCGGGTGATTTGGGCGGTATTGGCAGAACGGCGACCTGCGTGTTGCCGTCGCCGTTTACGCCGGCCAAAGCGTCGGGGTCGGGCCCGACGGTGGGCCGAAGAGTTGTCTTGGCGCGGGCGCGGGCTTCCTCCTCGTAGGCACCGAGGCCCGTGTTCTCCTTAACCGCTGTGTCGAGCCGCGAGATCAACTCATTGAGGTCCGTTACGCTGGAGGAGATATTGGCGGCTGCAAGGCGCATGTTCTTCAACTCTGACTGGCGCTCGTCCATCGACGCTTTTTTGGCATCGAGCAGCTCGGTAAGGCGGGTGCGCGAGTCCGCAAGGTGCGTCATTTCGGTTCTGAGCTGCTCGCCTTGCGTGCGGATTTCGGTCATCACCCTCACGAGCTCGTTGAGGCGGTCCGCGAGCGCGCGCGCCTGGCTCCCGAGCTCGGGAAAGGCGGAAGCCAGCAGCATGGCGCTACGCACCATCTGCAGCGCGTCCTCGCGCTGAGTAATCAGCACGGGCGGCGGGTTGCGGCCCATGCGCTGCAACGCCGACAACAGCTTGGCGATTTGGCCATTGCGCGCGTTGAGCGAGCCTTTGAGGATCTTCTCCTGCGCTGCGAGCTCGGCAAGGCGCGTCTCGATGGTGGTGAGCTCGCCTTCGGTCTTTTTGATGAGAGAGGCCGTACCCACCAGCTTTACGTTGAGGCTCTCGCGTTCCGCCGCAAGCGTCTCGACGTCGGTCTGCAGCGTCTTCGTCCGCTTCTGGACGTTTTCCAGCAATTGGCGCCGGTTCTCGAGTTTCTTCTTGGCCTCGGCGGGCGACGCCGGCGCCTTCTCGGACGGGGCCTGCGCCAGCGCGCCGCGATCCAACGGCATGGCGAGAGCGAGGGTGACGCCGGCAATCATGGCGGTGATTGTGGTCCGTGGCCGAATATGGAAATTCGCTCGTCTCAACGGCGCTCGTTCCCCCCGGTCAGTGTGCACGGCCCGTATCGCAACTGAGGCGAGAATTGCGGCAATTATGGGCGCCATGCCTTGCCAATCCCTTGCCGCTCGCCGCGCCGGAACATTGCACGTCAATACGGTTTGCCCCCGTCCAGGGAAAGCTCTATGGAAATTGAGAACGGAGATCGAACGCTGATGGAATTCGTGCTTTATTACCTGGTGACGGCGGCCGTGCTCGCCGTGTTCGTGGTGCTGCTGCTCGGCCTATGGAACCTAACGCGCGCCAAGAGCCCCAACTTGAGCCAGAAGCTGATGCGCTGGCGCGTCGGCCTGCAATTCGTCGCGATCGTCATTATCATGCTCTTCGTGTTCGTCCACCAGCATTGATCCGCGAGGCCTGCACCGGTCCACGCAGGCGCAACGCGCGATTTGCACTATGCTGGCGGCGAAGGCTTCCAGGGGATCACCGTCAAGCATGGTCGTCTTAAGCAAGATCTACACGAAGACCGGAGACGCCGGGACGACGGCGCTCGGCAGCGGCGAGCGGGTCCCCAAGCACGCCTTGCGCATCGCCGCCTACGGCACGGTGGACGAGACCAACGCCTGCGTGGGCATGGCGCGCGTGCATCTGGGTACCGGGCATCCCGGCCTCGATGGCAAGCTCGTCCGCATTCAGAACGACCTCTTCGATCTCGGCGCCGACCTGTGCGTGCCCGATACCGGCGCCAAGCCGGAGCATGAGCCGCTGCGCGTCAGCGAGGAGCAGGTCAAGCGGTTGGAGGAGGAGATCGACGAGATGAACGCCGAGCTCCGGCCGTTGCGTTCATTCGTGCTGCCGGGCGGCTCGCCGGCGGCAGCCGCGCTGCACGTCGCCCGCACCGTGTGCCGGCGCGCCGAGCGCCTGATGGTCGAGCTCGCTACCGCGCCGAGCGAGGCCGTGAGCGAGCCGGCGCTCAAATACGTCAACCGCCTGTCCGACTTTCTGTTCGTCGCCAGCCGCTACGTGAATGACCGCGGCAAGAGCGATATCTTGTGGGTCCCGGGCCAGAACCGTTAGCTCTCGAGCGCAGCAGGAAAAGACCGTGTTCATCCCTCTTCGCGACGACAACTCGCTAAAGTCGATCCCCTTCCAGTACGTCACCGTTTCGCTGATCGCGCTGAACGTGCTCGTGTTTATTTTTGAAGTCAGCGGTCTTGATCAGAGCGCGGTCGCAAGCTTCGGCGTCACGCCCAAGGCGCTGTTCGGCGGCGGACCGGTCACGGGCCCGCTGACAACGGAAGGGGTGCCGGTCGCCGAAGGCGCGACGCTGCTCACCTACATGTTCTTCCACGCCGACGTGTTTCATCTGCTCGGCAACATGATCTTCCTCTGGGTCTTCGGCGACAACGTCGAGGACGCCATGGGACACGTGAAGTTTCTGTTCTTCTACCTGGCGTGCGGGATCTTCGCGGCGCTGTTTCACTCGTGGATGCTGCCCGACTCCAGTCTGCCGCTCATCGGCGCGAGCGGAGCCGTGGCCGGAGTGATCGCGGCCTATCTGATGCTGCATCCGCACGTCGGAGTTTGGGTGCTGGCGTTCAAGGTCATCCCGCTGCGCATCTCGGCCGGGCTCGCGCTCGGACTCTGGATCGCCCTGCAGGTCGTGATGATTGCCGTCGCGGACGTCGGTCCCACCGCCTGGTGGGCCCACATCGGCGGCCTCATCGCGGGCGCCGTGCTCATCCTATTCTTGCGGCGTCCGGGCGTTCCCCTGTTCGACAAGGGCATGCGGCTCGCCTGAGCCCGCCCGATCCGTCGTCCCGCCAGGGTTAACGGCCCCCCAATTGACTTGGCCCCGCCGCGCTCGTACCTTGCGTTTCGCACTTGCGAATAGCATGAGAAGGGCGGCGGCTCGGACCTTTTCGCGCGGTATGGCGATAATTCATCGCGCTGCACAAACGCCGGGTTCTGGTCAGCAAGCCACAGCATCGCACTTGGGGAGCCGACGGCATGAAGGTCTTGGTGCCGGTCAAACGAGTCGTCGACTACAACGTCAAGATTCGGGTGAAGCCGGACGGTTCGGGGATCGACCTTGCGAACGTGAAGATGTCGATGAATCCCTTCGACGAAATCGCCGTCGAGGAAGCCGTGCGCCTCAAGGAGCAGGGTAGTGCCAGCGAAATCGTCATCGTCTCCATCGGTCCGGCGAAGGCGCAGGAGACGATCCGCACGGCGCTCGCCATCGGTGCTGATCGCGGGATCCTCGTAGAGACGCCTGACGGCGTCGTCGAGCCGCTCGCCGTCGCCAAGCTTCTCAAGGCTATCACGCAAGCGGAGAAGCCGGACCTCGTGATACTGGGCAAGCAGGCGATCGACGACGATTGCAACCAGACCGGACAGATGCTCGCCGCCCTGCTGGGCTGGCCGCAAGGTACCTTCGCCTCCAAGCTTACTCTCGCGGATGGCTCCGTGCTCGTGACGCGCGAGGTGGATGGGGGCCTCGAAACGGTGAAGCTGAAAATGCCGGCCGTCGTGACGACCGATCTCCGCCTCAACGAGCCGCGCTATCCGACGTTGCCCAACATCATGAAGGCGAAAAAGAAGCCGCTCGATGTCAAGACGCCTGCCGACTACGGCGTCGACATCACGCCGCGCCTCAAGGTTCTGAGCATCACCGAGCCCGCCACGCGCAAGGCCGGCGTCAAGGTGGGAAGCGTCGCGGAACTGGTCGCCAAGCTCAAGACCGAGGCCGGGGTGCTCTGATGACCGTCCTGCTACTTGCCGACCATACCAACGCAACGCTGCAAGCCGCGACGGGGAAGGCGCTTTCGGCGGCGAAGGCGCTGGGTGGCGATGTGCACGTGCTGGTCGCCGGCCACAACTGCAGGCCTGCCGCCGAGGCGGCCGCCAAGCTTTCCGGCGTTGCAAAGGTGCTGGTGGCTGACGCTGCGCAGCTCGAGCACGGCCTGGCCGAGGAGGTGGCGGCCGTGGTCGTGCCGCTGATGGCGGGCTACGACGCCCTCGTCGCGCCGGCCACGACGACGGGCAAGAACATCTGTCCGCGTATCGCCGCGGCGCTCGATGTCATGCAAATATCCGACATCACCAAAGTCGTATCGCCGGACACCTTCGAGCGGCCGATCTACGCCGGCAACGCCATTCAGACCGTGCAGTCCTCGGAGCCGAAAAACGTCATCACGGTGCGCATCTCGGCGTTCCCGTCGGCGCCCGAGGACGGTTCGGCCCCGATCGAGGACATAGCCGCGCCGCCGCGCGTCGGGCTTTCGGGATTTGAGAAGGCGGAGCTGACGACGTCGGATCGGCCGGAGCTTGCCTCTGCCAGGATCGTGATCTCCGGCGGCCGCGGGCTGCAGTCGGGAGAGAACTTCAAGAAGCTGCTGGAGCCGGTCGCCGATGCGCTCGGCGCCGCCATGGGCGCCTCGCGCGCCGCCGTCGATGCGGGCTTCGTGCCCAACGACATGCAGGTGGGGCAGACGGGCAAGGTCGTCGCGCCCGATCTCTACATGGCGGTCGGCATCTCAGGCGCGATACAGCACCTCGCCGGCATGAAGGACTCAAAGGTCATCGTTGCGATCAACAAGGACAGCGAGGCGCCGATCTTTCAGGTGGCGGACTACGGTCTCGTTGCCGACCTCTTCCAGGCTTTGCCGGAGCTCGAAGCCGAATTGAAGAAGGCGGGGCAATAGCGCGGGACAACTCGGGGCTCGGGGACAGAAGGACTTTCGCTCATGAACGTGGCGGTCAAATCGGCGGACAAGCCGAAAACGGAACCAAAAGTGCCGCTGGTGATCAAGAAGGTCGGCGTGATCGGCGCCGGACAGATGGGCACCGGCATAGCCCACGTAATTGCGCTGGGCGGCTTTTCGGTGGCGCTCAACGACCTGAAGAAGGAGACGGTCGAGGATTCGATCCACACGATCGAGAAGTACCTCGGGCGCCAGGCCGAGAAGGGCCTTATCAAGGACTCCGACGTCAAGCCGGCGCTGAAGCGCATCAGCTATGCGCCCAACTACGAAGCCTTCGCCGACTGCGACCTCGTCATCGAGGCGGCGACCGAGGACGAGGCGTTGAAGCGCAAGATCTTCAACGAGCTCTGTCCCAAGCTCAACGAGCGCACCTTCCTCGCGACCAACACCTCCTCGATCTCCATCACCCGCCTCGCCTCGACGACCGACCGGCCCGAGCACTTCATCGGCATGCACTTCATGAACCCGGTGCCGCTGATGGAGCTCGTGGAGCTGATCCGTGGCATCGCGACCGACGACGACATGTTTTCCATCGCGCGCACGTTCGTGGAAAGCCTGCACAAGACGGTTGCCGTCAGCGAGGATTTCCCCGCGTTCATCGTCAACCGCATCCTGCTGCCGATGATCAACGAGGCTGTCTACACGCTCTATGAGGGTGTCGGCACGGTGGAGGCGATCGACAAGGCCATGCGGCTCGGGGCGCACCACCCCATGGGGCCGCTGGAGCTGGCCGACTTCATCGGGCTCGATACCTGTCTGTCGGTCATGCAGGTGCTGTACGAGGGGCTGTCGGATTCGAAGTACCGGCCGTGCCCGCTGCTCGTGAAATACGTCGAGGCCGGCTGGCTCGGGCGCAAAACCCAGCGGGGCTTCTACGACTATCGCGGCGAGAAACCCGTTCCGACGCGCTGAACGCGGCGGCACGAGACCGGTCGGGATCGGGTGCGTGGCATTAACCCGGCCCGCCGGCCCCGCACACGCCCCACGCGGTGTCTGCGCCCTGCCGGGGGGAGACCGGCAAGTGAGCGCCGGCATCCGACGCGAAGCCCAATAAAAGCGCAACGGGGAGCAGCACGCGCAGCCCCCCGTCAGACTTGGCCGGAGCTCAGCTCGGCTGCATGACGTTGTCGATGACGTGGATCACGCCGTTCGATTGCATGACGTCGGGGATCGTGATGCGAGCCGAGTGGCCTTCAGCGTCCCAAACCGCGAGATGCTTGTCGCCCAGGCGCTTGATCTTGAGCGTCTCGCCGTTGACGGTCTTGAGCTCGGCGGTTCCACCATTCGCCTCGACCATCTTCCACAGGTCTTGGGCCGAAAGGCGCCCCGCGACGACGTGATAGGTGAGGATGCCGGTGAGCTTGTCCTTGTTCTTCGGCTTCAAAAGCATCGGCACAGTGCCGCCGGGAAGCTTGTCGAATGCCTCGTTGGTCGGCGCAAACACCGTGAAGGGGCCGGTGCCCGACAGCGTATCGACAAGGCCGGCGGCCTTGACGGCGGTGACGAGCGTCGTGTGGTCCTTGGATTTGACGGCGTTCTCGATGATGTTCTTCGAGGGGTACATCGGCGCGCCGCCGACGGTGACGGTGTGCTCTGCGAGCGAAGGCGTTGCGACAGCTGCGCCGAGGCCGACGGCCAGGGTCAGCGCCAAAGCGCCGCACGCGGCAGCGGATGCAAGTTTTTCACGGGAAACATATGCGTAGTCCTCCGGTCTGGGGTGAGGCTCCTGAGTGGAGAGATGCCCTAGATACGGAGAACGGCTGAGTGGGTTTCACCGCGCTCGAAATGATTGTCAGCGCAGCATAGACGGCGGCGCCCGTTATCGCGTGGCCTGGATCAGCTTGCCGGCAAACAAAACCGGGCCGGTCGGCGCGCCGCTGGGCGAGCCTCCCTCCGGTTCGAGGCTCACCGCGAGCGTCGCCTGCTCGATCGTCTGCGGCGAGTACGCGGCAAGCTTCGGGTGCACGGTGGTGAACGGCCCATCGCCGATGACGCCGAGCGAGCGCGGCGTCTTGAGATCGTCGTGGACCAGCCACAACTCGTAGCTCTTGCCGGGGTGGGGTGGAGCGGCGACCGCGCGGATCGTCAATATTTTCTGCTCGAGATCGACCGATACGAGGAAGGCCGGCGACAGAGCGTCCTTCTGCAGGACGGCCACGAGGGTCTTTTCCGGCTCGGGGCGGGTGAATTCGCGGTAGCCGGCGAAAAGTAAGAGCGATGCCGCGAGCGCCGAGGCCGCGACGGCCGATGCTCGCCAGCGGCGTAGGCGGCGTTCCATGCCGACGATGTTTGCGTTGCCGTTGGTGGATGCACCGATTGAGTGTGCGAGCCGTGCCTCGATCCGGCTCCAGATGTGCGCAGGCGCTTCGTGCGGGACAATAGTTTCGGCGAGTGGGGCAAGCCTCCTCTCCCACGCCTCGATCGCCGCAGCCAACGGCTTCTCGTTCGCTGAGCGCCGAGCGACGACTGCGCGTTCCTCCGCGGGCAACGTGCCGAGCACGTACTCGGCAGCGAGCAGGTCGATGTCATGCTCGTCCGTCATGACGCCAAGCACTTCCTCAGTTGCGCCAGGCTGCGGTGCAGCCAGGTTTTTATCGTATTGACGGGGGCCGCGAAGCGCTGGGCAAGCTCCTCGCGGCTCAGTCCGGAATAATAGGCGAGGAGCACCATATCGCGGCGCTCCGGCTCGAGACCTTCAAGGCACTGCTTGAGGCGGGCCAGCTCCTCGCTCAGCTGGGTGCCTTCCAACGGGTCCGGGCCGGTATCGGGCACCTCTAGTACTTCGGGCGTGTCCTCGATCGACGCAGGCCGTCGGCGCCGTATCTCGTCGATGGCGCAGTTGCGCGCGACCGTTGCCATCCACGTTATGGGAGACGCCTTGCCGGGATCGAAGCTGGCGGCGCGCTGCCAAATCCTCACGTAGACCTCCTGCAGCACGTCCTCGGCCACGTCCCGGCGCGGCACAATGCGCAAGACGACTCCCCACAGCTTGCTCGAGGTAGCCTGATAGACGGCCGCGAACGCCTCCCGATCGCGTACGGCGACGCGCGCCAGAAGTCCGGCAAGCTCTGCGGCGGAGGTCTTTTTCAGCATTTCAACAACACTACAAAGGGATACGGGGCCCCTGAGGCTACGGTTTCAGGCCACCGGATGGGGCGCGACCGCTTGCAGGAAGCCCGTCAGGTCATCGGTCTTGTGATGAATGTGGGCCGGCAGCTCCGCCCAGTTGCGCATCTGCAATTGCACGGGATGGTCGGGGTAGTCCGAGTGCACCAGCACCGTCGTCATCCCGAGCGCATGGGGCGCCTCGAGATTGTGCGGCATGTCCTCAAACATCGCGGCGTGCTGCGACGCGACGCCGTGGCGGCCGATCATGCGGTGGAAGGCGTCGGCTTCGGGCTTGGCAACGTACCCGCAGGCCGCGATGTCGCAAATGTCCTCGAACAAATGCAGGACGCCGAGCTTTGCCGCGACCCGCTCGGCGTGCTGGCGCGAGCCGTTGGTGAAAATGAGCTTGCGGCCGGGCAGGGCTTCGATCGCTGAAGCGAGCTCGGGCGCCTCGGGGACGCGCGACAGATCGATGTCGTGCACGTAATCGAGGAAGGGCTGCGGCTCGATCTTGTGGATCTGCATGAGGCCCGACAGCGTCGTGCCGAACTGGCGGTAGTAGCTCTTCTGCAGGTGGCGCGCGTGCGCGAAGGGAACGCCCAGATACTGGGCGATGAAGGCGCCCATGCGCATGTCGACCTCGGCGAAGAGGTTGCAGCCGGCGGGATAGAGCGTGTTGTCGAGATCGAAAATCCACGTGTCCGTCACTGCGAAATCGCGCGGGGGCAGGGCCGTTGCTTGCGTGGCGCCGGGCGAGCGGCGCGCCGGTTTGGACGAGGGGCTTGCGATTTCGCGAGCGCTCATCGGGTTGGCGCCTTCGACTTGTGGCGAGCGCGTCCGACGAGCGTGCCGACGCCGTGCGTCGTGAACAGCTCCAAGAGCACGCAATGGGGCACGCGCCCGTCGATGATGACGACCGCCTCCACGCCCGCTTCCACGACCTCGATGCAGCCTTCTATCTTGGGAATCATGCCGCCCGAGATCACCTTGTCCCTGATGAGCGTGCGCGCCTCCTCGATGGTCAGCTCGGGCACGAGCCGTTTCCCCTTGTCGAGCACGCCCTCCACGTCGGTGAGGAGCAATAGGCGTTTCGCCTTCATGCGCGCGGCAAGCGCGCTCGCGAAGGTGTCGGCGTTGATGTTGAGCGTCTCCCCGTCCCGCCCGATGCCGATCGGCGCGATCACGGGTATGAGGTCGGAGCTCGAGATCACGTCGACGATGTGCGGGTTTACCTCGATGGGCTCGCCGACGTAGCCGAGGTCGACCGCTTTCATGAGGTTTGATTCCGGGTCCGGCATCTCGGTGATCTTGCGCGCGATCATCAGGTTGGCGTCTTTGCCGCAAATGCCGACGGCCTTGCCGCCCTGCCGGTTGATCGCGGAGACGATGTCCTTGTTGATGGCGCCGGCCAGCACCATCTCGACGACCTCGACGGTGGGCTTGTCGGTGACGCGCAGGCCTTGCACGAAGTCGGAGGTGATCTCCAGCTTCTTGAGCATGGTCGCGATCTGCGGCCCGCCGCCGTGCACGACGATGGGATTTACGCCGGACTGCTTGAGGTAGACGATGTCCTGCGCGAAGGCGGCCGACAGCGCGGCATCGCCCATCGCGTGGCCGCCGAACTTGATGACGACCGTCTGATCGTCATAGCGGATGAGATGGGGCAGCGCCTCGGCCAGGATGCGCGCTTGAACGTGGGGCGAGGGCTCCGCCTCGGGAGCCCCGCCGCCACCTTGCGGCTGCGAGATCGTCTTCATTAGTCGTGGCCTGCGCTTGCTGTTCTTGGCGTGAGCGCGGGGGCGCCAACCGATCCAGATTGGATGCCTCCGCAACCGATGGCCAGCTCATATACCGGCAGGCCGCGGCCCTCAACGGATTTCCCCCACAATCGGGTGCTAGCCGACCGGCCGGAAGGGCTCGTATAACTGTCGAGGCGGCGGTGAACCGTCAAATTGGCGACCGGGGCGGCGCGTTGCGGGAAGAGGAGCCTAAATGATCGCCGACGACTTGAGCCGAATTGCCATGTCGTCCGCCCTCGGCAGAGCCCTGTCGCGGGCCATGGAGCATGCGCGCGCCCAAGGCTATGTCGAGGTCACGCTCGAGCACATGCTGATTTCGCTATGCGAGGACCCCGATGCCGGGCTGGTTCTCGCCGCGAGCAACGTCGATGTCTTGCGCCTGAAGTCGGACGCCGCCGGCTACCTCGCAAACTTGCAGCGGCAATCCGGCCCTCGCCGGGGCGGCGAGCCCGTCGTCTCGGCTGACCTGCGGCGCATCATGGAGGCTGCCGCCGCTGCTGCGCGCGGAGGTCGCCGGCGGGAGATCAACGGGGCGATTGTGCTCGCGGCAATCGTGGGTGACGGCAAGAGCCCCGCTGCCCACATGCTGCAGTCGCAGGGATTGACGTTCGAAGGCGCGATCCGCGCGCTCCAGCGCAGCGGCGGCGCCTCGCCTAGTTCGTCAACAGGGACGAGCACCGAGGACATTCTCGCGAGCGCGCGCCAGCGCGTGCAGTCGCGGACCGGCGCCAGCATGCGCAAGGCCGAAATCGAATCCGCTCCAGCTGAAGAGGAGGAGGCCGAGCCCGAGGCCGCCGCGCCCGGCGCCGAGCAAGGTCCCGACTACGACGATGTCCCTCCGACGGCGCCGCCGCGCAGAAAGCGCGTTGCCGCGGAGGTGCGGGAGCAGGATCCCGAGCCCGAGGACGAGGCGCCGGAAATCATGGCGGCGCCCGAGCAGCCTGAGCACGGGCAACGCGCCTCGCCAGATAGCGGTGCGTCCGGGACCTCGCTGCCGGGTCTGGAGCGGCGGCACCCACCGGCGCCCCCAGCTCCGCAGCGCGCCGCGCCACCGTCGCCTGCCCCCGCCCCTGGACCGCCGCCGATCCCCGGTTCCGAGGATGCTTCGTCTTGGGCGCCGCCTCCGCCAGCCGAGCGCGCCGCTCCCGTGCCGTTCGACGCGGCGGCTCTTGGGGCGCCACCTCCCCCCGCGCCGCCGCCGTTGCCGGCGCAGCCGGGTCAGGATGGCAAAGAAGATTTGTTCGCGGCGCCCGCCTCGCGCTGGTCCGGCGGGCAGGAGCCGCGCCGACCTGAAGGCATCGGCGCGGCTGCCGACAGCCCCCGATCCGATGCGTTTCTCGCGCGTTCGCAGCGATTTCCTGCGCCGAACGCGATACCCGAGCCGCAACCCGTGGCCCGTCCGCCGCCGGCGCCGCGCGCCGAGATCGGCCAGCTCGTCGAAAATATTCCACGCGCCATGCGCGTTGCGGTGCCCGTCCTCGTCGAGGTGCGTATCGCCCGGGCCGAGGTCCAGTCGCTGGCCGAGGGCCTGCAGGGCGGGGGCGCCGCCTACCGGCACGCGGTGACCGTCACCAAGGCGATGGCGGTACGCCTGCGCGCCCCCGACGGCGGATTTTTCATCGAGACCGCCTCGCCCGAGACGCAGTGGATCGAGAAGACGGCCCTGCTCTCCACCGACGACTACGCGAGCTGGCGCTGGCATGTCACGCCGCGCGAGAGGGGCCGCAAGCGGCTACAGCTCATCATATCGGCGCGCACCGTCAGCGGCGACGGGCTCGCCGCCGAGACGGCGCTGCCCGACCAGGTGATCACGGTGCGTGTGCGCACCAACTACGGAAAGCTGATATCGCATTGGTTCGGCTGGGGCGCTGCGGCGGTGATCGGCGGACTGATAGCCAAGTTCGGCGAAGGCGCCTTGGACACCGGCATGCAGCTCCTCACCAAGCTGATGAAGGGCTAGGTCCGCTCGGCGAGTATGCCGGCGATGGCCGCGCGCAGCTCGCCGATGCCCGTTCCCTTTTCGGCCGATGTCACGATCACGTCCGGAAATGCGGCGGGGTGGGCCTGCAGTGCCTTGGCCGTCGCCTGCTGCAGCTCGGGCAGCTCATGGGCTTTGATCTTGTCGGCCTTGGTCAGAACCACCTGGTAGGAGACGGCTGCTGTATCCAGCATGGCCATGACCAGCTGGTCCGGCGGCTTCAAGCCGTGGCGCGAGTTGACCAGCAGGAACACGCGGGCGAGAGTCGAGCGCCCCTTGAGATAGTCGGACACCAGCTGCGTCCACGCTTCGACCTTTTCCTTCGGCGCCTTCGCGAAGCCATAGCCCGGCATGTCGACCACATAGAGCGGTGGCTCGTCGGAGCGGAAGAAGTTGAGGTCCTGCGTGCGCCCGGGCGTGTTGGAGGTGCGCGCGATCCCGTTCTGGCGCAAAAGCGCATTGATCAGGCTCGACTTGCCGACGTTGGAGCGGCCCGCGAAGGCGACCTCGATCTTGTCGGCGACGGGCAGGAACTCGAGCGAGGGCACGCTCTTGAGAAAATGCCAGGGCCGCTCGAAGAGCTGCTCGCCGGCGGCAAGGAGTACTGGATCTAGATCGGGCATGAGGCCTCAGCCCTTTCGGATGCGCCCTGGCCCTATCGGGGCTTGTCCTGGTTCTTGGGCTTGGGCTTGGCGGCAGGCTTCGAGTTCTTGGTGCCCGTCCGCCCCGCTCGGAGCGTCGGCGTTTTTGCCCGATAGCAACGGTTTGAGCGCGGCGGCGCCGCGCTCGGTGAGCGCTGCGAGCGGCTTGAAGGTGCCCGCCACGTTGCCCATGAGATGGATCTCGGCGCCGTGTCTTTTCATGATGAAGTACTGCTGCATGAGCGAAAGCGTGTTGCTCCAGGCCCAGTAGATGACGAGCCCCGCCGGGAACGATGCCAACAGAAACGTGAACATGACCGGCATCCAGCTGAAGATCTGCTGTTGCACCGGGTCGGGCTGCTTGGGGTTGAGCTGCATCTGCAGCCACATGGTGATGCCCATGATCAGCGGCCAAACGCCGATGTGCAGGAACTGCGGCACGGCGTAGGGCAGCAACCCGAACAGGTTGAACAGAGACGTCGGGTCGGGAGCCGACAGATCCTTGATCCAGCCGAAGAACGGCGCATGCCGCATGTCGATCGTGATGAACAGCACCTTGTAGAGCGCGAAGAACACCGGCAGCTGCAACAGGATCGGCACGCAGCCGGCGATCGGGTTCACCTTCTCGCGCTTGTAGAGCTCCATGAGCTCCTGCTGCTGGCGCGCCTTGTCGTCCTTGAAGCGCTCGCGCAGCTGCTCCATCTGCGGCTGCAGCTTCTTCATCTTCGCCATGGAAGCGAACTGCTTGTTGGCAAGCGGGAAGAAGGCGAGGCGCACGAGCACCGTAAGAATGATGATGGTGACGCCGAAGTTGTGCACGACGGAGTTGATGGTCTCCATCAGGTAATAGAGCGGCTTCGTGATGAAGAAGAACCAGCCCCAGTCGATCAGAAGATCGAACTGCTTGATGTGGTCGTCGACCTCGTAGCGCTGCAGGAGCTTGACCTCCTTGGCGCCGGCGAACAGCTGCGATCCGACGCTTTTGCTTTCGCCCGGTGCAATGACGACGGGATCGCGCAGGAAATCTGTCTGATACGACGGCTGCTCGTTGGGAAGGGCCGGGGTCTTACCGATGAAGCGCGCGCGGAAGGTGGCAGTCTGATCGGGAATGAGAGCGGCGGCCCAATATTTGTCGGTGAAGCCCAGCCAGCCTGACTTGCTGTCAAAGGTACGCTCGCCGTCCTCCAGTGCCGTCTTGTACTTGAGCTGGCAAAGGATGCTCGGAAAGAAGCTGCCGCACCACTCGACATTCTGGTCGGCCACCCCGATCAGACCTTCGAGCAGGATCCAGTAGCCCTGCACCTTCGGCGTGCCGTAGCGGTGGATGCGGGCGTAGGGCGCGAGCGTGACGTTGTTGCTCCACTTGTTCTCGACGGCGTCGACGATCTTGAACATGTAGTCGTCGTCGATCGCGATGGTGCGCTTGAAAATGAGCCCTTGGCCGTTGTCCCAGGTGAGCGTGGCGGGGTTTGCCGGCGTCAACGGCGCGCTCCCTTCCGCGCGCCACAGCGTATCGTTATCGGGGAGCTTTTGCGTGGCCTCGCCCTGGCTAACCCAGCCGTACTCGGCAAAATACGGCTCGGGGCTGTTCGTCGGCGAGAACAGCGTGACGTTGGCGCTCGTGGGGTCGACGGTCACGTGGTACTTGACGAGAACCAGATCGTCGACGCGGCCGCCCTTGAGGTTGATCGAGCCGCGCAGCGAAGGGGTCTCGATCGCAAGCCGCGGGGATGCCGCGATGGCCGCTTCGCGCGTCTCGGGTGTTGCAGTCGACGGTGCGCCCCCCGGCACCGTGCCTCCGGGAAGGGTCACTGGCGGCTTGACGCCGCCATCGGCCGCCGGGGTTCCTGGAGCCGGCGTGCCCGGAGCCGTCTTGGATTGCTGCTCGGACGCTTGCTGGCGGGCCTGATCCTGCTTCATCTTCGGCCCGGCATAGAAGACTTGCCAGCCAAGCAGCACCGCCATCGACAAGACGACGGCGATCAGCAGGTTTTTTTGTTGGTTAGGGTCTTGCGGCTGCATGAGTTTTTCGGCCTGCGGCCGTCCTTGGTCCGTGCCAGCGCTCGTCCCAATACCGCGGGCGCGGGGCTTCGCAAAACGGAAAACTCACGCAGGCTTGCGGTTGCGGCCCGACGGCGCTTCCGGCCGATTGACGCGGGCCAGCGCTTGCTCCAGGTCCGACTTGAGGTCGCGATGGGTGCGCTCGACCGCGCCTGGGCGTGCAATCAGCACGTAGTCGCAGCCCTCCTGCACCTGGCCCGCATCGAGAGCGGCCACTAGCGCCCGCAGGCGCCGGCGCACGCGGTTGCGCACGACGGCATTGCCTATTTTCTTGGAGACCGTGAATCCGAACCGCGCCGGGTCCGTCGTCGCGTCGGAACGTGCGCGGGCCTCGAGTGCAAATGCCGGTGTGCTCCAGCGCCGCCCACCCCTGACGCGCAGAAATTCGGCACGTGTTTTCAGTGTGGTGACTGCCACGGCGCAATATCCCCGCCCGTCGAGGGCTGCGCTCTGCTGCGGGATCAAATGGCCGACCGGGTGTGCCCACGCGCTCAGGCCGACAGCCGCTTGCGGCCCTTTGCCCGTCGCCGCGTCACGACGCGAATGCCGCCTTTGGTCTGCATCCGCTTGCGGAAGCCATGACGGCGCTTGCGGACGAGCCGGCTCGGTTGATAAGTGCGCTTCACGTTACAACTCCGTTGCCGCGGGCGAATAAGAACATGTCACGCGGTTAGTCGCCGTCGGCAGGCCCATGTTCTATGGATTGCGGGCGCTTATACGGGGTGGTTTCATGCAAGTCAACGAGCGGAGTTTTTCCGCCAATCCGCCGCCCCGCCCCCCAAACCGGGCGGGCCTTCGCACACAAAATGGCAAACCAGCACGATTGTCACGATTAGAGCCGCCGTTGAACGCTTTCCGTGCAGCTTGGATCCCTCCCGTTGAGGCCCTCCCTGCCGCGTCCACGATCCTTCAACGGCGTCGCTCGACAGGGAGTTAGGGCAATGACGAGGGTTCCGGTTGACGAAAACGGCGCAAGGTCGCCGCTGTCGAGGGGGCAGGCGCTACGGCGCTGGGCGCCGCTCGCCGCCATCGTGGCGCTCATGGTGCTGGTCTTCGCCATGGGTTGGCACCGCTACCTGTCGTTCCAGACCATCGGGACGAACTACGAGGCGCTTACGACCTTCATCGCGGCCAACTTGGCGGGCGCCATTCTCTTATATGTCGTGCTCTACGTGGCGGTCGTGGCGCTTTCGCTCCCGGGCGGTCTCGTGATGACGGTGATGGGGGGTCTGCTGTTCGGCTGGGTGCTGGGCGCGATCTCCACCGTTGTAGGCGCTACCGTCGGCGCAACGCTTCTCTTTCTTATTGCCAAGTCGTCGCTCGGCGAGGCGTTTGCCGCCAAGGCCGGACCCTGGCTCGGCAAGCTGCGCGAGGGATTCAAGGAGAATGCGCTGAGCTACCTCTTGTTCTTGCGCCTCGTGCCTGTGTTTCCCTTCTGGCTCGTCAACTTGGCGCCGGCGCTGCTCGGCGTCCCGCTGCGCACCTACGTGATCGGCACGGCGATCGGGATCATCCCCGGCACGATTGCGTTCTCGGTTGCGGGAGCAGGGCTCGGCAGCGTGGTCGAGGCGCAAAACGAGCGCTACGCAGCGTGCCTAGCGCAAAACCCCGCCGATCCACAGACGGCCTGCCCGTATGTTATCGATACGAGCGCGCTCATCACCAACGAGCTGATTCTCGCATTCGTTCTCTTGGGTATCGTCGCATTGATTCCGGTCATCTACAAAAGGTGGAACCAACGCAATGCCAGATAACAGCCCGCAGCCGCCCACAAAAGACGACGGCACTCCGGCCGAAAGCGAGACCATCTACGCAGATATCTGCGTCATCGGCGCGGGCTCCGGCGGCCTCTCGGTGGCGGCGGCAGCGGCGGCCTTCGGACGCTCGGTCGTGCTGATCGAGCGCCACAAGATGGGCGGCGATTGCCTGAACTACGGTTGCGTGCCCTCCAAGGCCCTGATCGCCGCCGGAAAGCGCGCGCACGCGATGCGCACCGCGTCGGCATTCGGCATTGCCGGCGTCGATCCCGAGATCAATCCGCGCGCGGTGCACGACCACGTGCAAAGCGTCATTGCCGCGATCGCGCCCAACGATTCGGCGGAGCGTTTCACCGGGCTCGGGGTGCGCGTCATCCTGGCGGCGGCCCGCTTCATCAACAAGTCGACCGTGGCCGCGGGCGAATACCGCATCAAGGCGCGCCGTTTCGTCATCGCGACCGGCTCGACGCCCCTGGTGCCGCCGATCCCCGGCCTCGACAGCGTGCCCTATCTCACCAACGAGACGATTTTCGACAATCAGGAACGTCTGCACGATCTGATCATCGTCGGCGGCGGTCCCATCGGGATGGAGCTGGCGCAGGCGCACAGCCGCCTCGGCTCGCGCGTCACCGTGCTCGAGGCGGCGAAGGCGCTCGGCAAGGACGACCCCGAGCTGACCAAGGTCGTACTCGAGCAGCTGATCGCCGAAGGCGTGAACGTGCGCGAGGGTACGAAAGTTGAGCGCGTCGAAGGCGGGCTCGGCCGCGTGCGCGTGCACGTTGCCGTCGGCGACAAGAAGGAGGTCATCGAAGGCACGCACCTGCTGCTCGCTGTCGGCCGCAAGCCGACCACCGCGGATCTGGGATTGGAAGCCGCCGGAATTCGCTATGACGCCAAGGGGATCAAGGTCAACGCGGGGCTGAAGACGTCGAACCGGCGCGTGTTCGCGATCGGCGATGTCGCGGGCGGCCTGCAGTTCACGCACGTCGCCAACTATCACGCGGGTCTCGTCATCCGCCGCGCCCTCTTCCGGCTCCCCGCCAAGGTCGACACCAGCATCATACCGTGGGTCACCTTCACCGATCCGGAGTTGGCGCACGTCGGCCTTTCAGAGGCCGAGGCCAGTAAGGTCTCAGGCAAGATCAATGTGCTGCGCTGGCCCTACCACGAGAATGACCGCGCCCAGACCGAGCGCGAGACGGCCGGGCACATCAAGGTCGTCACCGCCAAGAATGGCCGCATTCTCGGCGCGACCATCGTTGGAGCCGAGGCCGGCGAGCTGATCGGCATGTGGGCGCTCGCGATATCGCAAAAAATGAAGATCAAGGCGATGATTGGCTGGATTTCGCCCTATCCGACGCTCAGCGAGATAAACAAACGCGCTGCCTATCGCTATTATGCGACGGCGCCCAGTAACCCAATGGTGCGCAAGATCATCGGGTTTCTGGCCAAATTCGGCTAGGTCAGCCCCGACAGCGAGAGGCAAGGCGTGCTCCGCGAGAACAAGAACGAGGCGCGGCACAATCTACCCGCAGTCATTGCCACGCGCCTGCGCGCGCCCGGTTGGGCCCAGGCTGCGCTCTGGCGGTGGCGCGATCTCGGGCTGCCCGCCAAGCTGCTGCTGCTGACGGCGGGTTTCGTCATGCTGGCGGAAATCCTCATCTTTCTGCCGTCGGTCTCGAGCTACCGCGTGAGCTGGCTCGACGAGCGATTGACGGCCGCCCAGCTTGCCACGCTCGCCGCGGAAGGCTTTCCCGGCGGCGACGTCCCTTCCGGCCTGCGCGCGGAAATGCTGCGCACCGCGCAGGTGAAGGCGATCGCCTCGCGCCGGCACGGCGTGCGCCGGCTGGTGCTGCCGGTCGACCCGCAAATGACGATCGACGCCCATTTCGATTTGCGCCAGACCCCGCAAAATATCTGGGACAGCGTTGCGCTGCGCTTCGAGCAGATTGGGGATGCGGTCGCGGTATTCTTCGCGAGCGACAGTCGAACGATCCGCGTGCTCGGAAGCATCGGCGATGATCCCGACGATCTCGTCGAGATCGTGATGCCGGAAGCGCCGCTGAAGGCGGCAATGACCGCGTACGCGCTCAACGTCATCTGGATCTCGATCCTGATCTCGATGGTGACGGCGGCGCTCGTCTATTTCGCATTGAGCCGGCTGCTGGTGCGCCCGATGATGCGCATCACCAGCAACATGGTGCATTTCAGCGAGGATCCGGAGGATACGTCGCGCATCATAGTCCCCTCGGGGCGTCGCGACGAGATCGGGACGGCCGAGCGTGAGCTCTCCGAGATGCAGAGCCAGCTTTCCGGTGTGCTGCTGCAGAAAACGAGGTTGGCTCAGCTCGGGCTCGCCGTGAGCAAGATCAATCACGACCTGCGCGGCATGCTTGCGAACGCCCAACTGCTATCCGATCGTCTGACCGCCATTCCCGATCCGACGGTGCAGCGCTTCGCGCCCAAGCTCATCGCCTCGCTCGACCGCGCCATCAACTTCTGCAACGACACGCTGCGCTTCGGCCGCGCCGAGGAGGCGGCCCCGCGCCGCGAGCTGCTGTGCTTGGCGCCGCTGGTGGAGGAGGTGGGCGACGCGCTCGGTCTGCCGCGCGAGGGCGCGATCGACTGGGTGATCGACATCGACGACACCCTGCGCATCGATGCCGATCGCGATCATCTCTTCCGCATTGTCAGCAACCTCGTGCGCAACGCGATCGAGGCGATCGAAGGCCAGCGCGCCGGGGCTCCGGGCGGGGAAATCCGCATCAAGGCCTGGCGGGACAAGCGCCGCGTTTTCGTTGAGGTGCGCGACAACGGGCCGGGCGTGCCGAAAAAAGCCCGCGACCATCTGTTCGAGGCCTTCACCGGCTCGCAGCGCAAGGGCGGAACGGGGTTGGGCCTCGCGATCGCGGCCGAGATCGTCGGCGTTCACGGCGGCCATTTGCAGCTGCTGGATGCCGCCGGCGGCGCCGCGTTCCTGTTCGAGATTCCCGACCGCGGGGGCCACTCGATCGGCGAAATATCGCCCGTGGCCGCGGTGGCCGCGTTGCGCAAGGACGATACGGAGTAGGCGGTCTAGGCTCTTGCGCGCTTTCGTCCGAGCCATTAGTAGTGGCGAGCTTCGGCGGGGCCATTTGGCCCGGAAGTGCCCCCTGCGGGTGCCGTCCGTCGCAGTCAGCACCGGTAGCTCAGTTGGATAGAGCACCAGACTACGAATTTGGGGGTCGGGAGTTCGAATCTTCCCCGGTGCGCCACTCAAATCGAAAATCAAAAAATGGTGCCGGACGGCGCGACAGAGCCCCCGCCGGAAACTGGCAATTTGCGATCGAGTAGGTCAGTTCACGCCATGGCCATAAAACATGGCCACCAAACATGGCCGCCAACCGGCGCGATAACGTTAATCCCCGGGCAACCACGTTGCCCATCCGGCAGCGCATTCGCGCGCGATTAGTTCGGTAGCGCCGCCTTCACAGCTTCGTCGGCGATCTCCGCGCGCGCCAGATCCGCGGCGAAGGCTTCGATCTCGTCTCGCGTCATCGCGCGCACGTCATACCAGCGCTCGCCCTGCGAAATGACGACGATGTCGGCCGTGGACGTGCTGTTCCCGGCGATCAACGAATCGGCCTCCGGCTTCGTGATCAGGCTCGCTTTGTGATAGCGCATGCTATAAGTCTACCATGACATCCGGCTGCTGGCTCCTCATTCCTCGAACGGGCCAGCTGCAAGCACAAGGCGCTACGCAGCAGTACCACCGTCGATCGGCACTTTCGACGTAGCAGAGGTGGACCGATGCGCGGTGATTGCAATGGCCGGATCACATCCAATGCGGCGGTCGTCGAGCAGCTTCGCTGCAATGCCGACCTCGGGTGCGTCCATTAGCGGGACCACCCGCACGGACGTGGCGGGCCGCCCGAAAATTAGGAGTTAGCGATGCGAGCCGAACGTGGAACAAAGAGAACGTGCCAGAACGACGAGTGTGGTGCGCGCTTCTACGATCTCATGCGCAATCCGATAGCTTGTCCCGTCTGCCAGACCGCATTCGTTCCGCCGCCTCCGCGCGTCGCCAAGCCGGAACCGGCATGGAAGAACAACCGCAACGCCCAACGTCCGATCGTTCAGCCCGCGGCTGTCGCCGAGGATGAAGCGGCGGCGGAGCCCGAGGCCGAAGAAGCCGACGCTGACGATACCGATATCGCGCCCGACAAGCAGGATATCATTCTCGAGATCGACGAGGATGACGACCAAGCCGTCAACGGCGTCGAGCGGCCGAATGCGGGCGAGGACAAGAGCTGAAGGCCGGGGCCGATCAGAAGTCGGATGGGATCAGCGCGTATGAGCCCTGACGCCGGCCCGAGTACACCTTGCGCGCGACCATGAGAATGCGCTCGCGGTTGGTGTCGAAGCTCTGCAGCAGTGCGTCCTGGTTGTGCCGCATCCCGGGTTCGATCTGATAGAGCGCGGCTTCCTCGACGAAGAACGAGACCTCGATTGCGCCATCGTGGCCCCAGAAGCGCACGCAGCGGCGTGAGGCATCATAGCTGCGGCTTTCGTTCGGGAAGTTCAACATAGCTTGTTCCCCGCCTGGTTATCGCCGCTCAATGTGTGCTCACGCCTGACGCGATGGTTGGCCAAGCCGCGAGCGGTCGCATCATACACGCTTCACGGTACCGAGATCGCGCTATTTGGCGGCGGCTTTTGCGGCCGCCTTCGCGGCAGCTGTCGTCCTGATGATGGATTTGATCGCCGGCCGCGCTCGGCCTGATCGCGATGCGATCTCCGTGTCCTGCGCCTCGATGATCGCCAGAGCGGGTGCGTCGCCCTCGATACCGCCGAGCGCCGAGTTAGGCACCTTGCGGTTGGACGTGCGCGTGCCGTCCTCGTAGTGGACATCGAACAGAATGAACTCGGCCTTGGCCGTCGGCTTCTTGCGGGACATGTCATTAACTCTTCGGTGGAAGGTTGTCGTTTGCGTCCGGGCGATCGAACAGCATCGCCACGGCAGAAGTCCGGGGTGGTTCGGCCCAGGACGCGAATGGTCTTTGTGCAGCTCAGATGGGCGCTCACGTGAGCGGGCCCGACGATCAGTGACCCTTGCAGGGCAGGTCCGATACTTGGGCGCGGATACGGCACGCGCCGTCATGCATGGGGAGAGCACGGCTTCCGGAGGCTCGTCAAGCTTGCCCGCCCGTGCGGCCGGACACGGCAGCCTGCCGAGCCTTTATTCACACTTTCGTCGAATCGCGCAACTCGCAGTTGCCGCAGCGCAGGCGGCCTCGCCGATCCGTGCGAATTCTCTCGCCTTGAGACGGCCCCCCTTTTACCAAATGATTGCGAAAGACCGAAACGCTAATTCCTCAACTCGTCACAAAACTGGGCGCAGAGTGCCGCTATCATCGGTTTGTTAGTTCCAGGCGCCGGTGGCTGAGAGACAGCATTGCGCTCCCGCCTGCTAGCAAGGAGGGAGCCATGTGTCCGTTCCTGGAGACGCCAGAGGGCTTGACCCCTGAAATGGTCGAATTGCTCGACCGCACCTTTGCAGCGGCGTGGCACGAACTGCAGCTCAAGCGGAGCGCGGACGTGCTGGAAGAGAACGAGCAGGCCACGCGCGCCGCCATTGCCAAGTCGATAGCCGAGCTGGCCGCGACGGGTGTTCGCGAGCCGGAACGTTTGAAGCGGCACGCGCTCCACGCGGCCGAGCGCACGGCGCCGGGTCCGCGGACCATCGTACACCTACCTGACTGAATTTTCAGGACACGCGCTAGCGTGTCGCCTATTCGAAACGTACCGTATCGCTTAAGGCCTGAGGCGCCAGGCGAGGTATGCTGCGATGTCTTGCAGGCTCGCATCGGCGGCTTGTAAACAGGGGGAAGGATGCAACATCCGGGTTTCTTCGAAAGGGCAGGTCCCTTTCCGCTGCAGCTCATCGCAGCCAAGCTCGGCGCCGAGCTTGGAAATCTTCCCGACGGGTCCCCTGATATCGAGGACGTGAGGCCGCTCGGCGATGCCGGCCCGCAGCACCTGGCATTCTTCGATAACCGCAAGTACCTCGATCAGCTCGCCGTGACGCGCGCCGGTGCCTGTCTCGTCGCGCCGGCGTTCGTCAGCCGCGTGCCGGCGAGCACGGCCGTGCTCAAGACGAAATCTCCCTACAGTGCGTTCGCCCTCGCCCTGCGGCTGTTCTACGCCGATGCCCTGCGGCCCGTCGGCGCCAAGCCCGGCGATCAGAGCCGCGGCGGCGAGCTTGTTCATCCTTCGGCGCTGATCGAGGAAGGCGTCACTATCGAGCCCGGCGCCGTCATCGGACGCGAAGCTCAGATCGGGCGCGGCACGACCATCGCCGCCGGAGCGGTTATCGGATATCGCGTGTCGATTGGCGCTGATTGCTATATCGGCCCCGGCGCCACGGTCACGCACGCCATCGTCGGCGAGCGCGTCATTCTGCACGCGGGCGTGCGTATCGGGCAGGACGGCTTCGGCTTTGCGATGAGCGCCGAGGGTCACCTGAAGGTGCCGCAGGTCGGTCGCGTCCTTATCGGCAAGGACGTGGAGATCGGCGCCAACTCCGCTGTCGATCGCGGCGCGCTCAACGACACGATCATCGGCGACGGGACGAAAATAGATAATCTCGTTCAGATCGGCCACAACGCCGTCATCGGGCGCCACTGCATTATCGTGGCGCAGACGGGGATCGCCGGCTCGGCGCAGCTGGGCGACTTCGTCGTCATGGGCGGACACTCGGGCGTCGTCGGACACGTCAAGATCGGGAGCGGCGCGCAAATTGCGGGCATGGCCCACGTGAAGGAAGACGTGCCTCCGGGAGCGCGCATGGGCGGAACCCCTGCCGTGCCGTTCAACGAATGGGCGCGCGAGGTCGCAACCTTGAAGCGGCTCGCCGCTCGGAGCGACAAGCGAAACGGCTGAGTTGTGATTGCAGGGCTCGTCAGGCCAATTTGGCGCGCGGGGTGAGTTCGCTTTCCTTCGCGACGCGCTCAAATGTCTCGGCGGCGCTCTTGATGCGGTACATCAGATCGCCGCCTTCGAACGGCAGCAAGCGCAGGATCTTGTACTCTCTTGCCGAGGCCGGAAAGCCCCATCGTCCGGGTGAGAAATCGACGGCCTGTCCAACTTTGTACTTGTGGTTTGTCATTGAGCGAGCCCTCGCTCCTTAAAGCCGTTCGATCTGGCCGGCCTTCTTGCCGCGTCCGCGCGGGTCGTCCTCGAGCACAAAGCTGACCTTGTCGCCCTCGTTGAGGGTAGTGATGCCGGACGCCTCAAGCGCGCTCGCGTGAACGAAAACGTCCTTGCTGCCGTCTTCGGGCGTAATGAAGCCGAAGCCCTTAGCGCTATTGAAGAATTTCAAAGTGCCATTGATGCGCATGAAAATAGCTCTTTCACGAGGGCGCGAGACAAGCGGCCCATGCAAAGGCCGCGCGCTCGGCCTGACAGCTCAGTCATGAGGAAAGGCGAACGGCCCGGCGAGGGCGAGTAGGCAAAACCACAAATACCGAGGGCATGCACCATCCTGGGGCGTGCCAGCTGAGCGCTGTATGGGCCTCACGGGAGTCGATGGCAAGCACTATTGCCGCCGGCGGCACGCCGCTTGCTTGCACTTCTTGCGTGTTTTACGGCGCTTCCCGGCGCTGCAGCGGATAGGACTCGCTGTCGTAGAGCAGGCGGATTTCCTTTGCGCCGAAGCGTTGCTCGTTAACTTCGATCACGGTGCCGAACAGCACGTCGGAGGGGAGTTCCTCGACGGCAAAGCGCAACGCTTCCGCGCCCGAACCGAAGCGCCGATAGCTCACGGGGCGCGGACTTGCGCCGCGGCTTCTGCAGGCAAACAGCTCCGCTGGAGCGCGGTAATCGAAATCGTTCATGCTGAAGATATGGGGCGTCCGGATGCGAATTGCATCAGCCAGCGGCTTGCGAAGTTCCTTGCTATTTGCAGCGCACCATGAGATAAGCCCGCATCGCTGCAGGGAAACCCCAGCGAACATCGGCGCTCCAGCCGCGTGAAAGGGACTTGGGTCCGGGCCACGTATCTCCAAAGATTAGGCCCCTCGTTCGTCCCCCTGTTGAGCGCCTCTGACACTACCCCACATGACAGCCCAGGCCACGCGGGGCGTCCCCAGGACAGCCGCGTTCGCTCGCGCACGGCCGATTACGTTCGGCCGGCCGGCTTGCGCGGCAACATATGAAAGAACTGCAATTGACCACTTTTTCCGAACTGGGCTTGAACGCCGACCTTCTGAAAGCACTTGCCTCCGAAGGCTATACAGTACCGACACCGATCCAGGTGCAGGCCATCCCCAGCGTGTTGGCCGGCAAGGATCTCATGGGCATCGCGCAGACGGGCACCGGCAAGACGGCTGCCTTCGCGCTGCCAATTCTGCATCGGCTTGCCGCTGACCGCCGCCGTCCGTTGCGCCTTGGCACGCGCGTCCTCGTGCTGTCGCCGACGCGAGAGCTGGCGGTGCAGATCGCACAGAGCTTCAAGGTCTATGGCCGCCACACGAACTTGACCGTCGCCTTGATGTACGGCGGCGTCGCTCACCGGCCGCAGGTTATGGCTATGCGCAACGGCGTTGACGTGCTCGTCGCCACACCCGGCCGGCTCATCCAGCACCTGGACGAGCGCAGCGTCGTGCTGTCGGGCACCGAGATCATCGTGCTCGACGAGGCCGACCAGATGCTCGACATGGGCTTCATCCGGCCGATCCGGCAGATCCTCTCCAAACTTTCGGCCAAGCGGCAGAGCCTGTTCTTCTCGGCAACAATGCCGAAGGAGATCGGCGTGCTTGCCGCCGAGATGCTGCACGATCCGGTTCGCGTCTCCGTGACGCCCGCGGCCACGACGGTGGATCGCGTGCAGCAGAGCGTCATCCACGTCGACGCCCAAAGGAAGCAGTCGCTGCTGGTGGAGCTGTTCGCAGACCCGGCCATGCAGCGCACGCTCATCTTCACGCGCACTAAGCGCGGCGCCGACAAGGTTGCACGCCATCTGGAAACAGCGGGGATCAAGGTCGCCGCGATCCACGGCAACAAGAGCCAGGGACAGCGCGAGGCCGCGCTTGGCGCCTTCCGCGCGGGCCGCATCCGCGGGCTCGTCGCAACCGATATCGCCGCGCGCGGCATCGACATCGACCAGGTGACGCACGTCGTCAACTACGAGCTGCCCAATATCCCGGAGAGTTATGTTCACCGCATCGGCCGCACCGCGCGCGCCGGCGCAGAGGGCATCGCCATCTCGTTGTGCGGCAGCGATGAACGCCCATTTCTGCGCGATATCGAGCGGCTGACACGCCAGACGATACCGAGCGAGGATCGCCGCGATCGCTCCGGCGGCCTCGAAGATCACAACCCAACCGGCTTTACCGCCAGGCGAGCGCCCGAAAAGCGCTTCCAGCCCGCGCGCAATGGCAGGACAAATGGCGGCAAACCGGGTTCCGGTCAGCGTCGCCCTCGTAACGAAGCATTTGGCCGCTAAAGGCATCCAACGGGATGTCTTGGCTCGATAGCAATCAGGGGAAAACCGGCTTGGACAGCGCACTGCAAAACCACGAGGTGGGCGCCCGCGATTGGGCCGCAATTCTCAGCGGCTATCGCGAGCCGAGCCCGCGTCGCAGCAGCTTCGAGCTCGCTATAACAACCGGTGCATTCTGCCTGGTTTGGCTCGCCATGTGGGCCGCGTTGGGGCTTGGCTACTGGCTGACACTGCTGCTCGCCATTCCAGCGGCGGGCTTCCTGGTGCGCCTCTTCCTCATTCAGCACGACTGCGGTCATGGTGCGTTCTTCCGTAAGCGCAGCACCAATGACTGGATCGGGCGCGCGCTCGGCACGCTGACGCTGACGCCGTACGATTTCTGGCGGCGCAGCCACAACATCCACCACGCCAGCTCCGGCAATCTGCAGCTGCGCGGCATCGGTGACATCGACACGCTGACGGTGCGCGAGTATCTCGCGCTGCCGGCGCGGCGGCGGCTCGGCTACAGGCTCTACCGGCATCCCTTCATCATGTTCGTGGTGGGGCCGGCCTATCTGTTTCTCCTGCAGCATCGGGTGCCCGCCGGACTGATGCACAAGGGATGGCAGCCGTGGGCAAGCACCATGACGACCAACGCGGCGATTGCTCTGGTTGCCGCCGTGATGATCTGGCTTGTGGGGCTGTCTTCGTTCCTGCTCGTGCATCTGCCCATCACCGTGCTCGCCGCATCGATCGGCGTGTGGCTGTTCTACGTGCAGCATCAGTTCGAGGAGACGACCTGGGCCGAGGGCAAGGCATGGAACGTGCACGAGGCGGCGCTGCACGGCAGCTCCCATTACGATCTGCCGGGCGTGCTGCGCTGGTTCACCGCCAACATCGGTGTGCACCACGTGCATCATCTGTGCAGCCGTATCCCGTTCTACCGTCTGCCGCAGGTGCTGCGCGATCACCCCGAGCTTGCCGGGATCGGCCGGCTGACGTTGATGGAGAGCTTCTCCTGCGTTCGCCTCGCGCTCTGGGACGAGGACCACCGGCGGCTGATCTCCTTTCGCGATCTGCGACAGGCCGCCCTGCAGCCGGGCTGAAGCTGCAAGCGACCTCATGCCGCGCACTTGGTTGCAAACATGCTCGCGCAGCCGCGCCTCGATTGAGCACGTAAGCTCGATGTCGTGCGCAAATACCGGCGCCGCTTGAATCTTCCATCGCCCTGAGCCGGCTTTCGGCGTCGCGTTCGTTGGCTGCAAGCGCGTGAGCTGCGCCCAAGCCAAACGGCGCGACGCGCTCACCTCATGCTGCGACAGGCATGCCCCTCAAAATGAGATCTATTGACATTAACCGCCGGTTTGCTCTATCTTGCAGTTGCTAATGATTTGCAACTAGGCCGGAAAGCTCCCCACCCATGGCGGAACACGGGCCGCGGGAGCGACCGACGCACGATGCTGCGAAAGCAGCGGTCGAAGCCGCGACAACTGCAGCCGGAGGCTGGCGCCGCGCGCGGGGCGAGCCGTCCTTGCGCGAGGTCTGGGGCTCGATCCCCGTCAGCGGCGTCGGTTGGCGCCGCCTCCTGGCATTCCTCGGCCCGGGCTACCTCGTCTCCGTCGGCTACATGGATCCCGGCAACTGGGCGACCTCGCTCGCCGGCGGCTCAAAGTTCGGCTACGCGCTGCTATCGATCGCGCTGCTCTCCAACCTGATGGCGATCCTGCTGCAGGCGCTGTGCGCGCGCCTCGGCTTTGCGACGGGGCGTGACCTTGCGCAAGCCTGCCGCGACTCGTTCTCCTTGCCCGTCAGCTATGTGCTCTGGGTGCTGGCCGAGATCGCCATCTGCGCCACGGACGTTGCCGAGGTCATCGGCACGGCGATCGGTCTCAACCTGCTGTTCGGCATCCCGCTCGAGCTCGGTGTGTTCATCACCGCGCTCGATGTCTTCCTCATCCTCTATCTGCAGAACCTCGGCTTTCGCTGGATCGAGGCCTTCGTCGTCGGCACGCTGCTGGTGATCGCCGCCAGTTTCGGCATCCAGGTGGCCATGGCGCAACCCGACATGCGTGAGGTGATCCTGGGCTTCGCGCCGACGGTCGAGATCGTGCGCAACCCGGAGATGCTCTATCTCGCCATGGGCATCCTTGGCGCGACCGTGATGCCGCATAATCTATATTTGCACTCGTCCATCGTGCAGACGCGCATCGTCGCCGACACGATCCCGGCCAAGCGCGAGGCGATCAAGTTTGCAACGATCGATTCGACCATCGCGCTCATGCTGGCGCTGCTGGTCAATGCCTCGATCCTTATCCTCGCGGCCGCGACGTTCCACAAGGCAGGCGAGTACGGCGTCGCCGATCTCGAGGAGGCCCAGAAGCTCCTGACCCCGCTGCTGGGCTCCGTCTGGGCGGCGACGCTCTTCGGCGTGGCGCTGCTGTGCTGCGGCCTCAACTCGACCGTCACCGCGACGCTCTCGGGTCAGATTGTCATGGAAGGCTTCATCAACGTGCGCTTGCCGGCCTGGGCGCGCCGGCTCGCGACGCGGGGGCTCGCCATAATCCCGGCGGCCGTGGCAGTCGTCCTCTACGGCGCGGCGGGTACGGGCAAGCTGCTGATCCTGAGCCAAGTCATCCTCAGCATGCAGCTTCCGTTTGCCATCGTCCCCCTCGTCATGTTTACCGCAGATCGGCGCAAGATGGGCGAGCTCGTGTCGCCGCTCTGGGTGACCGGGCTTGCGGTGCTGGTCGCGGCCTTGGTGATCGCGCTCAACGTGAAGCTCGTCGTCGACGTCACATCGGGATAACGGGCCCGGTTACTCGGCCGGCTCGGGCGCCGCCGCAACCGCGGCGTCCTTGCTTGTTCCCTCGTCGCGGCGATGCTCGCGCGCGACGTAGGTATAGACCGCCGGCGTCACGAACAACGTGAAGATCGTCCCGATCGTCATGCCGAAGGCGATGACGATGCCGATGGCAAAGCGGCTCGCTGCGCCGGCGCCGCTGGCAAAGATGAGCGGCACCATGGCGATCACCATCGCCGCCGTCGTCATCAGGATGGGGCGCAAGCGGATGGCGGCCGCCTCCTCGATCGCCTCGCGGCGCCCTAGTCCCTTGTTGATCTGCAGGTGGTTGGCGTAGTCGACCATTAGGATGCCGTGCTTGGAGATCAGGCCGATCAGCGTGACGAGGCCGATCTGCGTGTAGATGTTGACAGTGGCAAGGCCCGCGGTCAGCGGCAGCAGCGCGCCAAATAGCGAAGTTGGCAGCGCGACGAGGATGATCAGCGGATCGCGGAAGCTTTCATATTGCGCGGCCAGCACCAGATAGATCACGATGAGGGCGAAAACGAAAGTTACGACGAGCCGGCTGCCTTCCTGCACGTACTGCCGGCTCTCCCCCTGGAAATCGTAGGTGAACCCTTCCGGAAACACATCTTTCGATTTCGTCTTGAGGAAGTCGATCACCTCCCCGACCGTGCGCCCGGGAAACGGCACGCCCTGCAGCACGGCGGAATTCAGCTGCTGGAAGCTCGTCAGGGCATTGGGCTGCACCGATTGGCGCACGTCGACAACGGTCGACAGCGGCACGAGCTTGCCCGAGGAGGTCTTGACCTCGTAGCGCTTGATCCAATCGGGCGTCAGGCGAAACTCGCGCGGCACCTGCGGGATCACTTGATAGCTGCGGCCATAGAGATTGAACCGATTGACCCAGTTGCCGCCAAGCAGCGTCGCGAGCGAATTGCCGATGTCCTGCATCGTGATGCCGAGCCGGTTGGCCTTGTCGTGATCGATCTTCACCTCGATTTGGGGCGTGTCGAATTTCAGGTCCGTGTCGGTGAAGATGAAGAGGCCGCTCTTGGTCGCCTCCTGCTGCATCGTATCGAGCACCTGCGCAAGCTGCTCGTAGTCGGCCGTCGTCGTGATCACGAACTGCAGCGGGGGTCCGCCCGTGGAGCCCGGCAGCGAAGGGCGGCCGAAGGAGAAGATCTGCCCGCCGGCGATGCTCGCGACCTTGGGCTGCAGCTGCTGCAGGATCTGCTGTTGCGTGCGGTGGCGCTCCTCCCAGGGCTTGAACAGGATGCCGGAGAACGCCTGGTGCACGTTGCCACCCATGCCATTGATGGCGAACACGTGCTCCTTCTCCGGAACGGTCTTGAATACCTCGTAGAGATGGGCGGTGACCTGCTCGAGATAGTCGATATTTGACGACGGCTCGGTCTTGATGAGGTTGAACAGGATGCCCTGGTCCTCCTCGGGGGCGAGCTCCTTCTGCGCCGTCGAATACATGAGCCCGGTCGCGCCGATCACTCCGACCAGCACGAGCAGCGTTACGGGGCGGTATTTCAGCGTGCGGGCGAGGCGGCGCCGGTAGCGGCTCTTGAGGCCCTCGAAGATGCGGTCGAGCCGCTTGACGAAGCGCCCCGACGACAGCTCGGAGGTCAGCAGCCTTGAGCACATCATCGGCGACAGCGTCAGCGCGATAACGCCCGAGACGATGACGGCGCCCGCCAGCGTGAAGGCGAACTCGCGGAACAGCGCGCCCGTGAGGCCGGAGACGAAGCCGATCGGCGCATAGACGGCGGCGAGCGTGATCGTCATCGAGATGACCGGCACGGCGATCTCGCGCGCCCCCGTCAATGCCGCATTGAAGGGCGTCAGGCCCTCCTCGATGTGGCGGTGGATGTTCTCCACGACCACGATGGCGTCGTCGACGACGAGCCCGATGGCGAGCACCAGCGCGAGAAGCGTCAAGAGATTGATCGAATAGCCGAGCGCCAGCAGCGCGAACATGACGCCGATGAGCGAGAGCGGGATTGTGACGATCGGCACCAGCGTAGAGCGCAAGCTGCCGAGGAACAGGAAGATGACGACGATCACGATGGCGGCCGCCTCGAGCAGCGTCTTCTCCACTTCGGCGATCGAGGCGTCGATGAACTTGGTGGAGTCGTAGGCGATCGCGGCGTCCATGCCGGGGGGCAGCTCCGCCTCGATCGACGGGAACGATTTGCGCACGTCGGCGATAACGGTCAGCGGGTTGGCGGTGGGCGTCGAGTAGATGCCGACGAAGACGGCCTTCAGCCCATCGAACACCGAGGACGAATCGACGGACTCGGCACCCAATGAGATGTCAGCGATATCGTCGAGGCGCACCAGCGCGTCGCCGCGGGCGGCGACGACGAGCTCGCCGAAGGCGGCGGCATTGTTGAGCGACGTTTCGGCGTTGATAGTCGTCTGGACGAAATCGCCTTTGATTTGCCCTGCGGCGGAGGTGAAGTTGTTGGCGGCAAGCGCGATGCGGACATCGCCCGGAGTGATGCCGAGCGATGCCATCTTCTCGGGATTGAGCCAGATGCGCATGGCAAAGATCTGGCCGCCGAGGATCTGCGCATTGGCCACGCCGTCGATCGTCTGCAGCTTGGGCTGCACCACGCGCGTCAGATAGTCGGTGATCTGCGAGCTCGTCAGCAGCTTGCTGTTGAACGACAGGTACATGAGCGCGGTAGACTCGCCGGTCTGCTTCACGACGACCGGATCTTGTGCCTCGCGTGGCAGGATGCTGCGCACCTGGTTGACCTTGGCCAGCACATCGGTGACGGCGCGGTCGGGATCGGCGTTGAGCCGGAGATTGAGCGTGACGGTCGAGACGTTCTGGCGCGAGGCCGACGTCAGCGTATCGATGCCCTCCGCGCTGGCGACCGCCTGCTGGATCGGCACGGTTATGAAGCCCTTGATCACGTCGGCGTTTGCGCCGGGGTAGGCCGTCGTGATCGTGATCGTCGTGTTGGAGAGCTCAGGATATTGGCGCACCGGCAGATTGAACGCCGCGCTCAAGCCGACCAGCAGGATCAGCAGGCTGACGACGGAGCTGAGAACCGGCCGGCGGATGAAAATGTCGGTGAACGACATGGAGAGACGCTTTCGCTTTGGGGCGGGCTTTCGCTATTGCTTTGGTAGCTCCGCCGGCGGCTTGAGTTCCTGCGAGTTGTCTATTTTGACGCGGCTGCCGTTGTTGAGCTTGAGCTGGCCGGTGGTGACGACCTGCTCGCCCGCCGTGACGCCGGAGGCAATCGCGACGCGGTCGCCGCGCACCTGACCCGTCACCACGTAGCGCCGCTCGACCGCGAAGATGTCTTCATTGGCCGAAGACGCGGGGGCCGCACTGTCCTTGGTCGCGGCCTCTGCCCCGTCCTTGGCCGCATCCTTGGCTTCGGGCGGCTTCACCACGTAAACGCTGTCGCCGTAAAGGCTGTAGGTGACTGCGGTGCGCGGAACCGTCACGACCTTGGCCGGAGCCCCTGCCAGGACGGCCACGTTCGCGAACATGCCCGGCAAGAGCTTGCGGTCGGGATTGGGAAGTGTGCCGCGCACGAGCAGCGTGCGGGTATCTTGAGCAACACGCGCGTCGAGCGAAGTGACCTTTCCTTCGAAGACCTCATTGGGGAAAGCATCGACCGTCAGCTCGATCTTTTGGTCGACGCGCAGCTTGCCGATGTTCTGCTCGGGCATGGGAAAATCGACCCATATCGGGTCGAGCGCTTGCAGCGTCACGAGCGCGAGGCCGGGCGAGACGTACTGCCCGAGCTCGACCTTGCGGATGCCGAGGCGGCCGGCGAACGGGGCCAGGATCGATTTCTGGGCGATCAGCGCCTTGATGCGGTTGACGGCGGCGGCAGCCGTATCGCGCTTGGCAAGCGCGGTGTCGACGTTGGCTTCCGATGCGACCGATTTGCGCAACAGGTCGGTCTGGCGCTTGTAGGCCACGTCCGCCTCGCGCTGTGTCGCGTCGGCACTGGCGAGATCGGCCATTTCCACCGAGACGTCGAGCTGCACGAGCTTCTTGCCGTCGGGAACGTCTTCGCCACTTTCGAAACCGAGGTTCGTGACGATGCCTGCCACCTGCGAGGCGACGTCGACGCCTTGCGACGCGATCAGCGTGCCGATCGCGGGCAGCCGTTCGATCCATTCGTTGGTCTGGGCCGCTTCCGCCGTTATCGTCGCCGCCGGCGGAACCTGCTTGGACAGGAAGCCCTTGATCATCGCCGGCTGGAAGACGAGCTTGAAATAGGCCAGCCCGCCGATGAGCACTCCCAGGATGAGGAGGGCAATGAGGAATCGCTTGATCATCGGGTCGTTCCTGGGCGTAGCGAGGCGCGGGATGGCGCAAGGCAGGCCGGGGGGCCGCGCTGCAGGTGAGCCTCGGGTTTTTCAGACTGCGGGTTTAGCCGAATGAGCGCGCGCCGTCAGCCAATTCTTAACCACGGCGCGCGGCGGGGCCGCGGCGGAACTGAGCCCATGACCCGTGGGCGGCGAGGCAGTATTATTTCTTTTTGGAGTTATCGCGCCTGTTCGTGAAACGCGCATTCCCGAGCCCGGTGCCGATCGTCAGCGCGCCCCACTTGTCATAGTCCTGCATGGCCGGGAGCTCGCTCAATCCCTGCACCACGGCGTCGTTGTGGATGAGAACGAACGTGTCGTGACGGCCGATGCGCGGAATCTCGCGGCGCACACACTGCGCCAAATTGAAGCGGCTGCTCTCCCAGTTCCCCGGCAGATTCTGCGCGCCCGTCTCGATGGAGCCGTCCTCGCGAATGATGCCGGGACAACCTATGCCGATCACCGGCGCCAGCTCGAAATTTTCTTTTTTCGCTCGGCTCGCGAGCTCCTTGAGCATGTCGTTCAAGCGTTCGACGGCGGCGTCGCGCTTGGGGTCCTCGTCGCCGTGCCTCCAAAGCTCCGCCGCGGTGACGCGGGCCTTGGATAGATCCGGCGCCTTGCTGAGCCTGGTCTCGACAATGCCGGCCCGGATATTGGTGCCGCCGATGTCGACGGCGAGAATGCCATCGAAGCCTTCCAGCATCCACGACGGCATCAGGTGCGCGGCGCCGATCAGCCCCGCTTCGTCTGGATCGTTGCTGATCAGCTCGAGCTCCAGCTTCAGGCCGTCGGCCTTGAGCAGCACCTCCGCGCGCCCGAGCGCAAGTTCGCCGACGCGGCTCGCGCGAAAGCCGCCTCCGATCACGATGCACTCGGTGTTGCGCCAGCTCGCAACCTTGAGAAAGCGGCGTATGACGGCAGCGAGCGCCTGGGCGAAGTCCTCGATCGCGCTGTGGATGACGCCGCCGGCCTCGGGATGTCCGTCCGTCAGGAGCTTGTCGAGCTTGCTCTTGCTGATCTCGCCGGAGCGCGTATCGCCCAGCGGGTCGGCGCCGAGATCGCGCAAGGGCTCGCGCCATTTCTCCAGCATCTCATGGAAAGCGCCGCGGCTGGCGTTGTCGCCGACGAAGCCGTCCTCATCGCGGATCTCCAGATTGTAGCTGTCGACATCGACGCTCGGCAGGCGCTTTGCGCCATGTGCGTCGAGAAGCGCCTGATCGTTCGGCTTTTCGCCCATGGGTCCCTACCGCGAATTCGGCATCGCGATCCGGATCGCGAGCCCGCCATCAACGCCTTGAGTTTGCAAAGCGTTCCGCGTCACGAGGAACAATTGCAGAGCTTGCGCGTTTGCGATGCGGTCCCCCATAGAACCGCGATGGTGTGCAAGCAGATGCTGATAGGCAAGAAGACCAAATCCAATTGGTTTACGAGCTTTGCGCGCTGGACGTCGCGCGCCGCCGGGCGCCCGAGCGCCTTCGCGGCGGCCGCCGGCATTGTGCTGCTGTGGGGCGTCACTGGGCCAATCTTCGGGTTCAGCGACACCTGGCAGCTTGTGATCAACACAGGCACGACGATTGTCACGTTTCTGATGGTGTTCGTTATTCAGAATTCCCAGAACCGCGATTCCGAGGCGATCCAGGTCAAACTCGACGAGATCATTCGCTCCATCGAGGGTGCGCATAACCGGCTATTGGACCTGGAAGAGCTCGAGGAGGAGGAGATCGACCAAGTCCTCAAGAACTATCGGCAGCTTGCCTCGGAAGCGCGCAATGGCAAAGGGTCTGGCACCGATTGCCCGCCGGCGCCGGTTGCTACCTAGGCCTTACGCCTCACGCCTCGAGACGATCGGCGAGCTTGCCGAGCCAGGAGATCACGCCTTGAGGGCCTTGGAAGTCGACGCCGGTTCGGCCGAAGTGCTCCCCTGCAACGCGCAGGCCTGAGCCGCCGAGCCGCTCCGCGGCCGCGAGTGCCGGCACATCGCCCATGTCGTCGCCGATCATCACCGGTCGGCGGCCGAAGAACGCCGGCAGCTTGGCAAGCGTTTCGAGCGCGGTGCCCTTGGAATGGCCCGCCGCAATGATCTCGAACAGTTTTCGGCCGGGACAGAGAACGAAATCGTCGCCGTATTGCGGCAACAGCTTTCTCAGCTCGATTTCGATCTCGGCCTTGCGATCGGGAGCCAGCCGGTAGTGAACCGCAAGTCCGGGACCCTTGGGCTCGATGATGATACCGGGCATGCGCTCGGCGAGCGCGGTCATCTCGGCCACGAGCTCTTCGGGTAGCGCCGTGGCGACGCGCGTGATGGGGCCGCCCGGAGTCGTGCGCAACTCCGCGCCGTGGACGCCGCCGCCCATGAACTCGGCCGGGACCAGGAGCGCATCGATTTCCGCAAGCTGGCGCCCGGTGAGGATGGCAAACGCCCCGTCGAGGCCCTTCGACACGCGCACGAGCAGCTCGGCAAGCCCAGGCGGCACGACGACCTGATCGGGTGTGAGAGCGATATCGAGCAACGTTCCGTCGACGTCCAGAAACAGCGCGCAACTCCGCGGATCGCCGGCGAGGATCTCGCTGGCCGGGGAAGAGCCAGCCTTGGTCGGGTTGGAATCGTGCAAAATCCTGCCTCCTGGCGCATCAGCGGAAATGGATGGCTAAGCGTTGCCGTCCCCGCGCGATGCAGCCCTACTCATTGCAGCAGCCCGGCGGAAGGGGCAAGACGCCGCGCATGTGGGTTCATGCCGGCCATCGCCTGAGTGGAACGTCGCCGGACGCGAGCCGGGTCTCGATCGCCTCCCGAGGCATGAGCCCCGTCTGCGTGTCCACATGGCTGACGACGCTTGCCGCGTTGATCGCCGCCGCCTTGAGCGCCACCTCGCTGGAGCGGCCGAGCGCCAGAAACGTGGCAAAGGTCGCCGCGAATGCATCGCCCGCGCCGGCGGTGCCCGCGACCTCGGCCTCGAGGGCCGGGCAAAACAGGATCTCGCCGTCTGCATACACGAACGCGCCGCTGCGGCTGTCGGTCAGCACCACGTATTTCGTGCCGAGCTTGTTCACGGCGCCGAGGAAGGCCGGCAGGCTCATCTCGAAGCCGCCGCCGACGAGCCCGCGCGCAACGAGCGAAGGCGGGCGCTCGCCGGGTTTCAAGACAGGCGTCGGGCCGCCTTCTCCGAATTGGGCCACAAGAGGTGCCACAAGGAGGTCGGCCTCGGGCCGGTTGATCGCCAGGATGTCGACGCGCGACAGGCTGTCCTGGAACTCTCTGCCGTGGGCGGCAAGTTGGCGGATGCCGGGATTGACGGCGACGAGCGCGCCGTTGGCCTTGGCCTTGTCGACGATCGCCGGATAGCAGTCGGCGGATTTGTTCGAAAGATTGGAGACATAGACGAGGTCGACGGCGAACGCCTCATCGTCGAGATCGGCGGGTTCCAGGAGCGTGTTCGCGCCGCGGAACGTGAACACGGCGGCGTTGCGCTCGTGGGAGGAAATGAGCACGGAGGCGCCGGTCGGCGCTTGCGCGTCGCGGTTCACCCATCGCGCCGAGATCCCCTCCTGCATCAACCGCGCGATTATCAATTCCGCTCTGTCATCGCGCCCAACCTTGATCAGGGTGGCAACGTCCACGCCCAAGCGCGCCATCGCCACCGCAGTATTGACCGCACCGCCGCCGCAGTGGGTCGAGACCTCGAGCGATTCTGTCTTGCGGCCTTCCTCGATCAGCAGGAACGATGCCTCGGCATTGAGCATGGACATGCGCTCGATGCGATCGCTCTCGACGATCGCGATCGTGTCGATCATCGCGCCGCCAATTGTAAGTGCCTTCATATCGCAAATCCTGGGTGCAATCGCTGTACCCGATCCCCTGCGGGCCGCGGCGTGCGTGCGCGCCTTGGCTGGTAGACCCGGCGCCGGCGGGACGGCAGCGATAGTATCGGCGGCAAATGCGTCGAAGCCGCGCTACGTCAATTGGAGCGGATGCGCGATGATACGCGCGCCTGCTCGATTGCCTGCAAGGCCTTCCTGGCGGCCTCCGAAGGTGCGGACAACGCTGCTTGCGGCTGGCGGTGCCGCACGTTCTCGAGCGCAGTCAGGAAGGACCGGCACCAGGCGAAGGCATCATAGGTGCGGATGCCGGCGAGGAGCGCGCGGTGACGCTCTTGGCGCTCTTGCAGGCCCATCTCGAGTGCGACCTTGATGGTATCGGCCATTTCCTCGATGTCGTAGGGGTTGACGATCAGCGCCTGCTTCATCTGCTCGGCCGCGCCCGCGAAGCGCGAGAGGATGAGGACGCCGGGATCTTCGGGGTCCTGGGCGGCGATGTATTCCTTGGCGACGAGGTTCATGCCGTCGCGCAGCGGCGTGACGAACCCGATGCGCGAGTGGCGGTAGACGTCGACGAGCATGCGGCGCGCCGTCGAGCGATGGATATATTGGATCGGCACCCAATCGAGCTCGCCGAACTTGCCGTTGATCGTTCCCGACAGCGTCTCAAGCTCTTGGCGGATGTCGGCGTAGGCAACCATGCTCTCGCGTGTCGGCGGAGCGATCTGCGAAAGAATGACCTTGCGGCGGTAGTCGGGATACTTCTCCAGAAAGCGCCCGAAGGCACGGAACTTCTGCGGTAGCCCCTTGGTGTAGTCGAGCCTGTCGACGCCGATGAGGCGGATTGCCGACGGCCGCTGCTCACGGCCCCTCTTGGGCCGCGAGCCGACGAAGGAGTCGCCGTCGATGCCGACGGGAAAGCTCGCGATCGACAGCTCGCGGTCGAAGGCCCGGATCCTGCCGTCCTGCAGGATGCGGCCGAACACCCCGTCCTGCAGATAGTCGATCAGATTTGCGACATCGACCCGCGTTTGCAAACCGATGAGATCGTAGGCCGCGAGCCCGCGCGCGAGGTCCCTGTGCTCGGGGATCGCGAGGAAGGTCTGCGCCGGCGGCACGGGAATGTGTAGGAAAAATCCGATCGCGTTCTCGACGCCGAGCTTGCGCAGCTCCATCGCGAACGGGATCATGTGATAGTCGTGAACCCAGATGATATCGTCGGTGCGCAGCAGCGGCCGCAGCGCGTGGGCAAAGCGCCTGTTGACCTCGAGATAGCGCTGGTAGTAGCCGGCCTCGAACTGGGCGAGGTCGAGCCGGTTGTGAAATACCGGCCAGAGCACGGCATTCGAATACCCGAGGTAGTAATCCTTGTATTCGCGATTGCTGAGCGCAAGCGTGGCGACGGTGGCGGTGCCGGCTTCGGCGACATCGGGGACGGTGCGTCCCTCCTCGCTCTTCTCACCGATCTTGCCGTTCCAGCCAAGCCACAAGCCGTTGCGCGCGCGCAGCACGTCGGCGATGGCGATCACGACGCCGCCGGCCTGTGCGGCCTTGCTCAGATCGGCAACGCGGTTGGAGACCAGTATGATCCGGCTCATGAGGCTCCCGGCATGTGCTCCGGCACATTGTAGCGGCTGTTCGTGTTCCTGGTGATGCTTATCCCCTCATACAGAACAAACATTTAGCAGCGGTTATGGTTCCGGCCGAGCCTTTCGGCGGCGTTTACGTTCCCGACCAGGCCTCCTCCCAGCTGCGCGACAGCTTCATCCCGGTATTGATCACGCCCGCCATGCAATACGTCTGCGGGATGTTTCCCCACAGCTGCCCGGTCTCGGGATGGATGTCCTCGCTGAGGATCCCGTAGGAGTTGGTGCGGGCCAGCACGTCGACGAAGACCTCCCGCGCCTTGTCGATCTCGCCGATCGCGGCCAGAGCATCGGCGTACCAGAACTGGCACACGAGAAAGGCGGTCTCGGGCGCGCCGAAATCGTCCTCCGCCGTGTAGCGCATGATGAAGCCGTTGCGGCAGAGGTCCTTGCCGATCACCCGGCAGGTCTTGCGGAAGCGCTCGTCGCTCGCCGGAAGCAGGCCGAGCTCGGCGCTGAGGAGCACGCTCGCATCGAGCTCGTCGTGGTCGAAAGCGCCAGCAAGCGCCCCGCAATTTGTCGCTCCATGCGCGCTTCAGGATCTCGCTGCGCATCTTTGCTGCGTGCCCGTGCCAGTAGGCCGCGCGATCGCCAAGGCCCAGCAGAGCCGCCACGCGGCCCAGCCGGTCGCAGGCAACCCAGCACATCGTCGCCGAATGCGTGTGGATGCGCTGGCGCCCGCGGTATTCCCACGGGCCGGCGTCGGGCTCGAGGAACAATGCGCCGCGCCTGATGGCCCAAGCGGCTCGAGACGGCGGAACAGCGCCTCGTCCCCCATGCGCGGGAGGCGCTCGTCGATGAACATATGCGAGGCACCGAGAATGACGCTGCCGTAAGCGTCGTGCTGCACCTGCTCGGCGGCCTGATTGCCGACGCGCACCGGGCCCATGCCGCGGAAGCCGGCAAGATCGGTGGCGATGCGCTCCTCGAGCGACTGGTTGTGCATGATGGCGAAAAGCGGCTGCAACGGCCGCTCGACGTCGACCGCTACGGTCGTGATGTAGTTGATATAGGCTTCCATCGTCTGGGTGGCGCCCAGCCGGTTCAGGGCGCGGATGACGAAATAGGCGTCGCGCAGCCAGCAGAAGCGATAATCCCAGTTGCGCTGCGTCCCCGGCGCCTCCGGGATCGAAGTGGTATGCGCTGCAATGATCGCGCCCGTTTCCTCGAATTGGCACAGCTTCAACGTGATGGCGGCGCGGATGATGGCGCCCTGCCAATCGAGCGGAATGCCGAGGCCGCGCACCCACTCGCGCCAGTAGTCGCGCGTGCGCTCCAGGAACTCGCGCGAGATCGTATCGACGGAGGCTTCGAGCGGCTCGTCGGTGCCGAGAATCAGCGTGATGGGGTGCGTCAGCGCGAAGGGGGTCTCGTTGGCGATATAGGACAGCGGCGCATCGGTCGTCAGCCGCAGCACGTCGACACCGCCGGTAAAGCGCATGTGGTTGGAGCCGATCGCCTGACACACGCCGGGCTGGCCGTAGTTGAATGTCGGGCGCAGCCGGATGGTGATGCGGGGCAAGCCCGCGGATCGGCTCGATGCGGCGCAGGATCTGCGCGGGATGAAAGGCGCGCTCAAAGCGCAGGAAGCGCGGCGCAAAGTCCGTGATCTTGACCGCATTGCCGTCGCCGTCCTCGAGTATCGTTTCGACGATCGCGGTGTTGCGAACGTAGCTCGATTGCGTCTTGGCATTGCCGTTGATGAGCACGTCGCAAAAGCCCTTCTCCTCGTCGCCGGTCAGAAGGCGCGAGAAGACGGGATCGGAATCGAGCCGGGGAAAGCACCACCAGACGATGCGCCCCTGCGGATTGACGAGGGCTGCCACCCGCCCATTGCCGATGCGGCGCAAGCTCGAGGTTGTCTTTCGGGGGGTGATTTTTCGAAGGGCCCATCATTGCGTCTCGGGAGAGGTGGTGGGGCTGCGAGCGAAAAGCCCGGCAGTTGCAGGATTGGCGCCAAGCTTGGCCTGGGCGACCAGCCGCTCCCGGGCCCTTTAGGGCGTACAAGCCCCCCTGTCCAGGCCTTGCCGCGAAATGGGTGAAGGCATGCGCGCGGTTGGGCAGCGCATCGATACGGTCCGGCGATGGTCGGTGGAATTCGGTATTCGAAGTCGGCACGGGGCGCGCGCATAACGAGCTTTAGGGAACTCGCCGGCGCGCCGCCGCACCGACTGCGCCGTGATACGCAAAACTCACTCTCGGCGACTGCAGCCACTTAAGCTGAAAAGTATTGCCACAAAGGTAATGCCGCGCTCGCCAGAGCTTCAGCCTTCGTTATCGGTTGTGTCGTTCCGGGCGCGGTCCTGCTGCGTCCGCAACAGCCAGCCGACGAGCGGCAGAAGCAGCGTGTGCGGCAGGATGCGCAGCGCGAGCGCCAATACCTTGTTTATCAGGCCAGGCACGACGACGTGGCACCCGAGCACGTACCCGCGATACGCGGCGTTAGCGGTTCCTTGCGGGCTGAGCGGAAGGATCAGCTGGCGGTAGAACGAGAACTCCGAGCCCATCGCCTGGTGAAATCCGGTATTCACCGGGCCGGGAGCGAGCGCCATCAGGCGCACGCCTTGCCCGGCAGTCTCCGACGCCACCGCCTCCGTGAGCGAGATCACGTACGCCTTGCTGGCGTAGTAGGCCGCCTGATACGGCCCCGGCACCAGGCCGCCGAGCGAGGCGACGTTGATGATTCCGCCGCGGCCGCGCGCCAGCATGGCGGGCAGCGCATGGTGCATCAGCCGTGTCAGAGCCGCGACGTTGAGATCGATGAGGTGCAACACGTCCGCCTCGCCGTGCTCGACGAAGGGACCCGCCAAGCCGACGCCCGCGCAGTTGATGAGAATGTCCGCGTAATAGCCGTGCTCGGCGAGACGGGCGTCGATCGTGCGCGGCGCGCTCGCATCCGTGATGTCGATAGCGACCGCGAGCGCTTTCACGGGAAAGTCGCGCGCAATTCCCGTCGCGGCGTCGAGCAGCGGGCCGGAGCTGCGCGCCAGCAGCGCAACGTCGTTTCCGGCCTTGGCGAAGCGGCGCGCGAGCGCCAGCCCGATCCCGCGCGAGCCCCCGGTCACGACGGTCATGGGTTTCAGCTGCGCTATCGCTTCGAGCGCTGCGGGTGAGGGATGCGCGTAGCGCGCGATCCAAGCGTCGGGAAGGCGGCGGAGCAAGATGGCGTCTCCGCTGAGGTGCCGGCGAGAGGACATTCCTCGAGCCCAAACCCGCGCGATGGGTTGGCGGGCGGCATCGCGCAATCAAAAATGGTGCCGCAAGAGGGACTCGAACCCCCGACCCCGTCATTACGAATGACGTGCTCTGCCAACTGAGCTATTGCGGCTTTGCAGGATGACAGTCAGCGCGGAGGGATAGCGCCGGCAAACGCCGAATGCAAGTTCGACCGTGGCGCGCCCGCGCCCATCCCCACCCCAAGCCGGCTCAGGCGGGCTTGGGGCGCAGCGGGAGCGCCACGTCCTCCTGATCGCCGATCTCAGGTCCGGGATCGTCCGGGGCGGGCGGCGCCACAAAAATGTGTGGCTCGCGCTTCCGGTCGCCTCTGCCCTGCCTGTCTGCTGCCGGCCGGGTTGCCGTGCGCTCGTGTGCGGACCGCGCCGTAGTGGATGCCTCGGCGTTGTCGCGTGGCGCCGGCGCGGCGTGGCGATCTCGGCGCTCTTTGTCCGCGACGCGCTCTCCCCGCCGCCCGCCTTGGTGACGGGTTTGCTGGCGTCGGCCACGGATTTCGCGGCACCGGCTGGCACGGATCTGGCCTCGGTAGGGGATGCGACCTCGATCGTCTCTACGGTCTCAGGGTCCCTTCGCGGTCCAGGTGCCGCCGCAGCAGGCCCCGCATCGGGCGCTGCCGGCATCCGCGGACCGCCGAGCGCGACGAGCTCCTCGAGCTTGGCAGCGAGGATCTCGCCTTCCTTGTCCATCGTCTCGACGGGGACGCGCCACTGGAATGCATCGAGCGCGCCCGTCACCGGCGAGGTCGCGGCCCAGCGGTCGGCGACGATCCCGTCGGCCGTCCACGCTGGATCGCGCGGGGCATGCACGGCGCGCGCGAGCCATTCGCGCACGCGGCCCTTGTCTCCGTGCTGCTCGCCTTCGATGCGCGCCATGAGGGTCGCGACGCGCTGCGTCATGCGGCCCGTGCAGCAGGGGCGCCAGCGCATCGCGCGCATCGTCGTACTGGTGCGCCTCGATCGCGGCTGCCGCCACCGCGATCGGACCTTCGATCGAATTCGGGGTCAGCGCGGCAAGCTGCTTGACGCGCTCGAGACGATCGCGCGGGCTGTCGCCGATGCGCGCGTAGGCATAGACGGTCGCAAGGTCGGGGTGCGGCGAGCGGCTCCATGTCCGCTGCAGGATCTTGGCGGCGCGCGGCGTGTTTCCACGCGAGGCCAGCAGCCGTCCGGCGATCGTGGCGGGAGGGACCAGGTTCGGGGCGAGCCCATGCGCTTCGAGCGCGAGGGTGAGCGCGCGCTCTGGTTCGTTTTCCTCGGCCGTCTGCGCCTGCGCCGCGAGCAGCACCGCGCGGCGGCGATCGGCAGCCGGGCGCTCGACGTGGCCGTTCTTGCGCGCGACCGCGAGCGTCTCGAGCGCTCCGGCCCAATCCTCCTGGCGGCACTGCAGCTCAAACAGCGCATCGACCGCCCAGTTGAGCTTCGGGTTCAACGCGACGGCGCGTTCGGCAAAATGGCGTGCCGCCTCCGTCTCGCCGACGCGCTGCGCTTCGAGGAACAGCCCGCGCAAGCCGAGCTGCTCGGTGTCGGGCGCGGCGAGCATGGCTTCGAAAATCCGCCGCGCCGTCGTCCGGTCGCCGGAAATCTGCGCGGCCTGCGCACGCAACAGATGCGTCAGCGGCTCGTTGGGGAGCGACTTGCGCGCCTGGATCGCCGAGCGCATGGCCGCCGCCTTGTCGCCGGCGCCGAGCGCGATCATGCCGCTCGAGAGTGCCTCGATGCCGAGCTGCTGCCGGCGCTTGCTCATCAGGCCGCCGACGGCCGCCGGCCCGTGCCATACGTTGCGCAGAACCGACCACGCCAGCAGCACGGCGACGAGGAGCGCGACCAGCATGACGATGGCGCGGAAGACGCTCGTTTCGATCTGATAGCCCTGCCATTGGACGATGAGCTCTCCGGGGCGGTCGGCGAGCCAGGCGAGCCCGGCGGCAACGAATCCCGACTCCGATGAGAAAGCCGATCAAGCGCAGCATGCCGGCCCCCTAGCTCTTTTGCCGCGCCGGCGGGGCCGGCGGGTGCAACGAGCGAGGCCTTGAGCTGCATTTCGACGGAGGCGAGCGCGCGGTCGACCGCGTAGCGCGCCTCGACCTTGGCGAGGAAATCCTGCGCCGCGGCCTGCGCGGGCTGCGGCAGCAGTTTTGCCTCCTGCAGCACGTCGCCGAGCCGGTCCTCATTGAGGGCCTCCTCCATGCGTTCAACCACCGCCTCGACGCTGGTGTCGTCGGCGCTGTGATTGATCTTGCGAACCCGCACGACGGATTTCGCCCCGGCGAGCAGCCGATCGACGATGGAGCCTTGCGCCGGCTCCTCACCGGCGTCGATCAATTTAAAAGCCACGTCCTTGAAGTCCTGGCGCAGCCCGGCGAGCGTCGGCACGCCCGTTTCCGAGAACCGTTCCAGCGGCGCCAGGTCGATGGTGCCGTCCGAAAGCTTGCGCGCCTGCGCGAGCTCGGGCGCAAATCCCTTGCCGCGGTCGATCGCACGCTTGAGGCTACCAAGCTCCAGAGACAGGACGATGCGCTCCGCGGTCGCCTTGCGGCTCGCCTCGCTCTCGACCACGCCCTTCACGTCGGCTTGCAGCGCCGAGAGCTTGCCGCTCAACGGCGTCACCGCGGCGGCGACGTCCTCGGGCTTGGCGAAGGTGCCGAGCCGCGCGTCGATCTCTGCCTTCAAGCGGCTGAGCGTCTCCTCGGTTGCCTTGAGCGTTGTGTCCGTGCGCTCGCTCTCCGCTTTCAGTGTGTTGAGGCCTGCAGCGAGCTGGGCACTTTCCGTCTTGACGCCGGCGAGGTCGCGATCGATGCGCTGTGTGCCGGACTTTGCCGCCTCGCTCGCTTCGCTCGCCACCGACAGACGCGAGTCGATCTCATCGTTGACGCCTTTGCGCAAGGCGTCGAGCTGGTTTCGCATCGTCAATTCGAGATCGGCGATCTTGCCGGTCACGGCGGCGAGCTGCGGCAGGCGCCCGCTCTGAGGATCGCGCTCGGCGGTAGCGGAGAGGGCTGAGAGCTGCTCCTCGAGTTTGGCTATGCGCGCATCCGCACTTCCACCTTCGCCTTGCGCGCCGACCTTGGCGTCGACCGCCTTCAGCTCGCGGCCGAGCTCATCTTGCTTTTGTGCCAGGCGATCGACGGTGCCGCCGATCTGCGCCAGCTTGCCGAGCTTGGCTTCGGCCGCCGAGAGGCGGGAAGCCAGTTGCGACGTGCCGCCCTTCTGCGCGCTCGCGGCTTCGAGGGTGGCGATGCGCTCCTGCAGCGCCGCCGTATCGGACGGCTCGCCCCGTTCGCTGAGCCCGAGCCCGGAAGCGAGCATGTCGGCTGCAAGCAGCGCAAAAATGCCGCCGGCGACGCCCGCCGCGAGGTGGGTGAAAAATCCGCCGTGGCCGCTGCCTTTTGGGGGAGCACCGCCCGCAGGCGCATTGGACGCACCCGGCTTGGGAGCGTCGGCCTTTGGAGCCCCCGGCTTGGGCGCCTCTGACCTGGCCGCGCCAGCTTCCCCGCGCGGATTGGCGCCGGGCAGCGCACCTGCGGCGCCGGCTTTGCCCTGCTGCTCGGGCCCGGACCCCTTGTCGTCCTTGGAGGACGGGGGCGGAACGACGGTCGCCTTGAGATCGAGCGTTGCGTGCGGCCGCACGCCGGCAGCACCCGAGGGGTCCTTTCCAGGCTCGTCCTTCTTCGTATTCATGAGCGAAAATGCACCTCACTGCGGCCTTTTGGTCCATCGCGTGCCGTCTTGCGGGCGTCTGCGCGACAACTCAGAGACCTACCATCCCGATTTGACGCCAAACTACACCCCTGTGGATAGGGTTGCCACCCGGCTTACGGCGGCGAGCATGGCCGCCGAATTGGGCGCAGTGGCGATCTCGACGCGGCGCGGCGCCAGATCCGCGAGCGCGTCGGCGGCAGCTTTGGAAATGCATAAGCACGTGATCTGCCGTGCGCTTTCGCCGAGACCAGCATTTGCGACAACTTGCGCAAAAGTTGCAGCTGTTCGCGGCGACATCAAGAGCACGGCGTCGATCATGCCGCCGCCGATCAGCGCTGCCGTCTTTGCGGACAAGGACTGAGCCGCCACGGCACGGTAGGCCGGAACGTTGCGCACCTTGCGACCGCCGCCTGCGAGTGCCGCGGCGAAGTCGAAAGCAAGGGTCTCCCCGGCGAGGTGGACGAGATCGCCATGGCGTGGATCGGTGTTGGCCACGATGACCGGCACGAGCTCGTCGCCCGTGCCCGGTCCGGCGATCACGCGTTGAAATCCCAGCGAGCGGGCAAGCTCGGCCGTTGCCGGGCCCACGGCAAAGACGGGCGCTTTGAGTGCGGCGGCGAGGGCCGCGCTGGCGGCGAGCGCGCGCAACGCGTTGCGGCTCGTCGCAAGGATCGCCTGCGCGCCCTTAAGGCTTGCAGACTCGATCGGTAGAGAGCTCGATGCGCAGCAACGGCTCCACGCTCACCTCGTGTCCGAGCGCCACGAGCCGGGACTTGAGCTCGGCCGCATCGGGTTCGGGTCGGGTTATGAGCAGATGCATCAGGCGATCGCGCGGAAGATATCGGGCCCGGCGCGCTCCAGAAGCTCGCTCGCCGCATCTTCGCCGAGCCGCAGCGCCGCTTGCGGATCGCCGCTGCGCGACGTCGCATAACACTGTACGCCATCCGGCGACAGGATCTCGCCGCGAAAGTGCAGCACCCCGCCGCGCAGCTCGGCCAAGCCGGCGATCGGTGTGCGGCACGAGCCCTCGAGCTTGGCGAGAAAGGCGCGCTCGGAGGCGACGCACAACGCCGTTGCCGCGTCGTTCAAGGGGGCGACGAGCTGCGCGGTCTCGGCATCGTCGTCGCGAATCTCGATTCCGACCGCCCCCTGCGCCACCGCCGGCAGCATGACGTCGGTTGGCATTGGCTCGGTGACGTGGCGGGCGAGACCCAGACGGTTGAGGCCGGCGCAGGCGAGGAATGTCGCGTCGGCCGCCCCCTCCTGAAGCTTGCGTAAACGCGTCTCGACGTTGCCGCGAAACGGTACGGCCGTGAGATCGGGGCGCCGGTGCAGCACCTGCGCCTGCCGCCGCAGCGACGACGTACCGACGCGCGCGCCGGGAGGCAGTTCGGCCAGCGTGGGGTGCTTCACGCTGATAAAGGCGTCGCGCGGATCCTCGCGCGGGAGCACCGCCGCGATGGCGAGCCCCTGGGGCAGCCAGGTCGGCATGTCCTTCATGGAATGCACGGCGAGGTCGATCTTGCCGGCGGCAAGCGCCTCCTCGATCTCCTTGGTAAACAGGCCCTTGCCGCCCTCCTCCGCCAAGGGCCGGTCGAGGATCAGGTCGCCGGTCGTCTTGATGACGACGATCTCGCAAGCGTCCTCGCCCAGCCCATGGGCCGAAGCAAGGCGGCCCATCACCTCGCGCGCCTGGGCGAGCGCCAGAGGCGAGCCACGCGTGCCAATGCGGATCTTCGCTGCTTGCAAGCCGTTCTCTCCAGGTGCTAGGCGACAGCCTCGGTGCGGCGCCATTAATGCCCGTGCGGCGCCGCGAACGCAAACGCAGGATCGCCGGCACGACCGATGGACAAGGGCTTGCAGGAGCGCGCCGCCGAGAGCCTCGTCCTGGGGCTCGAAACGAGCTGCGACGAGACGGCGGCGGCGGTCGTGGCGCGCACGCCCGACGGCCGTGGCCGCGTCCTGTCCAATATCGTGCGCAGCCAATGGGAGCGCCATAGACCTTATGGCGGCGTAGTGCCCGAGATCGCCGCGCGCGCGCACGTCGAGTGCCTCGACATCCTGACGCGGGAGGCGATGGCCCAGGCGGGCATGGACTACGGCGACCTCGATGCGGTCGCCGCCACGGCAGGTCCCGGCCTCATCGGCGGCCTCATCGTCGGCATGGTCACGGCGCAAAGCCATCGCGCTCAGCCGCGGTCTGCCGTTTATCGCCGTGCATCACCTCGAGGCGCACGCGCTGACCGTCGGCCTGACGGAGGGCCTGCAACCGCCTTTCCTGCTGCTGCTCGTCTCCGGCGGCCATACGCAACTCCTGATCGTGCGCGGCGTCGGCGACTACGAGCGCCTCGGCACGACGATCGACGATGCGCTGGGCGAGGCCTTCGACAAGACGGCAAAGCTGTTGGGCCTCGGCTTTCCCGGCGGGCCGGCGGTGGAGCAGGCCGCGCGCGGCGGCAACGCGGCGCGTTTTGATCTTCCCCGTCCGATGCTCGGCCGCGCCGAGCTGCATTTCTCCTTCGCGGGTCTCAAGACGGCCGTGCGCCGTACCGCGGAAAAGCTTGCGCCGCTCACGGAGCAGGACGCAGCCGACATTGCGGCGTCTTTCGAGGCCGCCGTGACGGAGGCCGTGGCGGACCGCTGCGCGCGCGCCATGGACGTTGCGGCCGCGCGGCTCGGGGGGAGCGTCCCCCGCCGCTTCGTGGTGGCGGGCGGCGTCGCGGCCAACGAGCGCCTGCGGACGACGCTTGCGCGAGCTGGCCAGCGCAGCGCGGCTTCACGTTCCACGTTCCGCCCGTGCCCATGTGCAGCGACAACGCGGCCATGATCGCCTGGACGGGCGCCGAGCGCCTGGCGCTGGGGCTCGTCGACCCGCTCGATGCGCCGGTGCGCCCGCGCTGGCCGCTCGATCTCGACGCGCGCCCCGCCATAGGCGCGGGCGTAAAGGCATGAGACCATGCGCGTGCTAGACATCGGAACTCGGATTCGAGCTGGGGGCGACCCTTGAAGATCGATACGGTCGGCATCATCGGCGGCGGGGCGTGGGGCACGGCACTTGCCCAGGCGATGCGCCGCGCCGGCCGCGACGTTTGTTTGTGGGCGCGCGAGCCCGAGGTCGTCGGCGCGATCAACGCGCGCCACGTCAACGACGCCTTCCTTCCCGGCATACCGCTCGATCCTGAGATTCGCGCGACCTCGGTCCTTGCCGAGGCGGCGGCCGGCGACGTCATCCTCATGGTCGCGCCGGCGCAACACGTGCGCGGCGTTTCCGAGCAGCTCAAACCGCATGTGCGCGCCGGCCAGCCGATGGTGTTGTGTGCAAAGGGCATCGAGCAGGCAACGGGCCGCCAGATGGGCGAGATCCTCGCCGAGGTTCTGCCAGACGTAACGCGCGCGGTGCTGTCGGGGCCGAGCTTTGCCACCGACGTCGCGCGCGAGTTGCCGACCGCGCTCACCATCGCCTGCGCCAACGAGGCAACGGGCCGCATGCTGGCCGAGCGGTTGGGCAGCCGCAAGCTGCGCCTCTACTGGACAAACGACCTCGCCGGTGTCGAGCTCGGCGGCGCGATCAAGAATGTGCTGGCGATCGCCGCCGGCATCGTCGACGGCCAGGGACTGGGCGCCAGCGCCCACGCGGCACTCGTTACCCGCGGCTTTGCCGAGTTGCGCCGGTTCGGCGAAGCCCTGGGCGCCCGCCCGGAAACGCTGGCCGGGCTCTCCGGTCTCGGCGATCTCATCCTCACGTGCGGCAGCCGGCAGTCGCGCAACATGTCGTTCGGGCGAGCCCTCGGCCAGGGCCAGATGGTGGCGCAGGTGCTCGAGGGCAGGACGGCCGTGACCGAGGGCGTCTATACGGCGATCGCCGTGCGGCGCATCGCCGCCGAAAAGGGCATCGATATGCCGATCTGCTCGGCTGTGTGCGATGTCGTGGAGGGGCGCAAGAGCGTTGCCGAGGCCATCGGCAGCCTAATGCAGCGTCCGCTCAAGGCCGAAGACTGAGACGCCGTGTCAGGGTTTGACGCGCCACACCTTGAGCGGAGTCGGCGTATCGAGCGTCACCGGCTCGAGGAACGCTGGCGGCGTGCCGGCAAACAACAAATTCTGCAATGCGTCGGCCGGGACCTCGCCTTCGGTCGTCGTCGAGTCGAGGCCCTTGCAGGTGACCACGTAGGTCGCTCCGACGGCGCGCAAGCGCCGCTCCGCCGCCTGCGGTGAGGCGTGCAGGATGCGGTGGGCCTCGATGATCGATTTGCTCATCCGGTGATAGGGCGCCGATAGGACATCGAGGTCCGTAAGCGCGACGAGGTACGGGCCAAGATTGACGTCGGCGACGACGAGGCCCTTCGGCACCTGGGCAAGAGCTGTGACGGCTGCGGTCGACTGGCAGTTTTTTATAGGCCGGAGTCGGTCCAGCGTCCGGTCCGCCGATGGCGCACCGAGCGACATCAATAGCCAGCTGGCTGCGGCGATCACGATAAGCGTCGAGAGTGCCATCAGCCCAGCCCCCCGCTTGCTGATCGGTACCCGCCCGTTTTGTGGCGGCCGTGCCAGAGATGCAGCAAGCAGCGGCACTGTGAAAAAGGTCGCGTACGGGAGCAACTTGATCTGCCAGATGCCCAAGGGGATGGCGATGATGAGCACTATCATCTGAAAGCGCAGTCCCTCGTCGCGGTCCGTACGCATGAGCTTGAGACCGGAATAGATCCCGGCGGCGAAAAAGATGAATGCAATGCCCCCAACCAGGGGTAACTTCGACCCCAGTGACAGCATGCTCTGCGCCTCCGAAACGCTTCCCAGCCAGATCGGAAAGAGTGCGGGGTCGACCTGGCCGAAGGGCCCCGCGAGGCAGGCCGGCTCGGCAACGCCAAAAAGCGAAAGGCCGACGAGGCCGCTGCCCGCAAGAAGGAGCAGCTTGGACAGCAGCGTAAGGCGCTTCTCGAAGGCCTGCACGATACAGATGCCCGTCGCGCCGCACACGGATAGGATCACAAGGTCGATCGACAATGCATCGCAGTGGGAGACGAAGAGGGCCTCCGGCATCGTGGTCGCCGCCAAGGCCACCGCCAGGGTCGCGGCAAGGGCCACCGCGGCGCGCGAAGTTCCAAGCAGGCTGCGACCGGGCAGCATGCCGAACAGCACGGCGGCAGCGAGGCTTGCCGCCGTCAGCGCCATGGCTTCGTAGCCTACCGCGGTGCCGAGCCCGAGCAGGAAGCCCGCGCTCCAGCCGGCACCCGGGTCATCGAAGCTGCGGGCCAAGTGCAGAGTGCCGACGACGCCACAAAGTATCATCGCGTTGTGGTGGTCGATGCGTCCAGGCAGAAACTGCACGATGCCGAAGATGCAGGTGACCGTAAGGCCAATGCTGATAAGAGCGGCTGCGCGCCCACCGCGAAGCGCTGAGAAGCGTGCGAGCAGGTAGACGAACGCCAGGAGCAGCGTCAGTGGCCACACCGCGCGAACGACGAGCTCAGCCTTGTCGGTTGGCAAGATGAGCTCGAATGCGGACAGGAGGACGGCGATCGGCAAGTCGATCAGTCGTGACCAGTGCGAGAGGAGCGGATAGGCGCCGCCGAAACGTGGAAGCGTCATGTCGAACCACGACCGGCCGGCCATCAGCTCGCGCACCTGGACGAGGCGCGTTGCGTCATCCGCGTCGCCGAGCGTAGTCAGCATCCGCGTCGGGTCGAACCAGAAGAGCAACGCAGCAAAGAGCGCGACGCCGAGCGTGCACCAAGCCAGAAGCGGCGCCCGCCCCAGCCGTGCCTGCATCGAGACGCGATGGCGATCGCCAGCGGCCGTCATGGTCACAACAGTTCTCTCCTGCGTTGCGGCGGACGTTAACCGAACGCGCTTGCGGCCGTGTAAACGCGGGCATGCGGCTTAATGCGCAGGCCGCTCAGGGGTTGGCGCAAGGGTTTCTTCAAGCTTCCCAATTAGCGTTCCGGCCAGCGCGGTCGGGGCAACCCGCACCGGCGTGCGGCCGCGTGAGTAATGCGTAGCGGGAGAGTTGGCGTGGAGCATACGGATGTCTTCGTCGTGGGCGCCGGCCCTGCGGGGCTTACGGCAGCCTATCTGCTGACGAAGGAAAAGATCCCCACGATCGTAATCGAAGCCGATCCGACCTATGTCGGCGGCATCAGCCGCACCGTCGATTACAAGGGCTTTCTGTTCGACATCGGCGGACACCGGTTCTTCTCGAAGTCGAAAGAGGTCGTCGATCTCTGGCACGAGATCCTCCCCGACGATTTCATCGAGCGTCCGCGCCTGAGCCGCATCTACTACGACGGCAAGCACTATTCCTATCCGCTCAAGGCGTTCGAAGCGCTGGGCAACCTCGGGCTGCTCGAAAGCTCGATGTGCGTGTTGTCCTACGCCTACAAGAAGGCCTTTCCCAACGCGAACCCGGAGAACTTTCGCGAGTGGGTGTCGAACCAGTTCGGCGACCGGCTGTTCTCGATCTTCTTCAAGACCTACACCGAAAAGGTGTGGGGCATGTCGTGCGACGAGATCTCGGCCGACTGGGCCGCGCAGCGCATCAAGGGGCTCGACCTGTGGAGCGCCATGGCGAACGCGCTGCGCCGATCGGTCAAGATGGAGCCCGCCGCGCAGGACGGCGACAAGGTCATCAAGTCGCTGATCGAAAGCTTCCAGTATCCGCGCCGCGGCCCCGGCATGATGTGGGAGGCGGCCGCCGAAAAGGTCAAGGCGCAGGGCGGCACGATCCTCATGGGGCACAAGCTCGAGAGCCTCAAGTGGAACGCACCCGCCGGCCTTTGGACGATCACCGCCACGACGCCGGAGGGCCTGCGCGTCTTCACGGCCAAGCACGTCATCTCCTCGGCGCCGATCCGCGAGCTCATGGCCTCCGTCAGGCCGCTCCCCGCCAGCGAGCCGGCGGCGGCAAAGCTGCGCTACCGCGATTTCATCACGGTCGCCCTCGTCGTCGACAAGCCCGATCTCTTCCCCGACAACTGGATCTATATCCACGAGCCGAACGTCAAGGTCGGCCGCATTCAGAACTTCCGCTCCTGGTCGCCGGAGATGGTGCCCGACGAGAGCCTGTCGTGCCTGGGGCTGGAATATTTCTGCTTCGAGGGCGATGGGCTGTGGACCGCACCGGACGAGGAACTCATCGCGCTCGCCAAGCGCGAGCTCGCCGAGGTCGGTCTTGCGCGTGAGGACGAGGTCAAGGACGGCTGCGTCGTGCGCCAGAAGAAGGCCTACCCGGTCTACGACGACGAATACAAAATGCACATCGACACGATCCGCGAGGACATCGCCGCCAACTATCCGACGCTGCACCTGGTCGGCCGCAACGGCATGCACAAGTACAACAATCAGGATCATGCGATGATGACCGCCATGCTGACGGTCAAGAACATTCTCGCCGGCGAGACGGTCTTCGACGTGTGGAACGTCAACGAGGACGCCGAGTACCACGAGGCCGGCGCCTCCAGCGCGCAGGAAGCCTTGAACAGCGTGCGCCTGGTGCCGCGCCGCGTTAGGCCTGCGGCATGAGCGTCCATCATGGCCCACGGCGCGTGCGCGACGGTGGCATGCCACAGATGGACTTCGTCGGGGTGCTCCCGCACCGGCTGCGCCCGCACGTTTCGCAACTTTCGCGCTACGCCGCGGTCAGCGCGCTGGCGCTGGCGCTCGATTTCGGTGTCTTTCTCGGCCTCAACGCCATCATCGCCGCGCCGACACTCGCCGGCGTCGTCGGCTACGGCTGCGGCATCATTCTGCATTATCACCTGTCGCGGCGCTTCGTGTTCGACATCGCCGGTTCGACGAAGTCGGCGCAGCGGTTGTTCAGCGAGTTCGCGGCAAGCGGCGTCATCGGCCTTGCGGTGACGGCCGGCGTCATCGCGGCGGCGACGGGTCTCTTCGGGCTGGCGCCGATCGCGGCAAAGGCCTGCGCGGCCGTCGCGAGCTTCGTCAGCGTTTTCATCATCCGGCGCACGATCGTGTTCGCCTGACCCGGCCACGTGGGCTCCGTTGCACCCGTTTTGAGCCGGGGTTAACCGTCGCCCTGCTAGACTCGGGCGCCAATACCCTTCTTTTGCGCCCGGGAAGCTGTCGCCATGTTCCTCGCCAACTATAATCTGAAGAGCATCGTGCAGAAGCTGGTCATGGCGGCGCATCGGCCGCTCGCGTATCCCCTGGCGCACCCCTACAACGGACTGGTGCAGCGGGCGCACGCGGAGACGCTCGATTTCATCCAAGCGCAGATGCCCGACGCGATCTCGTTCGATACGCCGCGCGAGCTCGTGCGCCACGCGCTGTCGCTCGTCGAGATCGACGGCATCTATGCGGAGTTCGGCGTCAACAAGGGCGGCACCATCCGGTTCATCGCGCGCCAGGTGCCGGACCACACGATTCATGGTTTCGATTCCTTCGAGGGGCTGCCGGAGAACTGGTCCGGCAACGCCATGTACAGCGGATACTTCGACCGCGAAGGGCGCCCGCCGAGCGTGCCGGCCAACGTGACGCTGCATGCCGGCTGGTTCAAGGACACGCTGCCGGCGTTCGCCGAGGCGCATCGCGGGCCAGCCGCGTTCCTGCACGTCGATTGCGACCTCTACTCCTCGACCGCGAGCGTATTCGATCATCTGGGGCCGCGCATCGTTCCGGGCACCGTCATTGTGTTCGACGAATACTTCAATTATCCCAACTGGAAGGCGCACGAGTATAAGGCGTTTCAGGAATTCAAGGCTCGCTCTCAGCTCGTGTTCCGCTACATTGGCTATTCCATCCAGCAGGTGGTGGTCATCGCCACTGCGCCCTGAGGCGACCGTGCACGAGGTCGTTGCGGGCTCGCGGTAGCTACCTCTCGAGATGTCTCCCAGCGAAATGCCTCCGAGCAAGAAAATCAAAGCCGGCGCCACGCCCCGCCATTGGCTGTTCAAGTCCGAGCCCGACGCGTTCTCCTGGCAGATGCTCAAGGCGCGTGGGCCGGCGGGCGAGTCCTGGGACGGCGTGCGCAACTATCAGGCGCGCAACCAGATGCGCGAAATGCAGCCCGGCGATCTGGGCTTCTTCTATCATTCGAACGAGGGCAAGGAGATCGTCGGCATCATGGAGGTGTCGGCGCCGGCCCATCCAGAATCCAAGGACGACACCGGTACGTGGGAGTGCGTCGACGTGCGCGCGGTTCGCGACGTGCCGCGCCCCGTCTCGCTCGCGGCAATCAAGGAGAACCCCAAGCTCGCCCAGATGGTGCTGGTCAAGAACTCTCGCCTCTCCGTGCAGCCGGTAACTGAGGCCGAGTGGAACGAGGTTTGCCGCATGGGTGGGCTCGACGCAAAGACGCGCAAGGGATGAGCGGGGACACTTCTGTCCGGCTCGATCCCGGCGATCGCGCGTCGGCCGAAGCATTCATCCGCGCCAACACCAAGCTGTTGCGGCCTCCGCTGGTGCCTGAGATCGCGCTGCACCTTGCGGAGGAATCGCTGGCGATTTGGCAGAAGACCGAAGACGAGCTCGGAGCCATCAACGTGCCGCCGCCCTATTGGGCGTTCGCCTGGGCCGGCGGGCAGGCGCTCGCGCGCTTCGTGCTCGATGCCCCGCAGCATGTAGCGGGCAAACGCGTCCTCGATCTGGGATCGGGCTGCGGCCTGTCGGCCATCGCCGCCGTCATGTCCGGGGCGCGGTCGGTGCTTGCCGCCGACATCGACGTGATGGCGCTCGCGGCGATTGCGATCAACGCAGGCGCGAACGGCGTCGTGGTCGAGACGACGGCAGACGATCTGCTCGGCCATCCCCCGGCAGACACCGACGTGGTGCTCGTCGGCGATCTGTTCTACGAGCGCGCGCTTGCCGACCGCGTGCTGGTGTTCATAGATGCCGCCGCTGCCGCCGGTGCGGTCGTGCTGATCGGCGACCCGCAGCGCAACTATTTCCCCAAGGACCGCTTCGAGGTGGTGGGCGCATACGGCGTCCCCGTGACGCGCGACCTGGAGGACGCCCTGATCAAGAAGACCGCGGTCTGGCGCTATCCCGGTTAGCAGGTCGGCTTGGGCCGGACGGCAACCGCGCAGTCTGCTAAGCTTCGCGCCGAAACTCCAAGGGGAGGAAGCGCAATGCACTTCGCCGGCGTCGACTACCTCGCAATCGTTCTGGCGGCCGTCGTGAGTTTCATGTTCGGCTGGCTGTGGTACGGCGTGCTGCTCTCCAAGGCCTGGACCGAAGCTCTGGGCAGGACGGAGGCGGAGATCAAGGCGCAGGGCGGCCCGAGCCCGATGCCGTTCGCCATCGCCTTCATCGCGCAGCTTATCATGGCCTGGGTGCTCGCGGGCATCATCGGGCATCTCGGCCCGGGCGAGGTCAACCTCGGCAACGGGGTCATCTCGGCCGCCCTCGTCTGGCTCGGCTTCATTGCAACGACGCTCGTCGTCAACCACACGTTCCAGGGCGCCAAGCGCGCGCTGACCCTGATCGATGGCGGCCACTGGCTGGGCGTTCTGCTGCTGCAGGGCGCCGTGATCGGCCTGATGGGAGTTTGAACTTAGACGAAGTGCGAAATTGCGGACATCGGCGTTGCACTCCATAATCGTCCTCAACAAAAGACGAGGGAGGAATTCGCGACATGGTGCACAAGCTCCATCCCGTCAGCGCCGAATGGGCGGCGCGCGCGTGGATCGACGAGAAGGCGTATCACAGCCTTTATGATCGCTCGATGCAGGACCCCGAGGGTTTCTGGGGCGAGATCGGCCGGCGCATCGATTGGATCAAGCCCTATACGAAGGTCAAGAACACGTCCTTTGGTCCGGGCGACGTCTCCATCAAGTGGTACGAGGACGGCACCCTCAACGTCTCGGCCAACTGCATCGACCGGCATCTGGCGACGCGCGCCGACCAGGTGGCAATCATCTGGGAGGGTGACGACCCCGGCGAAAGCGAGCAGATCACCTATCGCCAGCTGCACGAGCGCGTCTGCAAGTTTGCCAACGTCCTGAAAGCGCACGGGGTCAAGAAGGGCGACCGCGTTACCATCTACCTGCCGATGATTCCCGAGGCCACCTACGCCATGCTCGCGTGCGCCCGCATCGGTGCCGTGCACTCGGTCGTATTCGGCGGGTTCTCGCCGGAAAGCCTCGCCGGGCGCATCCACGACGCCAGCTCCACGTTCGTCATCACCGCCGACGAGGGCCTGCGCGGCGGCAAGCACATTCCCTTGAAAAAGAATACTGACGAAGCCCTGAAAAAAGTCGCCAAAGGCGGCGAGACGGTGCTCGTCGTGCGCCGCACCGGCAACCCGGTGCCGTGGACCGAGGGACGCGACGTCTGGCTGCACGAGGAGCTGGACAAGGTCTCGGCCGACTGTCCGCCGGTTGAAATGAACGCGGAAGACCCGCTGTTCATCCTCTACACGTCGGGTTCCACCGGCAGCCCCAAAGGCGTGCTGCACACGTCGGGCGGCTATCTCGTGTTCGCAGCGCTCACGCATCAGTACGTGTTCGACTACCACGACGGCGACATCTACTGGTGCACCGCCGACGTCGGCTGGGTGACGGGCCACAGCTACATCGTCTATGGCCCGCTCGCCAACGGCGCGACGACGATCATGTTCGAGGGCGTACCGAACTACCCGACGCTGTCGCGCTTCTGGCAGGTCGTCGACAAGTGGAAGGTCAACATCCTCTACACCGCGCCCACCGCCATCCGCGCGCTGATGGGCGCTGGCGACAGCCACGTAAAAAGCACGAGCCGCGCCTCGTTGCGGCTGCTGGGGTCGGTCGGCGAGCCGATCAATCCGGAAGCGTGGGAGTGGTACTATCACGTGGTCGGCGAGGGGCGCTGCCCGATCGTCGATACGTGGTGGCAGACGGAGACGGGCGGCATCCTCATCACGCCGCTTCCAGGCGCCACAACGTTGAAACCCGGCTCGGCGACGCGGCCGTTCTTCGGCGTCAAACCGGCGCTCGTCGATGAAAAAGGCGGGATGCTCGAAGGCGCCGCCGCCGGCAACCTCGTCATCCTCGACAGCTGGCCCGGGCAGGCGCGCAGCGTGTTCGGGGATCACGAGCGCTTCGTGCAGACGTATTTTTCCGCCTACAAGGGCATGTACTTCACCGGCGACGGCTGCCGCCGCGACGAGGACGGCGACTATTGGATCACCGGTCGCGTCGACGACGTGATCAACGTTTCGGGCCACCGGCTCGGCACGGCCGAAGTCGAGAGCGCGCTCGATTCGCACCCCAAGGTCGCCGAGGCCGCCGTCGTCGGCTACCCGCACGACCTCAAGGGTCAGGGCATCTACTGCTATGTGACGCTCAACGCCGGCGAGACCTGGAGCGACGCCTTGAAGAAGGAGCTTGTCGCGCACGTGCGCGCCGAGATCGGCCCGATCGCCTCGCCCGATCTCATCCAGTACGCGCCGGGCCTGCCGAAAACGCGTTCTGGAAAAATCATGCGCCGCATCCTGCGCAAGATCGCCGAGGACGAGTATTCGAGCCTCGGCGATATTTCGACGCTCGCCGACCCCAGCGTCGTGGAGGACCTGATCAACAACCGGCAGAACAAGCGGCACGGTTGAGCGTGCTGCCATGTGCGGGGTGGGCGCTCTCGCGGTGCTCATTTCTTCACGCAAGCGGGGCAGGGCGCACGCGTTGCGCACGAATTCACGGCCTCGCGGCGCGAACGCCCGAGGGGATGCGGCAAACCGGGGAGCGGGGCGGGTCAGGCCCTTCTCATTGATCGACTATGGATGCGGCCATCGCCGCCCCACTCAGGTACGTCGGCTCGTCCGCCGCCATTCCCCGGATTGCATCCGTTGCCCCGGGGCGTCACTGAGATTTTCGCCTCAGCGGCAGGATGGACTCGAGGGCTAGCTCTATGGCCCCCGGTCGAAGTACCGGCCCGCTCCGCGCAAGTCCGCCAGCGCACGTCTGCGCCCCCGGTCGTTGGAGTGGGCGGGCGCAGTGTAAGGGCGTCCGCAGCGGCGGGGATAAGCACAGGGCCGCAACTGGTCGTCGCACGGCTGTGATTTCGGCATTCAACGTCAGCAACTCTTCTGGGCTCATCGACGTGGTGACGGGGCGCACGGCAGGGGTTTGCCACGAGCGCGGCACTCCTTCTTTCGTACAATGGCGCAGCCCTTCATGGCACGACTTGCCAAATGCTCGGCGCTTTGCGCCCCCTTTATAATTGAATGTTAACTCAGCATACGTCCTGTTCACCTCAACAGGGTGCCGGCGATCAAGCGCGACACCAACATTTGTGACCGGTGTACATTGAAAGAGATTTCTGCGCGCAGGCTTACGCAAATCTATCTCGTCGCGCTCAGTGTCGTCGCCTTAATGTCGCTAGCATCGCACCTTGTGCTGGATCGCATCGTAACTGCGAACGAGGGCGCAGCATCGGTCATAAATGTCAGTGGCCGCCAGCGCATGCTTTCGCAGCGTATTGCCGGCGCGGCGGCGCAGCTCGCTCTGGGTGTGCCGGGTGCGCGACACGAACTCGTCACCGCGACGGATACATTCGCCGCGGCGCACCGGAAGCTACTGGAAGGCGATCGCGCACTCCACCTCCCGGCCGCTGACACCCCGCAACTGAAAGCGATCTACTTCTCGGCGCCTTACAACCTGGATGGACAGGTCAAGGTGTTCCTCGCCGAGGCGCGGGCGGTCGCGGAAATGCCCGACGGCGACCCCGGAATGCAGGGGACCCTTGCGTCTCTGTTCTCGTCGGCGCGCAAGCCACTGATAGACGCGCTCAACGCCGTGGTGTCCGAGCACCAGCGCGTGAGCGAAGTGCAGCTGGTGAGGCTGGATTGGATTCAGACGATTTCGTTTCTGATCGTGGTCGTGACGCTTGTCGCGGAGGCCTTGGGCATATTCCGACCCATGGTACACCGCGTCATGTTCTATACGCGGGAGCTCTTGCGGATCGCTGCGACCGATGCGCTTACGGGATGCTTCAATCGGCGCGGATTCACCGATCGTGCGCTCGCCGAACTCGCTCGCGCGAAGCGGTATGGGCGAAGCACCTCCATGCTGCTCATCGACGCGGATCACTTCAAGCGCATCAATGACACCTATGGGCATCCGGCGGGCGATATCGTACTCAAGCGCCTGGCCGATGGAATTGCAAAGACCTTGCGCCCACAGGATCTGGTTGGCCGTATCGGAGGCGAAGAGTTCGCCGCACTCCTCCCGGAGACGGGCCTGCGCGCGGCTGCAAAGGCCGCAGAAAGAATTCGGACGGGCATCGAAGAAATGACGATTCTGACCGACGAAGGTCCGGTCGCTGTCACCGTCAGCATCGGCGTGACGGAGTTCGAACCAGACGAGCGCCATTTTGAAGCCGCCATGGCTCGCGCCGATATCGAGCTCTACGCCGCCAAGGCGGCCGGGCGTAATCGCGTTGAATACGCGCGGGTGGCCGAGCTGGCCGTCCCCGTCCAGGCAGGGGCGGCGGCGTGAATCCTGTGGCAGCGAAGACCTGACTGGCCCTTCGCTACTTGCACCTGGTGAACGCGCCACGGTCCAAGTGGAGGTGGTTCCAGTGCGCCGCGTTGTAGTCGGGCCCGATGGCGACGCGGAAATAGCGGCAGGCGCGCTGATGCACGTCGTGCAGGAACTGCGCCTCCCGGTCGTGTCCTTTCCATGCCTTCGCGACGCTGATCTGGCGCCCGTCGGCTAACGTGAAGCCGCCGATGTCGACGGCGTTGGCGAGCGCGTGCTGGGAGCGCATGGCAGCCAATTTGTCGTTGCCGATGATGTTGCGGCACGAGTAGGTGCCCATGTCCTGCAGGCCGGTGACGCGCGTGCCGAATGTGGCCTGCGCCTGGGGCTGCACCTCGTACTCGACCCACAGTGCAAGTGCCGCTGCCGCCTCGCAGGTGAGCTGCTCGAGACCGAGCTCGGCGCCGCCGACGGAACTGACGCGCACCGCGTTCTCCCAGCCGCAGCCGTTCTTGATCGCGTTGTCCGCAATCGGCGTCGCGACGATGTGGGGCGCGCGCAGCACGGCGCGGCACAGCGCGGGATCGTGGCGCAGCGCGGCGAGGCGAAAATCGACGAACCACGACGGCGGCGCCTCCAGCGAAATCGGCGCGAACGGCGCGTAGCGTTGCGGCACGAGGCCGAACCAGAAGGCCGCGAGCACGGATGCTGCAACGAGGATGGCGAGCAGGGTGCGCAGGAGGATCCGGCCGGGTCGGCGCATTGAGTGGCCCTGAAGAACTATTCGACCGGCCACTATAGGCACGCCTGTTCGCCAAGCCACCCGCCGTCGCGGAGCGCGGGTCTGAATGTCGGGCAGGCGTGGCGGCAGCGCCGCGGCGCGAGGCGACTGACCGCTTCCGGTGCTAGAAGTCGGACGCGATGCCGTCCTTCTCCCAATCGCCGTGGCGCACGGGGTCGGGCCCCTTGGGGCCGCCGATCTCCGGCTCGGGCTGCGGCTCGGGCTTTGATGCATCCCGCTCGCGGGCCTGGCGGCGCTCTTCGGCCTCTTTGAGGGCGCGCTCGGCTTCGGGGCTAAGATCGCGCTTTTTCGGGTTTTCGGGCATCGTCTGATCTCAGACGCTCACTAGTTGTTTCCCAATTTGCTCTCCATATAGCATGCCTGGTTTTATCTGGCGCGAGGAGGCGGAGACGGCCCCATGAACTACGTAAAGACGGCGATGCTGCTGGCCTTTCTGACCGCGATCTTCGTGGCGCTCGGCGCGGCCGTCGGCGGCCAGACCGGCATGGTGATCGCCTTCGTCATCGCGCTCGCCATGAACGCGTTCAGCTACTGGAACTCCGACAAGGTCGTCTTGCGCATGTACGGCGCGCACGAGGTCGACGAGCGCTCGGCGCCCGAATACTACGGCGTCGTGCGCGAGCTGGCGCAGCGCGCCGGCCTGCCGATGCCGCGCGTCTATGTCATGGACAACCCGCAGCCCAACGCCTTCGCCACGGGGCGCAATCCTTCGCACGCGGCGGTCTGCGCCTCGACGGGATTGCTGCAGGCCTTGAGCCGCGACGAGCTTGCCGGCGTGATGGCGCACGAGCTCAGCCACATCAAGAACCACGACACGCTGATCATGACCGTCGCCGCCACCATCGGCGGCGCCATCTCCATGCTGGCGCAGTACATGCAGTTCGGGATGATGTTCGGGGGCAACCGCGACCGGGGGGCGCTGGGTGCGGTCGGCGCGATCGTGGCGATCCTCGTCGCGCCGCTTGCCGCGATGCTCGTGCAGATGGCGATCAGCCGCTCGCGCGAGTATTCCGCCGACGCCAGCGGCGCCATGATCTGCGGCCACCCGCTGTGGCTCGCCTCCGCGCTCGCCAAGATCCAAGGGTACGCGCGCCAAATTCCCAACGAGGAGGCGGAAAGCGTGCCGGCCACCGCGCACATGTTCATCATCAATCCGCTGAGCGGGCGCGGCATGGACAACATGTTCTCGACGCACCCCAACACCGAGAACCGCATCGCGGCGCTGCAGGAGATGGCGCGCGAAAGCGGTGAGACTTCCGGCCCGCGCGCCGATCGCTCCGACACCGGCGCTGGACCCTGGGCGGCGTCGGCTGGCCTCCCTGAGCCGCGCCGCTCGCGCGGACCCTGGGGCTAGCGGCGGTGACCTCAGGCGAAACCGCGTCTTCCCGCAAGACCAGACAGCCGCCGCAAGGCGGCAAGGCCGCCGCGCCGACCCCGCCGCCGGGGCTCGCCGCGCGCGAAGCTGCCGTGCGGCTTATCAGTGCGGTGCTGCGCCATCACCGCTCGCTCGATGACGCGCTCGCGACGGGAGTTCGCCTCGAGCCCGCTCGCGCCACGCGATCGCGCGCTCGCCCGCCTCATCGCCGGCACCGTCCTGCGCCACTTCGGCGAGCTCGACGCAATCCTTGCAAGCTACCTCGAGAAGCCTTTGCCCGAGCGCCAGGGCAACCTGTGGCCGATTCTGCTTTCGGCCGCCGCGCAGCTCCTGTTTCTTGCGACGCCGCCGCACGCCGCTGTCGGATTGGCCGTCGAGCAGGCGCGCGGCGACCGCTACGCGCAGCGCTATGACCGCCTCGTCAACGCGCTGCTGCGCCGCCTCGCGCGCGAGGGCGCCGCCGCGCTGGAGGGCCGCGACGCGGTGCGGCTCAATATTCCCGCCTGGCTCTTTGATCGCTGGGTTGAAACTTTTGGCGAAGCGGAGGCGCGCCGGATTGCGCAAGCTTCGCTGACCGAGGCGCCGCTCGATATCAGCGTCAAGGCGGAGCCGGAGCTGTGGGCGGAGCGCCTCGGCGGCATCGTGCTGCCGACGGGCTCGGTGCGGCTCGCTGCCGGTGGGCGGATTGAGGATCTGCCGGGCTACGCCGAGGGTGCCTGGTGGGTGCAGGACGCGGCGGCAGCGATACCGGCGCGCCTGCTGGGGCCTGTCGCCGGCCTTGCCGTCGCCGACTTGTGCGCGGCGCCCGGCGGCAAGACGGCCGAGCTCGCTGCGGCCGGCGCCGCCGTCACCGCCGTCGATCTTGCGGGTCCCCGCATAGCGCGGCTGCGCGCCAACCTCGAGCGGTTGCAGCTCGACGCCGATCTGGTGGAGGCGGACGCTGCGACCTGGGCACCGGAGCGCACGTTCGACGCCGTACTGCTCGACGCCCCCTGCACCTCCACGGGAACGATCCGCCGCCATCCCGACATCGTGCACTTGAAGCGGCCCGAGGACGTCGCGGCGCTGGCCGAGCTGCAGTCGCGCCTGCTCGACAACGCCGTGCGGCTCTTGAAGCCCGGGGCTAAGCTCGTCTACTGCACGTGCTCGCTCGAACCGGAGGAAGGCATCCGCCAGATCGCGCGGCTGCTCGCGCGCGAGCCCCAGCTTGCTCGCGTGCCGATCGAGCCCGGCGAAAGCGCGATTGCGCCTGATTGGCTCACGCCCGAGGGCGATCTGCGCACGTTGCCCTGCCATCTGCCGCAAGAGCGCCAGGAGCTGTCCGGGCTCGATGGTTTCTATGCGGCCCGCCTCGTCCGCCGCGACTGAGTGCGTCGCTAGTGTGGTGATCGCGAAATTCACCTATGCTGGCCGAGAGGCTAGGAGCGAATTTCTCGCGTGAATCACACTGGAATCATAAACTTGCTGGACTTGCGCAACTGCGCACAGCTCCCGGCGCGGCTGCTCCTTGTTTTACGGCGCGCGCGGGGGTAGTCGGAGCCATGCTGGCAGCGCGGGATGCGATGGTGGTGAGCCGGACTTGGCCGTGGAGGCCCGCCGATGTTTGACCTGACGCTCAAGGAGCGCATCAGGATCGCTGCGCTGTCGGCGGAGCGGTCGAAGCGCTCGGCCATCGTCGGAATGCTGGCATCCCGGCTGCTCGGCTGGTCGTTCACGCCGCCACCCGCCGATCAGTTGCTCATCGTGCCGCAGGACTTGCGCACCGCCGATCCGAGCTTCTGGCGCGAGATCGAGCACGGGCAATTCGGCCTTGCCGGCAGCATCGCGTTTCTGCGCGGCCGCTCGCCGTTCGATATCGACCCGCCCAATGCGGCGTGGCACCGCGAGCTGCATGGCTTCGGCTGGTTGCGCAACCTCGGCGCCGCCGGCGAGGAGGAGGCGCGCCAGACGGCGCGGCGGCTCGCGGCCGAATGGGCGATCCGCTTCGGTGCCGGAACGGGCGTCGCCGCCGAGCCGGCGGTCGCCGCGCGGCGGCTGATCTCTTGGATATCGCATGCATCCTTGCTGCTCGATGGCGCCGATTCCGCGGCTTACGACAGCATCACGTCCAGTCTCGGCCGCCAGCTGGCGCTGCTGTCGAGCTCCTGGCGCGACGCGCCCGAGGGGTATCCGCGCCTGCTCGCGCTCATGGCGCTCACGTTCGCCGATTTGTCGATTGCAGGCCACGAGCGCCAGCTCAAGGACGCGGAAGCAACGCTCGCCGCCGAGCTCGCGCGCCAGATTTTGCCCGACGGCGGACATATCAGCCGCAACCCGAGCGTTCTCGTCGAGGTCATGCTCGACCTGCTGCCGCTCAGCCAGTGCTTCGTCGCGCGCAGCCGCAAGCATCCTCCGCAGCTGCTCGAGGCCATCGCCCACATCCTGCCGATGATCCGGTTTCTCCGGCTCGGCGACGGCATGCTCGCCCGCTTCAACGGAATGAGCGTTCCCGCGGCGGCGGGCCTTGGAACCGTGCTCGGCTACGACGACGGCTCGGCGACGGCGCTCAGCGAGGCGCGGGCTTCGGGCTATGCACGGCTCGAGGGCGCCAAGAGCATCGTCGTTGCCGATGTCGGTGTGCCGCCGCCGCTCGCCGCGGCAGGCGAGGCGCAAGCCGGCTGCCTGTCGTTCGAGATGAGCTCCGGCCCCCGCCTCCTGTTCGTCAACGGCGGCATGCCGGGCCCCGCCGGCGCCGACTGGCATCCCGCCGCGCGCGCCACCGCCAGCCACAACACGCTGTGCCTGGCCGAGAAGTCGTCCTCCAAGCTCGTGTCGCACCGCCGCCTGGAGGCGTTGATCGGCGCGCCGCCGATCCGTCACCCCGATCAGGTCGACTGGCAGATGGAGGAGGTCGAGGAGGAAGGCGTCGTGCTCGAGGCGAGCCACGACGGCTACGTCCGCCGCTTCGGTCTCATTCACAGCCGCCGCCTGGTCCTGGCAGCAGACGGCACCAGCATCGAAGGCCGCGATCGGCTCGAAGGGCGCCAGCCCGTGCGGCTCAAGGCCGAGCTTCCCTTTGCGATTCATTTCCATTTCCACCCCGACGTGGGTTGCCAGAAGGGACCCGAGCCGGGCGAAGCGGAGATCAAATTGCCCGGCGGCGAGCGCTGGGGCTTCAAGGCGTTCGGGGCCGCGCTCGCCATCGAGGACAGCACCTATTTTGCCAACAGCACCGGCCCGCGCCGCGCTTTGCAGATCGTTTTGCGCGGGGCGACGTTCGGCGAAAGCGAGGTCCTTTGGGTGGCAGTACGCCTGAGCGCGGAGCAAAAGACATGAGCGGCGCCGCCAAGATCCGCCGCGCGCTGCTGTCGGTCTCGGACAAGACGGGGCTCGTTCCATTCGCCAGAGCCCTGGCGCAGATGGACGTGGCGCTCGTGTCGACGGGAGGCACCGCCGAGGCGCTGCGTGCCGAGGGTCTCTCGGTCAGCGACGTTTCGGAGCTTACCGGTTACCCCGAGATGCTCGATGGACGCGTCAAGACGCTGCATCCCAAGGTCCACGGCGGTCTGCTTGCCGTGCGCGGGGATCCCAAGCACGAGGCGCAGGCCGCCGAGCACAAAATTGCGCCGATCGATCTGCTCGTCGTCAATCTCTATCCGTTCGAGGCGACGGTCGCGAAGGGGGCTCCCTACGACGACTGCATCGAGAACATCGACATCGGCGGGCCGGCCCTCATCCGCGCGGGCGCCAAGAACCACGCGAGCGTGACGGTGGTCGTCGAGCCCGGCGACTACGATCGCGTCCTGGAGGCGATGAAAAAGAACGCCGGCGCGACGACGCTCGATCTGCGCCGGCATCTGGCTGCCAAGGCCTACGGGCGTACCGCGGCCTATGATGCCGCCGTCAGCGACTGGTTCGTGGCAACGCTGGGGGAGGACAACCCGGACTGGCGCACCTTCGGCGGCCGGCGCGCGCAAGCGCTGCGCTACGGCGAGAACCCGCACCAGACGGCGGCTTTCTACGTTAGCGGCGAAGCCCGCTTCGGGGTCGCGACGGCGGTGCAGGTGCAGGGCAAGGAGCTCTCCTACAACAACCTCAACGACACCGACGCCGCCTTCGAGCTGGTGGCCGAGTTCGGGGCGGACACGCCCGCGGTCGCGATCATCAAGCACGCCAATCCGTGCGGTGTTGCGGTCGGCGCGTCGCTGAAGGAGGCATACGCGCGCGCGCTCGCCTGCGATCCCGTCAGCGCCTTCGGCGGCATCGTCGCGCTCAACGCCTCGATTGACGCCGCCGCTGCCCAAGAGATCGCGAAGATCTTCACCGAAGTCGTCATCGCACCGGACGCTTCCGCCGAGGCCAAGGCGATCTTCGCGGGCAAGAAGAATTTGCGCCTGCTGACGACGGGCGGCCTTCCCGATCCGCGCCATGCCGGCCTGCTCGTGCGCTCGCTCGCGGGCGGACTTCTCGTGCAGTCTCGCGACAATGGCGTCACCGGCGCCGCCGATCTCAAGACCGTTACCAAGCGCGCGCCGACGCAAAGGGAGCTCGCCGATCTCCTGTTCGCGTTCAAGGTGGCAAAGCACGTCAAGTCGAACGCCATCGTCTACGCCAAGGATGGCGCGACCGTCGGCATCGGCGCCGGCCAGATGAGCCGCATCGATTCGGCGCGCATTGCCGCGTTGAAGGCCGAGGACGCAGCCAAGGCGTCCGGCGCCAAGACGCCGCTGACGCAGGGTTGCGTCGTTGCGTCCGATGCCTTCTTCCCGTTTGCGGATGGACTGCTCGCCGCCGCAGCGGCGGGCGCCACGGCCGTCATCCAGCCGGGGGGCTCCATGCGCGACGAGGAGGTGATCGCGGCGGCCGACGAGAAAGGTCTCGCCATGGTGTTCACCGGTATGCGCCACTTCCGGCATTGAGGCGATGGAGCACGCAGGCGCCGTCCGGTTGCGCCCTGCCACGCGCGGGGACTGGGACCTGATCCGCGGCTGGCTCGCGCGGCCAGACATCCAGGAGTGGTGGGGTCCGCTCAGCGCGACCGAGGCCGAGGTCAACATGGCGCTCGGCTCGCAGCATTCGCTGTGCCGGATCATCGAGGCCGACGGCCAAGCGGTCGGCTATGCGCACGCGGTCGACGCCACGCTGTGGGGAGACTCGCTGCCCCAGGATCTCGAGGCCGGCACCTGGGATCTCGATCTCTTCATCGCGACGGAGGAGCATCGCGGCAAGGGCGTCGGCCAGGCCGCGCTCGCCTTGCTGAAGAAGGAGGTCTTCGCCTCGACGCTCGCGGTTGCCGTTTGCGTGTTCCCCTCCGTCAAGAACGAGCGCGCCGTGCGTGCCTACGAGAAGGCGGGTTTCCGCTGGAAACGCATCTGGAACGACCCGCATTCGGGCCCGTCGTGGTTCATGGTGGCCGAACGGGAGCCGCGGTGACGGGCGCGTGCCGCTACAAGTCCGGGTGCAATCCGGCAGGCAGCGGTTGGGAGGCCCCCTCGGGCACGGAATCCCTGTTGTGAGCGTCCAGATTGTCCTCGGCCACTAAAGGCCTTAAGGTGTCACCGTACGGACCGAGTTGGGGGAGACCTATCGTGAATACAGCCATTAGGGCGATCATCTTCATTATTATCCTGGCCGCAGTCGTGGCCGGGATCGTGTGGGTTTATTCGCCGCTGCCCGAAAAGGCGGCTGCGCCGGCACCCGCCATGGAAGAAGCAGCACCGCCTGCTGCTGCACCGGAGCCTGCAGCCCCGGTCGAGGAACCGGCGCCGCCTGCCGCAGAGCCCGCAGCTCCTGCTGCAGAGCCTATGACGCCGGCACCTGAGGCCACTCCTGCGCCAGTGACGCCTGCGCCTGAGGCCACTCCTGCGCCAGCGACGCCGGCACCGGAGACGCCTGCAGAGCCGTCCGGCCCATAACGCGAAAAAGCTCGTGATGGGGGCGTGCCTCCATCACGAGCACTTCGCGCTGCACGTTTGCTCGCTGCCAGTCCTCGGGGCCGTCCCCGGGGACTTTGGTCCGTTCCGGCGCCGTTCCGGTCCGGCACTAAGGCCTGGAACGTGGGGACCGGAACGCGAGGCCTGGAGCGCTGCGCCTTTAACGCGAGGCGCCGGCTAGTCGCCCTGGCCGGGAGCGGCAGGCACGGGCGTCGGCTGCGCATCGGGCTCCGGCACCGGCTCCGCATCAGTCTCGGGCGCGGCCTCCGCATCGCCGGGCTTCACCGGTTTGTTCATCTCCTCGGCCGCCTCCTTGGCCTTGTCGAGCACTTCGGCGGTCGCCTGCTTGGCCTTCTCCAGCACCTCGCGCGCGGCCGCGGCGGCCTTGTCGAGGATGCGGGTGGACTCGCTGGCCTTGTCCATCGCCTTCCCGCTCTCCTCCTTTCCGGTATCGAGCGCCGAGCTCGTGTGCTCCTTGGCTAAGTCGATCGCGTGCAGGATGGCGCGCTTTGCCGTTTCGATCGCCGAGTTGGTGGCATCCTTGGCGTCATCGATCGCTTCGCCCGCGGTGTGATCGACGGCGGGCGCATCGGCCGGCTCTTCGACCGGCGGCTTTGCGGCGGGCTTGTCCTCGGCGCGAATGCCAGGCGCAACGAGCAGCGCCGCCGCGGCCAACAATGGTATTGCTCTATTCATATCGGGTCCTGACGTTGACGTTGTCGATCAGCATCGCGGGGCTTGCCCCGGCGGGGAGAGCGATCCTCAGCCCCGCGCTGGGTCAAGCCCGAAACGCTCCCGCCACTTTTTAGCACCGAGTTGCGACGGTGAGATTGCTGAAATGGGGTCGCACTTGCCCCCGCAAAAGGGCCTTTCCGATGCCCCGGCGGATAGGCACTAGGGGCGCCGCGGGGGCGAGCGCACCGCCAGCATCAGCACCATGCCCGTGACGAGGAACAAGGCGATCGCCGACATGCCGAGCCGCTGGCTGCCCGTTGCCGCGGTTACGGTGGCGACGGCGAAGGGGGCGAAGAACGCCGTAACCTTGCCGGAAAAGGCAAACAGCCCGAAGTACTGCGTGATTTTTTCCGGCGGGGCGAGCCGCGCCAGCAGCGAGCGGCTCGATGCCTGCACCGGCGCGGAGACGAGCCCCACCACCATGGCGAAGCCGAGGAACACCTGCTCGCCGATCGAGGAGAACGGCGCCGACCCCGGCGTCTTGGGCGTCACCTCGACGAAATAGAAGACGTGCGTCGCGTTGACCGACAAGATGCCGAGCGCACCCACCAGCAGGATGAACAGCGCGGTCAGGATCACGGCCTTGGCGCTGAAGCGGTCGTCGAGCACGCCGCCGATCAGCGCGCCGAATGCGCCGATCAGAGTCAGCACGATGCCGAAGATGCCGAGTGCCAGCGCGCCCCAGCCGAAGACGGTCGCGCCATAGATGCCTCCGAACGTGAAGATCGCCGTGAGGCCGTCGGTGTAAATCATGCGCGCGACGAGAAAGCACAGCATGTCGCGATTGCCGGGCAGCGCGCGGATGGTGTCCCACAGCTCCGCCGTGGCTGGCCGCCCGTCGTCGGCGCGCGGCTTGTGGGTGTCGGGCACGAAGAGGAAGAATGGAATCATGAACACGAGGTACCAGACCGCCGAGAACGGCCCGACGAGGCGGTCGCCCGCGCGGGTGCCGGCGTCGAGGTGCAACAGCGGCTCCAGCCCGAGCAGCGTCTTGCCGCTCTCGGGCGAGGGGACGAGAAAGCCCGCGACGAGCAGCAGGCTGACGAGGCCGCCGAAATAGCCGCAAGCCCAGCCCGCGCCGGAGAGCCGCCCTAGCTCGCTCTGCGGCACGAGGTCCGGCATGATGGCGTTGGTGAATACGGTGGTGAACTCCGCGCAGGCTGTCGCGCACACGAAGGCGAACAGGATGAGGTAGATCGTCGACATCGGCGCGAGCGGCGTGGCCAGCCAAAGCGTCGACATCGCCACGGCGAGCACGACGGACAGCAGCGCGATCCACGGCTTGCGATGACCGCGCCCGTCGGCGAAGGCGCCGAGGAACGGGCTTCCCACCGCGATCAGAACGCCGGCCGCTGCCGCGGCGTATCCCCACAGGGCCTGGCCGCGCGCCCCGTCGCCGACGACGGAGGTGGCGAAATACGGGGCGAACAGGAAGGTGAGGATCAGCGTGTAGAAGGGCTGCACGGCCCAGTCGAACAGCATCCAGGAGAGGCGTGCGCGAAAGGGCGCCCGCGTCACGGTCGCAGCATCGGCGATAGTCAAAGCAGCTCCCCCCAGGACGGCCCCCGGCCGGCACAGGACATAGCACGAAAAATGCGGGGCGCGCGATGGCGCTAGCGGCTACTCGAGAACGATCAGATGGTCGGGCAGCTCGTTGGGATTGCCGGAGCCCGGCGGGTAGTAGCGCGCAAGAAGCTCGCCCGCCGCGCTGATCGCCGAAACGAGCCCGTTTGCCGCTTCCCCTTTGGCGAGCGCCGCCGTCAGGGGGTCGACGATCCCTTTCCACGTCCCCTTAGCGACGCGCGCGTCGATCGCTGCATCGGCGAGGATCTCGACGTGGCGCTCGGCGACGGAGACGAAAATGAGGACGCCCGTGTGCTCCGCCGTGGTGTGCAGGTTCTGCGCGAGAAACTGCTCGATGGCGCGCCGGTGCGCGTGCATCCTCTTGATGCGCGCGGGCACGAGGGCCGTGCGCACCGGCAACGGCGACAGCCCCACGGTGAGGATCAGGAAGACGAGAAGCTGGCCGAGATAGATCATCTCGACATCAAGGCGCGTGAAAAAAATGAGCACCCACGGCACGAGCAGGCTCGCCAGCGCCGCCACCAGCGGTGGGATATAGAGATAGTTGTCGCTGCGGGCCGCCACGACGACCACGATCTCGCCCGACGTGGCGCGCTCGGCCCGCGTGATCGCGTCTGATACGCGGGCTACCTCCTCGGTCGAAAATAGCGTCATCACCAGATCTCCACGTGCTCTGCTCTTCACCAGCTGCCCGAGGAGCCGCCGCCGCCGAAGCCTCCGCCGCCCCCCGACCAGCCCCCCCCGCCGCTGTCTCCGCCACCCGACCAGCCGCCGCCCCAGCTTCCCGAATTGCCGGGGATGATGGTGGACCCGTCGCGGCGCCTGCCGCCCGTGGCGTTCTGGGCGGCGAGCGATGAGCGCACGGCGGCCCACATGACGTAGAGCACGATGCAGGCCCAGAAGATAAACAGAATGACTTGCAGCGTGTCGGGTGCTTCGGAGCGGCGCTCGCCGCGCGCGCGCTCCTTGACCGCCTCGGCGTCACCCAGCAACACGTCCTTGATGTCGCGCACGCCGGCGCGGATGCCGCCCGGCATGTCGCCGCGCTTGAACGCCGGCAAAACCGCGTTCTCGATGATGAGCTTCGACAGCGCGTCGGTCATGATGGGCTCGAGCCCGCGCCCGACCTCGATCCTGACCTTGCGCTCGTTCGGCGCGACGATGAGCAGGATGCCGTTGTCCTTGCCCTTCTGGCCGATGCCCCACTTTCGGCCGAGCTGATAGCCGAAGTCCTCGATCGGGTAGCCTTGCAGAGATTTCACCGTGACGACGGCGAGCTGGTCGGTGGAGGCTGACTCGAGTGCCTTGAGCTGTTCAAGGATCGCGGCGTAGTCCTGCCCGTTCAGCAGACCCGCCTCGTCGACGATCTGTCCTGTCAGCTCGGGGAATTGCGGCTCCGCACTCGCGGCGCTCAGCGCCGCGCCCAGCATCGCCAACGCGGCGAGGAGGCCCAAGAGCCTCATGACCGGTCGGGACGGCGCAGCCCACCGGTCCCACGACATGTGCGTTTTCCTTCCCGGGCGTCTCTACTTCTGCGTGCCGAAGTCGACCTTGGGCGTCTTCATCTCGTCTGAGGGGATGTCGAAGGTCGCCAGCTCCTTGGACGAGGGATAGAGGAACGACCGCCACAGGCGTCCGGGGAAGGTCGTCAGCTCGGTATTGTAGACGCGCACCGAGTTGATGTAGTCGCGCCGCGCGATCGCGATGCGGTTCTCGGTGCCCTCGATCTGGCTCTGCAGCGCGAGGAAGTTCTGGCCCGACTTGATGTCGGGATAGCGCTCGACGACGGCGAGCAGGCGTCCGAGCGCGCCGCCGAGCTGGCTCTGCGCGTCGGTGAATTTCTGCATGGCCTCGGGGTTCGTCAGGATGTCGGCCGGGATGTTGGCCTGCACCTGCGTCGCCTTGGCGCGTGCCTCGACCACTTCGGTCAGCACGGTCCGCTCCTGCGTGGCGAAGCCCTTGACGGTCTCCACCAGGTTGGGGATGAGGTCGGCGCGGCGCTTGTACTGGTTCAGAACTTCCGACCACGCCGCTTTGGCGCTCTGCTCGTAGCTCGGGATGTTGTTGACGCCGCAGCCCGCCAGCGAAAGGCAAAGCGCGATGAGGGCGAGCACGCCGATGGGGCGGTAGAGACGAAGCGCCGACGCGTGAGACATGGTGATAGCCTCCGAGGGGACCGGGACGCCTCTCTCCTATGGGCAGTTTTCGACGGACGCAAGACGGAGCCGACAAGCCCCCGTTTATGCAGCCCTTTGTCGCCGCCGGGGGCCCTGCGCCACTGGTGCGCCCGGCAATCATTGCGGCACGTTCCCATGGCTGCCATATTCCCGCGCCATTCATAAGTCGCCGTTTCATGTTCCGAAGGCATGGGAGGGCAAAGGGGAAGCTCGGGGGCCATGCGTAATTCCATTGCGATTATGAATACCAAGGGCGGCGTCGGAAAATCGACGATCGTGCTCGCCCTGGCGGAAACATTATCCGCACACCACGGCAAGAATGTTCTGGTGATCGACAGCGACGCCCAGGCGAGCGTGTCGAGCATGCTGATGACGGTCTCCAACCTCTACAAGCTGCAGAGCGAGGGCGCGACCATCGTCGACTATCTGCATGCAACCGTGCTCAAGGGCCAGACGGCCGAATGGCCCAAGTTCATCGTGCGCAGCGTCTCCGACGTCGACGACGCCCGCACCGTGTTCCTGCTGCCGAGCGACATGCAACTCACGCTGCTCGAGCGGGAGGTGTCGAAAGACAGCCTGCACGCGCGGCTGCGCGCCGTCATCGCCGAGCTGCTGGTCGGCGTCCGCAAGGTCTTCGACGTCGTGCTGATCGATTGCCCGCCGGGCCTGTCGGTGCTGACGGAGAGCTGGCTGCGCGAGGCCGACTTCCACGTCTCGCCGACCAAGGCCGACTACGTCTCGGTGTGCGGGCTCGAGGTGTTCCGCCGCTTCAAGGGCCTCAACCCGGAGATGGGGTTTGCCGAGAACCTCGGTGTCATCATCAACATGAAGGAGGCCAACTCGGCCTCCGACGAGGAATATCACCGCTGGCTCGACGGCAACCCGGAGAACCGCTGCTTTTCCCAGTCGATCCCGCGCATGTCGGCGCTGCAGGACGCGGCGAACTTCCAGACGTCGGGGCGCAGCTATCTCGCCAAGTATCCGGGCCAGGCCGGGACCTCGATCCGCGCGCTGGCCAAAGAGCTGCTGGCGCGCGTCAATGAAGTTGTCCGAGGCGGAAGCGGCGCCCAGTGCCGAAGCTGCCAGCGCCTGAGGCGCGGCACGGTTAGCACACTCCGCACGAGCAGCGGCGCGCCGCGACGCGCGGCTTTCAATCAGTAGCAATTGCGAGGATAATTGGAGCGGGCGATGAGATTCGAACTCACGACCCTCACGTTGGCAACGTGATGCTCTACCCCTGAGCTACGCCCGCATCCTGATTGGGGTAACGGCGCCGCAAATGTGCGGCGCGGAGACGCCTTATGACGCAACTCCCTTCCCTTTGCAAGGCGGGCGAGGGCCTGCCGCAATGTGGCGCCGCCGGGGCTAGCGCGGGCCCGGCAGACGCGGCGCCCCTCAGCCCTTCTCGCCGGTCCCGGCCTTGAAGTAGCTCTTGAGCGAGCACTGGCTGAAGCCGCCGTCGGTGAGGACGCTCTTGACCTCCTTGAGCGCGGCCCCGCGGTCGTCTCCGACGCCTGCCGCGCACGCCGAGTTGGGCTCGGTGCAGCACATGACGGCGAAGACGTTGTCCATGCCGTTGGTGCTCGCCGGGGTCTCGGCGCACGTCGAGGAGCTCTGCTTGCAGGCGAGCACGGCGAGCTTCTTGGCCTGCTCCTTGGTGGTCGCCCAGACGACGGTCGAGGAGCTTTCCTGGTTGGGGGCGATGGCGGCCCACCGCTCTTGCGCGGAGGCTTGCCCGCAAAGAAGGGTGACGGCGAGCAGCACCACCGAGGCGGCGGCGAGCCGCATAACAGGTCTTGCCGGCATTTCATCTCCTATGTTCACGAGCCGCATCGAATTTACCGCCGCCGCAAGCGGCCAGCAAGCGCGCGATTGGCGGCGCAAGCTTCGGAAGGCGGCAACTATCGGTTAACCGGGCAGGTTGGCGTTCTCAGGGCAACCGGCTAGGTATGATCCCCTTGCAAGAGACCAGCCCACCCCAATGCCCGCAACCCGCCAGGATCTGTTCGCCCGGCTTGCCCAGCTCGCAATCGCGACGCGTACCGTCGAGCACGAGCCCCTGTTCACCGTTGCCGAAAGCGGCAGGATCGAGCGCGAGCTTCCCGGCGCGCACACCAAGAACCTGTTCCTCAAGGACGATGACGGCGAGCTCTTCCTCGTCATCGCCCAGAGCTCGACCCGCGTCGACCTGAAGGCGCTGGCGCGCACGCTTGCAGCAGGCCGCTTCAGCTTCGGCAAGCCCGACCTCTTGATGGAGACGCTCGGCGTGCCTCCGGGCTCGGTGACGGCATTCGCCGTCATCAACGATCGCGCGCGGCGGGTGCGCGTCGTCATCGACGCCGAGGTCATGCGCCAGCCAAGCGTCAATTGCCATCCCCTGGAGAATACGGCGACGACGAACATTGCGCGCGACGATCTTTTGCGGTTCATTCGCTCCTGCGGCCATGAGCCGAGGATTGTCGCACTTGGTGGGGTGCCCGCCGCGGGCAAGAGCCCATGAGGGCGCCCGGCGCGCAAGTCTTGGAGCCGGGCCTGTTGCCCTTGCAGTCGGCGCCGTTCGTCACGATTTTGCGCAAGGGCGAACTGTGAATTGCCGGCCAGCACGCTAGTGGCGCAGCGATCCGGTCCTGGATCAAAATATTGGTCGCCTGTCGCGGCTTGTACGGAGTGATCCGCGATTTTAACAATGGCCGAGGCGGCCGCGAGGAGACGTAGATGGAAATTGGTGGGCTGAAGGGATCGGCGGGGGTCGCGGCCGATGCCGAGCTCGTCAAGAGCACGACCACGGCCGGTTTCGCCAAGGACGTGATCGAGGCGTCGCGCACGGTGCCCGTGCTCGTCGATTTTTGGGCGGCCTGGTGCGGTCCATGCAAACAGCTGACGCCGCTCCTGGAAAAAGTGGTCAAGAGCTACGCCGGCAAGGTCCGGCTGGTGAAGATCAACGTCGATGAGCATCCCGCCGTCGCGGGGCAGCTTCGCATCCAGTCGCTGCCGACCGTTTATGCCTTTCGCGACGGACGCCCGCTCGACGGGTTCATGGGCGCGCAGCCCGAAACCGCCATTCGCGCCTTCATCGACCGCCTCGTCGGCGAGGACGTCCAGGAGGACCTGGGCAGCGTTCTTGCCGCCGCCGAGCAGGCGCTGGAGGAGGGCGACGTGGCGACCGCGGCCGAGATTTTCGCCGCCGTGCTGGAGGAGCACAAACAAAACCCGGTGGCGATTGCCGGCTTGGCACGCTGCTATCTGCAGACGGGCGACATAGCGCGCGCCGAGCAGACGATCGCCCTTATCCCGCCGGACGAAAAGAACGTCGCGGCCGTGGAGCGCGTCAAGGCGGCGCTGGAACTCGCGCGCATGGCCGGTCAGGAGGACAACCGCGGCGCGCTCGAGGCGCGCCTTGCGGCCAATCCCGCCGATCATCAGGCTCGCTTCGAACTCGCCGTGGCGCTCGCAGCACGCGGTCAGAAGGACGAGGCGCTCGAGCACCTCCTTGATCTGGTGCGCCGCGACCGCAATTGGAACGAGGGGGCCGCCCGCAAGCAGCTTGTGCAACTCTTCGAGGCCTGGGGACCCAAGGATCCCGCGACGATCGATGGCCGTCGCCGCTTGTCATCGCTATTGTTCTCGTAAAGGGCAATCGAGCCGGGAAGGATAGAGGCCCAGTGTCACCGACCGACCGCTACCGGCGCCCCTCGGACCTACCGCCACGCATACCCGTGTTTCCGTTGCGGGGTGCCATCCTGCTGCCGCGCGCGACGTTGCCGCTCAATGTCTTCGAGCCGCGCTATCTGGAAATGCTCGACGATGTGATGTCGGGCGATCGCGTGATCGGGATCGTGCAACCCGCGATCGACGCCAGCGAGGGCGATGACGAGGAGAGCCCGCTCGCCCGCTCGGTGGGTTTGCGCAACGTCGGTTGCGTGGGCCGGGTCACGAGCTACCAGGAGGTCGAGAACGCGCGTCTCGTCATCACCCTCACCGGTATCGTGCGCTACGACATCCTGGACGAGGCGTTTACCGACCTTCCTTACCGCACGGCGAGCGTGAGCTACGACCGCTTTGCCGCCGATCTGAACGAGGGTCTGGGCGAAGACCAGGTGGATCGCACCAACCTGCTGCGCGTGTTGCGCTCCTATCTCGACGCCAACCGGCTGGAGGCCGACTGGGGCGCGATCCAACGCGCTTCGAGCGAGTTCCTCATCAACGCGCTGTGCGTCATGTGCCCGTACGGTCCCGAGGAGAAGCAGGCGCTGCTCGAAGCGGAAGACCTGAAGCGCCGCGCCGACGTGCTCGTGGCGCTCGCCGAGATGGAGCTCGCCTCGAGCGGCGGCAGCGGCAGCACGCTGCAATAGGGTTTGAGGAGGCGAGCAGATGAGCCAGACACACGGTACGGGCTCCGAGCCCCAGCGGATCGATCCGAAACTGCTGGAAATCCTCGTGTGCCCGCTGACGAAGACGACGCTGCGGTATGATGCCGCCGCCCAGGAGCTGGTCAGCTCCGCGGCGGGGCTCGCCTATCCGATCCGCAATGGCGTGCCTCTGATGACCGTCGAGGCCGCCCGCCGCCTCGATGAGACGCCGCGCGCCCACGATGGGGCGTAGGGCCATGGTTGCGATTAACCATGCCGCTTCAGCGTTTCGAAACGCCCCTATGATTGGTTGCCTGCACGACATTTGAGTACAGCGTTTCAGGTTGCGGCAGGCGTGAGCCAGAAGAAATCCAACTCGACGGCCCGACAGGATGCCGCCCCGATCGCTGCGGGTGAGTATCCGTTGCATCCGGCTGCCGTCGATCCCGGCGAGGTCCCGTTGCGCCTGCGCGACCGTCTCGGGGCGCAGGTGTCACTCCTCGAGCCAAGGCCTGCGCGCCTTACGCTCGCCGCCGCGCTCGCAGCCTTCGTGATCGCGCTTCTGCTCGCACGAGGTCCGTTCGCGGCCGTCTACGTCTTTGCGATCCTCGGCGCCGCTCTCGGCCTTCTTTCGCTGCATCTTGCGTTTGCGCCGCGCGGTGAGGATGCCGCCCTCGCGCGCTCCGGTGATGCCAACAGCATCGGCAGCCGGCTCGAGCGGCGCCTGGAGCAGCTCCAGGACCTGCAGTGGGAGCTCAACGAGAACGAGTCCCGTTACCGGGCGTTGCTCGATGCGCAGGAGGACATGATCCTGCGCCGCGACGACGCCGGCCGCCTGACGTTCGTCAACAAGGCGTTCCTCGGCAAGTTCGGCGTCACCGCCGAGGATGTGCTCGGCAAGCCTTTCACCTTCCAAGCGCGCGACGGCGACGCGACCGCGCCGCTCTCGACGACGGACCCGGTGCGTCAGCAGCGCTTCGCGCAGCAGTTGCAGACGGCTATCGGTCAGCGCTGGATCGAATGGGAAGAGCAGTTGGTGCCGGCCGCGGACGGGTCGCGGCTCGAAGTGCAAAGCGTGGGGCGCGACGTCACCGACCAGCGCAACGCCGACGTCCTACTCGCCGAGGCCCGCGATCAGGCGGAGGCGGCCAATCGAGCCAAGTCGCGCTTTCTCGCCGCCATGAGCCACGAGATCCGCACTCCGATGAACGGCATCCTGGGCATGGCGAGCCTTCTTCTGGAGACGCCGCAGACGCCGGAGCAGCAAACGTACGCACGCGCCATCGACCAGTCGGCGCGGACGCTGCTGGCGCTCATCGACGAGATCCTCGACTTCTCGAAGATCGAAGCGGGCAAGCTGGAGCTGAGCGAGGCGCCGTTTGCGCTGGAGGCGTGCGTCCAAGGCACGGTGGAGCTGTTAGCGCCGCGCGCCCACGAGAAGGGCCTCGAGATGGCCTGGACCGTCGACCCGCAGCTTCCGCGGCTGGTGGCCGGCGACGAGACGCGCGTGCGCCAGATCCTGCTCAACCTTCTGTCGAATGCGGTGAAGTTCACCGACACGGGCGGCGTGTGCGTCAGCGCGCTGGCCGGGCAGGATGCCGGGGCCGAGGCCGAAAACCAGATCAGAGTGGCCATGGTGGTGGAGGACACAGGCATCGGCATGTCGCAAGAGGACATGCAGGGGCTCTTCGCCGAGTTCGAGCAGGCCGACGCCGCCGTTCGCCGGCGCGACGGCGGAACGGGTCTCGGCCTGGCGATTTCCATGCAGCTGGCCCGCGCCATGGGCGGCGATATCCGCGTCGTCACCGCGCCGGGGAAAGGGTCGACCTTCACGGTTGACCTCCTGCTGAAGCGGGCGGCTCCCGCTCCCGTGGAGGTAACGGATCGCTCGACGATCGCCGAGATGGGCCGCGTGCTGCTGGCCTTCGACCGGCCGCTCGAGCGCCGCGCGCTCTGCTACGCCCTGTCGTCGGCGCGTATTCCGGTCGCTGAATCCGACTTCGACGCGGCTGATTTCGCGCTTCAGGCCGCAGTCAGCAAGGACGAGCCGTTCGATCGCATCGTCGTTGACGGCGCGGCAGGTGCCGCCGCCGCCGGACGGCTGCTCGCAAGAGCGCGAGAATTTGCCCCGGACAGCAAGGTGCGCGGCATCGTGCTCGTCAATGTGCTCGCGCGCGCGAGCTTGTCGGAATTTCGTGCCGCCGGGTTCGAGTCCTATCTCGTGCGCCCGGTGCGGCCGGCCTCCATGATGATGCAGTTGGGTCTGCGCGCGGCGCGCGACGTCGATGCCCCCGACGCCGGCCACGGCAGCGAGCGCAAGGCCTCCTATGCTGACGCCGGCGGCCTGCCGCGGCGGGTTCTCCTCGCCGAGGACAACGAGATCAACTCGCTTCTCGCCAAGCGCGTCCTGGAAAAATGCGGATGCGACTACGTAGCCGTGACGAACGGCCGGGAGGCGGTGGCCGCAGCGCGCCTTTCCCTCGATGGCCATGCCCCGCCCTTGGATCTTGTTCTGATGGACATTTTCATGCCGCAGCTCGATGGCATCGAGGCCGCGCGCGAAATCCGCGGCCTTTATGTCGCGCGTCACGGCGACGGCGACCGCGTCCCGCCAATTGTGGCATTGACGGCAAGCGCCTTTGCCGAGGATAAGAAACGCTATCTCGAAGCCGGGATGGATGACTATCTTGCAAAGCCGTTCGACAAAGCGAGCCTTGAGGCGGTGTTGAAGCGCTGGTTCGGACAGGCTGCGGACGGAGGAGCGGACGCCGCGGCCTAGTTGCGCGAGCGCGTCGGGGGGTCCATCTAAAGTCTGTCATGGAATTGTGCTATCCGCCCATGGCCATTGAACAAAACCACGGCGCTCGCTTCCCCGCGCCCATCTCGGCGGGGCGGCGTGACTTCCGGGGCGCGCGGTCCGCGAATAGGGCGCGGTGGGGAAAGGGGAGACGCACCATGAGGTTTGCGGCGCGGCGCATGGCCAGCCGTTTGGCGAGCAGCCCGAAGTGGCAGGCGGTCCCGCGTGGTCTTCTGGCTTTGCGAGCCATGAAGGACGGGCGCGGCACGGCTTTCCCCGTGCGCAAGCCGGATAAGATCTACGGAAAAGTCGGCAGCCTCGAAGTGCGGCTCGCGCGCAAGCGCCGCGAGATCAGGCTCGCTCAGCGCCTGCGCTATCAGGTTTTTTACGAGGAGATGTCGGCGGTTCCTAGCTTGCGCGCGGAGCTGCGCCGGCGCGACGAGGACCCCTATGATGCGGTCTGTGACCATCTCCTGGTCGTCGACGAAGCAAATTATTCCGGCCAGGAGGCGTGGAGCGGGCTCAAGCGCCAGAGGGTCGTCGGCACCTATCGCGTTCTGCGGCAGGAGGTCGCCGAGCGGACGCTCGGGTTCTATACCCAGAGCGAGTACGACATCGCTCCGCTCATCGCTGCGCGATCCCCAGACTACAGCTTCATGGAGCTGGGGCGCTCCTGCGTCCTCGAGCCCTATCGCAACAAGCGCACCGTCGAGCTGCTGTGGCACGGCCTGTGGACGTATGTGCGCGAGCATGGTGTCGACGTGATGATCGGCTGCGCAAGCCTGCCCGGCACCGATCCCGATCAGCACGCCATGGCGCTGAGCTTCCTTCATTACAATGCGCTGGCGCCGCCAGAGTGGCGCTGCCGGGCGCACGAGCGGCTCTACGTTCCCATGAACCGCCTGCCGCGCGAGAAGGTCGACGCGAAGACCGCGCTGAAGTGCCTGCCGCCGCTCATCAAGGGCTATTTGCGGCTCGGTGCCTTCGTCGGCGACGGCGCCGTCATCGATTACCAGTTCGGCACCACCGACGTGTTGATCATCCTGCCCGTGGAGAAGATCGATCCGCGCTATTTCGAGCACTTCGGCACGCCCGACGAGCTCAAGAGCCGCATCGCCGTCGACGCCTGATCCTGGCGGGCCCGCGCATCGGATCGCGTGCCGCTGAGCGGCAGCGTGCGGCATCCAGATCGTCGAGAATTCAGAGTCCTTAGCGCGTGCGCTTTTTCGGCGGGGGCGACTTTTGGTCCGGCGCCTTTGCGCTCCTGGCCGCATTGGTCGTTGTCGGAGCGGGTGCTGCGAGCCGCAGCTTGCACTGGTTGATGGTGCGTTTGATCGCTCTCACCGGCACGGGAGGGCTGAAGTAGAAGCCCTGCGCCTCGTCGTAACCAGCGGCGCGAACCGCGGCGAGGCTCGCGGCCGTCTCGACGCCTTCGGCCACGGAACGCATGTTGAGCTCGCGCGCCAGATCGCCCACGGACTTGACGATTGCGACGCAGTCGTGGTGCTCGGGGATGTCGCGCACGAACGAGCGGTCGATCTTGATCTTCTTGAACGGGAAGCTGCGCAGATAGTTGAGCGTGGCAAAGCAGGTCCCGAAGTCGTCGAGCGTTATCGTGACCCCGAGCGCGTCCAGCTTCATCAGAACTGCCTGCGCTCGTTCCTCGTCACGCATCAGGACGGTCTCGGTGATCTCGAGCTGCAGCCGGCTGGCCGGGAGCCCGGTGGCGGCAAGCGCTTCCGTGACGACCTCGTAGACGTCGCAACGTTCAATCTGAACCGCCGAAAGGTTGACCGAGACCATTATCGACTCCGGCCATTCCATGGCGTCGGCGCAGGCGCGCATCAGCGCCCAACTCCCCATGCTGACTATGAGGCGCGTCTCTTCGGCGATGGGAATGAATTCTGATGGCGGGATCATGCCGCGGCTGGGATGCTTCCAGCGCATGAGCGCCTCGAAGCTCGATACCCGACCCTCGCGCAGATCGACGATGGGATGGTAGTGCAGCACCAGCTCGTCGCGCTCCACCGCGTGCTCGAGCTCCGCCTTGAGCGGGTTGGTGGCCGCCGCCGCAGTTTCGATCGACGTGGGCGTATACACAGCCTGGGTGCCGCGGCCGAGCGACTTGGCGCGATAAAGGGCCATGTCGGCGCTGGCAAAGAGCTGCTCGGGGTTCTGCCCGTGCTTGGGAGCGAGCGCCACGCCGATGCTGGCCTCGGCATGAAGCCGATGTCCCAAGATCTCGTGCGGGCGGCGGATATTCTCCAGCAGGCGAGTCGAAAGGTTTTCGGCGAGATCTTCGCGATCAACGCCGACCTGCAGGATCGCGAACTCATCGCCGCCCAGACGGCCCACGACGTCGCCCGCCCGCAGGCTGCTGGTGAGGCGTTCGGCCACGCTCTTGAGGAGTCCGTCGCCGACGAGATGGCCGTGCTTGTCGTTGATCTCCTTGAAGTGGTCGAGATCGATCCAATGCAGCGCGAAACCCAGTCGCGGATCGTAGCACTCGAACTGCTGCTCGAGGCGCTCGCGGAAATGAAAGCGATTGGGGATCTCGGTCAGGGTGTCGTGGCGCGCCAGCCATTTGATCTTCTCGTCGGACTGGCGCTGGGCCGTGATGTCCTCTTGCATGTCGACCCAACCGCCGCCGGCAAGCGACTGGTAGGTGACGCGGATCACCCGGCCGTCGTCGAGATTTTGAATTTCTTCGCGCTTGCCGCCCTGTAGGAGTTTGGAGACGTGATCCTTGATCCAGGCCGAGACGCCGTCGTCGGAAGCGTGCTGCCCGGCTCGGCGCATGTGATAGTGCAGGATGTCGGCGAACGCCGTGCCCGGCTGCGTCAGTGCCTCGGGCAGGAAATAGATCCCCGCGTAGGCCTGGTTGCAAACGACCAAGCGCTGCTCGCCGTCGAACATCGACAGCCCGCGCCCCATATGATTGAGCGCGGCTTCGAAGCAGGCGTTGAGCTGCTCGAGCCGTTCATTTCGGCGAAGAGCCTCGGCCAGCTGATCCTGAAGGCCGTCCTGTCGAAAGGCGGCTTCAAGGCTGGAGCTATCCTGCTCCTCCGAGGCCCGTTCGCGTTGCCCTTTATCCGCGCAGGAATCGAGGGCAACCCTGAGCGCGGTCTGACTCACGAAGAATTTTCCCAAATTGCGGGCCGTTAGATCCAGACTTTAGACAAGGATCATCTCCACATTGCTAACTCGTGCAGGATCAATTTGAAGCTTAACGAAGATAAACAAAGCCCAATCGAGCAATACGACTGTCTTGCCCAGTTTCAACGTGAGATTGCAGCGGAGAACACCTCCCCTGACTGCTGCGTGGCAGCCCCTGCATCCTCGAATCAGGCGCAGTATAGGTTGGATGCCTCGAAGGCCGGAATTCTTGTCGCACAATCGATGTCGCCGCGCGGTTTGGTGGCGGGTCAATTCGATCGCAGAGCCGATCAACGCCAACGGCCGCGGCGCAGCCGGTTTTTATGCCCTGCGGCTTTGCTGCGGGGCGTCGACGGGGGCGTCGTGGTGAATGACGCTGTAGCTCCACGACCCCGAGCCCGGCAACAGCTGCGCCGGCCAGATGTATCGCGCCCAGTCAGCCTCGAAGTCGGGGTGATAAATCCCCTCCCGCGTCGGGAACCACGCCTGCGCCTTCCCCGTGCGCAGCAACTGCAGCATGTCGGGAGGCGCCATCTGATTTTCCGCGCTTTCGCAGCGTGATTTTACGGTCTCGGTGTCGGAAATCAGCAGGAACAATTCGTTGCCGTCGTCGTCACGCATCATGATGCCCGGCGGGGCGGCGCACACGAAGTACTCCGATACGTTATTGGCTGCGCTCATCTCATTGAACAGCGTCACGAAGCTTGCGTCGGAGAAGAACGACGGCTTCTGCAGGGCGAGCGCGCACTTGATGGGATCGGAGATTTCCTCGAAATATTGCGATTGCAGCCGCTTGATCTCGCGGCGCAGCGCGGTTGAGACGTTGGCATCCTGCTTCTGCAGGAAGCAATCGATCACGCCTTCGTTGAAGGCGGAGATCGCCGTCTCGAGCCCGGCCTTGCCCGTCAGAAGGATAGTCTTGACGGGGAGATCGCGAATGGCGCGGCAAAACTCCACTCCGGTCATCTTGGGCATGTCGAAGTCGACGACGGCAACGGAAACGCGCTGATGGCGGCGCTCGTCGTCGGCAATGGAGCGCAACTCGGACAACTGCAGCCGCAGAAGGCGATCGCCGAGGCGACCCTCCGTGCCGAGGTCCAAGTCCGAGCAGTCCTTGAAGTAGCGGCTGAAGTCGGGATGCTGCTCGGCTTGCGAGTGCAGGTGCTCGAGTGCGGCATCGGGGCGCGTGAACGTCTGGCAGGTCAATTCATCGCTGAATTGGAAGTCAAGACTTTCCAAGAAAAGCGGATCATCGTCGAGCACGAGAATAGAGGTCGGATGGTAGAATGGCATCATGGCAGTGGGACCCTCTACGGCTCAAGACACGTTCCGTAAGGGCTTTTCGTACTACAGTTTTCTATCGGATCCGGTACGCGCACAGTTAAAACTTTAAATGTTGCAATTGTCAGAAAGTTCGCAGTCGCAGTCGTCCAGGCGCGCTCCTCGAGCGGGCATCTTGGCGACGGCGTTTGCTTATGTATCGAAATGGATCGAGGACTGCGCGCGCCGCTACGTGGAGTACCACGCGCACGCGGAGCGAAAGATCCAGGCGGCCGCACTGATCGGCGTCTTCGGCTTTCCCATCTTTTATTTCGTTTGGGCCTACGTCTTACCGCAGCCTTACGAGAGCGTCCTGTTGCGGGGCATCGGCACGGGATTGTGCCTGGTTATCGCCGCCGCCAGTTGGTGGCCAGCGACGGCGCGACGGTACCTCGTGGCCTTCTCCTACGTCACGTTCCTCTACTGCCTGCCGTTCTTCTTCACGCTGATGCTGTTGCTCAACCACAGCAATCCGGCGTGGCAGATGTCGACGCTGGCGGCGCTGATCTACGTCGTGCTGCTCTACGATCTGCTCAACGCCATCATCGTGCTGGTGATCGGATCGGTGGCCGCGGTCATCGCATTTCTGTTGGTGACGAACGGTAGCGCCATTCCGGTAGGCTACTGGACAACGCTACCGATCCTGGTGTTCGCGCTAACGGGCTTTCTCGGTCTGGCCTACGGCGACAATCTGATCGCGAAGGAGAAGCTGAAGGCTGCCGCCTCGCTTGCAAGCCAGGTAGCACACGAGTGCCGGACCCCGCTTACCGGCATCCGGTTCGAGGCGGACGGCGCTGAGCGGCTGCTGTCCAAGCTGGCGCCATCGAAGGAGCGCGAGAAGCTGATCGCATCGCACTGGCGCGTGCGCCAGCACATCACGTCGGCCAACTCCGTGATCGATCTGCTGCTAAGCAACGTGGCGCAGCATCATCGTGGCGCTCCGACGACAGAGCTGCACCGGATGAGCAAGATCGTCGACATGGCGCTCGAGCGCTATCACTTCAAGCCGGGTCAGCGCGAACTCATTCGGACGGACTTGAGCGACGATTTCGACTTCAGAGGGTCCGACCTCTTGATGACACACGTGCTGTTCAATCTCATGAAGAACGGCTTTCGCGCCATCGAGGCGCGCGGCGGGGACACCAATTTTCTGAGCATCGAGCTGAAGCCCGGAATCGCCAAGAACACCGTCGTCGTCGGCGACACCGGCGAAGGTATCGCGCCCGAGATCTTGAACTACGTCTTCATCCCGTTCGTGTCGGCGCAACGCCCGGGCGTCGGCACCGGGCTCGGACTGTCATTTTGTCGGATGATTGTGGAGGGTTGCGGCGGGGCGATCTCGTGCAGCTCGCGGGTAAACGTCGGAACCACCTTCACCATATCTCTGCCAGTCGTGAAGCCGATCGATGAAAGTGCCGCGGCCTGACCCGGGGGGCGGCGGCGCGGTTACGGTAGCGGCCGTCGCCGACTTGCCGGCTTTGCGCCGCACCGAGCGCCATTCCGCCATTCCCACTTCCTCGCGGAGATCGGCGCAGACCTCGATGATACGATCGAGCTCTTCGCGGCCCAGGCCGCAGTTGAGCGTCAAGCGGACCAGGCACCTCTTTTCCGGCGTGGCGGGGGGAAAGAAAATCGCCCCGAAAACGCCGCGGGATTCCAGCGCATCGCGCAGCGCCGTCGTCTGAAGAATATCGCCGGCCTCCAGCGCGATGATCTGCGACTTCGAGGCCTCGACGTTGTAGCCGAGCTTGTCCAGGCCGTGCTTCAGATACGCGTGGTTGGCGTGCAGGGCGATCCGGCGCCACTCCTCGTTCTCCAGAATGTCGAGCACGGCGTCGAAGCCGGCGACCTCGTGCTGCATAACCGATGTGCTGAAGATGGAAGGTAGAGATTCGTAGCGGAAATACTCGGCATTGCGCCGCGAGCAGATAATGAGACCGCCGCGGCTCGCAACCGCTTTCGACAGGCCGACAGTGCGGAAATGCACGCGCTCCGCCAGCCCGGCGGCAACGACGAGGCCGGCGCCGCCCGGTCCCTGCGTGCCGAAGGAGTGCGTTTCATCGACGATCAGAGCCGCGCCGTGCCGCTCGCAAACTTCCACGAGCTCGAGCAATGGCGCCATGTCGCCATCCGTGCTGTACAGGGCATCGACCGCGACCAGGCCCGGCCCGTTCGCGGCGAGCATGCGCTCAAGCGAGTGCGGATCGTTGTGGCGGAAAAGGATCGGCTTGGCGCCGGCGCTCACCACGCCTTCGTGCAGCGAGATGTGCGCCTTCATATCCAGATAGACGGGGGCGTTCTTGGTGGCGAAGGACTGCACCAATCCGACATTGGCCGTGTAGCCGGAGGAGCAGACGACCGCATCCTCCGCGTGCATGAGCTTGGCAACACGCTGCTCGAAGCTGCGAATGACGTCGTGCTCGTGGTGAATCCAGACGCGCGAGACCGCATCGCCGTGTCCGGCGGCTCTCAGCGCGGATATTTCGCTTTCGATGACGTGTGGATGCCCGGCAAGGCACAGGTAGTCGTTGCTGCGGACTTTGATGTCGCCCGGTTGTGGCGACCGTCCCTGCAATGGATGGCGCCCCTGCCAAAGCTCAACTTTTCTGTGTACGTAGTAATCGCTTGAGCGATCGCAGATAAAGCGCGGATCGCTCGGGGCTTTAATGTCGGACTTCTGATCGGCAATCTTGTTACCGGCAACACGAAACTGCACCGTCAACCCCGTTTGGTTAAGAAGGTCTTAATAAGCCTCAAAAAAAGGTTAACTGCAATAAATTCCGCCGCCCGGCAGTGGAATTAACCAATAAATCACTGTTCGTTCTGCTTGCAGTTACACCGTCAGACAGCAGATGTTCCAATTCGAGACGATAATTGAAGGTATATTAAAATATTGGCGGGGATTTGACACGACAAGAGGCGTGGCGAATTGCTCCACGCACAAGGGGGCGGCGCCGCGGCTGCCCGGAGGGTGAGCCAGTGGCGGTCAGCAGCGGGAAAGCGCCGTCGGTGCAGGGGTCGAGCAGGCGCACACGCAGGCGCAGGTATGCAATTTTCGCATACCTGCCTGGATTGTTTGGATGGGGAGCGGCGGGGCGGAGACGGCGTCGCGGCTAGGGTTGGTCCCTAGAACTCCACGTCGAGCTCTTCGAGCTCTTCAGGCTCCAATTTGGCTGCTTGCGTCCATTCCATCATGGCGGGCCACGCCATGATCGTTGCGCAATAAGCGGCGCAGTTCGCATCGAGCGGCACGTCGTAGGTCAGGAAGCGGGCGCAGACCGGCGCATACATGGCATCGGCGAGGGACAGCTCTCCGAACAGGTAGGGGCCGCCGTAGGCAGCAAGACACTCGCGCCAAATGGCGGCCACGCGATCGATGTCGCCCTGCGCGCCCGACCAGACCGAGAAGCCCGGAAAATGCGCCTTCAGGTTCATGGGAAGGGCTGAGCGCAGATTGTGGAAGCCTGAATGCATTTCGCCCGAGACGGCGCGGCAGTGGGCGCGCGTTGCCTGCGAGGCCGGCAGCAGGCCCGCCTCGGGGCGGATCTCGGCGAGATACTCGGCGATTGCGAGCGTATCCCAGACCCTGACGTCGCCATGATGCAGGCACGGAACGAGGAAGGACGGCGACAGCAGCAGCAACTCGGCCCGCGTCGAGGGGTCGTCGGAGGACATGGTTTCCTCCTCGAACGCCAATCCGGCCATTTTGCAGAGCAGCCAACCGCGCAGCGACCAGGAGGAGTAATTCTTGCTGCTGATCGTAAGTACTGCTGTTGCCATTCTGCACGTCCCTCGCCCAAGAGCGCCGCATTCCGCACCCGCGCGTCGCTCAGCGTTCAAAAAAAACTCGCGCACCACCGCAGGATGCACTAGCTTTTGTGCACCGCACAATAGGCTTAAAGCAAATTTTGAGCCTGCCGCTGCGGCCCGCGGATCGAGACTGCATGCTCTACCTCGCCTATCAAGCACATTCCGACATGGTTGAGCCCGCGAAGTCGATGGCCCGGCAATCGCTGGCCATGCTCGGCGGTTGGGGGGGCGCGGCCAACATTCCGCTCGTGCGCAATCTCTCCGCGACCTACGAGCTATTGGCGCGCGCCGGCTTGACCCACGAGCGTCCGCCCTACGGCATCGACTCCATCACCGTTGGAAATCGCGAAGTCCAGATCAGCGAGGTCACGACGCTGACGCTGCCGTTTGGCACGCTTCTGAACTTCAAGAAGGATATCACCACGCGCCAGCCGCGCGTGCTCGTCGTCGCGCCGCTCTCGGGCCACTTCGCGACGCTTCTGCGCAATACGGTGCGCACGCTGCTGCCCGATCACGACGTCTACATCACCGATTGGCACAACGCGCGCGGTGTCGACCTCAAGGACGGCCCTTTCAGTTTCGACGACTACGTCGAATACCTCATCCGATTTTTGGAGACCTTGGGTCCCGGCGCCCACATGGTCGCCGTTTGCCAGCCTTGCGTGCAGGCGCTTGCCGCCGTCGCGGTGATGGCCGCCTCGGGCAACAGGGCGCAGCCGAGCAGCATGACGCTGATGGCGGGGCCGATCGACACGCGCATCAATCCGACGAAGGTCAACAAGCTCGCGACCAGCAAGTCGATGGGCTGGTTCGAGCGCAACCTCATCGCGCGCGTTCCGCGCAAGTACAAGGGCGGGGGCCGCAAGGTCTATCCCGGCTTCGTGCAGCTCGCCGCCTTCGTCTCGATGAACATCAACCGGCATTGCAACGCGCATCAGGAACTCTACGAGCATATCGCCAACGGCGAGCACGAGAAGGCGAAGGTGATCAAGAGTTTCTATGACGAGTATTTCGCCGTGCTCGATCTCCCGGCCGAGTTCTATCTCGAAACGGTGAGCTGGGTGTTCCAGGAACAGCTGCTGCCCAAGGGCGAGCTCAAGTACAAAGGCGAGCCCGTCAATCTCAAGGCGATCCGCAAGACGGCGCTGCTCACCGTGGAAGGCGAGCGCGACGATATCTGCGCGCTCGGGCAGACCGCGGTCGCGCATGATCTATGCACGGGCCTCAAGCCGCACATGAAGCGTCACCACATGCAGGCGGGCGTGGGGCACTACGGCGTCTTCAGCGGGCGGCGCTGGGAAGGCCAGATCTACCCGATCGTGCGCAACATGATCCTGGCGAGCGACTGAGCCGGCAAGGCGCGGCGTCCCCAACTCAATTCTTGGCGCCATGCGCGGCGATCGCTGCCATGTTGACGATGTCGCTGTCGATCGCGCCGAAGGGCGCGATCTGCACCGAATGGGACAGGCCGACGAGGATCGGCCCGATAATGGTGGCCCCGCCCAGCTCCTTCAGCATCTTCGTTGAGATGGAAGCGGCGTGAAATGCCGGCATGACCAGCACGTTGGCGGGGTCGGTCAGGCGGCAGAACGGATAGTGGCGCATCAGGTCGCGATTGAGCGCGACGTCGGCCGCCATATCGCCATCGTACTCGAAATCGACGCGGCGCTCATCGAGGATCTGAATCGCCTCGCGCACCTGGTCTGACCGCTCGCCGCGCGGCTGGCCGAACGTCGAATAGGCGAGCAGGGCGACACGCGGCTCGATGCCGAAGTCGCGTGCCGCGCGCGCGGCCTCGATAGCGATGTCGGCAAGCTGCTCGGCGGTCGGCATGGCGTGCACGCTGGTGTCGGCGATCAGAACTGCGCGCCCGCGCAGCAAAGCCAGCGTTACGCCGATCACGTTGCGGTCGGGCTCGGCGTCCATGACGCGGTGCACGTCCTGGAAGACGCTCGTCCAATTGCGCGTTACGCCCGACACCATGGCGTCGGCGTAGCCGTGCGAGACCATCAGCGCGGCAAAGACGTTGCGCTCGTTGGCGACAAGGCGGTGGCAATCGCGTTTCAGGTAGCCGCGCCGCTGCAGGCGCGCATAGAGGGACTCGGTGAACTCCTCCAGATACGGCGATTTGCGCGTGTCGATAAGCTCGTACTCCGGCCGCAGCACCATGCCGAGCGCGCGGAACTGCTCGCGCACCACGTCGCCGGTGCCGATGAGGATCGGCTGGCCGAAGCCTTGCGTGAAGTAGGTATGGGCGGCGCGGATGACCGCCGCTTCCTCGCCCTCGGCAAAGACGACGCGCTTGGGGTCGGCGCGCACCGCGCTGAATGTCGATTGCAGCCAGCCGGCCATGGGATCGAGACGTCCCTCGAGCCGGGCGATGTAGGCCTCCATGTCGATGATCGGCTTGCGCGCGACGCCTGAGTCCATCGCCGCCTTCGCCACCGCCGCCGGCACGTTGACGATGAGACGGGGATCGAACGGCGCCGGTATGATGTAGTCCGGCCCGAAGGTCGCGCGCCGGCCATGGAAGGCCGCCGCGACCTGATCGGGGACCTCGGCGCGCGCGAGCTCGGCCAAGGCTCTGGCCGCCGCGACTTTCATCGCGTCGTTGATCGTGGAGGCCTGCACGTCGAGCGCGCCGCGGAAGATGAAGGGAAAGCCCAGCACGTTGTTTATCTGATTGGGATAGTCCGACCGGCCGGTGGCGACGATGGCATCGTCGCGCACGGTCGCGACGTCTTCGGGCGTGATCTCGGGGTCGGGGTTCGCCATAGCGAAGATGATGGGCTTGGGCGCCATGGCAGCGACCATTGCCGGGGTCACCGCGCCCTTCACCGAGAGGCCGAACAGTGCGTCGGCGCCATCGAGCGCCTCTGCCAGCGTGCGCGCCTTGGTCTTGGCGGCGTACGCCGACTTCCACTGGTTCATGCCTTCCTTGCGGCCCTGGTAGATCACCCCCTTCGTGTCGCAGAGGATGACGTTGGCCTTCGGCATGCCCATGGACACCAGCAGCTCGAGGCAGGCGATGCCCGCAGCGCCGGCGCCGTTGACGACGAGCTTGAACTTCTTCAGGTCGCGGCCGGTGAGCTCGAGCGCGTTGAGGAGGCCTGCCGCCGCGATGATTGCGGTTCCGTGCTGGTCGTCGTGGAATACGGGGATATCGAGCAGCTCCTTGAGCTTCTGCTCGATGATGAAGCAGTCGGGCGCCTTGATGTCCTCAAGATTGATGCCGCCGAAGGACGGCCCCAGATAGCGCACGCAGTTGATGAACGCGTCGACATCCTCGGTGTCGACCAGAAGGTCCATCGCATCGATGTCGGCGAAGCGCTTGAACAGCGCGCCCTTGCCCTCCATCACGGGCTTTGACGCAAGCGCGCCGAGGTTTCCGAGGCCCAGGATCGCCGTTCCGTTGGAGACCACGGCAACGAGGTTGCCCTTGTTGGTGTACTCATAGGCGCACGCCGGATTTTCGTGGATCGCATGCACCGGCACGGCCACGCCCGGCGAATAGGCGAGCGAAAGGTCGCGCTGGGTTGCAAGCGGCTTGGTCGGTGTGATTTCCAGCTTGCCGGGCTTGCCCTGGGAATGGAACTGCAGGGCTTCCTGCTCCGTGAAGCGGGTCTGCGCGGCCTTGGTGCTTCTGGTGGTTGTCATCGAGGTTGAACTGTCTGGGTTTGAGGAGGGGGCAGGATAGGGCGGCGGGGGAAGCGAAACAATCAAACATCGAAAAAACGCGGGCCCTGGCGCCGCTTGCCGTGGGCAGGGCGGCTTTCGCTGAGAGTGATGGATCGCTATCGTAGCCGCCCGTCGTTAACGGCGTCGTAGGGTGGGGACAGGCGGGGCGATGGCGGCCAGACGAAAACCAGCAAAGCGGCAGGCGGTGGCGGCGGCTGCAGCGCCCGCGCCGCCAGTGCCCGTTAAGGCAAGCGCGCCGCAGGACCAGTCGCCGCCGCCGGCCGACGCGAGCCCCGTCATGGCTCAATACCTCGAGATCAAAGCGGCAAATCCCGGCAGCCTGCTTTGGTACCGGATGGGCGACTTCTACGAGCTCTTCTTCGACGATGCGGTGACAGCCTCCGCGGCGCTCGCGATCGTGCTCACCAAGCGGGGCAAGCACCTTGGCGAGGACATCCCCATGTGCGGGGTGCCGATCCACCGCGCCGATGAGTATCTGCAACGCCTGATCAGGGCCGGCCACCGCGTCGCCGTCGCCGAGCAACTCGAGGATCCGGCGGAAGCGAGGAAACGCGGCGCCAAGTCGATCGTGCGCCGCGACGTCGTGCGGCTCGTCACACCCGGTACGCTGACGGAGGACACGCTACTCGACGCAAAGGCGCGCAACTATCTGACGGCACTCTACAGGCCGGCGGGGTCGGCCGCGGGCGCGCTCACGGAGAACGCCGCCATCGTGGCGCTGGCTTCCCTCGACATATCGACGGGCGAGTTCGAGGTGGGAGAGGTGAGCGGCGCGGATCTGCCGGGCGAGCTCGTGCGCCTGGGCCCCAGCGAGGTGATCCTCGCCGATGCCCTTCTCGCCGATGACGGCTTGAAGCGCCTGATCGCGGCCGCGGGTGCCGCCGCGACGCCGGTGCCGGCCGCCTCCTTCGACAGCCTCGCCGGCGAGGCGAAGCTGAAAGCGCAACTCAAGGTCGCCGAGCTCGGCGGCTTCGGCGGTTTCACGCGGCCCGAGCTCGCCGCGATCGGCGCTGTCTTGAAGTACGTCGAGCTGACGCAGATGGGCTCCAAGCTCCTGCTGAGGCCCCCGCGGAAATCGGGAACGCAGGCAGCGCTCATGATCGACGCCTCGAGCCGTGCGAGCTTGGAGCTCGTGCGCTCCATATCGGGAGACAAGCAGGGCAGCCTCCTTGCCGCAATCGATCGCACGGTGACGGGCCCCGGCGCGCGCGAGCTCGCGGGGCGCCTCGCAAGCCCTCTGCGCGACCCGCGCCAGATCGACAGGCGGCTCGACGCGGTCGGCTTCCTGATCGAAGAGGATACGTTGCGCGCTGATCTGCGCGCCGCACTGCGCTCAGCCCCCGACATAGCGCGCGCTCTCTCGCGCCTGGCATTCGCGCGCGGCTCGCCCCGCGACCTCGCCGCCGTGCGCGAGGGTCTGGCGAGTGCGGCCCGGTGCAGCGCTCTTCTCGCCGCGGAAGGCGAGGGCATGGGCTTGCCCGAGGAGCTGGGGCGCATCGCGGGGCAGCTGCGCGCCGTCGGCAAATCTCTGCACGAGACGCTCAATGCCGCACTCGTCGCCGATCCCCCGCATCTTCGCCGCGACGGCGGCTTCGTGCGCGAGGGCTACCGTCCCGATCTCGACGAAGCGCGTCGCCTCAAGGAGGACAGCCGCGGCGTGATGGCCGGGCTCGAGACGGACTACGTCGAGTGCACGGGCGTCAAGTCGCTGAAGGTTCGCCACAACAACATCCTCGGCTTTTACATCGAGGTGACGCAGGCCAACGCCAAGCCGCTGCTCGAGGGCGCGCACGCGAAAAGGTTCCGCCACCGGCAGACGATGGCGAACGCGGTGCGCTTCACGACGCCGGAGCTCGTCGAGACCGAGGGCCGCATCGCTTCCGCTACGGAGCGCGCCTTGAGCCTCGAGCAGGAGGTGTTCGGCGAGCTGGCGGCGGCCGTCGACAAAGAGGCGCAGGCGCTGAGTGAGGTCGCGGCGGCGCTCGCCGAGCTCGATGCGACGGCCGGGCTCGCCGAGCTCGCGCGCACCGAGGCCTACACGCGCCCACGCGTCGACGAGAGCCTCGCGTTCGAGATCCGCGGCGGACGCCATCCCGTGGTCGAGCAGGCGCTAAAAGCGGCAAAAGCCGGCCCGTTCATCGAGAACGACTGCATGCTGGGGCGCACCGAGCGTGCGGCCGCGGCGCCCATCGAAGAGACCGCCGACGGCCGCCTCTGGCTGGTGACAGGTCCCAACATGGCGGGCAAATCGACCTTCCTGCGCCAGAACGCGCTGATCGCCGTGCTGGCACAGATGGGCTCGTACGTGCCGGCGCGCTCGGCCGCGATCGGCGTCATCGATCGCCTGTTCAGCCGCGTAGGCGCCTCCGACGACCTGGCGCGCGGGCGCTCGACGTTCATGGTCGAGATGGTGGAGACGGCGGCGATACTCAATCAGGCGGGCGAACGCTCGCTCGTCATACTCGACGAGATCGGGCGCGGCACGGCGACGTTCGACGGCCTGTCGATCGCCTGGGCCGCAGTCGAGTTCCTGCACGATTGCACGCGCGCGCGGGTGCTGTTTGCCACGCACTATCATGAGCTGACCGCGCTCGCCCGCCGCCTCGACGGCGTCGCCAACGTGACGATCGACGTGCGGGAATGGCACGATGAGATCGTATTCCTGCACAAGGTGAAGCCGGGGGCAGCCGACCGCTCCTACGGCATCCAGGTGGCGAAGCTCGCCGGCCTTCCCGATCGCGTGGTCGGGCGCGCGCGCGAGGTCCTGGCGATCTTGGAGAAGACCGAGGGCAAGAAGAACGCGCGCAACGGCACGCTCGACGAGCTGCCCTTGTTTGCGCTAACCCGGGCGCAAGAAGCTCACAGCGCGCCCGCCGCGCCATCGGCCGTGGAGACTGCTATCGATGCGCTCAATCCCGACGAGTTGTCGCCGCGTGCCGCGCTCGATACGGTCTACAGCCTGAAGGCGCTACGCCAGAAGCGTAGCAAACCGGAACGTTAATTTAGGGGACGCTGCTAGCCTGCGGGTCAAGCTGCCTTACATGCACGGGACATGGACAAAGCGATTCAAACGGCTGCCCCCTATTTCGATCCGCGCGCACTGCGCGAGGAGCTGAGCGCGGCGTTTCGCGCCCACGGGGATGCTCTGCAGGCGCGCGCGGCCCTGCTCGATCGGCTGAAAGCGCTGGTCGCGGCCGCGCGCGACTCGGCGCGCCGCGGGCTCGAGGCCGACGGCAATGGGCGGCGTTGCGCGGCGGGGCTGTCGCAGTTTCAGGACGAGCTCATTCGTCTCATCTACGATTACACGGTCGCGCACGTTTACCGGGCGACCAATCCGTCCGATGCCGAGCGCATGGCGATCGTGGCGACGGGAGGCTACGGCCGCGCCCTGCTGGCACCGGCCTCCGACATCGATCTGCTGTTCCTGCTTCCCTACAAGCAGACCCCATGGGGCGAGAGCGTAGCCGAATACATCCTCTACCTGTTGTGGGATCTCGGCTTTAAGGTCGGGCATGCCACGCGCACGATCGACCAGTGCGTCAAGATGGGCGCAGCCGACATCACGGTGCGCACGGCGCTGCTCGATGCGCGGCTCATTTACGGCGACGCGCAGCTTTACGACAAGTTCGAGCAGCGCTTTCGCAATGAGGTGGTCGCCGGCACTGCGCGCGGCTTCATCGACGCGAAGATGGCCGAGCGCGACGCCCGTCACCGGACGGCGGGCGAGAGCCGCTACAAGGTCGAGCCCAACATCAAGGACGGCAAGGGGGGCTTGCGCGATCTGCACACGCTGCACTGGCTGTCGAAATACCTGTATGGCCAGGGCGTCGGCGCGGCGACGGTGGCCGCCGGCATCTTCAAGCCGCACGAGGTCGCGACGTTCCGCCGGTGCGAGGATTTCCTGTGGACGATCCGCTGCTACCTGCATTTCCTGAGCGGGCGCGCCGAGGAGGTTCTGACCTTCGACGTGCAGCCCTGGCTCGCGCAGCAGCTCGGCTACAACAAGCGCGGGGGCATGCGCGCGGTCGAGCGCTTCATGAAACACTACTTCCTCATAGCCAAGGACGTCGGCGACCTGACGACGATCCTGTGCACCGGTCTGGAAATGCAGCAGCTCAAGGCGTCACCGGGCTTGAGCAAGCTGTTGCGTCCGCTGAATTGGAAGGCTCGGCGCCAGATCCGCGCGCGCACCGAATTCCGCATCGACAACGGGCGCCTCAACGTCGCCGATCCCGCCGTGTTCAAGCGCGATCCGATCAATCTCATCAGGTTCTTTTCGGAAGCGCGCCACACCAATGCGTTTCTGCACCCCGACGCCATCCGCGTGCTGCGCCAGTCGCTGCGCCTGATCGACGATGATCTGCGCGCCGATCCCGAGGCAAACCGCATCTTCATGGATCTGTTGACCACCGACAGCAGCGCGGAGATGACGCTGCGGCGCATGAACGATGCCGGTGTGCTCGGACGTTTCGTTCCAGAGTTCGGCCGCGTCGTCGCCATGACGCAGTTCAATATGTACCATCACTACACGATCGATGAGCATCTCGTGCGCACCGTCGGCATGCTGACCGACATCGAGCGCGGCGGCGCCACGCGTGAGCTTCCCCTTTCCTCCGAGATCATCAAGACCGTCAAGAACCGCCGCGCGCTGTTCGTTGCCGCCTTCCTGCACGACATCGGCAAGGGGCATAAGGAGGACCATTCGATCATCGGCGCCCGCGTCGCGCGCAAGCTCGGGCCCCGCTTCGGATTGAGCGCGGCCGAGACGGAGACCGCGGCGTGGCTGATCGAGCAGCACCTGACGATGAGCAACATCGCGCAGAGCCGCGACCTCTCCGATCCCAAGACCATCCGCGATTTCGCCGACGTGGTGCAGAGCCCTGAGCGCTTGAAGCTGCTGCTGCTGCTCACTGTCGCCGACATCCGCGCTGTCGGCCCCGGCGTTTGGAACGGCTGGAAGGGGCAGCTGCTGCGCACGCTATACTACGAGGCCGAGCCGCTCGTCGCCGGCGGCCACACCCAGGTCAAGCGCAGCCAGCGTATCGCCGAGGCGCAGACAGAACTGCGCGGAGCGCTCCTCGACTGGCCCGGGGACGAGGTCGAAAGCTTTATCGATCGCCACTATCCCGACTATTGGCTGCGCACCGACACCGCGCGCCAGGTCGAGCATGCAAAGTTGCTGCGGCGCGCCGACGAGGAGGGCAGCCATCTCGCGACCGAGACCACGACGGACGCCTTCACGGCGATCACCGAGCTGACCGTGGTCGCTCCCAACCATCCGCGCCTGCTGGCGCTCTTCGCCGGTGCCTGCGCCGCCGCCGGGGCCAATATCGCGGGCGCCCACATCATGACGACGCGCGACGGCTACGCGCTCGATACCTTCCTGCTCAACCGCGAGTTCAAGGAGGACGAGGACGAGTTCCGCCGCGGCCGCCGCATCGGCCAGACGATCGGCAGCCTGCTGCGAGGCGACGTCTGGCTCAAGGAGCTGCTGGCCGAGCGCGGCCCGCCGCCGCGCCGGGTGCTGGCCTTCACGGTCGAGCCCGAGGTGATCATCAACAACGCGCTGTCGGATCAGTTCACCGTCATCGAGGTGGCGGGGCGCGACCGGCCGGGCTTGCTCTATGAGCTGACCAGCACGCTGTCGAACCTCTTCCTCGACATCACCTCCGCGCACATTACGACCTTCGGCGAGAAGGCCGTGGACGTGTTCTATGTGACGGACCTCACCGGCAAGAAGGTGACGCACGAGCCGCGGCAAAAGACGATCCGCGAGCGCCTGGAGCGGGTGCTGGTCGGCCCTTCTGAATAGTGGGTGGTTGAGGATCGGGCGCGAGCTCGCCGACAAAGCCGCGCCTCAGGGGGCGATGACGAGCTCCACGCGGCGGTCGAGCTGGTAGAGCTCCTCCTGCGGGTATTGGCTGCGCACCACGCCGGTGAACGGCTCCGACTTGCCCTTGGGAATGAGGTCGAGCGTGCCCTTGAAGCCGGCTTCGCGCAAATAATTCGCCACCGTATCGAGCCGCTCTTTGGACAGCGTGATGTTCAGCTCATCCGACCCGCGTTCGTCCGCGTGCCCGGTGAGCGACACCTTGGCGAAGTGCTTGAGCTGCAGATACTCGAGCAGAAGCCCCGCCGCCTTGCGGCCGTCGTCGGTGAAGCTCGCCTCGTTGAACACGAATGTTATGGGCACTGGAATGGTTTTGCGCACGGTCGCTGACGGCGCCAAGTTGACGGCGGTGACATTGCTCGGGGCGGAGGCGCCCGCTGGGGGTAAGGCCGTTTCGGTCTCGGCCTTCATGCCCTTGTCGAGTGCCGCCGTGCGCGCCTCCTCGACAATGCCTTCGAAGTCCTTCAACAGATGCGATGTGACGGCCTTTGCAGTCGGGCGCTCGCCGGCATTGGGCTTTGCAGCTAGCTCCTCGCGGGCCTCGGCATAGCCCGCCACGCCCGTTTTGGCGGCGTCGTCGCGTTTGGCCTCCGACTCAGGCTTCACGACGAGCCCGATATCGGGATTAGCGCTCGCAAACTTGTGCTCGACGGCGAAGGTCCACTCGCCGTTCTCGTCGGCGTCGGCCGTTCCGATCGGTTTTCCCTCGCCCATGATCGTGACGCGTGCGCCCGGCTCGGCGCGGCCGGCAAACACCGAGGTGCCGTTGGGATCGATGCGCGCCACGTCGAAGGTCGCGGTCAGGTCATGCGCTGAGGCGGGGTCTTGCTTTGCTGCACCGTCGGGTCCGGGTGGCGTGGCTTTTGATGCCACGACCGGCTTGTCGGAAAGACCCTCGCCCACCTGCGAAAGATCGAGGTAGCCGTAGAGCGCCCACACCGCTCCGGCAAACAGCGTAAGCAGAAAGATCACGATCGGCACAGCGAGGCGAATCATGGATGTCGTTCCGCGCCAAAGCCCCCCGGCCAGCGGGCATTGTCCTGCAAATGGAGGCTCCGTTCAAGGCTGCCGGCCGGACAGCCCTAATCTAGCGGCGTAATCAGGCCGAAATGCGCGGATTGCCGCCACCGCGAAACAGGAAAGCCATCAGGAAGCCCGCCACGAAGCCGCCGACGTGGGCCATGTAGGCGACGCCGCCCACATCGGCGTCCGTATAGGCGATGGAGCCGACCCCGCTGACGAGCTGCAGCACGATCCAGAAGCCGAGCACGACGAGCGCCGGCATCGCGACCACACTGCGCCCCAGCAGCACGTTCACGCGCGCTTTCGGGAACATCAGAATATAGGCGCCGAGCACGCCGGCGATGGCGCCCGAGGCGCCGACGTTGGGCACGCTGGATTCGGGCATCGCGATGTACTGGGCGAAGGTCGCGGCAATGCCGGCCAAGAGATAGAAGAAGAGATACTTGGCGTGGCCGAACTGGTCCTCGACGTTGTCGCCGAATATCCACAGGTAGAGCATGTTGCCGCCGAGGTGCAGCCAGCTGCCGTGCATGAACATGGCGCTGAAAACGGTGAAGACATTGCCGCCGGGGTCGGCCGAGAAGCGTGCCGGTATAAAGGCCCATTGGCGGATGAAATCGTCGCCGTTCTGCAGCTCGAGCAGGAAGACGAGGACGTTCAGCGCGATCAGGACGTACGTGACGTAGGGAACGGTCCTGCGCTCGGTATTGTCGTCACCTATCGGAAACATGAAGCTGCCCTCCCCGATTGCCGATCTTGTCCGTGATCGCCTGGCGATGTCAACGTGCGGGCCCGCACGCTAGAGGCCCGGCTGTGGCGCCAAAGTCCCTTGCCCTCGACCCATTGCTCGGCTACCGGTCACGCCCCATGAGGCTCTACCGTTCCTTCGCGACCGTCGGCGGCTTGACACTTCTGAGCCGCGTCTTCGGCTTTCTGCGCGACATTCTCATTGCCGCGACGCTCGGCAGTGGCTGGGTTGCGGACGCCTTCTTCGTCGCCTTCCGCTTCCCCAACCTGTTCCGCCGCCTGTTTGCCGAGGGCGCTTTCAACGCGGCGTTCGTTCCGCTGTTTGCCAAGCGGCTCGAAGGCGAGGGGCGCGAATCCGCCCGCGCCTTCGCAGAGGAGGCGATGTCGGGGCTCGTCTTCATCCTGGTTGCGCTGACGGTCGTTGCCGAGATCGCGATGCCGTTTTTGATGTACGGCCTCGCGCCTGGCTTCAACGAAACGCCGGACAAGTTCGATCTCGCCGTGCTGCTGACGCGCATAACGATGCCCTACCTCTTGTGCATGTCGCTCGTGGCGCTGCTGTCGGGCGTGCTGAACTCCTTCGGCAAATTCGTCGAGAGTTCGTCGGTCTCCATCGTGCTGAACGCTACGATGATGGCGGCGACGGTGTTGGCGTTGTGGTTCGGATTTCGCAGCGAACCGATGGCCGGCGTGATCCAGGCCTGGGGCGTATTCGCTGCGGGGCTGTTGCAACTCTGGCTTCTCGTCGACGGCGTGCGGCGCAACAACATGTGGCTGAAGCTGCGCTGGCCGCGCATGACCGAGGGGATGCGCCGCCTCATCCGTCTCGGCATCCCCGGTGTCATCGCCGGCGGCGTCACCCAGATCAACATCGTCATCGGGACGGTCATCGCGTCGATGCAGAACGGTGCGGTGTCCTACCTCTATTACGCCGACCGCATCTACGAGCTGCCGCTTGCGATCGTCGGCATAGCGATCGGCGTCGTGCTGCTGCCCGACGTGTCGCGGCATCTGCGCGCCGGGGACCACACCGCGGTCATGGACAGCCAGAACCGTTCGTTTGAGTTCGCCATGCTGCTGACGCTGCCCGCCGCCGTCGCGCTCGCCATCGTGCCCAGTGCGATCGTCACCGGCCTCTACGAGCGGGGGGCGTTCACCGTGGCGGATACGCCGGCCACCGCCTACGCGCTCGGCATCTTCGCGCTCGGACTGCCGAGCTTCGTGATGATCAAGGTGTTCTCGCCCGCCTATTTCGCACGCGAGGACACCAAGACTCCGATGCGGTATGCGGTCATCAGTTTGGTGGCAAATACGCTGGGCTCGATCGCGCTGTTTTTCGTGTTCCGCGCCTACGGGCTGATGCCGCATCTGGGGATCGCGGTGGCGACGACGCTCGGCGGCTGGCTCAACGCGGGGCTGCTCTACGCAACGCTCGTGAAGCGCGAATATTTCGTCGCCGATAATCGGCTGCGGCGCACGTTTCCGCGCATCGTGCTCTCCAGCGCGGTGATGGGCGTCGCGCTCTGGCTCGTGTCGGACGCGCTGGGCGCGAGCTTCGGCGAGCCGACGCGGCCGCTCGTGCGCGTCCTGGCGCTCTCCGGTCTCGTCGGGTCGGGTCTTGCGGTCTACGTGATCGCCGTCTTTGCGACGGGCGCCCTCGACATGCGGCAGCTGCGTGGATTTCTGAAACGGCGCGCGCCGCCCGGACCGATCTGAGCCGCAGGAAAACCCGAGCTTGCATGCCGGGCCCCGGCGCGCCATAACGCGCCCCGGTCGCAGAGGCAAATCATCAATGGCTTTTCAGGAGCGCGTCTTCTCCGGCATGCAGCCGACCGGCAGCCTGCACCTTGGCAACTACCTGGGTGCGATGCTGCAGTGGATCGAGCTGCAGAAGACGCACGAGTGCATCTATTGCGTCGTCGATATGCACGCGATCACCGTGTGGCAGGATCCCGACGAACTCAAGAAGGCGATCCGCCAGGTAACGGCCGCCTACATCGCCTCCGGGCTCGATCCCAAGAAGAGTATCCTGTTCAATCAGAGCCAGGTGCCCGAGCACGCCGAGCTGGCGTGGATCTTCAACTGCGTGGCGCGGCTGGGCTGGCTCAACCGCATGACGCAGTTCAAGGAGAAGGCCGGCAAGGATCGCGAGAACGCCTCGGTCGGTCTCTACGTCTATCCCGACCTGATGGCCGCCGACATTCTCGCCTACCGCGCGACGCACGTGCCGGTGGGTGACGACCAGAAGCAGCACCTGGAGCTGGCGCGCGACATCGCGCAGAAGTTCAACAACGACTTCAAGCCATGGATCGAGAAGGCGGGCCACGCCGACGGCAACTTCTTCCCGCTCCCTGAGCCGGTGATCACCGGGCCGGCAACTCGCGTCATGAGCCTGCGCGACGGCACCAAGAAGATGTCGAAGTCGGAGCCTTCCGACATGTCGCGCATCAACCTCATGGACGATGCAGACGCCATCGCCGATAAGATCAAGCGCGCGAAAACCGATATGGAGCCTGCGCCGCCCGGCACGTTGGAGGAACTCAAGGCGCGGCCGGAGATCGATAACCTGGTCGGCATCTATGCGGCGCTGGCCGGTATTACCAAGCAGGCCGGGTTGGAGCTTTTGAACTCCACCGCCGGCGAGGGGCCGAGCATCTTCACCGGCCTCAAGCGCGCCCTGACCGAAATTTCCGTGCAGAAGCTCGCGCCGATCGCGGCTGAATCAAAGCGCCTGATGGCCGACCCGGCGGAAATCGATCGCATCCTCGCCGACGGGTCGAAGCGCGCCCGGGCCATCGCCGCCCCGATCTTTGCCGAGGTCAAGGACATCCTTGGCTTCGTGCGGTCTTGACGTGCCAAGCGACAAGGAACGAGCGCTGATGCTGAGAACACGCTTGTTGTCGGCGTCGTCACCTCATGGCAGCATGCGACCATGACTACGCCAAAGAAACGTCGCTCGTTCGAAAGCGGCCACTTTCGCAAGTTCCTGCTCAACGTCGACGAGAGCCAGGAAGTGGAAGGGGCGCTGTTCTATGCCGCAAGTCGCATCCAGCGCTCCTCTGGCTCGATCGTGATGCTCTACGTGATCGTGCCCCAGGAGTTCCAGCACTGGATCAATGTGCGCCAGCAGCAGGTCGAGGAAGAGACGACGAAGGCCAAGGCCTTGTTCCGGCTGTTCCGCCGCAAGCTCAACTTGGCGGGGTTCGAGAACGTGGCGTCCGAGGAGATCATCCGCGAAGGGGCCAAGGGCGAGGAAATCAGGAAGCTCATCGACGAGGACGAGGATATCGCCGTGCTGGTGCTCGGCGCCTCGACCGACCCAGCGGGGCCAGGCCCTCTCGTGGCCTCGCTCGCCGTCGGCGTCGCGGCCGGCAGTTTCCCGATCCCCATCACCATCGTGCCCGGCACGCTGGAGTTGGAGGATATTCAGGCTTTAGCCTGAAGACCTTAGCTAGGGCTCGAATTCTCCGAGCAATGGGCCTATATTAGAGCCGTTCTAAGCACTCCCAAGACCCCTAGAGCGGTCCGGCCGTCGGCCGAGGCGCACACCGGGGATCCAGACGGAAAGGCGAAGCGATGTTCATCCAGACCGAGGCGACGCCCAATCCCGCCACGCTGAAATTCATCCCGGGCAAGCCGGTGCTCCCGGACGGCACCGCCGACTTCACCGACAAGAGCGAGGCCTTGGCCTCGCCGCTTGCTGCGCGCCTGTTCGACATCAAGGGCGTGCGGGGCGTGTTCCTCGGCTCCGATTTCATTTCGGTCACCAAGGGCGACGTCGAGTGGCAGCACCTCAAGCCGATGCTGCTGGGCGCCATCATGGAGCACTACGTCTCGGGTGCGCCGATCGTCGACCAGGACGGCGGCCGCAACTCCAGCGACACCAACGACACCTCCGCCGTCTCCTATGACCCGAAGGACCAGGCCGTCGTCGATACGATCAAGGAGCTGCTGGAGACCCGCGTGCGGCCGGCCGTCGCCCAGGACGGCGGCGACATCACCTTCTCGGCCTTTCGCGACGGTGTCGTGTACCTGCACATGCGCGGCGCCTGCTCGGGCTGCCCGAGCTCGACCGCCACGCTGCGCCACGGCGTCGAGAACCTGCTTCGGCATTTCTGCCCTGAGGTCCAGGAAGTCCAGGCCGTTTGACGCGCGCTTCCGGCACCGGCTTACGGAACCCCGCCCCTCTGGCGGGGTTTTGTGTGGGCTGCACCGGCATCCACATTTGCGGAGGCGATCATGTCTGAGCCACTTAGCGAGGCCGCGCTCCGCCAGCTCTTCCTCGAAGCACGCACGCAAAACAAATGGCAGCAAAAAGATGTGCCGGACGACGTGCTGCATCGGCTGGTCGATACGCTAAAGATGGGACCAACGAGCGGCAACTGCTCGCCGGCGCGCTTTGTGTTCGTCAAGTCGAAGGAAGGCAAGGAGCGCCTCAAGCCGCATTTGAGCGAGGGCAACCGCGACAAGACCATGCTGGCGCCGGTCTGCGCCATCATCGGCTACGACCTGGATTTCTACGAGCACATGCCCAAGCTCTTCCCGCATACGGATGCGCGCAGCTGGTTTGCCGGCAAGCCGGAAAAGATTCAGGAGACGGCCTTCCGCAACGGCACGCTGCAGGGTGCCTATCTCATTCTCGCGGCGCGCCTCTATGGGCTCGATTGCGGGCCGATGTCCGGCTTCGATAGTGCGGGCGTCGACAACGCCTTTTTTGCAGGCACGAGCATCAAGTCGAATTTTCTATGCAACATCGGCTACGGCGATCCCTCGGGCTTGCGGCCGCGCTCGCCCCGGTTCAGCTTCGCCGAGATGGCGAAGATCGTCTGAATTTCGAATATCAAGTGATGAATCTAGTGAGCGCTGCGTGTAGTCTCCCGCCATGAATATTCTCGCCTTCGATACGTGTTTTGACGCGTGCTCCGCCTGTGTGTTGCAGCTGCGCGACGGCTGTGTCGTGGAGCTTGCCAGCGCAATGGAGCGCTTCGAGACCGGGCATGCGGAACGTCTGGTGCCGATGATCGACGAGGTCATGCGCGGGGCCGGCCTTGCTTTCGCCGACCTCGATCGCATCGCGGTCACCGTGGGGCCGGGCACGTTCACCGGCACGCGTATCGGCGTCGCAGCGGCGCGGGGATTGGCGCTCGCGACGGGGATCGCGCTTGTCGGCGCCTCGAGCCTTGCGGTGATGGCGGACGTCGCCGTCGCGACGCTTGGTTCCGCTGAGGACGGCGAGGATTTGGCGATCGCGGTCGATGCGCGGCGCGGGGAAGTTTATGTGCAGCTGTTCGGGTCGTGCGGGAGCGAGGCGAAGTCGCCGCCGATGGTGCTGGCGATCGCGGACGCCGCGCGGCTGGGCGGCGGGAGCCCGCTCCGCATCGCGGGCTCGGGCGCGGACGCGGTCGCGGCGGCCGCGGCGCGCGACGGCCGGCGCGTTTCGGCGTGCCTGGCGGACCTCCTGCCCGAGGCGAATGCCCTGGCGCGGATGGCACCTGACCTTGTGCCCCTTGAGGGAGGACTATCACCGCTTTATCTGCGTCCTCCCGATGCCAAGCCGCAGGACGGCAAGTCGATTGCGAGAGCCCCACGATGAGCGCTGCCGCGGACGTCCCCTTGGATCCCAAGAATTTGAGCCTCTTGTGGGCGAGCCCCGAGCGCGTCGACGATATCGCCCTGCTGCACGCGCGCCTCTTCGATCCGCCCTGGGACCGGGAGAGCATCGCCGATCTGATCGAGCATCCCGCCGCTGCGGCATTCGTCGCTCAGGTGCGCGAGCCCAAGGCGCTGGCCGGGTTCGTCATCGGCCATATCGCGGCCGACGAAGCGGAGATCCTCTCCATCGGGGTCGCACCGGAATGGCAGCGCCGCGGTATCGCGAGCCACATGGTCGAAGGTCTGGTGCGCGCGGCAAGGCGCGCCGAGGTCAAACGGCTGTTCCTGGAGGTTGCGGCCGACAACACCGCGGCGACCAAGCTCTACAAGGGTATGGGCTTTGGCGCCGTGGGGCGCCGCAAGGACTATTACCGGCGCCCGGGCGGCCAGCCGGTCGATGCCGTCATCCTCGCGCTGGCGCTGTGAGCAATAAGGTGCTCGTGCCGGCATCCCTTGGTGGACTGGTCCTAATCACGCTCATATAAAGCGCTCAAAGTGCCCGCAAATCGACTGTCTCGGATGACCGATAGCGACAAGACCCGCCTGAACCGAATTGAGCGCCTGTGCGCGGAGCAAGGCCTGCGCATGACCGGGCAGCGCCGCGTGATCGCGCGCGTTCTGTGTACGGCCAAGGACCACCCGGACGTGGATGAGGTCTACCGGCGCGCCAACGAGGTCGATCCGCGCATCGCGCTGTCGACCGTTTACCGCACGCTGAAGCTGTTTGCCGAGAAGGGTCTGCTCGAGCGTCACGACTTCGGCCATGGACGCGGGCGCTACGAGGAAGCCTCGAGCGACCATCACGACCATCTGATCGACGTGCAGAGCGGACGCGTCATCGAGTTCCGCAACGAAGCGATCGAGGCGCTGCAGGATCGGATCGCGCGCGAGCTCGGCTTCAAGCTCGTGGGACATAGGCTGGAGCTCTATGGCGTGCGCGTGAAGTCCGCCAAGAAAACTTAGATCCCTTACAGCCGGAGACGGGCGATGGGAGCATTGAGGGGCGGCGCGATCCTGACCGGCTTCTTTGCCCTGACGGTGCCGTTGATGCCGGTGCAGGCGGCGCTTCTGCATTTGAGCCGCGACAAGGCCCGCCGCTTTCCGCACTGGTATCACCGCCGCGTCTGCCGGCTGCTGGGTGTACGCATCGAGATCGAGGGCGAGGTCGCCCGCGATCGTCCGGTGCTGCTCGTCGCCAATCACACGTCGTGGCTCGACATCCCGGTGCTGTCGGCGGTCGCGCCGGTGTCGTTCGTCGCCAAGAAGGAGGTGGGAGGCTGGCCGTTCGTCGCCTCGCTCGCGCGCCTGCAGCGATCTGTGTTCGTCGACCGCGCGCGGCGCACGGCCGTCGGCGCGGCGGCGGGCGAAATCCTGAGCAGGCTCGCCGAGGGCGACACCATCGTCCTGTTCGCCGAAGGCACCTCGAGCGACGGCAACCGCGTGCTGCCGTTCATGACGTCGCTGTTTGCCGCGGCAAAGCCTTCGGGAAGGAACGGCGCGCAAGCGCCCGACGCCGTCGTGCAGACGCTGTCGCTCGTCTATACGCGCCTGCACGGCATCCCGATCGGCCGCGCCGACCGGCCCATGGTGGGGTGGTACGGCGACATGGAGATGCGCAGCCACGCGTGGGGTTTGCTCAAGGCCGGTCCGCTCGATGTACGCATCCGCGTCGGACCGCCGATACCGCTTGCGAGCTTCGCCGACCGCAAGGATCTGGCGCGTCAAAGCGAAGCAGAAGTGCGCGAGCACGTCGTGCGCATCCTGCGCGGGCGGCCCGTTGACGAGCCGCTCGCGATTGCGGCGCCGCCCGATGGCTCCGGCCCCGTCCGGCCGCGGACGGGCGACGGCACACCAGCCAAATGGGTATGATCTGCGTTCACGCTACTCCCTTCGCCCGCTGGACAAATCGGCTGCGGAATGCTGCCCTGCAACATGAAGCAACCGATGCGCTGAGGTCATGGACGACCGTTTGACGCCAGACTCCGAAGCCGGAGAGGGCACCGATCCCTCGGCAATCGGCGTATCCGCAGCCCCGCGCGCGGGCGCCAAGGTGTTTCTCAAGACCTTCGGCTGCCAGATGAACGTCTATGATTCTGAGCGCATCGCCGAGTCGCTTGCCGCGCACGGCTATTCGGAGACGGGCCGCATCGAGGACGCCGACCTCGTCGTCCTCAACACCTGCCACATCCGCGAGAAGGCTGCCGAGAAGGTCTACTCCGATCTCGGCCGCGTGCGCGATGTCAAGCAAGGCCGCAGCGCCGCCGGCCGCGACACCCTCGTTGCCGTCGTCGGCTGCGTGGCGCAGGCCGAAGGATCCGAGATCCTCGCGCGTGTCCCTGCCGTCGATCTCGTCGTCGGACCGCAGAGCTATCATCGCCTGCCCGAGCTTCTCGCGCGCGTCCGCGCGGAAGCAAAGCCGCTGATCGACACCGCGTTTCCCGAGGACGAAAAGTTTGCGCACCTGCCGGCGCGCGCGCCGGCGCGCTCCGTCACGGCATTTCTGACGGTGCAGGAAGGCTGCGACAAGTTCTGCACCTTCTGCGTCGTGCCATATACGCGCGGCATGGAATACTCGCGCTCGATCGCCGACGTCACGAAAGAGGCGCGCCAGCTCGTTGCGCGCGGCGTGCGTGAGCTGACGCTGCTCGGCCAGAACGTCAACGCCTATCACGGCGAAGGGCCCGACGGCCGGCCCTGGTCGCTCGCGCGGCTGATCGGGCACCTGGCGCGCATCGATGGCCTCGAGCGCTTGCGCTACATGACCAGCCATCCGGCCGACATGAGCGACGATCTGATCGCGGCGCATGGGGAAGAGGAAAAGCTCATGCCCTTTCTGCACCTGCCGTTTCAGGCCGGTGCCGATCGCATCCTCGCGGCGATGAACCGCAAGCATACGGCTCAGGACTACCTCGATCTCGTCGCACGCATCCGCAAAGCCCGGCCCGAGATCGCCCTGTCGACCGATATCATCGTCGGCTTCCCCGGCGAGACCGAGGCCGAGTTCGACGAGACGCTGGCGCTGATCGAGGAGATCGGGTTCGCGCAAGCCTATTCCTTCAAGTACAGCCCCCGTCCCGGCACGCCGGCGGGCAAGCTCGCCGACCACGTCCCAGATTCGGTCAAGACGCAGCGCTTGGCGCGCCTGCAAAAGCTGCTCTTGGATCAGCAGGCCGCTTCAGCGCCAGCAGCGTCGGGCGCATGATGCCGGTGCTGTTTGAAAAGCCCGGGCGCCGCGCCGGGCAGCTCATCGGGCGCTCGCCGTACTTGCAGGCCGTCCACGCCGAGGCGTCGCCCGAATGGCTCGGCCGCATTGCCCCGGTTGAAATTTTGGCCTTCGGTCCCAATAGTTTAAGCGGTGTCATACGGCGGGCCTGATCGTCCGTTTACCATGGCGCCGGCCGCCCTAGCGCGTTCCCATTCACGGCGCGGCGCGGCGGTATGCTAGATTAAACGACTAGAAACGACGATTCGAAGCGGACGACCTCTGGAGCCCCGATTGGCAGCATTTCGCGGGAACCCGGTTCCGGGTGCGGGGAGAGCCCCCAAGGTACAGGTTGCGAACAAGCGCATCGTGGTGCCGTTCGAGGACAACCGGCATGTGACGCGGCTCCTGGGGGAGTACGACAGTCATCTCGCGCTGATCGAGGATCGCCTCGGAATCGAAGCGCACGCTCACGGCAACGTCGTCGTCCTCAATGGCTCGGAGCCAGCCTGCGACATCGCCCGCGGCGTGCTCGAAGAGCTTTATGCCCGCGTTGCCCAAGGCCAACAGATTACCGCCGGTGACTTCGACGGGCTCATTCGTCACGCGAACGAGAAGACGGTGCCCGCCGACGGTCAGGCGCAGATCGCCACGCGCCGCCGCGTCGTCAAGGCGCGCACGCCGATGCAAAGCGTTTACATGCGTGCGCTGGAGAAGATCGATCTCGTGTTCGGCGTCGGGCCGGCGGGCACCGGCAAGACCTACATCGCGGTCGCCTACGCCGCGCATTGCCTCGAACGCGGGCTCGTCGAGCGCATCATCCTCTCGCGCCCGGCCGTCGAGGCGGGCGAGCGCCTCGGCTTCCTGCCCGGCGACATGCGCGAAAAAGTCGATCCCTACCTGCGACCGCTCTATGATGCCCTCTACGACGTGCTGCCGCCCGAGAAGGTCGAGCGCGATCTGGAATTGGGCGTGATCGAGATCGCACCCTTGGCTTTCATGCGCGGGCGCACGCTCGCCAACGCCTATGTCATTCTCGACGAGGCGCAGAACACGACCAGCATGCAGATGAAGATGTTCCTCACCCGGTTAGGCGAGAACGCCAAGATGACCGTGACCGGCGACCCGAGCCAGGTCGACTTGCCGGTGGGCATGAAGTCGGGCCTCGAGGAGGCAATCGCGCTGCTCGACGGCGTGCCCGGCATCGAGGCCGTTCGCTTCACTGGTGCCGACGTCGTGCGCCGCGATCTCGTCGCCCGCATCGTCGAAGCCTATGACCGGCAGAAGTAGCCGTCCTCCCATGCCCCCAGTCGTCCCCGTATCCAGTGTTTCAGGCCCCGATGGCGGGGAGGCGCGCGCCTCCGCCGACTTCAGAGCCTCCGATAGGACTGGTCCTCGACGTCGTCCACGACGCGGGCGATTGGGGTGCGATCGATGCCGTGAGCGAATTGGCGCATGCCGCCGCCGCCGCGGTCGCTGCCGAGCTCGCGCTCGCTGCAAGCGAGGCCTGCCTCGCGCTCTCTTCGCGACGCGCACGTCGGCGCACTCAACGCGACCTATCGCGGCAAGCCGGCGCCGACCAACGTGCTGTCGTTTCCCGCCGGCGGGAGGCGCCCGCAGTGCGGAGGCGCACGCCGCGCAGCCTCGGCGATGTCGTGCTCGCCGCCGAAACGGTGGCGCGCGAGGCACGCGATCTCGGATTGCCGCTGGCCCATCATATGCAGCACCTTATCGTGCACGGCCTGTTGCATCTTCTGGGCTTTGATCACGAGACCGAGGCGGAGGCACGGACCATGGAAGCGCTCGAAGTCCGCATCCTCGCCGGGCTCGCTATTGCCGACCCCTACGCAGGCGCCGACGCGGCGCCGTCATCTTGCCGGAACCAGACGGAACTTTTGAAGTCATGAGCAGCACGCCCAATTCCCCGCGCAAAGACCGACCAGAACGGCGACCCCGCTGCCGATCCGGCCTCTGCGGCGAGCTCTCCCGGACTGATCTCGGCGCTGCTCAACCGCATCGGGCTTCGTTCGCCGACGCTGCGCGAGATGCTCGAGACGGGATTGAAGGAGGCGCCCGACGCCGATGCCGCGTTCTCGACCGAGGAGCGCGAGATGCTGCGCCGCCTGTTGCGGTTTGGCGTTCTGCGCGTCGAGGACATCATGGTGCCGCGCGCCGATATCATCGCGCTGGAGGAGAGCGAGCCGTTGTCGGAGGCCCTTCGCATGTTCGGAGAGGCCGGCGTTTCGCGCATTCCGCTGTTCAAGGAGACGCTCGACGACCCGCGCGGCATGATCCACATCAAGGACCTGTTCCGCTGGCTCATCAAGGAATCGGCCGGCGAGATATTCGACGCTCCGATCGCGGTCGCCGGTGCGGTCGCGCTCGCCGAGCCGGCTCCAAAGCCACGCCGGGACGGCAAGGCGCATCATCTCGAATTCGGCGGCGTCGACCTTTCGCGGCCGATCAGCGTCGCGAAAATCCGGCGCCCCGTGCTCTACGTTCCCCCCTCCATGCCGGCGACCAACCTGCTCATCCGCATGCAGTCGACGCGCATCCACATGGCGCTGGTGGTCGACGAGTACGGCGGCACCGACGGCCTCGTCACGATCGAGGATCTTGTCGAGCAGATCGTCGGCGATATCGAGGACGAGCACGACGTCGCCGAGGCCGCCCACATCTCCACCGAGCCCAAGCTCGGCCTCGTCGCTTCGGCGCGCACGCCCATCAAGGAGCTGGAGGCGCACTTGGGCGTAAAGCTCCTGAAGCCCGAGGAGGAAGAGGACATCGACACGCTCGGCGGCCTCATGTTTGCGCTGCTCGGACGCGTGCCCGTGCGCGGCGAGCTCGTGCGCCATCCGTGCGGGCTCGAATTCGAGGTGCTGGACGCCGACGCGCGGCGGCTCAAGAAGGTCAGGATCCACCAGCCCCGCGCGACCGATGCCACGACGGCCGGCTCCGACAAGGCATGAGGCAGGCGGCGGCATCCCGGGCTAGCACGTGGGCCGCGATCGCTTCCAACGGAGCCCGCTCCATGCATGGCGCCGGTCGGATCGCCGCTGCGATCTCGCAGCTCTCGGGCTGGCGCCGTCTCGGCGCGGCATTCCTCGCGGGCAGCCTTTCGGTGCTCGCCATGGCGCCGTTCTTCCTCTGGCCCGTCCTGTTCCTGACGCTGCCCGTGCTCGTCTGGCTGATCGACGGCGCGGCGGCGCAACCGCGCGACGCATCGTCCTTCTGGCAGCGGCCGCTGGTGCGCGCGGCAACGGCGGGCTGGTGGTTCGGCTTCGGCTACTTCCTGTTCGGGCTGTTCTGGATCGGGGACGCCTTTCTGGTCGAAGCCGACAAGTTCGGCTGGCTGCTTCCCTTCGCGGTCACGCTGATGCCGGCGGGCTTGGCGCTGTTCACGGGCCTTGCCGCCGCGGCGGCGCGGCTCGCCTGGGCGCCGGGGCTCGCGCGCGTCGCCGTGCTCGCGGTTGCATTCGCGTCGACGGAATGGCTGCGCGGCCATGTGCTCACGGGTTTTCCGTGGAACGTGCTGGGCTACGCGCTGACCTGGCCGCTGCCGCTGATGCAGTCGGCGGCGCTCTTTGGAATATACGGGCTGACGCTGATCGCGGTGGTCATATTTGCCTCTCCGCTGGTGCTCGCTGCCGATGTGGCAGCCGGCAACGAGCGGCGCCAGGCGCTGTGGTGGGCCGCCGCCATTGCGACAATTCCCCTGCTCTTGCTGTTCGGCTTCGGCACTTGGCGGCTCGCCGGCGGCCCGGTGCCCTTGCTCGATGGCGTGCGCATCAGGATCGTGCAGGCGAGCGTCGATCAGCGCGACAAGTGGCGCTTCGAGAAGCAGGGCGCCATCTTCACCGATCAGCTCGATCTGTCGCGCCACGACGCGGCGGGGCGTCGTGACGATCTAGCGGGCATTACGCATCTCGTCTGGCCGGAGGCGGCGATGCCGTTCCTGCCGCTCGAGCATCCAGAAGCGCTGGCCGCCATCGGCGATATGCTCCCCGCGGGCACCCAGCTCATCACCGGCGCGCTGCGCCTGAAGCACCCGGCGGCGGGCCGGGCGGGCGGCTGCGCGCGAGGGCTACAACAGTCTCATGGTGTTCGCCGACCGCGGGAACCTCGAGACGGTCTACGACAAGATCCATCTCGTTCCATTCGGCGAGTATTTGCCGTTTCAGTCGATCCTTGAGCGCATCGGCCTCGAGCAGCTCACGCGCTGGCGCGGCGGATTCTCGGTCGGGCCCGAGCCGCGTCCGCTGCTCTCGATCCCGGGTCTGCCTGCGGTCGCGGGCCTCATCTGCTACGAGGTCGATTTTTCCCTCGGCTGTCGTGCAAGGTGCGCAGCGCCCGGGTCTTTTACTGAACATCACTAACGATGGCTGGTTTGGAAATACGACCGGCCCGTGGCAGCACTTCCATCAGTCGAGAGTGCGAGCGGTCGAAGAGGGACTGCCGCTCGTTCGCTCGGCCAACAACGGCGTCTCGGCCGTCATCGACGGCTATGGCCGCGTTCTGTCTATGCTTACCCTTAACGCGCGCGGCGTCATCGACAGCGGTATTCCCGCAGCTCTTGCGCCGCCGCTTTACGCCAGGATCGGTGATTGGACTTTCGTAGCGCTTGCTTTGTTCCTGGTGGCAGGGGCAAGTGCGCTCGCTTACGAGACGAAGGAACTAAGCGGCAATTCGCTTGTTGCTTGGGCTGGAGCTTATCGTCATAAAGCTAAAATTGAGGGTTGAATCCTATCACATGATCAACCCTCGCCCCCAGGCCGACGTCTGAGGCTTGGCGCAACTCAGCGAACGTGCGCCGGCCGATGCCGGGGACCTTAAGGTAAACCCGCTGTGTCGAGAGAAATTGCGGTGGCAGATATAGAACACGAAGACCGCGGCACACGGCGCGCCAACCCAATCGATGTTCATGTCGGCAGCCGCGTGCGGTTGCGCAGGATGCTGCTCGGCATGAGTCAGGAAAAGCTCGGCGAGAATCTGGGGCTGACGTTCCAGCAGATCCAAAAATACGAAAAGGGCATCAACAGGATCGGCGCAAGCCGGCTGTTCGACCTCTCGAAAGTGCTGAGCGTGCCCGTCCAGTTCTTTTACGAGGAGCTGCCGACAAGCAGTGGCGGCAACGCGCCTGGGTTTGCGGAGCCTCCGACCGAGAATTATGCCGTCGAATTCCTGGGCAGCCGCGAAGGACTGGAGCTCAACAAGGCCTTCGCGCGCATCACCGATCCGCGCGTACGCCGCTCGATCGTCGAGCTGGTGCGCGCGTTCGCCGGAGAAGCGGGGAGCGAATAGTCGCGCTATTTGCTCTTTGGCCTTCCCGATCGTGCACTTTCGTTGTCGTTTGGCGCTCCCACGCGTCCCTAACGCGCCCGTCTGCGGGTTCGATGGCTTGACCCCGATAGCAAAGCTTGAGACAACCCCGGCGATTTTTCCGCGATACACTCAAAAATAAACGGGGGCCTCGGTGGCACGTAAATCCTTTCTCTTCACCAGCGAGTCGGTTTCGGAAGGCCATCCCGACAAGGTGTGCGATCGCATTTCCGATGAGATCGTCGACCTTTTCTATCGTGAAGGCCCCAAGGCCGGCGTCGATCCCTGGGCGATCCGCGCTGCGTGCGAGACGCTGGCGACGACCAACAAGGTCGTCATCGCCGGCGAGACGCGCGGGCCCGAGACCGTGACCAAGGATTGGATCGCGCACGTCACGCGCATGGCGATCCGCGACATCGGCTACGAGCAGGAAGGCTTCCACTGGGAGAAGTGCGAGATCGAGGTTCTTCTGCACCCGCAGTCCGCCGACATCGCGCAGGGCGTCGACGCGCTGCAGCCCGGCACCAACAAGGAAGAGGGCGCCGGCGACCAGGGCATCATGTTCGGCTACGCCTGCACGGAAACGCCCGCGCTGATGCCGGCGCCGATCTACTACGCGCACAAGATCCTTCATGATCTGGCCAAGGCGCGGCATGCAAAGGCCGGCTCGGCGGCGCTGCTCGGTCCCGACTCCAAGAGCCAGGTGACGGTGCGCTACGAGGACGGCAAACCGGTCGGCGTCACGCAGATCGTCGTCTCGCATCAGCACATCGACGAGGATCTGCCCTCTTCCAAGATCCGCGAGATCGTGGAGCCCTACGTCCGCAAGGCGCTGCCCGAGGGCTGGATCGGAACGGATACGGTCTGGCACGTGAACCCGACGGGCAAGTTCTTCATCGGCGGCCCCGACGGTGATTGCGGGCTCACCGGCCGCAAGATCATCGTCGACACCTACGGCGGCGCGGCCCCGCATGGCGGCGGCGCCTTCTCCGGCAAGGACCCGACCAAGGTCGACCGATCGGCGGCTTATGCGTCGCGCTACCTCGCCAAGAACGTGGTGGCGGCGGGGCTCGCCGATCGCTGCACCATCCAGCTGTCCTATGCCATCGGCGTCGCGAGGCCGTTGTCGATCTACGTCGACACGCACGGCACCGGCAAGGTGGAGGAGGCCAAGCTCGAGACCGCACTGTCGCAGGTGATGGATCTGTCTCCGCGCGGCATCCGCAAGCACCTCGACCTCAACAAGCCGATCTACGCGCGCACGGCGGCCTACGGTCACTTCGGGCGCGCGGCGGACGCCGATGGCGGTTTCTCCTGGGAGAAGACCGACCTTGCCGACGCGATCAAGAAGGCCGCGGCCTGAGCTGGCCGCAGATTGCGCCGGAAAAACGCAGCCCGGCGATCTGCGCTCGTTCGGACGCCTACGCGGGCGCCGTCTGAGCGCGCGCCAGCAGTCGCTGCTGGACGAGGTGCTGCCGCGCCTCGCCCTCGACCTCGCCGGCCCTTGCCCGCAATCGCTTCAGTCGCTGTTTGCGGCGCCCGTTCGCGAGGTGTGGCTGGAGATCGGCTTCGGCGGGGCTGAGCATCTCGTCTGGCAGGCGCATCACAATCCCGACGTGGGGATCATCGGCTGCGAGGTGTTCGAGGACGGGCTCGTCAAGGCGGCGTCCGCCATCGAGGAGCATGCGCTCGCCGGCGTCCGTCTCAGCACCGATGACGCGCGCGATCTCTTGCGCTGGCTGCCCGAGGGCAGGCTCGCCCGCGTTTTTGTGCTGTTCCCCGACCCCTGGCCCAAGAAGCGGCACGCCAAGCGCCGGCTTGTGTCGCGCGCCACGCTCGATCTGCTGGCGCGCGCGATGGCGCCGGGGGCCGAGCTCAGAATTGCGACCGATATCGGCGATTATGCCCGCGCAATCTTGCTCGCGGCGGCCGCCCATCCGGCGCTTGTCTGGCAGGCCCGCGCGCCTCAGGACTGGCGCGAGCGGGGCCCCGACTGGCCGCGACGCGCTACGAAGCCAAGGCGGGAAGGGAGGGGCGGCGCTGCTATTTCTTCCGCTTTATCAAGGCGGCGTGCCGCTAATCGGCCACAATCCGCTTGCCAGCACAGTCATGATCTCGTAATAATGCCTTGCTCATGATCATCTCAACTCTTGGGAGTGGGCCCTCTGGGTCCGCTCTTTTTGTATTGGCGCGGCGGATCGGGCAGACCAACCGGATACTTTCAGATCATGCACGCTGGCGATGACGGCGCCTCGCGCGACCGGTTCATTCGTGAGGAAGGCTTGGCGGCCAAGGTGGCCGAGCTCATCGAGCCGGCGCTCGCGGACAAAGGCTTCCGCCTCGTACGCGTCGCGATCTCCGGCCGCGAGGGCAAGACGTTGCAGGTGATGGCCGAGCGGCCGGACGGCAGCTTGACGATCGAGGATTGCGAGGCCATCTCGCGGGATATATCGCCTTTGTTGGACGTGCATGACCCAGTTGCAGGCGCCTACCGGCTCGAGGTCTCCTCGCCGGGGATCGACCGTCCGCTCGTGCGCCCCTCCGATTTCGAGCACTGGTCCGGCTATGAGGCCAAGATCGAATTGAGCGAGCCGATCGACGGCCGCAAACGGTTCCGCGGCATGCTCGAGGGCTTCGAGGACGGCGAGATCAGAATCGACATCGAGCTCAGCAAGACCGAGCGCGGCGTCATCGGACTTCCGGTCGGGCTCGTCGCCGAGGCAAAGCTCGTGTTGACGGACGACCTCATACGCGAGGCCCTGCGCCGCGCAAAGAAGAGTAGCGAGAACGGCTCCACTTCCGCCCCAGAAAGCGGTGGGGACCACCAGGAGGACGAATAATGGCAATGGCCGGCATCAGTGCCAATCGGCTGGAGCTTCTGCAGATCGCGGACGCGGTGGCGCGCGAGAAATCGATCGATCGCAAGATCGTCATCGAGGCCATGGAAGACGCGATCCAGAAGGCCGCTAAATCCCGTTACGGCGCGGAGAACGACATCCGCTGCGAGATCGACCCCAAGACCGGCGAGGCGCGGCTGTCGCGCGTATTGTCGGTGGTCGAGCTGGTCGAGAACGATTCGACCCAGGTGACGCTCGAGCAGGCGCAGGAGCGCAACGCCGACGCCAAGATCGGCGATCTCATCGCCGAGCCGCTGCCGCCTCTGGATTTCGGCCGCGTCGCCGCGCAGAACGCCAAGCAGGTCATCGTGCAGAAGGTGCGCGAGGCCGAGCGCGAGCGCCATTACAGCGAATACAAGGACCGCATCGGCGAGATCGTCAACGGCACGGTCAAGCGCGTCGAGTACGGCAACGTCATCGTCGATCTGGGGCGCGCCGAAGGCGTCATACGTCGCGACGAAATGATCCCGCGCGAGAACGTGCGCTACGGCGATCGCATCCGCGCCTACATCTACAACGTGAGCCGCGAGCAGCGGGGCCCGCAGATTTTCCTCTCGCGCGCCCGGCCCGAGTTCATGTCGAAGCTCTTCGCCCAAGAGGTGCCGGAAATCTACGACGGCGTCGTCGAGATCAAATCGGTCGCCCGCGATCCGGGCTCGCGCGCCAAGATCGCGGTGATATCCAAGAATTCCTCCATCGATCCCGTCGGCGCCTGCGTCGGCATGCGCGGCTCCAGAGTGCAGGCCGTCGTCAACGAGCTGCAGGGCGAGAAGGTCGACATCATCCAGTGGAACCCCGAAGCCGCGAGCTTCATCGTCAACGCGCTGGCGCCCGCCGAGGTGACCAAGGTCGTGCTGGACGAGGACACGAACCGCATTGAGGTCGTCGTGCCCGAAAGCCAGCTTTCGCTCGCCATCGGACGGCGCGGCCAGAACGTACGCCTCGCCTCGCAGCTCACCGGCTGGGACATCGACATCCTGACCGAGCAGGAAGAGTCCGAGCGCCGCCAGAAGGAGTTCGCCGAGCGCTCGCAGATGCTCATGGAAGCGCTCGACGTTGACGAGGTGATCGCGCAGCTGCTCGTCACCGAAGGGTTCGCTTCGATCGAGGAGGTCGCCTACGTCGATCTCTCCGAGATCGCGCATATCGAGGGTTTCGACGAGCACACGGCCAACGAGATCCAGACGCGCGCCCGTGAGTATCTGGAAAAGCTCGAGGCCGATCGCGACACCAAGCGGCGTGAACTCGGCGTCGCCGACGACCTCGCGAAGGTGCAAGGCGTGACGACCGCGATGATGGTGGCGTTCGGCGAGAGCGAAATCAAGACGGTCGAGGATCTCGCCGATTGCGCCACCGACGATCTCGTCGGCTGGACCGAGCGCAAGAAGGAAAAAGATGCCGAGCCCGTGCGCCATAAGGGCGTGCTCGAAGCTTTCGAGATCGGCCGCAAGGAAGCCGAGGACATGATCATGTCGGCCCGCGTGCAGGCCGGATGGATCAAGGCCGAGGACCTGCTGCCCAAGCCCGAAGAGACAGAGGCGGCCGAAGATGAAGCCGCCGAAGGCGAAGCCGTTGAAGGCGCCGAAGCCGTCGAAGCCGAGGGCGGCAAAGACGCCCCGGCCGAAGGTTAGCCGGTGATGTCGGGCGGAGTTGGGAGATCGGGTTGGACGCTGAAGGCCAGCAACACGATAGCGACCAAGACGTCGAGCCATCGGGCTCGCTGCGTCGCTGCATCGTCACGCGTGCCGAGCGTCCTCCCGCCGATCTCATCCGCTTTGTCGTAGACCCCGCTGGCAAGATCGTTCCCGATCTCGCGCGCAAGCTGCCAGGCCGTGGCGTCTGGGTAACGGCCGACATGGCGAGCGTCGCCGCCGCCACTAAGGTGAACGCGTTCGCCAAGAGCCTGAAACGGCAGGTGGCGGTCGCCCCGGACTTGCCACTCGCGCTCGAAACACTATTTTTAAAGCGTGTGCTTGAGGCGCTTTCGCTTGCCAACAAGGCGGGTCTGCTTGCTACCGGCTTCGACAAGGTGGAAAAGCTTCTCGAGACCAGCCGGGCGGCAGTCCTCGTGCACGGCTCGGACGCCGCCTCTGACGGCAGAGGCAAGCTCGACCGCAAATATGCGGCCATTCAACAGGATAGAGGCCAAGGGGCGGCCATTGTTGATTGGCTCACCATCGAACAATTGAGCTTGGCCATCGGCCGGTCAAATGTGGTACATGCTGGCCTCAAACAGGGCGGAGCCACACAACGGTTTCTGAGGGAGGCCGAGCGCTTGAGGCGCTACCGGTCGGGCTTGGGCGCATCCTGAACAGGCTCAAGCGCAAGAGCTTTTTGGAGTTTTACGAGAAGAGCATGACAGAAACGAAGGACACCACCGAGAAGACCCTCCGCGGAGGCGCGCGCAAGCCGCTCTCCCTGCAGCGGACGGTCGAAAGCGGCCATGTCCGGCAGAATTTCAGCCACGGCCGCTCGAAATCGGTTGTCGTCGAAAAGCGCAGGACCCGCAAGCTGGGGGGCCCCGGCGCCGAGCAGGAGCCCGAGGCTCCGCCCGTCGAGGCCGCACCCGAGCCGCCGGCACCCAAGAAGAAGCCGGTCAAGGCCGAGACCGCCGCCGCCACGGAGAAGGCGGTTGCCGCTCCGAGCTCGCGCACGCTGTCCGACGAGGAGCGCGACGCGCGCGCCCGTGCGCTGGCCGCTGCCCGCGAACGCGCAGACGTCGAGCGCGGCACGGAGGAGGTGAAGGCTGCGGTCGCTGCCGCCGCTCCGGCCGCTGCCGAGGCGCCGCAAGCGGAAACGCGCGCTCCTGCCGCCAAAGCCGAGCCGCCTGCGGCCCGGCACGCCCGCACGGAGGGCGCGCCCGCCGCCAAGCCGCGGTCCTCGCTCAATCCCGCACTGCAGCCGCGCGAAGGCGGCAAGCCGCGTGAAATCGATATCCCCGTTCCCACGCGCGCCAAGCCGGAAGGCGAGGCGGCCAAGCGCACCGGGCGCGCCGCCGTCGCCGAGCAGGCCGAAGAGGAGGAAGGGCGCGGTACGCTGAAGGGGCGCAAGCCCGGCACGCGCACTCCCGTCGTCAAGGTCGACGAGCGGCGCGAGCGCGTCAAGCTGACGATCAACAACGCCTTCGACGAGAAGCAGCGCGAGCGGTCGCTCGCCTCCCTCAAGCGTAAGCGCGAGCGCGAGAAGCTGAAGGCGATGGGGATTTCGCAAGCCCGCGAGAAGATCGTTCGCGAGGTGGTGATCCCCGACGTCATCACGATTCAAGAGCTCGCCAACCGCATGACCGAGCGCGCCGTCGACGTCATCAAGTACCTGATGAAAGAAGGCGAGATGCACAAAATGAACGATGTGGTCGATGCCGATACGGCTGAGCTCATCGTTCAGGAATTCGGGCACACGTCCAAGCGCGTCTCCGAATCGGACGTGGAGATGGGCTTTGTCGGCGCCAAGGACGACGAGGGTGCGCTCGAGCAGCGCGCGCCCGTCGTCACCATCATGGGCCACGTCGACCACGGCAAGACCTCGCTTCTCGATGCCATCCGGCAGACGAACGTGGTCTCGGGCGAGGCCGGCGGCATCACCCAGCACATCGGCGCCTATCAGGTCACGACGCCTAACGGCGACCTCGTCACCTTCATCGACACGCCGGGCCACGAGGCCTTCACGGCAATGCGCGCGCGCGGCGCCAAGGTGACGGATATCGTGGTTCTCGTCGTGGCGGCCGACGACGGCGTCATGCCGCAGACGGTGGAGGCGATCAATCACGCGAAGGCGGCGGGCGTTCCGCTCATCGTCGCCATCAACAAGATCGACAAGCCGCAGGCCGATCCGAACAGGGTCAGAACCGATCTCCTCCAGCATGAAATCGTGGTGGAGAGCATGTCGGGCGAGACGCTCGAGGTGGCGGTCTCGGCGCTGAAGCGGACGAACCTCGACAAGCTGCTGGAGGCCATTCATCTGCAGTCCGAGCTGCTGGACCTCAAGGCCAACCCCACCCGCTCGGCCGAAGGCATCGTCATCGAGGCGAAGCTCGAGCGCGGACGCGGGCCGGTCGGCACGGTCCTTGTCCAGCGCGGCACTTTGCATATCGGCGACATCGTCGTGGCGGGCACCGCCTGGGGCCGCGTGCGCGCGCTCCTGGACGATCACGGTAAGAACACCGATGAGGCCGGGCCTTCCGTCCCGGTCGAGGTCCTGGGCTTTGATTCCGCGCCCGAGGCCGGCGACCAGTTCGCCGTCGTCGAGAGCGAGGGGCGTGCCCGCGAGATCACCGATTATCGCGTGCGCAAGCGGCGCGACACATTGGGCTCGGCCGGCACGGCGCGCACGCTCGAGCAGATGATGCAGCAATTGAAGGATGCCGGGCGCAAGGATTTCCAGCTCCTCGTCAAGGGCGACGTGCAAGGATCGGTCGAAGCCATCGCCGGCGCGCTGCGCAAGCTCGGCACGGACGAGGTCGAGGCGCGCATCGTGCATTCGGGCGTCGGCGGCATCACCGAGTCCGATGTCGCGCTCGCCAACGCCTCGAAGGCCGTCGTCGTCGGGTTCAACGTACGTGCCAACGCGCAAGCCAAGGCCGCGGCTGATCGCGACGGCGTCGAGATCCGCTACTACAACATCATCTACGATCTCGTCGACGACGTGAAAGCGGCGATGTCGGGACTGCTCGCGCCGACGATCCGCGAGATCTTCCTCGGCAAGGCGGAGATCCTCGAGGTGTTCAACATCTCGCATACCGGCAAGGTCGCCGGCTGCCGCATCGTCGAAGGCAAGGTGGAACGCGGCGCCAAGGTGCGCCTCATCCGCGACGACGTGGTGATCCACGAGGGCACGCTGTCGACCTTGAAGCGCTTCAAGGACGAGGTGCGCGAGGTGCCGGCGGGTCAGGAGTGCGGCATGGCGTTCGCCAACTACCAGGACATCCGGGCGGGCGACGCCATCGAGTGCTTCAACGTCGAGACGGTGATCCGCACGCTGTAGCCGTCATCATTCATGAACTGGCGCTTAATCCCTTGGGATTTCGCGCTTCTTGAGGAGGCCGTGCGCGGTTCGATCCCGCGCCGGAACGCCATGCCGAGACGATCCCACAAACAAGGCCACGCGGCCCCCACGCAGCGCCAGCTGCGCGTCGGCGAGCTCATCCGGCACAAGATCGCCGAGATGCTGGTGCGCGGCGAGATCCACGACGAGGTCATAGCCGCCCACGTGATCACCGTGCCGGAGGTTCGCCTGTCGCCGGACTTGAAGCTCGCGACCGCCTACGTGATCGCGCTGGGCAGCAGCGATACCGAAGCGGTGATCGAGGCGCTCAACCGGCATAAGCGCTACATTCGCGGGGAGATCGCGCAGACCATCAATCTCAAGTTTGCTCCCGACATCCGTTTTCGCCGCGACGAGACGTTCGAGGAGGCGAGCCGCATCGAGCGGCTGCTTGCCGACTCGAAGGCACGTGACGACGTGGAGAACGACTGAGCCTCCTCCCCGTGACGCCGGGGAGCGGAGAAGAGAGCCCCGATGACACGCCGCAAGAGAGGCAGGCCGGTCCACGGCTGGCTCGTGCTCGACAAGCCCCAGGGCATGACGTCGACGCAGGCCGTCGGCGCCGTGAAGCGGCTACTCGACGCACAGAAGGCCGGCCATGCCGGCACGCTCGATCCCTTGGCGACCGGCATCCTGCCGATTGCGCTGGGCGAGGCGACGAAGACCGTTCCCTTCGCCGTCGACGGGGAGAAGGCCTACCGCTTCACCGTGCGCTTTGGCGCGGAAACCGACACCGACGATGCGGAGGGCGCGGTCGTGCACACCTCGCAGGCGCGCCCGCGTCGCTCCGACATCGAGGCGCTGCTGGCGCAGTTCACCGGCGAGATCAGCCAGGTGCCGCCGCGCTTTTCCGCGATCAAGGTCGATGGCAACCGCGCTTACGATCTCGCCCGCAGCGGCGAGGAGGTCGTGCTCGAGCCGCGCCTCGTCATGATCGAGGACCTGCGCCTCGTCGAGATGCCCGATGACGCGACCGCCGTGTTCGAGGCCGAGTGCGGCAAGGGCACCTACGTGCGCTCGCTCGCCCGCGACATGGGCCGCGCGCTCTCCTGCTTCGGCCACGTCATCGCGTTGCGGCGCACGCGCGTCGGATCGTTCGACGAGGCGTCGGCGGTGGCGTTCCATACGCTGCAGGCCGCCGCCGAAACGGGCGAGGAGGCGGTGGAGGCCTACTGCCTGCCGGTCGAGAGCGCGCTCGACGCCCTTCCCTGCCTCTCCGTCGGCCCCGGCGATGCGGCAAGCCTCGCGCGCGGCCAGTCGGTGCTGGTGCGCGGCCGCGATGCTCCGGTGATGTCGGGAGCGGCATATGCCCACTTCAAGGGCCGGGTGCTGGCGCTGGGCGAGCTGGAGAAAGGCGCATTCCGGCCGACGCGGGTGTTCAATTTCGGCTGAGAGCGCGGGCGCCGGCCGTATTTGGCACAAAGTGGGAACATCCCTGGCGCGACGGGGGATGCAGGTGCAATGCGGCGACTTTCCCCTCGCGGGCACAGGCGTCTCGTGTATAAGACGCACACCTAATTGCGACCCTGCTGGACGACATCCCGGCTGTGGCCGACCCGCGGAGCCCAAGCTCCGCTCCTACCCTCCAACAGAAAGGATACCCGATGTCGATTGCGCCCGAGCGCAAGAGCGCGCTCATCAAGGAGAATGCCACCAAGGCCAACGATACCGGTTCGCCGGAGGTGCAGATCGCGATCCTCACTGAACGGATCAACCATCTGACCGAGCATTTCAAGACGCACAAGAAGGACAACCACTCGCGCCGCGGGCTCCTGAAGATGGTGAGCCAGCGCCGCCAGCTCCTCGACTACGTGAAGCGCAAGAACGAGCAGCGGTACCAGGGCATCATCGAGAAGCTCGGCATCCGCCGCTGATACGCCGTCTCGGTCGACGCGCGACAGTCATTGTGACTTGAGCCGTTCGCCCGACCTATTGCGACGAGGCCTGCCCGGCGACACGGCTCCATCCGACTGCCGGCGCAATTGGCAACAAGCCAGGACCCCCGTCGCTAGGAAACGTCTGAAACCAGATTGAACGAAAGACCGGACATGTTCGACATCCATCGAGTGGAAATTGAATGGGGCGGGCGCAAGCTGACGCTCGAGACGGGCCGCATGGCTCGCCAGGCGGACGCCGCCGTTTACGCGCAGTACGGCGAGACGAGCGTGCTCGCGACCGTGGTCGGCGCGAAAACGCCAAAGCCCGGCATCGATTTTTTCCCCCTCACCGTCAACTACCAGGAAAAGACCTATGCCGCCGGCAAGATCCCCGGCGGCTTCTTCAAGCGCGAGGGGCGTCCCACGGAGAAGGAGACGCTGACCTGCCGCCTCATCGACCGGCCCATCCGGCCGCTGTTCGTCGAAGGCTTCAAGAATGAGACGCAGATCGTCATCAACGTGCTCTCCCACGACCTGGAGAACGATCCCGACATCCTGAGCCTGATCGCCTCCTCGGCGGCCCTGACGTTGTCGGGCCTGCCGTTCCTCGGCCCGATCGCGGCGGCCCGCGTCGGCCTCATCGGCGGCGAGTTCGTGTTGAACCCCATGCTCGACGAGATGGCCGAGACCGCCCTCGATCTGGTCGTCGCCGGAACGGCAGACGCGGTGATGATGGTCGAATTGGAAGCCAAGGAGCTGTCCGAAAAGCAGATGCTCGAAGCGGTGATGTTCGGGCACGAGCAGTTCCAGCCCGTCATCCAGGCGATCATCAAGCTCGCCGAGACGGCTGCGAAGGAGCCCTGGGACATCAAGATTCCCGACTCGCAAAAGTACGCCGCCAAGGTCAAGAAGATCGCCGAAGCCGATCTGCGCGCAGCCTTCTCCACCAAGGAGAAGCAGAAGCGTCAGGATCTGGTCGCCGCGGCCAAGAAGAAGGTGCTGGCCGAGGTCGAGGTGCCCGAGGGTGATGCCAGCGAGCAGGTTCTGCTCGCCGGCACGTTCAAGGCACTGCAGAGCGACATCGTTCGCAACGACGTCGTCAAGACGGGCAAGCGCATCGACGGGCGCGACCTGAAGACCGTTCGCCCCATCCTGTCGGAGGTGCACGTCCTTGCGCGCGCGCACGGCTCGGCGCTGTTCACGCGCGGCGAGACGCAGGCGCTCGTCGTCGCGACCCTGGGTACGGGCGAGGACGAGCAGTTCGTCGACGCGCTCGAAGGCACCCGCAAAGAGCGCTTCATGCTCCACTACAACTTCCCGCCATTCTCCGTCGGTGAGACGGGGCGCATGGGCGGCCCCGGGCGCCGCGAGATCGGCCACGGCAAGCTCGCCTGGCGCGCGGTGCATCCGATCATGCCGGGGCATGACGAGTTCCCCTACACGATCCGCGTCGTCTCCGAGATAACCGAGTTCGAACGGCTCGTCCTCGATGGCGACCGTGTGCGGAACCTCGCTCGCACTGATGGACGCCGGCGTCCCGATCAAGAGCCCGGTGGCTGGCATCGCCATGGGCCTCATCAAGGAGGGCGAGGACTTCGCCGTCCTCTCCGACATTCTCGGAGACGAGGATCATCTGGGCGACATGGACTTCAAGGTGGCCGGCACCGGTCAGGGCATCACCTCGCTGCAGATGGACATCAAGATCACCGGCATCACCGAGGAGATCATGCGGGTCGCGCTCGACCAGGCGCGCGAGGGACGTCTGCACATCCTCGGCGAGATGGGCAAGGCGCTGGGAACGGCGCGCACCGAGCTGGGCGAGCATGCCCCGCGCATCGAGACGATCAAGATCCCGACCGACAAGATCCGCGAAGTGATCGGCTCGGGTGGCTCGGTCATCCGCGAGATCGTGGCCGAATCCGGTGCCAAGATCGACATCGACGACGATGGCACGGTGAAGGTCGCCGCCGCCAAGCGCGAGTTGATCGACGCGGCCCTGCGGCGCATCAAGGAGATCACGTCCGAGCCCGAGGTCGGCACGATCTACAAGGGCAAGGTCGTGAAGATCATGGACTTCGGCGCGTTCGTGAACTTCTTCGGCGCCAAGGACGGCCTCGTCCACATTTCGCAGCTGGCACCCGGCCGTCCTGAGACGGTGGGCCAGGTCGTCAAGGAAGGCCAGGAGGTCTATGTGAAGCTCCTGGGCTTTGACGAGCGCGGCAAGACGCGGCTGTCGATGAAGATCATCGACCAGGCAACCGGCAAGGAGATCCCGCGCGCCGAGGGCGAGCCCGATCCCGAGGCCGAGTTCAGCGCCGCGCGTCCGCCGCGCCGCGAGGGCGGCGGCGGCCGCGGACGTGGCCCGCGCCGCGAGGCCGGCTGAAGCTCAGCTTCGCGCCAAGCTTCTGACGCAACGTCAAAACCGCCGGAGCGATCCGGCGGTTTTTTTTGTTTGTTGGCGGCGGGTTGGCGCGTTGCTTTCAACGCACCCCGTACGCAAACCTTCAGCGCGCAAACTACGCGCGAGCATAAGCTTTCCTGGCCAAAGGGATAAGACTGCTTGATTTGACAGGAAGAAATGGCAAGCGCAGTGTCAAACGTTCCCGAAAGAGCCCCACATGAGAAGTCGCTGACAGCGGCCGTGCCGGGCCGGGCAAGGGAGGATCACATGGTTCATATCGCAAGGGGTCGCACCTACGCGAGCGTCGTAGCATCGGCACTTGCCGCTGCTGCTTTGGCTCCCGTATGCGCTCAGGAAATAGAGAAAGCAGCCACGACGACGACGATGGAAGCGCCCGCGACGTCGGTCTCGCAGGAGCTGCTCAGCGGGGCGGCCAAGGACGAAAGCAACTTCCTGCACACCAACGGCAACTACGATCAGACCCGCTATTTCCCGGGCAAGCAGATCAACACGTCCAACGTGGGCAAGATGCACCCGGCCTGGATCTTCCAGACTGAAGTGAAGGAGTCGATGGAGACGACGCCGATCGTCGTCGACGGCGTGATGTACGTCACCACCGCCTTCAATCACGTGTACGCGCTGAACGCCAAGACGGGCGAGCAGTACTGGCACTACAAGCACAAGATGGGCCCGATCACGACCTACTGCTGCGGACCCAACAACCGCGGCGTCGCCGTCTCCGGCGACAAGGTCTACATGGCGACGCTCGACGCCAAGCTCGTCGCGCTCGATGCCAAGACCGGCAGCCTGCTGTGGGAGACCCAGATCGCTGACCCTGAGCTCGGTTACAGCGAGACGATGGCGCCCACCGCCGTCGACGGCAAGATCCTGATCGGCACCAACGGCGGCGAATACGGCATCCGCGGTTTCATGCGCGCCTACGATGCCGAGACCGGCAAACAGGTGTGGAACTTCGACACGACGGCTGAGGACTCCGCCGGCGTTTGGGCCACGCACGACGCTACCGGCAAGGACATGCATCGCGACATCGCCGCGGAGAAAGCGGCGCTGAAGAAGCTCGGCGATCCATACAAGACGCTTGGCGGCGGTGTATGGCAGAACCCGGCGATCGACCTTAAGACGAAGCGTATCTACTTCGTCGTCGGCAACCCGTCACCCGACCTCGACGGTGCGATCCGCCCCGGCGACAACCTCTACACCGACTCTCTCGTGTCGCTCGATCTCGATACGGGCAAGTACGCCTGCCACTTCCAGTATATCTCCCATGACGTGTGGGATCTCGACGCCGTCAGCCCGCCGATCCTGGTCGACGTGAAGGACAAGGACGGGAACACGGTCCCGGGCGTCATTCACGGCGGCAAGACGGGCAACGTCTATGTACACAACCGCAAGGACTGCAGCCTCATCCGCTTCTCCGAGCCGATGGTGGACCAAACCGGCATGTGGACGCTGCCGACTGCCGAGGGCGCCAAGATGCTGCCTGGAGCCAATGGCGGCGTCGAGTGGTCGGTGATGGCGGTTAACCCTGAGCTGGGCATGACCTACGCCGTCAACCTGCATCAGCCGATGACGTACCAGGTCGAGAGCTCGCCCTATCCGGACGGCAAGCTGTGGCTCGGCGGTGCCTTCAAGGTGATCGCCACCGAAGAAAGCTTCGGCAACATCACCGCCGTCGATTACAACACGGGCAAGATCAAGTGGCAGGTGAAGACGCCGCAGCCGATGATGGGCGGCGCTTTCACGACGGCGGGCGGCCTCATGTTCACGGGCGAGGCCAACGGCTGGTTCCGGGCGTATGATGCCTCGAATGGTGACGTGCTGTGGTCGTTCCAGGCTGGTGCTGGCGTCAACGCGCCGGCGGCCTCCTACTCCGTCGACGGCAAGCAGTACGTCGTCGTCGGCGCGGGCGGAAACACCCAGATCGACTTCAAGCGCGGCAACAACATCATCGCCTTCACGGTCGATTGAGTCCGCACCACTGGTCGCTGAGTGGAACGCAATAGGGAGGACGGGGCTTTACTGAGCCCCGTCCTTTTCATGACCGGCGGGCCTTGGTTATTTGGGAGTTTCGCGCCATGCGACGGTTTCTTCTGCTTGCAGCCTGCATTCTCACGAGCCAGAGCCTCGTGAGCGGGCTGGCGCGCGCCGCCGGCAACGTCGAGGAGACGGCCCAGGTCTGCGCCGGCTGCCACGGCGAGAGCGGCATCCCGCAGGAGAAGACCACGCCCATCATCTGGGGCCAGAACGAGGGCTATCTCTATCTGCAGCTGCGCGACTTCAAGAAAGGCACGCGCAAGAACGACATGATGACGCCGATCGCGGAGTCGCTCGAAAAGGACGACATGAAGGCGCTCGCCGCCTACTTCACCAAGCTCAAATGGCCCGACCTGCAGCAGCCCTCCGCACCCAACGACGTTGCCGCCAAGGCGTTGAGCACCATCGGCTCGATCGGGTGCACCGGCTGTCACCTCGACCAGTTCCAGGGCGACGGGACCACGGCCCGGCTCGCCGGCCAGCAGCGCGAATATCTGCAGAACACGATGCTCGCCTTCCGCGACCGCACGCGCGGCAACAATCCCGGAATGTCCGATCTCATGAACGCGGCGCAGCCGGACGACCTGAAAGCCGTGGCGGAGTACCTCGCCGGGCTGCAGATCGTCGGCGGCACCTACGGCCGCTGACGCTCAACCGGCGGCGAGCTTGGCGCGCAGCGCTGCATCGGAAGTCAGGTCGCTTGCCGTCTTGCCGTCCTTGTCGCGCAGGCTGCGATCGGCGCCGCGGGCAAGAAGCAGCTCGACGGCCGCGCCATGGCCGAGCGCCGCCGCGATCATCAGCGCACTGCGCCCGCGATTATCCTGTTCGTTGAGCCGCGCGCCCTTGTCGATCAGCAGCGTCATGAGCTCCGTGACGTCGAGCGTTCCCGCACCGTCAGCATGCCCCGCGGCCCACATGAGCGCGGTGAGGTCGTTGCCGTAGTGGGCATTCACGTCGACGCCGTGCTCGAGCAGCAGGCGCACGACGGAGGCGAAGCCGCGGCCTCCCGCGTAGCAGATCGGCGTCTTTCCCGTCTTGTCGAGCGCGTTCGGATCGGCGCCACGATCCAGCAGAAGCCGCACGAGCGGCTCGTTGCCGAGGTAGGCCGCCGCAGCGAGCGGCGTCAGGTCGCTGCGGCCCGGCAGGTTGAGGTCGGCGCCGTGCGCGAGCAGCGTCGCGACGATCGGCCGGTTGTCTTCTTCCGCGGCGAGAAAGAGCGCCGTCGATCCCTCGAGATTGCGGGCGTTCACGGCCGCGCCACGGTCGAGGAACAGATCGACGATGTCGCCGTGCCCCGCGCGGGCCGCGCGCGCGAGCGCCATGCGGCCGAAGCGATCGCGCGCCTCGAGCGAGGCGCCGTCGCCGAGCAGCCGGCGCGCGAGAACGAGGCAGCCTTTGTCGGCGGCGGAAAAGAGCGCGTCGTTGCGCTCAATCGACGTGGCGGCGGTCTTGATCTGGTCGTAGTGCTGCTCCTGCTCCTGGCACACGCGCACGTTGGCGCTGGCCGTGCTTGCGAGGAATATGGGAGTGAGTGCGCCAAGTGTGGCGCAGGCGATCGGCGCGATACGCAGCGGTTTCAATGGCAACGTCCTCAAGCTTTTGGGTGCGGCCTCGGGAGCGGGCTGCCTGATAGCCATCCTAGCAGGTGCGCTCGCATTGACCACGGCATCCGCCGCGCGCCTTAGGGGTCGCGATGCAGGCCATGCGCGAGCCCGGCAGCGAACACCGGCCGCGGCGATGCGCTCAATGAGCCGCTATCGTTAATTCCAGGTCGCAGGTGTCGGCGCAGCTGCGCGTGCTTCCGCGCGAGCAGGCCGGCACGGCTGGCTCACTCGCAGGGCACCGAGAGCGTCATGCCGGCCGTCGGGAAGTACTTTTTGCAGCCGACGTTCTGGCTGGTCTTGGGCACGTCTTTCGTCTCGCTCCCGGCAACGGTGTTGTCGGCCCGCACGATGGTCGAATTCTCGGTCTGCGCGCCGACCTTGCTCTTGACGGTATCGAGCGCCGCGGCGGTGTCGGTCTTGCTGGTATCGGTCCTGGCGGTTTCGCTCGGGACGGTCTTTGCGCCGGAAATCGTCGAGTTCTCGGTCTCCGCCGCCTTCTTGCTCTCGGCTTCCTTGGTGACGGGGACGCTCTTTGCGGTGTCGTCGCTATCGACATCGCGAGATCTGCTCTTCTTGGAGTCGCGGCTGGGCTCCCTGTAGACGCGCTTGGGCGTGCTGCGCTCGGAGTTGCCGTATGAGTCCGATGAGTGGAAATTGGGACCGACGCCGAGCGGGCCGCCGTAGCCGCGGCTCTCGTAGCTGGGCTCGGCCGTGGCGGCGACAGTCGTCAGCGCGAGCAAAACCGTGGCGAGCGCGATAGTTGCCTTGGCCATCTCATGTCCTCCGTCGATCGATCCAGGCGCCCTGGCCGTCAATTCCCGGCGCCGTCGAGATTCAGGGATGCTAGCCCAAAACGTCGTTTCTGGGAACGGCCGGATTTGCAGCTCGGGACGGGCACGCACGGGGTTTGCGTGGATTGCCGGATCAAGCCCACCAGACGTAGATGAAGGCGAACAGCAGCAGCCAAACCACGTCGACAAAGTGCCAGTACCAGGCCGCGAAGATCAGGCCCAGGTGCTCGGTCGGCGTGAACTGTCCGAGAAACGCGCGCAACAGGCAGACGCCCAGAAAGATGGTGCCGATGATGACGTGGGCGCCGTGAAAGCCGGTCGCCATGAAAAAGACCGCGCCGTAGATGTTGCCGGAGTAGTTGAAATGCGCGTGCGTGAACTCGTAGGCTTGCACGCACGTGAAGAGGATGCCGAGCAGAACGGTGCAGGTAAGCCCGATCTTGAGGCCGCGCCGGTCGCCCTTGAGCAGCCTGGCGTGCGCCCAGGTTACGGTCCCCGCCGAGCTCAGGAGGATCGACGTCATCAACAGCGGCAGGCCCCACGGGTCCGACGTCATGATGCCTTGCGGGGGCCATACGCCGCCGATGACGTGATCGCGCACGACTTGAATGGGGTCGGCGGGGAAGAGTGCTGAGTTGAAGAACGCCCAGAACCAGGCGACGAAGAACATGATCTCCGAGCCGATGAACAGCAGCATCCCGTAGTGCAGCGAGAGCTGACGTCAGCGGCGTGTGCTCGTTGTCCTCTCCCTCGCGCACCACGTCGCGCCACCAGCCGATCATGGTGCCGGCAACGCCCAGCACGCCCAGCGAGAAGACGATCCACGGCGGCCACAGCAGACCATAGACCCAGATGATCAAGCCGGATGCGAGCAGCAGCGCTGAGAATGCGCCCCGTATCGGCCACGGGCTCGGATCGATGAGCTGGTAGACGGGCCGGCCGGGCTCGGTTTCGGCGATCTCAGGTGATTTTGTCGTCATGGCGCTTTCTCACCGGAGTTGCGCGTCTCAAGCGATGCGCGGCTGCACTTCGAACTGATGGAACGGCGGAGGCGAGGAGAGCGTCCACTCGAGCGTCGTGGCGCCCGGTCCCCACGGGTTCGCGGGCGCCGGGCGCTTGCGGTAGAACGCCTCCGCCATGCCGAAGAAGAAGATCAGCGCCCCGCACGCGGCCAGGTAGGCACCGATCGAGGACACGTAGTTCCAGCCCTCGAAGGCATCGGGATAGTCGGCGATGCGCCGCGGCATGCCGGCGACGCCGAGGAAATGCTGGGGGAAGAAGACGATGTTGACGCTGATGAACGTCACCCAGAAGTGCACGTGCCCGATTTTCTCCGACAGCATGTAGCCGGTCATCTTGGGGAACCAGTAGTACCAGCCGGCGAAGATGCCGAAGACGGCGCCGAGCGACAGCACGTAGTGGAAGTGGGCGACGACGAAATACGTATCCTGCAGCACACGGTCGACGCCGGCATTGGCGAGCACGACGCCCGTCACGCCGCCGATCGTGAACAGGAAAACGAAGCCGATCGCCCACAGCATGGGCGTGCGGAACTCGATCGATCCGCCCCACATGGTCGCGATCCAGGAGAAAATCTTGATGCCGGTCGGTACCGCAATCAGGAGGCTCGCCGCGACGAAATAGGCCTGCGTGCTGGCTGCGAGCCCGACGGTGTACATGTGGTGGGCCCAAACGACGAAGCCGATCACGCCGATCGTCACCATCGCGTAGACCATACCGAGATAGCCGAAAATCGCCTTGCCGCTGAACGTCGCGATGACGGTCGAGATGATGCCGAAGGCGGGCAGGATCATGATGTAGACCTCGGGGTGCCCGAAGAACCAGAAGAGGTGCTGGAACAGCAGCGGGTCGCCGCCGCCGGCCGGATTGAAGAAAGTGGCGCCGAAGTTGCGGTCGACGAGCAGCATCGTGATGGTGCCCGCGAGCACGGGCAGCGCCAGCACCAGCATGAACGCGGTGATGAGGATCGACCACACGTAGAGCGGCATCTTGTGCATGCTCATGCCGGGCGCGCGCATGTTGAGGATTGTCGCGATGAAATTGATGGCCCCGAGGATCGAGGATGCGCCGGCCAGATGCAGCGCCAGGATGACGAAATCGACGGAGGGGCCCGGATGCCCCTTGGTCGACAGCAGCGGATAGAGCGTCCATCCCGTGCCGGCTCCGTCCGATCCCGGCGCGCCGCCGAAAAACAGCGAGCTGACGAACAGCGTGAACGAGGAGACGATGAGCCAGAACGACAGGTTGTTCAGCCGCGGAAACGCCATGTCGGGCGCGCCGATCATCAGCGGCACGATCCAGTTGCCGAAGCCGCCGATCAGCGCCGGCATCAGCACGAAGAAGATCATGATCAGGCCGTGCGCGGTGACGAACACGTTGTAGGTTTGCGGGTTGGTGAAGAATTGCAGGCCGGGCTCGTGCAGCTCCGCGCGGATCGCAACCGACAGCAGCGTGCCGACGATCGAGGCCACAAGCGCGAACGTGAGATAGAGCGTGCCGATGTCCTTGTGGTTGGTCGAATAGACGAAGCGGCGCCAGCCCATGGGACGTGCAGGAAGCGGCCTTGCACCGGGTGCCGTCGTCGTCGCGCTCGTCATGATCGCAATCCTAAGATGGCGCCGGCCGGATGGACTAGGGAGCTTCCGCTACGCGGCTGCCAATATTGCCGGGCTCGGCGGAGGCGGTGTCGTTCTCTTTTGGGCGCAGGCCGGCGGTGTACTTTTGCTTGGCGAACGCGACCCAGGCTTTGAACTCCTCATCGCTCACGACGCGGATCGCGATCGGCATGAAGGAGTGGTTCATGCCGCACAGCTCCGAGCACTGACCGTAGTACATGCCCTCGTGTGTCGCCTTGAACCATGTCTCGTTGAGGCGCCCGGGAATGGCGTCGACCTTGATCCCGAAGGAAGGCACCGCAAAGGAGTGAATCACGTCGGCGCCGATCACCTCGACGCGGATCACCTTGTTGACCGGCACGACGAGCTCGTTGTCGACGGAGAGCAGCCGCGGCTGCCCCGGCTTGCGCGCGGCGTCGGAGAGCATCTCGGACACGAACTGGAAGTTGCCGTTATCGGGGTAGCTGTAGCCCCAGTACCATTGGTGGCCCGTCGCCTTCACAGTGAGGTCCGAGCGCGGGATGTCCTGCTCGAGGAAAAGGAGGCGGAAGGAGAAGAACGTGATCACCAGCACGACGGCGAGCGGGGCGAGCGTCCAGGTGACCTCGAGCGGCCGGTTGCCCATTCGCTTCGACGGAGTTGGATTGGCGCGCTTGTTGAAACGCACCATCACGATGAGGAGCAGCGCGAATACCAGCGTGGCGATCGCCGTGATGAGGAGAAGCAGCGCATCGTTGAACGAGGTAATCGCATTCATCACGGGCGTATCGGCCTGCTGCAGGCCTGTCTGCCAGGGCGAGGGCTGCCCGAAACCGGCATTCGCGGCGCCGGCGATCATCGGAGCTGCGAAGCCTGTAGCGGCTGCGATGAGCCTCGCGCGGGCTCGCATCGTGGTATTCGCTCCTGTGATGAGCTTGGCGATCTGGCGTCGGCTATGCGCGCATTGCGCGCGGATGCGGCCGGTCCGGCGAACACAACGCAACGTCGGCGAACGCTATCAAAACAATTCCCCCGCGCAACCCCTATCGGCCGACCGGGAACATTAGCGGTGGACTTAATGCTTCCCTAACGGCTGGGCGCAACAATGCAGCAGTCTATTTCGCAGCGAGTTCGAGCTGTTGCCAATGCGCGCACGCGTGCGCGGCTCGGGCATGTCTCCCCAAGCATGGCGGTGAGAGCACGATGAGCCCGGCAATCCTCCGCGTTGGCGTCATGGTCGCGGTGCTCGCGGCCAGCCTCGCCCACGCCCGAGCGGAGGAGGCGGCACCTGCCGACGCCGATCTCATTGCGCGCGGGGCTTATATCGCCACTGCCGGCGACTGCATGCCCTGCCACACCGGCGCACCCAAGCAAGAGTTCGCGGGCGGGTTGGGGCTCGCTACGCCGTTCGGCACGATCTACTCGCCCAACATCACGCCCGAGCCCGAGACCGGTATCGGCAAGTGGACCTTCGACGACTTCAAGAATGCGGTCCACGACGGCATTCGCGCGGACGGCGCCTATCTCTATCCGGCGATGCCCTATGACGCCTTCACGAAGATCGAGGACGGCGACCTCAAGGCACTGTGGGCCTACCTGCGCAGCCTGAAGCCGATCAAGAAGGCGCAAAAAGTAAACGGGCTGGGCTTTCCGTTCAACATCCGCGACATGATGTTTTTCTGGCGCGTCTTGTTCTTCAACGAGGCCTATTTCAAGCCGGACAAGGCAAAGAGCGCGGAGTGGAACCGCGGCGCCTATCTCGTGGAGGCGCTCGCCCACTGCAACGATTGCCACACGCCGCGCAATCTCCTCGGCGCAACGATCCCGAGCGAGCGCTTCGAAGGCGCCCAGATCGGCACCTGGTTTGCCCCCAACATCACGCCCAAGGCACTGCGCGACGTCAACAAGTGGGACAAGGCGCGGCTTATCGATTTTCTCAAGAACGGATCGGCGGCCAACTCCACGACGCTCGGCCCCATGCAGGTCGTCGTGCACGACAGCATCTCGCATCTGAAGGAGAGCGATATCGCGGCGATCGCGACCTATATGCTCGGTGACGGAACGGGGAAGGGTGAGACGGTCGAGCCGGCGAAGGTTGCTGAGCTCACGCCCGAGGCCGAGACGCGCGCGGAGAAGCTCTACGCGGGCCATTGCGCCATGTGCCACCAGAAGACCGGCGAAGGCATCAAGGGCAAGGTGCCTCCGCTCGCCGGCAATCCGACCGTCGAGGCGGCGGACCCCGACAACATCTTGTCGGTCGTGCTCGAAGGCGTGCCGGCGCGTGACGGCCTCTATGCCATGCCGTCGTTTGCCCCCACGCTGAGCGATCAGGACATCGCCGACATCGCCAACTACGTGCGCACGACGTGGGGCAACAAGTCGGTTCCCGATGCCACGCCGGGCATGGTCGCGTCGTGGCGCTCGCAGATGCCGCACAAGGCGGCCGATAAGCCCGCTGCCCAGAGCGCAGCGAAGTCCGCCGCCAAATCCGGGCCCGCTGCCGCCGCTTCGACGGCGCCCGCAAGCGACGCCGCGGCGGATGCCTCGGCTTCGCCTTCCCCCGCCGCAGCCCCGGCAACGAACCCGCTGCCGCAAGCCAAGCCGTTCTACATCGTGACGAGCGACATCGTCGGCCTCGCCGTGCACAGCAAAAGCGATTACGGAGAGACGCTCGGCACGCTCACCGCGCTCGTCATCGACAGCACGACCGGCAAGACGCTCTACGCCATCATCGACCGCGGCGGGTTCCTTGGGCTTGGCGACTACAAGGTCGTCGTGCCGTTCCAATTGGTGGAATTCACCGGCCAATGGGACAACCCGATGCTCGCCATGAGCGCCTTCAAGCTGGAGAACGCGCCGCGCATCACCGGCACAGCCATCGAGGACCTGCTGCAAAGCCCCGACTGGCGCCGCTCGGTCGAGGCTTATTTCGGCGTCGCCCTCACGCAATCGAAGGAGACCGCCCCGGTCAAGGTCGCCGACGCCAAGCCGGAGCCGGAAAAATCGAGCGCGCCCAAGGTGAGCCCCGAGATTGCCGCGGCGGCGCGCGGCCAAAAGATCGCGCTGACGCAGTGCAGCGCCTGCCACCACTTTCAGAAAGGCGGCGGCACGCTCGTCGGGCCTGATCTCTACGGCGTCTACGGCACGACGATCGCGAGCGTGCCGGGCTACAGCTTCTCTCCGGCCCTGAAGAAGCACACGGGCAAGTGGGATGCGGCCGACGCTCAACGACTGGCTCAAGAGCCCCGCCACGTTTGCACCCGGCACGTACATGACGTTTCCCGGGCTGCCCTCGCAGGCCGACCGTGACGACGTGATCGCGTATCTGAAATCGCTGTAGGAACGTGAACGGCACACAAAAAGTAAAACCCGCCGGATCGCTCCGGCGGGTTTTCAACATGCGGTCCCGGTTTGCTGCCGCTCGCGGGGAGCCTAAAACCGGATGTAGATGCCCCGTCTCCGCCGCCGCCGCCGCCGCCATCCCCGGTGGCGTCTCCGGCGCGGGCCGATCGAAAACCAGATCCCGCGTCCGCGACGTCTGCGCCAACTGCCGCGGCGCCGGTGCCTGCGTCTGGCGTCTGCCTTCGTCGCGCTCGCGACCAACGCCGCGCCCGAGATGCCGGCGAGACTGAGCCCATAGGTCCCGATCGAGCCCAGCCCGTAGATCACGATCATGGCGAGCGCCGCCGTGACGGCGACGACGCCGCGCCGCAGGCCGCGGACGAACGTCCACAGGACCTGCCCGACGGCTCTTGCCCTTGTAACGATAGCTTCCATCATGTGCTTGCTCTCCGCTCGTGCCGGACTGCGGCTTCAGCGAAACGACCGTCATTGCAGCGAACGCGCATAAGCGCGCCGCGCTAGTGTCCGTTTCTGAGAGTATTGCGCGTCATCGCGCCGGTGCCAAGTCGAACTTGCCGTAATCACAAATCCGGTACAAGTCAGGGATGCAGTTGCGTAGGCTGAGCGCCGCTCCGCAAAGAAGGCCGATGAAAAAGACGCACACCTACATCCTCGGGATCAACGCCTACGACCACGACGTCAGCGCCTGCCTGTTGCGCGACGGCGCCATCGCGTTCGCCATCGCCAAGGAGCGCATCACGCGCGACAAGCACGATACCGGCTTTTACCAGGAGGCGATCGACTACTGCCTGCAGGCGGAGGGCATCGAGCTGGAGGACGTCGAGCTCATCGTGCGCAACTGCTACGTGCTGCCCGTCGACGACATGGACGCGCGCCTCGCATACGAGGACGTGCCGGAGTTCATGTCCCCCAAGGAGCGTGCGCGGGCGCGGAAAAGCCCGCTTTATCTTACGAAATCCGACAACGTCGTGTCGGTCTCGCACCATCTGGCGCACGCCTACAGCGCGTTTGCCGCCTGCCCCTTCGAAGAAGGTGTCGTGATGGTCGTCGACGGGGTCGGCAACTACTGCACCGACATTACCGAGCCGGGGCAACTGACCGAGGGCGTCAACCCGCTCGCGCGCGAATCGGAGAGCTACTACCGCTTTCGCGGATCGAGCCTCGAGACGCTGAAAAAGGTGTGGCTCGAGCCCACGCGCGGGTTCCTCAGCGACGAGTTCTTCTTCATGCCGGGGCTTGGCGCGCTCTACAGCCGCGTCTCGAGCTACATTTTCGGCGACTGGAACAAGTGCGGCGAGGTGATGGGGCTCGCACCCTACGGACGCCCCAATCGGATGCAGCCGCTCGCGATCCTGCGCGACGGCCAGCTCGACGTGCCCGAATGGACGGCCGAGCTCGGCACGCCATGGCTGCCCGACGTCGAGGAGAATTGGGAGAAGAGCCCGGCGCTGCCGCACTGGGAGGATATGGCCTGGCGCGTGCAGGACGATACCGAGACCGTGCTGCTCGCCCGCGCCAGGTGGCTGCGCGAGACGACGGGGGCGAAGAACCTCTGCATCGCGGGCGGCGTCGGCCTCAACTGCGTCGCCAACGGACGCATCGTACGCGAAGCGGGCTTCGACAACGTGTGGATCCAGCCCGCGTCCGGCGACGACGGCATCGCGATCGGCTGCGCCTACTACGGCCACCTGCAGATCAAGAAGGAGCCGCGCTCGTTCGTCATGAGCCACGCCTATCTGGGGCGTGCTTATGGCGACAGGGACGTAGACGATGCGCTGAACAAGGGCCTCGCGCGCCTGGAGACGGCGGCGCGGCGCAGCGATGATATCTGTGCCGAGGCGGCCCAACTGCTGGCGGACGGCAACGTGCTCGGCTGGTTTCAGGGCCGCTCCGAGTTCGGGCCGCGCGCGCTCGGCAACCGCAGCATCCTCGCCGATCCGCGCAATCCTGCGATGAAGGACACTCTCAACGCCCGCGTAAAGCACCGGCAGGCGTTCCGGCCGTTTGCCCCGGTGGTGCTCGCCGAGCGCGCGTCAGAGATCTTCGAGGGCGATGAGGAATCGCCCTTCATGCTGATAGCGAAGCGCGTGGTCCCCGCGTGGCAGGATAAGATCCCGGCGATTGTGCACGTCGACGGCACCGCGCGCGTGCAGACGGTGCGGGCTGACACGAACGAGCGGCTTTATCGCTTGCTGAAGGAGTTCGAGGCGCTGACGGGAGTGCCCGTTCTGGTCAACACCTCGTTCAACGTGAAGGGCGAGCCCATCGTCGAAACGCCCCGCGACGCGATCGAATGCTTCCTGTCGACGGGCATCGATCATTTGGCACTGCACGACATGCTGATTGCCAAGACGGCGTTCCACCGCGTCCTGGCGCCGGTGATGGGCATGTATTCCGACATCGCGACGATGGTGCGCACGGGACTCAGCGCCGACTAGGCGAGTGCGGCGCCGGACAGCCGGTTGCGGCGGCGAAAATCAGATTAATGGCAGGATGAAGTTGCGATTGCCTGCGTCTCAGACGTTGAGATCCGCACCTGGGCGACACCGTCGCCGCGCATGTCGAGCTTGTCGGCGGCGGCACGGGAAATATCGATGACGCGGCCGTCGACGAAGGGTCCGCGGTCGTTGATGGTGACGGTGACTTCCTGCCCGTTGTCGAGATTTTTAACTCGAACCTGCTTGCCGAACGGCAGCGTCCGATGCGCGGCCGTGAACGACTTCGGATCGACCGTTTCTCCGCTGGCCGTCATGCTGCCGCCTCGATCATACCACGAGGCTTCGCCGCATTGCGTGAGCGCAGCGACCGGAAGCGACCAGAGAACGGCTGCGATTGCACTCGTGGCTGCAACGAGCAACGTGGGTGGGGCGCGCATCAGCCGTCCTTCTTGAAACGATCGCATCCGTTGCGAACGAGAAGCCAACTCCGGACGGCGAGAGGTTGGTTCCTGCCTCGCACGCCGGATCAGACGGTTAACGCTGTCGTTGCAGGGAATACGCTTGGGTTGCAAGCGCGCGATCTGGAGCCGTCAGCGTAACTCCGTCAGGCATCCGGCCCGACGGTAATACGAAAGACCGCGCTGAACGTGGCGTCCGGCACGACGAGCCGCAGGCCGTCGCCGCTGATAAGGGCGTTCGCCGGCGCGGTCATCGGCTCGATGGCGATGAAGTCCATGGTGCTCGGCGCAAATACCTGCGCGTGCGTGTAGCCGTCGAGCAGCTCCACGCCGATGCGGCGCCCGCCGCCTGCGATCGCGAATGACGCCTCGTTGCCGAGCAGGGCAAAGCCATCGTCGTAGTCGCGCGCTCCGAGCGGCTGCTCGAGGGCGACGAATGTTTCGTCGGTTCCGGTGGGAATTCCTGCCGGATCGAGGATGAGCCGCCGCATCGCGGGCAGGCTGAGGCGCCAATCCGCGCGCGGCAGACCCGGCACGCCCATGTAGGGATGAAAGCCGAAGCTCACCGGCACCGGGCCGTCGCCTGCGTGCACTGTCGTCGCGATCGTCAGCCCGTCGGATTGCAGGCTTGCCGTCAGCGTCAGGCGGTGGCGATAGGGGAACACGGCCAGACGCTGCACGCTTTTCCAATCGAGGCCGGCCGTGACGCGATCGGGCTGCTGTCTCGATGACATCCCACGCAAGGCGCGACCACGGCACGCCGTGCATGGGCAGGCCGTTGGCGTCGAAGTGCAGAAGCGGCGAGGCCGGATCGAGCACCACCTCCGGGCCGGCCTTCCTGTAGCACCGTGCGGCAAGCCGGTTGGCCCACGGATAGAGAAACGGGATCCCGGCGGTGCTTCCCTTGGCGGCAGCCGTGGAGAGCCCATCAAGCCGCCGCAGGATTTCCGTGCCCTTATGGCGCAGCGAGATGCCAAGCATGCCGTAGCCGGGCAGGAAGCGCGCTTCGAGATCGCCGGCGGTGAGCGTCGTCGCCGCAGGATCGCCCAAGGGGTCGGCAGCGTGCGCGCCGGCGCGCGCGCCGGTCACAGGATGCTCTTGGCGTAGAGGTCAGGCCGGCGGTCGCGGAAGAAGCCCCAGTCGGCACGGTAGCTCTCGATTTCGTCGAGATCGAAGGCGTGGATCAGCAAGCCCTCGTCGCTCTCGCCGAGGGTCGCAACGATCTCGCCGCGATGGTCGGCGATGAACGAGTGGCCGTAAAATTTCTGCTTGGTACCGTCGTTGTCCTCGAGCCCGGTGCGGTTCGCGGCAACGACCGGAACGGCGTTGGCGACGGCGTGACCCTGCATCGCGCGCTGCCACTGCGCGTGCGTGTCGAGGCTAGCGTCGTAGGGCTCCGAGCCGATGGCGGTGGGATAGAACAGCACGTCGGCGCCCGCGAGCACCATGGCGCGCGCGGCTTCCGGATACCACTGGTCCCAGCAGATGCCGACTCCGATCGTGCCGGCTTGCGTCTTCCACGCCTTGAAGCCGGTGTCGCCAGGGCGGAAATAGTATTTCTCCTGGTAGCCCGGGCCGTCGGGGATGTGGCTCTTGCGATAGACCCCGAGGATCGCCCCGTCGGCGTCGGCGATCGCCACGCTGTTGTAATAGCGCGGGCCGTCCTTCTCGAAGAACGATATGGGAATAACGAGCCCAAGCTCGGCGGCAAGCTTTTGCATGGCCTGCACGCAAGGGTGCTGGTCGACGGCGTGCGCCGTCTCGAACCACTTGGGGTCCTGCCTCGTACAGAAGTAGATGCCCTGGAACAGCTCGGGCAGCAGCACGACGTGAGCGCCGCCGCGCGCCGCCTCGCGCACCAAGGCTTCGGTCTTTGCAATGTTTGCCTGCATGTCGTGGCCGTAGGAGGTCTGGATGGCCGCGACTGTCATCGAGCGCTTCATCTAGAGAGGCTCCTGCTGGGTGATGCAGTGGAATGAGCCGCCGCCCGCCGTGCCCCAGCCCAGAAGCCCGCGCGAGGATACGCCCACGACCTTGCGATCGGGAAACGCCGCCTGCAGGCCCGCGAGCGCCGCGGCTTGCGTCGCGGTTCCATACACAGGAACCACGACGACATCGTTGGCGATGACGAAGTTCATGTGCGAAGCGGGCGAGACCTCGCCCGAGGCGTCGCGATAGAGGCCGACGCCGGGGATGCGCATGACCTGGAGTTTGCGGCCCTTGGCGTCGCTCGCCGCTGCGAGCGTGTGCGCGATCTGGTCGAGCGTCGCGGCGTTGGGGTCGTCGCGACCGGCCGGCGACTGGCACACGACGCGGGCCGGTCCGACGAAGCGCGCGATGTTGTCGATATGCCCGTCGGTATGATCGTTCATCAGGCCTTCGTCGATCCAGATGACCTTCTTGGCGCCGAGCGCGTCGCGCAGTGCCAGTTCCGCGTCCTCCCTGGACCAGCCGTTGCGGTTGGGGTTGAGCAGAGTCTGGCGCGTTGCGAGGACGGTGCCCTCCCCGTCGTGATCCACGGCGCCGCCTTCCAGCACGAAGCCGAAACGGCGGATCGGCACGCCGGCAGCGCGCGCGACATCGTCGCCGACAGTTGCATCGTCGGGCAGCTCGTACTTGCCGCCCCAGCTGTTGGTCTTGAAGCGCAGCGCGAGTGCGCCGTCGGCCCCGCGTGCAAAGATAGGCCCGGTGTCGCGTAGCCAGATGTCTCCGTATTTCGCCGCGACGAGCTCGGCCGCACCGTCAAGCGCCGCGCGCGCGGACGCCTCGGCCTCCGCCCCGTTGACTAGAACGCGCACCCTGTTGGCGCCGCTCAACGCGCGCGCAAGCGCCGCCACGTCGTGGCGCGGCGTCTCCAGGTCGCCGTTCCATTCGCCCGGGTCGGCGGGCCAGGCCGTCCAGATGGCCCGTTGCGGCGCCCACTCGGCCGGCACGGAAATCGCTAGTTCGGTCACGTTCATCCCGTTCAACTTTTCTGGCGGATCGACTAAGCTCGCCGGCGGTCAAGCCGTTCTGTGGAAGCAATATCGGTGGTGACCGCGGCGAGAACCAGTGGCGGCAGGTTGAACCACGCCTTGGTGGCGCTGGCAACCGATGGGCCGGTCTGTTCGGAGGACTAAATGAGAGTGCATTGCGTGCGAGCGGCGCTGGCCCTTGCTTTGTGTGTTGCGGCGGCCAACGCCGCATGGGCGGACGACTGGTGGATGCTGCGCAACACCGAGGACGGCCGCGTCTGCGGGCCGCCGCTCGAGGCGGAGGGGGTCGTATTGACGCCTGAGGAGATGCTCAATCGCTTCGAGGAGTGCAAGCTCACGGACGAGACGCCCTCGCTCGAGCTCAACAGCGTGATGCTGAACTGCGCCGGCAATCTCAATCAGGTCTTCATCTTCACGAAGACGAAAGAAAGCTGCGAGGCGCTGGCGAAGGACTGAACCACTCGCGCCCGATCCCGGCGATGCGAAGGCCGGGATTTGCGGCCGTGCGCGGGCGGCGCGGCGGCGTTCTTTAAAGTCGGTGAATAAATCCTTCGAACCCGTTCGCGACGGGGACATATTTGTGCGCGCGCCGTGAACCGTTTCTTTCCCCTCTGCGCAGGAAGGCGCCGTCGCGAGCCGGGCTTCGTCCTATCTTGCGCGGCATCATAAGCCTGTCGCGCTCCGGGACTCCTCGGGCTGCGCCGAACGGGCCTTGCTCAAAGAGGGACACATGCTTCGCAGTACACCGGTTGCGCTTTTCGCCAGCGTTTCACTCGCGGCTCTGTGCTGGTCGACCGACGGCTTCGCGCGCGGCGGCGGCCACTTCGGCGGCGGCGGCCATTTTGGAGGTGGCGAGCATTTCGGCGGTGCCGGCCGCTTCGAAGCACGCCCCGAGTTTCATGAGCGAGCCGAGCGCCGGCCCGAGGAAATGCATCGGGACGATGCGCGCCACGAGGATCACCACGACGGCGATCACCACGAGGCGGATCGCCATGACGCGGACCACCACGACGGCGACCACCACGAGCAGGCGGACCGCCGCAACGATGCGGATCACCATGACGGCGATCACACCGACGAGGCGCGCCGCGATGTCGCCAACCGCGACTTCCGTCATCCCGCCAACGACGGGCATTGGGACCACAACCAGTTCTGGAACAATCAGTTCGGCGCCCACGCCTTCAACTGCCATAACGGCTGCAAGTGGGGTTGGGCCGGCGGCGTGTTCTGGCCGTTCGCGGCCGGCGACATTTTCTCATTCGCGTGGTGGCCCTATGCGGGCGCGCCGGCATTCTGGAACTACGGCGTCAACTACATCATGACGGGCCTGTTCTGGCCCAACGGCGCCTATGCGTGGCCGGACGGATACGGCGCCTACGCGTACAACAATTCCTACCAGTACGCGCAGCAGTCCCACGAGAACGTCTATAGCTCGGGCCCGGCCGACGGCAGCGAAGAAGCAAAGGCGGCGGCGCCGGAGAGCGCAACGGACGTTGTGCAGAGCTGCAGCGGCTTCGCGCCGGGCGTCGGCAGCCTGCCGATGAGCCGCATCGAAGCCACGCTGAAGCCGGAGGCGAGCCAGCGCGCCGCCTTCGATGAGCTGTCGGCGGCATCCGCCAAGGCCGACGCGATCCTGAAGGCCGCCTGCCCGAGCGAAGTGCCGCTCACGCCGGTCGGCCGCCTCGACGCACTCGAGAAGCGGCTCACCGCGATGGACCAGGCGGTCGATACCCTGATGGGGCCGTTCGCCACCTTCTCCAACGGGCTGACCGACGCGCAGCGCAAGGCGCTGGATGCGATGGGCGGAAGCACTAAGGGCGACAGCGGCTCCCCGACGGAGATGGGCGATCTCGGCCGCTGCATCGACGAGGGCCAGGAGTTCGTCGATCTGCCCGCGCAGGAGATCGCGCAGTCCGTGCAGCCCGACGCCAAGCAGAACGCCGCGCTGGATAAACTCGAGGCCGTATCCACGCAGGCCGCCGAAAGGCTGCGGTCGGCGTGCCCGGCTAGCGTCCCTTCGACCGCGCAAGCCCGCCTCGAGGCGATGGACAAGCGGCTGCACGAGACGATCGTCGCCGTGAACGACGTGCGCCCCGCCCTGGTCGGCTTCTATGAGTCGCTGAGCGATGAGCAGAAGGCGCGCTTCAATACGCTGCCGCCGGAGCAGTCGGGAAAGAGCCCGTGAGCGGCTGAGTACGTACTATTCAGATCGAGCGGGGGGCCGGCGAAATGCCGGCCTCTTGCGTTCCTACTCACAAACGTGTCGCAGCTTCAGATCGGCCGCGGGACATCGATGCGCCCGCGCGGACACTCGAGCGACGTTCGATCCCAATGCGCGAGCCGCGCGGCGGCCTCGTAGGTTCCTTCGAGAAAATCGAGCAGCGTGCGATCCGGGTCGTCGGCGGTGCGCACGGCGTCGTAGGGTAAAATGAACTCGCCGGCGTTGGTGTCGAAAAAAGCTTCCTCGGGCCCGACGCGTTGCGCCGAGAAGCCCTCAGGCGCCGGATAGGCGTACGAATAGAAGGCCGGGTAGGCGACCGGCCCGCCGCCCGGCCAGAATCCGGCAGAGCTCACCTCGTGCGAATAGGCCTCGCGCGTGACGGCATCGGGCAGGCCCGGAATTCCGCCGGGATGCAGCGGCGCGGCGCGGCCTGAAAAACGCGTCACGGCAAGATCGAAACTGCCCCAGAACAGGTGAACCGGGCTGACCTTGCCGAGGAAGCCCGTGCGGAAATAGTTGAGCACGCGATCGACTTGCACGAGTGCGCGCCAGAATCTGTTGACCGCGTCCGCATCGTAGGACGCATGCACGGTATCGGTCGCGAACGGAATGGCGTCGGCGACCTCGTTGGGTCTGCCGTTGAACGTCGTGCCGGCGCCGAGCGCCTCCGTAAGCTCGATAAAGCGGGCGTAGAACGCGGCGACGGTCATCGGCTCCAGTGCGAACGATGCGCGCACGCCGTCGCTCGCCGAACCTATGAGCTGGTGGTCGCAGAAGTCGAAGTCGAACTGCACGCATCGGTCGCCGGCCGGGATCAGCGACGTCGTCAGGCCACGCGCGGTCACATACAGCGTCGCGTGCCAGGAATGGTTGATCCACGGTGCGCGCGCCAGCCGGTACTTGCCGACGATTTGCGTCCACAGATGCAGCGTGGCGCAGGAGGCTTGCCAAGGCTCAAAGGGGATGTCGGGCCAGGCTTGCGTCATGGTTGGCGGCCTCCACTGGCGAATACGGGCGCTTCCTACCATCGTGCAGCCACGGTTGCGGTGCAGTTATGACCCAGGCGGGGTGCGCAGTTATGGCGGTCACATGAAATCGATCACGCTTCACCCAGGCTTTGTACTCGCAGCGCTCGGCGCCGCATCCGGCATTCTCGGCACCTTTGCACTCGGGCTAGGCTACGGCGACGCCCCCAGCCTCGGCCTCTACATGGTGCTTGCGGGCACGTGGTTCGGCCTCGTCATCGCATTCGGCGTCTGGCGCTGGGGCAACCGGTCGTGGGGCGCGGCAGCGTCCGCACTTGTTGCGACCTGGATCGGCTGGGAAGCGGCCGTCAATCTCGCCCTGCAGCTGGATCAGAATTGGCTGAAATCGGCCGCGATGCCGGATGCGCTGCGCACCTTTCTCCCCGGATTTGCCGCGGGCGCCGTTGGCGCGTTTTTCACGTGGGCGGGCGCCGCCTCCTCCACACCTGCGCTGCGCCGGATGTCCATTCCGTTGGCCGCCGTTTCGGTCGGAGCGATGCTCGGCCTGCTGCTGCCGTTGACCAGCAACTACGACAATCCCGTAATCCTGCTGCTCCCCTGGCAGGCCGCAATCGCGGCGGTGCTTGGGCTCGGTTTGGCGCCTGCGCAGGCGCACGGCCGCAACAATGCCGGGCCCCTGGCGGTGGCGCGCTGACGCCTTCGAGAAGCGGCGGACGGCACACACTTGTATAATTCAAATATTATTGCATAATCGTCGGTATGCAAGAAACCGACGCCATCGTGGCCCTATCCGCCCTGTCGCAGCAGCACCGTTTGCGCATTTTCCGGCTCCTGGTGCGGGCGGGGCCTTCCGGCATTCCAGCGGGAGAAATCGCCGGGCACGTCGGCATCAGCCCGACGAGCACCTCCTTCCATTTGAAGGAGCTCGACCACGCCCGATTGATCACCGCGACGCGGCAGGGGCGCTTCATCCGCTATGCCGTCCGCGTCGAAGGCATGCGCGAGCTCCTCACGTATCTCACCGAGGATTGCTGCCAGGGGCAGCCGGAATTGTGCGGCGGCATGGTCCAGTCCGCCCGCGTCGTTTGTACCGGTAAGGGAGGATGAAAAATGACCAACGAAAGCCCGCTCAACGTGCTTTTTCTGTGCACTCATAACTCCGCGCGTTCGATCATCGCGGAGTGCGTGATCAACCGTCTCGGCACGGGCCGGTTCCGGGGCTTCAGCGCCGGCAGCCAGCCGAGCGGCAAGGTGCATCCCTACGCAATCGACCTGCTGCGCCAGCTCAACTACGATGTTTCAGGCGCTCGTTCGAAAGCCTGGGACGAGTTCGCGAGCCCCGGCGCGCCGCAGCTCGATTTCGTGTTCACCGTCTGCGACAGCGCCGCCAACGAGGTCTGCCCGGTCTGGCCGGGCCAGCCCATGAGCGCGCACTGGGGGCATGCCCGACCCTTCCGCCGCCACCGGCACCGAGCCGGAGCGGCGCTACGCTTTCGCCGACACCCATCGTATGCTCTATCAACGGATCGGCATCTTTACGAACCTGCCGCTCGCCTCGCTCGATATGCTGTCGCTGCAAAAGCGTCTCGATGCGATCGGGCAGAACAAGGTCCCGGCGGCGGAGAAAGCCTGAGGCAGGGGCCGCCAACAAAGAGTGCAAACGCGAGAGCTGAGGTCATGGGCGTCACGATCTATCACAACCCCGCCTGCGGTACCTCGCGCAACGTGCTCGCCATGATCCGCGACAGCGGCGAGGAGCCGACCGTCATCGAATATCTCAAAGACCCGCCGGGCAAGGCGCGGCTCGTCGAGCTGATCGCCGCCATGGCGATTGCGCCGCGCGATCTGCTGCGCCGCAAGGGCGCGCGCTATGACGAGCTCGGTCTCGATGGCGCGCTGCTGACCGACGACCAGCTGATCGACGCCATGGTCGAGTATCCGGAGCTGATCAACCGCCCGATCGTCGTGACGCCGCTCGGGGTGCGCCTGTGCCGGCCCTCGGAAACGGTGCTCGACATCCTCGAGAATCCGATTGCCCGCTCCGTTCACCAAGGAGGATGGCGAGGTCGTGGCGCCGCCGTCCCGGAGCAAGGCATGACGGATCGTCCCGAAGCCGAGCCGGGCGACCTTCCGAGCCTTTCTCAACGTTATTTCGAAGTCCCCTCGCTTGAGCGGCTCGAGCCCGTCAAGACGTCGACGCACAAGCCGCGCATTCTGCTGCTCTACGGCTCGCTCAGGGAGCGCTCGTTCAGCCGCTACCTGGCGCAGGAGGCGGCGCGGCTGCTGCAAGCCTACGGCGCCGAGACGCGGATCTTCGACCCGCGCGATCTGCCGCTGCCGGACGGGGCGCCTGTGAGCCATCCCAAGGTCGAGGAGCTGCGCGCGCTGGCGACCTGGTCGGAGGCGCAGGTGTGGTGCTCGCCCGAGCGCCACGGCGCCATGAGCGGGATCCTGAAGGCGCAGATCGACTGGATACCGCTGTCGCTCGGCGCGGTGCGCCCGACGCAGGGCAAGGCGCTCGCCCTGATGCAGGTGTGCGGGGGCTCGCAGTCGTTCAACGCCGTCAATCAGATGCGTGTGCTCGGGCGCTGGATGCGCATGTTCACGATCCCGAACCAGTCGTCCGTCGCCAAGGCGTTCCAGGAGTTCGACGAGGACGGGCGCATGAAGCCGTCCGCCTACTACGACCGCGTCGTCGACGTGACCGAGGAGCTCGTGAAGTTCACGCTGCTGCTGCGCGACCGCGCGCCCTATCTCGTCGACCGCTACAGCGAGCGCAAGGAAAGCGCGGAAGAACTCATCAAGCGGATCAACGTGCCCGCCATCTAACCTGCTCAGCCGCCGAGATCGAGACGGCAGTCGTGATCAGGCACCCAATCGCGCGCTGAGGATATTATACAGCCACGCGAGAATTCCGCCGCAGATCGTGCCGCAGACGAACGCCCAGGCGAGCCCCACCAGACTGCCGGCCGGCGTGACGCTGTATCCGATATAGAAGCGATTGATGAGCATTCCCGAGGTGGGCTCGGCTCCGGTAACGATAAGCCACCACGTCGCAATGAATATGCCGACACTCCACCAGATCCCAAAGGCGAGTGCAAAGGCCGCGATGTTGAGTTTCACCGCATTTCTCCTTGGTTTTGCCGGTTGCACACGAGCCGGGGCGCGCCGCGGGTTGTAACAGGCCGCCTCGGCTCATGGTGGCTACATCATGCAGCCCATGCCAGTAAGCAGCTCGTCGGCCTTCTTCTTCTGGTCGTCCGACAGGGTGTCATAGAGCGCGACGAGCTTCGGCTTGATGTCCTTCAGCGCCTGCAGCCGTCCTTCCATTGCGGTGATGCGTGTATCGAGGCGCTCGACCGAGGTCTTCCCCGTTTTTGCCGCCATCATCTTGTGCATGTCCTGCATGCTTTGCATGTTCATCTTCAGCGTGTCTGCGTAGGAATCCCAGACCTTCGCCTGCGCGTCCGTAATCGCCAGCTCGGCCTTGAGGAAGGCGACGCGGCCCGCGCCATGCATCGGCATATCGCCGCCGCCACCCATCATCATGCCCATCATCGGGCAGTTGGCGCCCATCATCCCCATCATGCCGCCCTTGCCCATCATGTCTCCGGCCTTGCCGGAGCCCATCATGCCGCCGCCCGTATCGCCGTCGGATCCCTTCATTCCGTGTTCTTTGTCGGATCCCATCATATCGTGCCCCATGCCCATGCCGTCGCTCATGCCGCCGCCCTGTTGAGCGAGAGCAGATGAGATGCTCAGCCCGAAAACGGCCGCGGAGGCGATGGTGGCGAAGGCAATGGTGGTGAAGATGGTGATGCGCTTCATGGTCATTCTCCGTCTTTATGCAATTGGTCTGGAACGGGTGTTCCAACACTGACCGATCGGTAGCCGCGGGTTGCGGAAGTGTCCGTCATGCGCCTGCGCGAGCGCGCGTCCCCAGCCGACAGACGTCGAGACGATGTTCGGGTCGAAAAGCGCGGCGGCTCAAAGTGCGGCGCGGGAGCTGAACCATCCGGGTCGTCGTCGGAGGCTCCACGTCGAGGGGCCGAGACCGGGGCCACCTTGCAGTGGCGCCTACACTGTCTGATGCCGCGTGCCCGCTACAATGACTCAGATCAATTCAGGCGGGTGGCGCCTACGCGTCGAGTTTCACGCTGCGCAGGCGCACGGCGTTGGCGATGACGCTGACGGAGGAGAGCGACATGGCGGCGGCCGCGATGATCGGCGACAGCAGGATGCCGAAGGCGGGGTACAGCACGCCCGCCGCGATCGGCACGCCGGCGGCGTTGTAGACGAAGGCAAAAAACAGGTTCTGGCGGATATTGCGCATCACCGCCTCCGACAGTCGGCGTGCACGCACGATGCCGTTGAGGTCGCCTTTGAGCAGCGTCACGCCCGCGCTCTCGATCGCGACGTCGGTGCCCGTGCCCATGGCGATGCCGACGTCGGCGGCCGCAAGCGCCGGCGCATCGTTGACGCCGTCGCCCGCCATGGCGACGATGCGGCCCTCGCGCTGCAGCCTCGTTACGACTTCGCTCTTCTGGTCGGGCAGGACCTCCGCCTCCACCTCGGAGATTCCGAGCCGGCGCGCGATAGCTTCGGCCGTAGTGCGGTTGTCGCCCGTCAGCATGACGACGCGCAGGCCGTCGGCGCGCAGCGCGGCAAGCGCCGCCGACGTCGATGCCTTGATTGGGTCGGCGATAGCGATGACGCCGGCGGCCTTGCCGTCGACACCGACGAAGATCGCGGTGGCGCCTTCACGGCGCAAGTCCTCCGCCGAACCTTTGAGCGCTGCGACATCGATGCCGGCTTCCTGCAGGAAGCGCGCGTTGCCGATGACGACGCGGCGGCCCTCGACGGTAGCGCGCGCCCCTTTGCCGGTGGGGGCCTCGAAATCGGTGGCGGGCTTGAGCGAAATCTTGCGAGCTTGCGCCGCGGCGACGATTGCGGCGGCGAGCGGGTGCTCGCTTGAGCGCTCCACGCTGGCGGCGAGCCGCAATAGCTCCGCCTCATCGAAGCCCGGCGCCGGCACCAGAGCCGTGACCGCGGGCTTGCCTTCGGTCAGCGTGCCAGTCTTGTCGACGATGAGGGTGTCGACCTTCTCCATGCGCTCCAGCGCCTCGGCGTTCTTGATGAGCACGCCCGCTTCCGCGCCGCGCCCGACGCCGACCATGATCGACATGGGCGTTGCGAGCCCGAGGGCGCAGGGGCAGGCGATGATCAGCACGGCAACGGCTGCGACGAGCGCGTACGAGAAGCGCGGCTCGGGGCCCCATGTGGCCCAGGCGGCGAATGCGAGAAGCGAGGTCAGGATGACGGCCGGCACGAACCACCCGGCGACCGCGTCGGCAAGGCGCTGAATCGGCGCGCGGCTCCTTTGGGCTTGCGCTACAAGCGCGACGATGCGCGCGAGCATGGTGTCGCGGCCGACGCGCTCCGCCTCGACGACGAGACTGCCGCTTGCGTTCAGCGTGCCGCCGATGACGGTATCGCCGGCCGCCTTGGTCACCGGCATCGATTCGCCCGTCACCATCGATTCATCGACCGCGCTGCGGCCCTCGAGCACCTTGGCGTCGACGGGGATCTTCTCGCCGGGCCGCACGCGCAACCGGTCGCCGATCACGACAGAATCGAGCGCAACCTCGCGTTCCTCGCCGTCCGCGCCGATACGGCGCGCGGTCTTGGGTGCAAGGTCGAGCAGCGCGCGGATGGCGCCGCTCGTGCTCTCGCGGGCCCTGAGCTCGAGCACCTGGCCGAGCAGCACGAGCACCGTGATCACGGCGGCTGCCTCGAAATACACCGCGACCGCGCCGTCGGGACCGCGGAAGGCGGCCGGAAAGATGCCGGGGACAAGCGTGGCAACGACGCTGTAGCTCCAGGCCGCGCCCGTGCCGAGCGCGATCAGCGTGAACATGTTGAGGTGGCGCGTCACGAGCGACTGCCAGCCGCGCTGAAAGAACGGAGCGCCTGCCCACACGACGACGGGCGTGGCGAGGACGAGCTGAATCCAGTTGGAAAGCGCAGGCGCGAGCAAGCGGCCAAAAATGTGGCTGCCCATCTCCAGAACAAAGACCGGCATCGCCAGTGCCAGGCCGATCCAGAAGCGGCGGCTCATGTCCGCGAGCTCGGGGTTGGGGCCCTGGTCCGCCGTGATATCGACCGGCTCCAGCGCCATGCCGCAGATCGGGCACGAGCCCGGGCCCACCTGGCGGATCTCGGGGTGCATGGGGCAGGTGTAGATGGCGCCCGGCTGCACGGGCTCGGCCCGCGCCGCTTCCGGCGAGAGATAGCGCTCAGGTGCGGCTAGAAATTTGCTGCGGCAGCCCGCGGAGCAGAAATAGTAGGTGCGTCCGGCGTGCTCGGCCCGGTGCTGGGTGCGGTGCGGATCGACGTCCATGCCGCAAACGGGATCCTTGACGCGGTTCTCGGCCGCGCCGGCTTGCTCGGTCTTGTGGGAGCAGCCGTGCGCCCCGTGATCGTGTGCGGCTTGGTGGGGTTTGTCGGACATGGTGCTCCTCGCTGGCGGGCACCTAATATAGGATCGTTTACCCGCCGCCGTCAGGCCGCCGTGCGCTCGAACGCGGCGACATCCGGCCAGAACACGCGCGCCTTTGCACTGATCTCGGTCGGATAGCCCGTCGTCAGAAGCGTCAGCGCGCCGCCGTGGTCGCCGGCTACATACTGCGGACGGCGCGTCAGATAGTCCTCGAAGCTGTCGGCGACGACCTCCGGCTGCGAGAGGATGCGCGTAAACGGCGGCAGGTGGCGGCGGAACAGGTGCTCGACGAGCGGGAAGTGTGTGCAACCCAGAATGGCGCGGTGCGGGGGCGTGCCGCCCGTCTGCTCCATCACGCCCGCGACGCCATCCGCGACCAGGCGGTCGAGCTCCGTTTCCCCGGCTTGCTCCTCAATCGCGCCGGCAAGCCGGGCGCAGACCTGCTGCACGACGGTGACTTTGGGGCAGCGCTTGCGGATCTCCTCGGGGTAGACGCCCGACGAGATCGTGCGCGTCGTGCCGAACACCGCGATCAGGTCGGTGTTGTACTTCTGCGGGTATTGCGGTGAGCCGACCGCCCAAGGCGTCTGGGTCGCTGCCTCCACCGTCGGCGCCACGATGCCCAGAACGTTGTGGCCGCGCCACCGGCTCTGCGGCAGCCACGCCTGCTGCAGGTGGCGGGCGGCAACCGCGGTCGCGGTATTGCAGCCGAGCAGCACGAGCTTGCAGCCGGCGCCAAACAGCGCCTCCGTGCCCTGCCGTGTCAGCTCGATGACGTCGGCCGAGGATCGGTCGCCGTAAGGCACATGCGCGTGGTCGCCGAGATAGATGAAGGGCAGATGCGGAAAGCGCGCAACGAGTGCGCGCAGGACCGTGAGACCACCGAGGCCGGAATCGAAGACGCCGATCATGCGCGTGTGTGCGCCGCCGCCACGGGGCCGTCAAGGCGCAGACGGCGCCCGGCCGCGGCCGGCGTTCGTAGGTTTGTCGCAGGCAAGGACGCTATTCCGCGGCTTCCGAGGGAGAGCGTCCACCCGGCGGCGAGGCGACCGCATCCGGGTCGAGCACCTTCAGCGCATCAAGGTTCGGCATGGCGACGGTGGAATAGCCGCAGTCGACGAAGTGCACCTCGCCCGTCACCGCACCGGACAGATCCGACAGGAGATAGAGAGCCGAGCCGCCGACCTCGTTGAGGGTCGGCGTGCGCTTCATCGGCGCGTGCTCCTTCTGGAAATTGAAGATGACGCGCGCGTCCGACACGCCGGCGCCCGACAGCGTGCGCATGGGGCCAGCCGACAGCGCGTTGACGCGGATGCCATCCCGGCCGAGGTCGGCCGCGAGGTAGCGCACGGAGGCTTCGAGCGCCGCCTTCGCCACGCCCATCACGTTGTAGGACGGCACCGAACGGGTGGCGCCGCCGTAGCTCAGCGTCAGCAGCGAGCCGCCGTTGGGCATGAGCGGAATGGCGCGTTTGGCGATTTCGGTGAAGGAGAAGCAGGAGATCACCATGGTGTTGGTGAAGTTCTCGCGCGTGGTGTTCACATAGCGTCCCGACAGCTCGCGCGGGTCGGAGTAGGCCAGCGCGTGCACGACGAAGTCGAGGCTGCCCCACACTTCCTTGACGCGGGCGAACACGTTGTCGACGCTCTTCAGGTCTTGAACGTTGCAGGGCTCGATGATCTCGGAGCCGAGCGATTGCGCGAGCGGCAAGGCGCGGCGCCCGAAGGCGCCGTCCTGGTAGCTGAACGCCAGCTTGGCGCCCTGGCCGGCGAGAATGCGGGCAATGCCCCAGGCGATGGATCGCTCGTTGGCGACCCCCATCACGAGGCCGCGCTTGCCTGCCATCAAGGGGCCGGGTTTTGCGATGTCGATCTCGGTCATGGGCATCACCATCGTTGCGCCAAACGCGCGTCCTTGTAGTTCGAACCAGCCATTGCCGCTTCTGAAAGTCTCATGCTGAGGAGGCCTGAAGGAGCTGAGCCTACAACTCCTTGCCGCCGCAACACGACAGATTTTTATCCGGTCAGACGGCGAAACACGAGTGTTGCGTTTGTTCCGCCGAAACCGAAGCTATTCGACATGACACAGTTAAGGCTAACACCGTCCAGGCGCTCGCGCACGATGGGCACGCCTTCGAAGGCCGGGTCGAGCGCGTCGATGTTGGCGCTTTCGCAGATGAAACCGTTGTTCATCATCAGGAGCGAGTAGATCGCCTCCTGCACCCCGACGGCGCCGAGCGAGTGCCCCGTGAGCGACTTGGTCGCGGAGATCTTCGGAACTTCGCCGCCGAAGACGGTGCGGATCGCCTCGATCTCCCGCAGATCCCCGATCGGCGTTCCGGTGCCGTGCGGGTTGATGTAGTCGATCTTGTGCCCGACGCCCTTGCCGTCGAGGCCCTGCAGCGCCAGCCGCATGCACCGCACCGCGCCTTCGCCCGAAGGTGCGACCATGTCGAAGCCGTCCGACGTTGCGCCGTATCCGACCACCTCGCCGTAGATCTTGGCGCCGCGCGCCTTGGCGCGCTCGAGCTCCTCGAGCACGACGACGCCGGCCCCGCCCGCAATGACGAACCCGTCGCGATCCTTGTCGTAGGCGCGGCTCGCCTTGGAGGGCGTGGCGTTGAACTTGGACGACATGGCGCCCATCGCGTCAAACAGCACCGAGAGCGTCCAGTCGAGCTCCTCGCAGCCGCCGGCAAACATCACGTCCTGCTTGCCCCACCCGATGAGCTCGGACGCATTGCCGATGCAGTGGGCGGACGTGGAGCAGGCCGAGGAGATCGAGTAGTTGACGCCTTTGATCTGGAAGCTCGTGGCGAGTGCAGCGGACGGGCCCGAGCACATGGCCTTGGGGACCTCGAACGGTCCCACCTTGCGCGGGTCCTTCTCGCGGGTGGTGTCGGCGGCGGCGACGATCGCGCGCGTCGAGGGGCCGCCGGAGCCCATGATGATGCCGGTGCGCTCGTTGACGACGTCTTTTTCCTCGAGGCCGGCGTCGCGAATGGCCTGGTCCATGGCGAGATAGTTCCAGCCCACGCCGGCGCCCATGAAGCGCCTCGCCTTGCGCGGAACCTGCTCCTCCCATTCGAGGTGAGGCTCGCCGTGCACCTGGCAGCGGAATCCGAGCTCTGCGTATTTCTCGGCGCGCACAATGCCGGACTTCGCCTCACGCAACGAGGCGAGCACCTCTTGGCAATTGTTTCCGATTGAGGAAACAACACCCATGCCGGTGACCACCACACGCCTCATGCGCAATTCCTCTCCGCTTCGCACCGGAAGCGTGCACGAAAATGCATCGAGATCAAGGACTGAGCGCCGCCGTTTCCGCGTCCGCTTCGAACAGGCCGACGCGCAAGTCGTTGGCGGTATAGATCACCTGACCGTCGGCTTTCATGACGCCGTCGGCAATGGCGAGTTTCAGCTTGCGCAGAATGACCCGTTTCATGTCGACAATGTACTCGATCTTGGCGACGCTCGGCACGACCATTCCGCTGAACTTCACCTCTCCGACGCCGAGCGCGCGCCCGCGCCCCTGCGCGCCGAGCCAGCCGAGGAAGAAGCCCGTCAGCTGCCACAGCGCATCGAGCCCCAGGCAGCCCGGCATGACCGGATCGCCCTCGAAATGGCACTTGAAGAACCAGTCGACTTGGCTGTTGCCGGCGACCGTGAGCTCGGCCGCCACCTGACCCTTGCCGTGCTGCCCGCCCGTCTCCGAGATGCTGGAGATGCGGTCGAACATCAACATGGGGGGCAGGGGTAATTGGGCGTTGCCGGGGCCGAACAGCTCGCCATGCCCGCACGTAATAAGGTCGTCGTATTCGTAGCTGGTGCGGCGTTCTGTCATGATCCTTCGCTCAAAACCTCGTTCTACGGCGGTTCTTGGGGCACGCAAGCGTCGCAGCCGCGCGCTTCCTAACACAGACGACCGGCCTTCAAAAGGGATTGCGGGGAAGCCGAGGGCGGTGATCGTTCAGGAAGGCGGTCTGGGCCTCCGATCTTGCCCCCGAGTTGCAGGCCTCTCTTTTGGACCCTATACTATACGGCTACCGTAAGCTTGGACTCGCCGCCAGTACTGGCGCCAACCGCTCAAACGCATGACCAACCCGGCCGCTCGAAATAACAAGGACGCCAAGCCCTCGCGCAGCACGGCTGTGCTTCTGCGCGAGGCGGGCCTGCGGCCGACGCGCCAGCGCCTCGCGCTCGGCGCGCTCATGTTCGAAGGCGAGGACCGGCACGTGACGGCCGAGTTGCTGCATGCCGAGGCGACGGCCGTCGGGCATCATGTTTCGCTGGCGACCGTCTACAACACCCTGCATCAGTTCAAACGGGCCGGACTGCTGCGTGAGCTGGCGATCAACGGGTCCAAGGCCTATTTCGATACCAATACGTCGAACCATAATCATTTCTTCGTCGAGGCCGACGGCAAGCTGCACGACATCCCCGGCGACGCCATCCGCGTCGACGGCGTGCCCGAGCCCCCGAAGGGCATGCGGGTCAGCCATATCGATGTCGTCGTCCGGCTCGTGACGCTGAAGGATTGAGCGCTGGGGCGGGCGCCTCCCGAGCTACTCGATGACCTCGCCCTCGTAGACGCCCCACAGCTTCTTCTGCTCGATATAGCCGCGGAACTTGTCGATGCTGACGCGGCACCAGCGGCCGTCGCAGGTCGCGATGTTGGCGATGACGCCCGCTTCGACCATGGCCACGGGATAGGACCGCTCGCTGTCGTCGCTGCGCAGCGCCACTTTCGGCGCGGCGGTGTCGGGCTTTACTTCCCACGGCAGCACGAGCGCGGTGCGCCGGCCCGACAGGAAGGATTGCAGCACCCACCCGGCCGCGCCGTCGGCATCGCGCACCTGCCGCCAGCCTTCGAACTCCTTGATGACCTCGAGCGGCAGCCCGGCGCGGCGGTAGACCCAGGCCGTGGGGTAGTCGGTGCCGGGCCCCTTGCGCATGTTGACGCGATCGGACTTGAGGCTCACGAAGCGGGGGACCGGCAGGCCGCTGCCGCCGGGAAAGGTCGCGGGGCCGGGAGCCGATTGCGCTTGCGCTGCGGCCGTCATCGCGAGCAGCGCCAGCAGCGCCAAGCGCCCCGCCGTCCCTCTTGCCCTCTCAAGCATTCAGCTTCCTTTTTGCTCGCCACGCCGGCCAGGACAAACCGGCCCGGATTGGAGGCTACTGACAACACATCATTAAGTGCGCCGCGAGACGGAAGTTTGCCTCTGTTGCATTGCACAGGCTATCCGCCACTTTGTCATCGCAATGGCCTTCTGTTAGACACTGCCTGAAACGAGCAGCAGGCGCGTCCCGGCCCCCTCCTGGAGCGTCCCCCCCTACAACGAGGCAATATCGGAACCCCCCATGCCGACCAGCGCCCGGAAGCCGATCGTCATTGTCACTCGCAAGCTGCCCGACGTCGTCGAAACCCGCATGCGGGAGCTGTTCGACGCAAGGCTGAACGTCGACGACCAGCCGATGACATCGGCGCAGATTACGGAGGCGCTCAAAATCGCCGACGTCCTGGTGCCCACCGTCACTGATCGGGTCGATCGGGCGGTCATTTCGCAGGCCGGTCCGCAGTTGCGGCTGATCGCCAACTTCGGCACGGGCGTCGACAACATCGATCTCGACACGGCGCGCAATCGCGGCATCACCGTCACCAATACGCCGGGCGTCCTGACCGAGGACACCGCCGACATGACCATGGCGCTGATCCTCGCCGTGCCGCGCCGCCTCGTTGAGGGCGCTTCCTACCTGAAGGACGCCGCCAACCACTGGGGCGGCTGGTCTCCCACCTGGATGCTCGGGCATCGCATCTACGGAAAGCGGTTGGGCATCATCGGCATGGGCCGCATCGGGCAGGCGGTGGCGCGGCGCGCCAAGGCCTTCGGCCTGCAGATCCACTATCACAACAGGCGCCGCGTCTCGCAGGACGTCGAGAAAGAGCTCGAGGCGACCTACTGGGAGAGCCTGGACCAGATGCTGTCGCGGGTCGACATCGTCTCCGTCAACTGCCCGCACACACCCGGCACCTATCACCTGCTGTCGGCGCGGCGGCTGCGCCTGCTGAAGCCGTCGGCTTACGTCGTCAACACGGCGCGCGGCGAGGTGATCGACGAGAACGAGCTCGCCCGCCTGGTCGAGGCGGGTGCCATTGCCGGCGCCGGGCTCGACGTGTTCGAGCACGAGCCTGCGGTGAACCCGAAGATCCTGCACTCCGAGCGGGTCGTCGCGCTGCCGCACATGAGCTCGGCGACGATCGAGGGCCGCATCGACATGGGCGAGAAGGTCATCATCAACATCAAGGCGTTTCTCGACGGCCACGCGCCGCCCGATCGCGTTCACCCGGCGATGTTCTGACGGCAGCGGGCGGCTAGCGCCCGTCGCCGCAGACGACGGTGCGCAGCTGGCACTTGGTGCGCGCCTTGCCGTTGCAGCGCTCCAGCGCGAGACGCTGCGCGAGCGCCGGTGTCAGGCCGCCCCCGGCATAGGTGACCTTGCGGGAGGCGCCGATTTGCGCCGAGGCGATGGCGGCGCAAAGCTCATCGCGAAAGCTCACGACCTCGCAGCTGCCGCGCTTGAACCTGGTGCAGTCGGCCAGAACCTTTGCCTCGGCTTCGGCCTTCGAGGCCATGTCCCACGTCGTCGAAAACGAGCCGTCCCCGGTGAAGGCCATAGCGCCGAACCGCGGCCGATCGGCGGCCTCGGGCGGCGGCAATTGCGGTAGCGCGGAGGGCGCCAGCTGCTGCGCCTCGAGTTGCGCCGCCGTCGCGAGCACGAGGGCTGCGGCAAGCAGTGGGCGGAGCTGTCCTCGGGTGCATGCGCTCAAGGGCTGATCGCTCGCATTGTCACGCCGCGCACGCTGGCCCGGAACGTGTGCCGGTGTGGACCGACAAATCCTTGATGGTCGGCTTGGTGCCCGACAGCGGATTGTCGGCATCCCACGCGATGTTGAGCGTCTCGAAGCGCGCGGCAAGCGCATCGTAGATGAGCAGCCGGCCGGCGAGGCCATCGCCCAGCCCCAAAATCTCCTTCAGGACCTCGGTTGCCTGCAGCGTGCCGATGACGCCGACGACCGATCCCAGCACGCCGGCCTCGGCGCAACTGGGTACCGTGCCCGGAGGCGCGGCTTCCGGGAACAGGCAACGGTAGCTCGGATAGGGTATGCCGCCGGCCGCGTGCGCGTGCGGCTTGAAGGTCGAGACGTAGCCGTCGAACGGGCCCACGGCCGCGAACACCAGCGGGCGCTTGGCGAAGTAGCAGGCGTCCGAGACGAGGTAGCGGGTCTCGGCGTTGTCGGAGCCGTCCGCGACGATGTCGTAGCGGGAGATGAGCTCAAGCGCGTTGTCGGCGGTGAGCCGCGCCTCGATCGCATCGATTTTCACGTGCGGATTGAGGCGCGCCGCCGTCTCGCGCGCGCTTGCCACTTTCGGCGTGCCGACGCTTGACGTGTCGTGCGCTATCTGGCGTTGCAGGTTGTCGAGCGTCACGCGGTCGTCATCGACAACGCCGATTGTGCCGACGCCGGCCGCGGCGAGATACATGAGCAGCGGCGATCCGAGACCGCCGGCGCCGACAATGAGGACGGAAGCGGCCTTGAGCCTCTGCTGGCCCTGACCGCCCACCTCTTTCAGGACGAGGTGGCGCTTGTAGCGCTCGATCTCTTCAGGCGACAGAATGTGGGTCTCCTGCTGCGGCATTTGCGGGCATACTATCCCGCCGACGCGGGCGGCGTCCAGGATCGGACGGGCGGGGCGCGGCGGGTACGACAGCGCAATTGCTCCGATGCGATCGGGGTTAACCGGAGGCACGCATGGCGGCGGGGGCGGCGCGGCATTTGAACCTCGACTACCGGACGATCGCGGGAAAGATGCTCAAGGGCCGCAAAAGCAAGCGGCGCGGAGCAAAGGACGTCTCGCGCATCGCCAACATATCCGCAGTTGCGTCCGTTGACGGGGATCTGTGGACCGCTTCCGACGAGGGCGCCTCGCTGGAGCGCCTGAAGCGCGGCGCGCTGGGCTTTGCCCACGCGCAGAATTGGGATCTAGCCGGACTGTTCCCCGCGTTCGCTGGCGCGCACAAGGCGGCAAAGCGCAGCGGCAAATCTGCAAAGAGGCCGGAGGCGGACCTCGAAGGCCTCGCGTTCGACGCGGCGCATCGCCGGCTGTGGATCATCGGCTCGCACTGCCGGGGCCGCGGCAGCGCGGAAAAGTTCGAAACCAAAACCCTGCGCAAAGGCGTGAAGGGCGGCCTTGACGCGCAGCCGTTGCGGACCTTGCTCGGCTTCGTTGTGTTGGCCGACGACGGCAGCCCCGTTGAGGGCGGCGGGCTCGCCCTGCCGTTGGGCGAAGCGGCCGGGAGCCTGCGCGCGTCGGTGAAGGCCGACGGCGGCCATCTCGCCGAAGCGCTGCAATGGCCATCGAAGGAGAACGGCCTCGACATCGAGGGCATCGCCGTCAAGGACACCGAGGTTCTGTTGGGCTTGCGCGGTCCGGCGGCGGGCGGGTTTGCCGTCGTCATGCGTCTATCGCTCAAGATCGGCGCCAAGGACCTGTCCCTGCGCAAACGCAACGGCGCGCGCTACGCCTTGAGCTTCCTGCAGCTCAATGGTCTCGGCGTCCGCGACCTCCACCGCGAGGGCGACGACGTGCTCGTGCTCGCCGGACCGACGATGGATCTCGATGCGCCGTTTGCGCTCTATCGCTGGCGTGGCGCCTTTGCGCGCGCGGCGGCTGCCGACGAAATGATCAAGCCCGGCACCCCAAAGCTTGAATTCCTGTTCGATTTCACTTCGCCCAAGCGCACGCTCGAGGCCGGCCGGCCCGAGCCGTTCGAGCGGCCCGAAGGCATCGCGCTCCTCGGTGGCCGGAACCTGATCGTGGTGCATGACCGGCCGTTCGCGTGGCGGCTGCAGCCGCGCGGCACGCTCAAGGCCGATCTGCTCGACTTGGCCGGCTCAGCCAAGCTGCGCCGCCCGCTCGGGTGAGGGGCGGCGCCTCGTCGCTTGCGGTGCGCCGCGCCGACCGCTTCACTTCGCCAGATAGTTGCGGTGCACCCACGTCCCGTCGCTGCGCCGCGCCTCCACGTACAACGCCTTGTCCGCGTCCCGGACCTCCTGGCGCGTCAGCTCGTTGACGACCTGCTCGTCGGCCTTGCCCTGCTCCGCCGCTGCCATGAACTGCTCCGCTGCCTTGGCGCTTGGCGCAGAAGCCGGCTCGCCACCTTTGGCGCCGATCGCCTCGGTGACGCCTGCGGCGAGCTGCTTCGGCCACATCTTGCGGAACATCGCGTTGGACGGATAGACGTCGGCGCTGCTGATGCGGCCGTTGACGGCGAACACGTAGCCGACGATGTCCTCCTCCTTCGCGCCGGAGCTTTCCAGCGCCTTGAGGTAGGAGGAGCGCGCCTCTTGCAGCTTCTCGTTCTCGAGCGAAAGCTGCAGGCTCGTCTCCGACAGCGGTGAGGCAACGGCGGTGGTCAGCCCCGCTGAAAGATTGGCTTGCGTCTTGGCGACCTGCTCCCACACGTCCTGCTGGCGGCCATAGGCGCGCTGCGGGCGGTCGACATGGTTCGCAGTACTCCCCGTGTTTAGATAATCGAGTTCGGTAGGTGCGGGCGCCGGGGCGCGCATGGCGAGTTTGGCTTCGCGCGAGGGCATCGCCTCGGCTGCGCTCGAGAAGGCTGAAGCGCTCTCGGCCCCGCGCGCCGACCAGCGGCCCTGCTCGACGCAGAAGGCCTCGAGCGCCACCTCGCCCGATTTCGGCGGCAGCACGAAGCTCATGCGCAGCACGCGATCCTGCCGGCCGCCCTTCACGATGTCGCCCGACTGGATGAAGACGTCCTCGCCGCTCGTGTTTTCAATTCGGAGCTCGTTGACATTGCCCGTTTCGAGGATGCGCACGCTGCCGTTGTCGAGGGCTTCCTGCAGGGAGAGCGGCACGGGGCCGGGCTCGCTTGGGCCGTGAATGAAATAGACCGATAGGTTTTCGTGATTGATGGGGTCGGAGATGCGCGTCTTTGCATCGGCGCACGCCTGGCGCGGCACCGCGGCGGCGAAGCTGAGGACGGCAAGACCTGCCGCAGCGATAAAAAAGTTTTGCATGACAACTCCCTTTTCCGGAAAAGCCAGAAGAGAGCTGCAGTATTAGGCGCGGTTTGCGGCCGGGCGTCGATGGCCGCGTGGCGGCTTGGCGGGGTTGCGGTGGCCGGATCGTGGCGGCGCTAGCGTTGCGACTGCGAAGCTCGCCTAAGCGCGATGCCGGGCTCATGGCCGAGTTTCGCGATCACGAGCGAGGTTAGCATCACAACGTTGCTAATGTGATTCAGATCGCGATCATCACACTAGCCGGCCGGCTTTGCCGCCGGATCTACGAACAGGTCGCTGGAGAAATAGCGCTCCGCACTCGAGGGCGCGAACGTCACGATCGTCTTGCCGGCCATCTCGGGCCGCTCGGCGATGGAGAGGCTTGCCGCGAGGTTCGCCCCCGTCGAGATGCCGCCCGGAATGCCCTCGACCTTTGCCAGCATGCGCGCGACGTCGAACGCCATGTCGCTCGAGACCGTAACGACCTCGTCGATGTAGCTCGTGTCGAGGATCGAGGGGATGAAGCCCGCGCCGATGCCCTGGATCTTGTGCGGCCCGCGCGGCTTGCCCGACAGCACTGGGCTCGTCGAAGGTTCGACCGCGATGATCTTGAGCTCCGGTTTGCGCGGCTTCAGCGCGCGCGCGCACCCCGTGAGCGTGCCGCCGGTGCCGACGCCGATGACGAGCACGTCGACTTTGCCGGCGGTATCGTTCCAGATCTCCTCCGCCGTCGTCAGCTCGTGCACGAGCGGGTTGGCGGGGTTGTCGAACTGACCGGGGATCACGGCCCCGGGAATGGTCTTTGCGAGCTCGTTTGCGCGCTCGACCGCTACAGGCATGCCGCCCGCCGCCGGCGTCAGCTCCAGCTCGGCGCCGAGGTGGGTGAGGATCTTGCGGCGCTCCATCGACATCGATTCCGGCATGACGAGGATCAGGCGGTAGCCGCGCGCCGCCGCCACGAAGGCGAGGCCAATGCCGGTGTTGCCCGAAGTGGGCTCCACGAGCACCGTTTTGCCGGGTGTGATGCGCCCTTGCGCCTCGAGCACGTCGATCATTGCGACGCCGATGCGATCCTTCACCGACGACAGCGGATTGAAGAATTCGAGCTTCATCAGGATGTCGGCTTTGGTTTTAGCCGCCGCCATGATCCTGGAGAGCCGCACGAGCGGGGTGTGCCCGATCGTCTCCGCAATCGAGTCGTAGACGCGGCCGCGTCCCCACGTCTTGGTCGCCGCGAGCGTCTTGATGTCGGATTTATCGTTCATAGCAATCTGCTCACGTATCGCCGGTAGGATCGGCTAGGGGATGGGGCGCTGTCTGACTGAAGCCCTGGCTCACTTGTCTGCAGGTTGAGGCAAAGGCGTGCGCTGTCAAGCCGGTTTGGGCGTCAGCGCTTGGCCGACCCGGCGCTTCGCGAACGCGTTTTCGCCGGCGCCGATTGCGGAGGCATGCCTTTCTTTTTTTGCGGTGCTTTGGCGGATGATTTGGCCGGTGTCCGCGCTGATTTTCCCGTCGAGCCGAAGCCGCCGTCCCCGCGCGCCGTCTCATCCACCGCGCTCACTTCGACCAGGTCGGCACGAACGACCGGTGCTACGACAAGCTGCGCGATGCGCTCGCCTCTGCGGATCTCGAACGGAGCATGGCCGAGGTTCGCAAGCACGACTCCCACCTCGCCGCGGTAGTCGCTGTCGATCGTGCCCGGACTGTTGAGAACGGCGATGCCGTAGTTGAGCGCCAGTCCTGAGCGCGGGCGCACCTGCGCCTCGAAACCCGGCGGCAGCTCCAGCACCAGGCCGGTCGGCACCAGCGCACGCGCGCCGGGCGCCAGCGTCAGCGGGTGCTGAGTGTCGAGCGCGGCGACGAGATCGAGCCCGGCCGCGCCCTTCGATTGGTAGGCCGGCAGCGGCAGGCCTTCGCCATGCTTGAGACGGACGACGCGAATGCGGGTGCGGGCGGCACTCATTCGGCCGCCGCCGTGTTGGCGCGCAGATGCTCGGCCGCGCGCAGCATGAGCCGCGTCGCCACCTCGTCCTTGCGCATCGGCGGCCAATCCTCGACGCCCTGCCGGGTGACGAGATGCACGGTGTTGGTATCGCCGCCGAGCACGCCGCCTTGCGGCGACACGTCGTTGGCGACGATCCAGTCCGCGCCCTTCGCCTTGCGCTTCTTGGTGGCGTAGGCGACCACGTCGCTGGTCTCCGCGGCAAAGCCGATGACGAGGGCCGGACGCCGCTCGGCCTTGCCCACCGCTGCGAGAATGTCGGGGTTCTCGATCAGATCGATCGCGCGCGCGCCGCCCGACTTCTTGATTTTCTCGCGCGGGGCTACGGCGGGGCGCCAGTCGGCGACGGCTGCGGCAAAGACCGCGACGTCGGCCGGCAGGCTGCGCTCGACGGCTGCGCGCATCTCCTCGGCGGTCTCGACGCGCACGATCGCCACGCCCGGCGGATCGGGTAGCGCGACGGGCCCGGTGACGAGCGTGACGCGCGCACCGAGCAGGGCGGCGGCGGCCGCGATCGCGTGGCCCTGCTTGCCCGACGACCGGTTGGCCAGATAGCGCACCGGATCGATCGGCTCGTGCGTGGGGCCGCTCGTCACCAGCACGTGGCGGCCGTTAAGGGGCCGGGGCAATGACGCCACCGAACGTGGGCTGCCCGCCGCCAGTATCTCTTTCGCGGCGACGATGATCTCGGGCACCTCGGCCATGCGGCCGGGACCCGATTCGTCGCGCTCGGCCATCGCACCGGAATTGGGACCGATGAAGCCTATGCCATCGGTCTCGAGCTGGCGCACGTTGCGCCGCGTCGCGGGGCTGATCCACATGCGCGGGTTCATGGCGGGGGCGACCAGCACCGGCCTGTCGGTCGCGAGCAGAATTGTCGAGGCGAGATCGTCGGCATGGCCACCCGCCATCTTGGCGAGCAGGTCGGCGGTCGCCGGCGCGACGATGATGAGATCGGCCTCGCGCGACAGGCGGATGTGGCCGATCTCGTGCTCGTCGTTGAGATCGAACAGGTCGGTGAACACCTTCTCGTTTGTAAGTGCTGCAACCGAGAGCGGCGTGACGAACTGCTGGGCCGCGCGCGTCATCACGGCGCGCACCAAGGCGCCCTCGTCGCGCAGGCGGCGGACGAGGTCGAGGCACTTGTAGGCGGCGATACCGCCGCCGATGACGAGCAAAATGCGCTGCTGCTTCACGTCGAATGCTTGGTCCGGCTTGCTGGCTCAGGGCATAAACACTAGCACAAGTAGGGGCCACAAGGGGTTAAGCATGCCGGCCATGCCTCATTTGCGCTCCACAAGTCTTCTATGCGTCCGTTCGTGCCCGCCCGCGCAAAAACGGCCGGATTCCGCAGGATGACGATGCGAGCTTCAAGGCGCACCACGGCGATTGCAGCCCTCCTTGTCCTGGTCGGGACGGGCGCCCTTGCCGCCTCGGCCGACCCCGCGATCGACTGCCTCAGCGGAGACAACGACCGGCGCATCAGCGGGTGCTCGGCGTTGATAGAGACCCCCGGCCTCCCCGCCGATCAGCTGAGCCTTGCGCACGGATTGCGGGCGCTCGCCTATTCCTTGAAGGGCCTCTTCGACAAGGCGCTCGCCGACTACGACAAGGCCATCGCCTTGAATCCCGACTTCGCGGTCGCGCTCAATAATCGGGCGTGGGCCTACTACAAGCTGCGGCGCATCCCGGAAGGCGCCGACGACATCGAGCGCGCATTGCGGCTGGCGCCCGGCAGTCCGTTCGCGCTCGATACGCGCGCCCACATCCGCCACGCACAAGGCGACGCAACAGGCGCCCTCGCCGACTACGAGCTCGCCATGCGCTACGGCGGCGACCGCATCGTCAGGCTCTATCAGTGCGGGCTGCGCTCGCAAGGCCTGTACTTCGGCGCGCTCGACGGCATCTATTCGAGCAGCGTGCGCCGTGCGATGCACACCTGCGTCGAGACCAGCGGCTGCGATCCTCTCCCGCCCGATGAAGACTGCCGGCCGACGGTTTCGTGAGCCGCCGGGAGGCGCTTTGCGGCGTCAACCGTCTTTCGCAGCTTTCAACGGTTAAATCGCTGCACTGCATCAGAAAAATGACCGCGAGAGCGCTTGACGGTCGCACCCCTCTCGCACATGGTGCCGGTGTCGCCGAATCGCTGGACCAATCGGGCGGCCTTGAAAAAACGAACAAGGTCCAAGTCTAGGGAGAATATCCCGGGCGGGGGGACGCCCAGCGTGTCGCCCCGCCTTCTCCGTGACAGCATCGAACTTGTGCCGGGCCCGGCCGTTTCGCGCCGCTCCTGCTGCCACGCCCTTGTCGCGAACGCCTGCAAGGTTGATCGCCGCCGGCCGAGGAGGCACTGTGCGCGAAGCCGCCGCGATGCGGGTCTGATAACGGGGAAGCGCGGTGCCCAGCAATTCCGATCCATTGCAGCCTTCGCGTCCCCGGCGCCGGCGGTTTCCCATCGCAGCACTGCTGCTGTGGGCAGTCTTCGCCTTCCTCGTCCCGCGCGTCGTGCAGTCGCTCAACGTCGTCGACGTCCTTGCCTTCCCGCTGGGCTTCTTCATGCTCGCGCAGGGCTCGCTGCTGGTCTTCCTCGTCATTGCGGTCGTCTCTGCGCGCCGCCAGGACAGGATCGACGCCGGCAGCGGCGGCGATCGCTAGAGGCACCCCATGGCGTCCATGCCGACCGATACCGCCACCGCTGCGCCGCGCCATATCGCGAGCCGGCCCGTCGTGCGCGGGCTGGCGCTCGCCACCGATACCGTGGGGGCGGCTTTCTTCCTGGGGTTGAGCGGGATCGTATTCGCGTGGGGGGAGGATGGGCTCGCCTTCGCGCTGGGGCTCGGCGCCGGCTATCTGCTGCTGCAACTCTTGATCGCACCGCTGCTGCCGGGAACGGGCGCCGCCTCGATACCGGACTACTTCGCAAAGCGCTACGGGCCTGCGCCGCGCCTGCTCGCCGCGGCCGTGGTTGTCGTGTCGATGCTGCTCCTGCTTGCCGCCCAGCTCATGGTGGCCGGTCTCGTCGCGGCGCGCCTCGCCGGGCTCGATCCCGGCGTCGGCGTCGCGGCCGCCGCCGCGGCGTTGTTGATCTGCTACGCGCTGCGGGACGCGGGCGGTACGAGCCTGGTTCGCGCCGTGCTCTTTCCCGTGATGCTGCTGGCATTTCTCGGGCCCGTCGTGATCCTGTCGGCGCAGCACTACGGACTGCCGTTGCCGCAAATCGCCTACGCCAACGCGCTGTGGCAGATCCAGGGCCTCGAGGAGACGCTGCTCGAGCAGGACCTTGCCGATCCCGCCGTCATGAAGCCGATGCTGGGCTCCTTCCTGGCGTTGAACCCGCTGAACCTTTTCGGCCTCGTGCTGGGGCTGGCGACGGGGATGGCGTCGCTGCCGCACGTGCTGTCGCGATATTTCACGACAGTGAGCGTGCAAACGGCGCGCTGGTCGGCGGTGTGGGCGCTGGGATTTGCCGCGCTGTTTCTGACCGTTGCACCCGCACTCGCGGCCTACGCCAAGCTCGCGGTGCTGAACCTGATCGCGGACCGTACCGCTTTCGCCGATCTGCCGGCATGGATGTTTGCCTACGGCCGGCTCGGCCTCGTTGAAATCTGCGGCCGCGCCGCGACGGACGCGGCAGCCGTCGCGCAGGCCTGCGCCGCACTTCCCGATGCAAGCGCCGTCCTGCGCCTGCAGGACCTGGCGCTCGATCCCGACATGATCGCGCTCGCTGCCCCCGAGATCACCGGGCTCGCTCCGGCGATATTCGCATTTCTCGCAGCGGCAGCACTCGCCGCCGCGCTCGTGGCGGCCGACGGACCGCTCGCTGCGATCGTGCGCGCGGTGCTTCCCGGCGATGGCGCGGCCCGCGATTCCGGACGATCGGCGCCGGGCTTGGCGCAGCCTGCTCCCTTTATGGTCGCGGCCGCCGCCGTCTTGATGGCTGGTTTCGTGTCGGCCGCGCGGCCGGGCGGCTTCCTCACCGTGGCGACGTGGGCCTTCACGCTCGCGGCCGCCGGGCTCTTTCCCGCAACTGTCGGCGCCCTGTGGTGGCGGCGCGCCAGCGCGGCCGCGGCAACCGCCGCCATGCTCGCCGGTTTTGCCGCCGCGCTCTACTACTTGGTGGCGACGCGCTACTTCGCGGTCGGCTTCTTCGAAACCTGGCAGGCGCTGTCGGGCGCCGGGCCGCTCGCGCGGGAAACGTTCGCCGAGCTGCAGCAGGCCTGGATGACGGCGGCGCCGGGGCCTGCGCGCGATGCCGCCTGGATCGCGCTCGACGCGCAAGCGCAAGCGATGGCCAACTGGTGGGGCGTCAAGCCATTGGCGGCGGCTCTTATCGCGTTGCCCGTCGGCGTCGTGGCGCTTCTTGCGGTGTCGCTCGCCGCGCCTGCGGCACGGAGTGCTGACGCATGAGGCCGCGCGCGGCGCAACCGGCGTTGTTAACGGCCGCCATGCTAGCGGTAGCGCCATGATTTATGATCTCGTCGTTGTCGGCGGCGGCATCAACGGCGTCGGCATCGCCGAGGACGCGGCCGGCCGTGGATTGACCGTTCTTCTCGCGGAGATGGGCGATCTCGGCGGCGCTACCTCCTCGCACAGCTCCAAGCTCATCCATGGCGGCCTGCGCTATCTGGAATATTTCGAGTTCCGGCTGGTACGCGAGGCGCTGAAGGAGCGCGAGGTGCTTCTCGCCAAGGCACCGCACATTGTTTGGCCGCAGCGCTTCGTGCTGCCTCAGGTGCCGGGTGGGCGCTCGGGGCTGATGCTGCGCGCCGGTCTCTTTCTCTATGACCATCTGGGTGCGCGGCGGCGTATCCCGGCGTCGGCGGCGCTCGATCTCAACCGCGATCCCGCGGGGCGTCCGCTGCGGCCCGAGCTCGCCCGCGGCTTCACCTACTGGGACTGCCGGGTCGACGATGCGCGCCTCGTCGTCCTCAACGCGCGCGCCGCCGCCGAAAAGGGCGCCGTGATCGAGACGCGCACGCGCGTTGAACGCATGACCATTGACGGCGGCACATGGCGGATCGTGCTCAGAAGCGGCGACGCTGAACGCGAGGTGCGCGCCCGCGCGCTCGTCAACGCGGCCGGCCCCTGGGTGCAGTCGGTCGCCGATGCGGTCGATGCGGGCGGCGCCCATGCGTGCGAGCCGGTGCGGCTCGTCAAGGGCAGCCACATCGTCGTGCCGCGCATCAAGGGCGCCGAGGACGCTTATCTGTGCCAGAGCCCCGACGGACGCGTGGTGTTCGCAATTCCCTACGAGGAGCGCTTCACGCTCATCGGCACGACCGACATTCCCTACGCGGGCGATCCCGCATCCGTCGCCATCAGCGGGGACGAGGAGGCCTACCTTCTCGATCTCATGGGCCGCTTCTTCTCGAGCCCGCTCACGCGCGATGACATCGTCTGGCGCTATGCGGGCGTGCGGCCGCTCTTTGACGACAACGGCGCCGCCGATGCTTCCTCGGTCACGCGCGACTATCGCTTCGAGATCAGCGCCGACGCCGGCGCGCCGGCGCTGCTGACGGTGCTCGGCGGCAAGCTCACGACCTACCGGCGTCTCGCGGAGGCAGCCCTTGCCAAGCTCGCGCCGCACCTGCCGCCCATGGGGCCGGCGTGGACGGCCGGAGCGACGCTTCCCGGTGGCGATTTGGGCGCCGGCGGCCTGTCGGGCTTCATTGCGCGGCTGTGCGGCAACCGCCCGGGCTTCGATCCGGCTTTTCTCGGCCGTCTTGCGCGCCGCTACGGGACGCTCACAGCCGAGGTGCTGGGCGAGGCGCGCCGCGACGCCGATCTCGGCGTCGCGCTGGGCGCGGGCCTCACCGAGCGTGAGGTCGTCTACTTGCGCGAGAGGGAATGGGCGCGTGAGCCCGACGACGTGCTGTGGCGGCGCACCAAGTGCGGCCTGCACATGACGGATGCGGAGCGTCTCGCGGCCGCCGAGAAAATCGCCAAGCTGCTTTGAGGCAGGCTGCGTGAGAACCTGGAGCCTAGCCGGGGTTGGGTGGTCCGAACGTCGGCGGCTCGCCGGCGCGCCCCGCGCCGGAGCGCACGTCGGGGTCGATCCAGGGCCCGCGCATGTCGATGACCTCGCGCTTGCCGGGCTTTACATCGCTCCCGGCGTCCTCGCGCGCGCGGTCTCCGATCGCGAGCTCGATGTCGAGCCGGCGCGTCGGCAGATTGATGGCGCCCTCGAGCCTTCATGGCCCGGTCGCCCGACATGGCCTCCACGTTTTCGGTGCGGAGGATCCCGTTGGCGACGGCAAAGCGCGCATCGAGCGTATCGATGGCGACCGCCCCGCTGCTTGCCGCGGGCCAAACGCTCATGGGCTGCGGCGTTGCCATGGCCGCGACAAGTTGATTGACGTCGAGGCCGATGCTGCCGCCTTCATTCAGAGTGACGCACAATTTGCCGCCGAGCGAGCCGAGCAGGCTCTCGCCTGAATCCCCGGTGGCGGCTATTTCGATCGTCACGTCGCCGCGCCCCTGGACGGTCGGATGGCCGAATATGGCGCGGGCCGCGCGGCCGAGATCGAGTGCCTCCAGCTTGGCGCGGATTTCGTAGCTCGGCACCTCGCCGCTGGCATCGATGCGCACTTGACCGCCGCCGTGCGTGCCGTCGTCGATCTCGATCTCGGCGATGTCGGCGCTCATCTTGCCGCCCTTCAGCGAAATCGTCGCCGCGCTGCGGCCGATGGTGACGCCCGGCACGAGGACCTGGTCAGACGAGATCCGCAGATCCGCGTCCACGCTCTGAATGAGCGGAAACTCGAGCCCGCGCGCCGTGCTGACGAGAGAGAGCAGGCTCGTGTCGGAGGCGGAATTGGGGTCTACGGAAGCGCCGAAGTATTTGGACAGGTCGAGCGTCTTGAGGCCGAGCGTGCCGTCGAGCGAGGGCCGTGTTCCGCTGAAGTTCGCCGACAGCGTGCCATTGGCCTCGTTGCCGTCCATCTGCACGCTGGCCTTTTGGAAGGCGAAGGTGCGATTGACCCACTCGAGCTGGCCCTTGGCGCGGAAGTTCTCGAATCCGGCGCCCGGGCGCCAGCCCGCGCCCAGCCAACGGGCGGCATCGCGCACATTGGGAATGCTGAGCTCGGCCTGCGGCGACAACAGCCGCGGGCTGTCGCCGATCATGAAGGAGCCGTCGAGGCTGGCGCTGAGCAGCGGGCTCGTGATCTGCGCGGTGATCGGCCGCGCGGCGCCCTGCTGGTCGAGGTTGGTGCCGACGGTCGTGTCGAAGCTCACCTTCTCGCCGCGGAAGACGAACGACCCGACGGCGTGGACGACGCCATTGGGCTTTGCCGTGACGTCGGCCGTCAGGCTTTCGAGAACAACGGCGGAGCCGTCCGACATCTTGATGCGCACCTGGCTGTCGTGCACGGCGAGGTTGTCGAACTGCAGCATCTGGAACGTGGTGACGAGAGGCGCCACGCCGCCCGCCAACGAGCCTTGCGAGAAGGTCGCAACGCTCGTCGAGAAGTCCGCGGTGAAGGTGGCGTTCTCGAGCGTCATCTGCGCCGTCTTGCCGGTGATGAGCATGGCGAGAACCTCGCCGCTGCGCGCAAGGCCGGTGCGATTGGGGGGCATCGAAAGCGTGCCGCTTGCGAGCTCGATCACCGGAGCCTCGAGCAGGCGGATCGGCGAGCTCAAGCTGTAGCTGTCGCGCGAAGCGGCAAATACGGCGGCGCCCCGCAGCGCGAGATCGTTATGGCGGCCGTCGATGAAGAAGGGCGTGGTGATGAGGAGAACGAGGCAGCAGATGACCGCGAGCGCCAGCGAAAAGCGTCGCAGCGTTTTCCTCGGGCGTTTCATGGACCCTGCCGTTTCAGCGCACGCCACCCCTTGCCGATCCGTTGTCAATCTAACTGGACCGGGCTGGAGCGGCCGTCCCTTGTGCCTTTGCGGACGACGACAGTCTTACCGGCCGCCGCCGCGGTGTGCAAGCATTACACCTGTTTGATGGCCGACGCGAAACCATGTCTCGACGCAGGCAAATCAATCTCTATACCTCTCGATCCGCGAAAGCGAGCCGAACGTGCAGCGGATGCCGCCATGATCCACTGTCCTTAATGCGTGGCGCGCGCGATGCCGGTCGCACCGATCGCGCCAAGTGAGAGGCGGCGGCGCGATCGCCCGGTTATTAGAAACCTTATAATCGGCCGCGATCTTGCACATGTGCAACCTCTCGTGCACTGCATGAGCTGAAGGACATGCAGCTGGGCTGGAACGTCATCGTGAAACAGCCGTTTGTCATCGGGGGCTTGACGGTCGAGCGCGGCCAGCGCCGGCTCGTCGACCTGCCGATCTCCAAGCTCTCCAACCACGCACGCGTCACGCTGCCGGTTCATGTGCTGCATGGCTCGCAGCCGGGCCCCACCATGTTCGTCTCTGCGGCCATTCACGGCGATGAGCTCAATGGCGTCGAGATCATCCGCCGGCTCCTGCGCACGCTCGATCCCCAGAGCATAAACGGCACGCTGCTGTGCGTGCCCGTCGTCAACGTCTTCGGGTTCATCAACCGCTCGCGCTACCTCCCCGATCGGCGTGACCTGAACCGCTCGTTCCCCGGCTCGGCTGCGGGCTCGCTCGCGGCGCGTCTTGCGCACCTCTTCCTCAACGAGATCGTCAAGCGCTCCCAGATCGGCATCGATCTGCACACCGCGGCGATCCACAGGATCAATCTGCCGCAGATACGCTGCGTGTTCCGCAAGCGCCCGCGCTGCCAGGAGCTGGGGACGGCATTCGGCGCGGAGGTCATGCTGGAGAGCCCGGAGCGGCCGGGCTCGTTGCGCGAGGCCGCGCGCGCTGTGGGCGTCGACGTCCTGAGCTACGAGGGCGGCGAAGGGCTCCGCTTCGACGAGTTCGCCATAAGGGCGGGCGTCGAAGGCATCACGGGCGTCATGCTGCAGGTGGGCATGCTGGAGCTCGCAGACGGTGTCGAGCTTCCCGGTGCGGAGCGGCGCGCGCCGGTGCTGATCAATGCCTCGAGCTGGGTGCGCTCGCCCGAAGGCGGCGTCTTCCGCACGACGAAGCGGATCGGCGATGCGGTCAATACCGAAGAGGTGGTCGGCCACGTCGCCAACCCCTACGAGGACAGTGCCGTCGAGGTGCGCTCGGCGCGGCGCGGCATCATCATCGGACGCACGACGCTCCCCATCGTGAACATGGGGGATGCGCTGCTCAACATCGGCTGGTCGGAGGAGTTCGGCGACGGCAGCCCCTCGCCCGAGCGCGATGTGCTGGACGAGTTCGACGAGGACGAGATCGTCGAATAGCGCACTCAGGAGTTCAGACGACGCTGCTTCCCGGGCCGTCCTCCGGCGATCGCCTTATGCAGGAGCAGCACGGGCACGAGCCCGGCGAGCACGATCGTCAGCGCGCCGAGTGCGGCCTGCTCCAGCTGCTCGATCGCGGCAAGCCCGTAGACGTGGGTCGCGAGCGTCTCGAAGTTGAAGGGGCGCAGCAGCAGCGTCGCCGGCAGCTCCTTCATGCAGTCGACGAACACGAGCAGCGCCGCGGCGCCGAGCGGGGCGACAAGCAACGGCAGGTGGACGCGCCAAAGTGCGGACAGCGCGCTCTCGCCCAGCGTGCGCGCGGCGGCGTCCAGGCTCGGAGAGACGCGCTCGAGCCCCGCCTCGATCTGCCCGAGCGCGACGGCGAGGAAGCGGATGACGTAGGCTAGCGTGATGGCAAACAGCGAGCCCGACAGCACGAGGCCGGAGGACACGCCGAAGGCTGCACGCAGGAATTCGTCGACGCGGTTGTCGATCGCCGCCAGCGGAAACAGCAGCCCGAGCGCCAGCACCGTGCCGGGAATCGCATATCCGAGGCCGGCAAGGCGCACCGCCGGCCGCACGAAGCCGTTTGCGGCCACGCGCCGCGCGTACGCCAGCAGCAGCGCCACGGCGACCGCGATCGATGCGCCAGCGCCGGCGAGCAGCAGGCTGTTTGCGGCGGCCGACGCAAAGCCGCCCGCGATCGCGCCCGCGGTGTGGCCTGCCGCGTCCTGCAGGATCACGGCGACGGGAACGGCGAAGCCGAGCACGACGGGCAGCGCCAGCAGCGCGGCGGCGCCGGTGCCCTTCCAGCCCTCGAGATCCTGGAACGGAACGGCGCGGTAGCGCCCGGTCGTGTGGTGGACGCGCGCGCCGCCGCGTGCGCGGCGCTCAGCCGCCAGCAGGCCCACGACCAGCACAAGCGTGACGGCGGCGATCTGCGCCGCGCCGCCGAGGTTCGATCGCTGCATCCACGTGGCGTAGATGCTGGCCGACAGTGTCTCGACGCCCAGATACTGCACCGCGCCCAGATCATTGAGGCATTCCATGACGACGAGCGCGACACCCGCCGCGATCGCCGGCCGCGCCAATGGCAGCGCAATCTCGACGAAGGCGCGAAACGGGGTGCGCCCCAGCGTGCGCGCAACCTCGAGCACGCACACCGACTGCTGCGCAAAACTCGCGCGCGCGGTCAGATACACATACGGATAAAGCACGGCCGAGAAGATGAAGATGGCGCCGGGAAGCGAGCGCACCTGCGGAAACCAGTAGTCGCCGGCGCGCGTCCAGCCAAACAGCGACCGGAGCCCCGTTTGCGCCGGGCCCGCATAGTCGAGCAGCTCGACGTAGCAATAGGCGACGATGTACGTCGGCACCGCGAGCGGCAGCACCAGCAGCCGGTCGAGGACTTCGCGCCCCGGGAAGCGGTACATCGTGACGAGCCACGCAGCGCCGGTGCCGACGGCGAAGGCGAGCGTTCCGGCACCGGCCGCAAGCGCCAACGTCCTTGCGAGCGAGCCCGGGAGCACGGTGCGCAGCAGGTGCGGCCAGATGTTGTCCTCAGGCGCGAGCGCCAGCGCCAGCACGGTCGCGATGGGGAGCAGCACGATCGCGAGCACGATCGCGACGGCGCCTGTCCATACCGGGGACGCGCGCCGCTTCTGGCGCCAGGCGCGCAGCGCGCGCGGCAGCTGCGACAGGGCGCCGAAGGCGCGCGGCTCAATCGATTGAGGCCCTAAGGCAGACATCGGCCTCGCCACTTCCCGTCCGTGCCGGCACGCGGCCGCATGGCCGCTCAGCCATGCCCCTCGATGCCGGGCGACACGAGACCCGCGCCCATGAACAAGGTGCCGGGCGAGAGCATCTGATCGGCTTGCTTGAGGCGGAGCGCGAATTCCGCCGCGCCGTCCATCGCCTCCTCGATCTCATCGGAGCCGAGCAGCGCTACGGCGCAGGCGCGAAACGCGGGGCAGACCGAGTGCTGGCAGGCGGCGACCATGGAGATCGCGAGGCACTCGTCGCGGCAGAAGCGGCGGCACTGCGCCGGATAGACCTCTATCCTGCGCTCAGCCGTATCCTGCACCGCGCGCACCCAGCAGGCGAGCTCGGTCATCAGGGGCTTGGCCGCGCGCGGGCCGACGGCGCGGGAGAACTCGTGCCAGGCGACCTCCCAGCAGCCGATGTCGCTCGTCTGGAAGCCGGCGAGCCAGCAGCGGAAGCCCACGCCCACGAGGCGGTCCGGCGCGGACAGCATGGCGGCCGCGGGGATCGCGCTAGCGCGAGACGGGCGGCCTTTGGGGAAAGTTTCGATTTTGGACATCAGAAATTCGGCCCCTGATCAAATTGAACGCGGTCGATGAGCTCGGATGCTTTCTTGCGCAGCGCGGCGATCTCGGTGAGCGGCAGCGGATCGGCGTGCAGCTCGCCCCAGCCGGTGACGAGCGGCGAAGCGGCAACGCCCGCGACGACGGGATATTCACCGTTGGCCTCCGCATAGATCCGCTGCGCTTCGGGTGAAGCGAGGAATTCCATGAGGCGCAGCGCATTGTCCTTGTTGGGGGCGTTCGCCGCGAGCGCCACGCCCGACACGTTCACATGCGTGCCGCGGTCGGCTGCGTTGGGGAAGATGATGCGCACGGCGTCCGCCCAGGCTTTCTGGTCGGGGTTCTTGAGCATCTGCGCCATGTAGTAGGTGTTGCCGACGGCGAGATCGCACAGCCCCGCCTGCACGTCGCGCACCGCCTCGCGGTCGCCGCCCGACGGCTTGCGCGCGAGATTGGCCTTGAGCCCCGTCAGCCACGTCTCCGTCGCCTCCTCGCCGTGATGGGCGATCATGGAAGCGACGAGCGCGACGTTGTAGGTGTGCTGGCCCGAGCGGATGCAGATCTTGGTGCGCCACTTGGGGTCGGCGAGCTCCTCGTACGTGATCGTGTCCTGCTTGACGCGATCTCTCGAGGCGTAGACGACGCGCGCGCGCTGCGTGAGCCCGAACCACTGGCCGGCCGGATCGCGCAATTTCGCGGGGATCGCGGTTTCGAGCACCGCGGATTGGACGGGCTGCGTCACGCCGGCGCCGACGGCCTGCAGCAAGAGGCCCGACTCGTTCGTCAGCAGCAGGTCGGCGGGGCTGTTCTTGCCCTCGGCGCTGAGCCGCTCGATGAGCCCGCTCGTCGCGAACACGACGTTGGTCTTGATGCCGGTCTCTTTGGTGAAGGCGTCAAGCAGGGGATTGATCAATCCCGGCTCGCGATAGGAATAGATGTTGACCTCGGGCTCGGCGCCCGCGGCGGGAAGGCTTGTTCCCACTCCTGCAAGAGCGAGGGCTGCCATGCACATGGCACGGCGCCAAGAGGCGCATAGGTCCGGCATCGTGGCTCCAATAGTCGGGGTTCAAGGCCCCGGCATCGGGGTGGTCCGTATCGCAACGTTGCTGCGGACAAAGCCCGCGTCCCTCATCCCTATCGTGCGCGCGCGCGCACAGTCAACAAAAGTGCGTGCAATCCCAATAGATTAGAAATTGTCTAATTCGAACCCGGGCTGAGGCCGGCGCGCGTCATGCTCTTGCGGGCGCGAACCTGGCTGCGGCTATCGAGCGGCGCAGATTCTAGACGTCGAGTACGCTGCACGGTGACCTGGGTTCCCGCCTTCGCGGGAATGACGGGTGGGCGGCGTTGCCAACGCCTAGTGGTGGTGCTGTCGTTGCAGAAGCGCTTGAAGGCGCCAGACTGGCGGGCTTCTTCAAGGCTTAGGTATTTTTCCTCGTGACATTCTCTTCTGACCGGTCGTGTCTCGCGATTAGTTGTACCAACTATTCGATACGGCCATCGGCACCACTACGCGATAATGACTGCGCTCAGGACCGTCTGCGACTACATTGATGTCGCACACATATCCCGCCGGGTTCGTCTAAAGCCATCTCAGCGTGAGCGGTGTCGGTGCGCAGATCTCGAATCTTTGCTCAGCTTCGTGATTTCATGATCGTCGAAATGCCGTGGGATGCCTTAGGTGGATGGCTGCTTCGCCTGATCGAGTAGTTGGACCAACCGAGCTGAATGCCGTCGTACAGAGGGGCGGTCACACCTTGAGTTTGGCATCTGCAGCGCGAAATCGTTCGACGCGCTGTCAGGAACGCTGCGCACACGCTAGGTCCGCGTGGGCTTGTGCGATTCCACCTTTGCGCCGCGACTGACTGCCATGTGTGAGCCCAAGCAGCTCACCTGTCGGGGTTTGTCGTATCTTCGCGTGTCGTGACGACGCCGCCCTCTGCAGCTCGTTGAAATCAATTCTGACCCTTGCCGGGACGAGAATTTTTGTAGCGTCAATGCATGACCTCACCAGCGCGCCAAATCGACGAGCGGCGCTGCGGCCGACCAGGCCCACAGCCACAATTGGCAGCCCAAATCAGCGATGCCACCATCGTAGCGCAGCAGAAAGCTGCACTTCCGGTGAAACCGACGAGCAGCGAGAATTCGATGCCGCCCCACAGGACGGGCCCTTGGCCCGCGCCAGGGAAAACACGCCCATAGAGCCACGCGTCAGTTTTCAGCATGCCGCCCATTGCGCGCTAACAGCGCGCACTCCTGTCCCTGTGTCGTCCAAGATACGACAGGGTGCCGGACGCGCACATAGCCAACTGGCCAAACGAACTCTTACAGCGGCGCGACGCGGTCCTTGGGGAAAATCAGCGCGACCGCCGTTCCCTCGCCGGGCTTGCTGTCGACCTCGAGGTCGCGCGCCGTTCGCCTTCGCGAGCCCCTGCGCCAGCGGCAAACCGATGCCGAGCCCGCCGCCCGCCTCCTTGCGCTCAGGCCGGGGCGGCGTCTCCACGTCGAGCGCGCGCTTGATCTCGTCGGCGCTCATGCCGACGCCGGAATCCTGCACCGCGATGAACACGGAGCGGTCGAACCCGAGCCCGGTGACGACGCGCACGACGCCGCCGGCCTTCGTGAACTTGATGGCGTTGGTCATGAGATTGAACAGGATCTGCTTCACCGTCATGGCATCGCCGACGACGAGCGGCAGGCGCGAATGCAGCTCATGGGAGAGGTTCAGCTTCGCTTCCTCCGCGAGCGGGCGCATGGCCGACACCGCGCTTTCGGCCAGCGCATTGAGATCGAGCGGCACGGTCTCGAGGCGCACGGCCGCTTCCTCGGGCGCATTGTCGCCGAGCAGCCGGTTGATGACGGCGAGCGCGTGGCGCGCGTTGTCGTGGATGTCGGAGGTGTAGCTGCGGTAGCGCTCATTTCCCATGGCGCCGAAGCGCTGGTCCTTCATGATCTCGGCGGCGACGACGATGGCGCTCAAGGGCGTCCTCAGCTCGTGCGCGAGTTTGGAGACGTGCGCGGCCGGTTCCGCCGGCAGGACGGCTGGCACCGCGGCTTCGCTCTTTTTTTCTTTCGGCGCCTCGGGTGCTACGGCGGGCGTCGCGACCTCGGGCGTCTTCTCCTCGGGCTGCACGTAGCCGGTGCGGATCGCGCGCGCGATTTTCTGCATGGTGGCCGCGTCCTCGGCCGACGCCGCGACGGGCTTGGGCAGCGGCAGCGCTGCTTGCGCAGGAGGTGCTGCCGGTTCCTCGCCGCCGATGCTGACGAGCACGAGCTGGGAGGCGTAGGGCTCCGGCATCGCCTTGACGTTGCAGTCGAGGCTTTCCGCGCCGTAGGCCGTCCAGAAAATGAGGGGAAGGCGCCGTCCGCCGTTGAGGGGCTCGTGCATCAGGGCGCGGAGGCGAATGAGGCCCGGCATTGCCGCATCGAGCGTTCCGGAGGCGGCGTCAGGACGCAGGCCGAGCCGGGCCGCGCCCGCCGCGTTGGCTGCCAGCACCCGGCCCTTGGCGGGGTCGATGACCCATGCGGGTCCGCGACACCGCGCGAGCGCAGCTTCGGGGCCGGTCCCGGCCGAATGGTGCGATGCGCGCGGTCCGTGGGCAGACATGAGAACACCAGGGTTCAGATTTTGTTAGCGCGGCCAGATGCTTCCGTCCATGAGCCGAAGGGGCGCTGCAACGCTTTCCACACTCATTTCAGGATCGCTTCGTCATTTGCAGGGTTATAGTTGCATACTGTCCGATAACCAGGAGCGGGCGTTAAACAGCACCTGGCCCCCAAGGAGGAGACTTCAAGATGTACGACAAGCCGCAGTTTGAGATCCCAGAGGCCGTTCGGGAGCTTGCCGAGCGCAACGTGGAGCAGGCGCGGTCAGCCTACAACCAATTCATGGACATGGCGCGCCGGGTGCAGGAGACGGTGGCCCAATCGCAGGGCGCCGTAGCGTCAGGCGCCATGGAGCTGCAGACGCGCGCGGCCAAGTTCGCCGAGCAGAACATCGAGGCAAACTTCGCGTTCGCCTCCGATCTGTCGCGGGCGCGCGATTTGAAGGAATATCTCGAGATCCAGCAGCGCTACGCCCAAAAGCAGATGCAGGCCTACGCCCAGCAGGCGCAAGAGCTCGGCAAGCTGTTGGGCGAGGCCGCCCAGAAAGCCCAGCCCAAGGGCTAGGCACTGCGCGTGGCATGATTGCGGCGTTCCGCCTCGCGGGCGGAGCGCGGCTGTCGGCGCGACACGGGGCCTTAGCGGCTCGAGGGGGCTCGAGTCCGCCCGTTTTTTCTTGACGATGCGGACCGCCGGGGGGTTTAAGACGCTCCTGACAGGCCACGCATTGCGCGAGCCCGAAGCGTGCCGCCTTAGCTCAGTTGGTTAGAGCGCTAGATTGTGGATCTAGAGGTCGGTGGTTCGAGCCCACTAGGCGGTACCAGTCAATTCCTTGAATTCAGCCCGAACGAGAGCCGGTGCGCCGCGGGTCAAGCCCGCTGCCGGGCTCCTCTTGGCGGGGGCTGACTTGCCGCCCGCGTCGTGGGCGCGGCCGATGGGCCGCAATCCCTTGCCCTAGTTGACGGCCGCGGTGCGTCCGGTCTTGCCGTTGGTCTTGCGCGGCGTCTGGCCGTCGCCGGTAAAGTGGGCGCGCGTGGCGCCGGCGGGATCGCCATCCTCGTCGGATGCGGCCCGCAGATCCAGCGCCTGCTCGCGGGCGGCATTGAAGCGAATCAGGATCTCGTCGATCGCGGCGTTCATGGCGACGGGGTCGCCGTAGTGCTGGTCGCGCATCGCCATCAGGCACTCGCCGACGCATTCCGCTGCGATTGAGAGGCTGTGCCACTGCGTGTTGGATTTGCAGGCGCGCTGGTCGGCGCAGAAGCGCTCGATCTCGGCCTCGGCGACCATCGCCACGAACATGAGGCGATCGGGCGTCTCGTTGGTGATGATGTTCACCTCGACGTCTCTCAGGCTCGGGTCGTCGGCCACGACGCGGGCCGGGTAGCCGTCCTTGTAGTAGACGTTCATGGTGCGGCGGGGCATAGCTGGCTCCTGTTGCAGCGGATTTCGCAAACGCAACAACCCCTTGATCCCTATGTGATTCAGGCCGGCGGCGTCCAGCACAATCCGTGCATGACGCAGACGCGCTCCGCGCGCGATGCGGCGCGGGCACTTGTGTTGCATGCAACTTGAGGCTCACGCGGGCAGTGAGGCTGCCGCCAAGTAGTTGACGTCGCGGTCGCGATCGAGCCGCCACTCATCGCGCATGACGTCATAGACGAGCCCGGAAAAACGCGGGCCGCTGAAGCCTGCGGCAGCAAGGTGCGCGGACAGCTCATCGGGTGTCACGAAGCGCTGCCAGTCGTGCGTGCCGCGCGGCAGCCAGCCCAGCACGTACTCGGCGGCGACGATCGCCAGCGCATAGGATTTCCACGTGCGGTTGAGGGTCGAGACGACGAGCGCGCCGCCGGGGCGCACGAGGCCCGCCAGCGTTTTCAGGAAGGCTGCGACGTCTGGCACGTGCTCGACGACCTCCAGGCACACGACGGCATCGAAGCGCGCTCCGGCAGCGAGCATGTCCTCCACGGTTGCCACGCGGTAGTCGATGTTGAGCCCCTGGCTCTCGGCGTGGCGGCGCGCGACGCTGATCGCCTCGATCGTCGGGTCGATGCCGGTCACTTGAGCGCCGAGCCGGCTCAGCGGCTCGGAGACGAGCCCGCCCCCGCAGCCGACATCGAGGATCGACAGCCCCTTCAGGCAGGCAAGCGCGTTGCGCTGACGCGCGAAATGCTCGAGCAGAAAATCGCGAATGAAGGCCAAGCGCGCCGGCCCCTGGCGGTGCAGCGGGCGGAACTTGCCGGCCTCGTCCCACCATTGCCCGGCAATCGCCTCGAAGCGCTCCACCTCGCGGGGGTCGAGCGTGGCGCTTGGGCCGGGCGGGGCGACGGGGTTGCTTTGCATGGCGATGAGGATAGCGGGGGCCGGGCAACGGATTGTCAAGGCGGGTGTCGTTCCCGGGAACAGCGCCCGAGGCTGCGGCCAGTATTGCGGGGATCAGCATTGCGGGGATCAGCCGATCCCGTTATGAGAACGGGCCGTAAACGGCATATCTATTGGTTGAGGCCCTCTGCGCCGATCGGATCGGCTTCTTGCCCGTGGCCGACGCCCGGCGGGGCCAACACCAAGCAAGGCGTTGCTATAGGGCGCTGCGGGAAACGCGAATGGCTGTGGTTGTCATGAAGTTCGGCGGCACGTCCGTCGCCACCGTCGAGCGCATCCGCAATGTCGCGCGCCACGTCAAGCGCGAGGTCGACGGCGGCAACAGCGTCGCCGTGGTGGTCTCGGCGATGGCGGGCGTGACGAACCAGCTCGTCGGCTATGTGCGCGAGGCCGCCGTCCTGCATGACGCACGCGAGTACGACGCCGTGGTCGCCACCGGCGAGCAGGTGACGGCGGGACTGCTCGCCATCGTGCTGCAGTCGATGGGTCTGCAGGCGCGCTCCTGGCAGGGCTGGCAGATCCCGGTCACGACGACGGCGGCCCACGGGTCGGCGCGCATTACGGGCATCGAGGGCGCCGAGCTCACGCGCCGCCTGCAGCAGGGCGAGGTCGCGGTGGTGACGGGCTTCCAGGGCATCGAGCCCGAGCGCCGCCGCATTGCAACATTAGGGCGGGGCGGCTCCGACACCAGCGCGGTCGCCATGGCCGTCGCGCTCAAAGCCGATGTGTGCGACATCTACACCGACGTCGATGGTGTCTACACCACCGACCCCCGCATCGTGCCCAAGGCGCGCCGCCTGCCGAAGGTGTCGTATGAAGAGATGTTAGAGATGGCCTCGCTCGGCTCCAAGGTTCTGCAGACGCGCTCAGTCGAGCTCGCGATGGTGAACCGCATGATGGTGCGCGTGCTGTCGAGCTTCGTCGCGCCCGAGGCCATGGCGCCCGTGCGCGTGGAGCACCTAGAGGATATCGGCACAATCGTTTGCGATGAGGATGAGATTGTGGAGAGCCAAGTCGTCAGCGGCATCGCCTACGTGAAGGACGAGGCGAAGGTGACGCTCATCAAGGTCGAGGACAAGCCCGGCGTCGCCGCGCGCATCTTCGGACCGCTCGCCGACGCCAACATCAATGTCGACATGATCGTGCAGAACGTCACCGCGGACGGCAAGCATACCGACATGACCTTCACCGTGCAGGCCGCCGAGCTGCCGCGCACGCTCGAGACCTTGAAGGCCGCCAAGAAGGACATCGGCGATTTCGAGGTCAAGAGCTCGGCCGACGTCGCCAAGATTTCCGTGATCGGCATCGGGATGCGCAGTCACGCGGGCGTTGCGGCCCTCATGTTCAAGGCGCTTGCCGCGAAGGGCATCAACATCCTGGCAATCACCACGTCCGAGATCAAGATCAGCGTTCTGATCGATGCCGCCTACGCCGAACTTGCTGTTAGGACATTGCATTCAATTTACGGTCTCGACGCGGACTAGAACCCGAGTTCGCGGCGGAACTAGACGGCGCGGCCCGAGCCATCGGGCCTTGAGTCCGTCATCGGGCGGAGCCATCGAGCGGCACGACTAATGCAGAGACGAGGCGACGAGCCACGAGTCCTGACACATGAGCCGGCGCTGCGCATCATCATGCGGCGCCTGCGCGAGATCATGTCCGAACCTGGCGACGGACAGGTCCGGCTCAACAGGATCGTCAAGCAGATCGCCGGCGTGATGGTCACCGAGGTGTGCTCCATCTATCTCAAGCGCCAGGAAGGCTCGCTGGAGCTGTTCGCCACCGAGGGCCTCAATCCGACTGCGGTGCACGCAACGCGCATGAACCGCGGCGAGGGCCTCGTCGGCCGTTGCGCCGAGCTCAACATAACCGTCAACGAGCCCGAGGCCTCGAGCCATCCCGCCTTCTCCTATCGCCCCGAGACGGGCGAGGAAATCTACCACTCGCTGCTCGCTGTTCCGATCCAGCGCTCGGGCCAGGTGCTGGGCGTGCTCGTCGTGCAGAACCGCGCCCAGAAAGAGTACTCCGACGAGGACGTCGAGGTGCTGCAGACGACCGCGATGTTCGTTGCCGAGCACCTCGTCTCGGGCGCGGTGGCGGGTGCCGGCACCGCCGTTGAGCTCGGCAAGTCGCTTTCCGCCGTGATCCAGGGCGAGGCGATCTCGGCAGGTATCGCGCTCGGCCACATCGTGCTGCACGAGCCGCGCATCGTCGTGACGAAGCTCATGTCCGAGGAGCCGGCCGAGGAGCTGAAGCGGCTCGACACCGCGATCGCCACGCTCAGGGCCTCGCTCGACGAGATGTTCGGGCACGAGCATCTGGCAGGCGCCGGCGAGCACCACGACGTGCTCGAGGCCTACCGGATGTTTGCCCACGACAAGGGCTGGGAGCGGCGCTTGCGCGAGGCCGTCGAGGGCGGCTTGACCGCCGAGGCTGCGGTGGAGCGCGTGCAAAACGGGACCCGCGCCCGCATGTTGCGCCAGAACGACGCCTATTGGCGCGAGCGCCAGCGCGACCTCGACGACCTCTCCGACCGCTTGCTACGCATCCTCGCCGGGCGCGTGACGAGCGCCGACGAGCCCTCCAAGCTGCCCCCCGACACCATCCTCGTCGCGCGCACGATCGGACCGGCGGAGCTGTTGGATTACGACCGCAAGCGTCTGCGCGGGCTCATCGTCGAGGACGGAAGCGCGCAGAGCCACATGGCGATCGTCGCCAAGGCGCTGGGCATCGCGGCAGTGGGACAGGCGAGCGGCATCGTGGAGCGCGTCAACGCCGGCGACGCTGCGATCGTCGACGCAATAACGGGCGAGGTGCACCTGCGGCCCTCCTCCGACGTCATCGCCGCCTATTCCGACAAGGTGCGGTTTCTCGCCCGCCGGCAGCGGCAATACCGAACGCTGAAAGACGTGCCCGCCGTGACGACGGACGGCGAGCGGGTCGAGCTGCACATGAATGCGGGCCTGCTCGTCGAACTGCCCCACCTCGATGAATCGGGCGCGGACGGCGTCGGGCTGTTTCGCACCGAGCTTCTGTTCATGCTGTCGAGCACGCTGCCCAAGCTCGAGCGGCAGGTTGAGTCCTACCGGGCCGTCGTCGCCCGCTCCGGCGACAAGCCGGTGATCTTCCGTACGCTCGATATCGGCGGCGACAAGGTGTTGCACTACCTGCGCCAGCCTAAGGAGGAGAACCCGGCCATGGGCTGGCGGGCGGTCCGCATGGGGCTCGATCGCCCGGCCCTGCTGCGCACGCAGCTGCGCGCGCTGCTGCGGGCGACGGGCGGCCACGAGCTGCGGGTCATGATCCCGATGGTCTCGATGGCGCACGAGATGGACGCCGTGCGCGCGCTCGTCGAGAAGGAGCGCGCCATAGTGGCGCAAAAGGGCTACGAGGCGCCCAAGCGCGTCGCCATTGGCGCCATGATCGAGGTGCCCTCACTGCTGTTCGAGCTCGACGTCCTGATGAAGAAGGTCGATTTCGTTTCCGTCGGCTCAAACGACCTGATGCAGTTCCTGCTCGCCGCCGATCGCACCAATGCGCGCGTCGGCAGCCGCTACGACCCTTTGTCTCCCGCACCCCTGCGCGCGCTGAAAGCGCTGGTGAAGGCGGCGAGGAAGCACGACGTTCCGCTCAACGTGTGTGGGGAGATGGCGGGGCGTCCCATCGAGGCCATGGCGCTGATCGGGCTCGGATTCCGCTCGCTGTCGATGGCCCCGGCCTCGATCGGCCCCGTCAAGGCCATGATCCTGTCGTTGCATGCGGGACGCGTCACGAAATTGCTCGAAGAGCTGATAAGGAAGGGTGCGCACGACATCCGCGATCAGCTCGATGCCTTCGCCCGGTCCGAGGGGATAGAGCTTTGATCCCGCATCGAATTTGCAGACTTTGACAAGTTTGCGCTTTTGCCGGACGATGGCCTTTGGGGGGCTTCAGGCCCGATGGTTGTACGCAGCGTAAGCATGCACAGGGGCTACGAGCAAACGGGCTATGAGCCGGTCAGGCCGCACTACGGCGAGCGGACCGGCGGAGCTGGCCGTCTGGCGCCCATGTCGACGCAGCCCGCAGCGCAACGCGCGCCGGTGGCAGCGGAAGTCGGCAGCTTCTTCCGGGATCTGAGACGCAACTTCCGCCTGTCCCAGCCCGAAGCCGCGCACCGGCTCGCGACCCACATCGACATCATCGTGGCACTCGAGTCAGGCGACGTGCGCCGGCTGCCGCCGTGGCCGGAAACGTGCCGCATCGTACAAACCTACACGGGATTTGTCGGGCTCGACCCGCGGCCCATCCTGCGCCTGATCGAGATCCTGCAGACGAGCGCCGGCCGCACGCCGATCCCGGCGCAGGACTATGGCGAGGAGCGCGAAGGCCGCTACGCCGCCGCCGTCACGACAGCCTTGAGGAGCGCCTGGGAAGGCCAGGGCGGGCGGACGGTGCGCGCGCTCGTGGCCCTTTCCATCCCGGTCGCGCTCGTCGTTCTCGTGACCCAGACCTCCGTCCTCGAGGCGGCCGTCGCCAAGCTGCCTCGCCCCGTCGCCCGCATCGTCCGCGATGCCCAGAACTACGTGATCGTGCAGCTGTCCCCCGTCCGCGACGGCCTGCGCTGGATCGACGTGCCCGACCCGCGGTCGCGGCGCGGCGACAAATTGCCGACGACGGCGCGTTCCGATTAGATGCGGCGCCGAGCCGGCCGCGTCCCTATATTCACCCCAGCCGATTCGGAAGCGTCTTGCGGGCCGCGAAGCGTCGGCCTTTGTCCTTACCTCATCATGACGTTGCGAGAATGAGCACGATCCCTCAAGAGAAGCTCGACAAGCTGGTCGGGCGCTGGAATGTCATCCAGGCCGAGCTCAATGCCGGCGTCAATCAGGCGACGTATGCCAAACTCACCAAGGAGTTTGCGGCGCTGAACCCCATCGTCGCGACCATCGACGCGCTGCGGGCGGTGGAGAAGGAGCGTGCCGATCTGGAGGCGATGCTCAAGGATCCGGCCTCGGAAAAGGAGATGGCCGCGCTGGCGCGCGCCGATCTGGAGGCGCTCGAGCCCAAGCAGGAAGCGCTCGAGCAGCAGCTGCGGCTGCAGCTCATCCCGAAGGATTCCGCCGACGAAAAGAGCGCGATTCTGGAGGTGCGGGCGGGAACCGGCGGCGACGAGGCAGCGCTCTTTGCCGCCGATCTCTTCCGCATGTATCAGCGTTATGCCGAGCTGAAAGGCTGGAAGACCGACATCATCTCCGTGTCGGAGAACGATCTCGGCGGGTACAAGGAGATCATCGCCTCGATCACGGGCGATGGCGTCTTTGCGCGCTTGAAGTTCGAATCGGGCGTGCACCGCGTGCAGCGAATCCCGAGACCGAGACGGGCGGGCGCATTCACACGTCCGCGGCGACCGTCGCCGTGCTGCCCGAGGCCGAGGATGTCGACGTCGACATCCGCCCCGAGGATATCCGCATCGACACGATGCGCGCGGGAGGCGCCGGCGGACAGCACGTCAACAAGACCAATTCCGCCGTGCGCATGACGCATCTGCCGACCGGCATCGTCGTCGTCTCGGCCGAGAAGTCCCAGCACCAGAACCGGCGTCTTGCCATGCAGGTGCTGCGCTCGCGCGTCTACGAGCTGGAGCGCGAGCGCCTAGAACTCGGCGCGCTCGGCTGCGCGCAAAGGTCAGATCGGCTCGGGCGACCGCTCGCAGCGCATCCGCACCTACAACTTTCCGCAAGGCCGCGTCACCGATCATCGCATCAACATGACGCTGCACAAGCTCGATACCGTGCTTGAAGGCCCCGCGCTCGACGAGCTGATCGATGCGCTCATCACCGACCACCAGGCGAACCTGCTCGTTGCGATGGAGAGCCGGGCCAGTGCGTGATCCGATCGCAGACGGGGGATCCTTACGTCTGGATGAGATCGTTCGCAGCGCGACGCGGGCCCTTGCCGATGCCGGCGTCGAGACGCCGGGTGGCGACGTGCGCCGGCTGCTTGCGGCGGCGACCGGGCTCGGCCCCGCGGAGCTGATCGCGCGGCCGGAGCGGATCGTCTCTGCCAGCGAGCGCGCGCGTCTCGAGGCGCTTGTGCGCCGGCGCTGCGCGCGCGAGCCCGTATCGCGCATCCTGGGCGAGCGCGAATTCTTCGGGCGCGCCTTCGCCCTCTCACCGGCGACGCTCGATCCGCGTCCCGACAGCGAGACCGTGATCGAGGCCGTCCTTGCGCTCGCCGACGAGTTCGGGCTTCGCGACAGGCCGCTGCGCATTCTCGACGTCGGCACCGGGTCGGGCTGCCTGCTGGTGACGCTGCTCGCCGAGCTGCCGCTCAGCACGGGCCTCGGCACCGACGTGAGTGTCGAGGCTTTGGAGGTGGCGGCGGCCAATGCACGCCGCCATGGCGTTATGTCGCGCGTGCATTTCGCTCTGCACGACGTTCTTAGCGGCATAAACGGCTTGTACGACGTGATGGTCTGCAATCCGCCTTATATCGCGAGCGGGGAGATCGCGCAGTTATCCCCGGAGGTGCGCGAGCATGATCCGCGCGCCGCGCTCGATGGTGGCGCCGACGGCCTCGACTTTTACCGCCGAATTATCCCCGTGCTTCCCCGCGTGGTACCCTGCGGCTGGGCGGCCTTCGAGGTCGGAGCCGGACAGCACGAGGCCGTGGCGCAACTGCTGCGCGATAAGGTCACTGGGTCGCGGGGCGGCGCGCCGCGCTTGCATCAGGATCTGGGGGGCCACGTCCGCTGTGTTACCATGGAGATACAGTTGTAACGATGTCGCAAAAAAGAGTTTGATTTGACCCCGTTCCGCGCTAGTCTCACATGCAGCCGTATTGATCGTGCGTCGCGCTTCAGTGGTTGGGCCCTGCGAACCGCACGAGCTGGGATTTCAAAGCAAGGGAACGCTGCGCGCGAGCGCGATTATTCTCTTGATCCCGCTGAAAAGGCGATCGCTGGCGGCATGGCCTACAACGCCCTTTTCCGACTGGATGTAACGACAGCCGTTTGAGCGTCACGAGAAGAGATCAAGGGTGTGCGCCTGCCGACGCCCACTGAGCCTGGCATGGCCACGCCTGCCCCGAGGGTGGGGCACTAGCGACAACGCAATGCCGCGAGCGGCGGTGCGCACGCTTTCACGATTTCATCACGATCGAGAACGGAGCCAATGAGGCAAGGACAGCAGAACCGGAGAGGTCGCGGGCGCAACCGCAAGGGACAAAGCCCGCTCACACGCAGCTTCGAGAGCACGGGGCCGGACGTAAAAATCCGGGGCACTCCGTCGCATATCGCTGAGAAATACATGTCGCTGGCACGCGACGCATCCTCCACCGGCGACCCCGTGCTTGCCGAGAACTATCTGCAGCACGCCGAGCACTACAATCGCATCATCATGGCGTTCCGCGACCAGCAAATAGGTCAGGGCGGCGAGCAGATGAACGGTGGGGTCCGCCGTCCGTTCAATTCCATGGACGGCGATGATTACGACGACGACGGCGATGACGGCGACATGCAGGGCTCGCAGATGCCCATGCGTCACCAGGAGCATCAGCCCCAGCCCCGCATGGACGGCCAGCGCTTTGAGGGAAATCGGGGCGGTTCCGAGCAGGGTCGCTATCGCGACAGGAATGACCGGAACGACCGGAACGATCGCCATGAGCGCAACGACCGCCACGAGCGTTCGGGCGGCGGAGAGCAGCGCGGCTATCAAAGTCCGCGCCAGCCAACTGCCGAGGCCGGGCCCGAGGCCGGTTCGCAGCCGGCGCCCGCTCCCGAGGGACGCCGGCGCGAGCGCTTCGCACCTACGCACGAGCAGCCTGAGTTCCTGCGTCGGCCCGTACGCCGGCCGCGCCGCGAGGGCAATGGTGCGCCGAACGAGGCGAACGGTGGCGCCGTCGCCGAGGAAACCGATTCCGACTGAGGCCGTTGGCCGGCAAGCGAACCCGCTCTAGCGGGAAGCCCGATCGCGCTGCCCTGCGGCGGCGATGACGCTATCCCCGAGTGCCACCGTGCCACCGCTTGCTATTCGCGCGTAGACGCCGAAATCGGTGTGCCCCCAGGTGCGTTCCAGCACTGCGGGGATCGCCACGTCGCGTTTGCCCGTATCCGGATCGACGTTGGTCGCCGCGCAGCGTTGCGTCCGCTTGAACACCTCAAGCTCGACCTCGCCGATCGAAATTCTCGTGTCGACCCACGCGTGCTCCGCCCACGGTGCGAGCCCGCCCAGAACGATGTTGGGGCGGAAGCGCAACGGGTTCACCGGACTTCCGAGCGCGCGCTCCAACTCCTCCAGAGAGGCGAGATTGATGATGTGTACGCACTTTGCCGCCACGTCCGCGAAGCTGTGGCCTTGCGCGGAGACGATCTTGGGTGCGCCTCGCAGCTCAGTCTGCATGTAAGCCGCCAGGAACTGCTCGATCATCTTGCGTCCGAGCGGGGTGTTGAGCGCGCCGCGCGCGACCTGCTTGCCGTCGCGCAGGATGGACAGCGTATGCGTGGCGTCATCGAATTCCGAGCGCAGCGTCGCGAGCCGCTCGTCGCGCATCAGCATCAGGAAGTTAATCTTGGGGAGATGCTGGGGATGCTCGGGATCGAAGCGCCCTGCCCCGTTCTCGATCGCGTAGATGCGATCGAACGGCGCAGTCCCGCCGGCTTCCAGTGCCATGCGCTGCAGCGGCTCGGGCGACAAGCCTTTGACCGGGTAGCGATAAAGGCCGCGGACGATTTGTCCGCCGGATTGCGCCATCGTCGATGCAACTCAAGACGCCGGCTCGGCGCCGCGTCGTGCCCCTTTTGCTGGGTTTCGAGCGCACTATATCACGTGTTGGAAAGGTTTCGGTCCGATGCTGACCTACCGCAATGAGGTCGGGCCGAGCCCCCAATATCCTGACGTTAGGTGCTCTCCCCGTGCCGTAAAGGGCGGAGTGGGCGCGCTCGAGGAGGGACCATGAATTTCGAAATGTACACCGACCGCGCCCGCGGTTTCGTGCAGGCGGCGCAGACGATCGCGCTTCGCGAAGGCCACCAGCAGCTCGCGCCCGAGCACCTCTTAAAGGCGCTGCTCGACGACAGCGAGGGACTTGCCGCGGGCCTCATCCGCAAGGCCGGTGGCGATCCCAAAGTCGCGCTTCTGGCGCTTGATGCCGATCTCGCCAAGCGGCCCCAGGTCTCTGGCGGGGGCGCAGGGCAACCTGCCGCAACGCGCGAGCTCGCGCGCGTCTTCGACCAGGCCGAGAAGATCGCCGAGAAGGCCGGCGACAAATACGTCACCGCCGAGCGCTTGCTGGTGGCGCTCGCGCTGGAGAAGGGCACCGAGGCCGCCAAGATCCTCGCCTCCGCCGGCGCGACCCCGCAAGGCCTCAACACGGCGATCAACGATCTGCGCAAGGGCCGCACCGCCGATACCACGTCGGCCGAGCAGGGCTACGATGCGCTGAAGCGGTATGCACGTGATCTCACCGAGGCCGCGGCTGCGGGCAAGCTCGACCCCGTCATCGGCCGCGACGAGGAGATCCGCCGCACGATCCAGGTGCTCTCGCGGCGCACCAAGAACAATCCCGTTCTCATCGGCGAGCCGGGCGTCGGCAAGACGGCGATCGCGGAGGGCCTGGCCCTGCGCATCGTCAAGGGCGACGTGCCCGACAGTCTCAAGGACAAGAAGCTCTTGTCGCTCGACATGGGCGCGCTCATTGCGGGCGCCAAATACCGTGGCGAGTTCGAGGAGCGCCTGAAGTCCGTGCTGTCGGAGGTACAGTCGGAGGGTGGGCGCATCATCCTTTTCATCGACGAGCTGCACACCATCGTCGGCGCCGGCAAGACCGAAGGCTCGATGGACGCCGGCAACTTGCTCAAGCCGGCGCTCGCGCGCGGCGAGCTGCACTGCATCGGCGCGACGACGCTCGACGAGTACCGCAAGCACATCGAGAAGGACGCAGCGCTCGCGCGGCGCTTCCAGCCCGTCTTCATCAACGAGCCGTCGGTCGAGGACACCATCTCGATCCTGCGCGGCCTGAAGGAGAAGTACGAGCTGCATCACGGCGTGCGCATCACCGATTCGGCCCTCGTCGCCGCGGCCACGCTGTCGAACCGCTACATCACCGACCGCTTCCTGCCCGACAAGGCGATCGACCTCGTCGACGAGGCGGCTTCGCGCCTGAAGATGCAAATCGACTCCAAGCCCGAGGCGCTCGACGAGATTGACCGCGATCTGATGCAGTTGAGGATCGAGCGCGAGGCTCTGCGCAAGGAGACCGATGCAGCCTCCAAGGACAGGCTTGCCCGGCTTGAGAAGGAGATCGCTGATCTCGAAGAAAAGAGCAGCGTTCTGACGCAGAACTGGGAGGCTGAAAAGCGCAAGCTCGGCAGCGCGCAGAAGCTCAAGGAGGAGCTCGACCACGCGCGCACGGAGCTCGAGCAGGCGCAGCGGCGCGGTGATCTCGCGCGCGCGGGCGAGCTCGCCTACGGCCGCATTCCCGAGATGGAAAAGAAATTAAAGGAGATCGAGGCCCAGGAGCAGGACAAGGGCGCGATGGTCGAGGAGGCGGTGACGCCCGATCAGATCGCCGGTGTCGTTTCGCGCTGGACCGGCATTCCCGTCGACCGCATGCTCGAGGGCGAGCGCGAGAAGCTGTTGCAGATGGAGGATGCGCTATCCAAGCGCGTCGTCGGCCAGCGCGAAGCGGTCGATGCCGTCTCCACCGCCGTGCGCCGTGCGCGAGCCGGCCTGCAGGACCCCCAGCGGCCGATCGGCTCCTTCATGTTCCTCGGGCCGACGGGTGTCGGCAAGACGGAGCTGTCGAAGGCGCTCGCGGCATTCCTCTTCGACGAGGAGACGGCGCTCATCCGCATCGACATGAGCGAGTACATGGAGAAGCACTCGGTCGCCCGCCTCATCGGCGCGCCCCCGGGCTACGTCGGCTACGAGGAAGGCGGCTCGCTCACCGAGGCGGTGCGCCGCCGGCCCTATCAGGTGATCCTGTTCGACGAGATCGAGAAGGCGCACCCGGACGTGTTCAATGTGCTGCTGCAGGTCCTCGACGACGGCCGCCTCACCGACGGCCAGGGGCGCACGGTCGATTTCCGCAACACGATCATCATTCTCACGTCGAACCTCGGCGCGGAGTACCTCGTAAACCAGAAGGAAGGCGAGGAAACCGACGCCGTACGCGATCTTGTGATGGCCGAGGTGCGTGCCAAGTTCCGGCCCGAGTTCCTCAACCGTCTCGACGACATCATCCTGTTCCATCGCCTGCAGCGCTCGGAGATGGGCAAGATCGTCGACATTCAGATGGCGCGGCTGCAGAAGCTGTTGGCCGACCGCAAAATCACGATCGATCTCGACGACAAGGCGCGCACCTGGATCGCCAACCGCGGCTACGACCCGGCCTACGGGGCAAGGCCGTTGAAGCGCGTCATCCAGCGTCACGTGCAAAATCCGCTCGCCGAGCAAATTCTTGCGGGCCGCATCAAGGACGGCGAGACGGTGCGATTGAGCGTGCGCGACGGCGATCTGGTGCTGAACGGCGAGCCGGTGAAGGTCGCGGCGTAGAGGACATTTCTCTCTCCCCATGAAGAATGGGGGAGGGGACAGGCGATCGCTACTTGCTCGCCGTCATGACGGGCGCCAGATGGCGCAGATCGTCGATGCGGGCACGCTCTTTCTGGAACTCGACGAGCATGCGCCCGCTCAGCTCGCGCTCGCGCGGCACTTGAATGGATAGCGGGTCGACGAAGCGGCTGTTGATCAGCACCTCGTAGTGCAAGTGCGGGCCCGAGGCGAGACCGGTCGAGCCGACGTAGCCGATGATCTCGCCCTGACGAACCTTCACGCCGCGGGCAATGCCCTTGCGCAGGCGCAGCATGTGGCCGTAGGCGGTGTGATAGCCGTTGGGGTGGCGGATGCGGACGTAGTTGCCGTACTGGCCCTTGCGGCCGGCCTCCTCGATGACGCCGCTGCCCGCGGCAAGGATCGGCGTTCCCGGCGATGTCGCCCAATCGACGCCGGTATGCATGCGCTTCTCGTTCAGCAGCGGATGGAAGCGCATGCCGAAGCCCGATGTGAGGCGCACGTTCTCGCCGCGTACCGGGCGGCGCATCAGGAACTTGCGCGAGTTGCTGCCCTTCTCGTCGTAGTAGTCGACGACGCCGTCGGGCGTGCGGAAGCGGTAGAAGCGGTAGGTCTCGCCGCCGCTGGTGATGGCTGTGTACAGCAGCTCGCCGGGAGGCGCTTCCGCGCTGGTGTCGCTCTTCATGTCGAAGAAGAACTCGACCCCGTCGCCGGGGCTCAGCCGCCGTCGGAAATCGGTCTCCGACGCGTGGATCTTCATGATCTTCCAGATTTCGTCGGCCGGCACGTGCTGGAGGAGGGCCGCGTAGTACACGCTTGCGTAGATGCTCGAGGTCGACGCCCGGTCGCTGTCGCCGAGCGCGGCATTGGCGATCTCCTCCTCGATCGAGGGGGACTTGCTCGCGACGAACTCGCCCGAGGCGTTGCGCATGACGGTGACGAGATGATCGTGGCCGCCGGAGAACACGCTGAAGCGCGCCGGCTCCTTGCCGTCCTTCTGGGTGAGCGAGGGCACCAGCGTGATGCGCACCTCCTGCCCGGCGCTCAAGCTCGATTCGGGAAAGACGTTGCGCGCCGCTTCGATCATGCCGCGCGCCTGCCAGCTGTCGGCGCCGGCGCGGATCAGGATCTTGCGCAGGCTGTCGTTGTCGCCGACTTTCACGACGAGCGTCTCGCGCCCTTCGAGATCGGCTAACGTGTCCTCGGCATCCTGGCCCTGCTTGGTGAGCACCGTGGTGTTGGGCGGCACAGCATCGGCGGCAGCCTTGTCTCCGAGCCCATCGCCGTCATCGGCTTCGGCGGTGCGGTCGGCTTCGGCCCCGGCGCGGATCTTCTCTGCTTCCGCTTCTGCGTCCTTGGCGCGCGCGACGTGCTGGGCGACCTCCTGCTCGTCGAGCTCCTGGCCGTCCTCGACCGGAAGGATGCCGCCGAGAAGCTCGACGACGGTGACGGTGACGCTGCCCTGGTCGGCGGTGCCGGGCTGGCGCTCTTCGCCGTCCTTTGCAGGCTCGTTGGTGGCGTAGAGCTTCAGCGGATTGAAGGGAGGGATCAGTCGCTCATAGTCGGCCGGCACCGGCGCCAGGCGTCCGACGATTCGCACGTAAGGCTTGGCGTGGATGTATTCGCGCCCGGCGCGGCGCTGCTTCAGCAACTCGTTGATGAGGTAGCGAACCGTCACCGCGCCGCTGGTGATCTGCAGTCGGTCGCCCTTGGGCGTTGCCCATTTCAGCCCTTCGCTGGGGCGCAAAAATGGGATGCCGCGGCCGGTGGAGTCTGCGTCTCCCAACACCGTCAAGGCGGGCATGAAGCCGCCCTTCGCCTCGCGCTGGTCGGCCGAGCCGTAGATCACGACGATGATGGAAATGGCTCCGACCGTTGCCGCGAGGCATGTGCTGATCAGCCAGCGGAACCGGCCGCCTTGCTGCTGCTCGGCGTGGTCGGTCTCATAGAGGTCCTTAAACGCGCTGGCCGTACGGCCGCGATAGAGCAGGGGCAGGCCCCTCTGCCGCTGCTCCAAGCCGGCGAACGTTCCAGAGCGCGCATGCGCGGAATATCGGCGGCGATCGACCACGTCGTTCGAGCCCTTCCCCAGTCCCATTGCCGGCGCGCTCGGCGCTGCGGCAAATCCCCATTGCGCGCGGCCGGCGCGTCATAAGCACGACTGCGGCCCGACCCAACGAAAGAGTACAGGAAAATGCCGTGGGCCGGCCGCCTCGATTTACCATGCGGCACCGAATACGAACCGGTTTATTCGAGCCGGGAAAGCGGGCGACCTGATGGCAGGA
>CAWKBL010000005.1:0-66430 GCA_963847865.1 uncultured Alphaproteobacteria bacterium | reverse complement strand
AACCATTGCAAAATGGCCGGAATTTAGCCTATCCTAACACTGGAGAACCTATACTCCGGACCACTCGTTTGGATTTGCGGAGTTGCAATAGCAGTTGCGCTGGCTCGCACGCCGGTTGGTTGCCATGGAAAAGGTCCTTACAGCGGTTTTCTCGCGGATTGTCTCTCACGGCTCTCTCACAGTCGTGACCGCGCAAGGCACCGAGCTCGCCTTCGGCGACGGAAGCGGCGATGAGGTGCGCGTCCGATTTGCGGATGCAGGGGCCGAACGGGTCGTTCTTTTCAATCCTGAGTTGCGCCTGGGCGAGCTGTTCATGGACGGCCGCTTCGTCGTCGAGCGCGGCACGATCTACGATTTCCTCGCCATCGTTCTGGGCGGGGCCGCCGCGGTGCCACGGCCGCTGCTGTTTCGCATCTTCGACAACATCCGCTTTCTGCGCCGCAGGTCGATCAGCGCCAACAATCCTTGGCGCTCACGCCGCAATGTCGCGCACCATTACGATCTGGACCATCGTCTCTACAAGCTCTTCCTCGACGAGGACTACCAGTACAGCTGTGCTTATTTCGAACACCCCGGCCAAAGCCTCGATGATGCCCAGCTCGCCAAGAAGCGGCTGATTACGGCGAAGCTTCAGGTCGAGCCGGATACGCGCGTGCTCGACATCGGCTGCGGCTGGGGAGGGCTTGGGCTTTATCTCAAGCAGATGGGCGGCGCAGCCAGTGTGCTCGGCGTGACGCTGTCGAGCGAGCAATTGAGCGTGGCGCGGGCCCGGGCGCGCGAGCTGGGTCTGGAAAATTCCGTGCGCTTTGCGCTGCAGGACTACCGCAACCTCGAGGGGGTCTTCGACCGCATCGTCTCGGTCGGCATGTTCGAGCACGTCGGCCCGCGCTACTACGGCACGTACTTCCGCAAGTGCCGCGAGCTCCTCACGCCCGGACGGTGTCATGCTGGTGCACACCATCGGCCTGCTCGACGGTCCCTGGTATCCCAACCCCTGGCTCGACAAGTATATCTTCCCCGGCGGGCAGCTTCCCGCACTATCCGAAATCGTTCCGGCGATCGAGCGGGCGGGGCTCGTCGTCACGGACGTCGAGTGCCTGCGGCTGCACTATGCGCAGACGCTTGCCGAATGGCGCCGTCGTTTCATGGCGCGCCGCGCCGAAGCGCTCGCTCTCTACGACGAGCGGTTCTGCCGCATGTGGGAGTTCTATCTCGCGGCCTGCGAAGCGGCCTTCCGGTTCCAGGACGTCGCCGTGTTCCAGATCCAATGCGCACGCCGCCAGGACGCGGTTCCGTTGACGCGAGACTACATTTTCGAGCGCATGCAAGATTTACGTATGCGGGAAGCGCAGCTCAACTCCGTGACGGACGCGACCGTCGAGCCGCTCCACCGGCGAAAACAGCGCCACTAAACGAGCCCCCTCGCGCCCGCCCTGGCCTGCAGGCCCGCTCCCGGCCTGCTTGGAAAGCCGCAGGCGTTTGTCTATAGTGCGCTTCCCAGGTGGGGTGGGGCTTGGGCTCATCGATCGCTGACGCCCAGGCAGGCGCCATCGAGGTGGCCCTTGAGCGGTTGCGCACGATCTGGCGGTAGCGCTGCGTACCTGCGCCGAATGTGGGGGCTCGGTTCGCATGAAATGCCATCCGGCACGATGGGTATGGGGGCTCATTCCGATCGCGATTCTGAGCTGGTTTGCCGTCCATTTGGAATCAAGCCGTATCGAGCACGATCTCGAGCAGCGCGCCCACGAGGCGCTTCACGCCGCGGGCTACGATTGGGCTTCGATCGTATTCTCCGGGCGCGATGGCATGCTGGTCGGCACGCCGCGCCGCCGGAACGAGCAAACGCAGGCTCTCGCGCTCGTGCGCAACCTATGGGGCGTGCGCGTCGTTTCGCTGCATACAAGACCCCTCGAGAAATTGCCAGTATTGGCCAGCGACGGCATTGCGCGCGAGCAGGGCCCGCAGACCAGCGCGCAAGTGCTCGAGCGGCCGGATGTGGTCGTGCTGCGCGAGTAGCGACCCTCCGCCGTTAAAACCGCTGTGCCACAAGCGCTCGCCGAGCCGCACCCGGACCTGGTACGCGCCTATCAGCGGCAAGAACATTCAAAGGCACCGCAAGACGCGGCAGTATCGCCGTCGGCGCCGCCTGCGGCCGCGATCGATACGGCCGCGCTCCAGCACGAGAGCGCCGCAGCAGCGGACGAGTGCCGCACGCTCGTGCTCCAGGCCGGCGCCGAGCCGGTCCGCTTTGCACGCGGCAAGGTCAAGCTCGACCGTCACAGTCGTGCGGTGCTGGACCGGCTGGCAAAGGCGGTAAGTTCGTGTCCGTACGTGCGTTTGGAGATTTCCGGCCATGCCGATGCCAAGGGCGCAGCACGTCGAAATCTGTCGCTGTCGGAGCGGCGCGCGCGCGTTGTGGTCAGCTATTTGATAACGAAGGGCATTGACGCGGGGCGCCTCATCGCCGTTGGGTATGGCGAGACGCGTCCCCTCGCGCCCAACGATTCCGCGCAGAACAGGGCAAAGAATCGCCGCATCGAAATTGAGGTCAAAGCACAGCGTCCGCTACAACAGGGCCCTGTTACGACCGTAGGGCAAGGAGCCGGTTAATGGACTACTTGATCGCTAATCTCGGCTGGTATGCGCTTGCGGCAGCGGCCGCGGGATTTGTAGTGGCGTGGATCGCTTGCGCCCGAGTGGAGGGGTGACACGACTGTTTGCGCGTGGTGGGACAAGTTGTGGCTGGGGAGTCTGAAGAATGACGGAGCTGCTTTGGCAGACGACGTTCCTGTTGGCGGGAGCGTTCTTTCTAGGTGCGTTGCTGGCCTGCGGGCTCAAGCGGCGCTTCTACTATGGTCCGTCGCAGAAAGTGGCGCGATCGGGTGCGGTGGCGATGGCGCCAAGCACACCGCCCGATGCCTCCCAGCCGATGATCGAGGTTGCCGCGCGCCAGGCTAACGAGGGAGCGCGCTTCGAGCGAGCGTTGAGCGGAAGCTCGGACGCGCCTGCTGCGGCAGCGGTTCCCGTCAAAGCCCCGCCGCTTGTCGTGCCGCCGACGAATGTGAGGGTCGAGCCGGTCAAGGCGCCGGAGCCAATCAAGACCGCCGTACCGCCCGTTGCTCCAGAGCCGGTCAAGGCACCCGAGCCCGTCAAGGCTGCCGCACAGCCCACAGCCCCTGAGCCCGCCGCGCCGGCAAGCCTGCCGCCGGAGGGAATGCCCCGCGTGTCGGTGTCTTCCGGATCGGGAGCGCCGGCGAAAGTCGAAGAGGGCGGCGTGGGGCCGAGCGACGATCTCACGCGCATTCGCGGCATCGATCCGATCCTGCAGGGGCGTCTGAAAGAGCTCGGCATCCGCCGCTTCCAGGATATCGCAGCTCTCACGCCCCGCGACGTCAAAGGCCTGAGCGAGACCTTGGGTCTCGATGCCCGCATCAGCTTGGAGAACTGGGTTGGGCAGGCGCAGATTCTCACCTCGGGCGGCGAGACGCATTTCTCCCGCCGCATGGACCACGGGATCCCCGTGCCCGATGTCGCCGAGCCGACCGCTGCTGCTTCGGTCGCTGCCGCGCCGGCACCTGCCGCGGCAGCTTCCCCGGCCGCCGCGCCTGCGCCCTCCGAGCCTGCTGCTGCTTCCGACCGCGCCAGCTCCGGCGACGTCCGCATCGCCGAGCGAAAGCGCGGCAGCGCCCCCTAAGGATGTCGGGCATCTGCGCTCCGTCCGTTCGGAAGCCTTGCTCGGCGAGGACGCCATGCGCGGGCTCGCTGCGCGCGACCTGGGCGATGCCGACGACCTGAAGCGTATTCGCGGCATCGGGGTGCTGATCGAGAAGAAGCTCAATTCGCTCGGCATCACCCACTACGAGCAGGTCGCCAACTGGACGGGCGCGGACATCGATCGCATCAGCCGCATCCTCGATTTCAAGGGCCGCATCGAGCGCGAGAACTGGATCGAGCAGGCGCGCATCCTTGCCACGGGAGGCCAGACCGAATTCTCGCGCCGCGGCGGCTGAAAGCGCGGCCTCGCACCCGATCTGCCGTGCGTTGTTGACGGCTGGGCGACCTCTTGGGAAGCTTTGAGGGCTTCCCGAGAGTCGCAGCGACCGAGCCTCACATCATGTCCACCTCCTCCGCCGCGCCGCCCATAGACGACGAGGAGGAGCGCGCGGTCGTGGCGTTGATGCGCACGCCTGCCACGTATGGCCCGGGCGTTGATCGCGTCGAGGTCATCGAGACGCACATCGCACGCGTCTTCCTGGCGGGCGAGGAGGCCTACAAGCTCAGGAAGCGGGTACACCTGCGCTTCGTCGATTTCTCGACGCTGCTTTCGCGCCACTCGGCCGCCGTCCGCGAGATGGAGCTCAACCAGCCGCACGCCCCCCATCTCTATCTCGACCTTGTGCCCATCGTGCGTGCGCCTGAAGGGCATCTGCAGCTCGGCGGCAAAGGGGCTCCGGTCGAATGGGCGGTGCGCATGCGCCGCTTTCCGCAGGAGGCCGTTCTCAGCCACCGCGAGGAGCACGGGCCCCTCACCGAGGAACTGGCAAAGTCTCTCGCCGACATGGTCGCGCGCTATCACCAGGACAGCCCCATTCAGGCCGCGTGCGACGGCGCGCGTATCATGGCGCCCGTCATTCAGCAATTGTCGAGTGCGCTGTCCTACGGCCATGACGACGTCGCCAAGAACCTCGTCTCGGCGTTCGAGCGCCTCGCGGAGTTGCTCACCGAGCGAGGCGTCGCCGGCTGCGTGCGGCGCTGCCACGGCGATTTCCACCTCGGCAACATCGTCCTTATCGATGACGTTCCCGTTCCCTTCGATGCACTCGAATTCAGCGAGGCGCTGGCCACCATCGATGTCTTGTACGATCTCGCTTTCCTCCTCATGGACCTCGACGCGCGCCACGACAGGCAGGCGGCAAACACCGTTCTCAACGATTACGTGGCGTTCGAGCCCGTTGGCGGCGAGATCGAGGGGCTTGCCTGCCTCCCGTTGTTTCTTGCGTGCCGGGCCGCCGTGCGCGCTGTCGTGGCGATGGCGCGCACCGAGCAGCTCGCGGCCGAAGAGCGGACCGAGCTGTACGCAGAGATTGCCCGCAACGCGGCGCTCGCGGGCAACTATCTCGCGCCGCCGCCGGCCGTTCTAATTGCGGTCGGCGGGCTGTCGGGAACCGGCAAGTCGACGCTCGCGACAAAGCTTGCCCCGCTCGCCGGCCCGGCCCCCGGGGCGCTGCACGTACGCAGCGACGTGGAGCGCAAGCGTCTTTTCGGAGTGCCCGAGACGCAGCGGCTCGACCGCCAGCACTACCGCATCGGGGTGGCGCAGCGGGTCTATTCCATTGTCGAGGACAATGCGCGGCGCGCGCTCGCCGCCGGCCACGCCGTCATCGTCGATGCGGTCTTTGCCAAGCCGGAGGAGCGGAGTGCGATCGAAGCGATCGCGCGCGAACTTGGCTGCTTGTTCATCGGGCTGTGGCTGACGGCGCCGGCCGAGCTGCTCATCGAGCGGGTCGAGCAAAGGCAAGGGGACGCCTCGGACGCCGACCGCCGCGTCGTAAGGGAGCAGCTTCGCTACGATCTTGGCGACATCGCCTGGACCATCATCGAGGCAGGCGGCACGATGGCGGAAAGCTTCGACAGTGCCACGACCGCGCTGCGTGCTGCGGGCATCACGCTTGCGGACCAAGAACCGCAGCGCCGGTGAGATCGCCCGCGCGCAAGCCTGCTGCCGGGTCGGCTCAGTACTTTCCGCTTACGGCGGCGCCGAGACTCGTTATCGGATCGTAGGAGTTGGAATACTTCGCTTTGCGGCTTGAGTGGCGCTTGTGGTGCGTTGGCGGCGTCGACGGAGTTGTCTGGGTGCTGCCGTCGGACGAGGTAACCGGTGCGGTCGCCGTCGCGGGCGTTGCGCCGGGGTGTGTCCGCTCGCGCGCGTCCGGCGCGAGCTCCGTCACGGCCGGTGTGCTCTCGGGCCCGAGCGTCGTCGGAGCGATCGAGGCAAAGAACGGCACCAGCTTCGGCTTGCCGCCCTCTTTCGCCTCGGCTTGCGCCCGTTTGGCTTCAAGCTCGGCGGTGAGTGCCGGCAGCGGCGCGAAATCACTCTTGGGGCGCAGCTGCACGATCTTGAAGCCGCGCTTCTTGAGCTCGGCGAGGATCTTCGGCAGGGCCTTGGCGGTCGAGGCCTTGATGTCGTGGAACAGCACGATCCCGCCGTTCTGCTTCTCGATCAGTTCGAGCGTGCGGGTTTCAAGCCGTTGCGGGCTGCCGATGTAGCTGTCGTTGGAGACGACGTCGACGGTAAACGCGCCGATGCCGCGCTCCTGCAGGTAGGTGAGCATCGGGCCGGAATCGCTCAAGCCGGGAAAGCGGAAGAAGGGGGCGATCGGCTTGTCGCCGGCGGCCAGCGCAACTGCGGCGAAGCCGCGCTCAATCTGATCCTTCGCCTTCTCGAGGCTGAGGGCCCGCATGTTCATGGGATGTGACCAGGTGTGCGAGCCGACCGTATGTCCGCGCCCCATGACCTCCTTGACCATGTCTGGGTAGGCCATCGCCATCTGCCCGACATAGAAGAACGTCGCCTTGGTGCAGAATTCATCCAGCGCGTCGAGAATGGGCTTGGTATAGCGGGGCAGCGGACCGTCGTCGAAGGTCAGCACGACCTCCTTCGGCCCGAGAAAGCGCGGCTCGCGCTCATACTTGCTGAACTCGCCGAACAGCGGTCCCGATTTTGTGTCGATCTCGATGATGCGCGAGACGCCGAGCGCGCCTTCTGGCTTGGCGCACGTCTCCGCCGCGGCGGCGGGGCCGACTGTCGCAATGAATGACAAAACGAGCGCGAGTGGAGCGAACGGGCGGGTCACTTCAAGTCACCTCGGATGGCTGGAAATTCGCGAGGGGTCGACGGTGGCGACCCCTGCATGCTCAAGGCTGCAGCCACTGGATGTACCATGGCATACCTGCCTGTTTTCTTAAAGCCTTCGTCTTGGTGGCGGGCACGGCGGCGGCGGATTGCTGCGACCATGGCAGCGCCTCTTTGCCGTCGTCCGCGGCACCCGATTGCGCCCAGACGACGGACCGCGCCGCGAGCGGCTGCTTGACCGCCGCGGATTGGCGCTGCGCGATCTCCCGGTCGGCCATCGCGTCGTATTCGGGCAGCGTGGTGGCGGCGGTCTTGGGTACGATGTGGACGACCTTGAAACCGCGAGCCTTCAGCGCAGCGAGGATGTCCTTGATCGCATGGGCGGTAGAGGGCTGGATGTCATGGAACAGCAGGATGCCCTTTGCGCCGTTCGGCGAGCTGCGCCAGCACCGTTGCCTTCACTGTGGCGCCGTCGCGGGTTTTGAAATCGCGCGAATCCACGTCGATGCCGAAACTCGCGACCTTGCGCTCCTTGAGATAGGCCATCGAGGCGGGGCTCGTGCGCAGGTACGGGTAGCGGAAGAACGGAGCCACGGGGCCCTGCAGCGCACGCGCGACGGCGCTGAATCCAAGCTCGATCTCGTCCTTGGCCTTGTCCGGGTCGAGCGACTGCAATTTGGCGTGCGACCAAGTGTGCGCGCTGATGGTGTGGCCGTGCTTGGCAACTTCCCGCACCATTGCCGGGTCGGCCACCGCCATGCGTCCGACCATAAAGAATGTCGCCTTGGTGCATTGGGCGTCGAGCGCCTCCAGCACGGCTCGGGTGGTGGAGCGCGAGGGACCATCGTCGAAGGTCAGTACGACCTCGCCATCGCGGAGAAAGTCGAACTCGCCATTGGGGGTGCGCCCGAACACGGGGCCTTTGTCCGTGTCGATCTCGACGATGCGCGACAGGCCCAACACGTCGTTGCTGGTCGCGCAGGCTTCGACCGCCGGCTCTGCCGCCCGCGCCGCGCCGCCGGCCCAAAGGGCCACGCCGACTACCGCTACAACTAACGACGCATACCGCCGCATTGGCCGAATTCCCTATCCCGGGCAATACCCAACGCGCCACTAAGGTCGTACTGACTGCGCTGCGCTTAAATTAGCGCATAAGCACCTAACATTTCCTGTAAACGTTCGTTTGTACAACTTCTCTCGCGTTTGGGTTCGAACCCTGCCTGTTGCATTCGCGCACCAGACTGCCTTGGGGTACGCGGAAGTGCTAAACGCAGGGCTCATCACCCAGGCGTTTTCAGGTTTCACGATAGGCCGACGTTTGCTTCGGCTTGCACTGCGGAATGTGCTCACAGATGAGCGAATCTCAACAGGATGTCGCCGCGCACGAGCGCGGATCCGCGCCGACGGCGGAGCTCGTGCGCGCCGTCACAGACGCGCTCGAGGCGCGCGATGAGACCAAGCTGCGCGCGCTCGTGGCGGACGTTCATGGGCCCGACCTCGCCGATCTGATCGAGCTCTTGGGGCCGGAGGAGCGCGTCTCGCTCATCGAGACGCTTGGCGCCGATTTCGACTACGAGGTGCTGACCGAGGTCGACGAAAGCGTCCGCGACCAGATCGTCGAGGCGCTTCCCAACACGGCGCTGGCCAAGGGCGTCGAGGAGCTCGACAGCGACGACGCCGCCTACCTGCTGGGCGATCTTGAGGAGAGCGACCAGCAGGAGATCCTGGCCCAGCTCCCGCAGAGCGAACGCGCCGCGCTGGCACGCAATCTGCTCTATCCGGAAGAGACGGCCGGCCGCCTGATGCAGGCCGACTTCGTGGCGGTGCCCCCGTTCTGGACGGTCGGCCAGGTGATCGACTTCGCGCGCGAGACCGACGACCTGCCCGATACCTTCTCGGAAATCTTCGTCGTCGATCCGGGCTTTCACCTGTTGGGCAGCGTCAACATCAGCCGCCTGCTGCGCACCAAGCGCAACATTCCCGTCGACACGATCATGGACGCCGACCGGCACCAGATTCTTGCCACCGCCGACCAGGAGGCGGTCGCCCGCCAGTTCGAGCGCTATGGCCTGATGGCAGCCCCGGTCGTCGACAAGAACGATCGCCTCGTCGGCGTCGTCACCGTCGACGACGTGGTGGAGGTGATCGAGCAGGAGGCTGACGAGGACGCCAAGCTTCTGGCCGGCGTCGGCGATGAAGAGCTGAGCGACAGCGTGCGCCAGATCATGCCGCCGCGCTTTGCCTGGCTGTTCGTCAATCTGCTGACGGCCATTCTCGCCTCCTCCGTGATCAAGCTGTTCGACGCCACGATCGAGAACATGGTGGCGCTCGCCGTGCTCATGCCGATCGTCGCGTCGATGGGCGGCAATGCCGGGACGCAGACCATGACGATTACGGTGCGCGCGCTGGCCACCCACCAGCTCAACCCGGCCAACGTCGTGCGCGTCGCCTTGCGTGAGACGGCCGTGGGGCTCATAAACGGGATGGTGTTCGCGCTGCTGCTGGCGCTGCTTGCCTACTATTGGTTCGGCATGGACATGTTGGGCCTGGTGATCGCCATCGCCATGGTCGTCAACCTGCTCGCGGCGGCGCTGGCCGGCATCTTTATTCCCTTGGGGCTGGAGCGGCTCGGGTTCGACCCTGCCGTCGCCTCGACCGTGTTCGTGACGACGGTGACCGACGTTGTGGGTTTCTTCTCCTTCCTCGGCCTCGCCACGCTCTGGCTGATGTGACACCCCCCCCGCCACGGATGACGTGCAATGCCGATCACCATACGTCCGCTCTCCGCCGCCGATAGACCGCAATGGGAGGCGCTGTTTCGCGCCTATATCCGCTTCTACAAGGCGCAAGTTCCCGACGATGTGATCGCGCTCGCCTGGACCCGCGTGCTCGGGCAGGAGGATGGCTTTCTCGGGCTCGTCGCCGAGGAGGAGGGCGGACGCCTCGTCGGCCTCGCGCACGTGCTGTTCCACCGCTCGACATGGTCGCCGACCCATTATTGCTATCTGGAAGACCTGTTCGTCGACATCGACACGCGCCGGCATGGCGTGGGGCGCGCGCTGATCGAGGCCGTCTTGCGCGAGGCGGACAAGCGCGGGGCGACGCGCACCTACTGGGCGACCAAAGCCGACAACGCGACCGCGCGCCGGCTTTATGATCGGCTCGCCAAGCTCAGCGATTTCGTGCAGTACCGCCGGTAAGTGTTTCACCTCTCGAGCGGCTCCTGCGCGGTGATCGTGGCGAGCCCGCGGGAGCGGGGCTGTTCGCGCCTTTAGCCTCGCGGCGCGAACGCCCGAGGGGATGCGGCAAACCGGGGAGCGGGGCGGGTCAGGCCCTTCTCATTGATCGACTATGGATGCGGCCATCGCCGCCCCACTCAGGTACGTCGGCTCGTCCGCCGCCATTCCCCGGATTGCATCCGTTGCCCCGGGGCGTCACTGAGATTTTCGCCGTCCATGCGAAGCATGGCTTCGCCATGACGCGGCAGGATGGACTCGAGGGCTAGCTCTATGGCCCCCGGTCGAAGTACCGGCCCGCTCCGCGCAAGTCCGCCAGCGCACGTCTGCGCCCCCGGTCGTTGGAGTGGGCGGTCGCAGTGTAAGGGCGTCTCGCAACGGCGGGGATAAAAGGCAATGCCGGGGATGGAGGGCGGCGGCGACCGAGTACGTTGCAGCGCGCGAACTCGGAGCAACTCGTGCTTTTGCTCAAGCACGCTCTAGCGGGCCGATCGGACGGTCGTTGTTTGCGCCGAACGCGCGGCTCGCCGCCTACCAGGGCAGGCGGTCACCGAGAATGACAACAATCGGAAGGATGATCGCGAGGGCGGCTAACTGGCCCGCGATGATCAAGTACTCGACCCTGCGCACGGCGGCGTGCTGAGCTGCCGCGTCGGCAGCCGCCGCGTCTTCGTGGCGCCGAATGGACACCCGCTCGGCCCGTGGCCGCCGGAATTCGCTGGCAAATGTCGCGTCTGTCATTGGGATACTCACCGAGTTATCCCCGCTATCCACAGGCTATCAGCCCGAAGCCGCCCCGTGTGTACCTGCAAGGCAACACCCCGCCGCATTCCGCCGGCCTCGCTTAAGCGCCTCGGGGCAACTCCGTCGCGAAGTTCCAAGCTTACGGGCGTCCGCGGCGCGCCCAAAAAGAGCGTCGCCTCAATCGTTTATGCCGGAAGCCAATTGATTGTTCGCTCGCACCGGAGACGCAATCTCCGCGGCGGCGCGCGCGGGCATCCGGAGGGAGCGTCGATCGCGCGTGCCAAGTTCTCCAACGCGCGTGGGCGCGATGCAGTCATTACGCACGACAGCGAATTTGACGGCCTCCACGAACGCGGAGAAGTCGGTCCATGCGTTCGATAGACTGACGATCTCGTTGCCGCATCGCTCAGCGCCCGTGTGCTTGACCTTGATCGCACGCGGGTTTCCCGCGAACACGTTGTTCGTAATCTCGACGTTCGAAATGGGACCCTTGCCTCCGTCAACGAGAAGTCCGGCCCCGATGTTGTCGAGAAACTGCGAGTTTAGGATGCGGACGTTGGTGATCTCTTGAGCCGCAACATCGGGCTCGAGGTCGATGCCGGAGCTGGGCGCTGTTCCCCGCGTATTCCTGAACACCGAATCCGTCACGATCAGACCGTCCACTTCGATGACCGACAATCCCTGCCTGCGATTCTGATCGGCGGTGACCGAGCAGAGCAGGACGGCCTTGGCGCCTTGGACGTAAAAGCCGTCGCCCCACATCTTCCGTGACGTCACGCCACTTATGGTGATGCGCTGGGCGCCCCCACCGATGTGGATGCCCATCCCCCATTCGCCCGTTGATCCGAGGTGGGTCTCGCGGTCGCCTTCGAGCGTCCCGCCGACGACTGCAACGTCGGACGCGCCCGCAATCGTGAGAACGGCATATTGCTCTGCGGTGTTGGGCAGTGCCTTGAGAGTGGCGCGGGCAGAGAGGCTGAGCGTCATGCGGCTCCCGAGCCTCAGACGATTCTGGCCCACGGCGTCGACCAAATAGGTGCCGTCGGGCACGAGGACGGTCCCTCCGGTTCCTGCGATTTCCTCAATGGCGGCCTGAATGGCGGCCGTATCGTCGCTCAGGTCGTCGGGCGTCGCACCCTTGTCCCTCACGTTGACGACGAGAGCCGAGTTGGGTGCCCGCACACAGCCCGGAGCGCCGGGTTGCGACAGAGCTTCTGCCGGTATCAGGCAGGCTCCGAGGAGTGCCGCGCCCAAAATGACGCCTGGCGCTCGCATCTTCTCCGTGAACGCCATCTCTACTCGCACACTACGCTACGCACTCGACTGAACGAGCGCGCATGCTGGTCGATGATGTGGAAGTTTTGAAGGCGACTTGCTGTCAGCCGCGAGACGATTTCCGGGACGCCGTCACGTCAGCTCGAGGGCGCGTCGAGCTTGCGCGTCAGGTTTTCGAACTCGCGCCTGAGCTCCTCGTTCTTGAAGATCTGGTCGAAGGTCGGCGCCTCGAGCTTCTGGATCGCCTCGAAGGAAGCGGCGCTGTCGCGCATCAGGTTCTTGAGCTGGAAGCTCGCCTCGACCGTTTCGTAGGTGTTGTCGGCGATGCGCAAGTCGTGCGTCGCCTTGGTGCGCGCGCGCGCGATCTGCTCGCGCTGGTCCTGCAGGTAGCGGCGGTAGCCCTTGGCGGCGTCGGACGCCACCTTCTGTGCGTCGCGGTTGGCTTGCAGTGCGCGCAGCTGATCGGGGCGGTTCTCCGCCTGCAGCAGCTTGTTGGTCTTGGTCTGCGCCGATGCGATGTCCTTCAGGATCGCATCGAGCTTGGGCATGTAGTTCGTATCGATCTTGGCGATGGTCGAATCCTGCGCGTGCACCAGCATGGCGAACAGTGCCGCGTGCATCGCGAAGTACTTGCGCGCGGAGCTCATGTTATCGCCGGCAGCCGTCAGCAGCTTGCCGAGCTGGGTGTCGATCACCTTCGCCGCATTGAACACCGCGACGAGGCGCACGAGGTCGCCCGACAGCACGCTGTCGAGCAGGAGATCGACCTGCTCGGGCGCGAGCTCCACGCCGGCCTTCGACAAGGCTGCGACGATCTCGGACTTGGTTTTCTGGATCTCGTCCTTGTTCTTGGCGATGCGCTGTTCGGCGTCCGTGATGTCCTTGCCGAGGCTGTCGACGGTGTCGGTCAGCATGCCGGGCAGCATGCCGTCCTTGGGCGCCGTCACCTGCTTTTCCTTCAGCGCGGCGATATTGGCCTCGATGTCTTGGATGTTGCGGCGGTAGCCCTCGACCTTCTTCTGCAGGTCGACGATCGGCACGTCGGAGACGATGCCGAGTGCCGAATCGAGCAAATTGCGCACCCGCTTCTCGCGGTCCTCGCGCGTCTCCGTCCACAGCGGCGTCAGAATGAACTCATCGCGCCCGGGCAGCTTCTGCGCTTGCGTGCGCTGCTCGGCGGTGTCCTGCAGCACGCCGTCGATCGCGCGCATCAGGGCACGCGCCTGCTCGTAGGTCTCATCGCCTTCGCGCGGGTCCTTGGGCGCGGGCACGGGGGGCTGCGCATTGGGTACCGCCGCCGGGGGCGCCACGGGAGCGGTTTCCTGGGCGGTCTGGGCGACCTCGATGTTTCTGGCGATCAGGTCGGAGATGGCGTCGCGGTGCGCCGTCTGCGCGGACGCGGGCGCCGCCACGAGGGCAGCAACAACCGCAAGGGCCGCAGCGAGCGCCAAGCCAGCGGACACGGTGATGGGTCGATGACCTGCGGGCGCCATGATCGAGCCTCCAACTTCGCCGGCACGAGGCTCCAGAAATCCGGCTATTCGATGGTCCCCAGGCGCGCCGTATCAGCCGTTAACGTGGGCTGCGGCCGTTGCCACGAGGTCCGATAGACGCCGGTCGATCTGGCGCGCGTCCGTCAGCACGATCATGTGGGTGAGGACATCCGACTTGCCAAGGCCGCCGCCCGCTGCGCCCTTATGCACCAACTCGTCGAAGGCGTGCGTGCCGAGCGCCAGGTGCAGGCGCAGCTCCTTGGCCCCGATGCCGAGTAGGGCGAATTCTTTCGGATCGGCGACGGCGAGGAAGTTTGCGCGCGGCAGGAATTTGGCGCTCGGGCGCACGGCTCTGATCTGCGCGATCACGGCGAGTGCCAGCGGCCGGTAGGCCTTGGCTTTGGCGAGCAGAGCATCGAGCTCGGCGGGGGAGGGTGCCGCCGTTGCCGGGGCAGCGGCTGCTGCCGCGCGGGGGCGGCGCAGCGGGAGGAATCGCCGGCGGCGTTGGTTGTGCGGGCGCGACACGCTCGCGCCGGGGTCTGCGCGGGCGCGGCTTGCCGCTCACGGCGTCGGCATAGATCGGCTTGCCGGCGTTGTGGTGGATGCGCTCGAGCCACGACGCCTTGGAGAACAGGAAGCCGTGCTGGCGCAGCCAGTCGATGATGTCGTTGCGATGGGGGAGGTTTTGCGCCGCGATGGCGGCCATCCATTCGCCGAGGTCGCGGCCTGAGTTCTCCTTGAGGCCGTCGATGAAGGCGCGTTCCTTCTCGCCGTAGTCGGTGGGCATCGCGCTTCCTCTACAGCCACCGGCGCGTCGTGGCCTTGTAGTCGAGGTAATCCTCGCCGAAGCGCATTTCGAGGTGATGCTCCTCGGGCCGGATCGCGAGCCAGGTGACGAGCACGGCAAATGTAACCGACGCGGCGACGAACCAGACGTTCTTGGTCAGCTCGGCGAGCCCCAGCAGGATGAGACAGTCGGCGAGGTAGATCGGGTTGCGCAAATGTCGGTAGGGTCCGCTTCTGACCAGCACGGTTGCGCCGGCGTCGGGCCTCAGGGTCGTGGCGTGCCGGCGCAAGGTCAGGATCGCCGCGATGAGCAGCACGATGCCGGCAAGTCCGAGCCCCAGCCCAACGGCGCGCGCGGGCGCGTCGTCGAGGCCCGGCCACGGCAGCGGCCGCACGAAACCCAGCAAGGCTGAGCCGGCGATCACGCCGACGAGCAGGAGCGGCGGCCAGGGAATGCGGCTCGGGCGCGCGGCAATGTCGAATAGGGTGTCTGGCATCGACTCAAGCGTTCGTTGGAGATTGAGTCTCGTCCTTTACACCAGAATGCCGCGTTGCGGATATTGAAGGGCGCGCTCCGCCAAGGGGCGGGTTGCCGGAAGGGGCAGCAATGCCCGAGGCGTCAGGGCTGCTTCTTGCTGCCGACGGGGCGGGGCATGTCGAGCAGGCCTCGGCCTTTCAGCTCGGCGTCGAGGTCGAACGTCTTGCAGTTCTTGGCGGCGAGCTGGGCGTTGTAGGCCTGCAGCATCGCGAGATCCTTGCGGTGCTGACCGTCGGGGTCCATGCCCGTCGTCGTTCCGCCCCAGATGGGCGTCGCGACGGTCTGCATGCCGCGCGCGGCCAACGTCGGCTTGGAGCTCTGCTCGTAGTCGCGGACCTGCAGGAGGCGGACCTGCATAACGCCGGTGAGCTTCTTGCAGTCATACTTCTGCTCCCGCTCGGAGAGCTGATACGCGGACGGCGGCGCATCGCCGGCCAGCGGCGATTCGCTCACGAGCGAGGGCGGATGGTCGCCCGACGTGCTCGCGCAACCGCAAGCAAAGGCGCTTGCCATCAGCATCAAACCAAAAGCGCAGGGCCGGAGCATCGCGTCACTCGTTGAGTTGCAAAGGGCTATCGATGCGCCAAAGGGGGCGGATTGAAGGCGTCAGCGACGCTGCGCCGCGGCGGGCGATCCTTGGGGTGGTTGCGCCGCGCGCGCTGCCAAGGTTCAATGCGCGCCAACACGCTGGTCCGGCACCAAGTGCCGCGCAAAAGCACGGGGTTAACGCTATGCGACCGAGTCGAGTGCTGTGCCTCTGTTTGCTGTTGGGCGGCCTCTATCCGGGCGGAGCGGCGCTGGCGCAGGAGGAGCCCCGGGGCTTCACTTGCTCGTTCACGGCAGGGAGCTCGTGGAGCTACGACGGCGGCGCCTTCAAGATGAAGCCGCCGGCGCCGCTCAATTTCGAGATCACCGATATCGACCTCGACGGTCAGCAGGCGCGGCTTGCGACCGACAATCGCGAGAAGCCCGCAGCACTCAAGATCGTGCGCGCGATCAACGCCAACCATTTCCTCGAGGTCGTCAACGAGGGCTTCCTCAACCTGACGACGATCTACGACAAGGATCCCGCGACCGGCACCTACCCGGCGGTCCACTCGCGCCACTTCGGTATCCTGGGCCAGCCCGTGTTCGCGCAATACGCAGGCTTCTGCACCGCCAAGTAGCCCGTTGCTGCACAACTCTGTGGATGGACGCGCAATTGCGCTCGCCGGACGGCGCCGCAAGCGTCAATCCTCGCTTTCTTCCGTCTGAGCGGAGAAGGGATGACGCTGCACCTCGTCAAGCTGTGCGTCGGCGCCGCCTCCATCGAGGATCTCGACGCCTGGCAGAAGGAACGCATCGCCGCGCAACGCAAGGCCGGCGAGCGCGTGCGTCTGTTCCACACCACGTTCCAGACGCCCAAGCGCCAGGCGGAGCTGCTCGACGGCGGCTCGCTGTTCTGGGTGATCAAGGGCATGATCCAGGTGCGCCAGCGTCTCGTCGGCTTCGAGGACGGGCACAAGCCCGATGGCTCGCGCTGCTGCCTGATCCTGCTCGATGCGGCGCTCATTCCCGTGCGGCCCGTGCCGCGGCGCGCGTTCCAGGGCTGGCGCTATCTCGACGCAAGCGATGCTTCCGCCGACCTCGGCCGGGGCGAAAAAGACCTGGCGACCATGCCGCCCAAGATGCGCCGCGACCTCGTCGAGCTCGGGTTGTTGTAAGCTTAGCGTCCCGGTGTCAGACACGGAGGGCCAGACACCAATCCAACCCGACGGATCCTCCATGCCGCGCCCGCGCCTCTCCGCTCTCGTCGAAAGTCTGCCCGCGTTCGTGCCGTTCATCGGGCCCGAAGCCCTGGAGCGCGCGCGCGGCCGTCCGTTTCGCGCCCGCCTCGGGGCAAACGAGAGCAGCTTTGGCGCCTCGCCCAAGGCCGTCGCCGCCATGGAGGCCGCGGCGCCAGGCAGCTGGATGTACGCCGACCCCGAAAGCTACGAGCTGCGCGCCGCGCTCGCGCGCTTCCACCGCATCGGCATCGACAATGTCGTGATCGGGGAGGGGATCGACGGCCTGCTCGGCCTCGCGGTGAAGCTCGCGGCCGGCCCGGGCGCAGCCGTCGTCACCTCCGACGGCACCTATCCCACCTTCAACTTTCACGTGGCGGCCGGCGGCGCGCGCCTGGTGCGCGTACCTTACCGCGACGATCGCCAGGATCTCGATGGCCTGCTCGAGGCCGCCGTGCGCGAAGACGCGCGCATCATCTATGTCTGCAACCCGGACAATCCGATGGGCTCGTTCTGGCCGGCGCCCCGATCTGCAGCAGCTCATCGCCCGGCTCCCCGACGGCGTGCTGCTGTGTCTCGATGAAGCCTATTGCGAGACCGCGCCTGCCTCGCAGCTGTTGGCAATCGATGCGACGGCCGCGCAAGTCCTGCGCTTTCGCACGTTCTCCAAGGCCTACGGGCTCGCGGGCGCCCGCATCGGCTATTGCCTCGGGGAGGCGGGGCTCATCGCCAACTTCGAGAAGATCCGCAACCACTACGGCATCAACCGCGTCGGCCAGATCGCCGCGCTCGAAGCCCTGCGGGACCAAGCCTATCTCGCGCATGCGGTCGCGCAGATCGCAAATGCGCGCGATACCCTTGCCGCGATTGCCGCCGACAACGGCCTCCTCGCGCTCGCGTCGGGAGCCAATTTCGTGGCGATCGACTGCCGGCGCGATGGCGCATTTGCCAAGCGGGTCGTCGCGGCCCTGCAGGACCGCGGCGTGTTCGTGCGGATGCCCGGCACGGCCCCGCTCGACCGCTGCATCCGCGTGAGCTGTGGGCGCTCAGAGGACCTTGCCGTCTTCGCCGCGGAGCTCAAGGGCGCCCTTGCAGCGGCAAGCCGGTGACGGCCGGCTGAGAAATTATTGCGGTCGGTAAAAGGGCCTCGTTGGAATTTTCAACTCGTTAAGCCAGCGTGCGCATGATGCGGGCCCCACCCCACGACGCCGCAATGCGAGGCTGAACCCGATGTCCAATGCGCTTCTCGACTATTCGTCCTGGTCGTTTCAGCTGATCGTCGTGCTGGCGATCCTCTATCTCGTCATCGGCCTGATCAAGCCGTCGTGGGTGCTGGCGAAGCGGCGGACGACGATCGTCGCGATTTCAACCGTCGTGCTGCTGCTCGCTTCGACCGCCTTCTACGTCGCCGTGCGTCCGTTCGATTCCATGCCGGACGGCCCGAGCGCCCTCAATACGCAAGGTGCCCCGGCCGCGCCGCAGCCCTGATCGCGACGCTCCGCCGCAGCGCGCGCACGCGGCTCATTTGCGTCGCGGCGCCGCAACTGCCGCCATCGCCTATATTCAACGCCGCCGCAGCAGGCTATCAGGTGGGGGTCGGAGCCGTGCGCGGCTCGGCCAAACACGGGGGATGCGCGCCCGCCTGCACCGCGCTTGGCGCGCCGGCCTTGCATCGAATGGGGAGGAGCTAGGATTATGAAGGGTACCGTCGGGTTACTGGTCGGCCTGGTCATCGTCGCGTTAGGCCTCGCGGGCCTCGGAGTTGCGCTTGCGCAGATGATGACGCATGCCGATCCGCACGGGCCCATGATCACGCTGGGCGGCCTCGCCGTCTTTGGCGCGGCGTGGGTCGTGATGCTGATCATGGCGCGCTAGAGCGGCGCTCGTTGCGCGCGTCGCCCGGCCACCGTCGCAGCGTGCCCTCGGGGAACGTCCATTCGGGCGTGACGAGGGGCCCTGCGAAAGCAGCCGGGTACCACGGCGAGCCGTCCGCAGCGCCTGGGTTCTTGAGGACGTGCATCTCCTGCGCCGGCATGTAGCTTTGAACGAGCAGGAAGCGCTTCTCTCCCGTCTCGATATTTTCCGCCATGTCGGCGACGAGCACCGCGTGGCCGGGAAAGCCGCCCTTGATGAAGACGTTGCCGATCTGCATCTCGCCAAGCGGCGCCGGCTTCAGTTCGTGCTCCAGCGAGTAGGTGCCGGCGTAGGCGAACACCAGGTCCATGTACTTGCGAAACGACGCGTAGTCGGTCTTGTGCCGCGATGCGAAGTCGCGGCGTTTGCCGTCGGTATAGTTGAAGCCGATGTCGCGCGTGCGTCCTGCTGAAAACAGCCACTCAGCCCGCAGGCGCATGATCGCGTCGGCGCACTGCTGCAGGTCGCGCGTGCCCACGTCGATGTCGATCACGGCGACATGCACATCCTGGCGCCACTTGCGCGCGCCGGTGTAGAGCAGGACGGGTGCGCCGGGCGGCTTCATGGGGAGCCCGCGCAGCCATGCGCCCCAGCTGTCGGGTTCTACCGCGACGCGCTTGAAGCCGGTGGGCGGCGCAATGCGCGTCTCCAGAGTATCGGCCGCGGCTGCCTGCGATCGCCAAGGATGAACCGCGGCAGCGCCCAGAGGCGTTGCTACAGCGAAGACGGCCGCGATTGCCGCGGCGCCAAGGATGCTGGCTTGCGATTTCATGGCGCAAGACTGCGCTAGGCGTGTGTCAGCCGGAGGGCAGCGCGGCGCCGGCGAGGATGCCGCTTATTGATACGAGAAGGCCTTGCTCTGCCAGGGCGTCACGTACATCTGCTGCGCCCAGCGGGGCGCCCGCCTCAGCTTGTCGATGCTTGCCGCATAGGCGTTGGCCGCGCGTGCCGCCCGCCCGCGCGCGTGGTGCCGCGCGGTCTTGTGCCTGTGCGTTGACGGGCTTCTCCTCAGCCCCGTTGCCGGTCTTCGCTTCGATCGCGAGGATCTCGGGCATGGGCGGGTTCTCAACCTCGATGACGGGCAGCGTCGGCGGCATCGCTCTCCGTGACCGCCGCGAGCCTCAGCGGTTTGGGCGCGGCAGTCGGAGACGTCCTCGATCGTCGCCGGCAGCGCGCCGATGTGCGCCGAGTGGGCAGTTGCCGGCTCGATGGCGGATGTCGAGATCGGCGATACCCCCGACGGCCACCGGCCCGTGCCACCGAGGAGGTTTTCAGCCTGCGCCGAATAGGCGAAGCGTGCAGCGCTCCCCTTGCTCGTCGATGCGGCGGCCGCGCCGGCTGCACCGGTCAGATCGCAGGGGCAGCTCGCCGGTCCTGCCAACACGGCAAGGCCGAGACCGCCGGCGAGCAGCAGCGTCAGGAAGCTGCCGGTGCCCCCCGCGTTGCGCCGAATGCTGGGAAGGGCCTCGAGCGTAGCGGGCGGCGGTTGGCGCGAGGGCGGTGGCGCATGACGCGGTATCCGCCGAATGCGGGGTCCGCGATTGCGCCCGCGCGCGGCGCCGCGAAGTCGTCCATGACGCCTTCGGTCGATCGGTCGGTGCTCACTCTACGCTCAACGGCGCGCATGGCGCGGCTCCAGGATACTCTTGCCTCCCGCTGGCTTGGGAAGGCGGAATAGCGCTTTGCGCCTGGGGTTTTACGCAGGAACCACTGCAGGCCTGTGTGAAGCGAAAAGCGCACCACTTTGAAACAAGAGCCAATTTGGCCCTAGCTAATGTTGACGGTGCCATCGCATGGTGAATTTTCTACCAACAACCGTTCCGGGGCCCGACCCAGGGCGCGACCCGGGGCCCGACAGGCGGGCCCCGCAACATGGTTAACGGGTTGTTGAGAAGGCGCGGATAGCCTTGCAGCGGACCGGCAATCCTTAAGGTGTGCCATGAGGGCTGTTCTCGGCTTTTTCTCGATGCTGGCGCTCGGATTGATGATCGCCGCGATCGTCGTCTTCACCGCAACCGGCGGGGTCAACGGGCCCGGCCGGTTCGGCGCGGCCGGCGGCTACCTCGACTACATGTCGGTGGTGATCGGCCTCGGCGTCGGCTTGGTGATCGCCGTGCTCGGGCAAATCTCCTGGGCCGAGCTGCCCCACCGCGCTCTCCAGTGGGTGATAGCGCACGGGCGCCGGCTGCGGCTCCTCGCCTGGGGCGCGCTGTTCGTCACCGTGCTGCTCTACTTCTAAATCTGGAGCAGCCGCAATGGAAAACGGCCCGGGAGCGATCCCGGGCCGTTTCCGTTGGCGATGCTTAGAGACTAGACGGAGTAGTACATGTCGAACTCGATGGGATGGGGCGCCATCTCGTAGCGCATGTTCTCCGCCATCTTGAGCTCGATGTAGGCGTCGATCATGTCGTCGGTCATCACGCCGCCCATCTTCAGGAAGTCGCGGTCCTTATCGAGGCTGTCGAGAGCTTCGCGCAGGCTGCCGCAGACGGTCGGGATGTTGGCAAGCTCGGCCGGCGGCAGATCGTAGAGGTTCTTGTCCATCGGATCGCCGGGATTGAGCTTGTTGGTGATGCCGTCGAGGCCGGCCATCAGCATGGCTGCGAACGCCAGATACGGGTTGGCCGCGGGATCGGGGAAGCGCAGCTCGAAGCGCTTCGCCTTCGGGTTCGACACGTGCGGGATGCGGCACGAGGCCGAGCGGTTGCGCGCCGAGTAGGCGAGCAGCACGGGCGCCTCGTAACCCGGCACCAGCCGCTTGTAGGAGTTGGTGGTCGGGTTGGTGAAGGCGTTGAGCGCCTTGGCGTGCTTCAGGACGCCGGCGATGTAGCTGAGGCAGGTGTCGGAAAGATCGGCGTACTTGTTGCCGGCGAAGACCGGCGTGTCGCCGTTCCAGATCGACTGGTGCACGTGCATGCCCGAGCCGTTGTCGCCGAAGACGGGCTTGGGCATGAAGCATGCTGTCTTGCCGTAAGCCTGCGACACCATGTGGACGACGTATTTGTAGATCTGCAGGTGGTCGGCCATCGTCACCATGGGCCCGAATTTGAGGCCGAGCTCGTGCTGGGCGGCGGCGACCTCGTGGTGATGTTTTTCGACCGTCACGCCCATCTCGGTCATGACCGAGAGCATTTCGGAGCGGATGTCCTGACAGCTGTCGATCGGGGGCACCGGGAAGTATCCGCCCTTGGTGCGGGGGCGGTGCCCGAGGTTGCCCATCTCGTACTCGGTGCCAGTGTTGGTCGGCAGCTCGATCGAGTCGATCTTGAAGCCGCAATTGTAGGGATCGGTGCTGAAGCGCACGTCGTCGAAAATGAAGAACTCCGCCTCGGGACCGAAGTAGACCTTGTCGCCGATGCCGAGCGACTTCATGTAGGCCTCGGCCTTCTTGGCGATGCCGCGTGGATCGCGCTCGTAGAACTGGCCGGTCGTGGGTTCGCGTACGTCGCAGAACATTGCGATGGTCGATTGCGCGAAGAATGGGTCGAGATGCGCGGTGGTCGGGTCGGGCATCAACAGCATGTCGGAGGCTTCGATCCCCTTCCAGCCGGCGATCGACGAGCCGTCGAAGGCGTAGCCGTCAGTGAACGTGCCGTCGTCGACGCAGCTCGCGTCGGCGGTCACGTGCTGCATCTTGCCTTTGGTATCGGTGAACCGCAGGTCAACGAACTTGACGTCCTTGTCCTTGATCATCTTCAGGACATCGCTAGCGTTCTTCATGAGACTCCCCTGTCTACCTAGCCGTGCCCGCTCGGCATTTCCCGATGCGTGGCGTTTCCATCCCCGTCCGGATTGCCACCCTAGATGGCGCTCGCACCCGTCTCGCCGGTGCGAATGCGTATCGCATCGTCGATTTGCGAAATGAAGATCTTTCCGTCACCGATACGGCCGGTCTTGGCGGCCTTCTGAATGGCTTCGACGGCCTTCTCGAGCATATCGTCGGCAAGCACCACCTCGATCTTCACCTTGGGGAGAAAATCGACCACGTACTCGGCGCCGCGATAGAGTTCTGTGTGCCCCTTCTGGCGGCCAAAGCCCTTGGCCTCGAGCACGGTAATCCCCTGCAGTCCAATTTCCTGCAGGGCTTCCTTCACCTCGTCGAGTTTGAATGGCTTGATGATGGCCTCAATCTTCTTCATGACCCCTTGGGTCCTCCGCGTTTCTATAGTTTCTGCAAGGGTAGAGTGTCCGGACGGGCAAAGGCTAGCATGGCCCATGCCAATTGCCGGGGCGAATTAATCCGGCGTAAATTCAAGATCTTGCCCATGACTCCGGGCGCTCCGCCGTGCGCGTTGCCCGGGCGTTTGCCCCATTTTATGGCAATATGCATAAAAAGTAAGCGCCTCCGGGGCGTAGCGTCCATCTTTGCTATTCGGCTGCAAAGTCGCAATCAAGAGCAATCGAGACGAAGAGGGCGACGTGGCATCGGGACTTGAGCTGCTGACCAGCGCCGAGATGGCGCGTGCCGACCAGCTGGCGGTCAAGGCCGGGATCGACAGCCTGGCGCTGATGGAAAGCGCTGGCCGCGCGGTCGCCATCGAGGCCGCCCGCATGGTCGACAAGGGCGGCCGCGTGCTGGTCCTTTGCGGGCCCGGCAACAACGGCGGCGATGGTTTCGTCGCTGCCCGCCACCTGCTGCAGAGCGGCGTCGAGACGCACGTCGCGCTGCTGGGCACGCGCGAATCCATGAAGGGTGACGCGGCGGCCATGGCGCGGCGCTGGAGCGGGCAGGTCGAGCCGCTGGCCTTTGTTTCGCTCGACGGAGCCGCGCTGATCGTCGATGCGCTATTTGGTGCGGGCCTTGCGCGCCCGCTCGAGGGTACCGCTGCAGCAATCGTCGCGGCGATGAACGACGCGCGGGTGCGCGTTCTCTCAGTCGACGTTCCCAGCGGGCTCGACGGCACCACGGGCGATGCCGCGGGACCGGTCGTGTCCGCCAGCCGCACCGTGACGTTCTTTCGCCGTAAGCCGGGACACCTGCTGCTGCCGGGCCGGACGCTTTGCGGGGCGGTGTTCGTGGCCGACATCGGCATTCCTGAAGTGGTCCTCGGTGAGATTAAACCGCAAACCTGGGCCAACGGCCCCGCGCTCTGGTTGCCGGATTTTCCTCATCCGAAGCATGATGGGCACAAGTACGATCGCGGTCACGCGCTCGTCGTGTCGGGGCCGCCGGCGCATACGGGTGCTGCGCGCATGGGCGCGCGCGGTGCGCTGCGTATCGGCGCCGGGCTCGTCACCGTCGCAAGCCCGCCCGATGCGTTGGCCGTCAACGCCGCCCACCTCACGGCGATCATGCTCGCGCCCTTCGAGGATGCGGGCGGCCTCGGGGAGATCCTTGCCGACCGGCGCAAAAACGCCGTGCTGCTCGGGCCGGCGCTGGGCGTCGGCGAGCAGACCCGGCAATTTGTCGACGTTGCGCTTGGCTCGGGCGCGGCCGTCGTCCTTGACGCCGACGCCATCACCTCGTTCGCGGGGGATGCCGGCAGCCTTGCGCGCGCCGTGGCCGCGACATCGCCCCGCCCCGTCGTGCTCACCCCGCACGAGGGCGAGTTCCACCGGCTCTTTCCGCAATTGACTGAAGGCTCCAAGCTTGAGCGCGCACGCGCCGCGGCCCAGGAGATCGGAGCGGTCGTTATCCTCAAAGGTGCCGATACGGTGATCGCCGACGCAAGCGGGCGCGCCGCGATCAACGAGAACGCTCCGCCCTGGCTGGCGACGGCGGGTGCCGGCGATGTGCTCGGCGGTTTCGTCGCCGGCCTGCTCGCGCAAGAAATGCCGGCGTTCGAGGCCGCCTGCGCCGCGGTATGGCTGCACGGCGAAGCGGCGGGCGCCTTCGGACCGGGGCTCATCGCGGAGGATCTGCCCGAGATATTGCCGCAGGTCTTGCAGCGGCTGCAGCGCGGCACGGACGCCAGCCTTTGAAGCGGCCGCGGGCGGGTTGGACTGGAAAGAGCCCCATTGGGGGGGCACAATCGCCGCCGGATGGCCTATGGTGGAATCGGTATCACGGGGTGGAATTCCTGGACGGGATGAAGATGTTGCAAAGGCTTGCCCTCACTGCGCTGCTGATCTCGGTTCTCAGCACCTCCGCATTCGCGGCCACCGATACGGCCTCCGCCCTGAAGGCACAGGATGCTGCCGCAGCGCTCGTGCGCGGCGACGCCTCGGCCGCCGTCGTCGACTACACCGAGGCCTTGAAGGATACCGCGCTCACCAACGATCGCCGCGCCACCATTCTCAACGATCGCGGCGTTGCCTACGCGCGGATCGGCCAGACCAAGCTCGCCATCGACGATTTCAATCGCGCCGCGACGCTCTTTCCCGAATACGCCGCCATCTACAACAATCGCGGCAGCCTGCTGCTGGCGCTGAGCTATCCCGAGGAAGCCATCAAGGATTTCAACCGCGCGATCATTCTGGCGCCCGGATACGCGGCGGCCATGGGCAACCGCGCGGGCGCCTATGCGCAGGTCGGGCACAGCGATCAGGCCATCCGCGACTACACCCGTGCCATCCGTCTGATGCCGCAGGCGGCAGCGCCGCTTGCCGGCCGCGGGCGCGTGCATCTCGCGGCCGGCCGCCCGCACGCCGCCATCCGCGACTTCACGCGCGCCGTCAACGCCGATCCGCGCTTTGCCGCCGCCTACCGCAGCCGGGCGGAGGCCAAGCTCGACATCGGACGCCACCAGGACGCGATCGAGGATCTGTCGCGGGCCATCGCCTTCGACGTCGGCAACGGCGAGCTCTACCTGCTGCGCGGCAAGGCGTATCTGGCGACCGACAACGCGGGCGCGGCGCTCAAGGATTTCGCGCACGTCATCGAGCTCGATCCGAAAAATGCGCGCGGTTATGCGGCGCGCGGCCTCGCATACGGGCTGGCGCAATCCTACGATGTCGCATTCGCCGACCTCAATCGCGCCATCGAGCTCGATCCCCGCTCGAGCGTCGCCTTCGCCAACCGCGCCGTCGTCTACAAGCTGAGCGGGCAGCCCGACATCGGGCTCAAGGATGTCGAGACGGCGATCAAGCTCGATCCGGACGGCGGCGAGGCGCTATGGGCCAAAGGCGAGATCGAGGAAGCGCAGGGGCGCAGCGAGCTGGCGGTCGCCGATTTCAAGCGCGCGCTCGCGGCAAAGCCCGGCCTCAAGCTCGCATCCGACGGCCTGCAGCGGCTCGGCGCCGATCTGGGTGACGCGGAGGACCACGAGGTTGCGGGCCTCGGCATCGACAAATGGCGGGTCGTGCAGCGGGGCGCCCGCTACTACGCCGTCAGCGATCAGTTCCGGCGTTTGCGCGTGCCGCTCGAGATGGCGGGCGAAGGGCAGCCGCGGCTGCTCGAATGGGAAGTGAAGAAGCCGCCGCTGGCGAACATCGCGACGCTGCGCTTCGGCGGCGGCGTGGTCGCAGGCCGCGCCGGGCCCGAGGAGATCGAGCAAGTGGCGATCCTCGATCTGGAGTCCAACACCGTCGTCGCGATCGAGCCGCACCGGCAGGGCAAGAAGATCGCGAACTGGACCTGGCAGGACGACCGCGTGGTGGTTGCGAGCGTCGACGGCGCCACCGACGAGTTCGTGCTGCGCACGGGCAGGCCGGCGGATACGAGCGGGCAGCGCTACTCGAGCTCGCAAGGGTCCGGCTGGTCGCCGTGGGGGATGCTCGACTCATCCCAGTATGATCGTCGCGAGCGCCGCCGGTCGAAGCCGAAGTCGCTCTTCCAGCTGCTGTTCAATTAGTTAGCGCAGCGCGGGCGCGCCGTCCCGCACTCTTCTCGCGCGCACCAAGCACTCGCCCCAGCTCTCGCGCCACATTCTCCCGCACCACAGTCTCCCGCACTAAGGCATCCGGGTTTTCCTCGATGTTGCCGTCCCGAGGTGATGATCCGCGTTTGCCGCGCGTTATTTCATCCCGATCTGCAAAGAGGACACGTGCTGCAATCGGGCGACAGGCCCGCGCCGAATAGCGCGTTGCGCGGCACGCCGCCGGCCGATTGCAAGTTGCGGCGCCTCGATGACCATGTGATGCTGCAACCGAACGAAATGCCCGGGCTTTGCCGGACGAAAACAGCACCGACGTTAAGCTTTCCGCATCTCTCGGGAGCGTAATGTTCAGATCACTTTGAACCAAGTCGCATCGCCTGAAAAAGTGGAGTTCTAGAACGATGGGTTTTGTCCGTTTCTTGTGTGCCGCCGCCGCCGTCGCTCTCGCCGTTTCAACGGCCGCGGCCGAGCCGCCTGCCGTCGTCGCGGCAGCCGAGATGGACAGCCAAGTCGTGGCCCCGCGCGCTACGACCAAGGACGTCGCCGTCACCGCGCCCATCGAGGATGAGGGGGCGGCGCCAGCGGGACACCAGGCTTCGGATGCGGAATTGCCGGCTGCGGTGCCCGAGGAGACGCCCAAAGAGGTCGTCAAGGCGGAGCCGCTGGAGCCGCCGAAGCCGACGCTGTTCGCCGACATCGATCTCACCACCCAAAGGATGACGGTGAGGGATTCGAACGGCCACGAATATGGGCCGTGGAAGATTTCCTCGGCGCGCGGCGGCTACAAGACGCCTACCGGGACGTATACCGTGCACTATACCGCGCGCATGCATTATTCGAAGCAGTACCACTGGTCGCCGATGCCTTACTCGGTGTTCTTCAATAAGGGCGTCGCCGTGCATGGCACCAACGCGCTTGGCAACCTGGGGCGCCCCGCCTCGCATGGCTGCGTGCGTGTGCACCCGAGGGACGCCAAGACGTTCTACAACCTCGTCGAGAAGCACGGACAGGCGCTGACACGGGTCACCGTGCGCGGCACGCCGCCCTACTCGCCGGCCGTCGCCGAGCGCACGACCCGCCGCCAGCGCTACCAGCAGCCGTCATTCTCTCCGTTCGGGTTCTTCGCCGCGCAGCCACCCTCGTATGAGCCGCGCCAACGGCGCTACCGGCGTCAGCAGCAGTACGGCGGCAACTACTGATCTGCGCCTTGCGCGATGGCGTGGCGCGATTGGCGCCGCCCGTCCCTCAGAACGGGTTCCACGTCGGCCGCGGCGTAAAGCGGATATAGCCGAGGTTTGCGCCCAGCCGGAACCCGAGGCCTGAGCGGATCGGCGCCATGATGACGTCGCCGCCCTTCAGGAACGTGATGCCGACGCCCCCCACGAAATAGGCCGAGCCGTCGACGCCCGTGAATTGGCGGAAGAGGCGCGTGGGGTCATCGAGATTGTAGATCAGGAACATCGTGCGCGAGCCCGACGCGCCGAAGTCCGTTCCGATCGAAGGCCCGTGCCAATAGACCTTCTCGGTGCCGCCGGTGCGCAGATAGAGCGTGCCGCTGCCGTAGCGCAGGCCCGCGAGGAAAGCGCCGCCGCCTTCCGTTCCCAGCACATAACCGTCGGGACGCCCCGACGTGCTGAACGCGTACTCGAGCACGCTGCCGAGATTGGTCGAGATCGTGCCGAAGAAGCCGCGCGTGATTTCGCGGACCTCGTCGATGGTGTAGCCGGTGTCGTCGGGCTCGACCGCAAACAACGGCGGGCTAGGCGCTCCGGGCTGCGGTTTCGTCAGCGTGCTCCATTGCTTCTGCTCGGACTTGCGCGCGGGTTTTGGCGGCGCTGCCGCTGCCGGCGGCTCGCGCGGGGTCGAGAGCGCCACGCCGGGCGCGGCGGCCGGCGGCGGGGTCGGACTCTTTTCGGCAGCCTGGGGAGGGGGCTCGCTCGCCGCGATCGCGGTGTCGAGCTTGGTCAGCGTGTAGGCCGATTTCGCCTTCATCACCGCCAGCAGCTCCAGACCTGCCGCCTCGAGCTCGGTGAGCTTGGCGCAATCGAGCGGGGGGGTGGAGGGCGCGCGCCCGAGCGTGTCGATCCTGACGATCAGGTCCTCGGCGTCGGTATCGAGCTTGGCCGTGCGCTCATCGCGCAGATCCTCGAGCGCCTTCTCCTCGTAGCCGGCATCCTCCCAGCCCCTCTTGTCCTTGAGGAGTTTCAGCTTGTCCTTGAGCTTGGGCAGCGCCTCGGCGTTGAAGGCCCGCAAGGCGGCGCCGGATCTGTCGACGGCCGCCGCGAAATCTTCCGCCGTGCAGGAGGCGCCACGCGCACCATTGCCGGCGCAAACAGCAAGCAGCGCCGCGAGCAACCCGAGCCGGAGCGTTCGAAGCATGGACGCCGCTTCAACCATTTGCCGGCATGGCGGCCGGACGCGCGTAAAACTGACGACGGATGGGCTCAGCGATAATTTCGTGCCTCACTCGCCGCTGATCGTACGGATGACGCTGGTCATCGGCCGGTCCGACAGTGCGGTCGGCATGCCCTGCATATCCTTCGCGGTCAGCGCATCGTATTCGGGCAGCGTCTTCACCGGCTCCTTGGCCGTGAGCTGCACGATCTTGTAGCCCTTGGCCTTGAGCTCCTTCAGCAGCGCCGGCAACGCCTGCGCGGTGTGCGGCTGGATGTCGTGCATCAGGATGATGCCTTTGCCGCGCTTATCGAGCAGCGTCATGATGTGCTTCACGAGCTTGTCGGGCTTAGGGCCCTTGAAGTCGAAGCTGTCGATATCCGTCGAGAACACGGCAATGTTGCGGTCGGCGAGATATTTCAGCGCTTCCGGCGATGCCCTGAGGAAGGGGAAGCGGAAAAAGGGTGCCGTCGGCCCGCCCACCGCGTGATGGATGATGCTGAACGATTTTTCGATCTCGTCCTTGGCTTCGGCGATCGGCATCTTGGAGAGATCCCTGTGCGTCACGGTGTGGGCGCCGATCGTGTGGCCCGACTTGGCGACGTCGCGAAGGATTTCGGGATAACCGGCAGCGACCTTGCCGACGGAGAAGAACGTGGCCTTGGTGCATTCGGCGTCGAGCGCGGCGAGAATAGCCGTCGTGCGGTTGGGCAGCGGACCGTCGTCGAAGGTCAGCACGACCTCCTTGGGATTGAGGAAGTCATAGAGCTTGTAGTGCTGGAAGCCGAAGCCCGGTCCGCCCGTCGTATCGATCTCGACGACGCGCGAGACGCCGAGGGGATCGGGATTGCCCGGACATGCCTTCTGCTCGGCGGGCGGCGGCACCGGCCCCATCGATTCCTGCTGCTGCGGCTCGGGCTGCTTGGGCTCCTCGGCGGGAGGAGCGGCGTAACCAGCCTGTGTGCTGCAGAGAAAAGCAGCGGTGAAAATGAATGTTGCACGGATCGCGCGCATGATGGACCTCCCAGAGGCTGCCTAGCAGGCTTATTGCTCGATTCCCTGCCATTGTGCTGAGATTTGCTAGGGTTGTGCAAGGGCATTGGAGCCGGCGGCGCCAATTTCGCCGAAAAGTGTGACCTCTCGCGGGCGGAGTTACGCAACTGGCGTCTGCTTGGCGGCCACGCTGGCCCGGAAGCGTTGCGCGTCGACGACGGCGCGCGTGTGGCTGCCTGTGCCGATGACCTCTTTCTCATCGCGCGCCTCCACGTCAAACGTCAGCTTGCGCCCGCTCACCTCGCGCAGCTCCGCGCGCGCGGTGACGCGCATGCCCACGGGCGTCGGCGCGACGTGCGCCACATCGACGTGCACGCCGAGGCTCTCTTTGCCTTCGGGCAAGTGCCGCTCCACGCACGCGACGGCGGCGGCCTCCATGAGCGTGATCATGACAGGGCTTGCGAGCACGTCCGCGCGGCCGCTGCCCAGGCGCGCGGCGGTGTGCTCCTCGGCGACCACGAGCGTGGCCGTGCCGACGAGACCGGGTTTGAGCTGCATGGATGGTTTCCGCGCGTTGGCGTTGTCGTGACGGAGCGCCGCGCTCAGTCCAAGCGGTCGCCGAGCCGCTCCAGCGCGTCGAGGTCCGTGAGGCGCAAACCCTTGGCGGACGGCTCAATGAGCGCGCGCGCCTCCAGCTCGGCAAGCTGCGTCCCGAGCATATCGACGCTCATGTTGAGGTAGCCGGCGACGACGCCGCAGGTCAGCGAGTCCGTGATGAGGGTCGGGTCGCGCCCCTCATAGGCGTTGTAGCGCGATAGCGTGGCAAACAGCGCCGCCACGCGATGGATCGGGGCCGGGCGAACCCCCTGCACCAGCGACTCTTTGAGGAAGGTCACCTCTCGCTCGATCGCGGTGGTGAGGCGCGCGCGCGCGGGCGCGCTCCCCTCCGACGAGGGATCGAACGCCGTTCGCGGCAGGCAGCTGAGCGAGGTCTCGATCGTGGCCTGCGCACCCGACACGTGGCTGTCGAGATAACCGATGCCTACAAGATCGCCCGGAAAGGCGAACTCGAGCACGTTCTGGGTGCCGTCGGGAAGGTTTTTGAAGAGGCAGAGCGCGCCGGTCTCGACGCGGAACACATGGCTGCGCGCGTCACCCTCGCGAAAGAGCACCTCGCCCGGCAACAGCGTGCGCACGGCACCGTGGATGGCGCGCGCCGACGCGTCCGCGGATTTGGCGGACTCATGAGGGGCGCTGGAGCTCGGCGACTCTACAAGAGTGAGCACTGTGATTACTCGATACTTGGAGCGATGCGCCGGAGAATATGTGGCGACATTGCCACGATCAAGAGGTTTTTTGTGGGCAGCGTACTTTTTTGCTGGACATGCCCAAAGTTGCCGTGATCGCGCGGCGTGGAACGGAATGGGGGCTCGGCGCGTTTTTTCCGGTGAAGGGGCGCATGACGCCGCCAGGGAATTCAAGGACCCGAGGATACAGAAATGTTTTGCCCCGCCAGAATGATCGGTGCTGCAACCTTAACGGCGGTTTGCCTCAGTGCGGCGTCGCCGGCGGCGGCCTGCTTCCAGCACACATTCGAGCCGTGCGCGGTGGTCGAGCAGGCGAAATATACACTCGAGGTTGATCGCAAGACGGGCCGCACGTGGGTCAAAGCGCGCGAGAGCGACGCGGACGGCGCCCTCGCTGATCTTGCGGCTGCAGCGGCTAAGAACCTTCCCACGGGCCGCAATGGCGGCGGTGCGCCGTCAGCCTCGACGTGGGCGACACGCGTTAACCTCTCCAGCGCGTCAGCGCGGTAACGGCAGGCGTTACTTCGTCTTGCAGGCGTGCGTGCGTGCCGTGCATTCGGTACCGAAAATGCCCGTCGCCTCGCACTTAAGGAGCTTCGCCTCACCGACGACATGGTAGCCGCGGGCTTCGGCGACGTTGACGGCACCCTGCTTCGCCATCAGCTGGGCGATGCTCTCATTCAGCCCGCTGCCGACGGCGGCGAAACCGCGGCAATCTTCCGCGTAGGACACCGACGACGTCAGGGCGGCAAGGCCGGCGGCCGCCGCGACCACGACGCAAGATCGCACGAACTTCGACATCTAAACCTCCTGGAGGGTCCAATCGTCTGGAATGGGCGTAAGCTGCCCCTCCTTTGCCCCGATCACAAGGCGCTCCGGGGCCCCTGCTGCGGATTGCGGAATTGGTGTTGCCGGAGGGTGGCGCGGCGCCGCGCCGCAATAGGGGCGCGGGTCTGGCTGTGGGGGCCCGGTCTGGCCGTTAGGGCTAGGCATTGCCCCCAAGCTGGCTTATTCGTAGCCCATCCTAGGTGCGGTTTTCATTCGGCAATGGGGCAGGGCTGTGGGCGATAGTTCGCGCGTACTCGTCATCGGCGAAGACACATTTCTGAAGGGCGAGGTCCGCAACGGCGGCCGCATCGAGGTGTATGGATACATCGAGGGCGGCGTCGCGGGCGAGCACCTCATCGTGAAGCCCGGCGGGCGCTGCTTCGGCACGATCCAGGTCGAGGACGCCGACGTACACGGCACCCTGCAGGGTGAGGTGTTCGTCAACCAGCTGATCACCATCCGCTCGACCGGCTCGGTCGCGGGCAACGTGCAGTACGGCCGGCTCTCCATGGAGATGGGCGCGAACTTGAGCGCCGAGGTGCGCAACGTGCCGCCTTCGATCTCGGGCGACCTCGATCTCTTGGTGTCCAAGGGCCAGTCCGTGCGCATCACGCTCGAGGATCTCAACGCAGTTGACCCCGACAACACCGCGCAGGAGCTAACCTTCACGGTCACGCGGCCGAAGAACGGTTTCGTGACGCTGTCGAGCAACCCCGGCCGCCCGGTCGAGACCTTCACCCAGGCCGACCTCGAAAGCGGCGTCGTGCTGTTCCGGCACGACGGCTCGAACACGCCCAAGGCAAGTTTCGACGTGGTGGTCGTCGACAGCGGCGGCGCCTCCTCGGGTGCCGCGCAGACGGTGAGCGTCGCGGTAAGGGTGTAGCGCGAGGCTAGCTCGCCCCTCTGCCGAAGCGCTCGCGCAGGGCGAGCTTCGCCTTCTCCAGCGCCTCGCGCTCCGCCGCCGACAGGTTGCGTCCGGCCCGGTTCATGTAGAAATCGAGCATCGACATCGCCGAGCGATAGGGATCCTCGCTCGCGCGCGCCGGGTCTCGCGCCGAACGCGCCAGCGCGTCGGCGATCTTTTCCGGATCGGCCGACTTGAACACGCCGGGCGGCAGCGCCGCGGCATTGTCGTGCTCGGTGACGGACTTCGACCAAAGATGTTCTGGCTTGTCGGGCATCGGCGCACCTCGCTTTTGGGGGAGGCCGGATGCAAGCAGAGGCCGGGCAAACGGAGCGTAAGGCCGGGACCGAGCATTTAGCGCAAATGCTGCCGAGGCAGGCGCGTCAGGGTCGCGCGACGCTAAACAGCCACAGGAACACCCCCGTGCCCAGACCCCAGGCGGCGTTGACCGTTGCGGCGACACCGGCGCGCGGCCAGAGCTCTGGAGTCGGCAGCCCCTTGATCGCCGGCACGACGTAGATCGCGACCAGCGACGGCGCGGCGGCGCCGACGAGCATCCAGGCGAGCCAGTAGGCCGCGCCTTCGGTGCGCGCCAGCAAAAGGGAGAGGCCCGCGCCCCACAGCCCGCCCCAGAACATTTTGGAGACGATCGACGGCACACCCAGCGGCGCGATCGGATCAAGCGGCCATGCAGGCCGCTCGGGCGGGATGATGCCCGCCTGGTTCAGCAGGTACCAGGCGCTCTGGTGGAAGAAGAACGTCGCGAATGCGCCTGCCGCGAACCCGAGGACCAGAAGCTTGAGCAGAGAAACGGACATGCGGGAACTCCGGTTGGGTGTTTGAGTGGCCGCGCTCACTTGCAGCGCAGGAAGTCGCGCGCGCCGGCTTCGTCGGCGAAGGTAAGGGTGTCGCCCGAGACCGTCAGGGTGAAGTCGTGGCTTTGCGCATCGCCTTCGACGCTGCAGTCGGCCGCGATCTTAAAATCGCCGTCCTTGGCTTCGACCGACTTGAAGGTGCAGTGGGTCTCGTGCTGGTCGTAGCGGTCCTTGGCGATGAGCATCGGCGCGTCCTGGCTCGCCTGGTCGGCGCCGCAATTGCGCATCTCGAGTGCCCAGGTGCCGACGTAGGGCGCGTCGTCGGCGGCAAGCGCGGGATGCGCTGCGGCGACGGCGAAAACCAGGCACACCAGGGCCTGAACGAACGACGACTGCATGTTTTTACCCCCGAAGTTGGCGTTGCCCGCCCACGCAAGCGTTTTTCGCATGCGGTCGTCAAGACGTTACGTCCGTCCGGCGTGTCACGCGCGCTTTCCGATGCTTTGCGGCGTTGCGCGCACTTCGAGGCTAATCCGTGCGGCGGGAGAAAGAGGCGCATAACCGCGATTTGCGCGCCGCGTTGACCGGGCCCGGGCGGCTCCTAGCCTGCGCCATCTCATCCCAACGGTGGAGGCGCAGATGGCACAGGTGCAGACGGATAAGGCAAAGACAGGAAAGAGCAAAACGAACGGCGGCGACCCGCACCCGAGCGCAGCATGCAAGCACAGCGCTGTCGTTGCCTCCGCCAAGCTGCCGCGCATAAACGTTCGCAGCGCGGATGACGCGACGATCAAATGGGATGCCGCGTTCGCGACCTACGGCGGCCACGGCGCCGACCAGTCCTCGACCATCGTCTACGAGATCGCGCCCGGAGGCCACCTTGGCTGGCACACCGACGCCACCGAGGAGACGCAGTACATCATCTCCGGCGCGGGCGAGTTGCACACGGACGAGGGCACGTTCCCGGTCGGGCCGGGCAGCGTGTTCGTGCTGCCGACGAACCTGAGGCACGACCTCGCCAATACCGGCAAGGATCCGCTGCGCGCGGTCGCCTTCTTTGCTGCTGCAATGTTTACCCAAGACTTCGACAGCATCATGCTGCCGCCGCGGACGCATGTTCTCGGGACGCCCAACCGCGAAGGCTGAGTTCATGAGGCGCCGTGACCACGATCTGCTCCCCGACACGGGGCGGCGCAGCTTCCTCACGCGCAGAGCGGCGGTCGACCCCTACTGAGGCGAGCGAAGGCGGTGCGTCAGCGCGCCCGCCCAAGCCGCTCCATTAGCGCCATCGCGGCAGCGGGCGCACGCAGCTTTCCCTCGTGGATGAAATAGACGAAGACGTCGCGCGGGCGCTTCTTTTCGCGAGGCGCCGGCGCGATGCGCGCAAGATCATCGGGCAGCCCGCCCGCGGCCCAGGTCTTGGCGCGGGACGCCCACGCATCGAGCGCCTTGGGAGCATAACCGGTCTTGAGCTTGTCCTGTCCCTTTTGCGCCCGCACGTAAATGAAATCTCCGGTGGCGTCGGGGATCGCGGGATAGGTCGCGTGCTCGGCGTAGACCACGGGGATTGCGAAGCGGCGCAGCAGTGCGACGAACGCCGGCGTGCAGAACGAGACGTGCCGCACCTCGACCGCATGGCGCAATTCGTGTCCGTCCACTTTGCGGGGCAGCAGCTCCAGGAACGCGCCGAAATCGGCTTCATCGAATTTCTTGGTCGGCGCGAACTGCCATAGCAGAGGTCCGAGCTTGCTGCCGAGTGCCAGCGGTCCGGAGTTCGAGAAATCGCGCTATGGAGTTCCCGCCTCCGCGAGGACGCGGCGGTTGGTGGCATAGCGCGGGCCTTTGAGCGAGAAGACGAACCCTTCCGGGGCCTCCCGCGCCCACTTGGCGAAGGTCTTGGGCGTCTGCGTGCGGTAGAAGGTGCCGTTGACCTCGATCGACGATAGATGCCGGCTGGCAAAAGCGAGCTCCTGGGCGTGCGGCAGACCCTTGGGATAGAACGCTCCGCGCCAGGGGGCAAAGGTCCAGCCGCCGATGCCGACCCGGATGGCGCCGCGCTTTGACATGAACCTTTACCGCCGCGACCCTTTACCTTGCGCGCCCGAAAGCCCAATCTAACATCATGGGAAGGGAAAGTGCGGTGGGTCAATGCCACCGTAGGGGGCGGCGAAGCTGTCCCCGGATCAGGGAGTGGCTCATGAGTTCGAGAATTGCCGCGGCGCTTGCCGGTTTGGCGCTGATCGGCGGTCCGGTGCTGGCGGGCGAGACCGATCCGGCACAGGTCGCTGAGGCACGTGCCGCCGTCAAGGTCCTGGGGGAGGGCCTCAAGGCCCAGCTCGCGGCGGCAATGCAATCGGGAGGGCCCATTGCGGCGATGGGCGTGTGCAGGACGATCGCCCCGCTGCTCGCCGAGCAGACCGGCGCCGAGCACGGACTGAAGATCGGACGCACGGCCTTGCGCGTGCGCAATCCGGCCAATGCACCGGACGCCTGGGAGCGCCAGGTGCTGGAGGACTTCCTCGCCAAGACGGCGGCCGGTGCCAATCCGGCGACGCTCGAGCACGCCGAGATGGTGCCGCAGGAGGGCGGCCTGATGGTCTTCCGCTACATGAAGGCGATCCCCATGGCGGCCGAGCCGTGCCTGACCTGCCACGGCAATCCCGAGCCCGCGGTCAAGGCCGAGATCCTGCGGCTCTATCCGCAGGATCAGGCGACCGGCTTTAAGCCCGGCCAGTTGCGCGGCGCCTTCACGGTGACCGGTGCGGCCGTTCCCGGCGCGTTCGCGCCACCGGCGCCAGCGCCAGCGCTGGCACCGCCGCCAGCACCCGCGGCGCCGCGGCCACCCAGATCGCCCTAGCGCATTGGTCTGAGGTAACCAGCCGAGCGAGTTCCGGCAGAACCGAAAGAGCGCCGTTGCGGTCTCCTCAAGGACTTCAGCGCAGCCAGCCAACGAGGAGCATCCGAGATGGACGAGGACGGCGTGGGCGCGACCGGGCGTTTCGACATCGGCGCGATCGCGGCCTCGCTGCCCCAATCCGCAAAGACGCTGCTCGTCGACCGCTACCTGACGGATCGAGAGGCAGCGAGCGCACGCGTATTCCGCGTCTACAAGCCGACGCCGCCGCACTATCACGCGATGTGCGACGAGTATCTCTACGTCTTCTCCGGGCGCGGCACGTTCTGGATGGGAGACGAGGGCAGCAAGGCCGAGTTCGGCCCGGGCGAGCTTCTGTTCTTCCGGCGCGGCACGGTGCACGCGCTGCCCGATATCCTGGAGGAGCCGCTCGTATTCCTGTCGATTGATACGCCGCGGCGCGATCCCAAGGACGTCATCTTCCTCGATCCGGCGGACGGCACGCCGGAAAGCTTCATTCAGGAGAGCCGCGCGATCGTACTGATGCGCGGCTCAGGTGGTGCGCGGTGCGAGCGTCCGGTAGGCGTGCGTGATGGCGAGCCACGAGATCGGAATGGTAACGAGAAGTCCGATCACCAGCGCGATCAAGCCCAGAATATTGAGGCCGATCAGCGCGAGGCCCAAAAGCAGCAACTGCAACTTGTGGCCTTTGGTGATGCGCCAGCTCTCCTTCAGAGAGTCGGTAACGCCGATCCCGCGCTCGACGACGACGAAGGGCGTGAAGCCCAGCCCCAACGACGCGATGATGCCCGGCACCACCAGCAGCAGGAAGCCGACGAAAATAATGAGCCCGGCCAGAAGCTCGGCGCCGAGGAAGCGCCAGAACACGTCGGGATTCCACAGGTCGCTGATCTGCACGCTGGCGATATCGTCGTGCGCGCGCAAGGCGAACGTGGTCGCGCCCAACGTCGCGAATATGCTGAGCACGATGCTGATGAGCCCCGCGATCATCTGTGCGCCCGAGGGCGGTGGCGGCGGCGCGCCCGGTACGACATCGGGGCCGGGAAACAGCATGCCGGGAAGCGAGGGAATGATCATCGTGAGCAGGAAAGCGCCGATGAGGATGCCTGGGCGCTTCTTGAAGGTTTCCCAGCCGAAACGAATGCAGTCGCCGATCGAGAAAGTAGGCATGCGGCCCCCCTTTGCACCTTTTGCAATGTCTCGGTGCTGGTAAATTCGGTAACGACGAACCCTTATGCTTGGCGGGAGCCTACATGAATCGCGGGCCGGTGGGGAGGGGTGAAACCCTTGCTTTAAGGGCCCGGCATCCCAACTCATGCAGCATGGCAGCGCAGCGATGGCCGGAGACAGGGCGATGAATCGTATGAGAGTGGCAGTCGTGGGACTGGGCGTGCTGGTGGCGCTGGGCCCGGCGGCGGTTCGTGCCGACAACATCTGGGACGTTGAAAATGCCCGCGCCAACGCGCGCGCCGGCGGTCCGACCAGCGCCTATGACAAGGAGCTGCTCGATCGGTGGGGATGCCTCAGCGGGACGCGCAGCGCGTTCTGCAGGAGCATCCAGCATGGCGCCACGAGCGGCTGGTATCGCAAGGGAAAGCGCCGCGCCTATCGGTAACGGCATTGCCCTCGCCGACGGCAGCATTGTCGCCGCGTCGAAATCCGGGCGCGCGGTGCCCATCAGCTTTTTTCCGGACTGCACGAAGTAGAGAGGAACCTCATGGCCGACCCCCAAGACCTCGCCGAGATCGAGCAGCGCATCGCCATTGTCCGTGACAACCTGCGCGAGCTCGTCGAGCAGGCCGCCGCCTATTCCGGCGCGGCCGATGAATCCCGCACCGCCGACCGCATCGCCGACCAGGAGGCGAAGCTTGCAGCACTTCTGAAAGAGCGCGAGGGGCTGGCGGGGTAGGGGCGCGGGCGGTACCCGGTACGATCGCAGCAGGTGCCGGCCGCGACGTCGCGTCGCTTCGTTTCGGCCGCCGGATGTGGCGCCGGCCGCAAATTCGAGGCTGCGGGCGTCACGTTCGCTTGCTAGATAGCGGGCCAGCCAAGTCCACCCGCGCACGGGAGCCCCCAATGACGGATACCAAAGATACCGACGAAGCCCTTGAGCGCCTCGCGCGCGAAAATGCCGAGCTGCGCGGCCTGATGCTCGCTACGGGAATCATCCTCACGCAGCTGCTGCAGACGATCACCCTGAGGGAGCTCAACCCGCAAAACGCCGCCACGAAGATCGTCACCAATGCGGAAAAGGCGATCGAGGGTTTCAAGCCGGATGAATCCGAGCCGCAAGACGCCCTCATGAGGGAGTGCGCGCTGAAGGCGGTGAAGCAGTACGAGACGCAGCTGCGCTCCGTGCTGCCGGTCTAACGCGCTGAGCCGACGATCGCTTCGCAAAGGCGTGCCTCGTGCGGGCCCGTTTCGCTACTTGCCGCCCTCCCGCGCTGGCGCCTGCCAATGGGCTCCATCGATCGCCTCGAGCACGAGCTGGTAGGTTTCCCCCGGCTTCAGCCCGGCCGGCGCCGGCGCCTGAGGCGGCAGCGTGATCACCGCGCGCGCGCCGGTCTGGCCGCTGAAGCCGATCGTCTGCGGCTTGAAGCGCGAGGCCCACGCATAAGGATAGGCGTTGCGGATCGCGTCTGCGGGAATGGCGGCGAGTGCCGCGCCGTCCCATGTCGCCGCGACTTGGCCCGCACCGTCGAGCAGCCGCGCAGCGATGATATACGCGGCGCCGGTGTCGGGCCCGCTGTCCACGTAGGCCTCGAACCGCACCGCGCCGTCAGCCGCAATCGTGACCTCGCGCAGCGCGATGTGGTGGCGGTGAAAGTTCACGCGCGAGTGCAGCGGCGTCACGACCCCTCCAAACAGGATCTGGTAGGTGAGGACGGTGAATAGGGCGCACGCCGCCGCCAGCCAGAGCGCCAGCTTGCGCAGGGTCTCGGGCGGAAGCGGACCGCTGAAGATCCAGTTGATCCAGGGATAGGTTTGCGCCAGGCGCGTCGGGCCGATGAAGCGCTCATCGAGCGACCACGCGCCCCCGCCTGCAAGGAACACCGCGCTGCTCATGGCGACGCCCGACACCGCCATCGTCCATTCATCGAGGCAGGTCGAGCCCATCCAGCCGAAGATCACCATGAGCACGACGTTGAGCCACACGCTGACGGCGGCGGCTGCGCGCGTCATGAGGCCCAGCATGAGGCCGAGCCCGACGGCGAGTTCGGCGATCGTCCACAGCCAGACGGACGCGAGGATGAGATCGGGGTGCGCGAGCGTCCACTCGAGCGGGCCTTGCACCCACAGCGCGCCCGGCAGCGCGTGCGTGAGCTTGGCGGCGACGAAGCCCGGGCCGTCGAAGTCGAGCTTTACCGCGAGGTCGACGCCCGCCACGTCGTGGAAATCATAGATGAGCCGCCGCGTGGCGCCGCCCCAGAAGATGAAGCCCTGGACGAAGCGAACGCCCAGCAGCACCAGCGCCATGAGCGTTAGACACGAGGCGGGGATAGGCTCCGCCCGGTCGATGGTGTCCGCACGTGCCATGAGCGCCCTCCCGTTGCAACGACTCGCGCAAGACGGAGGATGGCCGGGTCAGATGGCGGGCGCAACGGCCGCTATCTTACGCGCGGCGGCGTCGCGGGGCATGAGGGCTGAGCAGCTATTTCGGTTCGAGCAGACCCGGCAAGGCGCTTCCCTGCGGCCCGATCTCCTGCAGCGCCATCATGCAATTCCTTTGCAGGGAGATCCTGCACGGGTTCGGACCGCCCGCGTTGGCGCAGGTTATGGCTTTCTGCCAGGCTTGCAGAACTCTGGTCGCCTGCTTGTCGAACTCGGCGAGCTCGGCACCCTGGAACCGCGATCGCAGGTCCCCTGCCTGCCGCGTCAAGCGCAGGCGGTCGCAAAGGAGAACCGCTCCCGCAGCCTCGCCGCCGCGCTGGCCGGCTTCCGTCGCCGATGGGGCCGTGGCTTGTTCCTGCCCGGCCGATGCCGGCGCCGGGGACGTGCCGGACCCGCTTTGCGCCGCGGCACTTCCCGCGATCGCAAGCATTGAAACGACGTAGGCGACCGTCATGAGGCGCATGGTCGAAACTCCCGTTCTTGGCTCGCCGTCATTTCTGACGAGGCTGAGGAGCTTGTGAAGGCCTACGAAGGTCCAGTGATCCAATTGCGGTCCACGTCAGCGGGCTCCGTGCCGGCCCTATTTCGCTTGCAGCTTGTCGTTGCGCTGCTTCTTGGCGATCTTTGCAACGCGCTTCGTGGTGTTCTCCGCCTTGCGCTGCTTCGCCTGGATGCTCTTGCGTCTCTGGTCCGACATCTTGGGCATGACGTTTCTCCGTTGGGTGGCAGCGGTGCGTGCCTATTGATCCGATGCGCTGCATACAAGAGGAGACGCGCGCCGCGCAAGCCGCTCAACTCCGGGCCGCGCGGCAAGACGTGGCAAAGATGCCCGCAACGACCGCGGGCATCCTTGCGTCTTGCAGCGAGCCTAGTTGGGGCTCGAGGTCTGCGGCTTGGTCGTGGCGGCGTCGCCGACGTCGGCCCGGCTGGTCGTGCCGCTGTCATAGAGGTCGTCCTGCACCTCCGGCGCCGTCGGGACCTGCGCGGCCGAGCCGGGGTTGCCCGCGGCCGGATCGCTGGGGTTGTTCACGCCGGGGCCCGGGCACCTGGTTCTTCGAGACGGTGCCTTGGCCGCCGAAGCCCGCTTCCTGCGCGAGGGCGACGTTGGCGGTGAGGCCAAGGGCGGCGGCCGCCGCGATGGCGAGGACTCGTTTCATGGTCGTACTCCTTTGTGGCCTTCCTCCCCGCCGCCATAACGCGGGCCCCGCAACAGCTGTTCCATGTTCCATATGGGCTTGCCGGCAGGCCCGCTCTGGACGTTTGCGGGGGCAGCCCTACTCCGCAATCCGCACCTCGAAGGTGCGGCTCGCCGTCTCGCCGCTGGCGAGCTTCGCCGCCACCGAAAAGCGGTCGGTGCCGGTCTGTCCCGCCCGCGCCGTATAGTAGATGCCGGTGCCTTGCGCCGTCTGGCCGATGCAGGTGCCCTTCGCCGAGGACTGGATCGTCGTCTCCTGGCCCGGCACGAACGTGACGTCGCCCTTGGCCGGGGCCGAGGTGATGGTGATCGTCGGCGGCGCCACCGCCTCGCAGTTGTCGCCGAAGCCGGCGAAGATGAAGACGCGTGCGGGCCTGCCGGGGACGACGGGCGATGCGCGCACGGCGGCGTCCGCTGTGGGCGCATCGGCGGCGGGGGCGGCACCCGGCAGCGGCGCGGGTCCGCCTTGCGACCCGGCGCCCGAGCAGCCCGCCATGGCGAAAAGCGCCAGCGCGAGAACGGCGGCGGGGAGGGCGCGCGATAATGGCCGGTGCTGAGTCATGCGGGTCCTGGCTCGGTGTGGCAGCGGAGATCATGCCTAGCACGGCTGGGCGCGTCCACGCGCCTGCGGCCTCGCGGCGTTGCCGCCCGAGGGTTTGCGACAAAACAAGGGAGCGCGGGCGCCGAAGCGCTGCGATCCTGTCGCGACACAGGGCAGCTCTTCAGCGCCCGCGCCGGTTGCTTGCCGTGCCGAGGGTGCGGTCACATCGTCAGCGGGCCTTCGGTCCGGCCCGGGCGACCTTGGCCCGAGCCTCTCGCGTCCAGGACCTTGAGCTGCTGCGCGTCACACATGTGGAGCGCCGCTGCGCGACGGGCGTCCGTGCAGTGTGTTGCCACGCCTGCACAGCCTCGATCCGCGGCCCCGGAATCCGAGGCGAGCTAAGCCTCGCGTCAGACGCCCATGACGGTACGGACGCCTGCCTCAACCGGGTCACCGCCCCCGCCCCGCGTCGGCCGCTCAGCTGATGCGTCCCGTGACGGGCAGGGGTGCGGGGGCTGCCGAAGGCAGGCAAGTATGGTCGGGCCGAAGGCGGGCAGGAACGATAGGGCCGGAGGCACACAAGATTTATGCGGGCGGCACGCAGGCGAACGCAGGCGAGTGGGGAGTTGGAGCGGAGTAGGCAAGCTCCATGCATCGACGCTTGTCGCAGACCTGTTCGTCATCCTGCCCCGCGGTGCCACTCTCCCACAAAACCCCGAACCGAGGCCCCCCTTGCGACTGATGCTCACCGAGACAATCCCTGTCGAGCGCGGGAACGCGGCCGCGAAAGACGGAACGATCGGCAAGGCGATCGGGGATCTGGTCCAGGAGGACCCCTCGGGCAATCTCGTGGAGCTGTTCCAGCCGGCGTCCGCCGCGCACGGCGCGCGGTGAGGCGAATTTTGCTTGCCCGCCTCCGGCAGGACGCGCTCGTGGAACGCCCGTTGCACCCGCGCGTTTACCAGTCTGACTTCGCGCGCTAAGCGGGCCGCAAGCCTCGCTCGCGCTGACACTCTAACAAAGGAGCTACGCGATGAAATGGACATGCGCCGTCGCAGCAGCGATGGTTATGGTCGCGCCCGCCGTGGCGCAGGCCGATTCGATCCCCGCGGTCGAGCACGCGCGCGCCATCGAGCGCCAGGGCGGCTACCTGAGCCCGCAGGATCGCGAACAGCTGCGCCGCTACGGCGGCAACGACGACTACGGCTACTCCGGGTATGGCGCGTACGGGTATGACGGCGGATATTATTCCGGCGGTTACGCCGGCGGCTATGACGGCGACGACTACGAGTATGGCCCTGGGGTCAGCATCTACGTCGGCGATTGAGGTCGCGACGCGGCGCGCGGCTTCGTGCTGCGCGCCGGGTTGTGGATTTTTTAGTGGCGCTGCCGATTCACGTCCTCGGTTCCCTCGGACGATCGGGAGCCCTGGCGCTGCCGAGTCACGGCCTCGCTTCGCTCGGACGATCGATCACCCTTGCTTAGTCTCGGTCGCGATCCTGGGTGGCGTGCCAAATGCGGATGATCTGCAGCTCATTTCTTGTGAATTGATACCATACAACAAGGCGGGTGCCTGGTATCCACGTCTCCCAGATGTCCCTTTCGGCAATGTGCTTGCCTGTGCGCGGATGCCGGGCGAGGAAGCTCTCGAAGAACGCATCGCAGCGCGACTTGAGGCGGCCGGCGGCGTGAAGGGCATCGTTCTCGATCAGGTAGTCGATCTGGGAGGCGAGCTCGTCCGCGGCGCGCGGATCGAGCACGACCTTCATTTGCGCGCCGCTTTGAGCTTGGCGTCGAGGCGCACCTTCACCTCATCGTAGGGGACGCCCTCGCCGGCATCGAGGCGCGCAAGCGCAGCATCAATCTCGGCTTTCTGCTCGGGAGGCAGCGTCGCGTAGATCATGGCATCGCCGGCCGCGTACGAGGCCGCCGCGAGGAAGTCCTCGAAGAGATCGTCGGGCAGGGCCTCGATGAAAGGCGCGATGCGCTCGATGCGGGTCATGGGCGCGCCTCGCCATGCTCGAGCTGCTCGGCGAGAACGCGAAGGGCGAGCACTTCACCCTTCTGCATGGCCTCGTCGCGCGTGGCACCATACGCGAGCACGCCGGCAAGCTGGGGCACTTCGGCAATCCAGCGGCCGTCCACTTCCTGCTCTGTCTCGATGGTCAGTTTCATGGGGCAAAGCTAGCAGATAGCGCGTCCCGGCGAAACGCCTACTCCGCCGCCTGCCGCCGCGCCTTTTGTTTGCGCTGCCGATTCGCGTCCTCGGTTCCCTCGGACATGACCCTTGCGCGCCTTCGGCACGACCGGGAGCGCTACTCCGCCGCCTGCCTCTTGGTCGCCTTCGCACGCCTGCCCAGCAGCTCCCGCAAATACGCGCCCGTGTAGCTCTCCTTGACCTTCGCCACGTCCTCGGGCGTGCCGGCCGCAATAATGCGCCCGCCGCCGTCGCCGCCCGCGGGGCCGAGATCGATCACCCAGTCGGCGGTCTTGATGACCTCCAGGTTGTGCTCGATGACGACGACGGTGTTGCCGGCGTCCGCCAGCTCGTGCAGCACCTCCAAGAGCTTCGCCACGTCGTGGAAATGCAGCCCCGTCGTCGGCTCGTCGAGGATGTAGAGCGTGCGGCCCGTTGCCCGGCGCGACAATTCCTTCGACAGCTTGATGCGCTGCGCCTCGCCGCCCGACAACGTGGTCGCCTGCTGGCCGATGTGGATGTAGCCCAGCCCGACGCGGGCGAGCGTCTCCAGCTTATCGCGGATCGACGGCACCGCCTTGAAGAACTGCGCGCCCTCCTCGACCGTCATGTCGAGCACGTCGGCGATCGACTTGTCCTTGAATTTGACCTCCAGCGTCTCGCGATTGTAGCGCTTGCCCTTGCACTCGTCGCACGTGACGTAGACGTCGGGCAGGAAGTGCATCTCGATCTTGATGACGCCGTCGCCCTGGCACGCCTCGCAGCGCCCGCCCTTGACGTTGAAGGAAAAGCGCCCGGGCGCGTAGCCGCGCACCTTGGATTCGGGCAGGCCCGAGAACCACTCGCGGATCGGCGTGAAGGCGCCGGTATACGTCGCGGGGTTGGAGCGGGGCGTGCGCCCGATCGGCGACTGGTCGATGTCGATGACCTTGTCGAGATCTTCCAGACCCTCGATGCGATCGTAGGCGCCGGGATGCAGGCGCGCGTTGTTGAGCTTGCGCGCGGCGGCAGCATACAGCGTGTCGATGACGAGCGTCGACTTGCCCGAGCCCGATACGCCGGTGATGCAAGTCAGCAGCCCGAGCGGGATCTCGGCCGTCACGTCCTTCAGGTTGTTCTCGGTCGCGCCGATGATTTTCAGCGCCTTGCCCTTGCTGGGCGCGCGGCGGTTCTGCGGCACCGGGATCTGGCGCGCGCCGGACAGATATTGCCCGGTGAGGCTGCCGGGCGTGGCCATGATGTCGTCGGGCGTGCCCTGCGCCACGATCTCGCCGCCGTGGATGCCCGCACCCGGCCCGATGTCGACCACGTAGTCGGCGGTCAAGATCGCGTCCTCGTCGTGCTCGACGACGATCACGGTGTTGCCGATGTCGCGCAGGTGCTTGAGCGTGCCGAGCAGGCGCTCGTTGTCGCGCTGATGCAACCCGATCGAGGGCTCGTCCAGCACGTAGAGCACGCCGGTCAGCCCCGAGCCGATCTGCGAGGCGAGGCGAATGCGCTGGGATTCCCCGCCCGACAGCGTGCCGGACGCGCGCGACAGCGTGAGGTACTCGAGGCCGACGTCGTTGAGGAACTGCAGGCGCTCGCGGATCTCCTTGAGGATGCGCGTCGCGATCTCCGATCTGCTTTTTCGAAAACGTCTTCGGCAGCTCCGCGAACCACACGTTCGCCGCCTTGATCGACAGGTCGCCCACCTCGCCGATGTGCTTGCCCCCGACCTTTACGGCGAGCGCCTGCGGTTTGAGGCGATAGCCGCCGCAGGATTCGCACGGATGCGAGCCCTGGTAGCGCGCCAGCTCCTCGCGCACCCAGTCGGAATCGGTTTCGCGCCAGCGCCGCTCGATGTTGCCGATCACGCCCTCGAACGGCTTGACGGTCTTGAAGCGGCGCACGCCGTCCTCGTAGACGAAGGTGATCTCGTCCTCATCGGAGCCGTAGAGCAGGGCGAGCTGCACGTGCTTGGGCAGCTTTTCCCACGGCGTCGTCATCGCGACCTTGTAGTGCTTGGCGAGTGCGGTCAGCGTCTGCTCGTAATAGGGCGAGGACGCGCCGGTGCGCGCCCACGGAAAGATCGCGCCTTCTGAAAGGCTGAGCGAGGCATCGGGCACGACGAGGTCGGGCTCGAACTGCAATTCCGTGCCGAGCCCGTCGCAGGTGGGGCAGGCGCCGGCCGGGGCGTTGAACGAGAACAGGCGCGGCTCGATCTCGTCGATGGTGAAGCCCGACACGGGGCAGGCGAAGCGCGCCGAAAAGATGACGCGCTCGTGCGTATCGTTCTTCGACTTGTTGGCGCCCTTGGTCTCGGATGCGGGCAGCGGCTTGTCGGCGAGCTCGGCGACCGCGATGCCGTCCGACAGCCCGAGCGCGGTCTCGAAGCTGTCCGCGAGCCGCGTTGCGATGTCGCCCCGGATCACGAGCCGATCCACCACCACGTCGATGTCGTGCTTGAACTTCTTGTCGAGCTTGGGCGCGTCCGCGATCTCGTAGTACGCGCCGTCGACCTTGACGCGCTGGAAGCCCTTTTTCTGGAACTCGGCGAGCTCCTTCCTGAACTCGCCCTTCCGCCCGCGCGCGATGGGGGCCAGCAGGTAGATGCGCGTGCCCTCGGGCAGCGCCAGCACGCGGTCGACCATCTGCGACACGGTCTGGCTCTCGATCGGCAGGCCGGTTGCGGGCGAATAGGGCACGCCGACGCGCGCAAACAGCAGGCGCAGGTAGTCGTAGATCTCGGTGACGGTGCCGACGGTCGAGCGCGGGTTCTTCGACGTCGTCTTCTGCTCGATGGAGATGGCGGGCGACAGGCCGTCGATGTGGTCGACGTCCGGCTTCTGCATCATCTCGAGAAATTGCCGCGCGTAGGCCGACAGGCTCTCCACGTAGCGGCGCTGGCCTTCGGCATAGATCGTGTCGAAGGCGAGCGAGGACTTGCCCGAGCCCGACAGCCCCGTGAACACGACGAGGGCGTCGCGCGGGATCTCGAGATCCACGTTCTTCAGGTTGTGCTCGCGCGCGCCACGGACGTGGATGGTGTTGTGGGCTTTGGCCATGGATAGGGCCTTGGCGGGGGAGGCGGCCGGGCGGACCTTGCGGGGGGGCTTCGGCATGGGGATTAGGTAGCGAAGCCCGGCCCCGTCGGCAATGGAGCGCGGCGCCGCGTCCCATCCGCTTAGACGATCGCCTTCCCGGCCCCCGCAAATTCGGGGAAATACTGCGCCATCAGGCGGTCGTTGTAGGCCACCAGATTGGGCCGCCGCCGGGTGCACGTCAGGATAGCCGTGTCGAAGAGCGGGCAAAGCGCATGGGCGATCATGGGGAAAACGGCGGCATCGGCGCCGCAGGGGCGGTCCCCCATGAGATACGGTTTATCGGCGAGGACGTCGGCGATGGCGGCGATGTCGCGGGCGGCAAGCTGCTCCATCTCAGGCGTCGTGTGCCGGCCCATGCCGTGGCCCCAGAGATTGCGCCGGACCTGTCGCCTCACCATGGCGACCACGAGTCGGCCGCAACGGGGCGGGAGCGCTGTCGAAGAAGCGGCGCGGGCCCTTGTCGAAATTCTCCGCCACGATCCAACGCGCATGCAGCCCGACCCAGTAGAGATGGTCCTCGCACATCTTCTCGACGGCCCATGCGATGGCGCGCTCGGGAGGGGACAACCCCGCGTCGAAGTCGAAGCCGTATGTCTTCTCGATGTGCAGGCGGATGAAGGTGGAGTTGGCGACGATCGCGCCGTCGTCGGCGATGTAGGGAAGCTTGCCCTTGGGCGCCTTGTTGAATCCGCCGGTGTCGATCTCGTAGGGCAGGCCCGCCATCTTGAGCAGAACCTCCGCCTTCATCACGAAGGGGCTGGGATCGGGCAGGCCGAAGTACGGGCCGTAGGTGTAGAGGGTGATCATGGGCTGTCTCCACTGGCGTGGAGACTTTAGCGGGCGATCCGGAAAGATTGTCTTGCTGTCCCCGCGTGGAGCCTCAGCATCGGGCTTCCGCAGGGCGGTTCAGAGAGTGAAGGGGGCGGCGGCAATGCCAAGCGCCACCCTTTTCCGCTTTCGTAGCAACAGCGGCTGTACGCTCGGATTTGGGCTGCTGCACCTTGCGTCGCCGACCGCTCCATGTGCTGGTGCTCGGAAAGTCCGGCGCGCGTTTGCAGCTCTGCGCGGAACATGCTCTTTTGCGCGAAGCTGCGGCGCGGGGGCGGATCGGCGACGTCTTCGTGATCAGCAAACCTGGAGGGCGGGTAGGTTGGGCCGATTGATCGTCGTATCGAACAGGGTTGTCGAACCCAGCCAGGAGGCGCGGGCCGGCGGACTCGCGGTTGGCCTCCTCGAGGCCCTGCGAGAAAACGGCGGTCTGTGGTTCGGTTGGGATGGCGACACCGTTGCTGACGGAGAGGCGACAAAGATCAGCGTCGCCCAGCACGAAAGCATCACGATCGCGACGATGTCACTGAGGGAGAAGGACTACCAGGACTACTATCACGGCTTCTCCAACAGCGTCCTTTGGCCCGTCTTTCACAACCGCCTTGACCTCGCGCAGATCAATTCCGAGGCGGCCGACGGATATCGCCGCGTCAATGAAGACTTTGCGCGCGCCTTGGCGACGCTGCTCGGGCCGGGCGATCTCGTCTGGGTCCACGACTATCACCTGATTCCGATGGCGGCCGAGCTGCGCCGACTGGGATGCCGCAACCGGATCGGGTTCTTCCTGCATATTCCATTTCCAACGCCTGAGGTTTTCGTCGCAGCGCCGGAGCACGAGTGGCTGATGCGATGCCTTCTCGCCTACGACCTCATCGGTCTGCAGACGCGGTCGGACGTCGGCAACTTCGAGCGCAGCCTGCAGGAGCTTGAGGACAAGGTGCCGCCCGAGGGCCCGGAGTGGCCGGCGTTCCTAGGCGTTGTCGCAGCCTTTCCCATCGGAATCGACGTCGACGCATTCGCGGCGATGGCCAACACCACAGAAGCGCAAGCCCGCATCCAGCAGCTCAATCGCCACGCGAGCGCCCGCATCCACATCATCGGCGTGGACCGTCTCGATTACTCGAAGGGGCTGCCGGAACGGCTGCGCTCCTTCCGCCGTTTGCTCGAGCTCTACCCCGAGAACCAGAAGGTCGCGACGTTGATGCAGATCGCGCCGCCGACGCGCGAGGACGTCGACGCCTATGCCGACATCCGCCACGAGCTGGAGGCGCTGTCGGGCGCGATCAACGGCGAGTTCGGCGATTTCGACTGGACGCCTGTCCGCTACATCCATCGCGTCGTGCCGCGCGAGACACTGGCCGCCCTGTTTCGCGGCAGCCAGGTCGGCCTCGTGACGCCGCTGCGCGACGGCATGAACCTTGTCGCCAAAGAATACGTCGCCGCCCAGGACGAGACCGATCCAGGTGTTCTCGTTCTGTCGCGGTTTGCCGGCGCGGCGGAGGATCTGGTCGAGGCCCTGATCGTCAACCCGTACGATCCCGACGAGGTGGCCGAGGCTATGCAGCAAGCAATCAAGATGCCGCGCGCCGAACGCGTTGAACGGCATATGGCGCTGCTGCAGCGAGTGCGCGATCGCGATGTCCGCCACTGGCGCGAGAGCTTTCTCGCCGCGTTGGCAGGTGGTGCCCGACAATTCGGATTTACGCCAGAGCGCGGCGCGTGAGGCAGAAACTCGCCTTGCGCAGTACGATCGAAGCATCTCGCAGAGGCAGCAGCGCACCGGCGGTGATACCGTTCCTGATTGGCGTAATCGTCCCATCGCACATGGCGGCTTTATCTGCGGAAGCCCTGTGGGTGGCCAATGCAGCGCACGTATGCTATGGTGCTGACAGACTTTCGTTGTGTCGTCTGCAATCGCAATTCGGATCAATTTAATTGCTCCGTGATGCACCACAGCAGGCGCAGGCCCCGTGTCGGCAATGGTAGCCATCGCTTCCGCTCGACTGGCCGAGAGAACCTTAAGGGCGTCTTACGCATTGTCCGGCAGCGGCTGCGGCGCGGCCGTTTCGGCTGGCCATTTAGGCGCAGGTGCAGCTTCATGGATGAAACCGATTTCGAGGCATCATGTCGGAACGGACGACTGGAAATTTGCTGAAGAAGCCCACGCCATCAAATGACCCTTTGAATCCGGCAGAGCGCGAGGATCCCCTGCGCAATGCCGCCATTGATCGGATTGCGATCGAGGGGGTGCAGCCCGAAATCGACGGCGGGCGTTTTGCAGTCAAGCGTGCGGTCGGCGACGTCATGACAGTCGAGGCTGACGTCTTCTGCGATGGCCACGACAAGATCGATGCGGCCCTTCATCTACCGTCGCGAGGGTGAAGAGGGCTGGCACGAAGTGCCGATGCGGCACCTCGAGAACGACCGCTGGCGCGGCACGTTTCCCGCTCGATCGGAACGCGCGCTATTTCTACACGATCGTCGCATGGCGCGATCTCTATACGGCCTGGTGCGACGAGGTCGCCAAGAAAGCATGCTGCCGGCCAGGCGATTGCGCTGGAGCTGACCGAGGGACGCCTCCTCGTCGAGAAGACCATCGCGGAGGGCGAGCGCGGCACTGAGGTCGACCGGCGCGGCTTGCAAAATCTGCTGGCGGCTGTCGATCAGGCTCGCAGCCGATGGCGCCAAGCTTGAACTTCTGACGAGCACGGAAGCGCAAGGCGGTGTTTGCGCGCGCGGGTCTGCGCACGCATCTGACCACGCTACGACAAGTAGCTCGTCGTTTGGGTCGACCGCAGGCGCGCCGCCTTCAGCGCCTGGTATGAGATGTTTCCTCGCTCGCAATCGGGCAACGCACGTCGGCATGGCACTTTCGAAGACGTCATCGCGCGATTGCCCTACGTGCGCGATCTGGGGTTCGATGTCCTCTACCTGCCCCCGATCCATCCCATCGGACGGCACCAATCGCAAGGGACGCAACAACTCGCTCACGCCGGCGACAGACCGATCCGGGCAGCCCCTACGCCATCGGCTCGGAGGAGGGAGGTCACGATGCAATCCACGCCGAGCTCGGCACGTTTGCCGCTTTCGAGCGCCTGTTAAAGGCCGCCAAGGCGCAAGGCCTCGAGATCGCGCTCGACTTCGCCATACAGTGCTCGCCCGATCACCCCTGGATCAAAGAGCACCCCGAATGGTTCGATTGGAGACCCGACGGCAGCATCAAGTTCGCCGAGAATCCGCCCAAGAAGTACGAGGACATCGTCAACGTCCATTTCTATCGCGATGCTTTTCCATCGATCTGGTTCGCGCTGCGCGACGTCGTTTTCTTTTGGGCGGAGAAGGGCGTGCGCATCTTCCGAGTGGACAACCCGCACACCAAGCCGTTTCCGTTCTGGGAATGGATGATCCGCGAGGTGCAGGATCGCTATCCCGACGTGATCTTCCTTTCGGAAGCCTTCACGCGGCCCAAGCCGATGCAGCGGCTCGCCAAGCTCGGCTTCACGCAGTCCTATACCTACTTCACGTGGCGCAACACGAAGGCAGGAGCTGACCGAGTACCTGACCGAGCTCACGCAAAGCGAGATGCACGAGTACTTCCGGCCGAATTTTTTCGTCAACACGCCCGACATCAATCCGGTCTACCTGCAGACGAGCGGGCGCGCCGGCTTCCAGGCGCGTCTCATGCTGGCGGCGACGCTCGCCGGCAACTACGGCATCTACAACGGCTTCGAGCTTTGCGAAGGGCGGCCCATCCCCGGCAAGGAGGAATATCTCAACTCCGAGAAGTACGAGATCCGGGCCTGGGATTGGGACCGCGCAGGGCAATATCCGCGCGGACGTCACGCTCATCAACCGTCTGCGCCGCGAGCATCCGGCCCTGCAGCAGTTCACCAATCTCAAATTCTACAACGCCTGGAACGATCAGATCCTCTACTACGGCAAGGCAACGCCCGGACAACGACGATTTCTTGCTGTTTGCGGTGAACCTCGATCCGCACAATGCGCAGGCGGCCCACTTCGAGGTGCCGCTTTGGGAGTTCGGATTGCCGGACGACGCCTGCGATCGGCGTCGAGGACCTCGTTACCGGAAAGCGCTTCACGTGGTCGGGCAAGGTGCAGCACATGCTGCTCGATCCCAACGACCGGCCCTACGCCGATTTGGCGGCTCTTCAAGCCGGAAGGCTGCCCGATGAGCTCTGTCGAACCACTCGAGGCCCCGGTCGAAGAGCCCATCGAGGTGCCGGCGGCGGCCGACATCGACCTTGCGCCGCACCCCGAGATCGATCGCACTGTCTGCCGATTGGTACAAGGACGCCATCGTCTACCAGCTGCACGTCAAAGCGTTCCAGGATGCCAACGGCGACGGCATCGGAGATTTCGAAGGGCTGATGCAGCGGCTCGACTATGTCGAAGCGCTCGGCGTCACGGCGCATTTGGCTGCTTGCCCTTCTATCCCTCGCCGCTAGCGCGACGACGGCTACGACATTTCCGACTACCGGCAGATCCATCCCTCCTACGGCGACATGGACGGCCTTCAAGGGCTTCATCAAAGAGGCCCACCGTCGCGGCATCCGCGTCATCACCGAGCTGGTCGTCAATCACACCTCCGACCAGCATCCGTGGTTCCAAGCCGCGCGCAAAGCCCCGCCCGGCTCGCCCGAGCGCGCTTTCTACGTGTGGAGCGACAGTGACGACCGCTATGCCGGCACGCGCATCATCTTCATCGATACGGAGACGTCGAACTGGGCCTGGGACCCGGTGGCGAATGCCTACTACTGGCACCGCTTCTACTCGCACCAGCCCGATCTCAATTTCGACAATCCGCGCGTGCTCGACGAGATCATCGACGTCATGCGCTATTGGCTCGACCTCGGTGTCGACGGACTGCGCCTCGACGCGGTCCCCTATCTGTGCGAGCGCGAAGGCACGAACAACGAGAATCTTGCCCGAGACGCATGCCGTTTTGCGGCGCATCCGCAAAGAGGTCGACGCCCAGTATCCCGACCGCATGCTGCTCGCCGAGGCCAACCAGTGGCCGGAGGACACGCGCCACTATTTCGGCGACGGCGACGAATGCCACATGGCATTTCATTTCCCTCTGATGCCGCGCATGTACATGGCGCTCGCGCAGGAGGATCGCCACCCGATCACCGACATCCTGCGGCAGACGCCCGAGATTCCCAAAGCCGTGCCAGTGGGCACTGTTCTTGCGCAACCACGACGAACTTACGCTCGAGATGGTGACCGACGACGAGCGCGACTACCTTTGGCGCACCTATGCCACCGACAGCCGCGCGCGCCTCAATCTCGGCATCCGCCGCCGCCTGGCGCCGCTCCTCGACAACGATCGGCGCAAGATCGAGCTGATGAACGCGCTGCTGCTTTCGATGCCCGGGACACCGGTCCTCTATTACGGCGACGAGCTCGGCATGGGAGACAACTATCTACCTCGGCGACCGCGACGGCGTGCGCACGCCCATGCAATGGTCGGCCGACCGCAATGGCGGGTTCTCGCGCGCCGATCCCCAGAGGCTGTACCTGCCGCCGATCATGGACGCGAACTACGGCTACCAAGCCATCAATGTGGAGGCGCAGCAGAGGGACCCCTCGTCCCTGCTCAACTGGACGCGCCGGATGATCCAGGTGCGCAAGAGCCATGCCGCGTTTGGGCGCGGCGAGCTCACATTCCTTTACCCGCGCAACCGCAAGATCCTGGCGTTCGTGCGCGAGCATGAGGGCCAGACACTGCTCTGCGTCTTCAATCTGGCGCGTTCGGCGCAAGCCGTGGAGCTCGATCTGCGCAAGTACGTGGGCGCCGTGCCCGTCGAGTTGACCGGAAGCTCGGCTTTTCCGCCCGTCGGCGAGCTGCCCTACATGCTTACGCTTCCCGCCTACGGCTTCTACTGGTTCATCTTGGCGAGAGAGGCCGAGCAACCCAGGTGGCACGTGGCCCAGCCCGAGGCGGCACCGGACTTCATCACGCTGATCGCCTCCGACGGTTGGAGCAGCGTCTTCGCGGATCGCCAGAAACGAAGCATCGAGCGGGAAGTGCTGCCCGACTTCGTGTTCCGGCAGCGGTGGTTCGCAGCAAAGGACGCTCATTTCGTCCTGTTCGAAATGCAGCACCTGGCAACGCTCGAGGGCAAACACGGCGCCTATCCGCTGACCGTGTGCGAAGCGTCCCTGCCGGGCGGCGGATCGCAGCGCTACTTCCTGCCGCTTTCTGCCAAGTGGGGCAGCGATCAACTGCGCGCTGGCGCTCCCAAGCTCGCCTTTACGCTGGCCAAGCTCAGGTCCGGCCCGCGCGTCGGCGGCTTGCTTGATGCCGCATACGATGAGGACTTCATCAGGGATTTCGTCATTGCGATTGGCGAGGGCAAGGCTGTCGAAACCGAGAATGGTCAGCTTGCGTTTTACGCGAGCACGAATTGGAAGGCGATCGATCAAGAGGCGCCGATACGCTCCGTCGGCGCCGAGCAAACCAACGTGTCGATCATCGTCGATGAGCGCATTATGCTCAAGATCTATCGTCGGGTGCGCTCAGGGGTGCAACCCGAGCTTGAGCTGGCGCGGTTCTTAACGGATGTTGCCCACTATCCGAATACTCCCGAGTTCCTGGGAGCCGTCGAGCACGTCGCCAAGTCGGGCGAACCTACCGCTCTGGCGATCGCGTTTGCTTTCGTTCCCAACCAGGGCGATGCCTGGAACGCCGTCGTCGAAGCGCTGGATCGAGTCTTGGAGGACATCGCTCTTATCCCGGAGGACGAGGAAAATGCCGAAGGCGACCTGGAGCGGTTGCAGGTGTTTCCGCTCGATATTGCGCGCCGCCTCGGTGAGCGCACGGGCGAGCTGCATCGGGCACTTGCCACACCGACCGATGATCCCGCCTTCGCGCCCGAGCCGATCACGGCTCAAGACATCGAGCGCTGGTCGGCAACCTTGCGAAAAGAGGCTGACCGCGTACTCGACGATCTCGAAAAGTCGACTGCCTCACTCTCGGAGGCGGCGGCCCAGCACGCGGCAAAGTTGCTGGGGGCGAAAAGTACGCTCTACGATCGGATCGAGGCGATCGCGCAAGACGCCGGCGATGGGGATGAAGACGCGCATCCACGGCGACTATCACCTCGGCCAGGTTCTGGTCGCCAAGGACGATGTGGTCATCATCGATTTCGAGGGCGAGCCCGGCCGCACGCTTGACGAGCGCCGGGAGAAAAGCTCGCCGCTGCGTGACGTCGCCGGCATGCTGCGCTCGCTCGACTATGCGGCGTCGGCCGCGGTCGATCGCTTTGCCACGCGCAAGGGCGAGTTACCCGATCGGGTTCTGGCGGCGGCCACCGCCTGGCGCAACCGCGCAAGCCGCGACTTCCTCGAGGCCTACACCGAAGCGGCACAGGGAATGGCTAGCTACCCGACGGATCAACAAGTCGCTGCGGGACCTGTTCGATCTCTTCCTGCTGCAGAAGGCGTTCTATGAGATCGCCTACGAGGCGGCGAACCGCCCGGCATGGCTGTCGATACCTTTGCGCAGCGTGCTCGACCTACTGACAGAAGGCCGGGATCACCAGGCATGACCAGAGCGTCGAACAAGACCGTGGCCGCCGAGCCCGAGTGGCGTCCAGATCGCGCCGCGATCGATGCGCTCGTCGGCGGGCGGCACGGCGATCCCTTCGCCATCCTCGGGCCACACCGGTGCGGGGACGGCATATCGGTGCGGGTTCTCGCGCCCGCCGCCCAGGCCGTCGACGTTGTTGATGGCAGAAGGCGGTCTGCGTTATCGGTTCGCTCGACAAACTGCACGACGCAGGATTCTTTGCCGGGCTGGTCGCGGGCCTAGGCCAATCCTCCGCCTACCGGCTGCGCTTCAGGAGCGGCGACGCGCAATGGGAGGCAGACGATCCCTACCGCTTTCGCCGCCATCTCGGCGAGATGGATGTCCATCTGTTGGCGGAAGGGCACGCATCGCCGCCTCTACGAGAAACTCGGCGCCCATCCGATTACCCTTGAGGGGACCGACGGCGTCGCGTTTGCGGTGTGGGCGCCCAATGCGCGCCGTGTCAGCGTCGTGGGCGATTTCAACGGCTGGGATGGCCGCCGCCATCCCATGCGCAAGCGGCACGAAGCCGGCGTCTGGGAGCTCTTCGTCCCCGGCGTTCCTAGCGGGGCGCTCTCTACAAGTTCGAGATCATCGGCGCCGATGGCGGGCTGTTACCGCTCAAGACCGACCCGATCGGATTTCAGCCAGGAAGCGCCGCCCTCGACGGCATCGCGCGTGCACGGGCTCGTCGAGCATGACTGGGCGGACGGCGCCTGGATGGACTCCAGGAGCGCGGCGCAGGATCGCTCGGCACCCATCTCGATCTACGAGGTGCATCTGGGCTCTTGGCGGCGCGGGGACGGCAACAGCTTCTTCGACTACGACCGTCTCGCCGACGAGCTCATCCCCTATGTCCGCGATCTCGGTTTCACGCACATCGAGCTCTTGCCGATCAGCGAGCATCCGTTCTCCGGCTCCTGGGGATATCAGCCAATCGGCTTGTTCGCGCCTACCGCTCGCTTCGGACCGATCCGAAGGCTTTCGCGCGTTTCGTCGACCGCTGCCATGCGAACGGCATCGGCGTGCTTGCTCGATTGGGTGCCCGCGCACTTTCCCAGCGATCCGCACGGCCTCGTCCGCTTCGACGGAACCGCGCTCTACGAGCACGAGGATCCCGCGCCTCGGGTTCCACAAGGATTGGAACACGCTGATCTACAATTTCGGCCGGCGGGAGGTCGCGAACTTTCTGCAATCGAACGCGTCTTTTCTGGCTCGACCGCTACCATATCGACGGCTTGCGGGTCGATGCGGTCGCCTCCATGCTCTATCTCGACTACAGCCGCGAGCCCGGCGAGTGGGTCCCCAATGTTCATGGCGGGCGGGAGAACCTCGAAGCGGTGAGCTTCCTGCGCGACATGAACACGCGCAGCTATGGCGACTTCCCGGGACGATCACCGTTGCCGAGGAATCGACGGCCTGGCCGCAGGTCTCGCGCCCGGTGAGCGGGGGCGGCCTGGGCTTCGGCTACAAGTGGAACATGGGCTGGATGCACGACACGCTCTCCTACATTTCCCGGGAGCCGGTGCATCGTGCGCTACCATCACAACGAGCTGACGTTCGGTCTCATCTACGCGTTCTCCGAAAACTTCATCCTGCCGCTCAGCCACGACGAGGTCGTGCATGGCAAGGGCTCGCTGCTCGGGCAAGATGCCGGGCGACCGTTGGCAGAAGTTTGCAAACCTGCGCGCCTATTTCGCGTTCATGTGGACGCATCCGGGCAAGAAGCTTCTGTTCATGGGCGGAGAGTTCGGTCAGGAGCGCGAATGGAACCATGATCAGTCCCTGGACTGGCATCTGCTTGCCGACGCGTCGCACCGCGGCGTTCAGTCGCTGGTGCGCGATCTCAACAAGCTCTATCGATCGCACGCCGGCCCTGCACAAGCTTGATTGCGAGCCAGGCGGATTCGAATGGATCGATGGCGGCAACTCCGAGCCAGAGCCTATTGTCCTATCGTGCGGCTCGGCGGGCCGGAGGACGCGCCTGTTGTCGTCGTGTGCAATTTCACGCCGCATAGTCCACCACGGCTTCCGTCATCGGCGTCCCGAAGGCGGGTCGCTGGATCGAGCGGCTCAACACCGACGCCGCCGCCTACGGCGGGTCGAATGTCGGCAACCTCGGTGGCATCGAGGCGCAGGAGAAACCATCGAGCACGGCCGCCCCTTCTCGATCGAGCTCACTGCTTCCCCCATTGGCGACGCTCGTGCTCGAGCACGCCGACGACTAGAGGTGGCGCATGAGCCGGGGCGTCTTCGACGTGGAGCCGGGCCTGCCCTACCCGCAGGGGTGCCACCTACGACGGACAACGGCGTCAATTTCGCAGTCTTCTCGGAGAACGCCGAGGCGATAGAGGTCTGCCTCTTCGACAGCGACGGCATCCGCGAGACGGTGCGCATCAAGCTGCCGGAGTACACCGACGAGGTCTACCACGGCTATGTGCGCGGTATCGGACCGGGCCAGCTCTACGGGCTTCGCGTCTACGGCCCCTATGCGCCCGAGGAAGGGCACCGCTTCAATCCGAACAAGCTGCTGCTCGACCCCTACGCCAAGGAACTGCACGGCCGGATCGTCTGGCACGACGCGCTTTTCGGCTACCGGATCGGCTCGAAGAAGGCCGACCTCTCCTTCGACAATCGCGACTCTGCGCGCTACATGCCCAAGTGCGTGGTCGTGGAGGCGCGAAAGCCGCTGGACACCCGCTTTCCCGTGGCGCAACGAAAAGCGGCCGCGCGTGCACTGGGCGGAGACCATCATCTACGAAGCGCACGTCAAGGGCTTCACGATCACAGAACCCGAAAGTGCCAGCCAAGCATTACGCGGCACGTTTGCCGGATTGGCGCATCCGCGTGCGATCGAGCATCTCGTCAAGCTTGGCGTCACGGCGATCGAGCTGCAACCGGTGCAAGCGTTCTTCGACGACCGCTATCTGGTCGACAAGGGTCTCAAGAACTACTGGGGCTACAACACCATCGGCTTCTTTGCTCCCGCGCCGCGCTACACGTCGAACGGCGGCGACGTCAGCGAAATCCGCCACATGGTGCACCGCCTGCACGAGGCCGGCATCGAGGTCATCCTCGACGTCGTCTACAACCACACCGCCGAGGGCAACCAGCTCGGGACCGACGCTGTCCTTCCGCGGGATCGACAACGCCAGCTACTACATGCTGGCCGACGACAAGCGCTACTATTTCGACACCACCGGCTGCGGCAACACCATCAACCAGTTCCATCCGCGCGTCCTGCAGATGATCATGGATTCGCTGCGCTATTGGGCGGAGGAATGCCACGTCGACGGCTTCCGCTTCGATCTTGCAAGCTCGCTTGGACGCGAGCGCCGCGAGTTCGAGGGCAACGCGCGGTTCTTCGATGCCGTGCTGCAGGATCCCACGCTCTCTCAGCTCAAGCTCATCGCCGAGCCGTGGGACGTCGGCGAAGGCGGCTATCGCCTCGGGCGGCTTCCCGCCGGGCTGGGCGGAATGGAACGGGCGCTACCGCGACGACGTTCGCAGCTACTGGAAGGGCGATCAGGACGTTCTGCCCAAGATGGCGAGCGGCCTGCTCGGGCTCGGCCGACATATTCGACCGGCGCGGCCGGCGGCCCTGGTCGAGCGTCAATTTCGTCACGGCGCACGATGGCTTCACGCTTGTCCGATCTGGTCGCCTACGACAGCAAGCACAACGAGGCCAACGGCGAGGACAACAAGGACGGCCACGACGACAACCGCAGCTGGAACTGCGGCGACGAGGGACCGACCGACGACGACAAGATCCTCGATCTGCGCGACCGCATGCGGCGCAACTTCATGGCGACGCTGCTGCTGTCCCAGGGCACGCCGATGATCCTCATGGGCGACGAGGTCGGGCGCACGCAAGGCGGCAACAACAACGCCTATTGCCAGGACAACGAGATCTCGTGGCTCAACTGGAGCGGCATCGGCGCGCGCGACGAGGCCTTCCTGGACTTTACCGTCGAAGCTCATCGCCTTGCGCAAGCGCCTGCCGCTGCTGCGTCAAACACAATTCCTGCACGGCTGAACCGGTGGCACGCGACGGAACAAGAAACATCACCTGGTTCCGGCCCGACGGCGACGAGATGGCGCGAGGCGGATTGGAACAATGGGCTTTCGAAATGCATTGGCGTCATGCTGTGCGGGAACCGAGGATCTGCCGCTGCTCATACTCATGAACGCCCACTACGAGGACATCGGATTCAAGCTCGCCGCGCTCAGGGACCGTCAGGGGCTGGCGGCTGCATCGTCGACACGGCACGCGGCTTGATCGAGCCCCGCGAGCCCCCGGCACAATCGGGCGCCGCCATGTCATTGCCCGCGCGCTCTCTCCTGCTCTATGAGGCGGAGCGCTGATGGGTCGTGCGCCATGGCCTGGAACGCACCTGGGGCGGCGAGGTTCTGCCGGGCGGCGGCGCGCGCTTTCGGCTTTGGGCGCCGGCGCTGCGATCACTGTCGCTGCTTGCCGTGCCGAGTGGCACGACGCAGCCGATGTCGCGTCGCCGATGACGGCTGGTTCGAGCTCGCGACCGACCTCGTCGAGGTGGGCGGCAGCTATCTGTTCCAGCTTCCCAACGGCATGCGCGTGCCCGATCCCGCCGCGCGCGCGCAGCGGCGCGACGTGCACGGGCCCTCGCGGCTCGTCGATCCGCGCGCCTACGAATGGAAAAGCGCCGATTGGCGCGGCCGGCCCTGGGAAGAGGCCGTCATCTACGAGCTGCACCCGGGCACGTTCACGCCGGAGGGCACCTTTGCCGGCATCGAAAGCAAGCTCGACGACCTCGTAAAGCTCGGCGTGACGGTGGTGGAGCTCATGCCGGTCGCGCAGTTCTCCGGCAACCGCGGCTGGGGCTACGACGGTGTTCTCATGTATGCGCCCCACGTCGCCTACGGCGGCCCCGATCAGCTCAAGCACCTCATCGACGCGGCCCACGCAGCGCGGTCTGATGGTCTTTCTCGACGTCGTCTACAATCACTTCGGACCGGACGGGAACTACCTGCACGCCTACGCTCCCGATTTCTTCAATCGCGAGCGTCACACGCCCTGGGGCGTCGCGATCGCCTACGATCGCCCGCCGGTGCGCGCCTTCTTCATCGAGAATGCCCTCTATTGGCTGGAGGAGTATCGCTTCGACGGCCTGCGTCTCGACGCGATCGACCAGATCCGCGACGACTGCGCAGCCGATCGCTGCTGGAGGAGATCGCAATAACGGTGCACGCGCGCATCACAGACCGCCACGTGCACCTGACGACCGAGGACGACCGCAACGTCGCTTTCACTGCTGGAGCGGGTCGACGGCGTCCCGAAGCTCTACACCGGCGAGTGGAACGACGACTTCCATCATGCGGCCCACGTCATCGCGACGGGCGAGCAGGACGGCTACTACCAGGACTACACGGATGCGCCCGTGGCCAAGCTCGCGCGCGCGCTGGCGGAAGGCTACGTCTACCAGGGCGAGCCCTCGCCGTTCCGCGACGGCACGCGTCGCGGCGAGCCGAGCGCGGGCCTGCCGCCGACGGCCTTCATCGATTTCCTGCAGAACCACGACCAGGTCGGCAACCGCGCGTTCGGCGAGCGGCTCGCAAGCCTCGCGCCGCGCCGAGGTGGTCGATGCGCTGACCGCGGTCCTGCTGCTCAGCCCGCACGATCCCGCTGCTGTTCATGGGCGAGGAGTGGGGCGAGACGCATCCCTTCTGCTTCTTCACCGACTTTCACGGCGATCTGGCGCGCCAGGTGCGCGAGGGGCGGCGCAACGAGTTCCGCAGGTGGCGCGGCCTTTCACGATCCGGAAAACCGCGAGCGCATCCCCGATCCCAATGCGCTCGCCACCTTCGAGGCCTCGAAGCTCGACTGGGACGAGCGCGGCGAGCCGTCCGCACCGTCAGCGGCTCGAGCTGGTGACGCGCTTGCTGCGATCAGAGCCGGTGAGATCGCCCCGCGGCTCGCGGGCATCGAAGGGCCATGCCGGAAAGGTGCTTGTCGCCGACGACGGTGGCCTTGCCGTCACCTGGCGCCTCGGCGACGGCAGCGATCTCGACGATGTTCGCCACTCTCGGCGACGATGCCTGGTCCGGGCCGGCAACGCTGCCGGCTGCGAAGCGCACGGCCGGACGCCTCATCTACGAGAGTGCGCCCGGCTGCGATGCCGCCCTGCAAGCCGGCACGCTGCCCCCGTGGTCGGTCGTCGTCCGCATCGCGCAGGAACGGAGCACAGGGGGCGCGACATGAGCGAGGCCCTCGACCGGCTGGCGCAGGCCTACGGCATCGAGCCGAGCTACATCAGCGAGCGCGGCGAGACCTGCGTCGCCAGCGACGCGACCAAGCGTGCGGTCCTGCGCGCGATGGGCGTCGCGGCGTCGAACGACGGCGAGAGTCGCAGCAAGCCTCGCGACCGCGCCTCAGCCGAGCACCCGACGGACGATGCCGCTCCCTGGCGGCGCGCGCTGCTTCATGCCGGACTGGCTCGCCGACGGGCGCGCTCTGGGGCGTGACCTGCCAGCTCTACGGGCTGCGCTCGGCGCGCAACCGGGGCATCGGCGATTTCGAGGATCTTGGCGCAGCTGGCCGAGCTTGCGGCGCACGCGGGCGCCGACTTCATCGGCGTCAATCCGCTGCACGCGCTGTTCTTCTGCCGAGGCGGGTCGCTACAGCCCCTATGCGCCGTCGAGCCGGCTGTTCCTCAATCCGTTCTACATCGCGGTCGATCGATTGCCTGGAGCTGAGGCTGCGGCGAAGCGCTGACGCCATCGAAGCCGCCGCGCGCACTCGAGCTCGTCGACTACACGCAAGTGGCGCGCTCTCAAGCGCCGCGCCGTTCGAGGCGGGCTACGCAAGCTATTGCGCCAGCACCCGCCCCGGCAATGCCGCCATGCGGGCTTTCGAAACGCTTCTGCGCGTCGCGCGGGAGCGCGCTGCAGCGGTTTGCCCTCTACGAGGCGCTGTCGGAAGCGCTCGTCGCGCGAGGGCACCATAGCGGCTGGCACACGTGGCCAGCGGCCTATCGCAGTGTCGACAGCCACGTCGTGCGCCGCTTTGAGCGCGAGAACGCTGAGCGCATCGCGTTTCACAAGTGGCTGCAGTGGGTCGCCGAGAACGCAGCTGAAAATGGCGCAGCAGCGCGCCCTGGCCGCCGGCATGCGCATCGGCCTCTATCTCGATCTGGCGGTCGGCGTCGCGCCCGACGGCGCCGATACCTGGTCGCAGCCCGACACCGTCGTGAGCGGGGCGCGCATCGGCTGCCCGCCCGACATGTTCAACGAAAACGGGCAGGACTGGGGGCTCGCGCCCCTTTCGCCGACGGCGTTGAAGCGCGCAGCCATTTCGCGCCGTTCGAGGCGATGCTGCACGAGCTCATGCGCAGCGCCGGCGCCGTGCGCATCGATCATGCCATGGGGTTAACGCGGCTTTATTGGATACCCGGTCGATGCTCGCGCCACGGAGGGCGCCTATGTACGCTTTCCCGTGCGCGAAATGCTGCGCCGTCTGGCGCAGGTCTCGCAGGAGCACCGCGCGGTCGTCATCGGCGAGGATCTCGGCACGGTGCCGCCGGGATTTCGCGAGGTGATGAGCGAGAGCGGAGATCCAAGGCTATCGCGTGCTCTATTTCGAGCGCGAGGACGACGGCACGCTTCCGGCCCCGCCCGCCTATTCGCACAAGGCGCTTGCCTGCCTCTCCACCCACGATCTCCCGACGCTGAAAGGCTGGTGGAGCGGCAGCGATATCGACGAGCGCGAGCGGACGGGGCTCACGTCGCCGGAGAACGCCGCAAACATGCGCGAAAGCCGGTGGCACGATCGCATCCTCCTGCTCGCCGCCCTCAAGAACGCGGGCCTACTGCCGGCCGAGATGGAGCCCATCCTGAACGGGGCGGTGCCCGCGCCTGAGGATCTTCCCGACGAGCGTGTGCATCGCCGCGCATGCTCTGCTTGCCAAGACGTCCTCGCGCCTCGTCGCGGTCCAGCTCGAGGATCTTGCCGGCATGCTGGAGCAGGCCAACGTTCCCGGAACGATTGACGAGCATCCCAATTGGCGGCGCAAGCTGCCGCATGCGACCTGGACGAGATTCCAAAACACAGCGCTGTTTCAGGACATTGCACGCGCCGTCTCCCAGGAGCGCCCGCGACCAGCCATGATCATTCCATCCGCCACCTACCGGCTGCAGTTCCGCAACGGCATGACGTTTGAGCGCGCCGGCAAGCTTGCCCCCTATCTGGCGCGGCTCGGCATCAGCCACCTTTACGCCTCGCCGATCTTTCAGGCCGAGCCCGGCTCCACGCACGGCTATGACGTGGTCGACAACAGGGTGATCGACCCGAGCCTTGGCGGCGACGAAGGCTTCGAGCGCATGAGTCGCCGCATTGCGCGCGGAAGGGATCGGGCTCATTCTCGATTTCGTCCCCAACCACATGAGCGCGTCCACGTACAATCCCTATTGGCGCGACGTGCTGGAGTGGGGCGAGGCCAGCGACTGCGCGCAATTCTTCGACATCGACTGGTCGGCGCCGAAGCTGCTCGTTCCGGCGTTGGGAACGAGCTACGGCCAGGCGCTCGAAGCGGGAAAGTTCGGCCTCCATTTCGATACCGCCGACGGGGGCCTGACCTTCACCTACGGCGGCCTCAAGCTGCCCGCTGACGCCCACGTCCTACGCCCAAGTGCTGGCGCGCGCGCAAGGCGAGATCGTTCGCCGAGTGGGCCCGGCGCTTTGCCGTGGCGACGCCCCAGACCTCGGCCGAGCTCAAGAGCGAGCTTGCGACGGCCGCGCAGGATGGCGCGACGAGTAGCGCTATCGAGCAGGCGCTGGCCGACCTCGTGGAGGATACCCGCGCTCTGCACGAGCTGCACGAGATGCAGGTGTGGCGGCTGACGCATTGGCGCGCGGCGCGCGAGACGCTGACCTATCGCCGTTTCTTCGAGATCGCCGATCTGGTCGGGCTCAAGGTGGAGCGCCCGCGCGTGTTCGACGAGCTGCACGCGCGCCTCGGCGAGCTGGTCTCGATCGGCAGCGTCAATGGCATTCGTCTCGACCACATCGACGGTCTTGCCGATCCCAAGGGATATTTGGAGCGCCTGCAAAAGACGTTCGGCGAGGTGGAGCCGCTCTATCTCCTTGTCGAGAAAATCTTAGGCGCCGGGGAGGAGCTGCGCAGCGACTGGCCGGTCGCCGGCACGACGGGCTACGAAGTTCATCCGGACCCTCGCGGAGGTGCTGGTCGATCGGCGCGGCGAGGCCGCCATGACCCGCGCCTACGACGCGTTCCTCAATGAGACGTCGATTACGAGGCGCTGGTGCTGGCCGCCAAGCGCAGCATCCTCATCCGCAACCTCGCCGGCGAGCTTGAGCGCCTGAAGGACATGGCGGGCGCGCTCGCCGTGCGCCAGTTGGCGACGCGCGATCTCGGCACCGATACCTTGCGCCGCGCGATCATCGAGTTCGCAGCCGCACTGCCGGTCTATCGCACCTATGTCGATGTCGCCGGCGCGCAGGAGGAGGATCGCGCTATCCTTCGCGCCGCGGCCGACAAGGCCAAGGCGGCGCGCCAGGTCGAGGACGAGGAGGCGATCGACTTCCTATGCCGCGTGCTGGAGCTTGATTTCGGAGGCGCCGGAGGATCAGGCCTCGGCGCTGGAGTTCGCCGCGCGCTTCCAGCAGACGACCGGCCCGGTGATGGCCAAGGCGCTCGAGGACACGACGTTCTACCGCTACAACCGCCTGATCGCGCTGAACGAGGTCGGCGGCGAGCCCAACCGTTTCGGTGCGCCGTTGGGCGAATTCCATACGGTCGATGGAGCAGCGTCTGCAGCCGGCAGCCGGCGGGCCTCAGCGCCACCTCGACCCACGACACCAAGCGCGGCGAGGACGCCCGCGCGCGCCTCTACGTGCTGAGCGAGATGCCGGAGGCTTGGGCAGCCGCGGTGCAGCGCTGGGCCGGGCTCAATGCCTCCTTGCGGCGCGATCTCCGACGGCGTCTCGCGCCCGAGCCCGAAGTCGAGTGGATGTTCTATCAGGCGCTCGCCGGCGCCTGGCCGCCCGATCTGTCCTGCGATGACGCCGGTGGCCTCGACCAGTTTGGCGGAGCGCATGGCCCAGTTCATGCTGAAGGCGGTGCGCGAGGCCAAGGTCCACACGAGCTGGACGGGCGCAAGATGCGCGAGTATGAGCAGGCGGTCGAAAGCTTCACGCGCGCCGCGCTCGATCCCGCGCGTGCCCGAGAGTTCCTGCAGGACTTCCTTGCGACGTGCGCGCCGCTGTTCCTCGCCGGCGCGCTCAACAGCCTGGCGCAGACGGCGATCAAATTGACGGCGCCCGGCGTGCCCGACATCTACCAGGGCACCGAGCTTTGGGACCTGAGCCTGGTCGATCCCGACAACCGTCGCGCGGTCGACTTCGAGCAGCGCCTAACGCTGCAGACGACAATCCAAGAAGAAGGAATCGATAGCCTGCTTGCCGGCTGGCGCTCCGGTGCGGTAAAAATGCGCCTGCTGCAGGCTGGATTGGGATTGCGCGCGCGGGCCAAAGACCTCTTCGCCAAGGGCGATTACCTTCCACTTGTCGTGGAAGGATCTGCTGCCGACCGCGTGTTGGCGTTTGCCCGCGTGGCCGGCTCGCAGGCGGCGATCACGATAGCACCCAGGGTTTGCCTTGAATGCCTGGCGGGGCAGACCACCCCGCTCGTGCCGCCCGAACTCTGGGGTGACACCGCAATCAAGCTCCCGCCGAGCCTCTTAGGGCAACGCTGGGTCAACGTCACGACGGGCGAAACTCATCCGGCTCAAAGGGCCCTTTCGGTGCGAGAGGCTCTGGGCCGCTTTCCGGTGGCCATTCTGGCAAGCGAGAGCCTGTAACGAATGCAGCCGGTTTGAATTTGAATCAGCAGGGGCGCCCGTCACGTCTGC
>CAWKBL010000004.1:0-31454 GCA_963847865.1 uncultured Alphaproteobacteria bacterium | reverse complement strand
CATTCCCGATGCGGACGTGCGCGCCATCTACGCCGCCCGCTACTGGATGCCCGCGAGCTGCGCCGATCTTGCCGCCGCGCTCGCCTTCTTTCACTTCGACGCCGCGGTCAATCACGGCGTCACCGGCGCGATCCGCCTGCTGCAATGCGCGGTTGCAACCGACGTCGACGGCGAGATCGGCCCGCTGACGCTCGCGGCGATCGCGCGCGCAAGCGTCGAGGAGACGCTGCACGCCTATGCCGAAGCGCGCCGGCAACGCTACCGCGCGCTGCCGCACTTCTGGCGCTTCGGCCGCGGGTGGCTCAATCGCGTCGACGTCACGCTCGCGCGCGCTCTCGAAATTGCATCGGCGCCAGACGACGCGCCGGTCTCCTCGTTCCCTTCACAGCAGAAAGGACCAGCTCCCATGCCGGCATCTCCGACTCCCACGACCAAATGGTGGGGCAGCTCCGTGACCATCTGGGGCGCGCTCATTACAGCGCTTTCGACCGTGCTGCCGGCGCTGGGGCCGGCGCTCGGCATCGACATCACCGGCGACCTCGTGCGCGAGCTGGGCGACCAGATCGTCACGACGGTGCAGGCGGTCGGCGGGCTCATCGGCACCGTGCTGACGGTGTATGGACGCGTGCGCGCCGCCGGGCCTCTCGAGCGGCGCGACATGACGGTGAAGCTGTAGGAAGGCCAATCCGGCATTCAGGTGCAGTTCAGCCGGCGCCGTCTACGGTCGCGTCATGTTGCTGAGCAAGGCCGCCATGCTGCGAATCATTTCAACGGCTTTGCTCGTCGCGGCCGCCGCGTCCGCCAATCGTGCGGCGGCCGAGGCGTGCTATGCGGATTGGTCGGATGCCGCGCCCATCGTGCGCCAGCAGGGTCTTGCAACCGTCGAAGCGCTCGCGCGGCTGGCGCGGCCGCAGATTTCCGGAGACATCGTAAAGACGACGCTTTGCGAGGAAAGCGGCGGCTTCGTCTATCGCCTGCTCATTCGCGACCACAACGGCCAGCTCACAAATCGGACGGTCAGCGCGCGTGCGCCGTTCGCGCAGTAGGCGCCATTGCCGGCATCGGCTTTCCGCAGTATCGCTCAAGGAGCCGCAACCCTTGGAGAGCAGTGATGCGATACGTCGATGGATTTGTGCTGGCGGTTCCAAAGAAGAAACTGCCGGCCTACATGCGCATGGCAAAGAAAGCGGGCAAGATCTGGAAGGAATACGGCGCATTGGAGTTCCGCGAGGCCGTGGCCGATGACGTGAAGCCCGGCAAGCTCACGTCGTTTCCGCGGAGCGTCAAATTGAAGCCGGGAGAGACGGTCGTCTTCTCGTGGATCGTATACAAGTCGCGCGCCGACCGGGACCGCATCAACAAGAAGGTGATGAGCGACCCGCGCCTTGCAAAGATGATGGATCCGAAGGATTTGCCCTTCGACGGCAAGCGCATGATCTATGGCGGCTTCAAGATCCTTGTGGAGGTCTAGCGGCCCGGGCGCGACGGCTTTGCTGCGATCGAGCCGCCTGTTAACGAGCGGCCCGGCGTTTGGCTAGGATCGTGCCCGCCGGATCGCTATAGTCGGCTGCGTTACCGGAGAGGCAACCCTGCGAGACCGAAAACGTGCGTGTGCTGGTCGTAGAGGATGACAAGGACCTGAACCGTCAGCTCGTGTCGGCGCTGTCGGATGCGGGCTATGCGGTCGATTCGGCCGCGGACGGCGAGGAGGGCTACTTCCTCGGCGACACCGAGCCCTACGACGTCGTCATCCTCGACATCGGCCTGCCGAAGATGGACGGCATCTCCATCCTCGAGCAGTGGCGCCGCGCCGACCGCAAGATGCCGGTCATTATTCTCACCGCGCGCGACCGCTGGAGCGACAAGGTCGCCGGCATGGACGCCGGCGCCGACGATTACCTCGCCAAGCCCTTCCACATGGAGGAGCTGCTGGCGCGGGTGCGCGCGCAGGTGCGGCGCGCCTCTGGCCACGCCAAGAGCGAGATCGAGTGCGGGCCCTTGCGCCTCGACACCAAGTCGGCGCGCGTCACCTGCAACGGCCAGCAGATCAAGCTCACCTCGCACGAGTACCGGCTGCTCGCCTATATGATGCACCACAACGGCCGCGTCGTGTCGCGCACCGAGCTCGTCGAGCATCTCTACGAGCAGGACTTCGATCGCGACAGCAACACCATCGAGGTGTTCATCGGGCGGCTGCGCAAAAAAATCCCCGTCGACCTCATTCAGACCGTGCGCGGTCTGGGCTATCGCCTGAGCGAAGAACCCGGTCAGGGCTAGTGCCATGATCGAGAAATTCGCAATCATCTGGCGAATGTCGGAATCGGGGCACTAGAGCGCCATGCGGTTCAACTCGCTCGCGTTCCGCCTGTTCACCACCGCCGCGGCCTGGACGCTGCTGGTGCTGCCCATCGCCGGCTTCATCATCTACGGCCTCTACCGCGACGACGTGCAGGCGAGCTTCGACGGGCAGCTGCAAAAGCTCGTCAACGCGATCACCGTCGACAGCATGGGCACGGGTGAAGCACCCCCGACCGCACCCGCCAACCTCTACGAGCCGCTGTTTGAGGTGACGCACTCGGGCTGGTACTGGCAGATTGCGCCGATCGACGCGCCGGCGGGACGGAAGCTCGTCTCCGCCTCGCTCGCAACCGCGACGCTGCCCTCGCCCGCCGCCAAGCGCATCGCACCCGATGCGTCGGGCGCGCGCTGGATGAACGCCAAGGGCCCCACGGGCGAGCCCCTGCGCCTCGTCGAGGTGATCGACACTCTCGGCCACGAGCCCGACAAGCCGCGCTATTCCATCATCGTCGCCGGCCCCCAGGATTGGCTCGACCACCTCGTCGCCAATTTCCGCTACCGCCTGACGACGGCGCTGGCGCTCGCTGGCCTAGGCCTCGTCGCGGTGACGCTGTTCCAGGTCCGCTTCGGTTTGCTTCCGTTGCGCCAGATCGGGAGCGGACTTGCCGCCATCCGCTCCGGCGCCGCAACGACGCTCGAAGGCGAGCTTCCCGTCGAGATCGAGCCGCTGCAATCGGAGCTCAACGCGCTCATCCGCTCCAACCAGGAGATCGTCGATCGGGCGCGCACCCAGGTCGGCAATCTCGCGCATGCCCTGAAGACGCCGCTCGCCGTCATCACCAACGAGGCGCGCGGCGACAAGACGGGGCTCGGCGCCAAGGTCGCCGAGCAGACGCAGGTCATGAGCGAGTCGGTGAAGCACTATCTCGACCGTGCGCGCATGGCGGCGCGCGTCGGCGCCATCGGCCGTGTGACGCCGGTCAAGCCCGTCATCGAGCCGCTCGTGCGCACGCTCGCCCGTATCCACCAGGACAAGAAGGTCGCGATCGCGGTCGAGTGCCCGCCCGACGCCCGCTTCCAAGGCGAGCGCCAGGATCTGGAGGAGATGCTGGGCAACCTCCTGGACAACGCCTGCAAGTGGGCGCGCCGTTCCGTTCTATTAAGCGTGGAGGTTCCCTCCGAGACGGGCCGCGCGCGGGGCCGGCAATTGACGATCACGGTTACCGACGACGGGCCGGGCCTTACCCAAGCGCAGCGCGGGCGAATCGGAAAGCGCGGCCTGCGCCTCGACGAGACCAAGCCAGGCTCGGGCCTGGGGTTGTCCATCGTCATGGATCTCGCGCAGTCCTATCGCGGGTCCTGCGAACTCGCGCAGGGCCCGCAAGGCGGACTTGCGGTGCGCCTCATGCTGCCTGCAGCGTGATATCGAAGGGCTTGCAATGCCGGCCCGATTCGCCGCAAAGAGGTCTGTATTCGGCCATGAGGACTGCACATTGCCTGGCTAATCGGATACAGTGTGGCTTCAGGTGACGACGGGGTCTGCTGCGCAGCCCCCAGGACGGGTTTCGGGGAGACACGACCATGCGCACATCGCGCATTGCGGCAATCTCGCTGTTTGCGATCCTCCTGACCGCGTGCGGTCCGGACGGTCCCAACAAGGCTGATACCGGCATGATCGTCGGCGGAGTTGCCGGCGGCATTCTCGGCAACCAGATCGGTAAGGGTTCGGGCAACGTGCTGGCAACCGTCGCCGGCGCCGTGGTCGGCGGCATCGTCGGCAGCGAGATCGGTCGCTCGATGGACCAGCAGGATCGCTTGCTCGCGGAGCGGGCGGAGTACGCCGCGCTGGAAGAAGGCGATTTAGACCGTCCGCGCCGCTGGCGCAACCCGGATAACGGCCGCTACGGCGACGTCGTCCCCGGCCGGCCCTACAAGCGCGGCGGCAGCGATTGCCGGGATTACACCCATACCGTCTATATCGACGGCCGCCCGCGCACCATGCGCGGCACCGCCTGCCGCAACCCGGACGGCACTTGGCGCAACGTCGCCTGACGGCGACAGGGCGCAACGTCGCCTGACGGCGATGGCGCGCGACGCCGCCGGACAGCGATGCGCAGGGTCTATTGGTGCACCGCGCCACCTCAGAATTTGCTTAATCGCCGCCTCTGACGCCGCGGCACAAGACCTCGCCGCGGCGGGCAAGGCTTGTCAGTGGGCCCCGCGCGCCCTATTCCAAACCCGCGGCGAGGTTTGGATGGCGCAATGGTGCTCTTTATCGGGTTTGCGGTTTTGGCGGCCGCCGTCACTTGGGCGGTCACGCGTCCGCTGTTGGCGCCGCGGCCGGAGGCAGCCCCTGCCGATACCGAACTCGCCGTCTACCGCGATCAACTGACCGAGATCGAATCTGAGCGCGCGCAAGGACTGATCGCCGGCACCGACGCGGAGGCTGCGCGCGCGGAAGTGGCACGCCGCCTCATCCGGCGCGCGGAAGAAAAGCAGCACGTCGAGACCGCGGACGCCGCGCCCGTTTCCGGCACGCGTCGCGCCGCACTCTGGGCCGCGGCAGCACTTCCCGTTGCCGCGCTGGCGCTCTATCTCTCCGTCGGCTCGCCGGGACTTCCAGGCCGTCCCTATGCCGCGCGACTCGATGCGCCGATCGAGCAGTCCTCCGCCGCCGATCTCATCGCCAAGGTCGAAGCGCACTTGCGGCAAAATCCCGGCGACGGCCGCGGCTGGGACGTGCTGGCGCCGGTCTACCTGCGCTCGGGCGATTTCCAGCAGGCGGCCGACGCTTATGAGCGCGCGCTGCGTCTGCTGGGCGACTCGCCTGCCCGGCTCACGGGCTTTGCGCGTTCGGCAATCATGGCTGAGAACGGCGTGGTGAACGAGCCCGCGCGCAGTGCGTATGCGAAACTTCTCGCGCAAGATCCCAAGGCGGTCGAGCCGCAGGTGTGGCTGGCGATCGCCAAGGAGCAGGACGGCGACCTCGCGGGCGCTGCCGCCGATTACCGCGCGCTGATCGCCGCCGGCGGGTCGGAGGAGCCGTGGCGCGGCCTCTTGGATGGGCGGCTCAAGAACGTGACGGAAAGGCTCGGCGGCGCTCCCGCAGAGGCAGCGCCCGAGGCCGGGGCGCAGGGCAAGATCGCGCCGCCGTCGGCCGGCGCCATGTCCGCGTTCCACACCATGACGCCCGAGCAGCGCCAGCAATTCATCGAGAAGATGGTGCAAAGCCTCGCCGGCCGCCTCGAGCAGAACGGCAAGGATCTCGACGGCTGGATGCAGCTCGTGCGCGCCTACGTCGTGCTCGGGCGCGCGCAGGACGCGACCGCGGCGCTCGCGCGCGCGCGCAGCAACTTCGCCGGGGATGAGAATTCCTTGGCGCAATTGCAGGCGCTGGCGCAAGTCTTGGGGCTTGGCACATGACGGCGCCCGGAAGGACCGGTTTATGACGCGCAAGCAGAGACGCGGCGTGCTGATCGGCGTCGCCGTCACGGTGTTGATGGTGGCGGTGGGGCTCGTGCTGTTCGCGCTGCGCGATACGATCGTCTTCTTCCATACCCCGAGCGATATCGCCGAGAAGCATATAGCGCCCGGTGAGCGCTTCCGCCTGGGCGGCCTCGTCGCGGCGGGCTCGGTGAAGCGGGGGAACGGTGCTAAGGTCGATTTCGTCGTCACCGACACGCTGAAGCAGGTGCCGGTCATCTACGAGGGCGTGCTGCCGGATCTCTTTCGCGAAGGGCAGGGCGTCGTTGCGGAGGGCATGCTGTCGCCGTCGGGTGTTTTCATTGCCGACACCGTGCTCGCCAAGCACGACGAAACGTACATGCCGCCGGAGGTGGCGAAGGCCTTGCAGGCGCGCGGCGTGAAGCTCGGCAAGGGCGCCACTCACCCGGACGCGGCGGTGAGCCAGTGATGCGAAGACCAAGAAGAACAAGGAGAGGAACCGCAAAGTGATCGTCGAGCTGGGGCACTTCGCGCTCGTTTTGGCGCTGCTCGTCGCCATCTTCCAAATGGTGGTGCCGGCGTGGGGGGCTCGCGTGCGCGATCACCGCATGATGGCCGTGGCGGACCCGGCAGCGCTCTGTCAGTTCGGCCTCATCCTCGTCGCCTTCCTGTCGCTCGCCAGCGCCTACGTGACCTCCGACTTCTCCGTCGCCAACGTGGCTGCAAACTCCCACTCGACGAAACCGCTGATCTACAAGATCTCGGGCGTGTGGGGGAACCACGAGGGCTCGATGGTCCTCTGGGTGCTGATACTGTCGCTGTTCGGCGCGGCGGTGGCAGCCTTCGGCCGCAACCTGCCGCCGACGCTCAAGGCGAACGCGCTCGCGGTGCAGGCCTCGATCGCCGTGGCGTTCTGCCTGTTCATTCTGCTGACCTCAAATCCGTTCCTGCGCATCGATCCCTCGCCCGCCGACGGCAACGGGCTGAACCCAATCCTGCAGGACCCGGCACTCGCCTTCCATCCGCCGCTGCTCTACACGGGCTACGTCGGCTTCTCGATCGCCTACTCCTTCGCGATCGCAGCCCTCATCGAAGGCCGCCTCGACGCCGCCTGGGCGCGCTGGGTGCGGCCGTGGACGCTTGCCGCCTGGATGTGCCTGACGCTCGGCATCGCCATGGGATCGTGGTGGGCCTACTACGAGCTCGGTTGGGGCGGCTGGTGGTTCTGGGACCCGGTCGAGAACGCGTCGCTGATGCCGTGGCTCGCCGGTACCGCGCTCCTGCACTCCGCCGTCGTGATGGAAAAGCGCGACGCCCTCAAGGTGTGGACGATCCTGCTCGCGATCCTCACCTTCTCGCTGTCGCTCATGGGAACGTTCCTCGTGCGCTCGGGCGTGCTCACCTCGGTGCACGCGTTCGCCGTCGACCCGCGCCGCGGCGTCTTTATTCTCGCCATCATGACGCTCTTCACCGGCGGCGGCCTTGCGCTCTTTGCGCTGCGCGCCCGCGACATGCGCCAGGGCGGCATCTTTGCGCCGCTGAGCCGCGAGGGCAGCCTCGTGCTCAACAACATCCTGCTCACGACGGCCTGCGCGACCGTGTTCGTCGGTACGCTCTATCCGCTGCTGCTGGAATCGCTGACGGGCGACAAGATCTCGGTCGGGCCCCCTTACTTTAATCTCACGTTCGGGCCGCTGATGCTGCCGCTGCTGATCGCGATGCCGTTCGGGCCGTTTCTCGCCTGGAAGCGCGGCGACGTGCTGGGCGCCGCGCAGCGGCTGTTGTTTGCAGCCTTGCTCGCGGTTGCGGTGCTGGCGATCGCGCTTGCCGTCCTGCACGGCGGCCCGGTGCTGGCCCCGTTCGGGCTGGCGCTCGGCGTGTTCGTGATGGCGGGTGCGGTGTCCGAGCTGGTTTTCCGCGTGCGGCTCGGAAGCGTGCCCTTGGCCGACGCCTGGCGCCGCCTCAGGAGCCAGCCGCGCTCGGCCTTCGGTACGACGCTTGCGCACTTCGGGGTGGGGATGCTGGTCGTCGGCATCGTCGCAACGAGCGCCTATCGCGAGGAGCGCATCCTCGTCATGAAGCCCGGCGAGCAGGTCGAGCTCGCGGGCTACACGCTCGCCTTCCGCGGCGTCGCGCCGGCAACAGGCCCCAACTACCGCGAGGAGGTGGGGCTCTTCGACGTTTCGCGCGGGGGCACGCAGATCCTGCGGCTCGAGCCGTCAAAGCGCCTCTACGACGCGCCGCCGCAGCCGACCACGGAAGCGGGGATCCATCCCTCGTGGCGCGGCGACCTCTATGTGGTGCTGGGGGACGCGCAGAAGAGCGGCGGCTACGCGGTGCGCCTCTTTTTCAATCCGCTCGTGCGCTTCATCTGGCTCGGCGCGCTTATCATGTTCTGCGGCGGCGCGGTATCGCTGAGCGACCGGCGCCTGCGCGTCGGTGCGCCTGGGCGCTCTCGCCGCCTTGCCGCCGCGCCGGCCGAATGAGCCGCGCGATGGGCCAAGGACCGCGCCGCGTCCTCTATGCGCTGGCAGCCGGCGTCCTCGCGGTGGCTTCGCTAACGGTCGCGCCCGCCGCCGCCGTCGAGCCCGACGAGATCCTGTCCGATACCGCGCTCGAAACGCGCGCGCGCCATATCTCCTCGGGGTTGCGCTGCCTCGTCTGCCAGAACCAGTCGATCGACGACAGCAACGCGCCGCTCGCGCGCGACCTGCGGCTCCTGGTGCGCGAGCGCTTAAAGGCGGGCGACACGGACGCGCAGGTGATGCAGTTCGTGGAGGACCGCTACGGCGAGTTCGTGCTGCTGCGCCCGCCATTGAATGCGCACACGCTCATCCTGTGGCTGGCGCCGTTCCTGGTCTTGCTGGCCGCGATCGCGGGCGTGGTGTGGGCCGTGCGCCGTCGTGCCCGGGTGGCACCGGCCGTGGCCGCGCTCGATCGCGCCGAGGAGGAGAAGCTGCGCGGGCTGCTTGCGCAGGGCGAAAAGCCCGAGAGCAGCTAGCGCTGCGGAGCCGTCCCGCTTGCCGGGATTTGCAGCGGAAGCCGTCCCGTCACGACCTCGCTCTCGCCGAGCAGGGCCTCGAGCAGCGGCTGCGTCGCAAGTCCCGTCACCGGCATCGAAGCGGCGCGCTCGAAGTGCTCGATCGCCACCTTGGTATCGGTGCCGAAGCGACCGTCGAGCTGCCCCTTGTAAAGGCCCTTCACCGCAAGCGCGTTCTGCAGCAGGCGGACGTCACGCTGGCTTGCGAGGAGGTTGGCGTCCCTGAAGCTGTCGAGCGCCGCGGCGAAAACCTGCGAGTTCACGCCGGTGTTGGCGACGTCGTCCGACTTGAAGCGGTGCACCACCTCGCCGTTGAGCATGATGACCTTCGACTGCACGTAGGTCCCGACATTGATGCCGACGACCTCCGGGCCGTTCGGCCCGTCGACGATCAGCGGCGAGCCCGACGAGGCGGCGCCGGTATCGCACGTGTGCAGCAGGAGTTGGTCGGCGTTGACGAAATCGCGGCGGATCGTGGGCCAGTCCACATCCGTGAAATTGCGCCGCACGTCGCAGTCGCGCCCAATCATCGGCTGCCACTTGGGCAGATCGCGGTGGTAGGCGATGTTATAGACGCGGCCCTGATCGGCAAGCCGCATCACCTCCTCGACAGGGCGGCGGCTCAGCTTGAAATATCCGCCTTTGCAGATCGGCTGCGCCAGGCGCACGAGCGCCCAATCGCGCGTGGCGTCGATCGGCGGATGGACGTTGAGGTGCTGCGACCCGGCGATCACGTTGGCTTCCGGCGCGCCCCCGGCGGCACCCGCGACGCGGGCCGTCACATGCGTGCCGTGCAGGCGCACGGTGATGTCGGACAAGCGCAGCGGCGTGGCATCTCCGGTGCGATAGAGGCAGTGCGCCGCGGTCGCGACCACGTCGGGGGCCACGCAAAACGCGGTGCAGACCGAACGCGAGCGCGGGTCGTGCAGCACTCCGATCCTGGAGGCCCGGCGCCAGTAGGATTGGGGAAGGGGCGTGCGCTGGTCGGGGCCGAATACCGCAATGGGACGAAGGAGCGAATTTTGGGACTGGCCCTGGAATTGGCCCTGCGCGGTCGGCGCGGGGATGGGGGCGGCACGTGCCGCCTGCGATAGGGCTAAGGCGAGGGCAAGTCCCGAGACTGTGGCGCCGGCAAGGGGGCCAACTTTGGCGAAAACACGACTCACGCAACGGCTCATCGGCTGGGCTTGGTTAGCGGACATGGTCAACTGGCCCTTTATTACCAACTGTTAAGGCAATCGAAAGGCTGCCGTAAGGCCGCTTCCGGTACCCCGGGTGCCATGAGCAAATTTCTCTGCTTCGCAGGATGGAGGTTCTCGCGCATGCACTCTCAACCCAGGTCGCCTGAGGACGTAGCAAAGACCGGGCCAGCAAAATCGACAGGTCGCGACTGGCGGCGTCTTGCCGCCGCGGGCGTGATCGGCGCCGGGCTGCTGGCACTTGGCGTGGCCGAGCGGCCATCGCCTGCCGTGGCGCAGCTGAAAGTCGGCGTGCCGGCCGAGACGATGTCGTTTGCGGACATTTTGGAGCAGGTGAAGCCGGCGGTCGTCAGCATCTCCGCTTCCAACGAGCTGCCGCGCGTCGCCGACCGCAAGCATGGAGAGCCGCGCGGCCCGGCGGAGGGCATGCCCGGCATGCCGCCAGGAATGAACGAGGACAATCCCCTCTACCAGCTGTTCAAGAACCTGCCCAAGAGCATGCCCTCGCAGGAGCGGCCGCGTCAGGCCGCGGGCTCGGGCTTCGTCGTTTCGTCCGACGGCTACATCGTGACCAACCGGCACGTGGTCGACGGCGCGACGAAAGTCAAAGTCAGCTTCGACGATCAGGAAGAGATCGATGCCGTCATCAAGGGCACCGACGAGCGCACCGATATCGCGCTTCTGAAGATCGAGCCCAAGAAGCCGCTGACCGTCGTCAAGTTCGCCGAAAAGCAGCCGCGCGTTGGTGATTGGGTGCTGGCGGTCGGCAATCCGTTCGGCCTCGGCGGCACCGTGACGGCCGGCATCGTGTCGGCGCTCGCGCGCAACATCGGCGGCCCCTACGACTACATGCAGATCGACGCGGCCGTGAACCACGGCAACTCCGGCGGTCCTGCCTTCAACTTGGAAGGCGACGTCGTCGGCGTGAACACGGCGATCTACAGCCCCACGGGCGGCAACGTCGGCATCGCGTTCGCGGTCCCGGCCGAAACCGTCAAGAAGGTCGTCGCGCAGCTTGAGAAGGGCGGCAGCGTCAGCCGCGGCTGGCTGGGCGTGCGGATCCAGGACGTCGACAAGGATCTTGCCGACAGCCTCGGTCTCAAGGAACCGCACGGCGCGATCATCGCCGAGGTGATGTCGGACGGCCCCGCGGCCGGCTCGGGCCTCAAGGTGGCCGACGCCATTCTGGAGGTGAACTCCAAGCGGATCGGCGAGGCGCGTGATCTGCAGCGCACCATCGCGGACCTTCCGGCTCAGAGCACGGTCGATCTCAAAGTCTGGCGGGACAAGGGCGAGAAGACGATTCAGGTCAAGCTCGGCACCTTCCCCAACAAGGGCGATGAGGTCGATAACGGAACCGAGCCCGAGAACTCCAAGGAGGAGGACGGCAACGTCGACCTGAAGCAACTGGGCCTCACCCTGAAGCAGGGCGGACCCGATGTGAAGGAAGGCGTGGTCATCGCCGAAGTCGATCCCAACTCGGATGCTGCCAAGAAGAATCTGAGCGAGGGCGACGTGATCCTGAAGGCGGGTGACGAAACGGTCTCCTCGCCGCAAGATGTCGTGGACGCCGTCAAGAAGACGAAAGAGGCCGGCGGCAGCACGATCATGTTCCACATCAAGAAGGGCGGCAATCAGACGGTTCTGGTGGGGCTGCCCATCGCCAAGAGCTGAGACCCGCGCAAAAGTGAGCACGAAATGGCGGCCTGCCCTCGCAAGGGGCGGGCCGCCTCGACGTTTGGCGGGGCAGAAGGCACAATGCGATTCTCAAGTCTCGCGTTGAAAACAGGCAAAGCGGTGAAGCAATGCGCGTGCTGGTGGTCGAGGACGACAGGGAAACCGCCCACTTCCTGCAGAAGGCCCTGAAGGAGAGCGGCCACTCGGCCGATCTTGCCGAGGACGGCGAGACGGGTCTGGGGCTGGCGGAAGGTGGCGATTACGACATCCTGATCGTCGATCGCATGCTGCCGCGCCTCGACGGCCTCGCCATGATCAAGGACCTGCGGAGCAAGGGCGTGCGCACGCCCGTGCTGATCCTGTCGGCGCTGGGCGAGGTCGACGACCGAGTCAAGGGCCTGCGCGCGGGTGGCGACGACTACCTGACCAAGCCTTATGCCTACTCCGAGCTTCTGGCGCGCGTGGAAGCGCTGGCGCGGCGTGCGGTGCCCGAGGAGCAGGAGACGCGCTACGTCGTCGACGGGCTTGTCCTCGACCGCCTGTCGCACCGCGTGACGCGCGACGGCGAGCAGATCCAGCTGCAGCCGCGCGAGTACCGGCTGCTCGAATACCTCATGAAGCACGCAGGCCAGGTCGTGACGCGCACGATGCTGCTGGAGCACGTCTGGGATTACCACTTCGACCCGCAGACGAACGTCATCGACGTGCACGTCTCCCGGCTCCGGGCCAAGATCGACAAAAACTTCGACAAGCCCCTTTTGCACACCGTGCGCGGGGCCGGCTACACGATCCGTGATGGCCCCGGCTAATCTCCTGGCCCGTGCGATCTCGACGACCGCATTCCGGGCGGCGGCGGTTGCCGTCGTCGCCTACCTCGTGTGCGCGGGCGTCGTCGTGGGCCTGCTGCTGTGGCAGACGAACCGCATTCTCACCAATCAAGTGCTGGAGACGCTGCAGGCGGAGGCCGATCTGCTCTCCGCCGAGGCGCAAGCGGGCGATCAGGCGGGGCTCGTGCGCGCGGTCGAAGCGCGCAGCCGTGCCGGCGGGCCGGGGCTCTATTTCCTGGCCGACGCCCAGGGCGCCAAGATCGCCGGCAACCTGACGCGCATGCCGGGCGAGCTCGCAGCCGGCGCCGGCGGCGGCGTGTTCCGCTATGTGGCCGGGCCGACCGATGGCGCCGAGCCCAATCTCGGTGTCGCGATCCCCGTAGACCTCGGCGGCGGCCGGCGTCTCATCGTGGGGCGCGACATCGAGGAGCAGCGCCGCTTCGCCGGCGAGATGGGAACCGTCTATCTGCTGGGGCTCGGGTTCCTGTCGCTCACGGGGCTGATCGCGGGCCTCGTGATCGCGCGCGTGGTGCTGGCGCGCATCGAGGCGATCAACCTCGCCACGCGCTCGATCATGGACGGCGATCTGTCGCGTCGCATCGCGATCGCGGGCGCGGGCGACGAGTTCGACGTGCTGGGGGCGAACCTCAACGCCATGCTCGACCGCATCGAGGCGCTGATGAACGGACTGCGCGAAGTGTCCGACAACATTGCGCACGACCTTAAAACTCCGCTCACGCGCCTGCGCAATACGGCGGAAGCAGCGCTCATGGATCCGCGCGGCGATAAAGCCTATCGCGACGGCCTCGAGCATACGATCGAGAACGCGGACGAGCTGATCAAGACCTTCAACGCGCTGCTTCTCGTCGCGCGGCTAGAGGCGGGCGTGCTGGATGGGAACGCGGAAACGTTCGATGCCGCGCTGATCGTGCGCGACGTGGCGGAGCTCTACGAGCCGGTGGCGGAGGAGCGCGGTCTGCGGCTCGACCTCGACGTGGAGGATGACGTGCAAGTGCGGGCCAATCGCCAGCTGATGGGGCAGGCCGTCGCCAACCTCATCGACAACGCGATCAAATATGCGGGTAAGGGCGACGGCGCCGGGCGTTCGGAGGCGGCGATCATCACGGTGAGCCTCGCCACGCGAGATGGAGCGGTCGAGATCGCGGTCGCAGATCGCGGTCCGGGCATCGCGGAGGTGGACCGCGAGCGCGTCCTGAAACGGTTCGTGCGCCTGGAGAAGAGCCGCACGGAGCCCGGAACGGGGCTGGGTTTGAGCCTTGTACAGGCGGTTGCCCGACTGCATGGTGGCAAAGTGCGGCTGGAGGACAACGCGCCGGGATTGCGCGTGGTCTTGACGCTGCCGAGGCGGACGGCCGCCGCCTGAGGCGGGTCGTCTGCGATCAGCGCGGGGCAGGATGGCTAAAGGGACAGCGAGCGCGGCAGCGTTTTCCGCGGGCATCATGGAGGCGCCCGTTGCGCGCGACGATGCCAGGGTCGCAAACGGGCTCGCGGGCTTGCGCGAGCGCGCGGCATCCTCGCCCGATCTTGCGGCGCTGGCCAAGCTGCTGGATGAGCCCCGCGTTGCCGGGCTGCTGGCCGGCGTCTTCAGCGGATCGCCCTATCTCTCGAGCCTGGTCGAGCGCGATCTGGCGCGGCTGCAGCGCATCCTTACCCAACCGCCGCAAAGCTACCTCGACGAGCAGCGCGCCGAGCTCGCGCGCTCGCTTACAGCAGCCGGCTCGCGGGCGGATGCGATGCGCGCCCTGCGCCAGTTCAAGACCGGTGTCGCGCTCCTCGTCGCGCTCGCCGACCTCGCCGGCATTTGGGGTGTCCCCGAGGTGACGGCGGCGCTCAGCCAAAGCGCCGACGCGGCGATCGCGGGCGCCGTCGATTTCCTGTTCGCCGAGGCCGCGCAACGGGGCCAGTGGATAGGAAAAGACGCCGGAGGGGACTTGGCGCCTTGCGGTTTCATCGTTCTCGCAATGGGCAAGGGCGGCGCGGGCGAGCTCAACTATTCGAGCGACGTCGATCTGATCGTCTTCTACGACCTCGACCGCATCGCACTGGCGCCGGGCGTGGAGCCGCCGAGCTTCTTCGTGCGCCTGACGCGCGACCTGGTGCAGCTCCTGGAGGAGCGTACCGGAGATGGCTACGTGTTCCGCACCGACCTGCGGCTGCGCCCCGATCCAGGCGCCACCCAGCTCGCGCTGTCGACGGAGGCAGCGCTCGTCTACTACGAGAGCTTCGGCCAGAACTGGGAGCGTGCAGCTCTCATCAAGGCGCGCGCCTGCGCCGGCGATCTCGAGGCGGGGCGCCAGCTGCTGGCGGAGTTGGCGCCCTTCATCTGGCGCAAGTACCTCGACTATGCGGCAATCGCCGACGTGCATGCCATGAAGCGGCAGATCCATGCCCATCGCGGGTTCGGAGAGATCGCCGTCGCCGGCCACAACATCAAGCTCGGGCGCGGCGGCATCCGCGAGATCGAGTTCTTCGTGCAGACCCAGCAGCTCATCGCGGGCGGGCGCCAGCCCGACTTGCGCGCGCCGCAGACGCTTGAAGCACTGCAGCGGCTTGCGGCACGCGGCTGGATCAAGGACGCGGTGGCGGACGAGCTCGGCGAAGCCTACCTGTTCCTGCGCCGCATCGAGCATCGCCTGCAGATGGTCGCCGACGAGCAGACGCACGAGGTGCCCGACGATCCCGCGCGCCTGCTGAGCTTGGCGCTGTTCTGCGGTTATCCCGACGTTGAAACGTTCTCAGCCGAGCTGCGCCGGCGCCTGGAAACGGTGCAGCGCCACTACGCGGTGCTGTTTGAGGACAGCCCCGAGCTGACGCCGGGCGGCGTCAATATGGTCTTTGCCGGCGAGAAGGACGATCCCGACACGGTCGCGGCGCTGCGGCAGTTGGGCTATCAGCAGCCCGAGCAGGTGCTGGCTGCGATCCGCGGATGGCACCATGGACGCTATGCCGCCGTGCGCTCGGCGCGCGCGCGCGAGGTCCTGACCGAGATGCAGCCGCTGCTGATCGCGGCGCTTGCGGATACAGCCGACCCCGACCGTGCGCTCATCGGCTTCGACCGCTTCGTTTCCGAATTGCCGGCGGGCGTGCAGCTGTTCTCGCTGTTGCGCGCCAACCCCAGCTTGTTGCGGCTTATCGCCGACATGATGGGATCGGCCCCGCGCCTTGTGCGCATCCTGTCGCGCCGCCGGCGGCTGCTCGATGCCGTGCTCGATCCCGGCACGCTTGGGGCGTTGCCGACGGCAGACGAGCTCGACCGCATGATCACCGCCGAGATCGGGCAAGGCGACCACGATCTGCAGTACGTGCTCGATCGTGCCCGCGTAACGGGAAGCGAGCAGCAGTTCCTGATCGGCATCCGGGTGCTCTCCGGCGTCATCAAGGCCAACCAGGCGGGCGGCGCCTACGCGCTGCTGGCCGAGCGTCTAATCGACCACCTGATGACGGCGACGGAGCGTGAGCTTGAGCGCGCGCACGGGCACGTTGAGGGTGGCGCCGCCGCCGTCATCGCCATGGGAAAGCTCGGCGGGCGCGAGATGACGGCCCCCTCCGACCTCGATCTCATCCTCGTCTACGACTTCGATCCCGCGACCGTGCAATCGGACGGCGCGCGCCCGCTGGCGCCCACGCATTACTACACGCGCCTGACGCAACGCCTCATCACCGCGCTGTCGTCGGCGACCGCGGAAGGCACGCTCTACGAGGTCGACATGCGCCTGCGCCCGTCGGGGCAGCAGGGCCCCGTCGCTACGCAGCTTGCAAGCTTCATCGCCTATCAGGCCGAGGCCGCGTGGACCTGGGAGCACCTCGCTTTGACGCGCGCCCGCGTCATCGCGGGGCCGGAGCATTTGCGGGCGCGCGTCGAGGCCGCGATCGGCAACGCGCTGGTGCAGCCGCACGATCGCGCGAAGGTCGCCGCCGACGTGCACGAGATGCGCACGCGCATCGCCAAAGAGAAGGGAACCGACAACATCTGGGAGCTGAAGCGGGTGCGCGGCGGGCTCGTCGATCTGGAGTTCATCGCCCAGTACCTGCAACTCGTCAACGCCTCGGCGCATCCCGAAATCCTCGACCAGAACACGATCGAGGCCTACCGCAGGCTCAGGGATGCAGGCGTCCTTAAGGCGGCGCACGCCGACATCCTGATCCCGGCGACGCGCCTGGTGCTCGATCTGACGCAAATCCTGCGGCTGTGCCTCGAGGGCGTTTTCGACCCGGCAACAGCGCCCAAGGGGCTGAAAGCGCTCCTGGCGCGGGCAGGCGACGCGGCGAGCTTTGAGGAGCTTGAAACCCGGCTGCGGGCGACGCTCGCGGCAGTTGCGGCCCTGTTCGACGAGATCATTGCCTGAAGACGGGCAAAGCGGGGCGTTTGCCGGGGTTCTGGCTGCCGACGGATTTACCGCGGCGCACACGTTTCAACCTACAAACAGGGTGCTTCTCGTGCCGCCTCGGCCGCCGTCAAGGGTCGCAGAAAGGCCCGATCCGGCGCTAGACTGGAAATGAAAGTGTTCGATGGCCATGCCGAGGGTCAATGTGGCGGCGAAAAGGGTGGTGCCAGGGCCGCACGGGAGCTCCGTGACCGGCACTGAGGCAAGGGTGGAAGCCACGCTCGTGGCCGCTGCCGCCGAAGGCGATGCGGCCGCGTTCCGCGCGCTCGTCGACCGGCATCTTTCCGGCGTGCTCGCGGTGGCGCGACGAATGCTGCGCGACGACGCGGAGGCTGAGGACATGGCTCAGGAGGCGCTGCTTCGCTTGTGGCGCTCCGCCGACGGGCTCGAGGTCGGGCCGCAAGGGTTGCGGCCGTGGTTGCGCCGCGTCGTTTCGAACCTTTGCGTCGACCGCATGCGGGCGGGCAAACGCCTGAGTGTGGTCGAGGAAGTGCCTGAACGCATCGAGCCGCCTACGCAGCTCGCCGATTTGGAAGCGCACGACGTAAGCCAGCGGGTCGATGCGGCGTTGAAGGAGTTGCCCGATCGGCAGCGCGTGGCGCTGACCCTCTTCCACTACGAGGGGCTGAGCCAGATCGAGGTGGGACGGATCATGGGTATTTCGGACGAGGCGGTGGAATCGCTGCTCGCCCGCGCCCGAAGAAGCCTGAAGGCGGCATTGCGTGACGAGTGGCGCGAGTTGCTCTCCGACGGCGAGCGCCAATAGACGGACTGGCTGGAAATCGAGAAAGAGACTTGAGACGATGGCTGCGACAGACAGACGGGCAGAGGACAGACAAGCGCTCGAGCACCTCTTGGAGGTGTACGGCGCCGACCGGACGCGCTGGCCCGCGCGCGATCGCTTGCGGTTTGCGAGCTTCGTCAGCGAGGACGAGAGCGCGGCGCGATTGCTGGCCGAGGCTGTAGCGCTCAATTCCCTGCTCGATCTGGCGCCCCGCGCGAGCGAGGACCGCGAGCGCGCCTTGAAGGAGCGTATCGTCGCCGCCGCGCTGAGGTCGGGCGAGCCCAGGCTCGCCGTGGTGGCGGGAAGCAGCATGGGTTCCGCCGCTCCGGCGCGCGCTTCGCGCATGCCCTCATGGTTGAACAAGGCACGCAGCGGCCGTGAGTGGCCCGCTGCTGTGCTGGCCGCGTCCCTCGTCGTCGGCGTGATGCTCGGATCGGTAGGCACCTTCGAATCAACCGTGCAGGAGGTGGCAGAGGCCGCCGGCCTGGCGACCGCCGCTGATACTTCGCAGCTGGCGCTCGGTGACGACATCGTCGCTTCCCCCGATGAGGATCTCCTATGACGAGCGACAACGTGGCGCCCAAGCCCCCCGCCGGGCGAAACCTACGCCTGGCGCTGATGGCGTCGCTGGCTCTCAACGTGCTGATTATCGGCGCGGTGGCGGGCACGCTGCTCATGCGCCATCACGGCTGGAAAGATCACCACAAGGCGCACGGCCTCGCCGCGTTTGCCGAGACATTGCCGCCTGAGCGCGCCGAGGTGATCCGCCAGAAGCTCGCCAGCGAGGAGGAGACGCTCAAGCCACTGCGCGCTGCCGAGCGCGAGGCGCGCGATGCCGCGCGCACCCTCCTGACGCAGGAGCCGTTCGACGCGGAGAAGTTCAAGGCGGCTCTCGACCGCGCGGTCGACGCCGACGCCAATGAAAAGCGCGCGCGCATGGCTCGGTTTGCAGCGACGGCCGTCCTCCTCACGCCAGAGGAGCGTCAGCAGTTGCACAACTGGTTTGAAAAGCGCCGCGACCGCTACCGGCGCCACCGCGACGATGACGAAAACCCGGGGTCAAAGTGAAGCCCCGTTGCAGCCTCAGCCCATGAGGGCCATGCTCTCTTGCGGCTCCGCGCGGACGCGGTCGTGGAAGAAGTCGGGCTGAGCCACGCGGTCGAGCACCGTCACCGCGCTCCAGCCGGTGGCGCTGTTGTCGAACTCGAGTAGGGAGGTTCCCTGCATCTCGAGCAGCGTGCGCGCCAGGCAAATCGCCAGCGAGCCGCTTTTGCGCGTTGGCTGCGGCCGTTGCCGGGAGACCGAAAGCGACAGTTCGACCAGCTCGCCGTCGGCAATGGCCGTGAGGATCACGCGCTCGCCGTGACCGGCGCGCGCAATCCCTTCCGACAGCATATTGACCAGAACCTGCCGCATGGCGCGGGACTCGCCCACCACTTCCATATCGGCGGGGACGCAGAGATCCAGGTCGATCGCGCGCGCGGCCGCCTTGCGCGAGACGAAGGTCCAAGCATCGTTGGCGAGCAGCTCAAGATCGCAGGCGCAGATATCCTCGCGCCGGTTTGGCCGCGTCATGAGTGCGGTCAAGGCGAGGGTGTCCTCGGCTGACTTCAAAAGGTCTGTGGCGCTGTCGCGGATGTGGTGGACGTAGTCCTGATAGCGCTCGTCTCCGAGTGGGCCGAACAGCTCCAGCGCCATCACCTCCGAAAAGCCCATCACGGCGTTGAGCGGTGTCCTCAGGTCATGATTGACGCGGGCCATCAACTCCGCCCAGCTCCGGTCCCGGTGCTCGGGTGCGAGGCGAGCCCGGGTTGCGGCGGTCGCCGGTGAGGCGGCGCGCTGCGCTTCCCGCTCGAAAGCGATTTGCGATGAATGGAAGGCGGGGTGTGTGCCGCCGAGCCGAATGCCGCTCGCGCTGTCAGCCTGCATAACAATCCGGCCATGTTTACGTGCCGCCGGTGCGGGGGTCTCCACTTGCTGGGCGCTGCGGACCGTGAGGAAGGCTAGCGTTGCGCCGGCCGCCAGGAGCACCGTGGCGGTGAGGCTTGTCGGCAGCAGGGGGGTGATGAAACCCAAGGCCGCCAAGGGAGCGGCGAAGGCGAAATTGGGGTGGCACCGCGATAGGGAACGGCGAAGCCGGGCGGCGGCGAACCTCGCCGACTTCATCTGCGCAACGGTGAAGTCCCACACCCCAAGCCGCGCGCACAGGTCGGCGGACGTTGTCCACGCCATCCTTCTCTCCCCCGAATTGTCTTTGAAAGCAACGCGGACCCGAGCGAGCCCCACCCCGAATCACTAAATTTATTTCACACCATCGCAAATCAGCTGTCGAGGGAGAATAACCCCATCAGCGCAAATAATTTTCCAGGCTCAGGCCTCGAGCACCTTGGAGACGATCTCTTGTACATCGGAGGATAGGTTTTTGGCCCTGGCGATGCGCTGCAGCGCCTTGCGCGCCAGCCCCCGGCGCCCCGTTTCGAGCGCCCGCCAGCTGCGGAAGGCGCCGAGCAGGCGGGCCGCGATCTGCGGGTTGATGCGGTCGAGCGCCAGCACCTGATCGGCCACGAAGGCGTAGCCGGCGCCGTCCTCCCGGTTGAACTGCACCGGGTTGGTCGCCGCGAACGTCCCGATGAGGGCGCGCACTTTATTGGGCGCGGTCAGGGCAAAGAGCGGGTGCCGGGTCAGGGCCGCGACCCGCTTCAGCGTTGCAGCGATCGGCGACTGGGCCTGGGCCGCGAACCAGGTATCGATGACGACGTTGTCGCCTTTCCAAGTGTCGTGGAAATCGGCGAGCGCGCGCTCCGCGTCCTTGCCGCCGTAGGCCGCGAGCAGGAACAGCGCGGTTGCGCGGTCCGTCATGTTCGTGGCCTTGAAGTAGTGCTTCGATACGCGTGCCCGATCGCGCGGGCTCCCGCGCGCCGCGAGCAGCGTGAGGGCGGCGTTGCGCAGCGCGCGCCTTCCTGCGCTTTCAGCGTCGGGCGAGAACGCGCCGTCGTCCGACGTCGCGGCGTAGAGCTCTTCGAGCTGGTTGCCCAGCGTGCGCCCGATCAGCCGCGCCAACTGCCGGTGCGCGCGATGGATGAGTGCCGGATCGACGTTCTTGCCGATGACGCGGGCGACGTCGGCCTGCGATGGTAGCTTTAGCAACTCTGCGCGGTAAGCCGGATCGAGGCTGTCGCCGGCGATCGCCGCGCCAAGCGCCTTGGCGTAGCGTGACCCGCGCGCGGTCTGGCGGCCCTGCGCCAGGATGCCGGCGATTTCGACGAGGCTGCGGGTCGCGTAGCTGTTGGCGGCCTGCCAGCGATTGAAGAGGTCGCTGTCGGCTGACATCAGGAATTCGACGTCGCGATCGGGGAGGTCGATCGTGACGTTGACGGGCGCGGAGAAGTTGCGCAGCAGCGATGGCACCGGGCGCGAGGGAACATCCGTGAAGCGGAACGTCTGCTTGCGCTTTGTGAGCGCGAGAATGCCGCTGCGGATTTCCTCTCCGCTGTCGAGCTTCAACGCCAGGTCGGCGCCGTTGCCGCCGAGCAGCCCCACCTGCAACGGCATGTGCATCGGCTTCTTGCTGGGCTGGCCCGGCGTCGCGGGGATCACCTGCTCCACTTCGAGCTCGGCGGTCTTGGCGGTTTTGTCGTAGTGCAGCGCGCAGACGAGCTCCGGCGTCCCGGCCTGCGAGTACCAGAGGCGGAACTGCGCCAGATCGGCGCCGCTCGCGTCCTCGAAGCACTTGACGAATTCCTCCACCGTTGCGGCCTCGCCGTCGTGGCGCTCGAAATAGAGGTCCATGCCTTTGCGGAAGGCGTCTTCGCCGAGCAGCGTCGCGATCATGCGCACGACCTCGGCGCCCTTCTCGTAGACGGTCGCCGTGTAGAAATTGTTGATCTCGATGTAGCTCTCTGGCCGCACCGGATGGGCCAGCGGTCCTGCGTCCTCGGCGAACTGGTGCGAGCGCAGCTGGCGCACGTCGATGATGCGCTGCACGGTGCGCGAGCGCTCGTGCCCCGAGAACTCCTGGTCGCGGAACACCGTCAGCCCTTCCTTGAGGCAGAGCTGGAACCAGTCGCGGCAGGTGATGCGGTTGCCGGTCCAGTTGTGGAAGTATTCGTGCGCGACGACGCTCTCGATCGACTCGAAGATCTTGTCGGTCGCGGTCTCGGGCGAGGCGAGGATGAGCCGATCGTTAAAGACGTTGAGGCCCTTGTTCTCCATCGCGCCCATGTTGAAGTCGGAGACGGCGACGATGTTGAACACGTCGAGATCGTATTCGCGTCCGAAGCGCTCCTCGTCCCACCGCATGGCGCGCTTTAAGCTATCCATCGCCCAGGCGGCGCGTTCCTCCTTGCCATGCTCAACGTAGATGCGCAGATCGACCTCGCGGCCCGACATGGTGCGGAAGGTGGAGGCGATGGAGGAGAGATCGCCGCCGACGAGGGCGAACAGGTAGCAGGGCTTTGGGAAGGGGTCGCGCCAGATTGCATAGTGGCGCTTGCCGCCGTCGAGGATGCCGCGCTCCAACAGGTTGCCGTTGGACAGCAGCACGGGCGCTTCGTTGGGGTCCGCCTCGATGCGTACCGAGTAGGTTGAAAGCACGTCGGGGCGATCGAGGAAGTAGGTGATGCGCCGGAAGCCCTCGGCCTCGCACTGCGTGCAGTAGACGCTGTTGGTGCGGTAGAGACCCTGCAGCGCCTTGTTGGCTTGCGGATCGACGATCGTCGTGATCTCGAGCTTGAACGGCCCGGACGGCGTCTTGAGAAGCATCAACGACGTGTCGGTGAGCTTGTAGTCCTTCTTGGCGAGCGGGGCGCCGTCGAGCTTGATCTCGACAAGCTCGAGATGCTCGCCGTCGAGACGCAGCTGCTCGCGTCGACCCGACGCTTGCGGGTTGGGGCGAACGGACATGCGCGAGCGCACATGCGTTCGCGTTGGATCTAGCGTGAAGTCGAGATCGATTTTGTCGATCAGGTAGGCGGGGGGACGGTAGTCCTTGAGGTGGATCGGGCGGGGCGTCTCGGGCTTCATGCGGGTTCCACCGGGCCGCGGTCGCCGCCCAAATACGAGTCCGACCGCCGGGCGGCGATCGTTCAATTCCTGACGAGATAATAGTGGAGGCTGCTTATCACGATATGACCGGCGGGCGCAAAATGCCGCCCGAAATCGCTAATCTTTCGCCGGGGACGGGGCCGAGCAGCTCAGCGGCAGGCGTCGCGGATGGCCGAACATAGGTCGTCGGGCGAAACGGGCTTCGACAGCACGTTCTGGTGCTCGTCGCGCCGCACCAAGCACTCGGGGGTATCCGGTAATGATCACGAAAGGAATATTGCGGGCGTCGAGCGCGCTCTGCAGCCCCTCGCTGTTGCGGTCGGCCAAGGCATAGTCGAGCACCGCGACATCGACGCGCCCCTGCTCCAAGGACGCTAATGCCTGGGCAACCGAAGTGAAGGGACCGACGATCTCGGCCCCGGCTGCGGCGAGCCGGTCGCAATAGTCGATCGCCACCATCGGCTCGTCCTCGACGACGAGCACCCTGCGGCCCTCGAGCTCCTTGCTATCGTCCAGCATCGTGACCACGCCCTGCCCTTGCCTGTGGTTCGTCTAGGATAACGTTCGAAGCGGAGGAATTGTTCCCGTTGCCTCAGGAGCCACGTCGGCCTGCGGATTGCCCGAACAGAATGGCCCGCGACTTCTCGCTCACGACGGGACGTTTATTGACCTCGCCCGCGCGCTCGTAGGCGCGCTTGACCGCCGGGCGCGCCGCGATGGCTCGAAACCACCGCTTAAGGTCGGGAAAATCGTCGAGGTTCTGCTGCTGCTTCTTGTAGGGCACGATCCAGGGATAGCAGGCCATGTCGGCGATCGAGTAGTCGCCTGCCACGTAGTCGCGATCCGCAAGGCGCCGGTCGAGGACGCCGTAGAGGCGGTTGGTCTCGTTCACGTAGCGCTCGGTCGCGTAGGGGATGCGCTCGGGTGCGTACTGCACGAAGTGGTGGTTCTGCCCGGCCATGGGCCCGAGGCCCGCCATCTGCCAGAACAGCCACTGCAGGACCTCGACGCGCCCGCGCATGTCGGGGGCGAGGAACTGCCCGGTCTTCTCGGCGAGGTAGAGGAGGATCTCGCCCGATTCGAAAATGCTGATCGGCGCGCCGCCGTCTGCGGGCTCGGTATCGACAATCGCTGGAATGCGGTTGTTGGGCGCGATGGCCAGGAAGTCGGGCTTGAACTGCTCGCCCTTGCCGATGTCTACCGGGATGATGCGGTAGGGAACGCCCGCCTCCTCCAGGAAGATCGTGATCTTGTGACCGTTGGGCGTGGTCCAGTAATAGAGATCGATCATTTACCGTCCTTCTCAGGTCTAGATATGCGATCGACCGGCTCGCTTTTCCATCCGTCCGAGCCGAGCTGCGAGCCCATTTCCGTGCTACGATCGTGACGCCCAACAGTCGTGGGAGAAGACCATGCTGGAATACGACCAAAATCTGCCGCAGGAGCTCGACGAAAAGCCGAAGCGCATGAGCGTGGGCGTTATGATCACTATTCTCGCCTTGGCAGGCGCCATCTTGGTCTACGCCCTTATCGTTCTCCTTCCCTTTATCTCTCGCCACCAGGTCTAATTAGCGGGCGGGCGGCGCGTTTACGAAAACTTCGGCAATCGTGACTGGACACCTGCCGCGCGGCTTATTGGTGCTTGCGGGCTCCCCGCTTCCTCCGGTACCCAGATCCGCTGAGAGCGGGTGCAAAAAAGTCGTTCGCACGCACTCATGGAAGAGGAACGCGGTGCAGCTTCAATCGCACAGGTTCTGCGTGGCGCCGATGATGGACTGGACGGACCGGCACTGCCGCGTCTTCCACCGTCTACTGACGCGGCATGCGCGACTCTACACCGAGATGGTGACGGCTGCGGCCGTCATCCACGGCGACCGTGCGCGCCTGCTCGCGATGGACGCCTCCGAGCACGCCGTCGCGCTGCAGCTCGGCGGCTCCGATCCGGCGGCACTTGGCCAGGCCGCCGCGATCGGCGAGAGCTTCGGCTACGATGAGATCAATCTCAACGTCGGCTGCCCCTCGGACCGCGTGCAGGAAGGCCGCTTCGGCGCCTGTTTGATGTCCGAGCCCGGGCTCGTCGCCGACTGCGTCGCGGCGATGCAGGCCCGCGTGTCCGTCCCCGTCACCGTCAAGTGCCGCATCGGCATCGACGATCAGGACAGCGAGACCGACCTGCAGCGCTTCATCGAGAGGGTCGCTGCCGCCGGATGCCGCGTCTTCATCGTGCATGCGCGCAAGGCGTGGCTCGAAGGGCTGTCGCCCAAGCAGAACCGGGAAGTGCCCCCGCTCGATTATGCGCGCGTGCACCGCCTCAAGGCATCGCGTCCCGACCTGACGATCGTGCTCAACGGCGGCATCGGCGATCTCGATGCGGCGGAGACGCACCTTGGCCACGTCGACGGGGTGATGCTCGGCCGCGCGGCCTACCAGACGCCCTTTATTCTGACCGACGTCGACCGGCGCTTTTTCGGCGCGGCAACGCCGGCACCGACTCGTGCCGAGGCGATCGAGGGTCTCGTGCCCCACATCGCGCGCCATCTGAGCTCCGGCGGGCGGCTCAACAATGTCGTGCGCCACATTCTCGGCCTCTATCACGGCGAGCCGCGCGCGCGCGCGTTCCGCCGTCACTTGAGCGAGCAGGCGGTGAAGGACGGCGCAGGCACGGCCGTGCTGCTCGACGCCTTGGCGATCGTCGAGCCGTCGCATCGCGCAGCCGCCGCGGCGGAATAGGGGGCAACGGCATGGATTTCGGTGTCTCGGCGGGCGAGCTCGCACTGCTCGTCGCCGCGATGATGGCCGCCGGGCTCCTCGCGGGATTTCTGGCGGGCCTTTTGGGAATCGGGGGCGGCGGCGTGCTGGTGCCGGTGCTCTATGAGATCTTCCGCGTGCTCGATGTCGATCCCGCGATCCGCATGCATCTGGCGCTGGGCACGACGATCGCCGTCATCGTGCCGACCGCGCTCAAGTCGTTTGCCGGCCATCGCGCCCGGGGCGCGGTCGACATGGAGCTGCTGCAACGCGTGGCGCTGTGGATTCTCTTAGGCGTCATCGCCGGCGTCCTGACCGCCAAAGCCTCGAGCGGGACCACGCTCAAGTGGGTGTGGGCGCGTCGCTGCCGGGCTCGTCGCGCTCAAGATGGCGCTGGGGCGCGAGGATTGGCGGCTCGGCGATCACCTGCCGCCCAGCCCCTGGCCGCAGATCGCCGCGGGGGGGATCGGATTTCATCTCGATCCTGATGAGCATCGGGGGCGCCACGTTCGTCGTTCCGCTGCTGACGCTCTACGGCCGCTCCATATTGTCGGCGGTCGCGACCGCGAGCGGCATCGGCCCGCTGATCGCGGTGCCGGGCGTCATCGGCTACGCGTGGGCTGGATGGGGCGCCGACGGCTTGCCGCCCCTGTCGGTTGGTTTTGTGAATTTGATCGGGCTCGCGATCATCGCGCCCTTGAGCGTCTATGCCGCGCCCTATGGGGTACGCCTCGCCCACAACATTCCGCGGCGGAAACTGGAGCTGGCGTTCGCGCTATTCCTCGGCTGCGTGTCGGCGCGCTTCCTCATCGATCTTCTGGGCTGAGACGGCGCGGCGAAAGCTTCAGGCGGCAACGGCTGCCGGAGCCGGGCCGGCGGCCCACCGCGCGAGCGTGCGCAGATGCTGGCCCGCGACGACGCCGATGAACCACACGTAAAGCGTCAGCGTGAAGGGCAGCACGGTCCTCTGCGTTGAATAACAAAGCGCATCGATGACGACGAGGATCGCGGTCGCGACGCTCAAGTTGAGGAAGGCGGCGCGATTTCCCCGCAAGCCCCAGCCGAGCGCCAAGCCGATAACGCCGATGGCGAGCAGGAAGCCCGAGCGCTCGCGGCCGGCGAGCTCGGAGAAATAGCGACCATCGAGCATTTGCGCGAGGATGTGGGCGTGGATCATCACGCCCAGCATTTTCTCGTCCGTCCACACCGACAGCGCGGTGTCGTGCCGGTCGGAGTTGGGCATGTCGATGCCCGTCAAAACGATATTGCCCGCAATTTTTTGCGCAAGCTCCTTGCGGGCCGCTTCGTCGGCTCCCGGCAGCAGCTCCTTGGCGGAGACCGTGAGGAACGGCTGCGTGTCGTAGTCGGGGCCCAGCACCCAGGCGATGCGCGTTGCGGCGGACGAGGCGCCGGGACCTTCGAGCTTGGCACCGGAGGCCAAGGCGATCTGGCGCGCGAAGCTTTCCTGGAACGGCGACCCCGCGACCGGGGGCGAGGTTCGCCGCACGATGTGGCCGGGATCGTATTTCAGCGCCAGATACCCGGCAGGGCGCCCCGCTTGGGCGAGGAACTGCGCCTGATAGGCCCGCTGCTTGTCGCTGAACTCGGTCGTGTGCGCGTCGATGGCGCCGAGCACGATGGGGGTTTTGATGTCCTGCAGCGCCTTCAGCATGGCGCCGTCCTTGTCGGGACCTTGCGAGGCGACGAAAAAGAAATCGAGCCCGATGGCGCTCGGATGCATGCCGTCGAGCGTGCGCAGGACATCGGCATGCGTGTCGCGCGGGATCGGCGAAATGACACCGCCATCGAACGTAGCGGGATCGAAGACGACGACGATTACGCCCTCATGCTTCGCGGGAACACGATCGGCGAGGAGCGCGGTGCGCCAGTCGGCCGTCCAGTACTCGATGCGGTCGAGGTGCCCGCGGACGGCCGGCGACAACAGAGCCAGCGCGGCGGCGAGACAGGCCACGCACGCCAGGCCCGAGAACATCGGAAACCGACCGCGTCGGGCTCCGGCACTCTCCGCGGCGGCTGTCATCGTGAGTGATCCTGATGATGGAGCCGCAGCGCTTCTATTACTTCTGGCCCGATCCGCCGCCGGTGCCATCATCGCCGGTCTGGCCCGAGCCGCCGCCGGTGCCGTCGCCGGAGGATTTGCCCGAGCCGCCGCCGGTGCCGTCGTCATCGCCGGCGTATGCGAGCGAGGGCGCGAGCGTCAGCGAGGACACGATAAGTCCGAGCATCAGAAATGCGGAAAATGCAGTGACAGCAAATTTCAGTTTCATGGGTACCCCTCCAAAACCGAGCGGAACTGCCACGGGCAGTATCGCACCTTTTGCGGGACGCCAGCAATCGCGGCGGGGGCTTGAAAACGCAGCAGGATTTTGTCCCGGCGGCGCCTAGGCCACAATTTTCTGATTGTACTCTCCGACCTCGGGGAACTTCGCAAGCTCGCGATCGATGTCGGCGAAGATCGCCTTCATGTTCGCTTCCGATGACGGGCTCTCGACTACGACGACGAGCTCCGGCTTGTTGGACGAGGCGCGCACGAGGCCCCAGGTTCCATCCTCCAGCACGACGCGAATGCCGTTGACGGTGACGAGGTCGCGAATCTTCTGGCCGGCGATCTTGCCGCCGTCGGCGGCGATCTTCTTGTAGTGCGCGACGATCGCGTCGACGATGCCGTACTTCACCTCATCGGCACAGTGCGGCGACATGGTCGGCGATTGCCAGGTCTTGGGCAGCGCCCGCTCCAGATCGGCCATGGACTTATCGGGGTTGCGCTCGAGCATGTCGCAGACGGCGAGCGCGGAGATGAGCCCGTCGTCGTAGCCGCGCCCGAGCGGCGGGTTGAAGAAGAAATGGCCCGACTTCTCAAAGCCCACAAGCGCTTTCGTCTCGTGGCTGTAGCGCTTCATGTAGGAGTGCCCCGTCTTCCAGTAGGTGGTGGTGGCACCGTTTGCCATGAGCACGGGGTCGGTCATGAACAGGCCCGTCGACTTCACGTCGGCCACGAACTTGGCGCCTTTGTGCAGGCCGGAGATGTCGCGGGCGAGCATGACGCCCACCTTGTCGGCGAAGATCTCGCGGCCCTCGTCGTCGACGACACCGCAGCGGTCGCCGTCGCCGTCGAAGGCGAAGCCCACGTCGGCGCCGACTTCGAGAACTTTGGCCGCGATGTCGTGCAGCATGGCCATGTCCTCGGTGTTGGGATTGTAATGCGGAAAGGCGTGATCGAGCTCGGTGTGCAGCGTCACGACCTCGCAGCCCACGGCCTCGAGCACGCCGGGTGCGAACGCGCCGGCGGTGCCGCTGCCGGTGGCGACGACAACCTTGAGGCGGCGCGCAAGCTTGGGCCGGTCGGCAAGCGACTTCATGTAGCGCTCTGCGACGTTAGCTTCGAATATGTAGCGTCCGCCGTCCGCCGTCTCGTAGGTGGCGCCGAGCACGATGTCCTTGAGCTCGGTCATGTCGTCGGGCCCGAAGGTCAAGGGCCGCGCCAACCCCATCTTGATGCCGGTCCAACCGTTCTCGTTGTGGCTCGCCGTCACCATGGCGACGCCCTGCACGTCGAGATCGAACTGGGCGAAATACGCCATGGGCGTCACCGCGAGGCCGATGTCGTGCACCTCCATGCCACCGCCCAGCAGCCCCACCACCAACGCCTGCTTCACGCTGCCGGAGTAGGAGCGGTAGTCATGGCCGACGACGATGCGCTTTGCGACGCCACGGCGGCCAAATAATGTGGCGAGCCCGAGGCCCACGGCGTTGAGCCCCATGAGATTGATCTCGTCGGGATAGAGCCACCTCGCGTCGTACTCGCGAAAGCCCGTCGGCTTGACGAGGGCAAAGCGCTCGAAATCGGCGGTATTCGGCTTCAGATCGGCGCGCGGGCGGGGCAGCATGGTTCAAGTCCTGTGGCGGCTTCAGGGGAATTGCAGGGCAGGTGTAAACGCCGCCGGGACGAGAGTCGATCCTGTGGCGTTTTCGCAAGCCGGCCGCGCGAGATAGCAGGCGGTCGCTGCCTATTCCTGCAGCACCAGCACGTCGGCGCGCATGTCGAAGCGGGACAGCTTGCTCAGGAAGCTCATGCCGAGCAGCGAGGTCGTCAGGCGCCCCGGCTCGGCCACCGCGGCGGGGACGTCGCGCACCATAATGTCGCCGACCGAGACGCGCGATAGCGTCACGGGCGCGAAATGCGCTACCCCGTTCGCCGTCGTGACGGCGCGCGTAAAATCGCGGTCGTCCAGGTAGATGCCGGCGCGCTCGGCGTCCTCGTAGCTGAGCGCGACCATCGTTGCGCCGGTATCGACCATGACCTCGACGGTGCGGCCGTTGATCTCGGCATCGGTGCTGAAGTGTCCGTTGCGGCCGGCCTTGATCTCGACCTGCGATCCGAATTTGGCGACAGCACTCACCTCGCGTGGCGCGTCCCGGCGCGCGGCGATGTCGGCCGGCGTCGGAAGCCCGAGCAATTGCTCCGCGCCCGTCTTCAGCTGATCGAAATGCATGAAGGCTGCCGCGCCGATCACCACGACGACGGCCCAACTCGCGATTTCGCGTACAAGACGGCGCGTGCCCGGTGTCATCGACATGAAAAGAGTTCCGCCTCGCGTTCGCCACGAACCCGGGCTCTAGCCTCTGAGCGTCAGGAAGTCCTTGGAGAACTCATACGACCGCAAACGCCTTAAAAAACTCATACCGAGCAAGTTTTCGTTAATGCTCCCGGGCCGCGCCACGAGGGCGTCGACGTTCTCCAGGACGAGGGGGCCGACGGCGAGGGCGCGCAGGCGCACGGGGGCTGCGTACGTGGTTCCGTTGGCGGTCTGCACCGGAACCGTGAACTCGAGATCGCCGGCGTTGATCCCGGCGCGTTCGGCATCAGACGGCTTCAACACGACCGTCGAGGCGCCGGTATCGACGAGCAGCGTCATCGACTGGCCGTTGACGGCGGCGCGGACGGCGAAGTGCCCATCGAGCCTGCGGCGCACCCGCACCGCGTGCTCGCCTTCCTGATCGGTCGCGACGGCGATCGTCTGGCCCGGCGGCACAAGCTCGCCCGCGACCCGCGTCGCGACGGCCGACAACTCCTCGCGATAGCTGTAGGCGACGACGAGCCCGGCGGCGAGCACCATCCAGAACAGCAGATAGCGGGCGGCCTGCAGCGGGCGCGACCGCTCGCCGCGCAGAATGACCATGACGTAGACGGCGAGCAGCAATACCCCGGCGGCGACGAGCACGATCTCGAACGTGCCCATATCGGAGAGGAAGCCGATCTCGCCGCGAAACAGCAGCAGCACGCCTGCGAGCACGACGAAGGCCAGCAACAGCCATGCCGTCATCGGCCGAGCTCCTCAAGGATGCTCTTGCGCGCGGCGAGCTCGCCCATGATGCGGCGGCGCTCGTCGCTCGTCATCGAGGCCCAGTTGGATATTTCGTCGATCGTGCGCCCGCAGCCACGGCACAGGCCAGACTGACGATCGATCTCGCAGATTTCGACGCAAGGGGTCTCCATCGAACCCTATGTAGCGTTCGACCGGGGCCGGCACAATGCGGACGCCGGCTGGGGGGACGTTAGCGTGGGACGCTAATGTGGAACGGCCGTGGAGCTAGAGGGCGTCGCCGCTTTGCGCATTCGCGCGGGCCTGGCCGAGCGCGGCGCCACTTCCTGGAGCGTGGGCGTCTCTTGCGCGAGCGGCTGCGAGGGAGCCATCGCACGCAGCACGCGATACGCTGGCAGCACGATCTTTGCGTCGGTGCCCTTGCGCAGCTCCGAGGTCAAAGCGAGGTTGCCGCCGTGCAGCTCGATAAGGTTCTGCACGATGGCGAGGCCTAGCCCGGCGCCGCCCTCGGCGTTGCGCTGGGCCAGTGTGCCCTGGCCGAAAGCCTGCAGCACCTTGGGGATCTCGTCCTCGGGGATGCCGGGTCCGGTGTCGCGCACGCTGAGGTACTGGCCGCCGTCCTCCGTTGTACCGACGGCGAGCG
>CAWKBL010000003.1:0-21275 GCA_963847865.1 uncultured Alphaproteobacteria bacterium | reverse complement strand
TGATCCGGCCGCCCTTGGGCGTGAACTTCAGCGCGTTCGACAGCAGGTTGAGGCAGTTTGCCGCATCGCGCGCTCATCGGCCCAAACGGCCGGCAGGTCGGGCTCGAAGAGGTCGACGAGCCGCAGACCCTTGCCGTCCGCCCGAAGCTTCAAAAGCCGGTGGCATTCGCAACCAGCTCGCCCAACCGCACCGGCTCCTCGTGCATCTCGTAGCGGCCCGATTCGATGCGCGTCAGGTCGAGGATCTCGTTGATGAGGTGCAGGAGGTGGCGCCCGCTTTCGAGGACGTTGCCGGCATACTCGCGGTAGGTCGGATTTTCCATGGGCCCGAACAACTCGGTCTTCATCACCTCGGAGAAACCCAGGATGGCGTTGAGCGGGGTCCTGAGCTCGTGGCTCATGGTGGCGAGGAAGCGGGACTTGGCCTTGTTTGCGGCCTCGGCGCGACGGCGCGCTTCGTCGGAGATGAATTTCTCCTCCTCGAGCTCGGCGATGAGCGAGTCCTTCTCGCTGCGGTACTCCAACATCGAGAGCGCGGTCGAGCGCAGTCCGCGCGCGAGGAATATGAAGTAGAGGTACACGCCGACCGCCATCGAGGCCAGCGCCAGGTAAAACGGCTCTTGCAGCAGCAGAAGCCGCACGACGACTGCCGCCGTCATGGGGATGGTGCCGGCATAGAGTATCGAGGGGATAGGTGCCGCAAACATCGTGCGGATCGCCAGCACGACGATGAGGGTGGCAAAGATGAAGACATGCGAAGCGAATTGAATTTCGCCGCCGACGCCAAGGTTCTGGCTCACGCCCACGAGGGCAAATCCGGCGAGCGCAAAACCGTTCAGCAATTCGATGATGAAGAAGCGGCGGCGCCACATGCCGACGTCTACCTCGGCCGGCGCCAGCGCCAGGAAGCGGCGTCCCTGGTCGAGCAGGATCACCTTGGCGCCGATGACGATCACCAGCCAGACGATGGCGTCGAGCAAGGGCGACCAGAACATCGAGGCGATCGCAAACAGCGCATAGAGCGCCGGCATGGTGACCGCGGCGCCAAGCTCGCTGCGTACAAACATCGCCAGAAGCTCGTACTCGAACTCCGGCTTGATGCTTGTCCCCGCCGCGAGTCGCGCGCGCGTCGCTTTCAGCCCCGCCGCGGCGCGCTGCTTCGCGTCGCCTCGGCTGCGGAGCCGCGCAAGTTCCTCGCCAATGATCGTGCTGTCCATTTGGTCCGCCGTGCGGGCTCCCCGTGACAGGCGCGGCCAGAGGACCGCATCTTCACGGACAATCTCCACGCGATATCCTAACTAAATGTTTAACAAGAGGTTCTTTCGCGGAACGGGGATATGCAAGTCGGAGGCCCCCTGGGGCGCCGTCGGGTGCCGCCGGGGCACCTTCCGGGCCGCAACGGCGCACGTTGTCGGCGCTGCCCGGCGCGGTTAGGGTCGTTCAGGCCTCAATCGCGAAGTCACCCCTGCATGCGGATCATCGAGACGCGCGGCGCGCCCAACCCTCGTCGGGTGCGCATTTTCCTCGCCGAAAAGCAGATTTCGCCCCCTTTCGAGGAGGTCGACCTGATGGCGGGCGCCCTGCGGACCCCCGAATTCTCGGCAATCAACCCCATGCAGCGGGTGCCGGTGCTGATTCTCGACGATGGAACCGCGATCTCCGAGACGGTCGCAATCTGCCGCTATTTCGAGGAGCTGCAGCCGCAGCCGGCACTCTTCGGGCAGGGCGCGGTGGGGCGGGCTCAGGTGGAAATGTGGAACCGGCGCGTCGAGTTCGGGCTCTTCGGCGCCGTCGCGCACGCGTTCCGCCACCTCAATCCGAAGATGAGCCACCTGGAGGTTCCGCAAGTCGCGGCCTGGGGCGAGGCGAACAAGGCCAAGGTCGCCGACATGCTCGTTCTGCTCGATGCCGAACTCGAGAGCCGGCCCTTCATCGCCGGCGCGGACTACTCGATCGCCGACATCACCGCGCTCGTGGCCGTCGACTTCATGAAGGCTGCGCGGGTGCAGCGGCCGGAGGGGCTCGCCAACGTCGCGCGCTGGCACGGCGAGGTTTCGGCGCGGGCGAGCGCAGGAGCGTGACCGGTAAATTCAGGCAGGCAATACGAGCATTGTCGCGTTTTGCAGAATAGCGGAGGATTGCACACTGAAGGATTCTGCGAGGCGCACATGAAGCTCACGATCGTCGGCTCGGGAGACGCATTCGGCTCCGGCGGCCGGCTGCAGACCTGCTACCACGTCGCCGCCCCGGGCGAGGAGTTCCTCATCGACTGCGGAGCAACGGCCCTCATCGGAATGCAGAAGCTGGGACTCGATCCCGATCGCGTCTCCACGATCTTCGTCTCGCATCTCCACGGCGATCATTTCGCGGGCCTCGTGTGGTGGCTCCTGCACGCGCACTACGTATCGCAGCGCACCGCGCCGCTGACGGTCACCGGCCCCGCCGGCATCGCCGCGCGGTTCGCGGCCGCGGCCGAGGCCTTGTTTCCCGGCTCGACTAAGATCGAGCGCCGCTTCGAGATGCGCTTTATCGAATACGCCGACCGTACGCCGCTCGAGGTCGGGGGGGTGCGCGTCACGCCCTTCGAGGTCCGCCATCCCTCCGGCGCGCCGCCCTATGCCTTGCGGATCGAATGCGGCGGCAAGATTTTGAGTTTTTCGGGCGATACCGAGTGGGTCGATAGCCTGCTGCCTGCGGCAAACGGAGCCGATCTCTTCATTTCCGAGTGCTTCAGCTTCGATACCCCGATCGGCTACCATATGGCGTGGCGTGAGATCGAGAAGAACCTCGATCGGCTCGCGGCCAAGCGCGTTCTGCTGACGCACATGAACGCCGGAATGCTGGCGCGCTGCGCGGACGTCGACGATCCCCGCGTCCTTATCGCCAACGACGGCCTCGCCATCGATATCTGACCGACGAGTTTGAGTGAGCAGCGATGGGCACCAGTCTCGATCGCCTCCTGACCCAAATCCGCGTCTGCCGCATCTGCGCTGACGATCCCGACGGGGCGCCGTTGCCGCACGAGCCGCGGCCGGTGGTGCGCGTGAGCAAGACGGCGCGCATCGCGGTCGCGGGGCAGGCGCCCGGCACGCGCGTGCATGCGTCGGGCGTTCCCTTCAGCGACCCATCGGGCGAGCGGCTGCGCGCCTGGATGGGGGTGACGCCCGAGGAGTTCTATGATGTTCGTCGCATCGCGATCATTCCGATGGGCTTCTGCTATCCGGGGCAGGACGCGGCGGGCGGCGACCTGCCGCCGCGGCGGGAGTGCGCGCTGGCGTGGCGCACGCGCCTCATGGCGCAGCTCGATCAGATCGAGCTGATGCTGCTCGTCGGCGGATACGCGCAGCGCTGGCATCTCGGGGGCGCGGCGGCGCCGAGCGTCACTGCAACGGTCGTGGACTGGCGCGCGGTGTTGGCGCGTTCGGGCCCCCCGCGCTTTCTGCCGCTTCCCCATCCGTCGTGGCGCAACAACGGCTGGCTCAAAAGCCATCCCTGGTTCGAGGCCGAGCTCGTCCCGAGCCTTCGCGAAGAGGTGCGCCGCCTCCTTGCGTGATCCCGCGCGCGCAATACGACGTTGAAAAAATTTACTACAAAACCCCTTGACGGGCGGCGAGGCTGCAAGCCTACTCGCGCCCGACGCGATAATCAGAAAGATTATTCTAAGGGCCGCGCCGATGCTCGACGAAATGGACATCAAGATCCTGCGCATCCTGCAAGAGGATTGCACCCGGCCCGTTGCCGATATCGGCAAGGAAGTCGGGCTCTCCACCACGCCCTGCTGGCGGCGCATCCAGAAGCTCGAGGAGGCGGGGGTGATCCAGCGCCGTGTGGCACTTCTCGATCCGCATAAAGTGAACGCGGGCGTCACCGTGATCGTGTCGATCAAGACCGACCAGCATAGCCTCGCCTGGCTCGAGCGCTTCCACAACGCCGTCGGCGACTTTCCCGAGGTGGTGGAGTTCTACCGCATGTCGGGCGAGGTCGATTATCTGCTGCGCGTCGTCGTGCCCGACATCGACGCCTACGACGTGTTCTACAAGAAGCTGATCGCGCGCATCGAAATCGCGAAGGTTTCCTCCGCTTTCGCCATGGAGCAGATGAAGTACACGACCGCCCTTCCGCTGCAGTTTGCGCGCGCGGCAAACAACGAGCGCGCCGGCAAGGCCTAGCCAAGTCCGGCGGCCGACGTGCGAGCGAACATCACGGTCGGGACGCTAGACGGCGAGGAACAGCACCGACAGCGAGAAGCACACGAGCGCGGCGATGCCGAGCGCGGTGAACGTCGCCATCATGCCCCAGACGCGATAACGCAGGATTTGCGGCGTCTGCGACAGGCCGTAGGCGTGCAGCAGGCGCCCGGCCACGAGGATAATGCCCACGAGATGCACAATTGGCCGCGGCGGGGCCATGCTCTCGGCGAGCGCCATCAGCAGAAGCGTGAACGGAACGTACTCGGCAAAATTGGCGTGCACGCGCATGCGGCGCAAAAGCTCGCGATCCTCGCCGTGCCCCAGCTCGACGCGTCTAATCCGGCGCCAGCCGATGACGCGCGCGCTCAGGAAGATGTAGAGGATGGCGAGCAGCGAAGCGTAAAAAGCGGTGATCGTCATTGCGTGAGGCTCCCTGTAGCTGACGCGATCCTAGCAGCTCAAGTGCCGCCGCTGCCGGCCCTGAGCCGCGCAATGAGGCTCGATGTGTCCCAGCGGGCGCCGCCCATGTTCTGCACCTCGGCATAGAACTCATCGACGAGGGCCGTGACCGGCAGGCTCGACCCGTTGCGGCGCGCCTCGGCGAGACAGATCCCTAAGTCCTTGCGCATCCAATCGACCGCGAAGCCGAAGTCGAAGCGGCCCTCGCTCATGGTCTTCCAGCGGTTCTCGAGCTGCCAGGACTGCGCCGCACCCTTCGAGATCGTCTCCACCACGAGGTCGAGGTCGAGCCCGGCGTTCTGAGCAAAGCAGATGGCCTCCGCCAGCGCCTGCAGCATTCCGGCGATGGCGATCTGGTTCACCATCTTGGTGAGCTGGCCCGAGCCCGCCGGTCCGATAAGCGTCACGGCGCGCGCATAAGCCGAGATGATGGGGCTTGCCAGTGCAAAGGCCTGGCTCTCGCCTCCGACCATGACCGTCAGCGTGCCGTTTTGCGCACCCGCTTCACCGCCGGAGACCGGTGCGTCGAGAAAGGAAAAGCCGCGCGCTGCGGCGGCGCTTGCGAGCTCGCGCGCCGTTTCGGCGGAGGCCGTGGTGTGATCGATGAACACGGTGCCGGCGCCCATGGCGTGGAAGGCGCCGTCATCGCCGGTCGTCACGGCGCGCAGGTCATTGTCGTTGCCGACGCAGCAAAAGACGAACTCGGCCCCGGTTGCGGCCTCAGCCGGCGTCGGCGCCATGCGTCCGCTCCCGTAGCGGGCGAGGAAGGCTTCGGCTTTCGCGTTGTTGCGATTGTAAACGACGATGTCGTGGGCGCCCTTGTTGAGGAGGTGCCCCGCCATGGGAAAGCCCATGACGCCGAGCCCGATCCACGCCACCTTCGCCATCCTCGTCTCCTTTGCTCCTCCGCTTGCGCCATGGTTCGCGGCGCAAGCGGGGTTTCGCGCGGGCGGCAGGCAACGCCCGGTCAATCTGGCGTCGACGGATCCGTCAATCGGCCGTCACTTCGCGATGGGCTGATCGGGGAATGCGAGCTGCTCGCGGGCGCGCCACTCGTTCGTCACGTAGTTGATGATGACCGACTTGCGCACGCCGTTGATCTTGCGCCGCTCGAAGCCGTGAAACGTGATGTCGGAAGGGATGAACACGAGCGCGGCGTTGCTCTCGAAGGGCGAGCGGCCGAAGTGCTTCTTGTCGGCGTCGTAGATGTCGGTGCCGAGATCGGCGTGGCTCGGATCCTTCGACGTGTAGAGCAGCATCGTGAAAACTTTCACGCCGAGGTCGCTGTGCGGCTCGAGCCAGAAGCCGTCGGTGTCCTGCGCGATCTCGACGCGAAGATAGGTTCCGGTGAGGTCGGTGCCGAAGTGCTTCTCGATTCTGTCCGTCATCGCTTTGCTCTGGAAGGCTTCGTTGAAGGCCTTGCAGACCTCGAAGCGGCCCATGTTCTCGGCGTCGAAATATTTGCGGGTGTTGTTGTGCAGCTCGCGCTTGCCGGAGACGCCCTCGAGCGGCGGCGCTTCAAACGGGAGGCCCAAAATCGTGTCGACGGCCCCGTCGGGGAGGCAGTGGGTGAGGAACCAGTGCTGGTAGGGCGTCGACATGCTCTTGGAGGTGTCGATGCTCTTGTGCATCGAGTCGACGATCTGTTGGGACGTGATGGCCATGTGGCGTTGCTTCCCTCGGTTGGACGACAGGAGCGCAAGAACGGCTGCCCCGCGAGCCTGCCTTGGGGACTGCACGTGCGCCTGCGCCGACCTAGCGAATGCAGAGACCCCTGGCGCTCTGAGTGATCAGGGCGCCGCTGCCGCCACTTAGCATCCGCCGCCGAGCGAGCGCAATTGCTGGGGGGCCAATTCTTAAGGATGCTCGCGGGTTTGCCGGCGCCCCAGGGCCCGCTGCCCGCACTGGGGCCTAACGGGACTAGGCCCACAAAGAAAAGGAGCCCCGGATCCGGTGGATCCGAGGCTCTAAGTCTTGGGGGAGTAGTCAGTTGAGGGGAGTTGGGTCGTCAGTCGATAAACCGTTGGTAGCTGATGGCCTTTCGTCAGCCGGGAGCGAGAGTGAAAGTTGCGGGGTGCCCTGCGGCCTGGGCGCTCTGGCTTCTGGCCGTGTTGAGCGAGGCAACGAGCAGGATTCCCGTCACCAGGAAGAGAATGAGCGCGCCGGTGCGTGCCCAGGCCCATTTCGGCCCGTTTTGCGAGTTGGCACCGCGGAATTCCATGGAAGGTCCTTATGCGGAATGGCGTGTATGACTGAGTTGAGCCTTTTGTAACCGATAATAACTCGTTAGTCTAACCGTAGCTCCGCCTATAGATAACGGCACAATCGCAGTTTTAAGGAAGTATTAATAAGTTGGGCAGGCTCGCGGTCTTGCACCGTAGCTTCAGCGTTTCCCGGCGCCTCGGATGTCGCTCAGTGTCCGCCGCGGCGTGATTGCTTCCGCGTCGAGCTTCAGCTCGATGACGGTGGGGATGGGGGCGGCGAGTGCGCGCCGCAGCACCGGCAGGAATTCCGAGGTTGCCGTGACCGTGGCGCCGGCCGCCCCGAAGCTGCGCGCGAGGCTCGCGAAATCAGGATTAACGAGGCTCGTCGCGAGTACGCGGTCGGGGTAGGCGCGCTCCTGGTGCATGCGGATCGTCCCGTACATCCCATTGTTGGCGACGATGACCACGATCGGAAGGCCGTATTGCACGGCGGTGGCGAGCTCCTGTCCGGTCATGAGCATGCAGCCGTCGCCCGCGAGCGCGACGACCGGGCGCTGGGGGTGAGCGATCTTGGCCGCGATGGCAGCCGGCAGGCCGTACCCCATCGAGCCCGACGTCGGGGCGAGCTGGGTGGGGTAGCCCTTGTACTGGAAATAGCGATGCAGAAACGCGGCGTAGTTTCCCGCGCCGTTGGTGAGGATGGCGTCCTCGGGCAGCTCGTTCGACAGCGCCGCGATCACCTCCTCGAGCTGCACGTTGCCAGGCGTCGCCACCGGCTTCAGCGCACGCTCATAGCCAGCGCGCAGGTCGCGGCGCAGTCGCGCCCAGCGGGGCTTGGGCGGCGCCTTCATTCTGCTGAGCGCTTTTGTGAAGGGGCCGGCCGCTGCGACGATCGGCAGATCGGTCGGGTAGAGGCGGCCGAGCTCGTCGGCCGAGGGGTGGGCGTGGACGAGGAACGGCCCGGGATTGCGCGGGTCGAGCAGCGTATAGCCCGCCGTCGTCACTTCGGCCGGCGTTTCGCCGATGACGAGCAGGAGATCGGCGCTGCGAAAGGCCGCGGCGAGCTTCGGATCGGTATCGAGTCCGGCGTGGCCCACGTAGGCGGCGCGGCGATTGTCGAAATGGTCTTGGCGGCGGAACGCGGTGCAGACCGGCATGTCGAAGGTTTCGGCGAAGGCGGCAAGATCGCTCGCAGCCTCGCTGCTCCATCCCGGTCCGCCTGCGAGCACGAGGGGCCGCTGGGCTGAGGTGAGCTTGTTCTTGAGCCGCGTCATCTCGGCTGCGGACGGAGCGGGGCTCGCGGGGAGCACGACTGCAGCGTCCGCTGTCTCGGCGGCGGCGTTGAGCACGTCCTCCGGCAGCCCGAGCACGACGGGGCCCGGCCTGCCGGACAATGCCGCCTGGTATGCGCGGGCGACGTACTCCGGGATGCGCTCGGGCTGGCGCACGATCGCGACCCACTTGGCGATGCTGCCAAAGAGCGCTTCGATGTCGATCTCCTGGAACGCGCCGCGATCCTCGTGGCCCTGCTGCGTCAGCCCGACGAGCAGCAGCATGGGCGTTGAATCGTGGTGGGCGACATAGACACCGCTCACAGCATTCGCGGCGCCCGCCGCGCGCGTCACGAAGGCTACGCCCGGCGCGCCGCTGAGCTTGCCGTCGGCTTCCGCCATCATGGCGGCGCCGCCCTCGTGGCGGCAGACGATGGTGCGGATCGGACCTTCGTCGAAGAGCGCATCGAGCGCTGCGAGAAAGCTTTCGCCCGGGACCGTGTACAGCGTGCGGCAGCCCTGGACGGCGAGCTGGTCGATAAGGATTTTTCCCCCCGTCCGCATCAACTTCCCTTCGCCGGCTCGCATTCCATCTGCGTGTTTTAGGCAAGGCTGGAGGCCTCGGAACAGCAGAAACGAAGGGTTGGGTTACGAGGGGCGCCCGTGTGTGCGCAAATCCCCGCACTCCGAGATGAAGGAATTGGGAGCACCCTCCAGTTCAGCCAGAGCGCGGCGGCGCGGCGGCGCCGCGACAAAAAGGTCTTTACAGGGGGGCTGGCGCGCCCTAAATGCACCCCTCTTTCGGATTGGCGGCCACTGCTTCGAGCAGCGCCTTTGTTCGCCCACGGGGCGGTGGAGGTTCCATGCGATGGAGAAACTCTCCTCTGCGGCAGCACTGATCGACACGCGCCGGCCCGAGCGGCCGGTGCGCGGCTTGCGCCCGCACGCGGCTGGGCGCGCGGCGCGATGGTTCCTGGAAAACTTCCCTGGCGACGTCGCCTACGCCTACAAGGCGAACAGCTCCGTGTTCCTGGTCGGCGCGCTCTACGGGGCCGGCATCCGGCATTTCGACGTCGCCTCGCTGCCCGAGATCGAGGATGCGGCGACGATCCCCGACGCGCACCTCCACTTCATGCATCCCGTGAAGTCGCGCCACGCCATCCGCCGCGCCTATGAGCTTGGCGTGCGATCCTTCGCGCTCGACGGCGAGGACGAGCTGGACAAGATCCTGGAGGCCACCGACAACGCGCGCGACTTGCTGTTGTGGGTGCGTGTCTCGGTCCCGGCCATCAACAGCCGCATTCCGCTCGAGCGCAAGTTCGGCGTGTCGGGGCAGAAGGCGGCGCGCCTTCTCGTCAAGACGCGCCAGGCGGCGGCCGAGCTGGGGCTTACCTTCCACGTGGGCTCACAGACGACGACGCCCGACGCCTTCGTCACCGCACTCGCCGAGGTGCACAAGCTCATCGTCAAGGCCGGCGTCGTGATCGAGCGGCTCGACGTCGGCGGCGGCTTTCCCGCGCGCTACCCCGACAGCGAGCCAGCACCCCTGCAGGCATTCCTCGACACGATCCTTGCCGGCGTCGAGATGCTCCCCGTGAAGGAGAACATCAGGCTCATGTGCGAGCCCGGCCGCGCGCTCGTGGCGGAGGCGGAAAGCCTCATCGTGCGCGTGGATGCGCGGCGCGGCAACAACCTCTTCATCAACGACGGCTCCTACGGGATGCTGTTTGACGCCGCGCACCTGGGCTTCATTTTCCCCACCCGGCTCGTGAGCCGCGACGTCGATCCCGCCGAGACCCTGCTGCCGTTCGAGCTTTGGGGACCGACGTGCGATTCGATCGACTACATGAAGGGGCCCTTCATGCTGCCGGGCTCGGTCAAAGAGGGCGACTACATCGAGATCGGAAACATGGGCGCCTACGGGCGCGCCATTGCCGGGCACTTCAACGGCTACGGCGAGTATGACGAGGTGATCCTCCTCGATGAGCCGATGCTGAGCCTCTACGACGCCGAGGTCGCCACGGCCCGCTCCGTCCGGCGCTGAGCTGCGTTCCGCCTCAGCGGTTGCCGGCTGAAACGGCGGGGCGCGAGCCGCCTGTCCACAAACAATCCACCTCCTGTCCACAGGCGAATCGCAGTATCTCTCTGAGGCTCATCCCTAGGGGGAACGCGATGCCGAGACGTGATTTCTTCGCGCGGATGCGACCGGGATTTGCACAACAGGCCGGAGCCGCGCGCGTCAACGCCGACCGGCAGGCCGATGTCGAGCTGCTGGTCGCCAAGGCGGAATATGAATTTCACCAGGTGCGCCGCGAGCTCGTCGGTCTGGTCGAAGGGGCCGGGGCGAAAGGCGCCGCGACGAGCCTCACAGCGCCCGGAAATGGCGCGATGCCCCCGGTTTCTGCACCCGCTGGCGTGCCGGCCAAGGCCGCCTGACGCAGGCGATGTTGCTCAGCTGCCAACGAGGCGCCTTTTTGGTGGCGCCCGTTTGGCTATCCACAGGAATCCTGAGCGGGTCTATGGACAGCCGAATTAAACTTCGCGCACGATGCATTACCGTCTCCGTTGCCCCCAGCGGAGAGAGCCTTATCCCTCAAGGCTCTGCATTCCAGAGCGCCACCAGTTCCCTAAAGCTGGTCGGCGCTCTTTTTTTATCTGAAGAAGCCGGCACGTCCCGCAAACACAACCAGCCGGCCATGCGACCGCGCACTTCCACTGCTCTGGTGACTGAATGCCGGGGGGATGGAGGCTGAAGATGTTCAGGGCACTTGTTTTGATTTTCTTACTGCCGTTCTCCGCGTCGGCCGCGGAGATCGCCGATGCCTGGCATACGGAAACGATCCCTCTTCCGCAGGCTCCCGCTCCCATTGCTCGGCCCCCCGCGGTAGCTCCGCCCCCGGCGGCCGCTCCGCCGGCCACGGCCGCTCTGCCCCCGGCGGCCGCTCAGCCCCATGTGCGGCAGCTGAATGAACTCGAACGACAAGCGGCGCAAACAATCAAGATCACCAACGAGTTTCGTCGCAGGAATGGTCTCCCCGCATTCCAAGAGGATCCCGTCTGTTCTGCCGCGGCCTTCGATCAAGCCCGGGACATGGCAAGACGGGGTTATTTCGACCACTTCGGACCCGATGGCAGCTCACCGACCAGCCGCTACCAACGGCACAATACCAATCATCAACGCGTGATCAGGATTACGGAGAACATCGCCAGAGGAAACGGGACGACGCCCGAGAGCGCGCTCAAAATGTGGCTCAACTCCCCAGGCCACCGCAAACACTTGGTCGGAACGGAAATGGATCATATCGGTGTCGGCGTCGCCAATGGGTCCTGCTTCTTTGGAGCCTGCACCTACTTCGTCCAATGCTTTTCGAACTGGCCCTGACCAGATTGAACAGATGGGGCGGCTCGAAAAGGATCGCCCTTGAGGACGATGGTGGGCGGTATAGGGATTGAACCTATGACCCCACGCGTGTGAAGCGTGTGCTCTACCGCTGAGCTAACCGCCCGCTTGCGTGCTTCCGGAAAAGTGGGAACAGGTTTTCCGATAGGAAGCACTCAATGCAAAGACCCTAAGGGCCGTTCATATGCGAGGGGGCACCCGCCCCTGTCAAGCCGCGCGCAGCGCCTCACGGGAGCAGCGCGAAGCTCTTGGCGATCTTGGGGAACTCCGGCGCCAGGCGGGCGGCGTCCTGCGGCGTCGCGATGCCGATGAGCCGGTAATAGCCGCCGTCCTTGCCGAGCAGCATCGTCTGATAGAGACGAATGGGGCGCCCGTCGTCGGCATCGACGGCGTCGGCCCCGACCTCGACGCCGTCGAGATCGCCGATCTTCACGTCGTGGGGCTCTCCTGGCTTGACGTCCTTGTAGCCGGGCAGGCTCGCAAGCAGCGCGACTGCGAGCTTCTCGGGCTCGGCGACGCGGCGCTTGTCGAGCGAGGGCGCCACCATGAAGGCGGATCGCGTCTCACCGCTGCGCTCAGGCTCGAGCCGCCCGTCGAGCGTGTAGACCTTGCTCGTCCCCACGAGCGTGCCGGCCTCCTTGAACGGGCCGAGGTAGGAGAGCGAGAACAGGTTGCGTACCGCCGCCTTGTCGGTGGTCGTGGCGGTGGCGAGGATGCGCTCGATCTCCTCGCGCTTGACGCTGCCGTCCTGGATCGCCTTGGCCGGCACGTTGACCGACACCAGGATCGTCTGGTCGCTCGTACGAAAGAGCACGAAGAACTTGGCGTAGGTGCCGGCGGCCGACGTCTGCCGGGCGCGCATGTAGACGTGGGGGTCGATGCGGGCGAGTGCGGCCCTCTCGACGTCCGTTATGCCGCGCTTGGCGAGTTCCTCGGGTGCGAAGCCCTGCGCCAACCTGTCGTACTGATCGACGGGGGCCTCCAGGATGATGAACGAGACGCCGAGGGTGTCGTTCTGGAAGCCGGAAAACAGCGGCGAGGGGACATAGCCCGGCGGCAGATCGAGCACGACGCGGCTGTTGGGGGCCTGCTGCTGGGTCGCCGACACGACGGCAGGCGCGCTCATTCCAAGAAGCGCCACAAGCCCCAAAATCAAAAAGGAAATCGGCGCTCGCGAGCCCCGGGTGGGCGCGCGTCTGGGGCGCTCTGGCGTGCAACGCTTCGTCATGTTCGTCGGACGCTCTAGCTGGGACTTTGGGACCACTTCGGCATGGCCGGTGACGGCGGCAAGGGACGCGGGCGTTGCGGCCATATTGCGGCATTCCGGGCTGCCTGTGTGTCGCTTGCACTGGGTGCGCGCCAAATGCAACGATCCCGCCTGCAGGGGCCGATTCCGTGTGGAATGCGGCAGGCTTACGTGCGAAAAGCGACAAATCGGCCGGCCGCTGCGAGGCAGAGCCCAAAGAGTGCCGACGGGGGAGCTATGGGCAGCGCTGAAGAGCCGCGCCGGACTTTTGTGTTCTCGTTCGGGCTTGAGCGGCTGGGGCTTCTCGCCCTGCGGGCGCCTTACGTCGTGGCGGTGCTCGTGGCTATCGCCACCGTGTTTGCGGCATTCGGGGTCTCGAAGCTTCAGGTCGATGACTTGCTGTCGGAGCTTTTTCGCACCAACACCGAGGAGTTCCGCCGCTACGAGGCGATCGACCGGAGGTTCCCGTCGAGCGAGTACGATGTGCTCGTCGTCGTGGAGGGGCACGATCTCCTGAAGCGCCGCCAGCTCGAAGCCTTCGCCAACCTCACGACAGAGCTGCAGCTCATCGACGGCGTCTCGGGGCTCGTCTCGATGCTCTCGGCGCGCGGTGCGCCTGATGCGACGGGGTATGCCGCCCCCATCGTGCCCGACGATCTTCCCGAGGGGCAAGCTTACGACGCCGTGGTGACGGCGCTCCGATCCAACGACATCGTGAAGGGCAAGTTCCTATCCGATGACGGCCAGCTGGCGATGATCATCATCGCGCTCGATCGCGAGGTCGTCCGCGAAAAGACGGCGCGCGTCGTCATCGGCGAGATCAACGCCACCGCAAAGGACGTGCTCGCGGGGACGGGCCTCAGCGCCAAGCTCACCGGCGCGCCGGTGATGCAACTCGAGATCCGCAATGCGGTCGAGCGTGATCAGCTCGTCTACAACGGCCTCGGGCTTCTGTTCGGCGCGCTGATCGCCGTCGTGTTCTTCCGGCGCTTCTCGCTGATGATCGTCGCCGCGCTGCCGCCGGTGCTGGCCGTGACGTGGTCACTGGGGCTCCTGGGCTGGATGGGGTTCAAGCTCAACTTGTTCCTCAACGTCATGACGCCGCTCATCATGGTGATGGGGTTCTCCGACAGCATGCAGATGGTGTCGGCTATCCGCATCAGGCTCCGCGAGGGCGATGACCGCCATCAGGCCGTGGCCTTCGCTGTGCGCATCGTCGGCCCGGCCTGCGTGCTCGCGCACGGCACGGCACTACTCGCCTTCAGCGCGCTGCTGTTGTCGGAGTTGGGCCTCATCCGCACATTCGGACTGGCGGGAGTGATCTCGGTCTTCATCTCGTTCGTGGCGGTCATTCTCGTGCTGCCGATCCTCGGCGTCGTGTTCATCCGCAACGAGGCGGCGCTCGCCAAAGACCGCGTTCCGGCCGATGCGCTGATGGACGGTCTCGGCACGATGGTCGGCGGAATTGTCGACCACGTGGTCAAGCGGCCCTACCTTTACTCGCTGATCGGCGTCGCCATGTTCGCTGCGTTCATGGCGGCCTTCATCGACCTGCCCTCGCGCTACCGCCTCGCCGACCAGGTGCCCGATCGCGAGCAGGCGCTCGATGCGACGAGCCGCATCGACAAGAAGCTGACGGGCGCCAATCCCGTGCATGTGATGATCGAGTGGAGCAATGGGGCGCCGCTCTTTTCTCCGGCTCCCATGGAGGTCATCGGCAAGGTCCACGACACGCTCGAACGCGAGGCCGGGCTCGGCAACGTCTGGTCGATCGAGAGCCTGCGGCGCTGGCTGCACGAGGCGGGCGACGACAGGATCGAGACCGTGCAGAAGTACATCGGCATCCTGCCCGAGCACCTGGTGCGCCGCTTCATCGCCAAGGAGCAGAACGCCGTGCTGGTGACGGGGCGTCTCCCCGATGTCGACTCCAGCCAGGTTCTCCCCATCGTCGAGAAGATCGACCGCTCGCTCGATTCCATCCGCAAAGACTACCCGGCATTTCAAATCTCCGTCACCGGCCTGCCGGCGATCGCGGCGCGCAACTCCAAGCGTATGATCGATCAGCTGAAAGAGAGCATTCCCATCTGCGTCGCCTTCGCCGGCGTCCTGCTCGGCATGGCATTCCGCTCGCCCTTCGTGGCCGTCGTCAGCTTCATGCCGGGCCTCTTTCCGGTGGTGGCGTCGGGAACGCTGCTGTGGGTGCGCGGCGATGGGCTGGAATTTGCCTCCGTCGTGGCGCTGCTCGTCGTGTTCGGCCTCGGCATCGACGCGCTCATACACTTCCTCAATCGATTGCGGTTGGAGGAGCAGGCAGGCGATGCGCCCGAGCTCGCGATCAGGCGCGCGCGCGTGCTGGTGGGGCCAGCGATCATCCTCACGACGATCGTGCTTGCCTTCGGGCTCGGCGTAACCGTGTTCTCCGACCTGCCCTCGCTCAGGACCTTCGGCCTCGTGTGCGGTTTCACGCTGCTTGCCTCGTTGATCGCCGATCTCGTGTTCCTGCCGGCGACGATCATGGTCGGGCGGCGGCTGTGGCCGCGCCGCGTGGCGCCGGAAAAAATTACGACCTGAGGCTCAGCGCCAAAGCGCGGCGATCGCCGGCTCTAGCTCGCGGTAGTGATCGATCACCGCATCAGGTTTGAGCTCAGCGACAGGCGTATCCGTATAACCGAAGCTCACCGCGATGACCGGAACGGCGGCGGCCTTGGCGGTCTCCACGTCGACCCTGCTGTCGCCGATCATGACCGCGCGCGCGGGCACGCCGCCCGCCAACGCGATGGTGCCGAGCAGGTGATCGGGGTGCGGCTTGAAGGTTGCAAGCGTATCGCGGCCGGCGATTGCCGCAAAGAAGTGGGTCAAGTCGAGCGCGTCGAGCAGCGACCGCGACATCCCCTCCATCTTGTTGGTGCAGACCGCGAGCTTGGCTCCCTGGCGCTCGAAGCTGCGCAGCGCATCGACCGTGCCCTCGAACGGGCGGCTCCCCACCGCGATGTTGCGGCCGTAATAGTCGAGGAAGCGCTCGAGCAGGGCCTCGTGCTGGGCGTCGGTGAGCGTTTTGGCTGCCGGGCCGATGGCGTGCTCGACCATGTATCTGGCGCCGTAGCCGATCAATGGTCGCAGGCTCTCCTCGCCGACCGCCGGCAGGCCCATATGCTCCAGCACGTGGTTGGTGGCGGCGACGAGATCGGGAGCGGTGTCGACGAGCGTTCCGTCGAGATCGAAGACGATGGTGAGGTCGTGCATGGGGCCTCTGGGTGCGGGGAGCGCCGGCACGCTAGCGGCTCGTGACCTCGGTGTCATCCAGCGCGGTTATGTCGCTTGAAACGCCGCCCCTCGGCGCTTAGACAGAATGCAAGAGCGCAGCAAATTGGCGCGGTGAATCATGGACAAGAAGGTCATCACCCTCCTCAGGACGCAGGCCTACATCGATGGGGCCTGGGTCGGTACACCGCAGACGCCGGTCACCGACAAGGCGACGGGCGAGGAGATCGCGCGCGTTCCTGATCTCGGCGCTGCCGAGACCAAAGCCGCGATCGCCGCGGCGCATCGCGCGTTCGGGCCATGGTCGCGGCTGCTCGCCAAGGAGCGCGCCACGATCCTGCGCCGCTGGTATGAGCTCATCGTCGAGCACGCCGACGAGCTGGCGCTTTTGCTGACGAAGGAGCAGGGCAAGCCGCTTTCCGAAGCCAAGGGCGAGATCCTCTACGGCGCCGGGTTCGTGGAGCTGTTCGCCGAGGAAGCAACGCGCATCTACGGCGAGACGATCCCCACCCACAAGGCGGATGCGCGCATCGTCGTGATGAAGCAACCGATCGGCGTCGTTGCCGCGATCACGCCATGGAATTTTCCCTGCGCCATGATCACGCGCAAGGTGTCGCCCGCGCTGGCAGCCGGCTGCACCGTCGTCGTGAAGCCTGCCGAGGATACGCCGCTTTCCGCCTTGGCATTGGCCGCGCTCGCCGAGCGCGCCGGTTTCCCCAAGGGCGTTCTCAACGTCGTGACGACGAAGAACCCCGTGCCCGTCGGCGCGGAAATGACCTCCAATACGCTGGTGCGCATGATCACCTTCACCGGCTCCACCGAGGTCGGCAAGATCCTGATGGCGCAGGCAGCCGCCACCGTGAAGCGCGTCGGTATGGAGCTCGGCGGCAACGCGCCCTTCATCGTGTTCGACGACGCCGATTTGGATCGGGCGGTTGCCGGCGCGGTCGCGTCCAAATTCCGCAACGCCGGACAGACCTGCGTGTGCGCCAACCGCTTCCTGGTGCAGGAGGGCGTCTACGCGGCGTTCACCGAAAAGCTCGTCGCGGCGGTCGCCAAGCTGAAGGTCGGCCCCGGCACAGAAGCCGGCGTGACGGTGGGCCCGCTCATCAATGCCGATGCGGTCGCCAAGGTCGAGGCGCACGTCGCCGACGCCGTCAGCCACGGCGCGCACGTCGCGATCGGCGGCAAGCGCGATGCACTGGGCGGCACCTTCTTCGAGCCCACAGTATTGACCGGCGTGACCCCGAGTATGCGTGTTGCGCGCGAGGAGACCTTCGGCCCGGTGGCGCCGCTCTTCAAGTTCGCGACGGAGGCTGACGCGGTCGCCATGGCCAATGACACGCCGTTCGGCCTCGCGGCCTATTTCTTCACGCGCGATATCGGGCGCTGCTGGCGCGTCGCAGAAGCGCTCGAATACGGCATCGTGGGGGTCAACGAGGGAATCACCTCGACCCACATAGCGCCCTTCGGCGGCTTCAAGGAAAGCGGGATCGGGCGCGAGGGCTCCCATCACGGCATCGACGAGTTCGTCGAGATCAAGTACACGCTCATGGGCGGTCTGTAGAACCCGACAGAATCATTTATCGGCTGTGGGTCGCGGCCAGCGATTAAGTGCACTGGCGTTGCACCATACAGTGCTCCCCGAGGGGCACACTCGCGGGGAGGATCAGCATGAGCGATGACGCCTATAAGCTCGCGGCGGCCGAGCACGCGCTGCAATACGTCGAGCCCGGCATGAAGCTCGGTCTCGGCACGGGCTCGACCGCGGCGAAGTTCGTCGATGCGCTTGGCCCCAAGGTTAAGGCGGGCCTCGACGTCATCTGCGTCGCGACCTCGCAGGCCACGCAGGCCCGCGCCGAGGCGCTCGGCATTCGCATGACGACGCTCGACGATATGCCGTTCCTCGATCTGACGGTCGACGGCGCCGACCAGCTCGACGACGAGCTTCGCCTCATCAAGGGCGGCGGTGGCGCGCTTCTGCGCGAGAAGATCGTGGCGACGGCCTCGGGCCGCATGATCGTGATCGCCGATATCTCCAAGCGCGTTAAGACGCTTGGCGCCCATCCCCTCCCGCTCGAGGTGGTGCAGTTCGGGCTGACGGCGACGCGCAACATGGTCGTGGCGCTCGCCGCCGATGCTGGCTGCGAGGGCGAGATCACGCTGCGCATGGCTGGCGGCAAGCCGTTCGTCACCGACAGCGGCAACTTCATCCTCGACTGCGCCTTCGGCAGCATAGAGGACCCCGAGGATCTCGACGAAGCCTTGAAGTTGATCCCCGGCGTTGTCGAGAACGGCATGTTTCTCGGCATCGCCGACCTTGCCGTCGTCGCCGGCCCCGACGGGATCAGCCTCGTCGGCGAGGACAGCGAAGCCGCGTGACGCCGCCGGGAGAGCTGTAAATGGATCAGGCTGACTTCGACCTCATCGTGATCGGCGGCGGCTCGGGCGGGGTACGTGCGGCGCGCATCGCTGCGGGCCACGGCGCCAAGGTGGCGCTGGCAGAAGAATTTCGCCTCGGCGGCACCTGCGTCATCCGCGGCTGCGTCCCCAAGAAGCTGCTGGTTTATGCCAGCCGCTTTCCCGACGAGTTCGAGGATGCGCGCGGCTTCGGCTGGCAGGTCGAGACCCCCGTCTTCGACTGGCCGGCGCTGATCGCGGCCAAGGACAAGGAGATTGCGCGGCTCGAGGCGATCTATGACACGATGCTGGACCGCACGGGCATCACGATCCTGAAAGAGCGCGGCGAAGTCGCCGGCGCCAGCGCGGTACGGCTCAAGGCATCGGGACGCACGCTCACGGCCCGGCGCATCTTGATCGCGACGGGGGGCAAGCCGGCGCTAGGCGAGCCGATCCCCGGCCTCGAGCACGTGATCACGTCGAACGAGGCCTTCGATCTCAAGGTGCTCCCCCGCCGCATCGCCATCTACGGCGGCGGTTACATCGCGGTGGAGTTCGCCGGCATCTTCTCGGGCCTCGGCGTCGATACGACGCTCGTCTACCGCAGCGACAAGATCCTGCGCGGGTTCGACGAGGATCTGCGCGACGCGCTCACGCAAGCCTACGCCAAGCGCGGCATTCGCATGCTGACGCAGCGCACATTCAGCCGCATCGAAAAGACGGCCGACGGGCTCGTCGGGCACTTCGACGACGGCACGACGATCGCGGCCGACGAGATCATGTTTGCCATCGGCCGTGCGCCCAATACGGCCGGGCTCGGCCTGCAGGCGGCGGGCGTCGAGCTCGGCTGGAACGGCCACGTCGTCGTCGATCCCTACTCGCGCTCCTCAGTCGAGACGATCTTTGCCGTCGGCGACGTCACGGACCGCCTAGCGCTGACGCCCGTTGCGATCCGCGAAGGCCATGCGTTTGCCGACAGCGAATTCGGGGGCAAGCCCTGGTTCGTGGAGCACGCGCTGGTGCCCACGGCGGTGTTTTCCACGCCGGAAATCGGCACCGTGGGTCTCCCTGAGCATCTGGCGGCCGAGCGCTGCGGCAAGCTCGACGTCTTCAAGGCTTCGTTTCGCACGCTGAAGTCCACGCTGTCGGGCCGTGACGAGAAGATGTTCATGAAGCTGATCGTCGACGCAGAGAGCGGCAAGATCGTGGGTTGCCACGTGCTTGGAGCCGATGCCGCCGAGATCGTGCAGATGGCGGCGATCGCCATGCGGCTCGGCGCCACCAAGGCGGATTTCGACCAGACCATGGGGCTGCATCCGACGGCGGCGGAGGAGCTCGTGACGATGCGCGAGCGCTGGCTGGCGCCGACGGAAGCCGCGGGGTGAGTGCGGTTTTGCAGGATGACGCGGAGCGCAGGGCCACATCCGAGCGCATGCAGGCTGCAAATTTTACCGGCTCTTGCAAATCGGAGTTGGCCGCGGCGGCGGTGCCGGATGATCCTTCGCGTATTTCACGAGGATCGGCTCAAGGGTTTCCTTTGGCCAAAATTTCGGAGAGCGGATTTCCTTCAAGCAGGTGGCGTTCCAATATAGTCCGGCGCGCGACGGCGACCGGCCCGCCTTCACCGCTTGCGCGACGGCGTCGATGTCGGCTCCTTCGGGATAAATGTAAAGCGTCGCCGGCTTGTCCTTCACCATAGGGATGATTTTCCCGGCGTCCGACGGCGACCAACTGGTGCAACCGCTGCTGCGCCCGTCGGTGTAATTTTCGGGCGAGCCAAATGGAACGTACCCGTCCTTGTCCGCGTACGGGCTGTCCGGCTTCTTGCGAAGACACACTCCCCGCAACAATACGGCGGGATGCCCGCCGATTTCCCGCGGTCTGGCGTTTGCGGCGTCGCCCTCGCCGTCAAACTGCACGAACGAGCGGACCAAGGCTGCGTCTTTTCCCCCCGAGACGCGATAATAGCCCTTGAACGAGGTGATCTCCTCGCCCGTCACATAGGCTCCGCCCGTCGTCAGCTTGGAATCCATCGCGTTGCTGAAGTTCTTCGCGCACCGTCTGCCGTTTGCGAAATTCGCGATGCCTTTCAAATTGCGGCCCCCGCCATATCCCGACGAGACCGCGCGAAACGACCGATCCGCTTCGCAGATGACGTAAAACCGCCGCCCCAATTTGCCCTTTGCCAAGGTGGTCGGTCGCGTAGCGTCCATGGCGAAGTAGCAGGAGTTCTTAGCTGCGCCTTGGTTCGTTTTTTGCAGGTAAAGCGCGCGTGCCCTCTGCAAAACGATTGGCGCATTTGCCCTCGGCTTCGCCGCATAGGCCCGCAGCCAGGCCGAACATCGATGGATTGCTCCGCTGCAAAAGTTCGCGGCGAACCCGACAGGACGACGATGATGATCAGGCTGACAACATTGCCGATTTTGGGTAGGAGCGATTTTAGTTGCAACGGATCCCGGTCTCCTGTCGAAATTTTGCACGCTGGCTTGGCATAGGTCGGGCAGACAACGACCATAGGGCTCACGTGAATTCAAGCCTCGCGGCGCCTGAAGGTGCAACCGCGGGCTCCACCGAGATCGTATACGTCTGATAAGGTCGAATTTGGTGCGGCCCAAGGCAGCGCCACGGTCTAACCCTTAGGACTCAGAAGCACTCGCGGGTCCCCGGAGTTTTTTCAAAACAGAAGGCGGAGCAATGGCCAAGAACACAATTTGCCTGTGGTACGACACGGAGGCCGAGGCTGCGGCCCGCTTTTACGCTGCGACCTTTCCCGACAGCGCGGTGGGCGCCGTGTACCACGCGCCCAGCGACTATCCCGGTGGAAAAGAGGGCAACGTGCTGACT
>CAWKBL010000002.1:0-96302 GCA_963847865.1 uncultured Alphaproteobacteria bacterium | reverse complement strand
CCAAGCACTGGAAAGAGAAAACCGGCGAGGACGTCAAGATCAACCAGTCGCACGGCGGCTCCGGCAAGCAGGCGCGCGCCGTCATCGATGGGCTCGAGGCCGACGTCGTCACGCTGGCGCTCGCCGGCGATGTCGATCAGCTCGCCAAGAAGGGGGGCTTGATCCCCGCCGCCTGGCAGAAGCGGTTGCCACAAAACTCTTCCCCCTACACCTCGACCATCGTGTTCCTGGTGCGCAAGGGCAATCCCAAGGGCATCAGCGATTGGTCCGACCTCGCCAAGGACGGCGTCGCTGTCATTACGCCCAACCCGAAGACATCGGGCGGCGCGCGCTGGAACTATCTCGCCGCCTGGGGCTACGCGCTGAAGCAACCCGGCGGCAATGACGACACGGCGAAAGACCTCGTCGGCAAGATCTACAAGAACACCAAGGTGCTCGACACGGGCGCGCGCGGGTCCACCACCACGTTCGTTGAGCGCGGCATCGGCGACGTGCTGATCGCCTGGGAGAACGAGGCCCATCTCGCCATCAAGGAACTTGGTCCCGACAAGTTCGAAATCGTGGTGCCGTCGATCTCGATCCTGGCCGAGCCGCCGGTGACGGTGGTCGACAAGGTCGTCGACAAGCACGGCACGCGCAAGCTCGCCGACGCCTATCTCAACTATCTCTACTCGGCGGAAGCCCAGGACATCGCCGGCAAGAACTACTACCGCCCGCGCGATGCGAACGCCGCCGAGAAGTACAAGGCGCAGTTCGCCCCGGTGAAGCTCTTCACCATCGACGAGCTCTTCGGCGGCTGGGCGAACGCGCAGAAGACGCACTTCGACGACGGCGGCGTCTTCGACCAGATCTACTCCAGCAGGAGCTGACGCGGTTACCCACGGCTTGCTGCCCACGCTTGCAAGCCTACGCGTGCCGCCCGCCGCCGGTTGATCGCCCGGGGGGCTCCGGTGGAGGCGGCACGCGCTCGTTGAATCAAAGCCTGGCCATCCAGCGAGGAACGTCATGGATACGACCCTCATCGTGCCCGGTCTCAACGGCAGCGGCGCCGATCACTGGCAGACGTGGTTTGAGCGCAAGATCGCCGGAGCCGTGCGCGTCATTCAAAGGGACTGGCGCGACCCCTATCTCCCGCACTGGTCGGCCCGCGTGCGCCGCGAGCTGCATCGCGTGCCGGGGCGCATCTTCATCGTCGCGCACAGCTTCGGCTGCTTGGCGGCGGCGCAGGCGACCTTCGATTATGGCGAGCATGTGAGTGGTCTCATGCTCGTTGCGCCCGCCGACCCCGACCGGTTCGGTGCGCAAGCCTTCCTGCCCGAGCGCGCGCTCGGCGTGCCGGCCGTCGTCGTCGCAAGCAGCAACGATCCGTGGATGCGCTTTCAGCGCGCCGCCGAGTGGGCCGAAACGTGGGGTGCGGAGCTCATAAATCTCGGCGCCGTCGGCCACATCAATCCCGATGCGGGATTTGGACCCTGGCCGGAAGGCTTGGCCATCCTGCGTCGGCTGCGCCGCGATGCGACGGCGTCATCGGAGCGGTGGCTGCCGAAAGAGAGCTTCCTGCAGCTCGGTGAGCTGTGAGCGGGAAATACGGACGCGGCGCAATCCGCATGAGTTTTGTCAGAAGCGTTGGTGGAGAGAGTGTGATGTACGGGGGAGTGAAGGTAAGCGCCAACTCGGCGTTGGTCGTGGTCGCGGCCGGTTTGTTATTCGCCGCCGCTGCGCCGGCAACGGCCGCAGATCTCGGGGGCGAATGCTGCGCCGATCTCGAGGAGCGCATCGCAGAGCTGGAAGCGACGACGGCGCGCAAGGGCAATGGCAAGGTGAGCCTCACGGTTTCTGGTTGGATCAGCGAGGCCGTCTTCTTCTGGGATGACGGCACGGAGCGCAACGTCTATGTCGGCACGAACGCGCTCGAGCAGGATCGCTTCAGGTTCATAGGCGAGGCCAAGATTTCCGCCACGTGGTCCGCCGGCTACACGCTCGAGATCGGCGTGCTGGGCGCCGACTCGAAGGCCTTCAGTCAGACCTCGACTGGAACCGCCGAACTCCATGGTCGTGCGCAAGAGCAACTGGTGGATCAGCAGCAAGGACTACGGCAAGCTCCAGGTGGGGCTTGATGGTTCGGCGACCTATCATCTGCTCGACGATGCGGATGCCACGCAGACGCGCAACGTATCCGACGCCGAGGCCGGCGCCGTCGCGCTCGGAGCGTTCCTGACGAGATCCGATGGCGTTCTAGGCCCCAAGTGGACCGATGTTCTGCGCGGCTTCAATAACTCGACCCCGGGGCAGGACGGGCGGCGCAACATCGTCAAATACTATTCGCCGACGTTTGCCGGTTTTTCGGTCACTGCCGCCTGGGGCGAAGATGATTTGTGGGATGCCGCGCTCACCTACAAAAATGATATCGGCGATTTCAGCGTGCTGGCGAGAGCCGGCTACGGAGCGAGCACGGATCCGCTTGCCTCCAAGTGCGGCGGCGGCGCAGCCGACTTCAAATGCGAGTGGGCGGGAGCCGCCGGCACGGTTCTGCACAAACCAACGGGCCTCTACGTGTACGGCGGCTACGGCTGGCAATCGATCGATCACCTGCCGTCCGTCTACGACAAGGACAGCACCGTGTGGCTTATCCAGCCGGGCATCGAGAAGAAATGGCTCTCGCTCGGCAAGACCACGATCTTCGGCGAGTACCGCCATGACGAGCCGGGGGCAAACGTCGGGACAACGCTTGGCGGCGATGTCACCTTCTGGGCCGGCGGTATCATTCAGGGGATCGAAGCAGCCGACATGGTCGTCTATGCCATTTACCGGCATACGGATGGCGACTACACCGACGCCAACATGGCCGTCAAAGAGCTCGATGCCTTCGACATGGTCATCACCGGAGCAAAGATCAATTTCTGATCCGGCGCCTACGCCCGGCAAGACGCAAGAGAGCCATCCCGGATGGCTCTCTTCGCGCCCAACCGGCTCGAGCCATGACGTTTTTTCCGCTTATCAGCTTTGGGAATAAGCAAAGCAGAAGGTCATCGTTCACCGGCTCGACGGCTGCCGGTAGGGTCCCGCCGCTAACCATAAGGGAGCCCCTGCCATGCAGACCGATCTATTGCTGTCCTGGGCCGGTGTTATCCTGGCCCTCATCTTCGTGACCTCGGTCGTGCTCGCCTGACGTTTGCGTACAGGGGGGAATTGAGCATGAAGAGATCGCGAAAGCGCAGCGTCCTGCCAGGCTTCGGCCTGTCGCTCGGCTTCACGCTCAGCTACCTCTCGCTGATCGTGCTCGTGCCGCTGGCGGCGGTGTTCGTGAAGAGCGCGGGCCTTGCTCCAGACGCATTCTGGCACACGGTGACGACGCCGCGCGTGCTCGCCTCCTACCGGCTCAGCTTCGGAGCTTCGCTCCTGGCAGCCACTATCAACGTCGTGTTCGGACTGCTGCTCGCCTGGGCGCTGGTGCGCTACCGTTTCCCCGGAAAACGCCTGATCGACGCCCTGATCGATTTGCCGTTCGCATTGCCGACGGCCGTCGCCGGCATCGCTCTTACGGCGATCTACGCGCCCAACGGCTGGCTAGGCCAGTATCTGGAACCGCTGGGGCTCACCGTCGCCTATACGCCGCTCGGCGTGCTCGTGGCGCTGGTCTTCATCGGCGTGCCGTTCGTCGTGCGCACGGTGCAGCCGGTCCTCGAGGACCTCGACATCGAGTTCGAGGAGGCAGCCGCCAGCCTCGGCGCCACGCGCTGGCAGACCATTCGCCGCGTGGTACTGCCGGCGCTGGCGCCAGCCCTGCTCACCGGCTTCGCGCTCGCATTCGCCCGTGCCGTTGGGGAATACGGCTCGGTGATCTTCATCGCCGGCAACATACCTATGGTCTCCGAGATCACGCCGCTCATCATCATCACCAAGCTTGAGCAGTACGACTACGCCGGCGCGACGGCCGTCGCGGCTGTGATGCTCGTCATGTCGTTCGTGCTGCTGCTCGCCATCAACGCGCTGCAGGCCTGGACGGCGCGGTCCAGCGCGAGGCCCGGCCGATGACCGCGGGGCTCGCGTCTTTTGGCGTCCAAGGCCGCGCGGCGCGCTTCGAGGCGAGCCACGCCGCGCGCGAGCCCGCTCTCGCCAAATGGCTGGTGATCGCGATCGCCCTGGCCTTCTTCGTCACATTCCTTCTCCTGCCGCTGCTTGCGGTCTTCGCCGAAGCGCTGCGCAAGGGATGGACGGCCTATCTGGCGGCGATCACCGCGCCCGACGCTCTTTCCGCCATGTGGCTCACGCTGCTTGCTGCCGCCATCGCGGTGCCGCTCAATCTCGTCTTCGGCATCACCGCCGCCTGGCTCGTGTCGAAGCACGACTTTCGCGGCAAGCATCTGCTGATCACGCTGATCGATCTTCCCTTCTCGGTCTCCCCGGTGATCGCCGGTCTTGTCTATGTTCTCGTCTTCGGTGCGCAGGGCTGGTTTGGGCCGTTGCTCGCGGACCACGGGATCAGGATCATATTCGCCGTGCCGGGGATCGTGCTCGCCACGATCTTCGTCACCGTGCCCTTCGTCGCCCGCGAGCTGATCCCGCTGATGCAGGCGCAGGGCCGGGATGAGGAGGAAGCCGCCCTCGTGCTGGGTGCCTCCGGCTGGCAAACCTTCCGCCGGGTCACGCTTCCCAATATCAAATGGGGGCTACTCTACGGGGTCATCCTCTGCAACGCGCGGGCGATGGGCGAGTTTGGCGCGGTGTCCGTCGTCTCTGGACACATCCGGGGCGAGACCAATACCCTGCCGCTTCAAGTCGAGATACTTTACAACGAGTACAGTTTCGCTGCGGCCTTTGCCGTTGCGTCGCTGCTCGCCCTGCTGGCCCTGGTGACGCTCCTGATCAAGACCGTCGTCGAGTGGCGCGCAGGGTCCGAGCTTCAGCCGGTCGAGGGTCCATGAGCATCGAAGTGCGCAACATCGGGAAGTCGTTCGGGCGCTTCCTCGCGCTCGACGACGTGAGCCTCGAATTTCCCAAAGGCGAGCTCGTCGCGCTGCTTGGGCCATCGGGCTGCGGCAAGACCACGCTGCTTCGGATCATCGCCGGGCTCGACTACGCAGATTCGGGGCAGGTCATCTTCGACGGCGAGGATGCATCCGGCAGCCATGTGCGCGAGCGCCAGGTGGGCTTCGTGTTCCAGCACTACGCGCTGTTCCGCCACATGACGGTGTTCGAGAACGTGGCCTTCGGTCTGCGCGTGAAGCCGCGCCGGATACGGCCGCCGGAAGCCGAGATCCGGCGCAAGGTCATGGAGCTCCTCGATCTTGTGCAGCTCGCTTGGCTCGCCGACCGCTACCCCGGGCAGCTCTCCGGCGGACAGCGCCAGCGCATTGCGCTCGCACGCGCGCTCGCCGTCGGCCCGCGCGTCCTTTTGCTCGACGAGCCGTTCGGCGCGCTCGACGCCAAGGTTCGCAAGGAGCTGCGGCGCTGGCTGCGCCGCCTGCATGACGAGCTGCACATCACCTCGATCTTCGTCACGCATGACCAGGACGAGGCGATCGAGCTCGCCGACCGGCTTGTGCTCATGAATGGCGGTCGCGTCGAGCAGACCGGAACGGCGCGCGATGTCTATGCCCGGCCGGCGACGCCGTTCGTCTACGCGTTCCTCGGTGCCGTGAACGAGTTCAGGGGCCAAGTCGAGGGCGAGCATCTGCGTGTCGGCCGCGACATCCTGCCGATCGCCGGAGCCGGCATTGCGCAGGGCAAGGATGCGGTCGCGTTTGCGCGGCCGCACGAGCTCGACATCATCGCCGATCCGCCGGGGGCGAACTTCGGCGTACCGGCGACGATCAGCCGTATCCTCGATGTGGGAGCCGTCGCGCGCGTGGAGCTCAGCGCGCCCGTCCGCGCCGGCATAACGAGCGGGCCGCAGGTCTTCGAAGTCGAGTTGCCGTCGCAGAGGTTGGCTGAGCTCAATCTCGCGGCCGGCCAGCCGGTGCGCGTCGTGAGCTCGCAACTCCGCGTCTTCGAGCAAGGACGTCGCCTATGAATTTCCAGCAGCTTCGCATCATTCGCGAGACCGTCAGGCGCAATTTCAATCTGACCGAGGTGGCGAACGCGCTTTACACGTCGCAGTCGGGCGTGAGCAAGCACATCAAGGATCTCGAGGACGAGCTGGGCGTGGAGCTGTTCGTGCGCCGCGGCAAGCGGCTCCTGGGCTTGACCGAGCCCGGCAAGGAGCTGCTCGGCATCGTCGAGCGCATGCTGCTCGACGCCAAGAACATCAAGCGGCTCGCCGATCAGTTTTCGATGAGCGACCAGGGCGAACTGACGATCGCCGTCACGCATACGCAGGCGCGCTATGCGCTTCCCTCGGTCGTGGTGAAGTTCAAGAAGGAATTTCCCAAAGTGCGATTGGTCCTGCACCAGGCGAGCCCGAAGGAGACGGTGGCGATGCTGCTCGACGGCAGCGCCGACATCGGCGTCGCCACCGAGGCGCTGGAAGAGAACCCCGACGTCGTCGCGTTCCCCTACTATTCATGGGACCACGCCGTCATCGTGCCGGCGGGTCATGAGCTTGAAGACGTCAAGCCACTGACGCTCGAAGCCATCGCCGAGTGGCCCATCATCACCTACGATACGGGCTTCACGGGTCGCCCGCGCATCGATCAGGCCTTCGCGGCGGCGGCACTCGAGCCCGACGTCGTGATGACGGCGCTCGATGCCGATGTCATCAAGGCGTACGTGGAGCTGGGTCTCGGTGTCGGCATCATCGCCTCGATGGCCTACGACGCCAAGCGCGATACGGGGTTGAGGCTGCTCGACACGAGCGGGCTCTTTGCACGCAACACCTCGCGCCTGGCAATCCGCCAGGGGCGCTATTTGCGCGGCTATGCTTACCGCTTCCTGGAACTGTGCTCGCCTGATCTCACCGAGTTGATCGTGCGCTCGAGCGTCACGCCGAAGGGGGAGCCCGAGGTCGCGGACTAACCGTCGTCTTCGAGTTCCACGATCGTCCGCTCATCCCGCACCAGCCGTCGTAGGAAGCGCTGACCTCTTCCGGTTCCGGCCCTTTGCCGAACTCGCTGCCGTGGTGAAGCGCGGCGGCTATTGGGGCAAGAGCGGACGATGTCCGACCGGAGAGGCGGGGTTGCTGATCGTCGAAAACGGAGAGGAACTCAAGCGCCGGAAATCCTTTAATTTTGGTGCCCCAGGCCCGAGTCCGGCGTTTTCAGCGACTACAGTGGCTTAGCGGGCGGTGGGAAGAAAAAGCTTCCGCGGCTTTCCGTAGGTTTCCACGCTGATCTTTCCCACCGGGAGAGCGCAAGCATCGGTTCGCGTCTAGCGGGAGCTCCGGTGCGGTGCAAGAGTGGATCGTACCGCCGGATGCCCAAGTCCGCACCTCAAGCCGGAGCGGACTGATTCTGGCCCCATGCCGTGGCAGCTCATGAATGCGACAGCAAGTGCATAAGCAAAAATCCAAACGCGCCGCGCGACGCGAAATCATGTCGTTCAAAATGCGTTGGCCTTCCAGGGCCCAAAGGGCTAGAGCCTTCGACGAAGAATTGGTGAGCTGCCTCCGGTTCCGTGGACATCGAGTTTGGGCCAATCGCACGTTCACCTCGTAGGCAACCGGGCTGATGGCCCGGGCGGCAACTGGCGGAGGGGGTGAAATTTCGACCCCCAGACGCGTGGGCTGCCAGCTTGGCCCTCTGCGGCCCTAGTCAAGTAATGCCGCGATAGTCGCGCACCTGTCAGTAACGCGCACCAAGGGTTAGTCGTGGGCAAACACCGGGACGCCGAATTGCGCCGCGTAGCACGGTGGCAGTTCGCTCTCCGGCTCAATGGTGCCAACCGCACCGGTCGTCCTTTTTCGCTCATGTGCGGTGCGCAGATAGAGGCACCAGCGGATGCCGACCTCCTCGGCATCGGCGATGTCCCCGGCTGGTCGGCCGGCAGCGGCACATCGACGGGCACGCTGGCGCCTACGTCGGTGAGCATGATGCGGTCGCTGCCGATGGGCTGAGCAGCCGACCATAATGTTTCGGTCGTCCACTCCTTTTTGCGGCCGCCCTTCACCATGGGCACCCAGCGATAGGTCCGGCGCTCGCAGGCGATTATGGCTTCGGGGCCGGCACGGTCCGGCAGCCGCAGCGTCACGCCTGCCCCTGAACCGGTCGCCGAGGTATCCCGGCAAAGTGTCGATGTAGAGCACCGGGTTACCGTAGCGGTGCCACGCGCGCAGGGCGGCAATGGTGTAGGCGATGGCGGCAACCGCCGAGAGCGGGAAGATGGCGGCGAAAAAGATATCGCCCCACGTCGTGCCGCCGCCCGCGGCGCTGCGGTCGTGGTTGACGATGAAAATGAAGACGCAGGCGGCGCACCACGCCACGCAGAAGGCCGACAGGAAGGCCGCCGTCCGAAAGCTGGTGCGGTCGACGACGACGCGCGACGCCCAATCGGGGCGCTGCATCCACGGCGGGGCGCCAGGCGCCGGGCTAGGACGACGCACGGCTGCGGCGGTGGCGCCGACATAATTGAAGAACGACGTCATCGGCGCCCCGATTGGCAAGTTGCGCTGAAGGATTGTGTACACATCCGGTGAACAAACGTATAGCCCGTCGCGTCGAACGCCCCAGTAGCCGATCTTACTGGGTAGGCTGCGCCGACGCGCCGGATCGGAAAGAAATGCGCGCGGCGCCAAGAACGAAGGAGCGGACTTTAGAGGATTGGCGGTTGGCGAGTAGCTCGGACTATTTCTTGCTGCGTGCCAATACGGTCATCGTGGCAAGTCTGCTCCTTGGCCCTAAGCGGTCCAAAAAACTTATCCCCGCGCCCGGCGCCGCCCCCATACTCCTCTCACCCCTGCCGCATGGGACGCATCAGCTGAGCGGCCGAAGCGGGGCAGGGGCGGTGCCCGGTTGAGGCAGGCGTCCGTACCGTCGCGGGTGTCTGACGCGAAGCTTAGCTCAGCTTCAGATTCCGGGGCCGCGGATCGAGGCTGTGCAATGGTGGCAACACCTTGCACGGACGCCCGTCGCGCAGCGGCGCTTCATTGTTACGAGGCGCAGCAGCTCAAGGTCCTGGACGCGAGAGGCTCGGGCGAAGCGCCCCGAGCCGGACCGAAGGCCCGCTGACGATGTGACCGCACCCTCGGCACGGCACGCAACCGGCGCGGGCGCTGAAGAGCTGCCCGTTTGTCGCGACAGGATCGCAGTGCTTCGGCGCCCGCGCTCCCTTGTTTTCGCAAACCCTCGGGCGGCAACGCCGCGAGGCCAAAGGCGTAGCCCGACGGGTTGCCGGGCGTTGAGATCAGTTGTGGGCCGTCAGCGTGTTACCGCCTGCTTTCATCGCGGAGCGGGAGCTAGACTCACTCTGAGCGGAGATCGAATTGGCTCCGACCTGGTTGAGCACGGAAGAAACCGGCGCGGTTAAGCGATAAACGGCGTACCGCTTGATCACCTTGGTACCCCGCATCCGCGTTACGTTGGCCACACGCCGCATCTCTTTGAACCGACGCGCCAGCTGGCTCGACAGATCTTTGCCAGCTTCGCTCACGTAAACACCGCTCCCAACGAAGAGGGATGTTGGCGGCTGTTCGAAAGCTATCCAGCGCAAGCGCTCGTTGAACTGAAATACCGGGATTCGCGACGCATACACGCTCAGCAGACTGGTGAGCGCGTATCCGGACGTAAGAACATAGGTTGCCTGTTGTTGCCGGGCGACGTCCTCGAGCTGATGGGCCAAGTCGGACCATCCGACCATCAGGGCGGTTGGATCCTTGGCAGGATTGACCGGAAAAACGCCGGCGGCGGCCTGAAGATAAGTCATGACGGCAAAGCCGATACCGACGGGCACCGCATACCGCCGCGACAGCTCCACAGCCGGTCGCCAGCGGTTATTGAATTGGCTGCTTTGGAAGGCTGCACGAGCGGCCAAAACAGCGAGGAGTGGATAGGCCGGAGCGACCCAGTTGCCGTGCACCCTCGCATGCAGACTGTGGAGCAGGAAATAGGCCAGCGTCGGCCCGATCAGAGATACCAAAAGCAAACAGGCTTCGCGCGACTTGTCGGCCGGCCGGCGAAAAGCGATCCAAACTCCGCCACCCGCCAGAATGAACACGAACGGCGTGATCAGGCCGAGCTGGCTGCCCACAAGCTCCGCGACGTAGCGCAGATTGAGCCCACTGATTTGCGACCTCCCGAATTGCTTGGCGAATGACGCCCAGTCATGCTGATAATTCCACGCTATGACCGGAGCGAAGATGGCAAATGCCAGCAGCCCTGCAACATAGGGGGCAGGATGCCGCGACCACTTCCGCATCGGCGGCACGACCAACACGGCGCAAACGATGCCGGCACCAAGCAAGAAGGCCGTGTATTTGGATTGCAGCGCAAGCCCCATGGCAGCGCCGATGAGAAGCCACCAACGCCAATCTCCGTCGCGATAGACGCGCACCAGGGCGTAACAAGCGATCGACCAGAAAAACAGCAACGGCGTATCGGGCGTGATGATGATCGCGCCGGCGGCGATCAGCAGCATGGAGCAGTACAGAAGCCCGGCAAACGCGGCTTCGGCGCGTTCCCCGAACATGTGCCATGACACTAGATAGACAAGCCCACCCCCGGCCGCTGCGGCGAAGGTTCCAAGAGCTCTGACGCCAAACTCATGATCGCCGAATAGGAGCGTCGACAGCCGAATCCACAGAGCGACCATGGGTGGATGGTCGAAGTAGCACCACGCCAGATGTTTTGCCCAAAGCGCGTAATAGGCTTCGTCGAACATGAGTTCGAGATGGCCATCGAGCCACAGTCTCGCCGCCAGCAGAAGCGCCGTCACAAGGGCCAGCGTCTTTAGCGAGCCGCTCCCTTGCAATTCCTTTGCGGGCCTCAAGCCCTGCTCCATACGAACTTGGAGCTACCGGCGAAATTCCACAGCGCGGCGATCATTGAGCCAGCGAGACCGGCCAGCCACCAAACGGGGTACTTGGAAAAGAGCCAGGACGCGGTGCCGACGTTGCTCAAAGCCCCGACAAAGCATACCGCGTAGAACCGGAACAACGCCGGCACGACATCCGCACCCGCCACACGCTGATCGCTGTAGGTCACGGCGTTGTTCAGAAAGAAATTGCCCGTCATGGCGGCAAGCGTCGCCACTGCGTCGGAGATCGCAAAGTGCAAACCCGCTGCCAGCGCCAGCGGAAGGCAAACAAGCTGGACGATAACTCCTACTCCTCCAACGAGCAGGAAGCTGAAGAAACGGGGGGGCACTTTTTTCTTTGTCAGATTGGAAAACGCAAGCCCGATAAACTCCATGGCGACGCGCACATCAAACTTGCTCGCGCCATGGATGCGGGGCCGGAACGTGTATGGAAGCTCAACGACTCTGTGGCGGATTGCGCCCGCTGGTGACAAGGATGTCGAAGAGGATCTTGAAGCCTTCATTCGACAGCCTGGGGGCAATGGCTTCGAGATGCTCACGTCGCAGCATGAAGAACCCGCTCATCGGGTCTTCAACCGCAACACCCATCAGCTTCTGGGCCCATCTCGTTGCCATCCGACTGATCGAATGTCGTGACGACGATAAACCTGCCGCGTCGCCGCCAGCTACGTAACGGCTGGCGATCACCAACTCTGCCTGTTGCGACCTTAGCAAGGACAGCATCTGCGGAAGGAGCCGCTCGTCATGCTGCAAGTCGCCGTCCATCACAGCTACAAATCGCGCTTGGCTCGCAAGCGCACCTTCCATGCAAGCGCCGGCGAGGCCGCGGCGTCCCACGCGCCGAATACAGCGAATGCGACGGTCAAGGAGGCCTAGCTTTTTCGCAACCAATGCGGTCTGGTCTGGCGAATTGTCGTCGACGAAGACCAATTCCCAGTCGATCCCCTTCAAAGCCGAGCCGACACGCTCAGCAATGATTGGAACATTGTCCGCCTCGTTGAAGGTTGGCACGACGACGGTAAGGATGGGGGCGGGTCGAACTCGGCTCGCGAGAACCTGGAGCGGAACGGCACGCTCGTCGTGCGTACTCGCGACATCCACTTCACACAAATAATTCGCGGATTCTTCTACTAGACTTCGCAGGCATAGTTTGCAGTCCCCCGAGGATCCGTTAGCAACCTTTGCGCGTAGGTGCAGTCACACGCTGTTATTCGGGGTGTTTCATGAGTTTTCATCTGGTCGGATTGTTGTCCGGAAGATCACAATGCTGTAAACCTCGCGCTGCAATTCGTGCGAGGATACTGGCTTTCTTCCTGGGCAAACGGACAGAGCTGCAGCGTCGCGGTCACATCAACTCGCCAATGCCGCGAACATCACTGCCATCCTCGTGTGCTCGCGACACAGTGTGCCTTTCACCTCGGACACCGTTGTCAATTGGTGCCCCAGACCCGCTCGCGACCTCACCCCGCAAACGGAGAGAGGTGCAGGGTGATCGCGAGCATTGTTTCCTGGCCCGGTATAAGTTCGGGCGACCCGTGCGCCGGACGCTCAAGTCTGGCAAAATCCCCCGCCGCGCTCGAACTGCCGCGGCGGCGAGCGATCAAACGAGCTGTTGAGAGACTGAGCCGGCCCATGAAGCACGTCACCAAGACTTACCGCAATCTCTCCAGCGACAAGATCATCGAGACGCTCACCGTGCTGGGCCAGCGCATCAACCAGCGCTTCCCCAACTCAGGGCTATACTGGGTCTGCGAGGAGCTCGTTCAAATAGCGAGGCTCACATCGGCGCGCGCCGAGGCGATCGCGCGCCCCGTGCTCTGGCTGCGCGCGCTGCTGGGCGCCGTCGCCGTCGCGAGCGCCTTGGGCGTGTACATGCTCCTCACCTGGGCGATCCACCTGCGCTCGTCCGACGAGCTCGCGGGCGTGCTGCAAGGCCTCGAGGCGACCGTCAATCTCGTCATCATCGCCGGCGGCGCCGCGCTGTTCCTGACCACGCTCGAGACGCGCCTGAAACGGCGGCTGGCGCTGACGGCGCTGCACGAGTTCCGCTCGATCGCCCACGTGATCGACATGCACCAGCTCACCAAGGACCCGAGCGCGTTCGGCGGCCCACGCACGAGCGCCTCGCCAGAGCGGAGCATGACGCGCTACGAGCTCGTGCGCTACCTGGGCTATTGCTCCGAGATGCTGTCGCTCTCCAGCAAGGCGGCGGCGGTCTATGCGGAGAAAATTCACGATCCGGCCGTCATAGATGCTGTCGGCGACATCGAAGATTTGAGCACCAATCTGAGCCAGAAGATCTGGCAGAAAATCACCCTCGTCGAGACGGATATCGAGGACGCGCGCGGCGCTACCGCCGTGTCCGCCGGCGAGTTGTCTCAATTGCCCCACCCGGTAGAACGATGACCCCTGACAGGAGGCCTGCAGCCGGCATGACGAACGCCTCCCCCGCTGCGCTGGCCCAGGCGCTGATCCGCTGCGAAAGCGTGACGCCGCATGAAGGCGGCGCGCTGACGCTGGTGCAGAACGTGCTGGAGGCTGCGGGGTTTGACTGCCACCGCATCACGTTCTCCGCTCCCGACACCCCCGACATCGAGAACCTTTATGCGCGCATCGGCAGCAAGGGGCCAAACCTCTGCTTTGCCGGGCACACCGACGTCGTACCCGCGGGCGACGAGGCCGCCTGGACCGTGCCGCCGTTCTCGGGCGAAATCCGCAACGGCACGCTCTACGGGCGCGGCGCGGTCGACATGAAGGGAGCAATCGCCTGCTTCGCTACCGCCGCGCTCAATCATCTCAGCCGCCACGGCGGCAAGCCGCAAGGCTCGATCTCGTTCCTCGTCACGGGCGATGAGGAAGGCCCCGCGGTCAACGGCACCATCAAGGTGCTCGACTGGCTGCGGGCGCGGGGCGAGACGCTTAATGCCTGCGTCGTCGGCGAGCCTTCGAGCCAGGCCAACGTCGGCGACGAGATCAAGATAGGACGGCGCGGGTGCCTCAACGGCGAGCTCGTCGTGAAAGGCAAGCAGGGCCACGCCGCCTACCCGCACATCGCCGACAACCCGCTGCCCAAGCTCGCGCGCATGATCGACCGGCTGGCCGCCCTGAAGCTCGACGCGGGCACGGAGCACTTCGAGCCGTCGCACATCGCGGTGACGGTCGTCTCGGTGCCGAACACGGCGACGAATGTCATTCCCGGGCAGGCGCGCGCGCTGTTCAACATCCGCTACAACGACGCGCATACGCGCGCCAAGATCGAGGAGCGGATCGGGGCCTGCTGCAAGGCGGCGGCCAAGGAGGTGGGCGCTGAATTCTCCCTCGCCTTCCAGGGCACGGGCGATGTGTTTCTCACACAGCCTGGCCCGCTCGTCGACGCCATGGCGCAGGCGGTGCGCCAGGTCACAGGGCACGCGCCCAGGCTCACGACGACGGGGGGTACGTCGGATGCGCGCTTCATCAAGGACCATTGCCCCGTCGTGGAGTTCGGGCTCGTCAACGCGACGATCCATCAGGTGGACGAGCGCGTGCCGATCGCCGATCTCGAGACGCTGACGCGCATCTATGAGCAGTTCATCGACGATTATTTCGCAAAAACATGACGCAGGCCCCTTTCGATTTCGACATGCTGACACGCCGTGGCGTCCCGTTCCGGCGCTTTGATCCCGGCGAGCGCATTTTTCTCGAATCCGATTCCGGCGACTGCATGTACGTCGTGCGCACGGGCAAGGTCGACGCCATCACCTTCGGCACGGTGCTGGAGAGCATCGGGCCAGGGGGCATCTTCGGCGAGATGGCCTTGATCGACGATGGGCCGCGCGCCGCCGCGGCACTGGCCAGCGAGGCGACCGAGGTCGCCGTCATCGACAAGCAGACGTTTCACACCCTCGTCCGCGAGGAGCCCGAGTTCGCGCTGCAGATCATGAACCAGCTGACCGAGCGCATCCGCCACATGGGCCGGCAGCGCTGAGGTTGCCTCAGGTGCGGCTGGCTTGCCGCGGGGTGATGCGCGAAGGCGGCCGGCGCCCGGTCTTATAGTAGACGGCTGTGCCGTGCGCGATAATGCCGATGCCCCAACCCAGAAGCGGCCAGTAGAACCAGATGATGTTGGGGGTCGTCAGAAGATTGATGGCGATGAGCAGCAGGTTTACCGCCACGTAGCATGCGAAATGAATTTTGAATCCGAGGTCGCCAAAAATCCGGTCCATCACCACTGTGTCCTTTGTTGCGCAGATGCCGCGAGGGCTTGGCGGTATTCTAGCATGCGATTTCTAACAGCGGTGACGCAGCACTCATTGCACCTCGGCCGCGCATGTATAAGCTATTGGAAAGATTGCCTTTTACCGCCGAGGCGCCCATCCCTCGCGCCACCGTTGCAAGGGCGCCTCAACCGCCTTCGGCGGGTGTTCCCAGAACGACGATCGCCGCGCAGAGCAGCATCAGCGACCCATATCCCGCCGCGTGCCAAACCCGGCCGCGCTCGTGGGCGCTGAGCATCGCTATGAGACACTGCAGCGCGTAGTAGAGCGCAAAACAGCGCGAGGCGAGCGTGATCAGACCGAAGACGTCGGTTTCCCAGGTGACGATCGCCGCGACGCCGGCGATCCACGGATAGGTGTAGCGGACGGGAATGCGGCCCTTGGTCATGTCGTGGAGCAGGCCCCCCGCACCGATCGCGTCGGCGATGGCCGCACTCGACTGGCTGGCGAGCGCACCGATGGTGATCAGCAGCGGCAGCACGAGGGACACCGGGCGCACCATGTCCACGATAGCGGCAACGCCGCTCTCGCGGCTGTCGGCGCCCATCAGCGGGATCATCAGAAGAAAGAACGCGATGTAGATGGCCGCCGAGAGCAGCTGCGCCGTTTTCATCGTGCGGATGCGCAGCTCCGCGGAATAGGCGGCCCCGAGAAAGCGCGAGGTCTCAAAGCCCTGCACCAGGATCAACAGACCCATCAGCACCGGCAGATCCGCGACGTCGAAATGCCCGGCGATTTCTCTTGTGGCGCGCCCGCCGCCGAGAAGATCGAGCGCGTCGAAGATTGCGAGCGCGACCAGCAGCGCCGCGATCACAGCGAGCTTGGCCGAGACCGCGTAGATCTCGACGCCCTCGATCGCGCGAAATCCGCGCCAGGCCCCGATCACGGCGATCGTGAGAAGAACCGCCGTGACGATCATCTTGGCGAGCTGCGCGTCCTCCATGCCCAGGGACTTGAGCAGGAAGGTTGCAAACAGCACCAGGTAGTAGGCGACCGAGACGAAGTAGGCGAACGACAGCGCGAGATGCGACAGGCGCTCGATGGCCGTCACCGGCGCGCCGGCGTCGCCGTTTTGCATCAGCGGCTCGACATGGGCGATGTTATCGCGGATCGCTGCGCCAATGAGATAGGCGATGACGAGCAGGCCGATCATCGGCAACACGGCCCACTGGCCGACGACCTCGCGCAGGATCGGCACGGAGACGAGGAAGCCCGAGCCGATGATGGAGGCGAGCGGCGTGGCTGTCGCGCGCCAATAGTCCGACGATACGACGCGCGGCCGCACCAGCAGGAACAGCACGACGAGGCAGGTGAGGACGGCGACGGCGGTCAACATGAGGATCGCGCAAGACCAAACGTTGTACGGACGAGCCCGCTTCCTCGCACCTTAGCGGCGAACGCGCAACGCCCGCGGATCGATCCTCGCGCGCTATTTCGCGCCCGGCTCCACCTCCTCGGCGTCGATGGAGTAGCCGGCATCGGCGAGGCCGGTGAACGCCGTCTCGGTCTTGATCGTGCCCGTCACCGTCACGGGATCGAAGGTGGTGCCGAGCTCGAAGCCCTTGTCGGACTTGACGTAGACGATCTGGTTGGACGGCGGCGGCGGCACATGGATGCACGCGCCAACAAACGGTACGAGCAGGAACTCCTTGACCGTCGTCGATTCGAAATCGAGCGGTACGACGTAGCCGCCGATTTTCACGCGCTTGCCGTTGAGATCGGCGACGACACGAGGCGGCTTATCGCCGCCCGGCTGGCGCCGCTTCATGGACATCCAGTTGCCCTCGGGCAGCGGGGGAGGCGGCGGGCCGCCATCGTCGCTTGGCGGCGTCGCGCCGCCAAAGAACGTCTTGGGGGTGAGCTGCGAAGCTGTAACCGCCTCCGCCGGCGGCATGAGGGCCGCCCATTTGAGCTGGAGCGGGGCATCGGTCGCACGCGCGCCGCCAAGGCACGACAGCGACGCGATCATTGCGATGGTCAGGCGAGCGGCAGCGTTGGTCATAACTTTCTTCCCTATCAGGTGCGTACGGTCATGCCGTCCGCCAAGGACAAACGGTAGGCGCGCATTGCCGGCAGCAGTCCCGCCAGAAACCCGGCTGCGACAATCGTTGCGAGCGTCAACAACTCCCGCCGCGTCGGCGGGTCGATGTCCAGGTGCAGTCCGTACGTGCGGTCGACAAAGGGCTGCAGCAGGCCCAAGGCGGCGTAGAGCAAAATCGCTCCGAGCAGCACGCCCGCGAGCGTCAGCAGTCCGGCTTCCGTAGCGAGCAGTCCGAGGATCGTTGCGGGCCGCGCCCCGACCGAGCGCAGGATCGCCATCTCGCGCCGGCGCTCGTTCAGCGTGGTGAGCACCATCGTCACCATGCCGAGCAGCGCCGTAGCCACCACCATGGCGGAGACGACCGACAGCGCGGTCTCGGCGGTGCCCACGAGCCCCCACAGCTCCTGCAGCGCGGCGCCGGGAATGATGGCGGAGAGCGGCTCCTGCGCATATTCGTTGATCATGCGCTGCAGCCTGAACGTGGCGAGCTTCGACTTGAGGCCGACGAGGGCCGCGGTAATGGCCTTGGGCTCGAGATGCATCTTGCGCACCTCGTCCGCCGACACGGTCTGGCCCGGCATGGGGATGCCGTTCTGCCAATCGACGTGGATCGCCTCGATCGCCTCCAGGCTCACGTGCACCGTGCGGTCGACGGGCGTTCCGGTTTTGGCGAGGATGCCGGCGACGCGGAACGGCTTGTCCGCGTGCTCGACGAAGGAAACAGATCCGACCCCGTGCGCGACGACGATCGGATCGCCGACCTTATAGCCGAGCGCCTGCGCGACGTCGGCGCCGATCACCGCGTCGAACAGGTCGTGGAAGGGCTCGCCCTCGGCAAAGGCCAGCTCCTGGCCGTGCCGGTACTTGTAGCGCTTGAAGTAGTCGAGCGTCGTGCCCAGCACGCGGAACCCGTGGTGGCTGTCACCCAGCGACAGGGGCACGATCCAGGCGACGTCGGGCTGCCTGGCGATGTCCTCGTAGCTCTTCCAGGTAATATTGTTCGTGGCATTGCCGATGCGGAACACCGAATAGAGCAACAACTGGATGGCGCCGGTACGCGCGCCGACGATCAGGTCCGTGCCGGAGATCGTGTCGGCGAAGCTCTGGCGAGCGCCGGTGCGAACTTTCTCGACGCCCAACAGCAACATTACGGAAAACGCGATCGCCAGCACCGTGAGCGAGGCCGTTAGCGCGCGGTTGCGCAGAGACTGCAGCGCGAGGCGGGGAACGATCATGCCGCAGCCCTCCGTTCGCCGACGGCGATGTCGTCGAGCCGCAGCACGCGGTCGAAACGGCTGCCCAGATCCTCCTCGTGGCTGACCATGATCAGGCTCGCGCCGGCGGCCGCGATATCGGCAAACAGCAGGTCGAGAAAGGCCTTTTGCCGGCCGCGGTCGAGTGCCGAGGTCGGCTCGTCGGCGACGATCACCTCCGGGCGCCCGATGAGCGCGCGCGCCGCCGCCACACGCTGCTGCTGGCCGACGCTCAAGTTGGCGGCCGACAGGCCTTCGAGCTCGGCAGTATCGAGGCCGAGGCTCGACAACAGGCGCCTGGCCTCGGCTTCGACGCGATCGCTCGCGACCGGCACGCGTGCGCCGCTCCTTGGCGAAGCTCAAGGGCAGCAGCACGTTGTCGAGGATGGAACCGTAGGGCAGCAGATTGAACATCTGGAAGATGATGCCGAAGTGCTCGGCGCGGAAGCGATCGCGGCCCGAGCTCGACAGCTTGCTCATGTCGGAGCCCAGCACCTCGATGCGGCCGGCCGCCGGCGTGACGATGCCGCACAGCAGGCTAAGGAACGTCGACTTGCCGGCCCCGGAGGGGCCGACAAGAAGCACGCGCTCGTTCGCGGCAAGCGCGAAATCGTCGATCGCCAGCGAGAACGCGCGCGCGCCCCGCCAGCGGAAGCGGACGCCCGACATCGTGACGATGTCGGACGCCGCCGATTGGGATGCGAGCCGCTGCATCACATCGTCCCGGCGAGGTCGAGGTCGGGCTTGTCGCGGCTGACCTCGTATTTGCTTTGCGCCTTCGCGGTCACGACGTTGACGGTCAGGTCGTGCGCGCCGGCAAACATCTTGAAGTAGTCGAAGGTGATCGACGTGAGATTGCTGGGCTCGGTGCAATCGAGAGCGTAGGTCACGTGGAACGCCTTGTGGCCCGCATGCTCGTCGTGATCGTGATCCTCGTCCGCGTGGTCGTCGTGGTCCGCCTCTTCGCCCTCATGATGATGCTCGGCCTCGAGTGCGATATTGGCGTCGGCGACCGTGCAGCCGGCCGCCGCGGGAAGCTTGAAGACATCGAGCGGCTTTGCGAGCTCCGCCTTTGCCTTTTCCATCGCGCTTTTCTGGGCGTCGGTCGTGGCGTCGTGCTCGAAGCCGACGATGTCCATGCCGGGGACCTCCAGCTCCATCGAGACGCGTTTGTCCTCGACCGCGATATTGAGCGTTCCGTGCCCGTGCACGTGGGGCCCGAGCTCGCGGTGCTCCTCTTCGGCGCGCGCAGGTGCGGATGAAGCGACCGCAAACGCGGCCCCGGCTGAGATGAGGCCTGCGATAAGAATAGAGCGCATATCGATCTCCTGACGGATGTGGCGCAAGCCGGCGCCAACAGGCTGCCGCACGTGCGCGAACGGAATCATGATTTGGATGCGTGTCGCCACGCGCGAGGGTGAAGCGCCGGGCAGCGGCGTCTGCCGCGCCGATAGGTGCTTCTAGGCGGACGCGCGAAGGGGGGGGCCGCGCGCCTGGAAATGGACCGTCGCGCCGGGGCAGGAGAACGCCACGAAGCGAACCGGCGCCGGCGCCTCGGTGAGCGGGCGCGGCAAGGGGACGATCGGGGGCGGCTGCAGGACCACCGCGCTCGCCAGGCTCACCGACCAGCAGATCGGGCAGCTCGAATTGTCGTTGTGGGGGGCTTGCGGAGGACACGGGCGCTCAACCCCAGCGCGGCACATGCCGCTAGTGACAGCCCGCGCCATAAGACCGGTTGCGCCGGCAAATCCATAGGCATGCGTGTGGGTATGCGCGAACGCCAGCATCCCCTGCATCGCAAGCGCGAGCAGCGCGGCGTAGCCTAGAACGTTGCGACGTCTGAAGACCCGCATTCTATCTCCGGTCCTGACGGCGGCACAATAACGCCTGGATTGGGGCGAGCGGAAGACGACGGTTCGCCCCATGCACCGGCGATCGGGCCGGCCCTAGGTCGGGGCTCCACCATGGCAAATCGCGGCCCACATTTTGAGTTGATCGACGTCAATGGTCGCGCGTAGCCTCCAAGGACGGGAGTGAACGCTGCCATGCCGCAAAGGCGCAGCTAAGGGGAGCAATTTGACATGAGCAGGCTCTATGGCGACGAGCATCGGGCGCTCCAAGATCGGTTCCAGTCGCAGCCGATGGCGGACCGCATCGAGCAGATCGGCCTCAAAACCGAGATCGGTGATGACGAGCGCGCATTCATCGAGAGCCGCGACTTTTTCTTCCTCTCGACCGTGAACCAGCAGGGCCAGCCGACCGTCTCCTACAAAGGGGGCAATCCCGGCATCGTAAAGGTTCTCGACGCGAATACGCTGCTGTTTCCCAACTATGACGGTAACGGCATGTATCTTTCGATTGGAAACATCAGCGTCAATTCCAAGGTCGGCTTCCTGTTCATGGATTTCGAGCGGCCATTCCGCCTGCGGGCCCAAGGCACCGCCGAGCTTTCCGACACGCCGGAGCTGCTGGCCCGCTACAAAGAGGCCGAGCTCGTCGTGCGCGTGAAAGTGTCAGAGCTTTGGATGAACTGCCCGCGCTACATCCACCGTTACCAGCGCCTGAAGACGTCGCGCTACGTACCGCAGGACGATGTCGATACGCCGGTCTGCGAATGGAAGCGCGTCGACGCTGTCCAAGATGTCTTGCGCGACAACGAGCGCGCGCAGGTGGAGCGCGCCGGTGGTGTCATCCCAACGGAGGATTGGATCGCGCGGGTGCACGCGGGAGACGAGCAGGTCTGATTGCGAAACCGCCGTCGGGCATTCCCTTCGGCGCCTGCCGGACCGCCGTTGACCTCGGGCTCAAGGTGCAGCGCCAGCCGTGAAGCGGCGACCGAGCCTTCGCGCGCCTCCGGCCGTTGCTGGTCGACCACGGCTCGTTAGCCACGACCTTAGTTTGGGGCTCCGACGCGTTTCACGCCATCTTGTTGCCTGTCGGCATTTGCGGCAATCTCTGCCGGGCGGTACATCAGGGATGGTCGAATGCGACAGGTTGCGGGACGCGTTTGCCTCATATGGCTGGCTGGGGCGCGAGCCCTTGCCTGCCTCGGCCTTCTCTGCGTACCGGCTCTTGCCGGGCAACTGGCCGGTCTCGACGAAATTCGCGAGAGCGTCGTTCGCATCGAGGTCGAGACCGACCAGGGTACGAAGCAAGGCACCGGCTTCATCGTCAACGACCAGCGCACGATCGTCACCAACAACCACGTGATCGCCGGCGCCAAGTCGATCTACGTGACGTTTCTCGCGGGCGGCAAGCCGGCGGCCGTGCCGGCCCGCCTGGTCACGACCGATCCCGTCAAGGATCTGGCGATCCTCGAGACCGCCACCGATATTTTCGGCGAGCCCGTGACGCTCGCGGCCTACGATATCAAGCCTCCGGCGAGGGTCACCGCGATCGGATACCCGGCCGCGGCCGATGCGGTTGCCGGCGGCGTGCTGCCGAGCATCATGTTCGAGCCGTCCTTCACGATCGGGTCCATCTCGCGCGTCCTCACGAACGCTGGTGCCTTGGGAGGCGCCAAGCTTATCCAGCACTCGGCCGCGATCAATCCGGGCAACAGCGGAGGGCCGCTGTTCGACGAATGCGGCCGCGTCATCGGCGTCAACACGCTGCGCACGCTGCCCAAAGAGTCCGACTACGCGCAAGGCATCTTCTTCGCCGTGGACATCAGCGAGGTCGAGGCCATGCTGCAAGATTACCTCCTGCCTTGGACGGGCGTGGACAAGCCCTGCGATCCCAATGCTGCCGCGGCCGCAAATCCAAGCGGCGTCATAGCGACGACCAAGGACGCGGAAGCGGTGGTGTTCGACCGCTTCGCCGCCTGCATCAAGGCGCGACCGTGCGATCAAGCATTGTGCCAAGTCCGCTACGCCAACCGCGTCGCGCCGGATCTTGCAGACGCGCGCAAGCCCGACATCGATCTGCGGCTCGCGGCGGCGGGTCCCAATTGCGAGGAGCAGAAGGAGGCGAACGCCTTCGAGGACTACCAGCGTTGCGCCGTCAACCAGCCGTGCGAGCTCGAGAAGATGTGCACGTCCAAGATGGAGGAGGCGCTATCTGTCGACAGCCTCAAGCGGCGGCGCACCTTGATCACCCGCGCCACCACACGTGCGCAGGAGGATTGCAAGCAAGCCTCGGCGCCCGGCGTCTGGCGCGGCGGCGAGACCGACAAAGGCATCTGGACCGCCACGGTGCTGAATGAAAGCGGCGCGCAGCTGGTGGTCAGGTGCGACGTATCAGGTCCTAATCCGGGGAGCGGGGTCATCCTGCTCGGGGCGGTTGCCGGCAAGCGCGATCGCTGGACGGGGACACGCAGCGTGACCACGACGATAGACTCGTTTTCGGAGCCGCTCAGCCTGGAGCTGAGAACGTCGGGCACCGACCTTACGGCAGGTGTATCGCACGTCGAGAACGCCGATACGCGCGGCTGGCTCAAGGAGATGGTGGGAAAGCTCAGCGTCGGCAGCGCCGTGACGTTCGAGGATCCGAAGGTCGAGCTCGACCAGACATTCTCGCTCGGCGGGGCGCAACAGATGCTGGACCCTTGCCTCAAGGCGAAATATGCCGAGCCGCAGCCGCCCCAATAAGGATCGAGTTCGAGATTGAGAGGCCTGCCGCCGGCGCGTTCGGCCAAGCGTCAGCGCTTCTTGCCGCCTTCACGATGCAATTCGCCGGCCGCCGCGTAATCCTGGCCGTTGTAGTTGGTCGTCCACTCGAATTGCAGCTTATCGCCATCGACTTTGACGTGGACAGCGCCACCGATGCAACCGCCGTCCTTTTCGTCGACGCCGCCCCAAGTGATCGTCTCCTCGTACTCGTATCCGCTTGCCTTGCGGTCGCCCACCAGCACGCCGCCGCAGGATTGCCCGGGATAACGGGTGACGCCGCCTCGAGGAGAGACGAACGTGAGGCGCGTCTCGAACGGGTCCTGGCCCTCTTGAATGAGATTGCCGACCCAACTCCCCACGATCGGATCGTCGGCCGCGGCGATGCTCGGCATGAGACAGACGCCCGCGAGCGCCAAGCTGCCAGTTAAGATCCTGCCGAAAACAATCGTCATGGAGGCTGCTCCCACACACCACCGCAAACAACAAGGCGCCCAATATTCTTACCCTGACCTCGATGCGAGGAATAGTCCGGCTGAGATCGGCGGCAAAGCTTGGTTACTTGTAGCGCCCCGGCACCGTCACCTTCACGGCCCGCGGACATGAAAAGCGCCGCCGACCGGGGTCGGCGGCGCCTGCCATTTCGCCTCTTTGCGAGGCGGCTCCTTGCGCGTTATACGGTCTCGTGGTGAAGGTGCGGTGTCAGCAGGGCATCGACGACGCAGGCCTTCACGCCCGCGCCCAGCCGCTGCAGGCTGACCTCTGCGCCGTTCGCAAAACGCACGCCGTCCTGGAACAGGCTGGTCTCGAGCCGTGCGAACGTGACAGGCTCACTCGCCTGTACGCCCACGGCCGCCCGCACCGTCTGCGGAATGTCGTCGAGCGTCAGCTTGGTATCGTAGGCCATGCAGATGGCCGTCACCGTGTCACCGGGGGTGATGAACCCAATCGTGCCGCTCGCAAACCGGTGCGTCGTGTAGTGCTCGCCTTGCCGCGCGGGGCGGCTGCGATAGGCTTCCAACGAATAATCACACATGGTTTTGTCCTCGCTGCTTCTCATCGCTAAATCAGCGCTAACCAGCGGACTCCCCAGGCCAATTTTCAGACCCAGAGCTGATGCAACTGTGAGCCTCGTCCCCGTCCCGATCAACCACCATGAGCGCAATCCTGCCGCGCGGGGTATGCAGTCAGCGCCGAGCTGCGTTGTGCCGCAAACCCGTTCGACAGGCGCAAGTGCTAGGCTCCCGGCATGATCCGTTTCCGTCGTTTGTTCGAGCTGACGTCCGACGTCGACCGGCGCCGGTTCGCGGAGGCGACCGACCTGTTCCGGGCGGCATTCCCCTACGAGGCCGATGCCATCGACCGCATCGCCCACATGCTGCTCAACCGGCAGACCATCGGCTTCGACCCGATCTTGCTTCTCTCCACCGACGCGCGCGACCGCATAACCGGGCTCGCCTTCGTCTACTACTTCTCCGACCTCAACTACGGCTACCTGCAATACATCGCGAGCGACCCGCGAAAGCCCGCGCGCGGCATCGGAGTCGCGCTCTACGAGGCGCTGCGCGAGCTGCTTGCCGCACGCGGCGCACGCGGCCTCTTGCTCGACGTGCCGCCCACCGATCCCGCCAAGCTCAAGGAGCCCGCGCGTCTTGCGACGAACCGCAAGCGCATGCGCTTTTATGCCCGCTACGACGTGCGCAAGGTTGCCGGGACGCAGTGGGACGTAGAGGCAAACCCCCGCAACGAGGGCTTCCTGACGACGCTGCTCTACGATCCCCTGGGGCGCCGCCCCAACCTGCCGCAGCGCGACGCGCGCCGCGTCGTACGGCGCATCCTGATCGAGCAGTACGCCTTCGAGGCCGACGACCCGTTCGTCACCCGCATCGTCCGCTCGTTCGGCGATCCGGTGAAGCTCGAAGCACTGAGCCCGCAGCCTGAGCGGGCGTCTCCGACCAAAGGCAAGTACCTGCGGCCAATCAGTATGGTCGTCTCCGAGCGCCACACCATCCATCACCTGCGCGAAAAGGGTTACGTGGAACGGCCCGTGCGCGTGACCGCCATCCTAAAGGGGCTCGAGGGGCTCCCCATCGAGCGCGTCCCCACGCGGCATTTCGGCGAGGAGAATCTGACCGCGGTGCACACGCCGGCTCTCGTCAACTACCTCAAGGCCATGAGCCAGCGCCTCGACGCCAAGGCGCTCATATACCCGGAAGTGTTTCCGATCCGGCGCCCCGACCGCGTGCCGCGCGCGCTCGAGGACCGCGCCGGCTATTTCTGCGCCGATACGTTCACGCCACTGACGCAGACGAGCTTCATTGCCGCGCGCGATTTCAGCCAACGTGGCACTCACCGCGGCGAGCCTCCTCGTCAAGGGCGAGCGCTTTGCTTACGCGCTGTGCCGGCCGCCGGGCCATCATGCCGAGCGCCGCATCTACGGCGGCTTTTGCTATTTCAACAATTCCGCCATCGCCGCGCAGTACCTGTCGCGCCAGGGCAAAGTCGCCCTGCTCGACATCGACTATCACCACGGCAACGGCGGACAGGACATCTTCTATTCGCGCGCCGACGTGCTGACCGTGTCGATCCACGGCCACCCGAGCCACGCCTACCCGAACTTCTCCGGCTACAGTGACGAGCGCGGCGAGGGGCTTGGCCTGGGGTTCAACAAGAACTTTCCGCTGGAGCCCCCCGTCGACGATGAGCGCTACCTGGGCGTGCTGGAGCGCGCGCTCAACGTGGTGCGCACGTTCGGGCCCCGTTACCTCGTGCTGTCAATCGGCTTCGACATCATGCGCGGCGACCCGACCGGCGCCTTCGCCCTGACGGCGCAAGGCATGCAGCGTATCGGCCGGCGCATCGGGCGCGTGGGGCTGCAAACGCTCATCGTGCAGGAGGGCGGCTACGCGATCGGCAATCTGCGTGCAGGCTCAAACGCCTTCTTTACGGGTGTGAAGAGCGCCTGGCTCGGGTGAGCGTCATCCGGGGTTCAGCGGCCAGACCAGCATGATGAGCGGCACTGCGACGGCTGCGACGATGATCGACAACGGCACGCCGAGCCGCGCGTAGTCGCCGAAGCGATACCCGCCCGGGCCCAGCACCAGCGTGTTCGACTGGTGGCCGAAGGGCGTGAGAAATGCGCACGACGCGCCGATCGCCACCGCCATCAGGAAGGGATCGACGTTCAAGCCGAGCTTGACGGCAAGGTCGGCGGCAATGGGACCCATCAGCAGAACGGTCGCGGCGTTGTTGAGCACCGTGGTCACCAACATGGTCGCAACGAGCACGAGGCAGAGCATGCCAACGGGCGGCAGCGCGACGCCGGCTGCGGCGACGGAGCTTGCGATCACCTGGGTCAGCCCCGTCGACTGCAGCGCACCGGCGACGGGGATAAGGGCCGCCATCAGCACGATGATCGAACCATCGATTGCCTCGTACATGTCCGTGAGGCGCATCACGCGCAATATGGCGAGCACGACCACGGCGAGGAGAAATGCAATCGCAACCGGCAGCACGCCCGCCGTCGTCAGCGCGACGGCGCCCGCCATCACGCCCAGCGGCACCGCAACCTTGGCCGGCTGGCCCAGATTGATCTTGCGCTCCGCGAGCGGCAGCGCGCCAAGCTCGCGCAGCGTGACCGGCATTTGCTCCAAGTCGCCTTGCAGCACGACGACGTCACCCTCACGAAAGCGCTGGCGGCTGAGACGCGCGGTGGAGCGGCGCCCCTGCCGGCTCAGCGCCAGGAGATTGACGCCGTAGTCGCGCAGCCGCACGCCCGAAGGCGAGCGTCCGACCAGGAGGGAGCCCGGCGTGATGACCGCCTCGACGATGCCGACCTGATCGGAGCGAATGCGCGAAGGGTCGATGCCCTCGTTGCTGACGAGCTCAAGCTTCCCCTGATCGAGAACGCTTTTCAGGATGACGGAGTTTGCCTCGAGGATCAGCACGTCGTCGGGCTGCAACCTCGTCCAGCCGCCCGGCGCCAGGCGGCTTTCGTGCTCGCGGATTATGGAGAGCACCGTGATCTCATCGTCCCCGAGCAGCTCCAGATCGCGCACCGTCTTGCCGGCCAGAGGCGAGTTGGCCTTGATCCGCGCCTCGGTCACGTAATCCTCGATATGAAAGCGCTTCTCGGGCGGGGGCGCACCTTGCCGGTCCGCGGGCAAGAACCGCCACGCGAACGTGAGGTAGACGAGCCCGGCAAGCGCAACGCCGATCCCGACGGGTGCGAAGTCGAACATGGAGAAGGGCGCGCCGACGATCTCCTGACGCAGTGAGGAGATGAGCAGGTTGGGTGGCGTACCGATCAGGGTGATGAGACCGCCGAGCAGCGAGCCGAACGATAGCGGCATCAGCAGCGTCGCTGGGGAGCGCCCGGTTTTTTCGGCCGAATAGATGGCCACCGGCAGCAAAATCGCGAGCGCGCCGACGTTGTTTATGAACGCCGAGAGCACGATGACCAGCGCCACGAACACGAGCACCTGCAGGTTCGGCCGCTCCAGGATCGGCTCGAGGTGACGGACGAGGCGCTGCAAAATGCCCGACGATCGGATCGCGGCGCTCAGGATCAGGACAAGTGCGACCGTGATGACGGCGGGATCGCTGAAGCCGGTGAAGGCCTGTTGCGGCTTGACGAGCCCGAGGAGCAGCGTTGCCACGAGCGCCAGCACGGCGACGACGTCGTAGCGCCAGCGGCCCCAGATGAAGAGCCCAAGCGCGCACACGAGCACGGCAACGAGCGAGATTTGCGCAAATGTCATGGTGAGCCCGGGCGAAGTACCGTTGGGGGGCGCGCTGCCAGCCAACCGGCAAGAACCAGTCGGAGTACCACGCGCCGGCCGGATTTGAGACTGCGCCGCGCACCCCGGTCAAGCGCCGAGGTTGCGAGCAGCGGGGGGGAGGCGGATTACCCGCGTTATTCGCCGAGGTCGGGAGAGGGCTTCAGCGGCGCCGGGGGATGGCTCGGCGGCCCGTGCAGGTAGGTCATGGACGCATAAGCGCCGATCCACGACCCGATCGCGGCGAACAGCACGTAGACCCAGTTGTTGGTGTAGCTGATGACCGCGAACGACGACAGCAGGTACCAGATGCTGCTCCAGGATGCGGCCGACACCCTGCGACGCGCGATGACGGCGGAGGTGAACAGTACGTAGACGGCATCGGTCGCCGCGGTGGCCAAGACGACGCCCGCTGCAAGCCAGAGATCAATGCCCATGCGCGGCCCCGCCGGATGACTGCGCCCCCAACGGCGCGCCTCGGACGGTAGCCCGCGACCCTTAACGAACCCCGCACGGGGCGCTTGCGCCGCTACTTGAAATGCTTGGAGAGCTTCAGGGCCTGTCCCTGGTAGTGCGAGGCGAGGTCGCGGCCGTAGACGAGCCTTGGCGACTCGGTGAGCTGCTCGTAGACGAGGCGGCCGATGGTCTGCCCGTCCTCCAGAATAAACGGCACCTTGTGCGAGCGCACTTCCAGAACGGCCCTTGCGCCCTCGCCGCCCGCCGACGCATGACCAAAGCCCGGATCGAAGAAGCCGGCGTAGTGCACGCGAAATTCGCCGACGAGGGGATTGAACGGCACCATCTCGGCTGCTTGCGTCGGCGGAACGTGCACGGATTCCTTGGAGGCGAGGATGTAGAACTGGTCGGGATCGAGAATCAGCCGCTTCTTGTCGCGCACATGGATCGGCTCCCAGTAGTCGAGCATCGGATAGCCGCCGACGACGTCCAGGTCGATGACGCCGGTATGACGCTTGGCGCGGTAGCCGACGAGACCGTGCTTGTCGCCGGTAAGATCAACGGAAAGCGCAACCTCATCGACGACCTCGGCCTCGCCGCTGGCACCCTTGCGGAAGCGGATCTGCGACAGCCGCGAGCCCTTGCGCACGACCACGGGAAAAGTCTGCGGGCAGATCTCGGCAAAGAGCGGACCAGTGTAGCCCGCGGGGATCTGATCGAACGCGGAGACGCCGTCGGCGATCACGCGCGTGAACACGTCGAGACGGCCGGTGGAGCTCTTCGGATTGGTGGCTGCGGAGAGATCATCGGGCAGCGCGAGGCTTTCCAGGAGCGGCGCCACGTAGACGCATCCGGTCTCGAGCACGGCGCCTTGCGATAGACTGATGGCATGCAGCTGCAGGTCGTCGAGCTTGCTTGCAACCTTCTCGGCACGGCCCGGCAGAAAGCTTGCGCGCACGCGATAGGCGATTGTGCCGAGGCGCAGATCGAGGCTCGCGGGCTGCAGCTGGTTTTCCAGCAGCGGCTCGGCGAGCCCCACCTCGCCTGCAGCGATCATCCGCTCGATCGCCTGCGAGGGCAGAATGCCCCTGTTCGCGTGCTTGCCCGCGCCCTTAGCTGTCTTCACCTGAGGCTTTGCCATTGTCCGGCATCCTGGCGGTCATCGGCCCATTTGCCGAGAGCTTTTGCCGCTCTAGAGCAAGCGGGCCTTGACGCCAAGCGCCATCGGGGAGTAATCCCCGCAACACCTCGTGGTCATTTGGCCGGCCGGCTTGCAGCCACGTTAAACAAGTCGCTAAAAGGGCCGTGCGCACCCCGGTTTTGACCGGCGCCGGCTTCCAGCTAAGCGGCGCCGCGGCAGGCCGGGTTTTTTGCTGGGCATCGCCCGGCGATAGGAGTGCGCATGGCAAGCAAGGACGATCCGAAAACAACGCACGGCGATCCCTCCCGCACGTGGGCGCCCGAGACCCAGCTCGTGCACGGCGGCGCGCTCCGCTCGCAATTCGGCGAGACGTCGGAAGCGTTGTTCCTGACGCAAGGCTTCGTCTACACGTGCGCCGAGCAGGCGGAGGCCCGCTTCAAGAACGAGGACCCCGGCTACCAGTACAGCCGCTTCGGCAACCCCACGGTCGCCATGTTCGAGGAGCGCGTCCGGCTGCTCGAGGGTGCGGAGGAGGCGCGCGCCACGGCAACAGGCATGGCCGCCGTCAACGCGGCGCTGCTCTCCTATCTCAAAGCGGGCGACCACATCGTCTCCGCGCGCGCACTGTTCGGCGCCTGCCGCTACATCGTCGAGACCCTGTGTCCGCGCTACGGCATTGCGTCCACGCTTGTCGACGGGCGCGATCTCGAGGCTTGGCGCAAGGCGGTGCGGCCCAACACGAAGATGTTCTTTTTCGAGACGCCGTCCAACCCGACGCTGGAGCTCATCGATATCGCGGCGGTTTCGCGATTGGCCAAGGAGATCGGCGCGCTCGTCGTCGTCGACAACGTGTTCGCGACCCCCATGTTGCAGCGGCCGCTGCAGCACGGCGCCGACGTCGTCGTGTACTCGGCGACGAAGCACATCGACGGGCAGGGCCGCTGTCTCGGCGGCGCGGTGCTGGGCTCGCGCGACTACGTGACGAACCACCTGCAGGAATACCTGCGCCAGACCGGGCCGACGATGAGCCCGTTCAACGCCTGGGTCATGCTCAAGGGCCTCGAGACGATGCCGGTGCGGGTCAAGGCACAGACGGCGACCGCCGCCCGGCTCGCCGATCATCTTGCGGGCAAGGCGGGCGTCAGCCGCGTGCTCTATTGCGGGCGCGCCGATCATCCGCAAGCCGAGATCGCGCGGCGCCAGATGACCGGCGGCGGGCAAATGGTGACGTTCGAGGTCGAGGGCGGCAAGGCCGGCGCCTTCCGTTTCCAGAACGCGCTGCACCTCGTCAAGATCTCTAACAACCTCGGCGACGCCAAAAGCCTGATCACGCATCCCGCCACGACGACGCACCACCGGATCGGGCCGGAGGCGCGCGCCGAGCTCGGCATCACCGACGGAATGCTGCGGTTTTCCGTCGGCCTTGAGGCCTTCGAGGATCTCGCCGCCGACCTGGAGACGGGCTTGGCCGCCGTCCACAAGGGACCTTAGGTTAAACTGCATAAGCTCCAGACGCGATTGACCGCAGCCGCTGGCCGCATAGAATTCACGCCCAGACCAGCTCCGCAGGGGATTTTACCGGCATGTACGAAGCTGTGACCCGCGGCATCCGCATTCGCGTCACCCCGCACTATCTCGAGGAGCAGTCCTCGCCGGACGACAATGAGTTCTTTTGGGCCTACACGGTCGACATCACCAACGAGGGTGAAGAGACCGTGCAGCTGCGCTCGCGCGTGTGGCGCATCACCGACGGTCATGGGCAGACCGAGGAGGTGCGCGGGCCTGGCGTCGTCGGCGAGACACCCACCATCCGGCCGGGTGCATCGTTCAGCTATACATCGGGATGCCCATTGCGCACGCCCTCGGGGATCATGGTCGGCAGCTACCAGATGGCGGACGGCGACGGCCAGCTTTTTGACGTCGAGATCCCGGCCTTTTCGCTCGACAGCCCGTTTGTCGTGCGGAGCGTGAACTAGTGGTTTACGCGGCCCGTTGCATGCTCGCGACCCAATGAAGGGTCCCGACTACACCGCGACAGAGCTGCTAGCCCGGCTCGTGCGCTTCGACACGACGAGTCGACAGGTCGAACCTGCCGCTCGTCCGCTTCGTCGAGGACTATCTCGCCCAGCACGGGGTTGCGAGCCAGCTCGTCTCCAGCGCCGACGGCACCAAGTCCAACCTCTACGCCACCATCGGCCCGGCCGGTGCGCCGGGCATAGCACTTTCCGGGCACACCGACGTGGTGCCGGTCGAAGGCCAGAGCTGGTCGAGCGACCCGTTCGTTCTCAGCGCCCGCAACGGGCGCCTCTACGGCCGCGGCACCGCCGACATGAAGGGCTTTCTCGCGTGCGTGCTGGCAGCCGTCCCCGGGTACCGGCAGCGCCAACTGAAGGTGCCGATCCATCTGGCGTTCTCCTATGACGAGGAGATCGGGTGCCTCGGCGTGCGGCCGTTGATTGCCGAGCTCGGCCGCCGTCTCGTTCGCCCGCGCGTCGTCATTGTCGGCGAGCCGACGTCGATGAGCGTCGTCGACTCGCACAAGGGGCCCGTGCGCTGGCACATCGACATTCAGGGCCGCGCCGCCCACTCGAGCATGGCGCCACTGGGCGTCAACGCCGTCACCGTCGCCGGCAAGCTGCTGCAGGAGCTGTCGCGCATCGAGATCGAGCTGATGCGCGACCCGCGCGATGAACGCTTCGATCCGCCCTATGCGACGCTGCAGGTCACGCGCATCGAGGGTGGCACCGCCACCAACATCGTGCCGGTGTCATGCCGGCTGGATTTCGACGTGCGGGCGCTGCCCGGCGTGGACGTCGCTGCGATCGACCGGCGCGTGCGTGCCTTCGCCGAGCGCGAATGCGTGCCGCGAGATGCGCCGCGTCGCGCCGGAAGCCGGCATCGAAATTGCAATCGCGAACCAGGTGCCGCCGTTTGCCGCCGGCAGCGCATCGGAGGCGGTGGAGCTGGCGCTCTACCTTGCCGGCCAGAACGAGACGCACGCCGTCTCTTATGCGACGGAGGCCGGCCTCTTTCAGCAGGCCGGCTCGCCGTCCGTCGTCGTCGGCCCCGGCGATATCGCGCAGGCGCATACCGCCGATGAATGGATTGCCGAGGATCAGATCGAGAAGTGCATGACGTTCCTTGCACGCCTCGGCGACTGGGCCGAGCGCGGAACGCAAATCAACTAGCGCGCCGCCGGGTGGGCCCGAACGGAACATTTACCCTCCCTTGCGAGTTTTCAATGACTGCAACCAACGCAATTGGAGGTCAGTGATGACCCGCCTTGCATTTTTGCGCGCTCTTGTACCCGTTCTTGCCGTCATCTCGGCCGCTTCCGCGGCCCGCGCCGAAGCCGAGACCGGCGATGGGCAACTCGCTTTCAACAACGCGTGCCGCACCTGCCATTCGATGCGCGAGGGCGACCATAGACTGGGGCCCAGCCTGTACGGCGTCGTCGGCCGCAAGGCCGGCTCGATCGAAGGCTACAATTTCTCGTCCGCGATGCAGAGCGCCAACATCGTGTGGGACGAGGCAACGCTCGACAAGTTCATCGCTAGTCCCGACGAGGTCGTGCGCGGGCACAAGATGAAACCGTTTGGTGGCATCGATTCAGCCGAGCAGCGCGGCGAGATCATCGCCTATCTCAAGTCGATCAGCGGCAAGTGACGGACGCGCTCAGACGATCTCGTCCGGCGCGAAGCGGTATGTCGCGGTGCAGAACTCGCAGGTGACGCTGATGCTGCCGTCCGGCTCGCGCATGTCGGCGAGCTGCGCAGGTCCGAAGCTGCGCAAGAACGCGTCAACGCGCTCACGCGAGCAGCGGCAGTAGGCTTCGACCGGAGTGCGCGGCAACACGCGCACCCCCTCTTCGTGAAACAACCGGTAGAGCAGCCGCTCGGGCGCGAGCGTCGGGTCGAGCAGCTCGTGGTCCTCGACGGTCGCGGCAAGGAGCCGTGTACGCTCCCAGTCGTCGTCGTCCTCGCCCAGCATGCCGGGCTCCACGTCCTCGCCAACTCGTTGCGCGCCAGGATTGCCGCCGGCAACGGCGAGGTTCTGCACCATCAGTCCGCCCGCGCGCCAGTGCCATTCGCCGGCCTGGTAGTGGCGGGCAACGGCGAGCCGGATGAACGAGGGAAGCTGCTCGGACTGCCGGAAGTAAGTGAGCGCGGCGTCGCCAAGGCTCTCGTGCGAGAGCGCCACGATACCCTGATAGCGCTCCATCTCCTCGCCCGGATCGATGGTGATGGCGAGATGACCGCCGCCCAGCAGCATGCCCTGATCGATGCCGCCGTCGGCCGCACTCGCGGCGAAGCGCGCCTTGTCGTAGCGCACGTAGCCGCGCACCCGTCCTGGGGTATCGAAATTGACGACCAGGAAGTCGACGATGCCGTCGGTCTTGGTCTGGAGGATGAGCTTGCCTTCGAATTTCAGCGCGGTGCCGAGCATCGCCGTCAACGCGACGGCCTCACCCAACGCCTGCGCGACGGGGACGGGCACTTTGTGGCGCGTAAGGATCGTATCGACGGCGGGACCGAGCCGGATGATCCGGCCGATGACGCCAGAACGCTCGGTGCGGAACGGAAGCACGATGTCGTCCTCGAGCGTTTCCGCCCGCGCCGGCACCGTTGGTGCGTCGCTCATATGCCGGCTCCTCTACCCGGCACCGAGACACCAGGCGAGAATGGCCTTCTGCGCATGCAGCCGGTTTTCCGCCTCGTCGAAAACGGCCGACTGGGGGCCGTCGATGACGTCGGTGGTGACCTCGTGCCCGCGATAGGCCGGCAGGCAGTGCATGAAAATCGCGCCAGGTGCGGCGCGCGCCATGAGCGCGGCATCGACGGCATAGGGCGCCAAGAGCTTCCTGCGGCGCGCCCCGTCGGTGTCCCCCATCGACACCCACGTGTCGGTGACGACGCAATCGGCGCCGCCCACGGCCTTGCGCACATCCTTGCCGAGGACGAGGGCACCCTTCTCGCGCTTGGCCCAATCGATTACCGACGGATCGGGCTGCAACGCGTCGGGGCAGGCGATCCTCAGCTCGAAGCCGAAACGCGCCGCGGCGTGGATCCACGAGACGGCGACGTTGTTGCCGTCGCCCACCCACGCGACCGCGCGACCCTTGATCGGGCCCATCTTCTCCTCGAAGGTCATGATGTCGGCCATGACCTGGCACGGATGGCTCCTGTCGGTCAGTCCGTTGATCACCGGGACGCTTGCGTGGCGCGCCAGCTCGAGGAGCGTCGCGTGCTCGTTGGCGCGGATCATGATGGCGTCGATGTAACGCGAGAGCACGCGCGCGGTATCGGCGATCGACTCCCCGCGCCCCAGCTGCAGATCGGTGTTGTTGAGGGCGAGCGTCTGTCCACCGAGCTGGCGCATGGCGACGTCGAAGGAGACGCGCGTGCGCGTCGACGGCTTCTCGAAGATCATCGCCAGCACGGCGTCCTCGATGGCGCGCGGCTTGAATTTTGCCGGAACGCGCTTGCCCGCGCGCTTCATCGCGTGCGCCATATCGAGGATGCGGCGCAGCGTCTTGCCGTCGAGCCCGTCGAGGTCGAGGAAATGCCGCGGTGGCGAAGTCAGTTGCATCTTGGGGGCCATGGCGCTCCGGCCGCTCAAATTGAAATTACGAGGATTGGCTCGCGACGCCGTCAAGCGCGCGCGAAAGGCGATCGGTGGCCTCCGAGATTTCCTCGTCGGAGACATTGAGCGGCGGCAGCAGGCGAACGACATTGCCGCTGGCGCCGGCGACGAGCAGTTTCTCCGCCAACGCCGCTTTCACGACGCCGGCCACAGGCACCTTGAGCTTCAGGCCCATGAGCAGGCCCTGGCCGCGCACGTCCTCGACGAGATCTGGATGCCGGTCCTGCACCCCGGCGAGCGCCTGCTTCAATCGAAGCGTTCTTTGCAACACACCGTCAAGGAAGCCCGGCTCGAGCGCGATGTCGAGCACGGCGTTGCCGACGGCGGTCGCCAGCGGATTGCCGCCGAAGGTCGAGCCGTGCGTGCCCGCCGTCATCCCCTTGGCCGCCGCCTCGGTCGCGAGCAGCGCGCCCAGCGGGAACCCGCCGCCGATGCCCTTGGCGATCGCCATGAGGTCCGGCGTGATGCCCGCCCACTCGTGCGCGAAGAGCTTGCCCGTGCGGCCCATGCCGCATTGCACCTCGTCGAGGATGAGCAGCAGCCCCTGCCGGTCGCACAGCTCCCGCAGAGCGCGCAGGAACTCGGGCGGCGCAACGTTGACACCGCCTTCGCCCTGGATGGGCTCGATCAGGATCGCTGCGGTCTCAGGCCCAACCGCCTGCTCGACGGCGGCGAGGTCGGCGAAGGGCACCTGGTCGAAACCCTCGACCGGTGGCCCGAAACCTTCCAGGTATCTCTCATTGCCGCCGGCGGCGATGGTGGCGAGCGTGCGGCCGTGAAACGCGCCCTCGAATGTGACGATGCGCCAGCGCTCCGGCCGGCCGCCGACGTAATGATAGCGCCGCGCCGCCTTGATCGCGGCCTCGCAGGCTTCCGCACCGGAATTGCAGAAGAAAACCCGGTCGGCGAAGGTGGCCGACGTGAGCCGCTCGGCGAGCCGCTCCTGGCCCGCAACCCGATAAAGATTGGAGGTGTGCCAGAGCTTTTGTGCCTGCTCGGTGAGCGCGGCGACGAGGCGGGGATGGGCATGGCCCACGACGTTGACCGCGATGCCGGAGGCGAAGTCGAGGTAGCGCTCGCCCTGAGGCGTGAGGAGCCATGTGCCTTCGCCGCGCTCGAACACGAGGTCCTGGCGGGCATAGGTCGCCATCACGGCGGGCGAGGGGCCGGTTGTATGGGCCCCGGACTTGCTTTTGGGCTCCGAGGCCGCCAAGGAGGCAGACATCGGCGCCCGTCCCTTTGCAGCGATCATTGGGTATAAAATCAAAAAAGCCGCCTTCCGCGGCGGCCCTGGAACCCTTGTTGATACGCGCGGCGCCGACCCCTGTCAACGCGAGCGGAGCCGGCCAGCAGCCCTGCGGATGCTGCGATCGCCATCACCCTTCGCCGGGATGCGGCGGCAACCTCGCGCCGGCACAGTTGATTGCATGTTGCGAATATACCACCTTTCCCGGTCAATGGACCCATTGCCAGGTGCCTGATCTTGTAGGCCCAATTCGTCGTGTTGTAGGTTTGCCCCGTCGGAGCAGGGGGGCTTGTCGCCGTTGCGGAGCCCTCCGCGAGTAGTCCCGGCGCGCACACTTTGAGTTCTGGGCGAGGTTCAGTCGTTCGCCCGTGCGCCCCTAGTTCCAAGCGTCATCCAAGTACGCGTTCACACGGTCAGGTCCGTGGCATTCAGCGTCGGCTAGCGTCTCTCAACGCTCGTCCCGCGTGCCACTCCGCCTGCACCGAACGTCAATTGGTGTGCGCTCGCAACTCGCGCGCGCCCCTGACCGTTCAGGGAGCGAATTTATGGCTTGGACCGACGAGCGCGTAGAGGTTTTGAAGAAGCTCTGGGCCGAAGGGTTGAGCGCTAGTCAGATTGCCGGCCGACTGGGCAGCGTGACGCGCAACGCCGTGATCGGCAAAGTGCACAGGCTCGGCCTATCCGGCCGCGCGACGACCTCGCGCATGAAAAGCCACCGCCCGCGCCCCCGCATGGCGGCCAAGCGCTTGGCAAAGGGGCGTTTTTCACCTTTGGGCAATCCGGCCTTCCGCGCGCTCTATACCGAGGCCGAGCCCTACCAGCCGCCCGTAGAGGAGCTGGTGATCCCGCTGAACGAGCGCAAATACATTCAAACGCTGACCGAGTGCAGCTGCCGCTGGCCGATCGGTGACCCGCAAGCCTCCGACTTCCATTTCTGCGGCAAGAACAAAGTGCCGGGGCTGCCCTACTGCGAGTTCCACGCGCGCCGTGCCTTCCAGCCGCCGCAGACGCGGCGCCGCGAGCGCGAGATCGCCGAGCCCGTCGTTGCGCAGGAGCTGCTTTCCGCTCGCAAAGAGACGGCCTAGCCACCATCATTGTTGCAAGGCGACGAGCCGCGCATCCGGAGATCCCGGGTGCCGGCTCGTTCCCTTTTCGGGTCAGGCGTCGGTGCGCTCGCCGAACACGTAGCCGGCCGAGCGCACGGTGCGGATCGGATCGCGCTCGTTGCCGCGGATGAGCGCCTTGCGCAGGCGCCCGATGTGCACATCGACGGTGCGCTCGTCGACGAAGGCATCGCGCCCCCAGACACCGTCGAGCAGTTGCGCACGCGACAACACGCGTCCGGAGCTTTCCATCAGGAACTCGAGCAAGCGGAACTCGGTTGGCCCGAGCCGTACCTGGCGCAAGCCTCGCGTCACCCTGTGCGCGGCGCGGTCGAGCTCGATATCGCCGATTTTCAGCACCTCCGCCATGCGATCTGGAGAGGTTCGGCGCAGGATCGCCTTCACGCGCGCCATGAGCTCAGGCAGCGAGAACGGCTTGACGACGTAATCGTCGGCGCCCGTCGACAGGCCGCGGATGCGGTCGGTCTCCTCGCCGCGCGCCGTCAGCATGATGATCGGCACGTTGCGCGAATCCGATTTGGAGCGCAGGCGCCGGCATAGCTCGATGCCCGACACGCCCGGCAGCATCCAGTCGAGGACGACGAGATCGGGGCGCTCCTCTTCGAGCAGGATCAAGGCTTCCTCGCCCGTTTCAGCGTGCGCGACGCGAAATCCCTCCGCCTCGAGGTTGTAACGCAACATCTCGGCCAGTGGGGCTTCGTCCTCCACGATCAGGACTTTGGCGGACATTCCGATTGTCCCGTCTCCTTCTGCCGTCAGCCGCCCGAGATGAGCGTAGAGCTGGTCTGGTCATCCTTGGGGCGGTCGTCGGCGATGTTGAAGCCGCGCACCAGGAAGTGCACGGTCTCGGCAATGTTCGTCGTGTGGTCGCCGACGCGCTCGATGTTCTTGGCGCCGAACAGCAGATGGGTCGAGATGCCGATGTTGCGCGGATCCTCCATCATGTAGGTCAGGAGCTCGCGGAACAGCGAATTGTACATGGCGTCGATCTGCGCATCGTTGCGCCACACCGAAAGCGCCTTGTCGGCGTCGCGCTCGGCGTAGGCATCGAGCACCTCTTTCAGCTGCTGCAGCGCCAGCTCGACCATGTGGCGAATGCCCGACATCAGCGGCTTGGGATGCGATTCATCGGCGATGGCGAGCGCGCGTTTGGCGATGTTCTTGGCGAGATCGCCGATGCGCTCCAGGTCCGTCGTGATGCGCAGCGCGCCCATGATGTGACGCAGGTCGTCGGCCATGGGCTGACGGCGCGCGACCATCGAGATCACCTGCTCCTCGATCTCGCGCTCGAGGTTGTCGATCATGCGGTCGGACAGGACCACTTCCTCTGCAACCTTGGGATCGCGCCGCTCCAGCGCTTCGAGCGACTGCCCGAGCAGCTGCTCGGCAAGACCGCCCATTTGCGCGATCTTCTTGTCGAGCAGCGCCAGCTCTTCCTCGTAGGATTTTACGGTGTGCTCGTTCATGGTTTCTCCTATCGCACGCGACCGGCCAAACGAGAGCGGGAAACGTACCATCAGCCGAACCGGCCGGTGATGTAGTCCTGCGTGCGGCGTTCCTTGGGGTTGGTGAAGATTTCGGCGGTGGCACCTTCCTCGACGAGATTGCCCATATGGAAGAAGGCCGTTCGTTGCGAAACGCGGGCCGCCTGCTGCATTGAGTGGGTGACGATGATGATGCAGTAGTTCTGCCTCAGCTCATCGATAAGCTCTTCGATCCTGGCGGTTGCGATGGGATCGAGCGCAGAGCAGGGCTCGTCCATGAGGATGATCTCGGGATTGACGGCGATTGCGCGCGCGATGCACAGGCGCTGCTGCTGGCCGCCGGACAGGCCCGTGCCGGATTCGTTCAACCGGTCCTTGACCTCGGTCCAAAGCCCTGCCTTCTGCAGACTGGCCGCCACGATCTCGTCGAGCTCCTCGCGATTGTTGGAAATCCCGTGGATGCGCGGTCCGTAGGCGACGTTCTCGTAGATCGACTTGGGGAACGGGTTCGGCTTCTGGAACACCATGCCGACGCGCGCGCGAAGCTGCACCACATCGAGCTTGGGATCGTAGATGTCCTCATTGTCGATGATGATTTTTCCCTCGACGCGGCAGATCGGGATCGTGTCGTTCATCCGGTTGATGCAGCGCAGGAAGGTGGTCTTGCCACAGCCCGAAGGCCCGATGAATGCCATCACCGCGCGGTCGGGGATGTTGACGTTCACGCTGTGTAGGGCTTGCTTCTCGCCGTAGAACACGTCGACGCCGCTGGCGAAGACCTTCGTCTCGGTCTTGGCCTCGGCCAGCGAGTTATCCTGCACGTCGAGAGTAGGCATCTTGAGCATCTTAAAGCTCTCCAGCTCCAGTTTACCAGCGCCGCTCGTATCGGCGGCGCAAGACCACAGCGATCAGGTTCATGCAGATGAGAACCGCGAGCAGCACCAGGGCGGCACCGGACGTGCGCTCTACGAAGCCGCGCTCGGCAGAGGTCGCCCACATGTAGATCTGCACGGGGAGCGCCGTGGCCGGCTGCAGCGGCGACGTCGGGTATTCGACTACGAACGCAACCATGCCGATCATCAGCAGCGGCGCCGTCTCGCCCAGTGCCTTTGCGAGCCCGATGATGGTGCCGGTCAGAATGCCGGGCAGGGCCAGCGGCACGACGTGATGGGTAATCGCCTGCATCTTGGAGGCGCCGACGCCAAGCGCCGCCTCGCGTATCGACGGCGGAACCGCTCCGATCGCAGCCCGCGTCGCGATTATGATGGTCGGCAGCGTCATCAGCGCCAGAACGAGGCCGCCGACGATCGAGGCCGAGCGCGGCAGGCCCGCGAAATTTATGAAGATCGCAAGCCCGAGGAATCCGAACACGATCGAGGGAACGGCCGCCAGATTGTTGATGTTCACCTCGATGATGTCGGTGAAGTAGTTGCGGGGCGCGAACTCCTCCAGGTAGACCGCGGCGGCCACGCCAAGCGGCACCGCCAGAAGGACGACCGTGAGCATCATGAAGAGCGAGCCCACCATCGCCACGCCGATGCCCGCCGTCTCGGGGCTGCTCGAGGCGCCATTGGTGAAAAATCCGGTATTGAACCGCTTCGCGAGAATGCCGCCGGCTGAGGCTTTGTCGAGCCAGGTGAGCTGTTGATCGGAGATCTTGCGCACGGGCGCTGGAAGGTCGCGATCGAGCTGCCCCTTGAGAAGCGAATCGACGCGGCTGCTCGCGAGCACCCATATCGGCACGGTCTTGCCGATGAGTGAGGGATCCGACAGCACCACGCTGCGGATCGTGAGGTCGGCGTCGCGTGAGAGAAGCGCTGCCACCTCCTTCATTTGCTTCTTGTCGGAGGTGGGGACGCCGAGCGCGGCGGCGAGCGCCCTTTTGGCGAGCAGGGTATAATCGGCCGTCATCAGCGCCTTCTGCGCATTCTGGCGCTGCGGATCGATGACGTCGCGATTGAGATCGACCTCGAGCTTGAAGGAAGACTGCACGAACGTCGTGTAGCCCTTCATGAAGATGCTGCCGAACAGGATCCCGAGGAACGTCAGTCCGAACAGAATCGCGGCAATTCCATAAAGACGGAATTGGCGCTCGGCGGCGTAGCGCTTCGAGATGCGGCGCCTGGCGGCATCGCTTACGTCAAATCCGCGGGCAGGCGGGGCTTCTACGGCCATCAATCGTATTGCTCCCGGTACTTGCGCACGATGTAGAGCGCATAGATGTTGAGAATAAGCGTGAACACGAACAGCGTGAGACCAAGCGCAAATGCGACGAGCGTCTGCGGCGAGTTGAACTCGAGATCGCCCGTGAGCTGGCTGACGATCTTGACCGTGATGGTCGTCACCGGCTCGAACGGGTTGAGCGTCAGGTTCGCGGCAATGCCGGCAGCAAGCACGACGATCATCGTCTCGCCGATCGCGCGCGAAGCGGCGAGCATTATCGCGCCAACGATCCCCGGCAAGGCGGCGGGAAGCACGACGCGCTTGATGGTCTCCGACTGCGTCGCTCCAAGCCCATAGGAGCCTTCACGCAAGGATTGCGGCACGGCGTTGATGATGTCGTCCGACAGCGAGGAAACGAACGGGATCAGCATTACGCCCATGATGAGGCCCGCCGTGAACACGCTCGTCGCCGAGATATTGAGGCCCACGACGGCGCCGCTGTCGCGCAGGAAGGGTCCGAGCGTAATCAGTGCAAAGAGGCCATAGACGATTGTGGGAATGCCCGCGAGGATCTCGAGCATGGGCTTTGCCAAGGTGCGCACCTGGCGGCTCGCATACTCGGCCATGTAGATCGCGGCGAACAGACCGACAGGGACAGAGACCAGAAGCGCGACCGCCGAAATGTAGAGGGTTCCCCAAAGGAGCGGGAGCAGCCCGAATTGGCCTTCGCTTCCTCCGGTCCGCCCCACCGCGGAGAAGCGCGGATCCCACACCGTCCCGAAGAAGTAGTCGAACGGGGACACGGCGCGGAAGAAATGCAGCGTCTCGAAGAGCATCGAGAAGACGATTCCGAGCGTCGTCAGGATGGCTACCGTGGAGGAAAGCACCAAGCTCGCGAGCACGACCGTCTCGACGGCATTTCGCGCGCGCAGCAGCGGATGAATGCGCCACATAGCATAGACGAAGCACAGGAGCGCCAGTGCCGCGGCCACGGCGGTGTTGAGCCATTGGCTCCACGTCTCGTAATAGACCTGATCGTACGCGGCGGCGATGATGTAGGGCTCGGGCGCCGAACCGAGCGCCACGCCGCGGCTCTGCAGGATGCGCATGGCGTCGGCAGGCGAGGTGAAGCCGAAGCGCACTTTTTTGATGGTATCGAACTCGTCGCGCGACAGTGACGGCAACCCGCCTGCAACCGACGCAATTCGTCCCGTGATGAGCGACCGCTCGGCCGGCGACATCTTTTGGATGGTCTCTGGCAGTTCGCGCCCGACGAGGCGCTGCACGACGGTCGGCTGGATCGCGGCCCAGAGCAACGTCACCAGAAGTGCCGGCACCACCGTCCAGACGAAGAGGTAGCCGCCGTAATACCCCGGACGGGAGTGCAGACGGGCAAGGGAATTGTGGGCGACGGCCCTGGCGCGCCAGATGCCGACCATCAGGGCAACGACACCCGCGATGAGCAATCCGAAAACGATGACGGAAGTGGACACGCCCTGGTCCTTCGCTGTGGCGGCGTACTGGAGAAACGGACGGCCGGCTTCGCTTAAGTCTTTCGTTCAGCGCATTTACCGCAGGCCTGCCTGCGGTGAAGCCGCGGCCCGGGATTCATGGAAGCCCGGACCGCGGCCTAGTCAAGCGAAGTTCGATTTACATTGTCTTCGCGGCTTTAACTGCCTCTTGCAGCTTCTGGCGCTCGGCGTCGGGCGCCGGAACCAGGCCGTACTCGGCCAGCGGACCGTCGGGACCGATCATTTTGTCGTCGGCGAAGAACTCGACGTACTCCTTGAGGCCGGGGATCACGCCGATGTGCGCCTTCTTAACGTAGAACTGCAAAGGACGCGACACCGGGTACTTGCCCGACGAGATCGTCTCGACCGACGGCGTCACGCCGCTCATCGTCGCGACCTTGAGCTTGTCGGTGTTGTTCTCGTAGAACGACAGACCGAACACGCCGAGACCCTTAGGGTTCGACGTGAGACGGGCGAGCGTCTCGGTGTAATCGCCGTCGATGTCGACCGTGGCGCCGTCCTTGCGGACCTTGACGCAGGCCTTCTCGGCGGCCTTCTTCTTGGCCTTGTCGTCCTCGCCTTCGGCCTTGGCTTCCTGCAGCTTCAGACCGCCCGCGGCGTCGCAGCCGGCGGCGAGTACCTTCTCCTCGAAGACTTCGCGCGTGCCATGCTTCTCACCGGGGATGTAGGCGATGATCGGCCAGTCAGGCAGCTTGTCGTTGACCTCTTTCCAGGTCTTGGCGGGATTAGCGACGAGCTTGCCGTCCTTCGGCACCTCGGCGGCGATCGCCAGGTAGACGTCCTTAGGCTCGAGCGCCCAGTCGCCGCCCTTGGCGTCGACAGCGAAGACGATGCCGTCGTAGCCGAACTGCACTTCCATGATGTCCTTGACGCCGTTCTTGGCGCATTCGGCGAGCTCGGCATCCTTGATCTTGCGCGAAGCATTCGCGATGTCGATGCTGGCGTCGCCCAGGCCCTGGCAGAACTGCTTCAGACCGGCCGAGGAGCCGCCCGAACTCGACGATCGGCGTCTTGAAGTTGCTGAAGGTCTTGCCGAACTGCTCAGCCACGATGTTGGCGTAGGGCAGAACGGTCGATGAACCCGCGATATGGACCTGGTCACGCGCCGACGCCGCGCCGGCAAACGCGATCGAGCCAACGACGGCCGCCGCCGCCGTTAAGGCGATGAACTTTGTGCTCACACTGATCTCCTGATCCTGGAGGTGATGGCGAAGGCCGTGCTGGTCGACCTCGAAATCCTGACCTCGTACCCCCGCCTGGGCGCCCACTGCGCCGCGGCCTCTTGATAGACCAGCGCAACTACGGTTTCGTGACAGGTTAACGCATTGAAATGTGCTTGATTTAAATCAGATCGGTCAAAAACCGGCAGAAACCGCCCTAACTTGCCCCGCCAAGCTCCTCGAAGCTCGCCGTGAACGTCGAGCCGACGCCGAGCCTGGAGGCGATCTTGAGGTCGCCGCGGTGGCGGTTGAGGATGTGCTTGACGATGGCGAGGCCCAATCCGGTGCCCCCCTTCTCGCGGCTCGAGGCGACGTTGACGCGATAGAAGCGCTCGGTGAGACGCGGCAGGTGCTCAGGCGCGATGCCTGGTCCTTCGTCGCTCACGCTCACCCATACTCTCGCCCCGACAGAGCCGCGCGGCGCCGTGCGCCCGACGCGCACGTCCACACGACCGTCCTCGCGGCCGTACTTGATCGCGTTCTGGATGAGGTTCTGCACGACCTGCACGATCTCCTCCCGGTCGCCGCGGATGCGGGCAGGCGCCGAATCCCGCGCGAGTTCGAGCCTCATCTTGGACCCTTGCGCCACCGGCTCCAGCGACTGACAGACGTAGGCCACGGTCTCGTTCAGCTCGACGATGCCGCGCGGGGGCAGGTGGACGCGCATCTCCACGCGGCTCAAGGAGAGCAGATCGTCGATGAGACGCGTCATGCGCTCGGCCTGGCTCGCCATCAGCCGCAGGAAGCGCTCGCGCGCAACGGCATCGTCGCGTGCCGGGCCTTGCAGCGTCTCCACGAACGCGCGCAGCGAGGCGAGCGGCGTACGCAGCTCGTGACTGGCGTTGGCGATGAAGTCGGCGCGCATCTGCACGAGCTTGTCCTGCTCGGTCAGATCGCGAAACGTCACGAGAAGCTGCGGAGAGGACGGCGCCGTCGACTTGCCGAGCCGCGAGACCGTTGCAGAGACGCGCCGCTCCACCGGCACGCGCTCTATCAGCTCCACGTCGATGCGGTCCTCGGACCCAAGCGCGCTATCAACCGCGGCGAGGAGATCGGGATTGCGCGAGACCTGGCTCATGGGCTGGCCGTTTCTGATCTTGGGAAACAGCTCCGTGATGAGGCGGTTGTGATGAACGACCGTGCCCGCCGCATCGAGTGCCAGTGCTCCGGTCGGAATGGCATCGACCACGGCGCGCCAACCCTTGCGGTCGAGATCGGGCTCCACGGTCCGGGCCGAGCGCGCCGTCCCCGACAGCTGCTCGATCAGCACTTTCGTGTCGAGCGGCCACAGCGCGGCGGCGGCGAACAGCATCGCAGCGGAGATCAGCGCCGAGCCACCATCGAGCCGGCCGAAAGCGGCAAGCAACGCGATAAGCAGGGTTGCGGCGGCAATCGGCATCCAGCGCGCCGCGAGGCGGCGCCTGGCTCCCAGCCAGACCGACGCGCTCCAGGCTTCGAGGTCCGCCTTGCGCGCCATCCAGCGTCCGCTGTTCAACTCTGGTTCTATTGCCATCTAAAGCGCGCTTCGCCTGCAACCGGTCACGAACAGGGGTACACGTGCTAGATAGACGGGATCAAGGCGCCGTACAAACGGGTCGGCCCGGCTTCACCCGGCAATGGCCAATCGGCGGCACAAACCAGGAAGAGGCTTAATGAGCGAGCGCAACGGCAATCGCGCCAAGAATGGCAAAGTCGGCAAGCGGCCCGCCTTCGACCTCGAGAACCCGGAGTTGCCGCAGCGCATAGACGAAACGGCGCTTTCCTCCGGCGGCTTTCCCTTCGACGAAAGGCTGAAGGGGCACGCATACAAGGAGACGCTGAGCGCGCTGCAACTCGAGCTGCTCAAGCTGCAGAACCACATCCAGGCGACCGGAGGGCGGCTCGTCGTCGTGTTCGAGGGACGCGACGCCTCGGGCAAAGGCAGCTGCATCAGCCGTTTCCTCGCCCGGCTCAACCCGCGCCACGCACGCTCAGTTGCGCTCGCCAAGCCGACGGAAGCCGAGCGTGGCCAGTGGTACTTCCAGCGCTACGTCGCCCACTTGCCGACCGCGGGCGACATCGTGCTGTTCGACCGCTCCTGGTACAACCGCGCCGGTGTGGAGCGCGTCATGGGCTTTGCCACCGAGGAGCAAACAAGCGTCTTCCTGCGCGACGCTCCCGAGTTCGAAGCGCTTCTCGTGCGTGACGGCATTCACTTGTTCAAGTTCTATCTGACCATCGGCCGCGAAATGCAGCTCCTGCGCTTCCATGAGCGCCGGCACAATCCGTTCAAGCGGTGGAAGATCACCGAGATCGATCTCGCCGCGATCGAGAAGTGGGACGAGTACACCGAAGCCCAGCGCGACGTCTTCCGCTTCACGCATACGGTCATCGCCCCGTGGACGGTGATCCGCGCCAACGACCAGAGGCGCGCCAGGATCGAGGCGATACGCACCGTGCTGTCGAAGATGAGCTACGAAGGCAAGGACGAGAGCGTCGTCGGCCACCCGGACCCGAAAATCGTCGGCGACGGGCCGGAGTTCTTTTTTACGGAGTGAGCACCGGGCTCCGTTTCAATAATTCAAGCGGCGCGCACACCTTCGCGGCCTCGCGCTTCTTGGTGGAGAGGGATGGGCCGATGATAGACGTGGGCAAAGGACCGGAGAGAGATTTTTCGGAGGCGGCGGGCACAGCGAACGGACAACCCGAACGCAGCATCGTCCGGAGGTGCCCTTCGACCTCGCGCTAGTGCCTGCGGGCCCGGATGCCGATTTCCCGCCGCCACCTAGAAGAACGACTTGATCACGTCCAGAAGCCCCTTCGGATCGAGCTTCGCGGAGCTCTTCTGCGGATCGACCGAATTGAGCGTGAAGGCTCCGTCCGGGAAGCGGAAGCCCATGAACGTGTAGCCGTAACCGCTTGGCAGACCCTTCGACACCATTAACCAGTCGATCGACTTATCTTTGACGAGCAGCGCTTCGGGCACCTTCACCGAGTCGGGCTGGCCTTCGTAGATCCCATTTAGCAGATCCTGCTTGCTGATCACCTGCTCAGTCGCACCCGGTTGCGCGAACGCAAACGGCTTTCCGCTGGCGATGAAGTCCTTGAGCTGTTTGTCGATCGCCGCGCCAATCTGTGACGCCCACTGCTTGAGAGCCGCCGGGTAAGGCTTGCCTTGGCCGACGCCGAATTTCCAATTGCAGTCGAGATAGGGCGTCGCATTCTTGTAGCAGGCCGGAACGACCAGAGGACGCTCCCACGTCAATCCGCGGTTGGCGTTCAGCAGATTATAGAGCTGCTCCTTGCTGAGCCCACTGTAGTCTCCTCGTTTGACGGCATCGACGGCGGCAGCGAAGGCTTCCACTGTGTCGAAGCCGGGCGGTGTACTTGCGCCCCCGCGCGACTCCTCCAGACTTGCCTCGAGTTCGCGCACGACCTGCGCTTGATCGCGCAGAATGTAGGTCGGCAAGCCGCCTCCCCGTCTCCGGGTCAAAAGCGGTACGGCTCGCAAGCCCCATGCACAGGGACTCTCGCGTAAAGCCCTTGGCGCGGTAGTCCGCCATCATCTGATCGGAAATCAAAAGCTCGGGTTCGCCCGACATGATGTCCGTGCCGTCGTAGCAGCGCGTGCTGAAATTCGACGGAATGGGCGTGGCATCGCCCGACGGCCGCACCAGGATGCCGAATGGAATTAGCTCTGCGGGCGAAGTGAACACGACGGGAAACGTCGGTCCGGCGGCGCCGGCGGACTCGATGTAATGCGGCAGCAGAAAAAAGGCTCGCGCACAGCGGGACCGAAGACCCAGCGAAGGGGCGATTGCATGTAGCCTCCAACTCCGAAAATGGCTGAAAACGTAAAGGGCCGAGCCCCGCCTAATGCCTGCGGGCGTCGATCCTCCGCTTTGGAAACAACTCTGCGACGATGCCCAGGCGGTCGAGAACCTGGAACGTGATCCGCTCGCCTTGGATTCCGTTGGCGCGTTTGTAGGCGGTGAGCGCCGCCATCGTGGCCGCATCCATCGCGCCGCTGTCGGGTACGTCCTCGGACCCTGCCTTACGCAAGGACGCCTGCAGGATCGTCACCCGGTCGCTGCGCTCGAAAGCAGGCGAGAGGTCGTACTCGGCATAGTTGACCATCGCCTGCCGGTTGCCCTGCTCAAAAGCGCGGCGAACCCATACCAGCCCTTCCTTCATGTCGATCTCGCCGCCGAGACCCTCCATGAGCGAATTGCCGTAATAGAGCTGTGCCGGATCGAAGCCGAGCTGCGCCGCTCTGTGGTATTGGTCGAGCGCCTCCTTGAAGCGGCCCGACTTTTCCAACGCACGGCCGAGGTTATGCATCAGACGCGGGCTACCCGGCTGGGCTATGAGTGCTGTCTCGCAGGCCGGGATGGCGCGCGCTGCATCGATCTCTTCCAGCACCACGCCCTTGACCGAGACATCGTTGTCCGTATCGACGGCGAGCAAGTCACAGTCGAGCGGCTTGGGCCGCGACACCAAATAGAGCGGACCGGTCAGAGCCGAACGGTACTCGGGGTGTTGCCGTCCCCCGGTATCGGCCCGCACCGTTCCGGTCGTCCGCTTCAGGACGGACTCGAAGTCGGCATCCGGTGTCGCGAGCGCAGCCGCCAGGCCCGTCGCATAGGGCCCATTGGAGCCCGAACCGTCCGACGCCGTCTTGCTTGGCTGCGTGGCGTAGCCCACGAGCAGTCCGCTGGTGCCCTGCGGCCATCTGCCTGCATCATCGACCGGAAGCTCGATCGCCGCGAGGCCGTCGCCGCTGACTCGGCGCCCCCCGCGCCTTCAATTCCTTTCCAAACGGGTTGTCGCGGCAGGCGTCGAGCAGTAGGACACGCGCCTTCGCGGTCTTGTCGAGACCGTACAGCAGTGCTCGCACCGAATAGAGCTGCGCCAGCGGGTTGGCAGCGGTCGGATCAAAGTCGACCGGAACCATGTAGTTTTCGGAATTGATCTGCAGTCCATGGCCCGCGTAATAAATAAGGGCGATATCGGCACCGCGCGACGATGCCTTGAACTTGTCGACGCCGGCTGCAAGCTGCGCTCCTGTCACATCGACGAGGCGGTCTACCGTGAAACCGGCAGCTTCCAGTTTCTTTCCGACGAGAAGCGCGTCGGCGAGTGGATTTTTGAGTGGAGCCGTCGGGTAGGCGGCGAAACCGATCACAAGCGCGGTGCGCGCCCGCTTGTCGGCGTAGTCCTCGGCGGACTGCGCACCACCGGCCCCGGCTGCCTGATGCATGAAAATTGCTAGAAAAATCGAGATCGCGAATCGGAATCGGATCGCCATGAACACCGCCCCCTGGCGGGCAATGTGGCCACAACCTTGTTCGCATGGCAATGCCCTTATTGACTCTCAGCACCACCAGTCCGCCGCAAGGCTTATGCCTGCTTGCGGCTCATTTCGTAGCTCCGCGCGAGCGAAATAATTCGCTCAACTAATAATCAAGCAGTGCCGCTGCAAATTTAGCGCACCAGCAGCAGCGGGCACTCGAGCGCGGCCGCCAGCGGGCGCAAGCTCGTCTCGGCCGACACGACCTGGCCGCCGTACTGCGCCAGTAGAAAGCCGCCCTTGTGACGGCGTACGGCCTCGGCCACCGGCACCACGTCGCCGCGCACCGCGAGCACGGTCTCGATCGCAGGCCCGTCACTCTCGCCGAACAACAGCCGCACCTTGCCCTCCATGTCCGCGAGCTCATTCAGCCGGTCGCCGACAAGCATCAGCTTGACCGCGCCGCCGATCACGCCCGCCAGCCGCTCGGCGGCCTTGAGCATGGGGCCGAGCCGGTCGAACGTCTCGACCGCGGCGACGACGGGACCTTGTGTGCGCCGCGCCAGAGGGCCGGCGATCACGACGCCGGTCGTATCGATCACGTCGGCGAAGATCCGCCCCAGCCGCTTCTCGTCGCCGGCACCGAACGGCTCGCCGATCGTGACGACATTCCAGGGGCCGTTCTCGGCGCACGCGTTCGCCACCGCGCGCAGCGGATCATCGCGCACGACGCGGGTGCGGCAGGGAATGGAGGCGCGGCGCGCGGCGTCAGTGACCTCGCGCTGAAGTGCCGCCCCCATGAAGTGGATTTCGCGCTCGAGATCCTCGCGCGGCAGCGCGCGCCAGTTCTCATCGCCGACGCCGAGCACGCGCGCGAACGGAAACTCGGCAAGATCGAAAAGCTGGCGATCCTCGACGAACAGGCTTTCGACCTCCGAACCGAATGCGCGCGCGAGAAGCATGGCGGCCTCGATCGCCGACGGGCTCGGCTTGGCCGAGGATCCGAGCCACAGCACCACGCGGCCGCGTCCTTCGCCGGCCGCGGCGACGTGCGCGATCATGGACTGCTTGCCGGAGCGGCGTCGCCGGCCCGCCCTCCGCGCTCCTTGAGCGCGCGCTCGACATCGGCAACGGAGGTCACCGAGCGCCCGGCGCCGCTCGCCCAATGGTCGGCCTCGCGGCAGATGTCGGCGATGTGCCCGATTTCGAGCGACAGCTTGCCGTTGCCGCCGGCCTTTGCGCCCCGCCTCGTCGATCAGCAGGGCAACGCCGCCGGCATCGACCGGCTTCAACTCGTTGCGCGCCACGATGCCGGCGATGAGCCGCGCATAGGCCTCGATCGATTGCGACGACCGCTCGACGGCGTCATCGAAGATCGCCTCGACCTTGAAGTGGCGCACGAGCTGCGGATGGCTCTTGGCGAGCTCGCGCTGCGCCTCGGCGTCGCCGAGCACGACGAGCTTGAGCTTGAACGCAACGGGCTCCAGATCGGGGATCTCGCCGTTGACGATGCCGGCGGGATCGGTCGGAGGATCGAAGCGGATTTCCTCGGTGTCGAGCGCGCGCACGATCGCATCGATGATCGCGGGCGAGCTGAGCAGCGTGCGCGCATCGAGCAGCAGGAAGCCGCCGTTGGCCCGATGCAGCGCGCCGGGCTTGACGCGCGTGACCTGCGGCGGCAGCCCCTCGCCACCCGAGCCGAGCTCGATGCGCCCGAACAGGTTGGGATATGTCGGGTTCGGCTCCTCGACGACGGGCGCTCCCTCGGTGGCTCCCGCCGCTGCCATCACGTGCACCCGGTAACGGGCAAAACGCGCATCCCCGATCGTGCCGACGGGAACCTTCACGCTGTCGTTGGCGCCGGCGCCGAGGAACAGCCCGGCGTTGCGCACGAGATCGCGGCCGACGGCATTGAGATAACGCTCCATCCCGGCGATTTCGCCGAACTCCGCCTTGAGCTCGTCGAGCGCGGCCCGCACCTGGCGGCCGGCGATCTGCTCGTTGAGCGCAACGAGGCGCTCGCGCCGCGCTTTTTCCGCGCCCGGCCGCTCGGCCAGAATTTTCTCGATGTCCGCCTCGAGCGCGGCGATCTTGGTATGGACCTCGCGGCGCAGCGATTCCGGAACCGAGTTGAAAACGTCGGTGCGCACCACCTTGCCTTCGAGGATGGGCGCCACCGCGATGCCGGCCGGCGTGCGCAGCAGCGCAATGTTCTGAGCTTCCGCGTCGCGGCGCAGCGCGTCGAGCGCATCCTCCCGGCTGAAGCGGAACTCCTCCTCGATCGCGCGCCGCTTGAGCTCGTAGTCGTCGGCCGCGAACGCCGCCGGCAGCGCGTCCGCGAGGCGATCGATCACGCGCGCCATGCTTTCCGCAAACGTCTTGGCGGTGCCTGGCTTGAGCTCCAGCGCGCGGTAGCCGCCGTCGTTGTCGAAATAGCTGAGGTAGACCCAGTCGGCGGGCGGTTTCGCCGTGCGGGCGATTTCCTGCAGCTTGGCGCGGGCGGCGGCGTGGCTGCCCGATCTTGCTCTTCCGGTGACCAGAATGTTGTAGCCCGGCCCGCGGATGCCGGCGCCGAAGGCGACCGCCTCGAGCGCCCGGTCCTGACCCACGGGACCCTCGGCGGGCTCGACATCGGCCGTCGTCTCGAAGCCCAAGCTCTTGGGATCGACCGCCGAGGAGGCAGGGGCTGGCTCCGGGGCCGGCTCCGCTTTGCCCGGTTCCGCCGCGCCATTGGTGCCGGCGTCGCCCACGGCCTCGGGCGGCGATTCGCTCGTCTTTTTCTTGTCTTGCTTGGCGCGTTTGAAGAACATGGGGTGAGGCGCTCATCTCTTGAGGAGTTGGCCAAAACACCAGGATACGGAATTGAGCGGACGGATGCCCGCACGAATAACCGAAGCCCTTGCGGGCCGTGATGTGATGTCCCCTCGGACCGGTCGTGTCACCAGCTTACGGCGGATCCATGACGGCTGCGCAGGATAAGACTGATGAAACGGGCATCGATGTGGCAGATGTGCTGCGCCGCGATGCGATCACGCGCGAGGTGTGCCGCGGCGCCGGGCGCCTGATGCGGGCGCACGGGCTTGCCAGCCTCAACGAGCTGCCGCTGCCCAACGGGCGCCGGGCCGATGTTGTGGGCCTTTCGCCCTCCGGCGACATCTGGATCGTGGAGGTCAAATCCGGTGTGGAAGATTTCCGCGTCGACCAGAAGTGGCCGGAATACCGCGATTTTTCGGATCTGCTCTTTTTCGCCGTGGCGCCCGGATTTCCCGTGGATATCCTTCCCCCCGACACCGGCCTCATCCTCGCTGACCGCTATGGCGGAGAAATCGTGCGCCCGGCGCCTGAAGTGCGGCTGGCGCCGGCGCGGCGCAAGGCGATGACGCTGCGCTTTGCACGCGCCGCGGCGCTGACGCTGCAATCCGTCGTCGACCCCACGCCCGAGAATTCTTGATTACGCCCCGGAGGCGCGCGGGTATAAGTGGCGCAATGGCCTTGGCGATGTGCCGCGTTCCGATAATGAGCCGATGGGCAAGAAGAAGAACAACGACAGCGACGACGAGGAAGCCGGGTGCGGCGCAGGCGAGGCGCCCGTGGCCAGCGCACCTCAGGAACGGCTCGCGCCGGTGGAAAAAAGAGGCATCCTGCCCGCGCTCAGCGTCGGCGACATCCTCGCGCTGCTGACCCTGATCGTTCTCTCGGCGGCCCTGCTGCTCGAGGGCTACCACAACGACTACAAGAATTATTCCAAGGAGATCATCGCGCTATTCGCGGTGGTCGTCGGCTTCCTGCTCGGCCGGAAGGCGTGAGCGCGTGAGCAGGCGAGCAGGGCCGCGCGCTACTTCGGCGCGCGCTTGGCCAGGATGCGCTGCAGCGTGCGCCGATGCATGTTGAGGCGCCGCGCCGTCTCGGACACGTTGCGGTTGCACAATTCGTAGACGCGCTGAATGTGCTCCCAGCGGACACGATCGGCCGACATCGGGTTCTCGGGCGGCGGCGCCTTGTCGTTGGGGGGCGCCAGCAGAGCGTCCGTCACGTCGTCGGCGTCGGCGGGCTTGGCGAGATAGTCGACCGCACCGAGCTTCACCGCGGTGACAGCTGTCGCGATGTTTCCGTAGCCCGTCAGCACGATGGCGCGCGCACCGGGGCGCAGACGCGACAGCTCGGCGATGACGTCGAGGCCGTTGCCGTCCTCGAGCCGCATATCGACCACGGCGAACGCGGGCGCGCGGGCGCGGATCAGCTCGATCCCCTCGGCGACGGAGTGGCCGCCGCGGACCTCGAAGCCGCGCATCTCCATCGCCCGGACGAGACGCTGCAGAAAAGCGCGATCGTCATCGACGACGATGAGCGAGCGATCCTCGGGCAGCTCGTCCTGGCGGAAGGAAAGGTCTTCTGTCGTATTCATTGTTCCTCCGGGCGTTCCCGGATCTAGCGCCGCGTCGTTTGCCTCCACAAGGCCTCCTCGCGAATGTCTTGCCTGGCGGGGACCTGCGGTCGGCGCCAGCGGGCGGAAGTTGCCGGTCTGCAACGGGCAAGCTTGCACTTTGTGGCAGCTCTGTCAGCCTGAAGATGCAGCCTTTGTCAACGCGGAATTAGCCCGGTGCGCTAAGCCCGCATCCCCGGGGCGCCAGAACGCCTTGCAGCTGCAATGATTACTAGCTCAAAATGAAGGCCCGCGGCCAGCTAATCCGCACGATCGCGCCCGATTGCGGGATCTGGCGGTTGGCGAGGCTCACGGTGGCACCCGAGCGCTCCAGCAGCGTTTTGGCGATGAAGAAGCCGAGCCCCATTCCAGTAGCCGCCTCGTCGTCCAACTCGGTCAGCTCTGCCGTTTCACCCGGCCGCGTCGTGACGTAGGGCTCCCCGATGTTGTCCATGACCTCGGCGGGAAAACCCGGACCGTCATCGGTGATGGTCACGACCAGCTCGGTCGCGCTCCAGTGCGCGCCGATTTCGACTTCGGCCTTTGCAAAGTCGGTCGCGTTCTCGACGATGTTGCCGAGCCCGTAGATGACGCCCGGCCGGCGCTCCACCACCGCCACTTTGATCGCCGGCCCTTCGGGCACCGGCCCCGCCGCGATCGAGATGGCGATGCGGCCGGAGCGGTAGGGCGCGGCCGCCTCCTCGAGCATGGCGCGCACGGAGACGCGCGCGTGCAACGGATCCTGCTCGCTCGGATGGCGGGTCAGCTTCTGCAAGATGTCGCGGCAGCGCTGCGCCTGGCTCTTCAGCAGTCCGATATCCTCGCGCAACGGGCTGTCGGGCCCGATCATGTGCTCGAGCTCCTTGGTGACGACGGCGATCGTGGACAGCGGCGTACCGAGCTCGTGCGCGGCCGCGGCAGCAAGACCGTCGAGCGCGTGCAGCTTCTGCTCGCGCGCCAGCACGAGATCGGTCGCCGCCAGCGCCGCCGACATCTGGCGCGACTCTTTGGTGAGCCGCCAGGCATAAAGCGCCAGAAACGTCGTCGATGCGCACACCGCAGCCAAGGTGCCGATCTTGTAGATGAGCGGCAGCTCGAAGGGGAGGCCGTGATACCAGGGCAGCGGCTCGTGCCAAACGACGAGCAGCCCGGTTGCGGCGAGAGCGAGCAGCCCCAGGCCGACGGTGTTGCGCAAGGGAAGCGTCGCGGCGGAGACCGTGACGGGAGCGACGATCAGCATCGTGAACGGATTGTCGATGCCGCCGGTGAGAAAGAGCAGCGTCGCGAGCTGCACGATGTCGTAGGCGAGCAGGCCCGTGGCGAACAACAGGCTGAGGCGGTGCCGCGAGGGATACCAGATCGCCAGAAACACGTTGAGCCACGCCGAGAGCGCGATGACCGTCAGGCATGCGCCAATCGGAAGCTGGAAGCCCATCCCGAACGACACGAAGCCGATCGCCACAAGCTGGCCGAGCACCGCGATCCAGCGCAGCCGCACGATCGTGTGCAGTCGAAGCCGGCTGTCGACCGGGTCGCTCAGAACGCGAACCTGCTTTCCGGCTCGGAAGAACTGCTGCACCATTTTGTTCCTTAATTGCGCCGCGCCGCCGTAATTTAGCACGTAGGCGCGTGGCGGCGCGACAATAGGCACCTGCGGTTTGAGTTGCGCGCGGCCCGTGTCAGGCTTAATTGCGCCAAGGTGCGCCAATGAAAGATGAAGAGAGCCCGATGAGCACAAGAGCAATCGTAATCGTGCTGGCCGGACTGGCGCTCGGAGCGGCGGCGGCGATCGCGCGTATTCCCCGACGCCCGCCAGAGGATATTGCCGTCAGCGGGGCAAACGGTGAGCGGAAAGGCTCTCGTCGGCGGACCCTTCAGTCTGATCGACGACACTGGCAAGCGCGTCACCGACCAGGACTATCGCGGCCGCTATATGCTCGTCTTTTTCGGGTTCACCTCGTGTCCCGACATCTGCCCCGCGGGTCTGCAGCTCATTTCGGCGGCGCTCGAAAATCTGGGCGCGAAAGCCGATCGCGTCACGCCGATCTTCATCAGCGTCGATCCCGAGCGCGACACGCCGGCAAAGATCGCAGCCTACGTGAAGAATTTCAGCCCGCGCCTCGTGGGGCTGACCGGCACGCCCGACGACATCGGCAAGGTCACCAAGGCCTACAAGGTTTACTACAAGAAGGTGCCGAACAACTCCGTGCCCGGCGACTACGGCATGGATCACACCTCCATCATCTATTTGATGGATCCCGACGGCGAGTACGTCTCCCACTTCACGCCGTCCACGTCTGTGGACGAGATGACGGCGAAGCTCGACAAGATCCTGTAGACGCTTTAGAGGCCGTTGCCCGCGCGATCGCGCTCACCGTTCTCACTGCGAAGAAGCGTGCGCGGCTAGCGCGCGCGGATCGACAAACTCTTCCTCATCGCTTGTCATGATCGTTTGTCATGCTCGAGCACGTCTTCGCTTTTGGCGCTGCTGCATGCGCCTGTGAGGGGGATTTTTCGCCGCGGCGTCGTGGCCACAGTGTTGCAACGTAGTCGGTGCCAATTTGCTTTGCCGCTGGTGTGCCGGCGAAAATTACTCTAGGGGAAGTGTAGTCTCACGTGAAAAATGTGTTGCACATTGGCTTCAGCAAACGTCGAAGCCCGGACACTTGTCTTCCGTGCAAGGGACACAGATGCGCATAACGAAAGCGCTGGAGGAGAATGTATTGAAGCGTCAGCGCAGCGATGAGCTCGGCTGCCCCGTCGAAGTTCGCCGTCATCCTGGTGCGCGCCGTCTGACTTTGCGCGTGAGTCGCACGCGCCGCGCCGTCATCGTGACGCTTCCAGTTCAATGCGACCTCGGCGAAGCCGGCACCTTCATCAGCCGCAACATCGAGTGGGTGCGCGAGCGCCTCGACAGCCTGCCCCTCCCGGTACCGTTTTGCGATGGCGCGCTGCTGCCTCTGCGCGGCGAGTTTCATCGGATCGTTTTCACGGGCAAGCGCGGGCCGGGACGCGTCGTGCTGCGCTCACCCGCCGCGATCGGGGTACCGGAGCTGCACGTCAGCGGCCGCGCGGAGCACGCCGCACGCCGGCTGCGTGACTGGCTGTTTGACGAGGCACGCCGCGATCTCGATGCGCGCGTCGTCGTTCACGCGCGCAACTTGCGCGTTTCGGCAAAGCGCATCGTGGTGCGCGACCAGGCCACCCGCTGGGGCTCGTGCTCGACAACGGGCGTGCTGTCGTTCTCCTGGCGGCTCGTCCTGGCGCCGGCCCGCATCCTCGACTATGTGGCCGCGCATGAGGTAGCCCACCTCGCCGAGATGAACCACGGACCGAATTTTTGGGCGCTCGTCACGCGCACCATGCCGACCATGAACGAGGCCAAGACCTGGTTGCAGCTCTACGGGCTCGATCTGCATCAATACGGCCCCGCCGAGCGCGGCTGAGACCCCGGGCCTCAGCCCCTCACTCGCCGAGACCGCCGAGCGACATCATCCCCGAAGGCGTCCGTGATTGCCCGGCCACGGCCGGTCCACCCCCCGTGGCACGGGCGATGAAATCCTCGCCGATCGGCTGCAACGGATGGGTATCGGGCGCTCCTCGCGCCCCCACGATCGAGGTGCCCGCGAGCGGCGCCGGCGGCTTTCCTTCGTGCGCTACAAGCATCACGTCGCGCCAGATGCGCGCCGGCAGACTGCCGCCTACGACCCTGTTCATCGCCCTGCCGTCGTCGTTTCCGGCCCAGACGCCTGTCGTCAATTGGCCCGTGTAGCCGACGAACCAGGCGTCGCGAAATCCTTGCGAGGTTCCCGTCTTGCCCGCGGCCGGATGCTCGGGAAGTGCGGCGCGATGCCCCGTGCCGGAGACGAGCGCCCCGTTGAGCATCTCGTTCATGGCGCCGACTTGGGCGAGCGCGACCGCCTGCACCGGTTGCGGCGCCTTGCGCACGTATAGAACCTCTCCCGAGCGGGCGAAGACGCGGCGCACCACGTAGGGCTCGATGGCGCGCCCGCCGTTGGCGAGTACGTCATAGGCGCCCGTGAGCTCGAGCAGCGATACTTCGGATGTGCCGAGCGCCAGCGAGGCGTCCTTGCCGAGCGGCGACCTGATACCGAGCCGGCGTGCCGTCGCGGCGACGCGTGCGGGCCCCACCTTGAGGGCGAGCCGCACCGCGACCGTATTCACCGAATGCGCGAGCGCGGAGCGCAGCGTCATCGCGCCTTGGTATTCGCCGTTGTCATTGCGCGGCGCCCAGCCGCCGACGCTCAGCGGCAGATCTTGGACGATCGAATCGGGCGTCAGGCCCGCCTCCAGCGCCGCGAGATAGACGAACGGCTTGAACGCCGACCCCGGCTGGCGCTGCGCCTTGACGGCGCGGTTGAACTGGCTGTCGGCGTAGGAGCGCCCGCCGACGAGCGCGCGAATGCCGCCACCGGTATCGAGCACCACGACGGCGGCCTGCCCGGCCTTCAGGCTGTCGCCGACCGCATCGAGGTTTTCGGCAACGATTTTGGCGGCGCGCGCCTGCAGCCGGGAATCGAGCGTCGTCTCGACGATGATCTCTGCGGCTCCGGTGCGCGCGCCCGCGGGAAGCTGGTCGAGCACGAAATCGACGGCGTATTCCGCGCCGTTCGCCTCCGGGGCTCGCGACGCGCTCGCGATGCCGTCCATGGCAAGGGCGGCCTTACGCTCCTCGTCCGCCGTAATCAGTCCCGCGCGCAGCATTTGCGTCAGCACCAGGCGCCCGCGCGCGCTGGCGGCTGCGGGGCTCACGACGGGTGAATACTTGGAGGGTGCCTTGAGCAGGCCGGCGATGAGTGCTGACTCCGCGAGCGTCAGATCGCGGGCGGGCTTGCCGAAATAGCGCCGCGCCGCCGCGTCGACGCCGTAGGTGCCGCTGCCGAGATAGACGCGGTTGAGGTAGAGCTCCAGGATGTCCGACTTCGTCAGACGCGCCTCGAGCCAGATCGCGAGCGATAATTCCTCGAGCTTGCGCGCAAACGTACGGTCGGAGGTGAGGTACAGGTTCTTGGCGAGCTGCTGCGTCAGCGTGGAGCCGCCTTGCACGAAGTGTCCGGCTCGCGCGTTCGCGATGGCCGCGCGCAGGAGGCCCCAGGGGTCGACGCCGCGGTGATCGTAGAAGCGCCGGTCCTCCGTCGAGACCACGGCATCGACGAGGTGCGGCGGCAGCAGATCGAGCGGCACGTAGTCGTCAGCGCCGCCGCGCTCGGCAAGCAGCGAACCATCGCGCGCGAGGATGCGCAGGACGGGAGGATGGTCCTTCGGCCGCAGCGACAGTGGATTGGGATAAACGGCCGAGCAGTAGACGAGCATCAGCCCGAGCCCGGCGCCGCCGAAGACGGCCGCATAGACCGAAGCCTTGAACACGAGCCGCGCCCCGAACAACCGGCGTTTGCGCGGCGGGGGCGGAGGTGGCGGCGGCGGTGGCTTGCGCTTGAATAGCCCCATGGCGGCGGCCTGCTCCCGGTCGGAAATGGTGGCGCGGCGCAAACGGGCACGATCCGATGCGCGCCAGCAACCCTAGGCGGGAGCGGCTAAGGTCCGGTTAACCATAGACGTGGCGTTGCGGCGCCGTGCGCCGCCGCAGGCGCAGCAGCGGGTAGCTCAGGATGCCGAGCAGGAGCCGCGCCAGGACGGTGAAGCCCATGAACAGGAGCTGGCGCTCATCGAGCAGCAGCTCGAGCCAGATGTTGTACTTGGCGCTGAGGCCGGTTCCGGTGATGAGGCTCTTGAAACTGTGTGCCCAGCCCAGCAGCGCCGACAAGGTCTCGGGGGAGTAGATGGCGACGAGCGCCATGAGCAGCGCCCCGAGGATCAGCGAGAATATGATGTTGCCGACGGACAAAAGGATGCGCAGCACGGGCTCGTTCCCCCCTTGTGCGGCCAAACCGGCCGCCGCGTCGCAACCCTAGCACCGGGTTGCTGCGTTCCGGAAGCCCGCAGGGCCTCCGCAGGCTGCCGCCGTGAGCGAACCCCGATAGGCATGCATTGCCTTGGCCGGAACCGGCGAGGACTTTGGCAACCGCAGTCGGCTCGGCGTCGGCTCCCAGGGCATTGGCAAGCTCGGAGGCAATGATCTCCGATTAATCGGGCATCGGCACCTACACGTCGAGGTTGGCGACGAGCAGCGCGTTCTCCTGGATGAACTCGCGCCTGGGCTCGACGACGTCGCCCATCAGCTTGGAGAAGATCTCGTCGGCCTCCGCGAGGTCGCCGATCTTGACCTGCAGAAGCGTGCGCGCCTCGCGGTCGAGCGTCGTCTCCCACAGCTGCTCGGGGTTCATCTCGCCCAGCCCTTTGTAGCGCTGCAGCGACACGCCCTTGCGGCCCGCCTCGTAGATGGCGTCGAGCAGCGTGCGCGGGCCATAGATGTCGATCTGCTCCGTCTTGCGCCGCAGCTTGCCCGGCGCGCCGTAGACCTCGGCCAGATGCGCCTGGCGCTCGTTGAGGCGGCGGGCGTCGAGCGAGCCCAGAAACGCCAGGTCGAGCGCATGCCCCTCGGTCACGCCGCGCACCTCGCGCTTGAAGTGGAAGCCGTCGTTGCCGTAGCGGCCCTGCCAGCCCTTCTCGGTCTCCTCGGCGACGGCGTCGAGCCGCTCCGCGATCACGTCGGCAATCGCGTTGGCGCGCTCGGTCGAGCGCAGAAGCTGCGCGTCGAACGCACCGGCGATCGCCGCCTGCTCCACGATGCTGCGTGCATAGCGCGAGTGCAGGCCATCGATGAGGCGCACGATGCCGCGCGCCTGGTCGACGATTCCGCGCAAATCCTTGCCGGCCCGCTCCTCGCCGGCACCGCTGACCAGCACCGTCTCCTCGAGGCCGGCGTCGATCAGGTAGTCCTCCAGCGCCGGCTGGTCCTTTAGGTAGGTCTCCGACTTGCCGCGCGAGACCTTGTAGAGCGGCGGCTGCGCGATGTAGACGTGGCCTTTCTCGACGAGCTCGGCCATCTGCCGGTAGAAGAACGTCAAGAGCAGCGTGCGGATGTGGGCGCCGTCGACGTCGGCGTCCGTCATGATGATGATCTTGTGATAGCGCAGCTTCGACACGTCGAAGTCGTCGCGGATGCCAGTGCCGAGCGCGCCGATGATGTTGGTCACCTGCTCCGACGACAGCATCTTGTCGACGCGCGCCCGCTCCACGTTGAGGATCTTGCCGCGGATGGGCAGCACCGCCTGATACTCGCGCTTGCGGCCCTGCTTGGCCGAGCCGCCGGCCAAGTCGCCCTCGACGATGAACAGCTCGGTGTTGACGGGATCGCGATCCTGGCATTCGGCGAGGCCGCCGGGAAGCCGCATGTTGTCGAGCACGCCCTTGCGCCGCGTCAGGTCACGCGCCTTGCGGGCGGCTTCGCGCGCCAAGGCCGCCTCGACGATCTTGCCGACGATGGTCTTGGCTTCCTTCGGGTGCTGCTCGAACCAGGCGGTGAGCTGCTCGCCGACGATGCCCTCGACCACGGGCTTCACCTCCGAGGAGACGAGCTTGTCCTTGGTCTGGCTGGAGAACTTGGGGTCGGGCACCTTGACCGAGAGCACGCAGGTGAGCCCTTCGCGCGCGTCGTCGCCCGAAAGGTCCACCTTCTCCTTTTTGGCGATGCCGCTCTCGCCGGCGTACTTGTTGATGACGCGGGTCAGCGCGGCGCGGAAGCCCGCGAGATGCGTGCCGCCGTCGCGCTGCGGGATGTTGTTGGTAAAGAGCAGCACGTTCTCGTGGTAGCTGTCGTTCCACCACAGCGCGACTTCGAGGATGACGCCCTCGCGCTCGCCGCGCAGCATGACGGGCTCGCTGAGCAGCGACTGCTTTGAGCGATCGAGATAGCGCACGAAGGCAGCGGTGCCGCCCTCATACATCATCTCCTCGCGCCGCACGTCGGCATGGCGCGCGTCCGTCAGCACGATCTTGGCGCCGGAATTGAGGAAGGCGAGCTCGCGCAGGCGGTGTTCCATCGTCGAGAAGTCGAATTCGGTCTGCGTGAACGTATTGGTGCTGGGAAGGAACGACACCTCGGTGCCGCGCTGGCCCTTGGCGTCGCCCACGACCTTCAGCGGCGCGACCGCCACGCCGTCGCGAAACTCGATGACGTGCTCCTTGCCCTCGCGCCAGATGCGGCACTTGAGCCAAGACGACAGCGCGTTGACGACGGACACGCCGACGCCGTGCAGGCCGCCCGACACCTTGTAGGAGTTCTGGTCGAACTTGCCGCCGGCATGCAGCTCGGTGAACACGATCTCGGCGGCGGAGCGCTTGGGGTCGTTTTCGTCGTCGTTCTTGATGCCGGTGGGGATGCCGCGGCCGTCGTCGCGCACGGTGCACGAGCCGTCGGGGTTCAGCGTCACCGTGCACTCCTTGGCGTGCCCGGCCAGAACCTCGTCGACGGCGTTGTCGACGACCTCGTAGATCATGTGGTGCAGGCCCGACCCGTCGTCGGTGTCGCCGATGTACATCCCGGGCCGCTTGCGCACGGCGTCGAGCCCTTTGAGCATCTTGATCGACTCGGCGCCGTACTCCTCGGCGCCCGTGCTTTTCTTCGCGGGCAAAGCGCTCATTTCTCGGGTTGTCCTTGGGGTCGTCGGGCCTCGCGTTCCTTATAGCATGGAACGGCCCGCAACACGCGAAAAAAGCGCCATTTTTAGGCAATCCGCGGCTACAAAAACACCTTGTTTTTCAAGGCCGTAAACGGCGGCTTTGGCGCGTCAGGGAGATGCGTCAAAGAACCCCGTCAGGGCCCCGTCGTGGACCCGCCAGAAATGGGCCTTTTGCTCGAGCGCGGCGAAGGCGTGGGGATCGGTTCCCGTCATCCAGGCTTGGGCCTTGAGACGCAGGATCTCGCCGAACAGCGCGCTCCTGCGCGCCTCGTCGAGATGCGCCGTGATCTCGTCGAGCAGCAGGATCGGCGCCTCCCCGTCGCGGTGCCGGGCGACGCGCTCGCTGTGGGCGAGGACGAGCCCCAGCAGCAGCGCCTTCTGCTCGCCCGTCGAGCACAACCGCGCCGCCGTCTGCTTTGGCGCATGGAACACCAGGAGGTCGGAGCGGTGCGGGCCATCGAGCGTGCGCCCCGCCGCGCGGTCGCGCTCGCGGGCCTCGCGCAGCACTTGCGCGTAGGATTCCTCGACGTCGACGGCCGGCATACGCTCCAGATCGGCTTCCAGCGTCCCTTCGATTGCGAGCCCGGCCGGCGGAAACGGCGAACCGGGATCGCGTGCGGTACGCTCGGCCATGATCGCAGCGAGGCCGGCGACCGTCTCGGCGCGCGCCGCCGCGATCGCTGTGCCCGTCTCGGCCATCAAGACTTCCAGGCCTTCGAAGCGGGAGGCATCGCGCACGCCGTCGGCGAGCAGGCGGTTGCGCTGCTGCATGGCGCGCTCGAAACGCCCCATCCGCGTGCGGTAGCTCGGATCGAAGCACACGATCAGCCGGTCGAGGAAGCGGCGGCGCTCCGATGCCGGCCCCGCAAACAGCGAGTCCATTGCCGGCGTCACCCAAACGAGCTCGATGTACTCGGCAAGCGCCCCCGATCCGCCCGCCTGTGCCCCGTTGATACGGACTATTCGCCCCGCGCGCTCCGCCGCGACACGCCCCTGGCGCTCGTTGCCGTCCTCTACGGCCGCGAGGCCGGTCCCGATATCGACCGGGCCTGAGGAGGTGTGCGCGCGCGCCGCGACAGCCCAGCTGCCGTCGCCCAAGCCGCGCGCCAGATCCGGAAAGGACGCGCGCCGCAGGCCCTGGCCGGGTGCCAGCAGCGAGACCGCCTCGAGCAGGTTCGTCTTGCCGGCGCCGTTGGCGCCGATCAGCACCTGCGGCTCGGGCCCGGATGCGAGCTCGAGGTGGGGGTAGTTGCGGAAGTTCGTCAGCGTCAGCCGCTCGACCCAGAGCATGGTCTGTGAACGGCCCGCGTCGGGTTCAATGCGCCGGACCGTCGCCTCCACCGGCTAGCGTCCCGATTCCGAAGTTCGCCTGTGTGCGACGCTGGCATCAGGAGCGAATTTCTCGATCATCACGCTAGACCCGCATCGGCATCAGCACGTAGAGCGCCGATTTATCGCTTGGATCGTTGACCATGGTGGGAGAGCCCGGATCGGCGAGCTTGAAGGTCGCATGTTCGCCCTCGAGCTGGCCGGCGATGTCGAGGAGGTAGCGGGCGTTGAACCCGATCTCCAACGGCGTCGAGCTGTACTCGACGCCGATCTCCTCGGTGGCACTGCCACCCTCGGGGTTGTTGACGGAAAGCACGAGCCGGTCGGGCTTGATGTTGAGCTTGACCGCGCGGCCCCGCTCGCTCGCGATCGTCGACACGCGATCGACGGCACTCTGGAACTCGGCGTTGGAGACGCGCATCTCCTTGTCGTTGCCTTGCGGGATGACGCGGCCGTAGTCGGGGAACGTCCCGTCGATGAGCTTGGACGTGAGCGACACGCTGCCGATCTCGAAGCGCACCTTCGCCTGGCTCACCCCGACCTTGACGGTTGCCGTGCTGTCCTCGATCAGGCGGTGCAGCTCGTGCACCGTCTTGCGCGGGATGATGACGCCCGGCATGCCGGCGGCTCCATTGGGCAGCGGCAGCTCCACCTGCGCCAGCCTGTGGCCGTCGGTCGCCACCGCGCGCAGCGTCGGCTTCTTGTCGGCCTGCGCGGCGTGCAGGTAAATGCCGTTGAGATAGTAGCGCGTCTCCTCCGTCGAGATCGCAAAGCGCGTCTTGTCGATGAGGCGCTTCAAGTCCTGGGCGCTGAGTTCGAACTCCTGGCCCATCTCGCCAACGCCGATGTCGGGAAAATCTTCCGCCGGCAATGTCTGCAGCGCAAAGCGCGCGTGGCCCGCGGCAAGCGTCAGGCGCTCCTTCTCGGCGTCCTTGCGCATGTCGACCTGGGCGCCGTCGGGAAGCTTGCGCACGATGTCGTGCAGCATGTGGGCCGGCACCGTCACGGCGCCCGGCGTGCTGACGTCGGCCGACACCGACTCGATGACCTCGCGCTCCAGATCCGTCGCCTTGAACTCCAGCATGGAGTTGCGGGCGCGCAGCAGCACGTTGGACAGGATCGGGATCGTCGTGCGCCGCTCGACGACGCTCGTTACGTGGCCGAGCGCCCGCAAGAGTTCACCACGTTCAATCACTAGCCGCATGGAGTTTCCTCGGCGCATTAGAGGGCCAAGCCCGCCTCAGTCGAGGGAATGAGGCCAACTATCTCGAGACAGTTGCGCGCTGAGGCTGGACCCGTAGCTGGGGTAGTCAAGGATTCGCGCCCGGCCAACTTGACCCGATGCAGGCGCCTTTTTCAAGGGGCGCCGGAGCGGCATGCCGTTTTGCCGCCACCCGACAAGTTAGGAGCGGCGCCGTTAGACGCCGCTCCTCCCCGCTTAGGCCCGCCGTGCTCGCCCTGCGCGACGGACCCATTCGATGCCGTGCCCAGCGTGCCGGTCGAGAATTCGCCCCTGCCGGCAGCAGGGCTTAAAGCGCATTTCTCGATCCAGACGCTGGCAACCCCATGATTCTAGTGTCCCTTATGAGTTCGAAGCGCGCTCCTGAGCCCAGTATGGAGCGCAGGTGAGCTTGCGAACCGGGACGCCAGCTAGTGGCTCAGCAGCTTCTTGAGCTCCTCGAGCTCCTCCTTCAGCCGCGGATTGTCGGTGAGCTCGCCCTCGATCTTGCGAATCGCGTGCAGAACCGTCGTGTGGTCGCGGTTGCCGAACCGGCGGCCGATCTCCGGGAGGGAGCGGGCCGTCAGCTGCTTGGCGAGGTACATGCCCACCTGTCGCGGCCACACCACCGAGCGATGGCGCCGCTGCGACAGCAGATCGCCCTTCGACACCCCGAAGTGGCGCGAGATGATGCGCAGGATGTCCTCGATCTTGATGCGCCGCGGCTCCAGCCCGTGCACCAGATCACGGATCACCGTCTCGGCGATGTCGGGGGTGATGGACGTGCGCATGTACTGCCACGTCGCATAGAGGCGCGTGATGGCGCCTTCGAGCTCGCGGCCGCTTTCCGTCAAGCGGTCGGCGAGCAGATCGAGGATCTCGCGACCCAGCGCGAACGAGGGATCGAGAGCGCGCTTCTCCGCCAAGCGCTTCTCCAGCACCTTCAGCCGCAGATCGTGATCGAGCGACCCGATCTCGGTGACGAGGCCGCGCTGCAACCGCGAGCGCATGCGCTCGTTGAGACGCTCCACGTGGTTGGGCGCGCGCGCCGAAGCGACGACCACCTGGCGCCCCCCGTCGAGCAGCGAGTTGATCACGTGGTCGAATTCCTGCTCGGTGCGCTCGCCGTGCATGAACTCAAGATCGTCGATCAGCAGGATGTTGATCGACCGGAACTTCTCCTTGAAGGAGAGCGGATCCTGGCTGCGCAGCGCCTCCACGAACTGGTAGCGGAAGCGCTCCGCCGTCAGATAGAGCACCTGAGCGTGCGGCGCGCGGCGCTTCACCTCCCAGGCAATGGCGTGCAGGAGATGGGTTTTGCCCAGCCCGACCGCGGAGTGGATGTACAGCGGATTGAAGCCCTTCGAATCTCCGAAGGCCGTGTCGGCGACCTGCGTGGCGCCCGCATGCGCCATGCGGTTCGATGCGCCGACGACGAAGCTGTCGAAGGTGTAGCGCGGATCGAGAGGGGAACCCTCAAAGCCGCCGACGCTCGTGCGTCCGACGGACTGCGCCGGCGCAACGATGCCGTAGCCGCGATTGCCGTTCTCGGCGGCATGCGGTGCGGCTCGGGAGCCGTTGATGCCCTCCTCGTTTGCGCCGTCCGCCGCCTGGGCGTCGCGCGACGCCGCGCGGGCACCGCCCGGCTGCCTCAGCACCACGTCGACCTTCTCCGCGCCCTTGAACTCCGCGCGGCAGCACGCCAGCAGATCATCGGAATAGTGCGACTGGATCCAGGTTCTGAGAAACTTCACCGGCACCGAGACCCTGACGGTCTTGGCCTCGAAGCTTTCGAATTCAAGTGTGTGGAACCAGCTCAGGAAGATGTCGTCGCCGAGCCGCGCCCGCAGCATTGCCCGCGTCTTATGCCCCTTTGACTCGCCCTGTGCCTCATTCGTACCGGCTTGCACGATGCCTGCGTGCACACCGGCCGTGACTGTACGTCCGGCCTTCTGAATCGTTTCCATTGTCTAACCCCCGCACTGTGTCGACTTGCACCTCAAAGTCACCTGAGCAAACTCCGCCTGTCGCCCTCCGCCGCCGCGGCTGCGCAACCGATCTTTTGCTCAGTCTTCCGAAACGGGTGCTAACCCTGCACCCAAGCTAGGCCGGCGGCTTTCCAGCCGGCGGCCCGCCCTCGATGGCGATCGGCGTCGAGAGGCCCCTCAAAACCATCCGCCACATTTCTGCATTGCCGATACCCGGCACTCGCCATGGCTTCCGCTGCCATGCGACTTCGGCCACCCGATCGACAGATGAAGAACAACTCAGTGTCTTTGCCGGCGCCCGCCGCATCGAGCACCTTCTCGAGACGTTCGGGAAAAGCCGCATCAATTCGGCTCTCCGGAGACGTCTGCCACTCAACCGTCAGGACCCGTTTTCCGATCTTCTCCAGATCGGGGAGCCCGACGAACGCCCACTCCGCACGTGTGCGAACATCGATCAGCACCGAGCCCGCATCCGACTCTCGTCGCGCCCAAACTTCTTCCACAGGCACATCTTCAATGTGGACGACTTCCATCGACTGCACCTACGTCCTCCACTACTGCGGTCCGGCTGCTATTGAGGTTCAGCGCGACCCGCTTACAGAATACATCAGCAGAAACGTAACAACACTCCGGCTTGCCGGGCAGGTGCCCAGAAAGATACGCAAAACAACCAGAAATGACGGTGGAACCAGGTACGAGATACTGTACCAAACCTGGCGTCGACGTCGCAGGAACTGTCACGCAATACGCTGACTCAGTTCGAGCAAGGCGACCGTCTGAACGCTATCCCCTTAACTGCGGTTAATCAAGTGGACCAATGGCGACGAGCGTGGTGGCAATGATGCGGATAACCGTGCTGCAAGGCGGTGGAAAACCGGTGAATTGAATGAAGCATCTGTGGGTACTCGACTGAGGGACTTGACGTTTTCCACCGACGCACTTGCTAACTAACAGGCTGAGGAATTCGTCCCCTGCAATGTCAACAGTCCGTCATTTTTCCGCTTGCGCCGCACCTGCAGCAAACCTCGGTGAACGACCGCGCGGCGGATTTCCGTCAGTTGCGAGCGCAGTGGAATCCGGGACTTAGCCTCACGCATGACTTTGGCGTCGTAAGTGCTGCGCGAAGCGCGTTCTGTTGCGAACATACCGCGCCCGCTCCAGCAGTGACACGAAACTGAAATAACTTCAGTCGGCCATCGCTTTCACGCGGGCGCTCAGACGCGATACCTTGCGGCTTGCGGTCTTCTTGTGCAGCACGCCCTTCTGCGCGGTGCGCGCGAGCAGGGGCGCTGCGAGCTTCAACGCTTCACGCGCGGCATCCTTGTTCCCGGCAGCAATAGCTTCCTCGACGCTGCGCGTCACACCGCGTGCCCGCGTCGTGCGCGACTTGTTGACTTCCGTGCGCTTGATCGCCTGGCGAGCAGCCTTCTTCGCCGACTTCGTATTGGCCATGTCGCAAACCCTTCTCTTTCACTGGTGGACGCCCCCGAGCTTACACCGGCACAAGCAGGGAAGAGGGAGGTCGAAATGCGCTTACCGCCCGAAGGCAAGGCTCCAGGCGGCGCAAGTCGGCGATGCTATAGACGGCGCCCGTTCCAGGGTCAACGCCGCAACCCGGCACCTTAAGCGGCTGGCGAGCTTGGCAGAACAGCTTGCAAGATACCTGGTAAGGGTGGATCAAGGGGCGGCACAGGAGGGCAGTTTGCATGATGTCGACTTGGCTTTGGGCAGCTTCCTTGGCTGCCGGAGTGGCCGCCGTCGTCCTCGGTGCGGCCGCCGACCGGCCGGCGCTGCACTTGGGGCTGACAGCGCTCGTTTGCGCGGGATTTGCCGTTCTCGCCGCGATGGAGCTGCGCCGCCTCGTCGGCCGGCGGGGCCGGCGAGGCCGCCCTTGCAGGCTCTACCGCCGCCTCCATGGCCCTGGTGTGGGCCTGGGCTGCGGTTAGTCTGCTGCTAACCTATGTTTTCCTTCTCGAATGGGGCGAGTGGTGGCAATACGTCCTCGGCGCCGGCGCGATCGCTGCGCTGTGCCTGCTGTTTGCCACGATGCTTGCGCGCGACGCCGAGGCCGGCCGCGAGGATGCAGCTATGCTGAAGCTCGCCCGTTATCTGACGCTCGCCCAGCTCGCCGGCATGATCCTCGCCATGATCGGCCTCGTCGTGGACGACAAGATGCCGCGCGATCCGCACAAGCCCGACTGGGCGGCAAGCGCTATCTTCTTCTTCGGAGCCGCAGCGCTGGCGGTGATCAGTGCCAATGCCCTGCGGGTCATCCCCTCGCGGCAATCGTAGACCGCCTGGTGCGGGTCCCCACCAAGACAATCTATCATCGGAAGACGGAATGAGCTTGAGACCACTGTTGCCCGCCATCCTTCTGGCTCTCGTCATGAGCGTCGTGGTCGCCGTTCTCGCAACGGGCCGCGATTCAGGGGGACGCTGGCGCTGGCCGTCGGCCTGTTCGTTGCGCAGATCCTGTTCGCGATGGTGCGTGTCGATGCGCCGTACTGGCGCGCGCAAGTGGGCGAGTTGGAGGACTTGAGCGCCGTCACCTACGTGTGGCGCAACGCGGTGCTGGCTGCCCTGGTCTACACCTGGGGCGCCACGGCGATGTTCGCCATCTACTCGCTGTCGGGGCTCGTCTGGCGCCACTGGTGGCAGTACGGCGGCGCGATGGCGATCATCGCGATCGGAATCTTCCTCTACACCTATCTGCTGGCTGCAGGGCGCTTTCGCACGCGGCGAGCGCTCGCCATCCTGATGGGACTGACGGCGCTGCAGGGAATAGGCGTGGGCGTCGCGTTCTTCTATCTCATTCTTTCGGGAAAGCTTGCCACGCCGCGCGACGATTGGGCGGCCAACTATCTCTTCACCGCCGGGAGTTTTTCGCTCTTGGTGCTATCGATCGTTTCGATCCTGACCTACCGTCGGCTGATGCGCCGCCCAACCGTCACTTAGGCGCTTCAGCGCTGACACTTGGGGCAATAGAACGTCGAGCGCCCCGCCTGCACGATGCGGCGCACGCTGCCGCGGCAGCCCGGGCGTACGCACGCCATCCCTTCACGGCCATAGACGGCGAACGAGTGCTGGAAGGCGCCCGGCACTCCGTCGGCGCGGCGATAGTCGCGCAAGGAGGAGCCGCCTGCCGCGATCGCCTCCTTGAGCACCGCACGCAGCGCCGTAACTAGCCGCTTGGCGCCGCTCGTGGGGCGCCCGCGCTTCGTCGCGAGGCTCGCCGCGCCCCGCGTCGGCGCAAGTCCGGCACGAAACAGCGCCTCGCACACGTAGATATTGCCGAGCCCCGCCACGATGCGCTGGTCGGAGAGAAATGCCTTGAGATCGACGGCCTTGCCGCCGGCGCGGCGCGCAAGATAGTCGGGCGTCAGCTCAGGCCCCAGCGGCTCGACGCCCAATCCGTGCATCAGCGGGTGCTGGGCCAGCTCATGCTCGGGCACGAGCAGCATGAAGCCGAAGCGGCGCGGGTCGTTGTAGGTGACGACGGCGCCCTGATCCGTGTGGAAGACCACGTGGTCGTGCTTTGTATCGGACCCGGTCGCGTGCGCAAAGGCGCCGACGCGGCCCCCGCGCGGCTTCGCGGAAGGCACGTGGACGGTGAAGCGGCCGCTCATGCCCAGATGCATGATAAGCGCCTCGCCGCCCGAAAGATGCGCGATGAGATACTTCGCGCGCCGCTCCAGCCGCACCACCTTGCGCCCGCGGAGGCGCGCCGTAAAATTGTCGGGCAGCGGAAAGCGCAGGTCAGGACGGCGTTGCTCGATACGGGCGAAGCTGTGCCCGACGAGGACCGGCGCAAGGCCGGCCCGCACGGTTTCGACCTCGGGCAGTTCGGGCATTCCTGGACCGGATGAGGGTGGCGTTAAGGACGAGGCCGCGACCATAGCGCGTGGGGCGCTCCTTCGCTATTCTCCGCCCCATGCCAGAGCCTTCAGACGAGCCAGCGCAGACGAGCTTCGGATACCGCCAGGTGCCGGAGGAGCGCCGCCAGGACCTCGTCAACCGCGTGTTCGCCGCGGTCGCCGAGCGCTACGACCTGATGAACGACCTTATGTCGGGCGGCCTGCACCGGCTGTGGAAGGACGACCTCATCGCCTGGCTGAACCCGCCGCGCGGCGACCGGTCGTTCCGGCTCCTGGACGTCGCCGGCGGCACGGGCGACGTGGCGATCCGCTACGCGCGCGCAAGCGGCGCGAATGCCACCGCCGTGCTGTGCGACATCAGCCCCGAGATGATCGACGTGGGGCGCCGGCGCGTGAGCGCGGCGGGATTAGAGCCTCGGATCACGTTCGCACAGGGAAACGCCGAGGCGCTTCCCTTTCCCGACCGCTCGTTTGACGCCTATACGATCGCGTTCGGAATCCGCAACGTGACGCACATCGAGACGGCGCTCGCCGAGGCCTACCGTGTGCTGAAAACGGGCGGACGCTTCCTGTGCCTGGAGTTCAGCCAAGTCCAGGTGCCGATCCTCGACAGGCTCTACGACTTCCATTCCTTCGAGGTAATCCCGCGCTTGGGCGCGATCGCCGCGGGCGAGGCCGACGCCTACCGCTATCTCGTCGAGAGCATCCGCAAATTCCCCAACCAGACGCGCTTTGCGGACATGATCCGCGCCGCGCAGTTTGCGCGCGTCAGCCACCGCAACCTGACGGGCGGCATAGCTGCGATGCATTCGGGCTGGAAAATCTGACGTTTATGCCGCCGCCTTCGCGCGCGCCTGCTCGGCCGCCGAACGGATCGCGGAAATATTCGCTGCATACGCGGCTTGCGTTCCGCCCTTGAACACGTGCGAGCCTGCAACCAGCACGTTGGCGCCGGCCGCGACCACGAGCCCCGCCGTCTCCGGCCCGACGCCGCCGTCGATCTCGATATCGATGGGCCGGTTGCCGATCATCGCCTTGACGCGGCGGATCTTCTCGACGACCGCCGGAATGAAGCTCTGGCCGCCGAAGCCGGGGTTGACGGTCATCAATAGCACCGTGTCGAGATGATGCAGCACATATTGGATGGCGTCCTCGGGCGTCGACGGATTGAGCGCGACGCCGGCCTTCTTCCCCAGCGCCTTGATCGCCTGCAGCGAGCGGTCGAGATGGGGACCCGCCTCGGCATGGACGGTTATGCGATCGGCGCCGGCTTGCGCGAACGCTTCCAGAAACGGGTCGGCCGGCTCGATCATCAGATGCACGTCGAACACCTTGGCGGACGCCGGGCGGATCGACTTGATGATCGGCGCCCCGAACGTGATGTTGGGCACGAAGTGGCCGTCCATCACGTCGAGGTGGATCCAGTCGGCGCCGGCCGCCTCGACGGCGGCGATCTCGTCGTTGAGCCGGCCGAAATCGGCCGACAGGATCGAAGGTGCGATGATGATCGGACGGGCCATGGATGGTTCCTATCGGCTCGGGCCTCGGCACGGGCGCCCATACTAGCGGTGGTGGCGGGCCCCGCGTCACTTCTAGCGCAGAGCAACTTCAAAAAGGTAACGGCGGCGCAAGCGTCAACAGAAACTACGAGGCGCGCCGCTTGCGCTCCACAAGCGACAATATAAGGGGCGTGAGGATGAGTTGCATCGTTAGATCGAGCATGCCGCCGGGGATGACGATCGAGTTGGCGCGCGACATGAAGCTTCGCTGGATCATCGACAGAAGGTAGGGAAAGTCGATACCGCGCGGGTCGCGGAAGCGGATCACAACGAGCGACTCATCGGGCGTCGGGATCCAGCGGGCGACGAAGGGGTTCGACGTGTCGACGGTGGGCACGCGTTGAAAGTTGATGTCGGTCTCGGTGAACTGCGGACAGATGAACTTCACGTAGTCGGGCATGCGGGTGAGGATCGAGTCGATCGCCGCGTCGTGGCTGTAGCCGCGCATGGACTTGTCGCGGGCGAGCTTCTGGATCCACTCCAGGTTGATGACAGGCACCACCCCGATCTTGAGATCGGCGTGCCGCGCGACGTTTCCCGTCTCCGTCACGACCGCGCCATGCAGGCCCTCGTAGAACAGGAGGTCCGTGCCGCGCCGGAAATCCTCCCACGGAGAGAACGTCCCGACCGGGGCGCCGTGCAGCTCCGCCTCATGCTCGTCGTGGATGTAGTGGCGCGTGCGCCCCGCGCCGGTCTCCCCGTAGCTGCGAAACACCTCCTCGAGCTCCTCCAGAAGGTTTGACTCGAGCCCGAAGTGACTGAAGTTGCTGTTGCCCTTCTTCTTGGCTTCCGCCATCGCCCATTCCATCTCGGTGCGGTCGTAGCGATGGAAGGCGTCTCCCTCGATGAAAGCGGCGCTGATGTGCTCGCGGCGAAAGATCGTCTCGAATGTCTGGCGCACGGACGTCGTTCCCGCTCCCGAGGAGCCCGTGACGGAAATGATGGGATGCTTAGTTGACATGATCTCCCGCCGGTTCTTGTTGATCTAATCTGCCGAACTCTAGAAACGCAGCAGCCCGCGGCGGCTGAACAGAGGCGAGCGCTCGCCGCGGATCTGCAACCCGTCATGCAGCCGCATGACGTGCTCGACTTCGCCGCGCGACCCCGCGATCAAAGGCACGCGCTGATGCAGGGATTTCGGCACGATCTCGAGAACGCGCTCGCGGCCCGTCGAGGCGACGCCGCCGGCCTGCTCGACGACCCACGCGAGGGGATTTGCCTCGTAGATAAGCCGCAAGCGACCGTTACGGAACTCGCGCCGCTTGTCGCCGGGATAGAGGTAGATGCCGCCGCGCGACAGTATGCGGTAGAAGTCGACGACCGGCGAGCCGGTCCAACGCATGTTGAAATCGCGGCCGCGCGGGCCTTCCTTGCCGCGCTTGCAGTCCTCGATGTAAGTGCGGATCGAGTTGTCCCAGTGGCGCGAGTTCGAGCCGTTGACAGCGTACTCGCTGGTGCGCGGCGGGATCTCCACATTGGGATGCGTCAGCACGAACGTGCCCGTGCCGCGGTCGAGCGTGAAAATCTGCGTGCCGATCCCAACGCTCACGACGAGGACGGTCTGCGGCCCGTAGACGAAAAAGCCGCCGGCGAGCTGATTGACGCCGCGCTGCAGGAACGCGGACGGCTCCCCGTTGTGCTCGAGCGCGGGCAGCACCGTGAAGATCGTTCCGATCGAGGCGTTGGCGTCGATGTTGGACGATCCGTCGAGCGGATCTACCGCCACCAGAAGTGGTGCCTTCTCGTTGAGAAGCACCGGCAGATCCATCTCCTCGGATGCAACGGCGGCAACGGGTGCTGAGCGCAGAGCATCGACGATGTGGTCGTTGGTGAGGACGTCGATCTCCTTCTGCTCGTCGACGTCGCCGCGCTTGCCGGTCGCGCGCCCGAGCGGCCCCGCGAGCGCGCCCTGGCCCAGAAGCTCTGCAAGCTGTGCCGCGACGCCGGCGAGGGCGCCGATAGTGGACGCCACCGCCTCCCGCGCCGGCCGGCCGCCGGCCCAGCCGCTGAAATACCCAGCAAGCGATTGCAGCTGAGCCATCCCTGGAACGCTCCCCTTCAGGTTGTGTCGGGCCGTGGCTTATCCGGCCCGTTGGCAACATCTTGGCCTGTTGTATTCCAATTTGGTTAGGCCCGGCGATATGGACCTCGTTTTTTCCTTGCTATGGCAGGGCTTGTGGGGACCGGGCAGGGCCGGGTCCGCCCCCCTTCGGCCGTCTCGATTCGTCTTTCTGGCGATCCACAGGGTCATTTCAACCTAAGGTGGTGCTGACGCCCGGAAGCACATAGCATGCGTTCGGGCGGTGCCGGGCCCCCTTCGGGCCCGCCGCCGCATGCGCGCCCCTTGCCCGGTGCGCCGGGGGGGAATCGGATGAGGCCGCAGCAAAGCCGCGCGCAGTCTCGTGTCGTGGCGCACGCCCTGCGGCCGAGTTGGCACCTTCTCCTCCTCGCCGGGCTCGTTTCGGGCGCCGTCAACGTGCTTGCCCTCACCGGCTCGGTCTACACGCTCGAGATCTACAACTCAGTGTTGCCCCACCGCAGCGCGGCAGTGCTCGCCGCACTCACGTTGGCGATGCTGGGCCTCTACAGCTTGAGCGGCGCGCTCGATTTCCTGCGCGCACGCCTGCTCTGCCGCGCGGCCATGCGCGTCGACCGCGACCTGAGCGAGCGGGTCTTCGCCCTCCAGCAGGTGCTGGCGCTTACGGCCCGCCCGCGCGGCGACGGACTCCAGCCCATGCGCGATCTCGAGCAGATCCGCACCTTCCTTGCGAGCGCCGGCCCGACGGCGCTGTTCGACATGCCGTGGATCCCCATCTACCTGGGCGCGATCGTCTTCCTGCATCCCCTGCTCGGGCTGCTTGCCGGCGCCGGCGCGTTTGCGCTCATCGGGCTCGTGCTGCTCGCCGAGGCAATAGGAGCAGAGCCCGTCCGGACCGCAGCGCACAGCGCAGCGCGGCGATGGGCGTTCGCGGCGGCGGCGCAGCGCAACGCCGAAGCCGTGCGCGCCATGGGCCTGAAGCCGCACCTTGGCAAGCGCTGGAGCGCGCTCACGGCACGCCACCTCGAGGCGCAGCGGGGAGCCTCCCGTCTCGCAAACGGCGTCGGCGCCGCGATCAAGGTCGCGCGGCCGTCGTTGCAATCAGGCGTGCTGGGGCTCGGCGCCTGCCTCGCGCTTGCGGGCGAAGCGTCACCCGGAACGATGATCGCCGCCTCGATCATCGTGGCGCGCGCGCTGGCTCCGGTGGAAACGGCGATTGCGCATTGGCGCGCGCTCATTGCCGCGCGCCAGAGCTTTGCTCGCCTCACCGCACTCTTTGCCGCAAATCCGGAGGACGCCGGCGCGCGTCCCCGCCTCGTGCCTCCCATCGCAAGGCCGCAGCGAAGCCTCAGCGTCGAGAACCTGTCGGTCGCACCCCCGGGGGGATCTTCACCCGTCGTTTACAACGTCGGCTTTGCGCTCGAGGCCGGGGCCGGACTCGGAATTATTGGCCCGAGCGCGTCGGGAAAATCGACGCTCGCCCGCGCCCTCGTCGGCGTGTGGCTGCCCGCACCCGAGAGCGGCTCGGTGCGGATCGACGGCGTGGCGCTGGCGCATTGGGACGCCGATACGCTCGGGCGTCACGTCGGCTACCTGCCGCAGGGCATCGAGCTGTTCGCAGGGTCGATCGCCGACAACATCGCGCGCTTCGATCCCGACGCGGGCGAGGACACGATCATCGCCGCCGCGCGTGCAGCGGGCGCGCACGCCATGATCGAGGATTTGACGGACGGCTATCGCACCGAGATCGGCGAAGCCGGGATGATGCTCTCGGCCGGCCAGCGCCAGCGCATCGGCCTTGCGCGCGCGCTCTTTGGCGAACCGTTCCTCGTGGTGCTGGACGAGCCCAATGCCAACCTTGATGCCTCCGGCGAAAACGACCTCGTGCACGCGATCGCGGCGGTGCGGGCGCGCGGCGGCATCGTCGTCGTCATCGCGCACCGGCGATCGGCGCTTTCGGCCGTCGATCAGGTGCTGGCGCTGGCGGGCGGGCGCGTCGCGGCCTTGGGCCCGCGCGACCAGGTTCTGGCAAGCGTGCTCATGCCGAGCCGGCCGGCGCAGGTTCACGTGCGGAGCAAAGCGTCGGTGCGCTAAACTTCCAATCCGCGGCGCCGGGTCAGCCCGCTTTGCCCCGCCCGATGCCCGAGTAAGTGAAGCCCCCGGCCTCGGCGAGCTCCGGCGCGAATACGTTGCGCAGGTCGACGAGCACCGGCGTGCGCATCTTGGCCTTCACGGCGGCGAGATCGAGCGCGCGAAACTCGTTCCACTCGGTGACGATGACGAGGATGTCGGCGCCGTCTGCCGCATCAAGGGCGCTGGCGGACCAGTCGACGCCCGGCAGCAGCGGCTCGCCATGCTTGCGCCCCTGCGGGTCGTATGCCCTGACGCTTGCCCCGCGCTCCTGCAGCATCGGCACGATGACGAGGCTCGGCGCATCGCGCATGTCGTCGGTGTTTGGTTTGAAGGTGACGCCGAGGATCGCCACGGTCTTGCCGCGCAACGAGCCGCCGCCGGCCGCCTCGATGCGGCTCGTCATGGCGATCTTGCGCTCGTGGTTGACGCGCTCGACCTGCTCGATGATCGATAAGGGCGACTTGGCTTCGCGCCCTGTCCTGATCAGCGCGGAAACGTCCTTGGGGAAGCACGAGCCGCCGTAGCCCGGCCCCGGATGCAGGAACTTGTCGCCGATGCGGCGGTCCTTGCCGATTGCCGAGGCCACCTCCTGCACGTCGGCGCCCAGCTCCTCGCACAGGTCGGCGACCTCGTTGATGAAGCTGATCTTCAGCGCGAGAAACGAGTTCGCCGCGTATTTCGCGAGCTCGGCCGACTCGCGCCCGACAAACATCACCGGTGCGTTGCGCAAGGCGAGCGGCTGATAGAGCCTGCCCATGAGCTCGCGCGCGCGATCATCATCCGCGCCCACGAGCACGCGGTCGGGATGCATGAAGTCCTGGATCGCCGAGCCCTCGCGCAGGAACTCCGGGTTGGAGCACACCGCGAAGTCGGCGTCGGCGCGGATCGCACGCAGCCGCCGCTCGATCTCGCGGCTCGTTCCCACCGGCACCGTCGACTTGGTGACGATGACGGTGAAGCCGTTGAGATGCGGCGCCAGCTCCTCGACGGCGGCGTAGACGTAGGAGAGATCGGCGTATCCGTCGCCGCGGCGCATGGGGGTGCCGACCGCCAGCAACACGATGTCGGCATTTGCGGCCGCCCCGCCCAGATCACTCGTGAAGACGAGGCGCTTTGCTTCCATGTTGCGCTGAAGGAGGTCGTCGAGGCCCGGCTCGTAGATCGGCGACTTGCCGGCCTTGAGCTCGTCGAGGCGCGAAGCGTCCTTGTCGACGCAGGTCACCGTCCAGCCGAACTCGGAAAAGCAGGCCGCCGATACGAGCCCGACATAGCCGGCGCCGATCATGCAGATGTTCAAAGCATCCTCCCCATGTGCGGGCGCTTGAGGCCGCACTCGCAAAAGTCGCTATCCCACGGGAGCGGCGCCCGGCAATTGCGGCTTAAACGCGCGCGCCGGGACCATCAAGAGCCTAAAGCCGTCTGCTGCACACTAGACGTCGAACTCGTCGATCTTGGTGAACGCCTCGCGCAGCGCTTCCGACCAGGAAGATGACAGTTTCTTGAAATATTCGTCGTCCTGACCGATGCGCTTCTCGCGGCGCAGGTCGAGGGTGTCGCGCTCGTAGACGAGAATGTCGATCGGCATGCCAACCGACAGATTGGAGCGCAGCGTCGAATCGAACGAGAGCAGGATGAGCTTTGCCGCCTGGCCGAGCCGCATCGTCGGCTGCGCCACGCGGTCGAGGATCGGTTTGCCATACTTGTGCTCGCCGATCTGAAAATAAGGGGTGTCGTCGGTCGCCTCGATGAAGTTGCCTTCCGGATAGATCTGGAACAGCCGCGGCGTCTCCTGCTTGATCTGGCCGCCGAGGATGAAGGAGCCGGCAAATCCCATCCGGTGCGCATCGACCGCGGGACCGTCGACCGCGCGCACGCTGCGCACGGCATCTCCGACGAGCCGCGCGGCGCGGTACATCGACTGCACGCTGAGCAGGTTTGGAACCTCGGGATCAGGGTCGACCAATTGCTCGTTCAAGAGGCTGATGACCGACTGCGTCAGCGACAGGTTTCCCGCCGCCAGCAGCACGAGCACGCGGTCGCCCTGCTCGCACCAATAGTGGATCTTGCGAAACTGCGCGATGTTGTCGACACCGGCGTTCGTGCGGGTGTCCGCGGCGAACACGAGGCCGCGGTTCAATCGCATCGCGACGCAATAGGTCATCGCCTCAACCCCGAATAGCTTGGCGTCCGACACCTAGGGTGCCTGACGGCTCATTGCTGGGCGTTGCTTTGCTGCTGGACTTCGACCGTCACGTCAAGCACCTCTTCCGAGCCGCCCCGGCGGGTGCCTCGAATTGGCGCGGCGGACCCTGCATCGAGCCCGCAGGCTAAGCGCACGTAGCGGTCCGTGGGGCACATCCGGTTGGTCGAATTGAATCCGATCCACCCGAGGCCCTCGATCCACACCTCGGCCCAGGCATGGTGCGCTTCCGCCACCTCGTCGGCCTCGGTGAGGAAGTAGCCGTTCACGTAGCGTGCCGGCAAACCGAGGACGCGGACCGCTGATATGAAAATGTGGGCGTGGTCCTGGCATACCCCCTGGCCGTTTTTCAAAGCCTCGGCGGCGCCGGTTTGCGAGTTGGTGGCACCGATCACGTACTGCACGCGACCGTTGATGGCATCCATCAGATTATGCATGTGCCCGATGGGATCATCCGCCGCGGTCTCGGCCGACAGTGCGCGGATTGCGTCGTCGGGGGCCGTCCGCGGTGTCTGGCGCTTGTAGACCCGGGCCGGCGCGACCTCGATCAGACCCTTGGTGAAGCCGGTCCGATCCTCCGTCTCGACAATGCCGCGCGCGGCGATCGTGACCTCGTTGTGCAGTTCGGGAATGACCACGAGGTGCGACATGTTGCCGAAGCAGTCGCGAAAGCGCACGGCCTCGTCGATGTGCGGCATGTCGATGCTCCAGCTCGCCACCCGCTGGCCTTCGAACGACGGCGGCGTAAGGCGGAGACACTGGATACTGTAGTGGGCGGGAGCCGCCAGCGAGTATCGCGTCACATGAGAGATGGAAACGAGCACGAGCAGTTCACCTTGTAATTCTCATCCATTGAAGTGGTAGGCCTCGGCAACCTCGCGGCCTACCCGATTGTTGCGGGCAATGAAGTCGACCAGGTACTCGTGCAGGCCCGACTGGAAGACGGCATTGATATCACCCTCGGCGAGGTAGCGCGCGGTCTCGCCGGCGGTTGCCATGCAGGGATGACGCGCACCCGTCTTTTGGGCGAGCCCGTCGAGCGACGTGATGATGTAATCGTAGCACGCGTGCAGCGACCGGGGCATGGCGCGGTTGAAGATCAGATACTCGGCGATGCGCCAAGGGCGGTAATTCTGCTTGTAGACCCAGCGGTAGCTGCGGTGGGCGGAGACCGATCGCAGAATCGCACCCCATTGCACGTTGTCGACGCTGCTCCCCACCATCTCGATTTCCGGCAGCAGCACGAAATATTTTACATCGAGGATACGCGCGGTGTTGTCGGCGCGCTCCAGGAAGGTGCCGATCTGACTGAAATGGTAGGTGTCGCCGCGCAAAATGGTGTTGAGCATGGCACCGCGAAAAAGCGCCGAGCGCGACCGGATCCAATCCAAAAGCCCCGGCAACTTGTCGGTGGTAACGTCTTCAGGACGGAAACTTGAGAACTCCATCCAAGAGTTGTTGAGCGCAACCCACATGTCGCGGGTGAGCGCGATGCGCTGCGCACGCCCGTTGCGCCGGGCGCCCGCCAGGCACGACTGGACGCTCGACGGATTGGAGCTGTCGAACAGCAGATAGTTGATGACGTCGCGCGCGTTCGGCGTCTCGTGCTTGGAGAAATACCCTTGCGCGCATCCGGCGCTGGCGAGCGTGGAGCGCCACTCCTCGTTGTAGCCGTCTTCGTCGTCGCGCGGCAGCAGCGCGATGCGATAGCCGACCTCGATGAGGCGCGCCATGCTCTCTGCGCGCTCCACGTAGCGCGCGAGCCAGTAAAGGTCGTTGGCCGTCCGTCCCAGCATCTATTTGTTGCTCGCTGCCCGCATGTTTCAGTCCTTGAGCACCCAGGTATCCTTGGTGCCGCCGCCCTGGCTCGAGTTGACGACGAGCGAGCCCGGCTTCAAGGCTACGCGCGTCAAGCCACCGGGAACGAGACGCACCTGATCCCCAAAGAGCGCAAAGGGGCGCAGGTCGAGATGGCGGGGCGCAAGTCCCGCATCGGCAAGCGTCGGACAGGTCGACAGGGCCAAGGTCGGCTGAGCAATGTAGTTGTCGGGGCGCGCCTTGAGCTTGGCGCGGAACATCTCGATCTCGTTGCTCGAGGCTGCCGGCCCGACCAGCATTCCGTATCCGCCCGAGCCGTGCACCTCCTTTACGACCAGCTCCGCGAGATGCTCGAGCACGTAGGCCAGATCATCGTCGTTGCGGCAATTATAGGTCGGCACGTTTTTCAGGATGGGAGCGCGGCCGGTGTAGAACTGAATGATCTCGGGGATGTAGCTGTAAATCGCCTTGTCGTCGGCGATGCCGGCGCCCGGCGCGTTGACGATGGTCACGCGGCCGGCCCGGTAGAGGTCGAAGAGCCCGGGCACGCCGAGAACGGAGTCCGGCCGGAATACCAGCGGGTCGATAAAATCGTCGTCGATGCGCCGATAGAGCACGTCGACCCGCGTCGGCCCCTGCGTCGTCTTCATCTGCAGCGCACCGTCCAGCACGACGAGATCGTGCCCCTCGACCAGCTCCACGCCCATCTGATCGGCGAGGAAGGAGTGCTCGAAGTAGGCGCTGTTGTAGGGCCCCGGCGTCAGCAGCGCGATCGTCGGTTCCTTGTCGAGATCGCGCGGCGACACGCTCTCCAGCGTCTTCAGAAGGTTCTCGGGGTAGTTTTCTATGGAGGCGACGCGGTTCTTGGCGAACAGATCCGGGAACATGTGCATCATCGTCTCGCGGTTCTCCAGCATGTAGGAGACCCCCGAGGGCGTGCGCGTGTTGTCCTCCAGGACGAAAAAATCGTTCTCACTGGTGCGCACGATGTCGATGCCGACGACGTGGCTGTAAATTCCGCGCGGCGGCTCGGCGCCCATCATCTCCGGCACGAAGGCGCTGTTGCCGATCACGAGCTCTTCGGGGATGCGCCCGGCCTTGATGATCTCCTGGCGGTGATAGATATCGTACATGAAGGCATTGAGCGCGCGCACGCGCTGCTCGATGCCGACGCTCAGCCGGTGCCACTCGGCAGCGGAGATGATGCGCGGAATGATGTCGAAGGGGATGAGGCGCTCGCCCGCGCTCTCGTCGCCATAGACGGCAAAGGTGATGCCGGTCCGGCGGAAGAGCGTCTCCGCCTCGGCAGACTTTCGCTTGAGATCATCCAGCTTCTGCGTACCGATCCACTCCGCAAAAGCACGATAGGGCGCGCGCACGCCGTCGCCCGCACCGTTCATTTCGTCGAATGCCTCAACCAAGGCGATTTGTGCTCCTGTTCGCCCTAAATCCTATCGCAAATGCCGGGCCACTACCCGCAAATGCCGCAAATGCCGGGCCACTACGCAACTGCTGATAAACTTCGCCAACAAGAATGCGAGTCAATTGAAGCGGCTGCCTCACAAAAAAGCAGATGCCTGAACATTTGGCAGGCCAGGGATTGTGCGATCGCGCGCCTCAGAACAATCCCTCGATCTGGCCGTCCGCATTCAAGCGAATGGACTCGGCCGCCGGCACTCGCGGCAGACCCGGCATGGTCATGATCTCGCCGGTGATGACGACCACGAACTCCGCGCCCGCCGAAAGGCGCAGCTCTCGCACCGGCACGATGTGCCCAGACGGCGCGCCGCGCAAGGTGGGATCGGTCGAGAACGAGTATTGCGTTTTCGCCATGCAGACCGGCAGCTTGCCGAAGCCGCCCGCTTCCAGATCCTTGAAGGCCGTCTCCACGGAGGCGTCGCACGCGATGTCGGCCGCGCGATAGATCTCGGTCGCGACGGTCTTGACCTTGTCGCGCAGCGACATCTCATCGGGGTAGAGCGGCTTGAACGCGGCCTTGCCGCTGTCGGCAAGCTCCGCAACGTGGCGGGCGAGCGCCTCCGTGCCGGCCCCGCCGTCGGCCCAATGGGTGCATATAAAAGCCCTGGTGCCGACGCTCTCGGCGGCTTTCATCACCTCCTGGACCTCGGCATCGGTATCGGTGACGAAACGGTTGATGCCGACGACGACGGGCACGCCGAACTTGCCGATGTTCTCCAGATGCCGCTTCAGGTTCTCGCAGCCCTTGTTGACGGCCATCACGTTCTCGTTCTTGAGGTTCTCCTTGGAGACGCCGCCGTGCATCTTGAGGGCGCGCACCGTCGCAACGAGGACGACGGCATCGGGGGCGAGCCCCGCCTTGCGGCATTTGATGTCGAAGAACTTCTCCGCGCCGAGGTCGGCACCGAAGCCGGCCTCCGTCACCACGTAGTCGGCGAGCTTCAGTGCCGTCTTGGTGGCGAGCACCGAGTTGCAGCCGTGCGCGATGTTGGCGAACGGCCCGCCGTGGATGAACACGGGGTTGTTCTCCAGCGTCTGCACCAGGTTCGGCATCAGCGCGTCCTTCAGGAGCACCGTCATGGCGCCGTCGGCCTTGAGCTCGCGTGCGCGGATCGGCGTCTTGTCGCGCGTATAGCCGATGATGATGTTGCCGAGGCGGCGCTCGAGGTCCTTGAGATCGAGCGCCAGGCACAGGATCGCCATCACCTCGGAGGCGACCGTGATGTCGAAGCCGTCCTGGCGCGGATAGCCGTTCGACACGCCGCCCAGCGAATTGAGGATCAAGCGCAGCGCGCGGTCGTTCATGTCGAGCACGCGCTTCCAGGTCACGCGGCGGCTGTCGATCGCGAGGCCGTTGCCCCAGTAGATGTGGTTATCCAGCATGGCGGAGAGCAGGTTGTGCGCCGAGGTGATGGCGTGGAAGTCACCCGTGAAGTGCAGGTTGATGTCTTCCATGGGCACGACCTGGGCATAGCCGCCGCCGGCCGCGCCACCCTTCATGCCGAAGCAGGGCCCGAGCGAAGGCTCGCGCAGGCACATCATCGCCTTCTTGCCGATGCGGTTGAGCCCGTCGCCGAGGCCCACAGTCGTCGTCGTCTTGCCCTCGCCGGCGGGCGTCGGGCTGATCGCCGTCACGAGAATGAGCTTGCCGTCCTTGCGGTCGTGCAGCGTGTTGATGTGGCTGAACGACAGCTTGGCCTTCGTCGTGCCGTAAGGGACGAGCGCTTCGGCGGGAATGCCGACCTTGGCGGCCACCTCGGCGATCGGCAGCATCTTGGCCGCGCGGGCGATCTCGATATCGGACTTTACCGTCACGGGCTTCTTCCCTCCCAAAAGCGCTGTTCATTGGCCGCGGTCGAATGCAGCGACAACCGGCGGCGGTCGTTCTCGCACCGATATTGGCGGTTTGAACGGCGCCCGCCAAGCCTCGACTTGCCGGAAGGCCCAATGTCGCATTGCATCGCGGCGCGAAGGGTTAATCGCCGCCCGCGCGGCCTGCCGCCCCGCGCGCCCGCATGATCAGGGCGCCGGCTGCGATCACCAGCAGCGCTCCGACCGCGCCGCTCCACAATTCCAAGGTATGGAATCCTATCTCCAGCCGTCCCATGAGCTCGACGGCGATCGGCTGAAGCACTTGCTCGCCCGCGATCAGCTCGCCGGCAATCCAGCCGAGAAGCGCAGCCCCGCCCCAGACGAGCAGGGGAAAGCGCTGCAGCATCACCATGATGAGGGTCGACCCGCCGACCACGAGCGGGATGCTGATCAACAGCCCGGTCACGATCAGGGCCCAGTCTCCGCGCGCGGCGCCGGCAATCGCCAGCACGTTGTCGAGGCTCATGACGGCATCGGCGATGGCGACGGTCTTCACCGCATCCCACAGCGTCTCGCCCGAGCGCACGCTCTCCTCGCCGCCCTCTTCGGCCAGCAGGAGCTTCACGGCGATCCAGAACAGGATGAGGCCGCCCGCGAGCGCCAGCACGGGTACGCCCAGCAACGAGCCGACCGCGAGCGTAAAGACGATGCGCATCACCACGGCGGCCAGCGTGCCGAGGATAATCCCGGCGTAGCGCTGGCGCGGGGGAAGCGTGCGGCAGGCAAGGGCGATGACGACGGCGTTGTCGCCCGCGAGCACGATATCGACGCCGATGATCCTCAGAACGGAGAGGCCATAGGTACCGACGCCCAGATACTGGGCGATCTCATCGAAGCCCGGCAGGCTTCCCGCGTCCACGATCATGCTCCCGGCCGTCCCATCGGATGCAGTCTACCTGTGTACGCGGAGGGGCGGGGTCAACTTTCACGGGCGGCAAAGTGGCTGCTGGGGCCTGATTTAAGCGAGCGAGGAGGTCAAAGCAATACTTCGGCGGGCCGATCCGGGGCGATCGACCGCGCGCTCACGTTGAGATTAATGGAGCCCGGCAACGGACAGCGGGTGGGACCGGACGCTGCGTCAGGCCGTGCGGTAGAGAACCCGGAATTTTGCGGTCGACGCATTGGCGACGGGCTGAGCCGGCAGTTTGAATATCGTGATGATCTGACCAGCCTCCACCCCATGACGGGCGAGATCGCGGTTGAGCGCATCGATCCGGGCATCCGTGATGAACTCGCCGACGGCGCCGGCCGAAGCCTTCTGAGACGATCTTAGTGCCGATGTCATCGTGAGCATCCTGTTGTTTAGTGTCGTGCGGGCGCGGCGGCGCGGGGTGCCACTCTCGGGCCCGCTGCCGCGCTGCATTCAATCGTGGTGCTACTCGGCTGCTTCCTGCGGCGTATTTTCGGTCACGGGAATGGCGTTCGGCTCGTAGCCCGGGCCCGCCGCCTTCACCGCGGCGCGCACGCCGGAGCCGTAGTCGGGGTGCACCTTGTCGAAGTGCCGGCATTGCCGCTCGATGATCTCGGGCGGCACTCCCGCCATCGCCGCGGCCACGTTGTTGAACAGGCGCTGCTTCTGGGCGGCGTCGAACAGGTTGAACAGCGCGGTCACCTGCCTGTAGTCGTCGTTGCCGTCGCGATGATTGTAGCGGTCGGCGTCGCCGGAGATCTTCAAAGGCGGATCGGCGAACCGCTCGTCCTGCTGCGCGCCGTTGAACGAATTTGGCTCGTAGTAGGCGTCTACGTTGCCGGTCAGCGGCTGGAAGAACCGCATCGGCCCATCCTTGTGGTAGTGGTGCACGGGGCAGCGCGGCGCGTTGACGGGCAGCATCTCGTAGTGCGTTCCGAGCCGGTAGCGATGCGCGTCGGCGTAGGAGAAGATGCGCGCCTGCAGCATCTTGTCCGGCGAGAAGGAGACGCCCGGAACCACGTTCGAAGGCGAGTACGCCGCGAGCTCGACCTCCTGGAAGTAGTTTTCCGGATTGCGGTTGAGCTCCATCACGCCGACGTCGATCAGCGGGTAGTCCCCGTGCGGCCACACCTTGGTGAGGTCGAAGGGATTGTACCAGTGCTTGCCGGCGTCCTCCTCCGGCATGACTTGCACGAAGACCGTCCACCGGGGGAATTCGCCCTTCTCGATCGAGCCGAACAGGTCCTCCTGGTAGGATTCGCGCGTTTTGCCGACGATCGACTCCGCTTGCGCGTTGGTGTGGACCTTGATCCCCTGCTGGGTTTTGAAGTGGAACTTCACCCAGAACCGCTCGCCCTTGGCGTTGATGAACGAATAGGTGTGCGAGCCGTAGCCGTTCATGAAGCGGGGGCTTTGCGGAATGCCGCGATCCGACATCAGGATCGTCACCTGGTGCAGGCTTTCCGGCGACAGCGACCAGAAATCCCACATCGCGGTCGGCGAGCGCATGTTGGTCTTGGGGTGCCGCTTCTGGGTATGGATGAAGTCGGGGAACTTGTAGGGGTCGCGGACGAAGAACACCGGCGTGTTGTTGCCGACGAGATCCCAGTTGCCTTCCTCGGTGTAGAACTTGAGCGCGAAACCGCGCACGTCGCGCTCGTGATCGGCGGCGCCGAGCTCGCCGGCGACGGTGGAGAAACGCGCGATCATCTCCGTCGTCTTGCCGACCCTCTCGAAGACCTTGGCCTTCGTGTACTGGGTGATGTCATGCGTGACAGTGAGCGTGCCGTGGGCGCCCCAGCCCTTGGCGTGCACCGCGCGCTCGGGAATGCGCTCGCGGTTCTGGTGGGCAAGCTTCTCCAGCAGCTGATAATCCTGCAGCAGCAGCGGACCGCGCGGACCGGCGGATTCCGAATTCTGGTTGTCGGCTACGGGCGCGCCGGCACTGGTCGTTATGCTGACTTTACGAGTCATCAAAGAGATCTCCGCGGGTGGCTGTGGCCGCAGAGTGGTTAGGGATCGTCCATAAAGTAAAATGATCTTTCCTAAGCTCGGCCATAAGCAGAATTGATGCCCTGCGACACCCTAGCCCGAGAAATCCGCCGCGGCGCGCGCCGCTCGCGTTGCAGCCTCGCGTCGCGGTGCTCCACAGGAAACGTGCGCTCAGCGCACGTCCCGCCTTGCAACCCGCGGCCGGCCGCGACAAGTTCCGCCCGCTACGCAAATCGCGCAGCGGGGTAGTGGGGCTGTCTGGTCATACTCGATCGGCAGCCCCTTTAAATTTCGCGAATGACTAAGTTTCGCGAATGATGAAGGCGCCGGCTCGGATCACAGACTGGCGGCGTCGTGCCGCGCGATGGTCGGCAGCCATAAAACGCGATCGGCGGGCGATTTCTCCGCACGACATGCTGCAATGCAGCCGCCGCCCTGCCAGAATGCGCGTTCCTTGCTGCGAGCGCCGCCTCTGGCCACGCAAGGCCGCCTGCGATATCTGCAACAACGGCAACAGTCTGGACCCGAAATGGGACACGACCACGATCACGGCACCGGCAATCTCAACGAGCGCCGCCTGTTTTGGGCGGGCCTGCTGACGGCCGTCACCATGCTGGTCGAGGCGGCCGGCGGCATCATTTCCGGCTCGCTGGCACTTCTGGCCGACGCCGGCCACATGCTGACGGATACCGCGGCCCTGGCGCTCGCCTGGCTCGCCGTCCGGATCGCAACGCGCCCCGCGGACTGGAAGCGGACCTATGGCTTCGACCGCTTCGAGGTGCTCGCCGCCTTCACCAACGGGCTCGCGCTGTTCTTCATCGCGATCGCGATCTGCTATGAGGCGATCGTGCGGCTGTTCGAGCCGGTCGCGGTCATGGGCGCCCCCATGCTCGTCATCGCGAGCGCCGGACTTGCGGTCAACATCCTCACGCTGCTGATCCTGCGCCACGGCGGAGGCGGCAACGTCAATGTCCGCGCCGCTTTGCTGCATGTGCTGAGCGATCTGCTCGGCTCGGTCGCCGCGATCGTGGCCGCGCTCGTCATCCTCTGGACGGGGTGGACACCGATCGACCCGCTGCTGTCGATGCTCATCACGCTGCTGATCCTGCGCTCAGCCTGGCTCATCACCAAGGACGCGGGCCATATCCTGCTCGAAGGGGCGCCGAGCGGAGTCGACATCCGGGAGGTGCAGCAGAACCTCGAGGCCGCCATCCCCGAGGTCGAATCCATTCATCACGTCCACGCCTGGTCTTTGACCGAGGACCGCTGCCTGATGACACTGCACGCGCGCGTCTCCGATGCAGCACCGCCAGAAAAGGTTGCAGCTGCCATCAAAGCGCGCCTCAAGCAGTGCTACGGCATCGTCCACGCGACCGTGGAGATCGAACATCGCGATTGCGCTGATGCCGCTGCGCCCCAAACCGCCCCGAAGGCGCGCTAGGCCGCACCCGGCCGGGCGCCGGCCCAGATCCTCGTGACCGATCGTTCAGTGACATCTGCTAGAACTGGCCCCATGGCAGAGCCGTCCACTCAATCCCCCGCAGACGCTGCGCGGCCGAAGATCGTCATCGCGGACAAGAACCCCGTGGTGCGCGCCGGCCTCAAGGACTTCATCGCGCGCGATGGGCGGTTCGAGGTGGCCGGTACTGTTCCGACGGGCGGCGAATTCCTCGCCTTCGCCGAGCAGCACCCGATCGACATCGCCATCATCGGCTGGGCGCTCCCCGACATGACCGGTGGCGATGTGCTGGGCGCCCTGAAGCGCCGCCACGCGCCGACGCGCGTCATCGTCTATACGGGCGAGCCCGGCAAGGACGTGCTGCGCCAGGCCGTGCGGCTCGGCGCCTGGGGCTTCATCTCCAAAAGCGATGAGCCTTCGATCCTGGTGGATGCCGTCGCCGCGGTCGCGCGCGGGCGGATGTCCTTGCCCTATCTCGATCTGCAAACACTGACGAGCGACCCATTGGGCGAGCTCACGGCACGGGAGCGCGAGCTTCTTGTTGCACTTGCGAACGGCTGGACCAACCTGCAGATCGCCTCGCGCACCGGCATCTCGCGCAACACCGTCAAATACCACCTGAAGAACCTCTACGATAAGCTCGGCGTCAATAATCGCGCCATGGCGGTTGCGCTCTACATGTCCACGACGATGGACGCGCGCTGACGTCCCGGCAGGGTAAATCCTGCAGCGCGGCATTTGCGCGGGTTGGCGGCAAGCCCCGGAAGGGTTAGAGTTTGTGAAGGGTCAGGCGCGCGGCGACGCGTGCCCCATCCTGTCACCACAGGCCGGACAGCTGCGCGGGTCCTTGGGTAGGATTACCTACCCGAAAGCCCAGCCAATCCACTACCCATCAGCGTGCGGCGACTGCCCAATCGGGTATTGCGCAGTCGTTAATGGAATTGGATGCTCCGCGCCCGAGACAGCTGCCCAAGAACTCGATTAACGAAACCGTCGTCTTGCGGACGGCGGTTCGGCCTTTAAGGGGCCAGAGCACCACGAAGCACGGCGCACCGATCACAAGATCAGAAATCACAAGATCAAACGGCTACTCGGAGGAAACACACATGCTCGTCACGACGCATCTTTTTATCCCCGGCCCCACCAATGTCCCCGAAGCCGTGCGCTCGGCGATGGATATCCGCATGGAGGACATGCGCTCGCCGGAGTTCCCGAAGTTCACGCTGCCGCTGTTTGAGGATCTCAAGAAGGCGTTCAAGCTCACCCAGGGCCGCGTCTTCATCTATCCGTCGTCGGGCACCGGCGCCTGGGAATCCGCCATCTCGAACACGCTCAATCGCGGCGACAAGGTTCTGATGAGCCGCTTCGGCCAGTTCTCGCTGCTCTGGGTCGACATGGCGCAGCGGCTCGGCCTCAACGTGCAGGTCCTCGACGAGGATTGGGGCAAGGGCGTGCCGGTCGAGAAGTACGCCGAGATCCTCGCCGCCGACAAGAACCACGAGATCAAGGCGGTGTTTGCCACGCACAACGAAACCGCGACGGGCGTCGCGAGCGACATCGCCGGCGTGCGCAAGGCGCTCAACGACGCCAAGCACCCCGCGCTGCTGTTCGTCGACGGCGTCAGCTCCGTCGGCTGCCTCGACTTCCGCATGGACGAGTGGGCCGTCGACCTTTGCGTGTCGGGCTCGCAGAAGGGCTTCATGCTCCCCACCGGCCTCGGCATCCTCGCCGTCAGCAACAAGGCGCTCGAGGCGCACAAGTCCTCCAAGATGGAGCGGTGCTACTTCTCCTTCGAGGACATGGTGAAGAACAACGACCTCGGCTATTTCCCCTACACGCCTGCGACGCAGCTGCTGCGCGGGCTCAGGGCTTCGCTCGATCTGTTGTTCGCCGAGGGCCTCGACAACGTGTTCGCCCGTCACAACCGCCTCGCCGAGGGCGTGCGCAAGGCCGTCGCGGGCTGGGGCCTCAAGGTGTGCGCCGCCGAGCCCAAGTGGTACTCGGACACGGTGAGCGCCGTGGTCGTCCCGGAAGGCGTCGACAGCGCGCAGGTCGTGAAGACCGCCTACTACCGTTACAACCTCTCGCTCGGCGTCGGCCTCAACAAGGTCGCCGGCAAGGTGTTCCGCATCGGTCACCTCGGTGCGCTCGACGAGATCATGATCGGCGGCGCGCTGTTTGGTGTGGAGATGGCCATGCGCGACTGCGGGATCGACGTGAAACCGGGGTCGGGCAGCGGCGCGGCCGTCGAGCACTTCCGCGCGACCACGAAAGCCTCCGCCACCAGCCGGCCCGAGCCCAAGCTGAAGCTCGCGAGCTGACCTGCCAAAGACGGCGCCCTCGGGCGCCGTCTCTCTAAACGCACCACACGACGCGCACCACGAAACCGGCGGGCCTTGCGCCATCTGCAGACCCGCTGCAACTGAACAAAAAGACCGCCCAGAGGAACGCCATCGATGAGCTACACTCTTTACCCCCTCCGCAAGGCTCGCCTGCAGCGCAGCGAGCTCGCCGTGCCGGGCTCCAACCCGACGATGATCGAGAAGGCGGTGAAGAGCGCCGCCGACTACATCTTCCTCGACTGCGAGGACGCGGTCGCGCCCCCCGACAAGGAGCAGGCGCGCAAGAACATCATCCAGGCGCTGAACGACATCGACTGGAAGGGCGCCGGCAAGACCGTGTGCGTGCGCATCAACGGCCTCGACACGCACTACATGTACCGCGACGTCGTAGACATCATGGAGCAGGCGGGCTCCAAGCTCGACACGATCCTCATTCCCAAAGTTGGCGTGCCGGCCGACGTCTACGTGGTCGAGTGCATGATGAGCCAGATCGAGGAAGCCAAGGGCCTCAAGAACAAGGTGGGCACCGAGGCGCTGATCGAAACCCCGCTCGGCATGGCCAACGTCGAGGCGATCGCCGCCGCCCCGAGCCGGCTCGAGGCGATGCACTTCGGCGTTGCCGACTATGCCGCCTTCAACAAGGCGCGCACCGTCGTCATCGGCGGCCTCAATCCCGACTATCCCGGCGATCAGTGGCACTTCGCGCTGTCGCGCATGACGGTCGCCTGCCGCGCCTACGGCCTGCGTCCCATTGACGGCCCGTTCGGCGACTTCTCCGATCCCGACGGCTACACGGCCGGCGCCAAGCGCGCCGCCGCGCTCGGCATCGAGGGCAAATGGGCGATCCATCCCTCGCAGATTGAGCTTGCCAACGCCGTGTTCTCGCCGACGGCGAAGGAAGTCGAGCGCGCAGAGCGCATTCTCGTCGCGCTCAAGGAAGCCGAAGCCCAAGGCAAGGGTGCAGCGTCTCTCGACGGCAAGATGATCGATGCCGCATCGGAGAAGATGGCGAAGAACCTCCTTGCCACGGCCAGCGCGATCAAGGCCTCAGACGCCGCGCGCCAAGCCTAAAACAAAACGACTTCTAGGGAGTTTTCCTCATGGACATTCACGAATATCAGGCCAAGGAGCTGCTCTCCAAGTTCGGAGTGCCGATCCCGCGCGGCGGTCTCGCCTACAGCCCCGAGCAGGCGACCTATCGCGCCACCGAGATCGGCGGCAAGAAGTGGGTCGTCAAGGCGCAGATCCACTCAGGAGCCCGCGGCAAGGCCGGCGGCATCAAGGTGTGTACCACCGACACCGAGATCGCCCGGGCCGCCGAGGACCTGCTCGGCAAGAAGCTTGTCACGCACCAGACAGGCCCCGGCGGCAAGCTCGTGTCGCGCCTCTATATCGAGGAAGCGAGCGACATCGCCAAGGAGATCTACCTCGCGTTCGTGATGGATCGCGCCCTTGAGCGCATCATGGTGATCGCCTCGGCCGCCGGCGGCATGGAGATCGAGGAGATCTCCCAGAACCAGCCCGACACCATCATTCGCGTCGTCGTCGACCCCGCGGTCGGCATGCAGGCGTTCCAGGCACGCGAAGTGGCGTACGGCCTCGGTGTCGATCCCGAGATCATCAACAAGCTCGTGCCGACGATCATGGGTTGCTACCGCGCCTTCCGCGATCTCGACGCCACGATGGTCGAGATCAATCCCTTGGTCATCACCAAGGACAAGAACCTGTTCGCGCTCGACGCCAAGATGTCGTTCGACGACAACGCGCTGTTCCGCCGCCCGCACATCGCGGAGCTGCGCGACAAGAGCCAGGAGGATCCGCGCGAGACCTATGCGTCCGACCGCGGCCTAGCCTACGTCGGCCTTGACGGCGACATCGGCTGCGTCGTCAACGGCGCCGGCCTCGCCATGGCCACGCTCGACATGATCAAGCTGGCGGGCGGCGAGCCTGCGAACTTCCTCGACATCGGCGGCGGCGCTTCACCTGAGCGCGTCGCCAAGTCGTTCAAGGCGGTGTTGAAGGACAAGAAGGTCAAGGCGCTGCTGTTGAACGTGTTCGCCGGCATCAACCGCTGCGACTGGGTGGCCAAGGGCGTCGTCGACGCGGTGAGCGAGCTCAACATCAAGATGCCCGTCGTCGTCCGCCTCGCCGGCACCAACGTCGAGGAAGGCCGCCGCATCCTGAATGAGAGCGGTCTCACCGTCATCACCGCGGAAACGCTGGCAGAAGCGGCCCAGAAGGCCGTCGCCGCCGCCAAAGGCGCTTGATAGGGAAGGGAGAACGCTCACATGGCTATTTTCGTAAACGAGAACACCCCCGTCCTGATCCAGGGGTTCACCGGCCGCATCGGCACCTTTCACGCGCAGGAGATGATCGACTACGGCACCAACGTCGTCGGCGGCGTGACGCCGGGCAAGGGCGGGTCGACGCACCTCGGCCGTCCGGTCTTCAATACCGTCAAGGGCGCCGTCGAGGAGACGGGCGCGCAGGCGTCGATCGTCTTCGTGCCGCCGCCCTTCGCGGCCGACGCGATCATGGAAGCGGCCGACGGCGGCATCAAATACTGCGTGTGCATCACCGACGGCATACCCGCGCAGGACATGATCCGCGTGAAGCGCTACATGCGCCGCTACAAAAAAGAAAACCGCATGGTGCTCACCGGCCCCAACTGCGCCGGGACGATCAGCCCGGGCAAGGCCATGCTCGGGATCATGCCGGGCCACATCTACATCCCCGGCCGCATCGGCATCATCGGCCGCTCCGGCACGCTGGGCTATGAGGCGGCCTCGCAGCTGAAGGCACTGGGCGTAGGCGTGTCGACCAGCGTCGGCATCGGCGGCGACCCGATCAACGGCAGCTCCTTCCGCGACGTGCTCGAGCATTTCGAGAACGATCCCGAGACCGATGCCATCCTGATGATCGGCGAGATCGGCGGCCCGCAGGAAGCCGAGGCCGGCCAGTACGCGCGCGAGCACATGAAGAAGCCGGTCATCGCCTACATCGCCGGCCTCTCGGCTCCGAAGGGCCGCAAGATGGGCCATGCCGGCGCGATCATCTCGGCGTTCGGCGAATCCGCGCCCGAGAAGGTGGAGATCCTTAAAGGGTGCGGTGTCACCATTGCGCCGACCCCTTCGGAGATGGGTTCGACGGTTGCCAAGGTTCTGGCCTCGATGAAGAAGGTCGCGTGAGCTCTGCGTGAGTGTTTGGGCCTGTCCCTTTAGGGGCAGGCCCGCACTTGGGCTCGCACGCACCAAAAGCTCTTCGCGATCCGACCGTCGGCCCTGATGGAATTGCGTGGAGATTGACGACCTATGCTGGAAGAGGCGAAGCAGGCCGCACGCGGTAAGCTCGACGGAGTTAAGCTTCGCGCCGAGCTGCGCGCGCTACGCGCGCAAATCCCCGATACGCCTGCACTCAACCCCATCGTCAGCGTGGCGTTCGACCTGTCGCGCCGGCTCGAGGCGGGCGACATCAATTTCAGCGACTTGCGCGCGCTCGCGACGCGGCTGATGGATCGGGCCTGCGTGCAGCGCGCCAAGAATTTGCGCGAGCAGGTGGGTTACGTCGATCGCGCCACCACCTTCAAGGAGTTCTCCGACTACGTGGAGAGCACCGCCAAGGCCGGCGACTTCGCGGCCTTCCAGGCACGATGGGAGCGCGCGCGCACCGGCATCGTTCTCACCGCCCACCCCACATTCGGGCTTTCCGAGGCGCTGTCGCGGCGCATGGCCGAGATCGCGCTTTCCGGCGCCGCGGACGGCCAGCCGATCGGGACGCCCCACCGCCCCGACAGCCCGCTCACGCTCGACTACGAGCACGCGAGCGCGCAAGCCGCGATCGGAAACCTGCGCGACGCCTACATCGAGCTTCTGGAAGCCTTCTACACCACGGCGACCGGCGCCTTCGGGCCCAAGGCCCTGAAGCTCGATCCCCGCCTTGCCACGTTCGCCTCCTGGATCGGCTACGATCTCGACGGGCGCAACGACATCCGGTGGACCTTCTCCTTCCTCGTTCGCATCAAGGAAAAGCAGGCGTCCCTCAACGACATCCGCGACCGTTTTCTGGCGCTCAAGGACACGCTGGGCGACGGCGCGGAGGTGCAGCGGCTGTCGCGGCAGATCACCGGCAAGCTCGATCTGGCGATCGCCGCCGTCGACGAGCAGATCACCGCGCTCGACCAGGTCGGCCCCGGCGGCTTCACGCTCGCCGAAGCCGCCAATGTCATCTCGCGGCCCGAGGGCTACAACCTAGTCTCCACCGAGCCGCTGACAACGCTGTTCGACGCCATGGCGGATGCAGCGCCCGCCGCTGCCAGGAGCCATGTCGCCGCGCTCTCAGGGCTGCTCAAGGCCACCGGGCTCGGCACATCGCACATCCACTTGCGGGTCAACGCCGTGCAGATCAACAACGCGTTCCGCGCGTTCGTGCACGAGCCGTGGACCCGCGACCTGACCGAGCGCCAGGCCTTGGCGCGCATCGTGGAGATGATCCGCACGGTCGAGCCCGAAACCGTCAATTTCGAGACGCTCGACCTCGAGACCGCGACCGCGATCCGCCAGTTCGCGCTCGCGGCACAGATCGTCAAGCACGTCGATCGCGACACGCCGATCCGCTACCTCATCGCCGAATGCGAGAGCCCGGCGACGATCCTCATCGCGCTCTACTTCGCCAAACTGTTCGGTGTCGCCGACATCGTCGACATCTCGCCGCTGTTTGAGACGCCCGCCGCGCTCGAGACGGGCCCGCGGCTCATCGAGCGCCTGCTCGCCGAGGAGGCCTATCGCGACTACGTGGCCGGCCGCGGGCGGCTGTGCGTGCAGACCGGATACTCGGACGCTGGCCGCTTCATCGGGCAGATCGCGGCGGGGCTCGCGCACGAGCGGCTGCATTTCGGCCTCGCCGAGGTCGTGCAGCGGGCGAAGATCCCGGGCGTCGAGACGCTGATCTTCTCCACGCACGGCGAAAGCATGGGGCGCGGCTCGCTACCCCGGTCCCATGCGGCGGCGGCTGCGCTACGTCTTCTCGGGCGAGGCGCGCTGGCGCTTCTTCCGGCACGGCCTCCCCGTCAAGCACGAGACGAGCTTCCAGGGCGGCGACGGCTATCTGTTTTTCGCCAACAAGGAGTTCGCCGCTCGCGCGCTGACGACCGTCGTCATCAGCGGCAAGGACCCCGGCGAAGGCGAGGATCCGTTCTACTCCCGACGTCAATCTGGGGCTCGACTTCCAGCTGCGCTTACGCAGCCTACCAGCAGCACCTGTTTGCGCATCCGGGCTACAGGGCGCTGCTCGGCGTGTTCGGAACGAACCTCCTCTTCAAGACCGGATCACGGCCGGTGAAGCGGCAGGGCGACCACGCCTCCGACCGGGCGATCCCGCACGCATGCGCGCAATCCCCAACAACGCCATCCTGCAGCAGTTCGGCTATGTCGCGAACGTCGTCGCCGTCTCTGGCGCCGCTCTCGGCTTGGAGCGCGAGCGTTTTGTCGAGCTCGCCAAGCGCTCGCCGCGGCTGCGGCTGCTCATCGAGATGATCGCGAGGGCAAAGCAGCTCTCGAGCCTCAACGCGGTCGGCGCCAACGCCATGCCCTTCGACGCCGGCTTCTGGGCGCTGCGCGCCGCGTGGGGCGCGCCGACGAGGCACCGTTCAAGACGCTTGCCGCGCGGCTCCTGGAAGATCAGCGCGCCGGCGCCATCAACGGGCTCGCGCACCATTTGCGGCTCGACTACATCGAGCTGCATTCGATCCTGGAGGACCCCGCCCTCGAAGGCGGCAAGATCCCCGACGACCACCGCCTCGAGCTCGATCTCCTGCAGGCGATCCGCCTCACGCTCATCATGCGCATCTTTATTCTTCTAGCCCCCCTGCCGCGCTTCACCACGACGAACGACGTCTCCTACGATCAGATCTTCCAGCAGGCCTTGCCGCCTCGACGTCCCCGATGTCG
>CAWKBL010000001.1:0-254059 GCA_963847865.1 uncultured Alphaproteobacteria bacterium | reverse complement strand
GACGAGCAGCGGCAAAGCCGCCGTGAGCCAGGTGCCGAACGCGTAGGTGCGCGGGCCCGCGCCAACGACGGATTTCGACCGGCGATTGATGATCACCGCCTGCAACAGCCCGGCCACCCAGGTGGCGACGATTGCCCCGCCCGCCGCGGTCACGGCTTCCATGGGCAGGCCCAACAGGTGCGCTGCGACCATCGCCGCGAGCAGCAGCGCCGGGCGCAGAATGTAGGGAGGCGCCAGAGCCGCGCCCATCCAGGCGAAGCCCTTTCCGATGCCGTCCTGCACGCCGGTGAGGGCATAGAGCGGGACGCAGAAGAGCGCGAGATAGGCCGGCAGCATGTAGTGAGTGTCGAAAGGCTGGAACAGCCAGAGTGCCGCAATACCGACCACGGCGATCACCGTGCCTCCGCCGAGCGCGGCCGCGCGCGAGCCGCGCAGCAGCCCGCGCAGCAGTGAATGCTCCCCCGTCTCGCGATAGTGCGGGATCAGGCGGATGGCGGCGGGGCCGAGGCCGAAGTCGGACAGCCCGCCGAGCACGAGCACCCACGTCCACACGAAAACATAGATGCCGTACTGGTAGCCGCCCATCCAGCGGGCGAGCACGATCTGCGACACGTAAAGGAGGGCTGCACTGGCGCAGCGTACGGCGAACGCCGTCATCGCGTCGCGCTGGGTGCGCTCGCGCTCGCCGCCGCCTTTCAGAATGGCGAGCAACGGCGCGAGTAGCCCCTTGAGCGCCGGCAGCAGGGCCGCGGGTACGGGGTCGATCGAGGGATTGTGCGTCATCGGGGCGGTCGTTCCCCGTCGGCCGCGTGCAACATCATGCGCCTCAAGCACTCCTCGGGCGCCGCACCGTGCCCCGGTTCAATCGTTGTGCATGCGATCGCGCTCGCGCTCGCGCACACGTTCTGCGACATCGGCCCAGGCGATCGATCGATCTTGATCACCCTTGTCGATGTGCAGGCACGCAAAGAAGTCCGCGACCTCGGCCGCAAGTCGCCCATGCCGTGCTTCGAGGACCGTCGCCATGGCCTCGAATTCTCGCTCGTTCATGGCTGGATTTGGTTGCCAGATGCTTGTCATAACCTGCGATCCCCTACGCTGGGAACATCACAGCTCTGATCGAAGCAAGAAGCACGCCAGCGCTCCTGCCTCGAAATGGGACCGGGACAGCGCGCCGGGCACGTTTCGGTGCCGGCGTTTGTGCTATGCTGATGCAATCGGTCTGGGAAACGAGACGATCGCCGAGGAGGGTGTGATATGAGCCCACGCGCGATGTTAACGCTGTTGGCCGCGGCGAGCGCAGTCGCCATCGCGGTGGTGCCGGCGCGCGCCGACGATGGCGTCTCAGCGCCCGCGCCCCGCCATGCGGCCCCGCTTGCCGCCGGGACGCCTGGCAAAGGCGCCAAGGACGAGCCCGCTCCGCAAGAGCGGCCCGCGCCGCCGGCGCCCAACGGCTGCCCCTTCCGCGATGGAAAGCTCGATCTGATCGTGTGAGCGCTGGGTCGCGCCGCCTAATGTGGCGCCGCGCGCTATTGCTGCGCCGCGCTGGCGCCGTCCGCGCCGGTCTGGGCGCCGGCGACTTCATCGCCCGGCTCGGCCTTTTTCGCCGCCGCCTTAGCCCGCTTGGGGTGCTTCCGCGATTTGGCGGAGCGCTTCTTGGGAGGATTGCAGCTCCAGGATTCGATGCTGGCGCGCACGCTCTTGACGCCGTCCTCGGTCGGCGAGAGGGGCATATTGTCGACGGTCGTGCGGTTGAGGAACTGCCCCCAGGCCTGCTGCTGGAAGCCGTACTCCAGCAAGCTTGCGGCGCGCACATTGCGCTCCGAGCTGCTGGCATCGCCGAGCACGACCGCCACGAGCTGGCGCCCGTCGCGGGTGGCGCTCGCCACGATGTTGAAACCTGAATCGCAGGTGAACCCGGTTTTCAGCCCGTCCGCCCCGTCGACGGATCGCAGCAGCGAATTGTGCGAAGCCAGCCGGTTCTTGCCGAGCTTCATGTTCAGCATCGACCAGTAATGGGCGTGCTCGGGGAAATCGGTGATGATGGCGCGCGCGAGCTTGGCGAGGTCGCGCGCCGTAGTGACCTGCTCGCCGTCGGGCAGCCCGTTGGCGTTGGTGAAGTTCGTGCGATCCATGCCGAGCCGCTTGGCGGTGGCGTTCATGCGCTCGACGAAGGCGCTCTCGCTGCCGGCGACGGCCTCGGCCAGCATGACGGCGACGTCATTGGCGGATTTGATGATGAGCGCCTGCAGCGCCAGGTCCACCGTCAACTCGCCGCCGACAGGCAGACCGATCTTGCTCGGGGGCTCTTTGTTGGCGGCGGCCGAGCAGGAGATCTTCTTATCGAGCGCGAGTCGCCCATCCTTGATCTGCTCGAACACGAGGTAGGCCGTCATCAGCTTTGTGAGCGACGCCGGGTGCCAGTGGTTGTCGGCATCCTCGGCAAACAACACCTTGCCGTTGGAGACTTCAAACAGCAGTGCGGGGCCCGCCGTGGCGGCGGGCGGGCAGAAGGCGAAGATGAGCAACAGGGCGAAGAATGCGTTGCCGCGGCGCATACAGGTCCCCCTTCAAGGTAGAATGTGCCCGATACCACATCCACGGATGGTGCGGCAACGCTGGCGCCCCGGCTTTCCCCCGCGCATGTGACCCTCAGCGCACACTTTGCGCGTTGAACGGCATAAGTGTGGCGCACATCGACCGCTAATTGCGAATCGGTGAGGGCTGGCTCCAGGGGAACTCTCGATCTAGCGGTGCATCTAGGTCTTCTTGCAATTCGGGAAGATCCCGGTCGTTCCGGGAGGGCACTTCAAGATCCGGAGCGGTTTACAGTTTGGCGGCGCGCCTACGGTGCCGGAGGGACAAGTTCTCCTCTCCGGCATGACGCAGCGTTTTCCATCCCAACGCCCCCCTGCCTTCTTGCAATTCTCCAACGGGTTCGAAGGCTCAACGCAGCGCCTGCCGTCCCAGTTGCCGCCTTTCCTCTTGCAGTCTTCGGCCGGGTTCGACGCGGTCACGCAGCGGCCGTTCTTGTCGCGCTCGGAGCCCCTCTTGCAGACGCATTGGCCGGCATCGTTGCGGAACTCGTTCGGGCCAGGCTCGCACTTCGGCTTCGGCGGGGTCACGCAGCGGCCGTTCTTGTCGCGCTCGAAGCCCCTCTTGCAGACGCATTGGCCGGCATCGTTGCGGAACTCGTTCGGTCCGGGTTCGCACTTCGGCTTCGGCGGGGTCACGCAGCGGCCGTTCTTGTCGCGCTCGAAGCCGCGCTTGCAAACGCACTGGTCGGCATCGTTGCGGAACTCGTTGGGGCCCGGCTCGCACTTCGGTTTCGGCGGGGTCACGCAGCGGCCGTTCTTGTCGCGCTCGAAGCCCCTCTTGCAGACGCATTGGTCGGCATCGTTGCGGAACTCGTTCGGTCCCAGTTCGCACTTCGGCTTCGGCGGGGTCACGCAGCGCCCGTCCTTGTTGCGCTCGAAGCCCCTCTTGCAGACGCATTGGTCGGCATCGTTGCGGAACTCGTTCGGTCCCGGTTCGCACTTCGGCTTCGGCGGAGTCACGCAGCGGTCGTCCTCGTCGCGTTCGAAGCCACGCTTGCAGACGCACTTGCCGGCGTCGGTGCGGAACTCGTTCGGCCCCGGCTCGCAGGCCGGGCTCGGCGGGGGCGGGCAGCGGCCATTCTTGGGCACCGGCTTGCCGTCCGGGCAGCGCGCCGGCTCGATGATGCTGACGCAATTGCCATCTTCATCGCGGATGAACCCGGACTTGCAGACGCACGCGCCGCTCTCGGTGCGCAGCTCGTTTGCACCCGGCTCGCATTGTGGGCGATCCGGCTTCTCGCAGCGCTTGGCCGGAATCTTCGATGTTGCCGCCGCGAAGTCGTCGCCGATCTTGTTGTTGAACCGGGTGCCGGCGACGGGGAATGTCGTGGCGATGCGGTTCGTCAACTCGCATTGCCGCTCGCCCGCCACGCCGACCGAGACCTCGAGCGTGACGCTGTCGCCCTTTTCGAGGTCGGCGTGCGGCAGCGTGCACTGATAGTCGGCGCCGGAGCCGGTGCAGCCCCACGGGGGCGAGAACGTGACCGAGGCCGGCGCGAAGCCCAGCTGCTCGCTCACCTTGATGGGGCCGTGATAGGGGTCGGGGCCGGTGTTGGTCACGCTCGCCGTGTAGGCGCAGAGATAGCCGCCGCCGGAGGCCTTGCACGCGCCGTTGGCGGTCTTTGCGGTCTTGAGGTTGCTCGGATCGCAGGTGACGTGGGTGACGCCGAAGCCGTCGACCCACGTCAGGAACGCGTCGGCGACGGCGATCGCCGTGTCGTCGCCGCCATCGAAATTGTCGCCCGCGCCGGCGGCTGGCGCAGTGATCGCCACCGTGTTCGGCAGCCCGCAGCCCCCCACCTCGAGCGGCGCAAGCGGAATGCTGACCTCGACCGGGATGGTGATCTCGCCGCCCGTGGGAATGTCGACGGGGGCGAGCGGATTGGGGCTGCAGGCATAGAGCGGCGCGGCGCCAGCGCAAGCCCACGCCGGGCGACGACGGTCAACGTCGCCGCCGCCGGCACCATCTCGTTGAAGGTGATCACGTCGTGGAACGGCGAGGGGCCGTCGTTGACGAGATGGATCTCGTAGCTGCACAGGATGACGTCACCCGGCATCTTCGCGCATTTGGCCGCGTTGAGGGCCGTCTTCCCGATCTTGATATTGCTCAATGGCGCGGGCGCGCCGACTGGCGCCCAAGCGCAGCTTACGGCCGTGTCGATGCCGCCAGCGAGCGGCGGCAACGCAGGCGGCGGTGCGCCCGGAGCCGAGGCCGCGATGCAGTTGCGCGCCCAATAACCGCCGGGAGGCCCGGCGGGCATCGTCGCCGTGATGGCGAACCCCTTCGATTCCCCGGGCGCCAGCGCAATCGGCGCAACGCAGGAGAACGGCAGCGCCGCCGGCGCCGGAGCGCACCCGAGCGGCGGCACGATCCCCGTGATCGGCGCCAGCAACGGTGCCGCGGGACCCATGAACATGGCATCGCTCAGCAAGAGGTCGCCGGCGAACGGCTCGCCGCCGGTGTTGGTGATCGTCACCCCGAACGTGCAGTTGGCGCCGGGCACGCACGCGGCCGGCGCGGTCTTGATGATGACGATGTTGGTGCCGCCCTCATCGCAGTCCACACCCGACCACGGCGTTGCCAGGCTCGCACAGTTGCGGAACCCGTGGTTGCCGCCGGCAAGCAGCGGACCGGTGTCGACCGTGACTTCTACCGAACGGCTTACACCCGGCGGCAGAAGCTCAGGCGGCAGCGTACAGGTGAGATCGGGCGTCGGCGTCGCCGAGCAAACCCATTGCGGTACGTCGGGGGCGGCCGCAGCGATGATCACGGCGCCACCCGCGCCGGGGCCGGCGAGGATCGTCGCCGCGTCGAAGAAGGACACGGGCGCGTCGGGCAGAGTGCTGCCGCTGTTGGTCACGGTGATCACGCAGTGGACCTGCCCGCCGAATGCCGCGGGCGCGCACTGCTTCTCGATCCAGACGCCGGGCCCCGGTGGTGTCGGCAGCGGGTAGGGGGGCGGCTCGACCGGCTCCTCCGGTTCGGCGCCCGTCGGCCCATCGCATGGCTCGAAAATGGCGATGTCGCCGACGCGCCCATAAACGTCGGCCGCGTTGAGGTCATCGTCATCGATGTACCAGGCCGCGTACGGCGGCGTGTTGGCCGGGAGACTATTGCCCTTGCCCGTGCCCTGCAGGCCATGGACGTGGCGCGCCCCGCCCTTGGCGACGCGCTCATCGTCCTCGCCCTCGCGCAGGTGCTCGCCCGTGGTCCAGAGCGTCTCGCGGCATTTGCCATAGTCGATGTTGCCTTCGGGATCGTAGCCATAGTTGAGCGCGATGCCGCCGTCGGTCGAGCGGTAGGGCGGCTTCAGGCCGATGGCGAATTCCTCGGCGACTTCGGACCACCGCTGGGCGCTTTCGCTCCAGGCATAGCGGCGCACGACCGGCGTCTGCAGCTTGGCCAGCACGGCGTAGTCGTAGCTGCCGGCGACCTCGCCGCGCTGCGACAGGTAGAGCTTGTCGGGGCCGTCGAACAAAATGTCGGTGACAAGATTGCCGTAGGGGACGTTCGCGACGTCGATCTCGGGCCGCGCGTCGTCGGCAAAGCCGCCGTCGGCGGTGAGCCCGACCGACCAGATCTGCAGCGGCTTGGCGACGGAATAGTAGAGACGCTTGCCCTCGATCGCGACGGCGAACACCCTGCGACGGGCGTCGGCAAAGCCCCACGTGAACGGATCCTCGATGTTGAAGTGCGGGTTCTCGATGCTCATCCTGTCGGCGTCGTCGTAGGCGATCGCCTCGAGGCCCGCCGCTGCGCGCCCCGTGGTGCCGTGGTCGAAGGTGCCGCGATCCTTTCCGTCGAGTCCCAGGCGGTGGATGAGCCCCGACTCCAGGTCCGTCACGAAAAGCTGGCTCGTGCCGGGATCGTAGGCAATTGCGCCGAGGCCAGGGCCGGCGTTGTCCCGGCCGTCGTGCGTGATGTTGGCGAAGAGCGAGATGGCGCCAGTGGCGCCATCGATTTTCCAGATCGATCCCGGGCCACCGCCGCCGCTTACTCCGAACTGCCCCGGCATCCAGCGGGCATGCGGCTCGCCTTTGACGAGCCGCTCGCCGCTCTGCGAAACGATCTGCAGTCCGAACAGCGACGTCGCCGTGACATAGATGTTCGGGGTTCGCTTGGCGGTATCGCTGTCGAGAGCGACGCCGAACACTTGGCCGAGGTCGCCGGCCGTCGCGCGGAAGACCGCCGGTGCATTCGCCACTTGGCCGGCCGGCGGACCTGCGAGCCTCGTCAAGTCGAACACGCGCAGCACGGCGCCGCCCGTGTCGATGAAGGTGCGGTCGAGCGGATGCACGCCCTCGGGGACCTCGCCCCATACCTTAGCGCCCGCGAAAGTCGTGACGGCGGCATCGCCCCGGCCGATGACGGCGGTGTCCGCAGCGTTCGCAGCAACCTGCAGGAACGGGGATGCGACAGTGAGGAATGTCGCAACACCCAATATCCAGGCCGGTGCCTGCGCGCATCGAGCCAGGAAGGTTGCGCCGCGTGCCATCGGGAGCCTCACCTGCCGTCATTGCGAATTGGGTGCTTGCCAATGCAGTGGCCAAAATGGCTTGTGGCCCAGATGGCTAGATTGGTGGCTGCACGAGATTAAGTTCGCTCAGGGCTGCAGTACGTCCTTAAAACAGACGCCATCAGCAACAGCGGTCCGAGGCGGACGCAAAGCGGCGCGTTCCTCGTTCGATGGCAATTCGAGCGACAATAGTCCCAATTTCTGAACCCGACAATCGGAACGCCACGCCAGGGGGAGGACGTGAAGAAAGACCCGAGCTACCGCTCGACGCCGGCTCGTACAAGTCAGAGTCGGCCGACCCAATGCCGCTGACACCCCGTGCTAACAGGGATTGCCGCCATACATTGTTGCCAGGAAGAATTGTGCCGCATAATCCCTATCGTTTGAAGCAGGACGCAACATTCAATCAGATGACACCTACGAAAGTGCCCTTAACGCTTCCATCAAACGGCGCAGCCGGTCCGAAAAAAGGCCACCGAGCGCAAAAAGGATCTGGCTATATAGGAGAGGGTCCGCGGTCTGAAGCCTGGTCAGATTACTAAATTCGATCACGTAACATACGGCGCTGGTCTCGGCGACAACATCGGCAGCGCGTGTGCCGCCGTCGAATAATGCAAACTCACCGAACGACACTCCTGGACCGAAAGCGGCTCGTCGCGCACTACCATCCTTGGCGCTCAAGCCGACATTGACAACAGCACTGCCTGACGCAAGCATGAAAAGGCAGTCGGCAGCATCACCTTGACGGATAATCTTCTCGCCCGGGGCGTAGTCCTTGCGTGCGACGTAGGGCGTGAGCTTGCTGATCTGTTCCTTCGTCAGACCACGAAAAATATCCATCTCTCCGAGCGGCACATGCTTACCGGTTGCCATCGCCATTGGATCGACCTCGACGATGAGCGCGTTCTCGCAATGCTCAAGGGCTTCGTCGATGTTCGCGAACCAGGTGTTGCGGCGCTCGTCCTGGTCCTGAAGTGCCAACCAGTCCGATTTGATCCGATCCGTCAGGCCGGCTAGCAACAAGCGCTTTCCGGCGTCGGCCAGCGATCGGTTCATGTCGCGAAGGAGCATCAACGCACTGTGATCGGCCCGGCTTATGCGATGGCAGTCCAGCACGATGAATGACGCTCGCTCGATATCATCGACCATCCTGCGCAACAGTTGCTCGACGGTTGCGAAATAGAGGCCGCCCTGGAGCTCATAGACGAGGATTCTTTGACCGCTTTTGCTGAGTATATTTCGCTCGCGCGCCCCTCGCTCCCGCTTCGACGTTACAGTCCCGCCAGCATACTGCCGCCGCACAATGTTATCGGCGACGAACTGAGTGTCGTAGACATGAAGTTGAAAGCGCTGCGACAGCTCTCTGCAGACCTCGATGCCGCGGTGGCTGTTGCCGTGGCTGTCCAGCAGCGGAGAAAACACGCCGAGGCCGAACTGCCCCGGCAGCACTGCGATGATGCCTCCGCCAACGCCACTCTTGGCAGGCAGGCCCACGCGGTAGACCCACTCTCCCGAGAAGTCATACATGCCGCAGCTTGCCATCACGCTCAGTACGGACTTTACGTGGTCGGGGGCAAGCGCCTGCTGGCCCGTCACCGGATTGGTTCCGTTGTTGGCAAGCGTCGCGGCCATCATCGCGAGGTCGCGCGCGCTCACCAATATCGAGCACTGCTGGAAATAGAGGTCCAGGTGTTCGGTGACCGGCTCGGCGATCATTTCGGAGTTGAGCTGCAGGTAGGCGATCGCCCGGTTCCTGTTGCCCGTCGCTCGCTCCGAGTGGAAGACGGCTTGATCGACCGAAAGCTGGCGCCCCGCGTAGCGGCCGAACATATCGAGGATGCGGGCGAAGCGCTCCTCGGCGCCGTTTCCCTTGACGAGAGACGTCGTCGCGATCGCGCCGGCGTTGACCATCGGGTTGAACGGCCGATTGTTGACCTCATCCATGACGATCGAGTTGAACGCCTCGCCCGTCGGCTCAACGCCAACCCGCTTCATCACGGCATCTACGCCGTGATCCTCGAGTGCCAGGCCATAAACGAGGGGTTTGGAGATCGACTGAATCGTGAAGAGCTCCTGGCTGTCGCCGACTTCGTAGACGCGCCCGTCGGCTGTCGCCAGAGCGATGCCGAAATGGGCCGGGTTGGCCTTCGTCAGCTCGGGAATGTAGTTCGCCAGCTCTCCGACTAATAAGTCGCGGTATTTTGTATGCAGCTCCTTCAACCAGGCATCGACCGGCGAACCGAAGCGAACGGGCGCCGCCTCCGGGACCGCGGAAGGAGGTGCCGGTATCTCGGAGGTCACTGCGGCGGCAGGGCTGGCGCGAGACGGCTCTACGGAAAAAAGGTTCTGCAGGGGTGGCGGGGCGCTGTCGGAGCCTGAAATTTCATAGGTGTCCGTTTTGTTGGCGTCTTCTGCTTTTTTGGTTCGCGCACGCCAAAGCATCAAGCACCCTCCCCCTGCGACGACGAAGCTCAAAAACTACGAAGCCGCCTGAAAATTGTCCACGTAGCAAATGTGCGCAACGAATGGGCACCTGATCGAATTCAAGGCACCAGATTATCGACGCGGGGATGCGAATGGTTCTTGCGGTCGGACCCGCTCGCGAACATTGCCCCTACTCGTCTCCTTCGCAGTAGTAGCAGCCCGTTGAGAAGTCGGGTGCCGTGAACTCTTGCGTTCGGATCGCCTCGTTTAAGGTGCGGAAGCGCGGCAGCACATCGTCGTCGCCGCGAACGATGTGCGAGAAGTACGTCTCGAGGAAAGCTACCGACGCGGTGAGGTCCAACATTGGACCGGGCCAAGGGGCCGGAGGCGAGAGCGTGCCGTCAGGAGCGACGACTATGTACTCGCCGGGCGTCGTAATCGTCTGGCAGCCGGCGGGTACGCAAACATCGATCTGGCCCTCGATGAGCAGGAAGAACTCGTAGCCGAAATCGCTGACATACAGCTCCGCCACTGTGCCGCGCACGCCCATGGTTGCGAGCGGCGTCTTCACCGACGTGTTCTCGCCAGAGGACTTGGAGCCGGAGACGAACCGCAAGGCTCCCTTGGCGAGGTTCAACGCCGCCCCCCCCGTGCCGCGGTTCGGGTCATAGACGAAACTGTCGATCTTGACTTGGGAGCTCGGCCCGAGCGTGAGGCTTGACCTGTCGCGAAACAGAAGCTGCGCGGAGGAATCGGCGCCCGACGACACCGTCTCGTTCTGATGCACCGCCGAGCCGGTATGCATCTGGCCAGCTAACGTGCCTCTAATGTCGTTCTTGACGGCGGCGGCGCTGCCAACCTGCTCTGCGCCCTGCGCCGGGGAGGTCAGGCCTAGAAGAGGCATCACAAGCGCCGCAACGATCGGGAGGCCGCGCATCAGTACCTCCCGACGACGTGGACGCCGGCAACATGGTTCGTGTAGTCGGCGTAGTTCGTAGTGATATCCTCGTCGTCGCTGACGGTCATTATAAGCGCGTTCGAAGCGTTGTACTCGAAACGGTAATCGAAGCGCAGGTCTACGTTCGGACCGAATAGATTGGCAAAGATGAGGTGCGCCGTTGGCTCGACGTATAGATCGCGCCGACGACCGCTGGGGGCGAAGAACGTTTCGCAGCAATAATCGATAATCCGCACGGTGCCGGCAGGCTCGTCGTACCAGCGATGGTAGACTTCTACGCCAGCGCCGATGAAAGCCCTCCCGCGAAGCAGCGGCATATAGTAGGCCAACGCCGCGCCCAACTGCGTATAGTCTCCTGGAAAGAGCGGTCGTTCCACCCTGATGCTGTCGCCGAAAAAGTAATACTCCTCCGTAGGATTTCCGTCGTTTCGGCTGAACCGAAGACGGGGCATGAAATAAAACAGATCCGCCTTCGTCAGCTTCGGGCTGACGACGAACCGGCCTTCCAAGTCGAAGATTTCAGCATCGTCAGTGTCGCGATCAGCGATGACGAGATCCTCTGCATCCTGCAATTCAGGCGTTTGGTAGACGGAGAGATCCGCATGCCGCCACGTATAGCGGGCTGTCAGCGTCTGCGTCAGGCCTCTATAGAGGCCGCCCACCGTGGCGCTGATCGAGACGTCGTCGTAGAGCTTCTTTTCGTCGAGCCAGGCAAAAGCCGTGCCGCCGGCAACGTGCAGCCAGATGTCCGGATTGAGCTGAAACACGGGCCCGCTCTCAAGCGAGATCGTCTGCCAGTTGAGCCTCGTAATCGCGGCCTGCCATTGCCCTTGCGCGACGCCAAGGCTGCGCCAGCGCAGCTGACCAAGCGCGCGCTCGTCGGCCACGACAAGCTTTGCGTCGAACGTCGCATCGTCTTGATGGCGGACCGATGACGTGGCGTAGGGGTCGAGACCTTCTGGAAAATAGGAATGCGCCGTCGTATTCGAAAGCTGGCGCGGGTTCGAGGCGTAGTTGGCGCCAACCTCGACAGTCACCCTGGTGACGGCGGGTCGTAGCATGTTTCGGATGCGATCAAACTCAGCCTGCGCCTCGGTGTCGCCGGAACCGCTCAGCACCACGCGCTCGAGTGCCGCAAAGGCGTGCCGCAGGTCGCCGTGCGCTTCGGCAGCGCGGGCGAACTCCCGATTGAGCGCAGGATTTCCCGGATCGGCGAGCACGCGTGAGAACAGCGTTTCGTAAGCGTATCCGCTTGCGAACTCTCGGGCGAGCGTTGGGCCGGCGACAAAAACGGATGCACTAACCGAAACTGCGAATACCAGAGCACGCACGCGAAAAAAACGCATTACTGTACCTACTCACGCAACTTCGAAGCACGCTCCCAACCGCTGCACTTGCAAAATGAAGAGCTGTACATCTGCAAGCACAATGAAGAAATACTAGTCTGAATGCTCCCGAGCCCATGTCACCGCACCGCCACATCGCATTGGAAAAAAACGACAAATTAGGATTTTGAGAAATGCGGATCAGGGGGATCGCCCAAAAACTGTGCAGTGGGATCGCCGATGAACATGGCAGATGCCGACGAGCCTAAATCCAATGGGGGCATTGAGGGATGTCGTTGCGGCTAATCTACGCCGGACTGGTGTTGACCGTGCTGGTGCTGGCGATCGCGCTTCGCGTCGCCGATCCGACACCGATTGCGCGGCTTCGGCTCATCGTCTTTGACGCCTATCAGCAGCTTTGGCCGCGCGCGTACAATCCCGATCTTCCCGTTCGGGTCGTGGTGATCGATGAGGCGTCGCTCAAGACATTCGGGCAATGGCCCTGGCCCCGCCAGGTTCTGGCGAGGCTCACTCAACGTCTGGCTGAAAGTGGCGCCGCCGTCGTCGCCTTCGACGTTGTCATGGCAGAGCCCGACAGGCTTCGCGCGAGCGAGCTCTTGAAATGGCTGCCCTCGGGCCTGGATACCGCCGCCATCAAAGAGCAGATGGAGAAGCTGCCCTCCGGCGACGCCGCCTTTGCCGACGCGATGGGCAGCGTTCCGGTGGTCTTGGGTTTCATCGGCGTCGACGAGGAGGGCTCGCTTCCAGTGCAGCGCTCCGGTTTCGCGTTCGCCGGCGACAATCCGGCCTTGTATGCACCGGCCTACCGCGCCGCTGTGACAAGTCTTCCCTTGCTGCAGGACAAGAGCGCCGGGTCCGGAGCGCTCAATTGGGTGCCGGAGTATGACCAGGTCGTCCGCCGGCTGCCTTGCTCGTGCGCATCGGCGGCAACCTCAATCCGTCATTGGCCGCCGAGACGTTGCGGGTCGCGCAAGGCGCATCGACCTTCGTCGTCAAATCGTCCGGCGCCAGCAGTGAGGAGGCGTTCGGAAGGCGCACAGGGATAACGGCTGTGCGCATAGGAAACGTCGAGATCCCGACCGACGCAAACGGACAGATCTGGCTGCACTTCACGCGCTCCGATCCGCGACGCGTCATCAACGCTTCGCGCGTGTTCGACGGCAAGGTGGCACGCGAGGAGCTTGAGGGGCGCATCGTCCTCGTCGGAACGGGTGCGGCCGGCCTTTCAGACATCAAGACGACGCCGCTCGATGCATCGATCTCCGGCGTCGAGCTGCACGCACAGGCGATCGAGCAGATGCTGCTTGGAAACCACGTGCGCCGTCTCGATTTCGCCAAGGGCGCCGAGCTTGTCTTCCTGGTGCTCTTCGGGCTCACGCTCGCAGTCGTCGTCTACTATTTCGGCGCGCTGTGGAGCGGTGTCATAGGCGCGGCTATGGTCTTCGGTGCAGTTGCAAGCGCATTCATCGCCTACAGGAGCTGGGGGCTACTCTTCGATCCCGCATACTCGGTTGTGGCGCTCACAGGGCTCTATATTACCACGACCGTCTGCCGCTACCTGCAGACCGAGTTGGAGCGGACGCGGGTGCGCGATATGTTTGGCCGCTACTTGACCGACGATGTTGTCGCGGCGCTGCTCGAAACGCCGGGAGGCCTTCGAACTCGGCGGAGAAAAGTGCAAGGTCACGATGATGATGACCGACCTCAGGGGCTTCACGTCGCTTTCGGAGCGTGAGGATCCCGAGCGCGTCGTGGCAATGCTCAACAGCTATCTGGACTCCATGATCCAGATTATCGAGGAATATCGTGGCACCATCGACGAGTTCATTGGCGATGCGATCTTCGTCCTTTTTGGAGCACCGCTACAACAGGACGATGATGCCCAACGCGCCGTGGCTTGCGCCCTCGCGATGCAGCTGGCGATGTCTTCGGTCAATGAGCGAAACGGCAAGGACAATCTCCCCCCTCTCGAGATGGGTATCGGTATCCATACCGGCCAGGTCGTCGTCGGAAACATCGGGTCGGCCAAGCGGATGAAATACGGCGTTGTCGGCCGCGACGTCGAATCTCGCCGCGCGCATCCAGTCCTTCACGACGGGTGGACAGATACTCATCTCCGATGCGACTCGGCAGGAAGCGGCCGGAATCCTCAAGACCGGCAAACAGCTCGAATTCAAAGCGAAGGGAATTGAGCGCATGCTGACCGTGTGCGAGGTCTTGGGCATCGAGGGCCCGTATGGGCTCAGCCTGCCGGAGAAGGCTGATTCGCTCGTGGCGCTCGATAATCCGATCAAGCTCAATTATGCGGTGATCGAAAGTTCGCAACCGGGCACCGACATGTTCAATGGCGAGCTTGTGAGGCTGTCGGCGACAAGAGCAGAGGCGCGGCTCCAATCGTCGGTTCCCGCTATGAGCAATCTGCAGATCCATCTCATCGGCACCGACGGCGTGAAAGTTTCCGGTGTTCTTTACGCCAAGGTCGTCGAGGCAGCGGTGGGGGATGGCGGCAAGTGCGGCATCCACTTCACGTCGATGTCGCCGGAGATCGAAATGTTCCTGCGTGCTGCCAGCGTGACCTCTCTTGGGATCACAGCTAATTCAACTGCTCCTTTGGCGCCGTTCTAAGCGCGCATCCGAAAATTCGGCCGGAGTTCACTTCCAACCAGGGAACCTAGCTCTGGAAGGCGGGGGCAAGTTGGGGGGTGGATGAATGGTCGCCGATCCACAGCACGATGGTTCTAGGCGTTTTGGGCTGCAGTCCGCGCCGCTGGCGGCAAGCAAGTTGGCGATGGACCGTGTCGGCGAAGGGAGTAAAAATGGAGACCGGTTCGTTGCTTAAGGACGCACAACCTGGCGGGCTTATCCTGACGAGAGCAAACACTGCGATGGCGCCATGAGCTTCTTTCTCGACCGCTGCAGCGGACTTCCCGAGGTAAGGCTGGAGCCGGGGACGGTGTTCCTGAGTGAGGGGACGAAGTCGGGAAAGCTCTACATTCTGATCGAAGGCGAAGTGGAGATATCGCGCGCCGACGTCGAGGTGGCGTCGGTCTCCGAGCCGGGCGCAATCTTCGGCGAGATGTCGATCCTGCTCGATGCGCCCCACACGGCGTCGGCAAAAGCGCTGTCGGAGAGCCGGCTCTATCTTGTCGAGAACGCCGAGACCTTTCTCGCCTCGGCGCCCGACGTTCTGCATCAAGTCGGCAGGGTACTCGCACTCAGGCTGCAATCGGCGACCGAGTACCTCGCCGATCTGAAACGGCAGTATGCCGAGAGCAGCGACCACCTCGGCATGGTCGATCAAGTCCTCGAGAGCCTGCTGCACCAGCAGGATGTCGAGTTCACTGCCGGGTCTGACCGAGAGATTGATCCGAGACTTTGAGCCAGTCGGGCAGATCCGCAAGCTTGGCGACGTGGAACGGCTCGCAAAGCTTTGCCACCTCCCACCGTGTCGTCGAGAGCCAGATTACAGACCCTTCGTCCGTATCCAGGATGATATAGGTCGGCACCGGCCCGATTTGATATCCGGCGTTGAAGACCCACGTCGATCCGATGAGATCGACCCACGACCCGCCCTGGCAAAAAGGGGAAGCGTGCACGTGCCCGCACATCACGAGATCGGGCCTGTAATCGTCGATCCACTGCCGCAGCTCCGTCTCGCCGTAGGAGCGGCTGCCGTCCCAGCTCGTCGGTGAACCGATGGGCGGAGAGTGGTACACCCAGACCCACCTGCTTGGCCTGTTCGCGGCTTCGCGCGCAAGCTGCCGGCCCACGTCTTGCCGCGTCAGAGGACCATCCCACCAGGGGCAGATCGTGAAGAGCGTGTCGTCGACGACGATGGAATTGCCGTCCGCCGCGATACCCATCCGGCGGATGTTTGCAAACCACTTCGCCGTTTTTTCGCCGTCGGCGCCGCGCGAGTCAAGGTCGTGGTTGCCCGAGCACGTCAATACGCGCGTCATCGTGCTCAGACGCTCCAGGTATTTGAGGACAACCACCGTCTGCGCCTGCCCGGCGACGGCCGAGGAGATATCGAGATGGTCTCCCGCGATGATCACGGCGTCGAAGCTGGATGCGACCTGCATGAGCCAATCGTATTGTTTCAGCGCGTAATGAAGGTCGGAGGTGAGCAGGCATTTCATGACCATCGCGCCCGAATGATTTCGGCGCCGATACTATCGCGACCGCGCAGCAACATCTGCCACTTTTTGAGGGAGGCGACTGCCTTCGACCGCCGGTCAAAGTCAGCGCGAAGTCATTCCGGGCGGTCTTTGTAAGAAAATCGTGAATAACGCGCCGGGAAACAGCACCAGCCATCGCATACGCTTCACCTCAATGTCGCCGGAGACCGCAGCGTTTCTGCATGATCATCTGGCGGCGCTGTCGGGGCCCAGACTAGAACGGTCGGCGAAGCCCCCGCTCTAGATTCCGAAGAGCCCGAGCGGGCGCTTCAATCACTGGACCCGTGCCTCCCTTGAGAAGTCTCGCATAGTTGAGGCGTCGCACCGGATCGATGGCTAGACTTCTTTCCTACAAACGGAAATGCAGTCCTGACGGGCAGCCCTTTCAGCAGCGATCCGTCCCACCGGAGCGGAGCCGACAACACTCTATCGAGCCCGACATGCACAATATGGCCGACCTTGTCGTGGCGCTGGCATGATGTCGGTGTTGGACAAATGTCGAGGCCTCCCTCGTGGAGGAGGACTACCGTTTCACCGTCGTCGGCCACATAGACGTCGAACACGGTGCCCCGCACGCCCATCGAGGCCGTCGGGGTCTTGATCTCGTAGGCGGCCTTGGGGCTGGAACCCGTAATGAAGCGAAAGGCTCCCTTGGCCAGATTGATGGAGATGGAGCCGGGGGTCGCACTTGCATCATAGATGAACTTGTCGAGGACAATCCGGGCAGAAGGTCCGACCGCTAGCTTGGTGTTGTCGAGGAACTCAATCTCAGCGCTCGCGGTGGTGCTCGTCGCAAAAATTTCGTTCTCGAAAACCTTGGCCCCCTTTGTCGAGCTTCCTGATGACATCTCCTTCCGCTACCGTCACCTCGTTCTTGACGGCAATGGCACCCCGATTTCCGGGCGCTCTGCCAAGGCAGGCAATGATGTGAGCAACAACGCCAGCTGTATGGCGAACATCGTCCTTAGTGCCCCGGCCATGCTCTCCCCCAGCAACGCTCTCAATGATTATGCTTTGCATCAGGAGGGCGCCCTAATCGCCGGACCGTCAAGCTCTTCCGTAGGCATACGAGATCGGTTTGCAGGTTGAAGCGCGGCGGCTATTGGGGCAAGAGCGGACGATGTCCGACCGGTGAAGCGGGGATGCTGATCGTCGAAAACGGAGTGGAACTTAAGCGCCGGAAAGCCTTTAATTTTGGTGCCCCAGGCCCGACTCGAACGGGCACGTCCTTGCGAACACCAGATTTTGAATCTGGCGCGTCTACCGGTTCCGCCACTGGGGCTTGGGCGTCAAAGAGCGCGCATCATACTGGCGGGGACTAGCCCGTCAACGCGGATAGCCGCCCCTGCCCGGAGATGTTAGACAGCGACCAGAATTCGCAACCCCAGGGCCGCTGGGGCGTTGCAGCGTCGTGTGCCGCATTGCGCGGCGGTCGCGGTCAGGCGCCCGCCAAGCCTCAATTTTCCACGAGCTGGTGACCCCATCATGGCCCAAAAGCCAGATCCCCCCCTTTCCGAAGCCGACTTCGTGCGCCGCGTGCTCATCGTCGTCGCCATCGTCGCGCTCGCGGCCGCGCTCTACGCCCTTTCCGACATTCTGCTGCTGATCTTCGGCGCTATCCTCGTCGCCGTGGTGCTGCGCGCCATCGCACGGCCGATTCGGGCCGGAACGTCGATGAGCGAGCGCTTTTCGCTGCTGGCTTCCGCCCTCGGCGTCGTCGCCGTGCTGGGCGTCACCGGGTACCTGTTCGGCTCGCGCATCAGCAGCCAGCTCTCGGCTCTGGTCGAAAGGCTGCCGGCGGCGGCGGCAAGTCTTTCGAAGGCCGAGCCCTTCCTGTCGGTGTCGGAGCTGGTCAAAGGCTCCTCCATCGGCAACCTGCTCATGAACGCGTTCTCGTGGGGAACGACGGTGGCGGGCGCGGTGGCGACGCTCGTCATCGTGATCGTCGCCGGAATCTACATCGCGATCAGCCCCGGCGTTTATCGCGAGGGCTTCGTGAAGCTCTTTCCCAAATCGTACCAGGGGCAGATCGCCGCCACGCTCGATGATGCCGGCGAAGCGCTGCGCCGCTGGCTCGGCGGGCAGCTTCTCGCAATGATCATGGTCGGCATCCTGATCGCGGTCGGGCTGGCGGTCGTCGGCGTGCCCTCGGCGCTGGCGCTGGGCCTGATCGCGGGCGTCACCGAGTTCGTGCCGATCATCGGCCCGGTCATCGGCGCCATACCGGCGCTGCTGCTCGCCTTCACGCAGGACTGGAACACGGTCGTGTGGACGCTTGCCGTGTTCGTCGTCGTGCAGCAGATCGAGAGCAATATCATCATGCCGCTGGTCGCCGGTCGCGCCGTCGCGGTGCCGCCGGCGGTGGGGCTGTTCGCCGTCGTCGCGATCGGCGTGCTGTTCGGGCCGCTGGGGCTGTTGCTCGGCTACCCGCTCGCGATCGTCACCGACGTTGCCGTGCGCCGCCTCTACGTGCGCGAGACGCTCGGCGAGGACGTGGTGATCTCCGGCGAGAAGACGCCGCCGGAGTAGGCGTGCGGCCTATTTCCAGGAATAGCTGACCCGGCCGGTGCGATGGCGGTGCTCGGTGATCTGCACATGGTCGCCGACATGGGGCTCGGTCGTCTTCAAGACCCAGACATTGACGCGCCGGCCGTTCTCCAGCGCGATGTCGACGGAGAGGCCGTTCTCGATCGCCTGGGTGTTGGTGGTGTTGAGCGGGCCGACCGAGAGGATGGTGCCCGGCACGCGGAGTTTGTCCACGTGCGCGTCATAGTCCTCGTAGAAAAACAAAAGACCGATCACGCCCAGAATTGCTAGGCCGATGCCGGCCTTCTTGGCCCGGTCGCGCCACAGCGCGCGCCGCAGCTTCCGTTTCGTTTCCTCGCGCATTTTTTTCTCGTCCCCGGGCGCCCCCCGGCTTCACGCCGCCATCGCCTCGGCCGAGACGAGCCTCACGATGTCGGCCATGATGTCGTTGAGCTGGAAATCCTTGGGCGTGTAGACGGCGGCGACGCCCATCGCCTTTAGGGTCTTGGCGTCCTCGGGCGGGATGATGCCGCCGACGACCACCGGCACGTCCTCCAGCCCCTCCTTGCGCATGCGCTCGACCACTTCGCGCACCAGCGGCACGTGGCTGCCCGACAGGATCGAGAGCCCGACGACGTGCACGGCCTCGTCGAGTGCCGCGCGCGCGATCTGTGCCGGCGTCAGGCGGATGCCCTCGTAGACGACCTCCATGCCGCAGTCGCGCGCCCTGACGGCGATCTGCTCGGCGCCGTTGGAGTGGCCATCCAATCCCGGCTTGCCGACGAGGAACTTCAGGCGCCGGCCGAGCTTGGCCGACGCCGCCTCGACCTCCTTGCGCACCTCTTCGAGGCCAGCGCCGCCGCCCCCTGCAGCAGCAGCCTGCGCCACGCCGGTCGGGGCGCGGTACTCACCGAACACGCGGCGCAGCGTCGTGCCCCATTCGCCCGTCGTGACGCCCGCCTTGGCGCAGGCGATCGACGGCACCATGATGTTGCCGCCCTCCTTCGCCGTGCGCTCCAGCTCGGCGAGCGCGGCCTTGACGGTCTTGTCATCGCGCGCGGCGCGCCACGCCTTGAGTTTATCGACCTGCTCGGCTTCCATCGCCGGATCGACGATCAGGATCGCGCCCTCGCCCGCCGACAGGGGCGAGTTTTCCGTCTCGGTCCACTTGTTGACGCCGACGACGATCTGCCGGCCGCTCTCGATCTGGCGCAGGCGCTTGGTGTTGCTCTCGACAAGGCGGCGCTTCATGTAGTCGATCGCCTCCACCGCGCCGCCCATGGCGTCGATGGTGGCGAGCTCGGCCCTCGCCTCGTCCTTCAGTTGCGCGACCTTGGCCGCGATCTCGGTCGAGCCGTCGAAGATGTCGCCGTACTCCAACAGGTCGGTCTCGTAGGCGAGGATCTGCTGCATGCGCAGCGACCATTGCTGGTCCCACGGGCGCGGCAGCCCCAAGGCCTCGTTCCAGGCCGGCAGCTGCACGGCGCGGGCGCGCGCCTTCTTGGACAGCGTGACGGCCAGCATCTCCAACAGAATGCGATAGACGTTGTTCTCGGCCTGCTGCTCGGTGAGCCCCAGTGAGTTCACCTGCACGCCGTAGCGGAAGAGGCGGTGCTTTGGGTCGGTGACGCCGTAGCGCTTCTCGGCGATCTCGTCCCACAGGTCCACGAAGGCGCGCATCTTGCAAATTTCGGTCACGAACCTGAGGCCCGCGTTGACGAAGAAGGACACGCGGCCGACCACGGCGCCGAATTCCTCAGGCGGGACCTCGCCGGAGGCTTTTACCCGGTCGAGCACGGCTTGCGCCGTCGCCAAGGCATAGGCGAGCTCTTGGACGGGCGTCGCGCCGGCCTCCTGCAGATGGTAGGAGCACACGTTCGTCGGGTTCCACTTCACGAGCTCGCGCGTCGAGAACACGATCGTGTCCTTGATCAGCCGCAGCGAGGGCTCGGGCGGGAACACGTAGGTTCCGCGCGACAGGTACTCCTTGATGATGTCGTTCTGGATAGTGCCCGTGAGCTTGGAGCGATCCGCGCCCTGCTCGTCGGCGACGGCGACGTAGAGCGCCAGCAGCCAGGCCGCCGTCGCGTTGATCGTCATCGAGGTGTTCATCTGTTCGAGCGGGATGCCGGCAAGCAGCGCCCGCATGTCGCCGATGTGGCTGACCGGCACGCCGACCTTGCCGACCTCGCCCTTGGCGAGCTCGTGGTCGCTGTCGTAGCCCGTCTGCGTCGGCAGGTCGAACGCGATCGAGAGGCCCGTCTGGCCCTTGGCGAGGTTGTTGCGATAGAGCTCGTTGGACTTGGTCGCCGTCGAGTGGCCGGCGTACGTGCGGAAGATCCAGGGCCGGTCAGGCGTCTGCCGTGGAGCTTGAGCTCCGCTCTTGTCCTCGCGCATGCGTCGTCCTCGGCTGGGGTGGGCTTGCCGCCCTAACGTAACCGGCCGCGATCGCAATGCAAAATGAACTTTGACGCAACGCGGCGGAGGCGCTGCTCAGTAGCGCCGGACCTGCGGGCGCCGGAACTCGTGGCGTTGGACGCGCAGACCGGTGAGGGTGGACATCAGCCTGGTCGCGAGCAGGAGGACGAGCAGGGCTCCGATGATGCCAAGCGTGCAGGCGACGACGACGTTGGTATCCGCGTCCGGGGTGGGGTAGAACCCATATTCCCGGAACAGATAGTTGGCGACCAGCGCGCCGAAGATGAAGCCCGGAATGAACACCAGCGCCATGATCGTCTTCGACAGGACGTGCATCGTCAGCACGCCCGACCAGCCAGCCAGCAGCGCTACGACCACCACCGTATAGGTGTCGACCTCGAAGGTTTGGTTCAGAAAATCGAGCATCAAAGCTTCCGATTGACGGCCAGGCATGGCTTCCGGCCCCCGTGCCCAGACGGCCAGCAACCCGCATTTTGGGCAGAACAGCATTAAAGTTAAGTTGAGACCGCCCCAAGCGGCACCACGCCCTCTTCATTGCAGCGCGAAATCGTGCTTGAAACGGCTGGAAAACCATGCGGCCATGTTGTCGCATCGCAAAAAAGCGAGCCCGCCCAGGGGTGGGCGCGCAGATCGGGAGCCTGGAATGTCGAGCCAAAGCGCCGCCACGAAAGCCTGATTCCGCGACGGATGCGCTGTCGCTCGCGGCTGAAAAGAAGGATCTCTACGAGATCGGGGAGATCCCCCCCCTCGGGCATGTACCAAAGAACATGTACGCCTGGGCCATCCGCAAGGAGCGCCACGGCGAGCCCGACACGGCGATGCAGATCGAGGTGCTCCCCACCTGGGAGCTCGACAGCCACGACGTCCTCGTCCTCGTGATGGCGGCGGGCGTCAATTACAACGGCGTCTGGGCCTCGCTCGGCAAGCCGATCTCCACGCTCGATGCCCACAAGAACCCCTACCACGTGGCCGGATCGGACGCCTCGGGCGTCGTTTGGGCGGTCGGCTCCAAGGTGAAGCGCTGGAAGGTCGGCGACGAGGTCGTCATCCACTGCAACCAGGACGACGGCGACGATGAAGAGTGCAACGGCGGCGATCCGATGTTCTCGACGAGCCAGCGCATCTGGGGCTACGAGACGCCCGACGGCTCGTTTGCCCAGTTCTGCCGCGTGCAGGACCGTCAGCTGCTCGAGCGGCCCAAGCATCTGACCTGGGAAGAGAGCGCCTGCTACACGCTGGTGCTGGCGACCGCCTACCGCATGTTGTTCGGTCACCGCCCACACGTCCTGCGGCCGGGCCACAACGTGCTGGTCTGGGGTGCCTCGGGCGGCCTCGGCTCCATGGCGGTGCAGCTGTGCGCCACTTCCGGCGCCAACGCGATCGGCGTCGTGTCCGAGGAGGACAAGCGCGAGTTCGTGATGCAGCTCGGCGCGCGCGGCGTCATCAACCGCAAGAACTTCGAGTGCTGGGGCGAGATGCCCAAGGTCGGCACGCCCGAGTACGACGTCTGGTTCAAGAACGCGCGCAAGTTCGGCGCGGCGATCTGGGAGACGACGGGTAAGGGCAACAATGTCGACAGCGTGTTCGAGCATCCCGGCCAGTCGACATTCCCGGTATCGGTGTTCGTCGTGAAGCGCGGCGGCATGGTGGTGATTTGCGCCGGCACCACGGGCTACAACCTCACCATGGACGCGCGCTATCTGTGGATGCACCAGAAGCGCGTGCAGGGATCGCATTTCGCCAACCTTATGCAGGCCTCCCAGGCCAACAAGCTCGTCATCGAGCGGCGCGTCGATCCGTGCATGTCGGAGGTGTTTCCCTGGGACCAGATCCCCAAGGCGCACATGCGCATGTACCGCAACGAGCACAAGCCGGGCAACATGGCTGTGCTCGTGTCGGCACCGACGACGGGGCTGCGCACCATCGAGGACGTCATCGAGGCGAGCCAGCGGATGCACAAGCGCTAACGCTTGGCATTGCGGCTGCAGTGCGTGGCGGCGGCACGATGTAGCGACTGCCGGGGGTGTTGCGCACTCAGTCGGGGCGCGCGGCCGATCCGTTGGCGCGGTTCTCGATTCCTGCCGTACCGTACCGCTTCAGCTCGGAAATGCCGCGGTTGAGCTCGGCGCCGAGGATCACGATGAGGGCCGTGGTCTGGAAGAAGATCATCGCCACCATGAGCTGCGACAGGCCGGCGTAGAAGCGCGCGTAGTCGGAGAAGTTGAGGTAATACGAGTAGAGCCCCGCGACCGTGAGCCAGAGCGTCACCGACAAAAGCACGCCGGGCCACACGTCCTTGATACGGCGCTTGCCGCCGGGTAGCCACAAGTGGAACGCGACGAGCTGCGAACCGATCACTGTCGCGGCGAACGCATAACGCAGGCTCGTCGCGGCCCACGTGCTCCTCAGAACGGACTGCGTCAGCGACGGATCGAAACGGGCGGCAACGACCGGGCCGACGACGATGGCCCACGTCAGCACCAGCATCGAGACGGCGCTTACCAGAACGAAGAGCATGCTGCGCAACAGGCAAAACACGTAGGGGCGTTTCTCGACGACGCGATAGGCGCCGTTGAGGGCGGCACGCAAGGTCTCGATCGCGTTGGTGGCGAAGAACAGCGCCAGGCCCGCGCTCACCGTCAACAGATCGATGCGGGTCGAGCCCATGATGGCCTCGACCTGCGGGGCGATGCCGGCGGCCACTCCCTGCGGCAGGATGTGAAACAGCTGATCTACCGCCTGCGACGCGAGCTCGCGCCCGCCGAAAAGGATGCCGGACAGCGCCCCGAGAAAGATGCAGAACGGAAACAACGAGACGACGAAGGAGAACGCCACGGCGCCTGCCATGGTGAAGCCGCTATGCTCGTAAAGGCGAAAGATGGCTTCGAGCACGGCGCGGTAACGCTGCATACCTTTAGTCTCCTCAAGTCTCGCGGGCCGGAAGCTAGCCTTGCGCCCTGCGCAGGTCTACGTCGCCGTTGCCGCGCTGCTGGCCCGCAAGATGGGCAATCCGAGGCCGCCGGCGGCGTCCACCCTCTTCTCGTACGGCGCCATGGACGCCGCCCGCGACCTTTCCTAATGTGAGCGGCCGTGCAATCCAAGGGGTCGGTGGTCTCGTGGCAAACGACGAGGATGAAGGTGAGCCCCGGGCACGGCGTCCGCGCCGCGCGGCTGGCTATAAATCGGCCCGGCGGCCGAAGATGCTCTCCATCTCGCTTATCGAGCGCCTGTCCGCCGCACCCCCGCCGTTGCCTGCGGTCGAGGAGGACGCCGACCGCTTCGGAGCGGCGGCGGAGGACGGCTTGCGCATGCTGGCGGCGCTCGAGGCGATGCCGAGCCTGGAGCCCGACTTCGGCGAAGATCTGGCGGCCGAGGCCTCGGTGACGATCATCGAGCGTGCCACGATTGATACGCGCGAAGAGGATCGCCGCGTTGGGGAGGCCGCGCCCGCCGGATCGCTCCGCGCCCGCCTCGGCGAGATCGATGCGCCCTACGACATCGATCCCGACGAGTACGCCGCCTATCAGGGTCCGGTGGAGGAGGCGATGGTCGAAATCGTCGAGGCCGGCGAGATCAGCGCAGGCCCGCCGCCCGAGCACGATGCGCTGCCGGCGGCGCGGGGCACGGACGTGCCCGTGGCGCGCCGCTTCCTCAAGGCGTTGACGGGCCGCAGCGACTAGGCCGCGCACCCCTGGGGCTGCCGATTGCCTTGGCGGCGTTGTCCACTATTCTGCGACGACTTTATCCGGCGGCGCGCAAGGCGCCATTCCGGCCAACGCATCCACGAGGAGAGCACGATGTCGACTGCGGCGCTGACGGCCGAGCCCGAAATTCTTGCAGCCGGTCCCGAGGCTCTTCTCGATCGCGCTCAGGGCGCGGTGGCTGCCGCCGATCGCGTGCTGCTGGCTGCCAAGGCCGGGGTGCGCGCCAAGGTCGCCGAGCCAGGCGGCATCGATGCGGCCCAGCACGCAGGCCACGGGCTCGCCTGGCTCGCGACGACGGTCGAAGGATTGCGCCAGATGCACGTCTGGGGCACGCGGCTGAAGGAGGAAAGCCGCTTCGGCGAGTTCGAGCAATTGCTGCTCGCGGTCGGATTCGCTGAATACCTGGCGCAGATATCCGGCGGCATTCCCATGAGCCAGGTCGAGATCATACGGCCCGGCGCGCTCGGCGTGCCGAAGGCCGACGTGCGCCGCTTCGAGGACGAAGTCGAAGGTCTCATAGCGGTCGGCAGTACGCAAAACGTGAAGTCGCGCCTCGCCGATCTCATTGCGGCGCAGCCCGACGCCACCACGTTCGGCGATACCGGTCTCGATGAGACGCACTCAGCGATCCACGAGCAGATGCGCAAGTTCTCGGAAGCCGAGGTGGTGCCGCATGCGCACGAGTGGCACCTGAAGAACGAGTACATTCCGCTCGACGTTGTCGCCAAGGTCGCCGAGCTGGGCGTGTTCGGCTTGACGATGCCGGAAGAATACGGCGGGCTCGGCCTCGGCAAGGAGAGCATGTGCATCGTGTCGGAGGAGCTGTCGCGCGGCTACATCGGCGTCGGCTCGCTCGGCACGCGCTCGGAGATCGCCGGTGAATTGATCCTCAACAACGGCACCGACGAGCAGAAGAGCAAGTATCTGCCGGGCATCGCCTCAGGCGAGATCCTGCCCACCGCCGTGTTCACCGAGCCCAACACCGGCTCCGACCTCGCCTCGCTTAAGACGCGCGCGGTCAAGGAGGGCGACACCTACAAGGTCACCGGCCAAAAGACGTGGATCACGCATCCCGTTCGCGCCGATCTGATGACGCTGCTGGTGCGCACCAATTCCGACGAGAAGGGCTACAAGGGCCTCTCCATGCTGCTCGCCGAAAAGCCGCGCGGGACCGATTCAGATCCCTTCCCCGCTGCCGGCATGACGGGTGGCGAGATCGAGGTCTTGGGCTACCGCGGCATGAAGGAGTACGACATCTCCTTTGATGCTTTCGAGGTGCCTGCCGCGAACCTCTTGGGCGGCACCGAGGGCCTGGGCTTCAAGCAGCTGATGAATACGTTCGAGGCTGCTCGCATCCAGACGGCGGCGCGCGCCGTCGGCGTCGCCCAATGCGCCATGGATCTCGCGCTCAAATACGCGCTCGACCGCAGCCAGTTCGGCAAGCCGATCTATGCCTTCCCGCGCGTATCGAACAAGATCGTCATGATGGCGGTCGAGACGATGATCGCGCGCCAGCTCACCTACTTTGCCGCGCGCGAAAAGGACGAGGGGCGCCGCTGCGACCTGGAAGCCGGCATGGCGAAGCTCCTGGGTGCCCGCGTCGCCTGGGCCAACGCCGACAATGCGCTGCAGATACACGGCGGCAACGGCTTTGCGCTGGAGTACCCGATCAGCCGCGTTTTGTGCGATTCCCGCATCCTCAACATCTTCGAAGGCGCCGCCGAAATTCAGGCCCAGGTCATCACGCGGCGCCTGCTGGAAGGCGCGAATTGACGGGGATTAGCGCACTCCTGGCGCCCACAATTTGCGCTTTCACAATGAGTTAACCATAACCGGCTCACACTCGAGGTTAGTCGAACAAGGGGAGCCGCTATCATGGCCGAGAAAATCAAGTCGTTTGCTTCAGACACGTGGATGACGGTCGCCGACGCGACCGCCGGTGCCGCGATCGCAATCTCGCAGGACCGCCGCCGCACGGCCGCCGTCACTGCCTACCTGCTCGGGGCCTTCGCCACCGGCAACATGCTGAGCGAGATGTGGAACCTCTACCTCCGCTCGATGGCCTGAGGCGTTGAAGGCCGGTCCCGGTCCGCTGCATCGGGCCCGGTGATGGGCCCTCGCGCCACATTCGAGTTACATCGCTCCTTTACCCAACGCGAGGGATCGCACCTGACGGTGTGATCCCTTTGTCGCGTTCCGGGAAGGAGATCCGATGAGGACGTTTTTCTGCGCCTGGGCTCTCGTGTTCGCGTTTGCCGCTTCGGCGGCGGCGGCGGGCGATGACGTCCCGCTTCCGCCCAAGACGCATTACCGCACGACGACGGTCGCCGGTCACACCATCTTCTACCGCGAGGCAGGCGATCCGGCGAAGCCGACGATCGTGCTCCTGCACGGCTACCCGTCCTCATCGCACACCTATCGGGAGCTGATCCCGATGCTGTCGCCGTCCTATCACGTGATCGCTCCGGACTACCTCGGCTCCGGCTATAGCGACCGACCCGACCCGGACGCGCAGCCCTACACCTTCGATCGCCTCGCCGATCACGTCGCGGGGCTGCTCGCGGCGTTGAAGCTCACGAAGTACACGCTCTACATGCAGGATTTCGGCGCACCCGTCGGATTCCGGTTGATGGAGCGCGATCCCGCCGCCGTCGAAGCCATCATCGTGCAGAACGCCAACGCCTACATGGAGGGGCTTACACCGAAGCGGCAGGCATTCTTCCGCAGGGCGCACGATGACAAGAGCGCCGACGGCATCGCCGCGCTCTTTGCCAACACGGGCGCCGACTCGATCATCAACAAGCAGTACCTGCGCGACGTGCCGCACGAAAAGCACGACATCATGAGCCCCGACAGCTGGACCCACGACCTCGCCTTCCTGCGCACCGACAAGGACAGGAAAATCCAGGTGCAGCTGTTTCAGGACTACCAAAACAATATCGACCGCTATCCCGTCTGGCAGGCGCTGATGAAAAAGCAGCAGTTCCCGGCGCTGATCGTGTGGGGGAAAAACGACCCTGCCTTCATCGCGGCCGGGGCGGAGGCGTATCTGCGCGACCTGCCGCAGGCGGAGCTGCACCTGATTGACGCCGGCCACTTCGCCGTCGAGGAGCAGCCCGATGTCGTCGCGGGGCACATTTTGAAGTTCATGAGGGCGCGGCAACGGTAGTGGACCGGATCGTACCGACCACCGCGCGCCAGTGACAATCGAGGTACCAAATGGCGCTGGAGCTCAGACCCAACTGCGAATACTGCGACAAGGACCTGCCACCGCAGGCGACAGAGGCGCGCATCTGCTCCTATGAATGCACGTTCTGCGCAGACTGCGTCGAGACGAAACTGGAAAATGTCTGCCCCAACTGCGGCGGGGGCTTTGTTCCGCGACCCATTCGGCCGTTGCACGAATGGCGCCCGGGATTATCCCTTGCGAAACGCCCGCCTTCGACGAAGCGCGTCCACCCTTCATACGGCCTCGATGAGGCTGCCGCGCTTAGCGCACGGCTCAAGGGCATCCCGCCCGAGAAGCGTTAGAGCGCGGAATAAATGCGCAAGGGGAAGCCTCACTGGCTCTCGGTCATGCGGCGCAGGCGCTTGGTCAGGCGGCGCAGGATGTCGAGCGCAAAGGCTGGGTTCTTCTCGACGAGAAAAAGGAAAGCGCGCTCGTCGATCACCGCGACCTCGGTCGGCTCACGCGCGATCGCGGTGGCGCTGCGCGGGGAGCCGTCGATCAGTGCCATCTCGCCGAAAGTTTCGTTGGGGCCGACGTTCTCCAGGACGGCGCCCGACGCCGTGATGGCCACCTTGCCCGAGCGCACGACGTACATGCACACGCCCTCGTCGTCCTGAAGAAAAATCTTCTCGTCCGCCGCAAAGTGGCGGAGCGGAAAGCCGCCGCGTGCCAGCAGGTCGAAATCGAAGGCCGTCTCACCCATTGTCTTGCGCCGCGCCCGCCTCCATCGTGAAACCGCAACACTAAGCCCCGGGTTTGCCTGCGACAACCACCGTCGAGGCGTGGCGCCGGTGTTACGCTCGCGCGCCGGAGCGGCGTCTTAAGCGCCAATCGAGGCGACAGGGACGCGTTTTTCCTATATCGGCCTAGGAAAAGTACTGCGTAAAGGGGGACTAGGGGATGGCAGAGACCTACGCGCCGCAACCCTCCATGTGGGGCCGCGTTGCCGACTACCTGGTGGGGCGCAATACGCTCATCGGGTTCGCGTCCCTGATGCTGCTCGTCATCTCGGGCTTCGCCACGTGGCACGGGATGCGCGATTTCATCATCGGCGTCTCGACCTCGCCCGCCGCGCAGGAGCAGCAACTCCCCGGCGGGCTCGAGTTCTCCAACGACTTGCTCGTCATCGTCGTCGTCGTGGCGCTGACGTTCCTGATGTGGCTCGCGCTGCGCGAGACGTTTGGCGCGCGCCGCAGCGTGCTCGAGCGGATGGTGACTTTCCCGCTCTATATCTTCCTCGCGGTGTGGTCGATCGGGTTCGGCTACGGGTTCTGGTGGAGCCTGATCGCCGGCGAGGAGGCGACGCGCACGGGCCTGCAAGGCTTGCAGGAGGACGCGCGCGACGCCGGGACAGCGGTCGCGGCCCGGCTCGATGCCGTCAAGATCCAGCTCGACAACGTCGTGACCTGGTCCGACAGCCAGATGGCGCGCGAGGAAACGAGCGGCGGCAGTTGCGGCACGTCGTCGGGCGCCGGACGCGGCCCGCTCTACAACGCGCGCAAGAGCGTGCGCGATCAGATCGCATCCTTGCGCGACGGCGTGCAGACGTCGTGGCTGGCACCCGTGCAGTCCGATCTGGAGCGCTTGCAGCAGAGCGTGTCGCAGCTCGAGGGCGCGACCGTCGCCGAGCGCCAGCAGAGCTTTGAAGGCATGGCGCGCGAGATTCGCGGGCGCGCGCGTAGCATTGCCGCGCGCTCCAACGAGCTCGGAAAATCGACGGCAGCGGAAATGCGCGCGCTCAGCACCACGGTTTCCGCCGCGCCCGGCACGAGCGGGTTCTCCTGCTACGACCCGACTCTCGCGCAACGCCTGACGCAAGCCGCCGACCAGGCCGATCAGCCGGCGAGTTTGAAGCTGCGCGAAGCCGTGTTCAACGAAGGCCCGGCCGGCGTCGCCAACGCCATCAAGAACCTGTGGCAGAACATCGGCGCGTATATGGGAAGCCTCGGCAGCTACCTCGTCTCGGGCGGGCACGTGCCGACGACGCACACCACCGGCGGCGAGCCAATTTCCGGGCGCGACCTCATCGCGCTGCTCGCGACGATCGGCGTCGACATGGGGCTGCTGGCGTTAGCGATCCTCAATCCGCCGGGCGCTCCGAGCCGGCAGCCGCCCGCCGCCGTCATGCGACAGATCCGGGCGGCGGTCGCCACCGCGATCGCGCGCGCGCCGGGCGCGAACATGGAATGGGTGCGCCGGCACTTCATCTATCACCGGGGGGTGTCGTACCTCGTGATCCCCAACCTCTACAGTTGCGATCCCGCCAACGAGGACGAATGCACGAAGGCGCTCGCCATGAACCAGCTCGCGGGCGTGCTCGACGATCTCGACCTGGTGCGCTGGCCCAAGCGCAGCTGGTGGTATCTCGGAAAAGGCGAGCTCGACCGGCTGAAGGACGAGGAGAAGCTCGAAAGCGACACCGATCTTTCGCAAATCCGCAAGGATTGGCTCAAGAAGCATCCCAAGGATGCGAGCGAGAAGAGCGAGCAGGACGCCATCTTCGAGAAGGGGCAGCCCATTCGCAATCACGGCCTGTTCTCGAAAGCCGAGCGCGCCTTGACGATCGCCGGCTGGAGCGAGCGGGCGCGCCGCGACATCGAGATCTTCCGTCTCGAGGACGCGGAGGGGCTGACGCCAATTCTGATGGTGCTGAACGAGGACGGCGTCGCGGAAGCCGCCGCAGCCGAAGGCAGCCCGGCGCCCGCTTGAGCGTGCGTCGGCGCGCTATTGCTTAGCGGCCGCGCCACAGAAAGACCGTGGCGGCGGCGCCGATAGCCGCCAGCACGTACATGAGGACCGGCGACAGCGCTCCCACAATCAGACCGATGTGGAAGCCCATGAACGACCCGGCGATCCCGACCAGGACGTAGGTGACGTCGCTCGCCCCGACGGTGCCTGCAAAGTGCCGGCCGAACCAGCTGCGGCCATAGCGGGTCATGGTGAGCCCGACGAAGGCTCCGATGACGACGAGTGTGAGGAAATCGCCGACTGCGGTCATGTCAGTCCCCCGGTTGAGTGCGAATTCTGCGGGTGGTCTTGAGCCGAATCATGTCCCGCCATCTTAGCGAAGTCGATGAGAATGCACGCAGGGCCTCTTCCGGTGCCAAGCGTCATCACGCGCGATGATAGGGATGCCCCGACAGGATCGTCATGGCGCGATAGAGCTGCTCGGCCAGCACGATGCGGGCGAGCCCGTGCGGCAGCGTCATCGGCCCGAGCGAAAGTTTCAGCGTGGCGGCGTCCAGCGCGGCGTCTCCGTGCCCGTCCGGGCCGCCGATCAGAAAGGCTAGCTCTCTCGTGCCGCCATCGCGCCGCGCAGCGAGCCATCGCGCGAATGCCTCGCTCGAGAGCGCGCGGCCGCCTTCGTCGAGCGCGACCCGCACGTCCGCCGCGCCCGCAGCCTTCAAGAGGCGCTGCGCCTCGTCGGCTTTCTTGATGTCGGATGTGCCCCCGCGGCTTTCGCCGATCTCGGACAGGGTAACGGGGCCGAGCCCCATTCCGCGCCCGGCGCCGTCGCACCGTTTGGCGTAGCGCGCGTAGAGCTCGCGTTCGGCATCCTTCAGGCGGCCGATAGCCGCAACGATGAGGCGCATGGGCGTTCCCCCGCCAATCCCGAGGGATAGCGAGCCCGGAAAGTGCCGCGTCGCGGCTCTACGTCAGTGGGCGGTCTGCTCGGCCGGCCGCTCCGCCGACCACATCTTCTCGAGGTTGTAGAAATCACGCACCTCGGGCCGGAACACGTGCACGATGATGTCGCCGGTGTCGATCAGCACCCAGTCGCACGCCTCGAGCCCCTCGATACGCACGCGCCCGAGTCCCTGTGCCCTGAGTTTGCGCTGGAGTTGCTCGGCAATGGCGCCGACGTGCCGGTCGGACCGGCCCGATGCGACGACCATGTAGTCGCCGATGGAAGACTTACCTGCCAAGTCGATCGTCACCACGTCCTCGGCCTTCGCTTCGTCGAGCAAGTGGACGATCTGCTTGAGCAGAGCAGCCGGCTTTCGTCCTTCTGACAAAAGCTCAGCGGGAGGCGTGCCCCTACGGGCACCCTCAAGTGCGGTTCGCATCGTGTGCTGGTTGTCCTTTCCTCATTCACCCCGAAAGGGCTGACGCCCAAGTGCTGTTCTGCCTCGCATGCACCTGGACGTAGTTGCGGCGGGGTTTGGCTCCCGCCGAAGCAAAACATAAGCGCTCCCCCCGGGCGGCATCAATACCTTTCCATCGGGTGGCCACCGGAAAATTCGGTTGATCTCGTCAAAAAACCGTTGTGTTTCGATGCGTTAGCGCCCACCGAGCGCCCTTAGCCGGGTCGAGGAGGCCCCTGATAGCCGGGTGCTGAGAAACACCCAGGCCGGCGGTTTGCGGCCCGGAAGCGTCGCTGCTTCGGCCTCGGGCAGGCGTCTGCGGCCGAGAAAGCGGGCGGCGGGCGAGGACAGTGCCTTCAGGTGCCAGCCCGGCCTGTCGACCACCGCGATCGGCACCAGCCGTGCGATGTCGCGCCAGTGCTGCCACTGGTGGAAGGTTGCTAGGTTGTCGGCGCCCATCACCCATACGAAGCGCACGTGCGGGAAGTGCTGCGTGACGAAGCGGAGGGTTGCGTAGGTATAGGGGCTGCCGAGGCGCGCTTCGAAGCCGGTGATCTTCACGGCCGGGCCGACGCCGAGCGCGCGGCTCGCCGCCATGCGCTCCTTGAGCCCCGGCAGGCCCGCGCCCGATTTGAGCGGGTTGCCCGGCGTCACCATCCACCACAGCTGGTCGAGCTGCAGCCGGCGCAGCGCCGTGACGGCGCAGATGACGTGGCCCTCGTGCGGCGGGTTGAAGGTGCCTCCCATGAGGCCGACGCTCTGGCCGGGGAAGGCGAGCGGGGGGCGGGCTTTGAATGTCCCGAAGCTTTGCAGGGCGGATCTGAGCATGGACCATAGTGTGTGGCGGCGAGGGGCTAATTGTAGGCGCGCGCACGCGCCGAAGCGAACCTCAAATGTGCGCCAAATCCAATCAGAATTGATCCCACACGCGAATAGGGACAGGACATGCAACCCGGTAACGTGCCGGTCATCTTTCCCCTGGCAATCCTGGTCGGATCGTAATGCGTAATGAGGGAGGCGCTGATGCGCCGCCGCCAATTCCTGACCGTGGCAGGGCTGCTTGCCGGCTCGGTGCCGCTCTTGCGCGGCGCGGCGCTTGCAGCGCCTGCGGGCGACAACGGCTCCATTCCGCATCTGCTTGATGAATACCTGGCGCTGCCCGGCACCAAGAGTGCGCAGATCGACGTCGATCGGGCGCAGCAGCCGTGGCGCGTCGCGCACGCGCCCGATGCGCCGCTCTTTTGCGGTAGCGCCTTCAAGACGTTTGTGCTGGCGGCCTACCTGCAGGAGGTGGAGGCCGGGCGCCTTGCCGAAGACGAGCAGCTTGCGATCGACGATAGCGTGCGCTCGGTCGGCGGCGGTGTGCTCGAGTTTCTCACCGGCACGACGCAGGCGCGCAACGTGCTGGAAGCGATGATCGCGCACAGCGACAACACCGCGACCGATGTCGCCATGGCACGCGTCGGCGCCGGCAAGGTGCGAGCGTTCATCAAGAGCGCGGGCTTGCGCCAGGCGCGCATTCCAGATTCGACGCGGCGCTTCTTTTCCTACATCGCCGGATATCCTCCTGGCGTCGATATGGGCTGGCAGGGGCTGCAGGCCATGCAGGCAGGCAAGACGCCCGGTCCAGCGCGCGATCCCATCAACGGCGAGCAGACGATGGTCTGCCCGGCGTCGGAGTTCGTCGCCTACTACAAGCGCGCGCTTGCCGGCGACTTTTTCGGGAACAAACGGACGCTCACCGAGTTCAAGCGGATCCAGGCGATGGCGGACGCGATCGCGCTCGTCGTGCCGCCCGACACCGTGGCGTTCCTGAAGGGCGGCAGCATCGACTGGAACGGTTTCCACTGCCTGGCGACCGCCGGACAGATGATTGCCGGAACGACGCCCGTCACGTTCTGTCTCACGCTCAATTGGCGCGACAGCGACGGGGAAAAAGACGCCGTCGAAGCCGCCTACAAGCGGACGGTCGGCGACATCCTGGGCCGTGTCCACAAGCGGCTCGCGGAGGCTCAGGCGTAGCCCATGCTGAACGACACGCTCATCGCCTCGACGCTTCTCGCGCTCATGCTCTTTGCGCTGCCGGTGACGGCTGCGGCGGACGACGGCGCGGAAACGCAGATCCGCACCGCGCTCAGCAAATGGACGCAAGATTTCAACGCGGGCAAAGCCGACGCGGTCTGCCAGCTGTTCTCGCCCGAGCTGCGTTACGACTTTCGCGGCTATCCCGAGCGCGGCTACGCCGACATCTGCGCGCGCCTCAACCGCTCGCTCAGCGACGCGAGCAAAAAGTACGTCTACGCGCTCGACGTCCGCGAAATCCTCGTCTCGGGCAGCCTCGCCATTGTTCGCCTGGTGTGGACGCTCAACGTGACGCTCCCCAACGGCCAGGCGGTGACCTCGGTCGAGCCCGGCATGGACGTGTTCGCCCGCGCGCCCGACGGCACCTGGAAGATCATCCGCTATCTCGCCTACGAGGCGCCCGGGGCCGCCCCCACGGGAGACAAATGAAATTGCCGCTGAAGTCCATGTTCGAAATTGCGTTCGTTGAAGTCGTTGATTTGGCCATTTGCCGCTTTCAAAAACAGGAGGTGTCCCATGAAAGCTAAACTGTGCCTCGTTACCTCGCTTCTGCTCCTCGCCGGCCCCGCGCTGGCTCAGGAGCCGCTGGACAAGATCGGCTCCGAGCCGGCAACGACCAGCGACCAAGCCGCGCCTGCGCCCGTGCCTGATACCGGAATGGCGAACGAGCCATTGGAGAAGGCCGGCACGGAGCCGGCGACCACTGCCGACCAGGCCGCACCCGCAGCCGACCCCGGCATGGCGAAAGAGCCGCTGGAGAAGGCCGGCACCGAGCCGTCGATGACTCCCGCACCGGCTGCACCCGCGCCGCAGGCGGCCGCTGCCCCCGCCGAGGTCGTCATCACCGACCTCACGCTCTCCGACGACAACAAGAAGCTCGTCAAGCCGTGGGGCGTTCCCGCCGATCAGATCGCGCAGATGGACGTCTTTGACGCCAACGGCAAGAAGCTCGGCGAGGTCGATGCGGTCCTGCAGGACAAGAACGGCGAGATCAAAGGCGTGGCCGTGGGCTACGGCGGCTTCCTCGGCTTCGGCGCCAAGGGTGCGATCGTGACGCTCGATCAGCTGAAGCTCAAGGACGGCGCGCTCGTGACCGAGCTCACCGAGGACCAGCTTCCCCAGCAGCCGGAGTGGCCGAAGAAGTAAGCCTGCACGACGTCGGACCACAGGGTTCGGCAAAGCGTGCCTATGCCAGGGCGTCGGACCCCGCGCGGGTCCGGCGCCTTCGGCGTTTCCATCGTTTGGCCGCCGTTCATGGGCATCACTGTAACGAGCCGGTGCGAGCGGCCTTTCCGGCCGCCCCCGTCATGTGCAACGTGATCTTGTGCAAATGTGCCGTCATGCCGAAACGTGCTCAGAAGCAGATCCGCGAACAGAACGCGTTGAGCCCCCGCATGCGCCGGCATCTGGGCCGGCTCGGTTTGCGCACGCGCGCCGACTACGCTGCATGGTGCCGGGCGCGCGGCTTCGCGGCGACAACCAGCAAGACCCCCTATGACCTCGAGGAGGAGCTGCAGGCTCTGGCCCACGATACGGCACGCGCCGTCGCGCAAACGCGGCTGCATGCCAATCCGCGTAAGTTGATCGAGGCGGCCTGCTCAGGCGACATTGACGCCGACGAGATCACGCGACCGCAGCTGCAAACCTTTTGCCGAGCGATCGCGGCGAGCCCTGCCGATCCCGCCTCGCGCAAGGCGTTGTGCGCGCTGCTGCTCAAGGTCAAGGACGACGCCGACTTCCTGCTCGACGGCGCCTCGCTCGGCGGCATCAGCTACCGCTATATCGATGCGCTCATCAATCTCAACGCGTGTCGCTGGCAGTGGATCGCTCCGCTCGAGGACTGGCGCCCGTCCTCGCACAACGCGCGGCGGCAGTTTTCCTCTTTGGCCCGCCATCTACTGGCGCGCTACCCCGTGCCGGCGTTCATGGATCAGGCGTGGTTCCGGCGTGATGCCGGTTCGGAGCTTTACCGCCAATGGTTCGTGCACCTGGGCGAGGGAAAGAACATCCGAGCGCTCGACACGCCCATCGCGATGTCCAAGATGATGGCGCATCATTTCCTGCTGGCGCCCGACGACACCTCGATCGAGGGCGCGATCCGCTGGGGACAGGTGCATGCGCTCGGCGGCGGCGCGCGCCTCACTGCGGCGCTCCTCGGGACGCGCATCGGGCACGACTTCTCCAACAACGACTTCTGGGCCTCGGTGATCCGCTTCTTCGTGGCCAATCCGCTGCTCGACCGCCAGCACGTCGGCCCCATCGTCGACTATCTCCACGCGCAGAAGTTCGAAACGCGAGAGGTCATGGTCGGCCCCGGTCAGGTGGAGGTGCACGCACCCCCGCAGCCGGGCCTCACCATGCGCGGGCGCACGGCCGCGACACTGCTTGCCCAGGTGGAGCGCTGGCACCGCGAGCTGGGGCGTGCGTCGGGCGCCGAGCGGCTCTATTTCCGCCGCTCGGGCGTCAAGGAGCTGTCCCTCAAGACCGGTAAGGATGGCGAGAACACCTGGCGCATCCGCGAGCTCTTGTCGGGTGCGGAGCTGATCGCCGAGGGCCGCGTCATGAAGCACTGCGTGGCGAGCTATGCGCATAGTTGCGCGTCGGGGCGCGCGTCGATCTGGGCGATGGAGCTGCATCACGCGCTGGGAGCGGACAAGCACCAGACCATCGAGCTGACGCGCGAAGGTGTCATCGTGCAATGCCGCGGCAAGCAGAACCGCCTGCCGACGCCGCCTGAACTCGACATCGTCAAGGAATGGGCGCGCCTTGCCGGGCTGACGTTGAGCCCCTACGTGCGCGCGGGCGTATAGCTCAATGAAAGTTGCCGTTACTTTGATGCGGAGTGGACCATCGTCGCCTTGACGTAGCCCGGTGCAGGTGATCGAACCACGTCGCGCGCGGGTGCGGTCCGGTCCTGGTACTTGCCCGCCGCGGCGGATAGCGAACTGCTGGAGCGAGATCCATGCGCCTTGATGCAATCGCGATCGGGATCGACCCGCCGCACGACGTCAATGTCATCATTGAAGTGCCCGTCGGGGGCGAGCCCATCAAGTACGAGATGGACAAGGCATCGGGCGCGCTCGTGGTCGACCGCTTCCTCTACACGCCGATGCGCTATCCCGGAAACTACGGCTTCGTCCCTCACACCCTGTCGGCGGATGGCGACCCCATCGACGTGCTCGTCTGCAATACGCGCGCCATCGTGCCCGGCGCCCTGATCAACTGCCGGCCCGTCGGCGTGCTGGTCATGAAGGACGAGAGCGGTGGCGATGAGAAGATCATCGCGGTGCCGAGCCCGAAGCTGACGCGGCGCTACGACAAGATCGCCAACTACTCCGACTTGCCCGCCATTTCAGTGGAGCAGATCGAGCATTTCTTCTCGCACTACAAGGATCTCGAGCCTGAGAAGTGGGTGAAGATCGATCATTGGGGCGACGCCGCGGAGGCGCGGCGCCTGATCGAGGAGGCAATCGCGCGCGCGCGCGAAAAATGAGGTTTGAGCTGGTCGGGCTCAGCCCCTGCGTGCGCGTGGGCGCGTAAGCCGGTTCGGGCTGTGGGAGATCGGATGCGTGCGCTTTTGCGTGCAGCTGGTGCAACCAACCGCTGTCCCGGGGCGTTTCCCGCTCTTCTAGTTCGAAGGAAGATGAGCGATGAGCTACGCGCGTTTCGGGGCGATGATTGCCGCCTCCACGGTCATCATGTTCGGCCTCATGTACCTGAATACCTTTGCGCTGGACCACGTGCTCTACAGCCAGACCCGAATGTGGATGGCGCTTCTGATGGGCGCTGTGATGGCCACGATCATGCTGGTCTTCATGTTGCAGATGTACAAGGATCCGCGCACGAACGTCGCGATCTTTGCCGGCAGCGCCATCGTCTTTGCGCTGAGCCTGTGGCTGGTGCGCAGCCAGGAGACTGTCGGCGACGTCTCGTACATGAAGGCGATGATCCCCCACCACTCAATTGCGATCATGACGAGTGCGCGCGCCCACATCCGCGATCGGCGCGTGCGCCTCCTCGCCGACGGCATCATCGAAGCGCAGGTACGCGAGATCGCCCAGATGAAGGAACTGATCTCCGACCTTGAACGCAATCCGCCCGCCGCTGAGGCGCCGGATCTGCCGCCGCAAGCGAAGACATCGAACTAGGGCATGCCAAAGACGAAAGAAGATCTGTGCTTGGACGTGGAGGGGTTCAGGCCCCACAATATTGCGATACGCAGAGTCCTTAGATTGCTTCCCCAAAAAGCCTATCAGCCACCGTGCAGTCACCGCGCGCCTAAGCCGCCGGCGGCGGCTGCTGGGCGAGCTGGGGAATGCCCGCGTCGATGCACGCCCAGCCGGGCGCCGCCGACGTCCATATCGTCATCGCCGGCTTGGCGATCTCCGGATCATCGAGCGTGCCTGCGCGTACGGCGATCAGATGCGGGCGTGCCTCGGCTGCGCTGAACATGTGCGTGCCGCACGTCGGGCAGAAGCGACGGTGCAGGATGTTGCCGCTGTCGGCCTTGCTCACGTAGTCGCTCAAGTTTCCTTCGATGGTGATCGCTTCGCTCGGGAAGAAGACGTTGACGGTCCCGCTGCCCGCGCCGATGAACTGGCACAGCCGGCACCAGCACGTCCGCGTGGTGATGGGCGCGGCCGTGATGCGATAGCGCACCGCTTTGCACAGACATCCGCCGTTGAGGTCCATTCTCCACTCCCGCATGAGCTCCGCTTGGCAAAGCGCACGATGCCGTCAAGCGATCCTTAAGCATAGACTTGAAGTGTAGAATCTTTGAGCAGATCCGCCCAACCGTGAGGCATCTGATCCGTGTTTGGGCTTTATGACGGTGGGCGCAGGCGCGCTTCTTTGCAGTGTGTGGGGCCCGCGCACGTGCGCTGCTCAAGAACCGGGCCAGGCGTACCCTGAGCATTTTTGCCCCGTCACCGGGCAGCAATTCTTTGTTAGGCACGGGCACTCAGGCTCGGCGGCGCACATTGCGTCGAGGGGAATTATGCCGGGTCTAGCCAAAGCGCGCAGCGGCGTGGAAAAGCAGCGAGCGGCCGCGGGAGCACTTGCGCGCCGTCTCGCGCGGCGCCTGTCGGCCGTGTTCGGCACCATCGCGGCGCGCGGCGCGGAGCTGAAAAACGCGCGCGCCGTTGCCGAAGCTGCGGTAGCGACCGCGAACGCGGCGCACAAGCGATTGCGCGAGGCGCTGGAAATCCTGCCGCAGGGCATCGTGTTTCTGGACGCCGAAGGCCGCTACATTCTTTGGAACCAGAAATACGCCGACATCTACAAACGTAGCGCCGATCTGTTCAAGGTCGGGGCGAAGCTCGAGGACACGCTGCGCGTCGGCGTTGCCCGCGGCGACTACCCGTCCGCCAAGGGCCGCGAGGAGGAGTGGATCGCTCAGCGCCTGCAACTGCTCTACAGCCCCGGAAAGCAGCATGAGCAGGTGCTCTCCGACGGCCGCTGCATCCTGATCGAGGAACGGCGCACCAGCGACGGCGGCGTGATCGGCCTGCGCATGGACATCACCGAATTGAAACAGCGCGAGGCGTCGTTCCGCCTGTTGTTTGAGGACAATCCGGTGCCGATGTTCGTGCTGCGCCGGGATACACAGGCGTTTCTCGCCGCCAACGCGGCTGCGATACAGCACTACGGCTACGGCGCCGACGAGATCCGCACGCTGACGCTGCGCGACCTGCAGATGACGGGCGGCGCGGGCTTGGCGGACGCCGAGTTCGAGGACGGCGTGTGCACCTGCAGGCACGCGACGCGCTCGGGCAAGCCGATCGAGGTCGTCATGTTCCAGCGCCTCCTCGATTACGACGGCATACCGGCGGTGCTGGTCGCCGTCATCGACATCACCGAGCGCAAGCGGGCCGAGGCGCGCGTCGCGCACATGGCGCATCACGATGCGCTGACCGACCTGCCAAATCGCGTGCTGTTCCGCGAGCGGCTGACCGAGGCGCTGTCGCAGCGCGCCCGCGCCGGCGGCTGCGTCGGCACGCTGTGGCTCGACCTCGACGACTTCAAGCTCGTCAACGACACGCTCGGTCATCCGTTCGGCGACCGGCTGCTGGAAGCGGTCGCCGCACGCCTCGAGGGCGTCATGCGCAAGAGCGACACCGCGGCGCGGCTCGGGGGCGATGAGTTCGCCGTGCTCGTGCCCGACGTCAGGGCACCCGAGGAGCTTGCGGCGCTGGCGCAGCGGCTGATCGACGTCGTGAGCGAGCCCTATCACATCGAGGGGCAGACCGTTTCGGTCGGCGCCACCATCGGGATCGCGGTGGCGCCCGGCGACGGCGAGGATGCCGATCGGCTTTTGCGCAACGCCGACCTGGCGCTCTACCGTGCGAAGGCCGACGGGCGCAGCACGTTCCGCTTTTTTGAAGCCGAGATGGATGCGCGCGCGCAAGTCCGCCGCCAGCTCGAGATCGATCTGCGCTCCGCACTCGCCGACTGAGAGCCTTGAGGTGCACTATCAGCCTCTCGTCGAGCTCGCGACCGGCACCATCATCGGGCTGGAGGCGCTGTTGCGCTGGCCGCACCCGCAGCGGGGCTACGTTCCCCCGTCCGAGTTCATTGCGCTCGCCGAGGAGACCGGCCTCATCACGCCGCTCGGCAACTTCGTGCTGAGCCGCGCCTGCGCAGATGCCACGCAATGGCCCGACCACGTCACGCTCGCCGTCAACCTGTCGCCGCTGCAGTTCCGGGTCGGCAACGTCTTCGCGACCGTTTGCGCCGCCTTGCAGCAGTCGGGCCTTAATGCCAAGCGGCTCGATCTCGAGATCACCGAGAGCGTGCTGCTGGAGCGGACCGACCAGGTCATCGCCAGCCTGCATGCGCTGCGCGCGCTCGGCGTGCGCATCTCGATGGACGACTTCGGCACGGGCTACTCCTCCTTGAGCTACCTGCGCAGCTTTCCCTTCGACAAGATCAAGATTGACCGCTCCTTCGTGCATGACCTGCAGGAAAATTCGCCCACGCTGGCGATCGTGCGCGCGGTGCTCGGCCTCGCTTCCGGCCTCGACATGAAGGTCGTCGCCGAGGGCATCGAGACGCGCGAGGACCTGGCCTGCCTCGCGGCGGAGGGCTGCAAGGAGGGGCAGGGCTACTACTTCAGCAAGGCGCAGCCGCAGGCCGAGGTGCTGAAGCTTCTTTCGGCGGGGTCACAGCGCCAGGTGGCGTAGTAGAGCGAAGCACTCCAAGCCCGCCCATCCGGGACTGTCGAGGGTCCGGCGCGGTTGAGCGGCGCCGCGCAGGCCTCGCTCAATCCGCCGCATCGAACAGCACGGGCAGCGAAATGGGGCCCGTGTTGCCGCTGTCTGGCAGATAGGTCGCCGGTCCGCCTGGGCGCAGATTGCGCATGCGGGGCGGAAGAATTGTGAGGGCGACCGCCATGTCGCTGCGCGCGATCGCGTGGCCGAGGCAGTGATGGATGCCGCCGCCGAAGCCGAAATGGCGCGGCCGCTCGGCGGCAACGTCGAAGCCCGGCTCAAAGATGCTGCCGTCGGTGCCGGCCGCTTCCGACAGGAGGTGCAGCGTCGTTCCTTTCTTGATGCCAAGCCCGTTGTAGTCGAAATCCTCGATCGCCTCGCGCGTCACCCAGGTGATGGTGGGGCGCACGCGCATGACCTCTTCGACGGCCTTCGACGCAAGCTCCGGCCGCTCCGCCAGCAGCGCCCACTGATCGGGATGCTCCAGGAAGGTCGCGAGCCCGAGGCCCAGCTGGTTGCGCGTCGTGTCGATGCCGGCGAATACCAGCATCAGGATCATGTCCTTGAGCTCCGCGTCGGTGAGCCGGTCGTTGTCCTCGCTTGCCGCGACGAGCGCCGACATGAAGTCGTTGCCCGGCGCCCCGCGCCGCTTGGCAACGAGCGCATCCGCATAGGCGAACATGCCGGTCGTCGCCGCATTGATGCGCGCCTCGTTCGCCTTGAAGGAGACGGCGAGCGCGAGCCCCATGTCGGCTGAGAGCTTCAGCACGTGGTCGGCTTCCTCGAGCGGCAGCCCGAGCATCAGGCAAAGGACGCGCGAGGCGTAGGGATCGGCGAACTCGGCCATGAAGTCGCATGACCCACGGCCCGCGAAGGCCTCCACGAGCTCGATCGCGACAGCCTCGAACCGCGGCCGCATCGACTCGACGAGGCGCGGGGAGAAGGCCGGGTTCACGAGCTTGCGCAGCCGTGCGTGGTCGCCGCCTTCCTTGACCAGAATCGTGCGCGCCCACCAGTCGGCAAAGACGCCGGTGACATCGTTGTGGGCAGGCCAGGCGTGGCTGCCCTGGCGCAGGCTTTTGTGCAGGAGCAGGTTGCGCATATCGGGATAGCGCAGCACCGCAATTCCGTAGGGCGTGCGCGCAAACCAGCTCTTGTCCCGCGCCTCCTTGATCGGCTTCGAGCGGATCGACAGCGCCGGGTCGGCAAGATTGACGAACGGGGCCTCGTCAAGCGTCGCGGTGGTCATGGCGTACTCCTGGCAGCAAGCTCAGGGCAGGCAGTCGAGATAGGTATTCACGTCGAAGTCGGAGACGGTATGGTTGAACCGCTCCCACTCGTCGGTCTTGTACTCGTGATAGAGCCGGTACATCTCGCCGGGCATGGCCGACTTGATCACCTCGTCCTTGGCGAGTTCCTCGAGCGCGTGGCCGAGCGTCATCGGCAACTTCTTCACCTGCTTGCCCGCCTCCATCGCCGCGTAGATGTTGCGCTCCTCCGGCGGACCCGGATCGAGGTTGCGTTTGATGCCGTCGTCGGCGGCTTTGATGATCGCGCCGGCCATCAGATACGGGTTCACCATGGAATTGACCGCCCGGTACTCGAAGCGCCCCGGCGCCGATATGCGCAAGCCAGTCGTGCGGTTCTGGAAGCCCCAGTCGGCAAACACCGGCGCCCAGAACCCGGTGTCCCACAGCCGCCGGTAGGAGTTGACGGTCGAGCAGCCGATCGCGGTCATGGCGTAGAGATGATCGACGATCCCGGCGATTACCTGCTTGCCGACCTTGCCCGGCAAGCGCTGGTCCTCGCCGTCGGGCATGAAGGTATTCTCGCCGCCGTCGCGATAAGCGAACACGTCGGGCATGGCAGCGTACTTGAATTGACCGAGCTTCTTGTTGACGGTCTCGCCGCCGCGCCAGAACGATATGTTGTGATGGCAGCCCGAGGCCGAGACGCCCATGAAGGGCTTCGACATGAAGCAGGCGATGAGGCCCTGCTCGCGCGCCACTTGCGCGCAGATCTGCCGGTAGGTCGTCAATCGGTCGGCGGTGCGCATCGGGTCATCGAAGGTGAAGTTCAATTCCAGCTGGCCCGGCGCGTCCTCATGATCACCCTGGATCATGTCGAGCCCCATGGCGCGCGAATACGCGATCACCTTCATGTAGACCGGGCGCAGGCTCTCGAACTGGTCGATGTGATAGCAGTAGGGCTTGGAGAAGCCGCCGGCCGGCTTACCCTCCTCGTCGCGCTTCAGCCACATCATCTCCGGCTCGGTGCCATGGCGCATGTGCAGGCCGTTGTGCTCGGTCTGGAACTGCGCGTGAATGCGGCGCAGGTTGCCGCGGCAGTCCGCCGTCAGAAAGGCGCCGGGCGCCTCGCGCTCCTCCCGGTTGCGAAACAGCGTGCAGAAGATGCGTGCAACGCGCTTGTCCCAGGGGAGCTGGCAGAACGTTTCCGGCTCGGGGATGCCGACGAGCTCGGCGGCCTCGGGGCCATAGCCCATATATTGGCCGTGGCGGTTGACGAAGAGATTGACGGTCGCGCCGTAGACGAGCTGGAAGCCTTTTGCTGCGACGCTTTCCCAGTGCTCGGAGGGGATGCCCTTGCCGCAGATGCGCCCCGTGATGGAGACGAACTGCAGATAGAGATACTCGATGCCCATCTCGTCGATCAGCTTTCGCACCTGCGCGACTTTCTCGGCGCGGCCGGGTGCTTCGACGAAGGCTTCGATATCGCTCATCATACGCTCTCCAGATAGCGGGCCCGCTCGAAGGCGGATACGTGCGCGTGGAACGCGGCGGCTTCCGCGGCGCACCAGGCTGAATAGTGTTCGACGAAGGGCTTGCCGAAGGCTGCAATCGCGGGCTTCGACTTGGCGAAGCGAAGCGCGGCATCCTCAAGCGAGGTCGGCAGCTCGGCGGCGCCTGATTGCCCGACGCGGCCGTCGCCCGTTACGGGGGCTCCCGGATCGGCGCCCGTCTCGATGCCCCACAGTCCGGCGGCGAGCACCATCGCGGCCGTCATGTGCGGCACTGCGTCGGCGCCGGGAAGGCGAAACTCGAGGCGCGCCGTTTGCGGCTCGTGCGCGACGACGCGGACGGCGCAGGAGTAATTGCCGATTCCCCAGTTCGCGGCGCGCGGCGCCCAGTTGCCGGGGCGCAGCCGCCGGTAGGCGTTGACCGTCGGCGCATAGAGGCACATCCACTCCGGCGCCATGGCGAGGATGCCGCCCAGGAACGCTTTGCCGGTGGCGCTCAGGCCTTTGGCATCGTGCAGGACGGGCTTGCCGTTCGAATCGCGTAGCGACACCGAGATATGGCCGCCGAGGCCTGGATAGCCAGCGTCGAGCTGGGCAAGGAAGCTCGCCGTCATGGCATGGCGCCGCGCGATCGCCTTGGTGAAGACCTTGAACAGGGCGGCGTCGTCAGCGGCCTTGAGCAGCGGGTCGGGGCCGAGGCTGTACTCGACGCAGCCGGGGCCGAGCTCCATGCAGTGATGGTCCAGCGTGAGCCCGAGCCCCTGCAATTGCGCGTGCACATCCGTCAGGAACGCGGCATCGGCGGCGGGCGCCACGCCCGACCAGCAGCGGTTGTGGGGTAGGGCCGGCACCAGGTCGGTCCATTTTTTCGCGCGCAAGGAGGCGCCGTCCTCGGCGAGGAAAATCGTCTCGTACTCGAATCCGGCGCGCGTCTCAAAGCCGAGACCGGCCGCCTTGGCGATGATGCGCTTCAAGGTGGGGCGCGGCGTGATGGCCGCGCTCGGGCCCGCATAATCGGCGATGGCGAGCCGGGCGCCGGGCTCGAAGGGATAGGGGCGGATCGTGTCGCGATCGATCGCCACCGCCTCGTCGGCGAAGCCTTTCTCGGCAAAGCACGTCTCGTCGTGCATCCAGAACGGCAGCGCGTCGATGAAGCGCCAGCCGTTTTCGACGGCGACCCGGAACGCGGGCGCATCGAGCCGCTTTTCGCGGAACGCGCCCGTGAAGTCGAACATGCCGACGTGGGCGACGGCCAACTCGCCGTTCAAGGGCTCGCTCGCCTGGCCGCTTGTCGTTGCCAAGAAGACGTCTCCACGTGGGGACCACCGATACCGCCCCACTTTCGCATTGATCAAAAAAGTTTCGCAACAAGAAATAATCGGGTGGGCAATAAATCGGCGTCGCGAGGGGTAGGTTAGACCGCTTTTTCCGCCGTCTGCACCTCGTCCGGACCCTCGCGCAGCGCTCTGTGCTCGCCGCGCTGCTCGGCGGGCTTGGCCTTGCGCATCAGATTGTGCGCGGTGTTGATGATCGCGATATGGGAAAACGCCTGCGGGAAGTTGCCGACGAGGCGCTTGGCGCGGGGATCGTACTCCTCCGACAACAGACCGACATCGTTGCGCAGGGCCAGCAGGCGCTCGTAGAGCCGCTTGGCGTCGCGGCGGCGCCCGAGCAGCACGAGGTTGTCGGCGAGCCAGAACGAGCAGGCGAGAAACGCGCCCTCGCCCGCCGGCAGTCCGTCGCTGCCGCGTTGCGGTGTCGTAGCGCAGCACGAATCCGTCGGCCATGAGGTTGCGTTCGATCGCTTCCACCGTACCGCGCATGCGCGCGTCTCCCGGCGGCAGAATCCGACGAGCCCGATGAGCAGCGTGCTGGCATCGAGCTCGGTGCCGCCGTAGCGGTCGACGAAGGCGCCGAGCTTCGTGCTGAAGGCGTTGGTGCAGACCTCGTCGTGAATCTGCGCGCGCACCTTGCGCCAGCGATCGATGGGGCCCTCGAACCCGTAGCGCTCCGCGCTCTTGATCGAGCGATCGAAGGCGACCCAGGCCATGACCTTGGAGTAGGTGAATTTCTGCCGCCCGCCGCGCGTCTCCCAGATGCCCTCGTCGGGCTGGTCCCAGATCTGCTCCAGCCGGCTCATGAGTGCGAGCTGCAGCTCCCAGCCGGCCTTGCTCGCCAAGGCTTTGGTCGAGCGCGCCTGATGCACGGCATCCATCAGCTCGCCGTAGATGTCGAGCTGCAGCTGGTTCGCCGCCGCGTTGCCGATGCGGACGGGCTTAGCGCCTTCGTAGCCGGCGAGCCAGGGCACCTGCCACTCCGTGAGGCGGCGCTCGCCGGCGATGCCGTACATGATCTGCACCTGGTCGGGCGCGCCCGCGAGCGCGCGCAGCAGCCAGTCGCGCCACGCCTTGGCCTCCTCGTAGTAGCCGGAGTTCATCAAGGCTTGCAGCGTGAAGGTCGTGTCGCGCAGCCAGCAGTAGCGATAGTCCCAGTTGCGCGGGCCGGCGAGCTGCTCGGGGAGCGAAGTCGTGGGCGCCGCGACAATGCCGCCGGTGGGGCGGTAGGTCAGCGCTTTGAGCGTGATGAGCGAGCGCGTCACCGCCTCGCCGTATTCCTTGACGGGTGGCGCCTTCTTGCACCAGTTGCGCCAGAAGGTTTCCGTGGCGGTGAGCGCTTTTTGCGGATCGATCGGCGGCGGCGGGCGGTCGTAAGAGCGCGAGTAGGTGAGCACGAACGGCACGACCTCGCCCGCCGATACGACGAACTCGGCGACCGTTTTCATGTCCTCGCCGTGGACATCGACCGGTGTGCGCAGGATGGCGCGGTCGGGGCCCGCAACCGCGCTCACCGACTTCTTGTCGAGACGCTGCACCCAGGGGACGATCGATCCGTAGTCGAAGCGCAGGATCAGCTCGGTGCGCATAGCGACCTGGCCGCGCTTGCCGACCACAAGGCGCACGATATCCGACGACTTGCCGCGCGGCGGCATGAAGTCGAGCACGGAGACGACGCCATCCTGCGTCTTGTGGGTCGTTTCGAGGACGAGCGTATTCTTGCGGTAGGCACGGGTCGTCTGCGCGTCCCTGTCGACGGGGCCGAGCAGCCAACGGCCGTTCTCGGGCGTGCCGAGCAGTGCGGCAAAGCACGCCCCGCCGTCGAATCTGGGCCAGCACAGCCAGTCGATGGAGCCGTCCCTGGAGACGAGCGCCGTCGTCTCGCAGTCGCCGATCAGGGCATAATCTTCGATTTTGGCCGGCGTGGCGCATCCTCCCCGCTGAGATCACACAAGAGGCGCGCGCAGGCGCGCTGGATGCGTCTGTCTTACAAGCCAAACTCCTTGAAGCGCGTTAATTGCATGCGCCACACGAGCCCGCGACCGCCAGGGTCTTGAGGTTATCGTAGAGCGTGCGTGCATCGCGATTGAACACCGGCAGCAGTGCCTCGACCTCCGCGGCAAGGCGCGGGACGGCCCCGCCGCCCATCGCGGTTTCCAGGGATCGAGCATAGGCGGGGATCTGCGCCCACTCCGCGACCGTGTCCTTCGATATCTCGACATGAAACTGCAGGCCGTAGGCATGGTCCTGGAAACGGAGCGCCTGCACGCGGCACACCTCCGAGCTCGCCAGAACGACGGCCTGCGGCGGCAGCTCCAGGACCTCCGCGCCGTGCCACTGCAGCACCGTTATCGGGTCGGGAGCGCCGTGCAGCAGGCGATCGCTCAGCCCCTCGCCGGTCTTGCGCGCCGTCATGACCCCGACCTCGGGCGTGGCGGCCGGGCCGACGCGTCCGCCGATGGCGTCGGCCAGCAGCTGATGTCCGAGGCAGATGCCCAGGAACGGCCGCCCCATGTCGATGACGAAGCGGCGTATGGCGGCTCTCTCAGCGTGCAGCCAGGGATGCTCCTCCTTCTGCCACACGTCCTGGGGGCCACCCATAACGAGCATCAGATCGAAAGGCTCCAGATCGGGAATAGCCTCGCCCTCGTCGAGCTCGACCGCTTGCCACGCGAAGCCGTCCTCGCGAAAAAACTCGCGGAAAATACCCGGATGCTCGACGGCGGCGTGCTGCAGAACCAGTATTCGCATCTCATGCCTCGCCAGTTTGGTTGCCCGGCAAGTTATGAACTCAAAGCAGGTATCCTCGTCAATCGGTGTCGTTCGACGGCTTGGTCTCGCGGGCGAGCAGTGCGCGCTTGCGCGCAACCCCCCAACGATAGCCGGCGAGCGCGCCGTCCGTGCGCACCACGCGGTGGCAGGGGATCGCCACGGCGAGCGGGTTCGCAGCGCACGCGCCAGCCACCGCACGCACGGCTCTGGGCTTGCCGATGCGCTTTGCAATCTCCGCGTAGGTCGCGGTCGATCCGGGGGAATTTCGCTCAGTGCCGTCCATACCCGGTGCTGGAACGCGGTGCCGCGCACGTCGAGCGGCAGGTCGAACGCGGCCTGCGGCCGTTCGACACTGGCGATCACCTTGGCGATGAGCGCCTAAATCTCTTGTCGCCGCCCGTAGCTTGCGCGTGGGGAAACCGGTCCTGCAGATCGCGCACCAGCGCGTCGGGATCGTCGCCGAGCAGGATCGCAGCGACACCCTTAGCGCTCGCGGCAACGAGGATTAAGCCGAGCGAGCAGGTGCCGACCGCGAAGCTGATCTCAGCGCTCCTGCCGCCCTTGCGGAAATCGGTGGGGGTCATGCCCAGCACGTGGGCAGCGTCGGCATAGAAACGGCCGCTCGATTTGAATCCGGCTGCAAAGATGGCCTCCGTCACGGATTTGCTCCCCTTCAGCTGGTCGCGCACGCGCTTCTGCCGATGCGCCACCGCGTACGCCTTGGGCGTCACGCCCGCGACCGTTTTGAAGATCCGGTGGAAATGATGAGCGCTGAGACCGGCTGATCGCGCCAGAGCGTCGAGCGTGGGTTCCTCCTCCGCCGTCTCGATCAGGCGGCAGGCGTGCGCAACCTTCGCGGCGTGACGCTCGTGCTGGGAGGGCGCATCCGGCTTGCAGCGTTTGCATGGGCGAAATCCCGCGGCCTCGGCATCGGCCGCGGTGGCATGGAACTGGACGTTCTGGCGATTTGGCCGGCGCGCGGCGCACGAAGGCCGGCAATATACCCCTGTTGTCGCGACCGAGTAGTAGAACGTGCCGTCGAAGCTTGGATCGCGCGCCACGACGGCTTTCCAGCACCGTTCATGGCCGGCGGCAGTGTTCCAGTTGCGTGGTCTATCAAGCGTGCGGGTCATGCCGACAACATAGAGCTGCCGCTTCCGGCCCGCACCTCGATCCTTGCGGTCAAATCGCGAAATTCTGGGGGTAGGCGATGTCTAAGCGCTGCGTTTTAGGGTCGAGGAGGGCGGCTCTTCCTGCAACAGCTCGACGACGTGATTACGCAACGTCACGATGTCCGTGCGCGATTTGATGAGGGCGCGCGTGACCGGGGGCCACTTGTCGACCACCATGTCCAAGGCCGAGAAAACGAGAATGCGCGGCGGGGGCGCCGATCGCTCCAGCAGAAATCGCAGGATGCTGTCGCCATTTTCGCCCGGCAGGAGCATATCCAAAATCACGAGATCGAACGAATTTTTGAGAAGGAGCTCGCGTGCTTGCTCCGCCGTTGGCACGGCCGTGACGTTTGCCACGTCGCCAATGCTCTCGGCCACGACGATGCACATATCGGCGTCGTCCTCGATGTGAAGCACGCGCGCCAACCCGCTCAAGGCCAGACGTCCTGAGCTAACCGGCTCGCTTTCGGTAAGGGGCGCCGCTTCCGGTATAGTAGCGACGATGCGGGCCTCGCGGTGGGCAAGCAGATCTACATGGAAGGTCGTGCCGACACCGATCTTTGTTTTGTAGCCGATCCTTCCGCCCAGCTGTTCCATGAGCGCCTTGGCGATGCTCAGGCCCAGACCCGTGCCGCCCTTTTGGCGTGTGTCGGAAGAATCGGCCTGCGCAAATTTTTGGAATATTCGCTTCTTGAACTCATTCGGAATACCGGGGCCGTGGTCGGTGACGCCGATGCGCACGGTCTGGCCCTTCATAATGGCCGCGATCGTGACTTCTCCGCCCGGGGGGAGAACTTCGCGGCATTGGACAGCAGGTTGTCCAGCACTTGCAGGAATCGGTCGGGATCCGTATCGACGAAGATATCTCGCGGGCACGTCTGCAACACGGAGCTGGCGCCGTGCTGCCTGGCGAAAGCAGCACTGAGTTCGGCAGCGCGCTCGATGAGAGCCCGAAGGTTGGTTCGCACGGGTCTGAGCGCGATATGTCCTGCCTCGATCTTGTCGATGTCGAGAATGTCGTTGATGAGATTGACCAGCCGCGCGCCGTTGTCTTGGGCGAGCATGATCATGCGTCCGGCTTTGTCCGGCAGAGCGCCGAGAGCCCCGCTGCTGAGCAGGCCAAGTGATCCCATGAGCGAGGTCAACGGCGTGCGAAGCTCGTGGCTTACGGTTGAGACGAACTCCGATTTGATCCGCTCGGTCTTCTTGCGTTCCGTCACGTCTTGGACGATGCCGCTGAAGAGCACCTCCTCGCCGACGTTGATTTCGGCGATCGCGATCTCGATGTCGATCAGGCGGCCGCTCTTGTGGCGCCCCCTGACCTCGCTCCTCTTTCCGACAAACGGTGCGCCGGTGCTTTCATCCCAGTCAGGATAGCTGTCGGTTGTCTTGCTGTTGGGCCTCGGCATCAAGATGCTGACATTCTTGCCCACGGCCTCGTCGATCGTGTAGCCGAATATGTCTTCGCATCCGCGGTTGTAGCGCAGAATGATGCCCTTGCGGTCGATCGTAATGAGGCCATCGATCGTGTTGTCGACGATTGCTTGCAGTTGGGCTTCGCTCTTTCTCAGCGAGGCGTCCCGGCTTTCAACCGCGTCCTCCATGATACGCAGCGCTGCGCCCAGCTCGCCGATTTCGACTTCCGCGCCCTTTTCTCCGAGCGCAGTGATATCGAGCTTGCCCTCGGAGATCTGCTTGGCGGCACTCATCAGGCCCTTGAGCGGGCGACTTACAAAATAGGCAGCCATGACTCCGATGAGCGCCATCGCGAGTGCGACTGCGGCGCCCAGCATGATCAGCCGCCAAGTGTCGCCGAAAACCGCGTTGGCATCGACGTCCGCTGCCAGAACCACGAATTCGTTCGGGGTTTCGGGATTGTAATCGACACGCTGGTCAGCGAGGAACTGGCCGCCCCCGCGCGCAGTTTGCCGACCCGGGGCACTGGGATTGAACACGCCGGAAATTTGCGGCCAGTCCTGCTTGAAGCGCGCCGGCGAGCCTTCGAGCGAGCCGAAGATCGGACCGCCATCGGAGCGGAAAATATAATCGCCATCCTGATTGGCGGCGAAGAAACGGCCGGCCGGGCGGGAAAGATCGGCAATGTCGCGCAGCCAACCATGGGGAGATGCGTTGACGACGATCATGCCGAACAAGGCGCCTTGTTCGGTAAAGATCGGCGTGGCGCTTCGAATGGTCGGTTCATACGGCCTTACCGCAATATCGTTCTCGACGTTGACGTCGACGGGCGAAATATAGATCTCACCTGCTCGCAGCTTGCTGGTCTGCTTGAAATAGTGACTATTGCCTTTTCGTTGCAGGTTGGCCTTCTCAACGATTTCGATGGTATCACCGACGCGATTTACGCGGGCGAGTTCGCGACCGCCATCGGTAACGCCGATGAAGCGCGCCTGTGTGATGGTGGGATAGGCCTGAACGATCGAACGAAAGATGATCTCGAGACGCTGGAGCCAGATTTCCAGCGATTCTCCCGGCTGCGGCGTTGCTCCCGTCGAGAGGGCTGCGATGCGCGCGATCGGCGGCGTGCCGGACAGAATGAGCGGCATTTTGCGGAACTCGGCAATGCGCCTGGACAATAGCGCGGCGGCTTTGTCGAGCCTTTGTTCGACGCGTTCGCTCGCGAGCCTCGTGACGACGTGAGAGGCGACGCCAACGAGCACGGCCCCTTGGATGATCGCGCTACCCGCGATGAGAACCGCAGTCAACGTGGTGAACCGTTGCGCCAACGTTCGCCGCGACCACCACCCGGAGATGGGAAGCATCCATGAGAGCTTGGCGGGCATGTCTAGAGTTCGGTCTCCATTGGCGAGGCAGCCGACCAGCGCCGGTCGGTGTCGCGCCTCTTGCGTATAACGAACTGGTGGCCAGAAAAGCTCTACCGAGAGGTCATATGGTGCGAATGTCGATGAATGATTCATTGAGACGGAAATCGCAGCGGCGGCCCACTTGGTTAAGCGGAGGCTTCTGCGCCACTCGTCCCGGGAATCCGGCTTCGATCTCGCTTGGTCGCTACATCGGCCGCGTGCGCCATATCATGATGCCCGCCGTGCTGTGCCGGTTTCGGCCAGGCAGCGTCGACGGCGACCGCTCCCGTGTCGAATGCCAACTGGTTTGCGAATTCCGGGCTACCGGCTTTCCAAGCCTGCCGGATCCGTTTTGCGGCGCTGTCGGCTAATATTCTCGTAATTCGCCCGCGCAATTGCATCGCCTACGACGAAAGCATAAGGCGAGGCTCTGCGCGTGGCTAAGAGCTATTGAGGCTCTCCAAACGGAAAGCGCATGGCGCCGGTCACTCGGGCCGCGTCTGGCCCGCGCCGCGCACCAGATATTTGAAGCTCGTGAGCTGCTCGACCCCGACGGGCCCGCGTGCGTGCAATTTGCCGGTCGCGATCCCGATCTCGGCGCCGAAGCCGAACTCGCCGCCGTCGGCGAACTGCGTTGACGCGTTGTGCAATACGATGGCGGAATTGACCGCCTTCAGGAAGTGTTCGGCCGTAGCATCGTTGCCCGTGATAATGGCGTCGGTGTGCTGCGTGCCTTGCTTCGTGATGTGATCGATGGCTGCCTCGACGCCGTCGACAACCTTCACCGCGATAATCGCATCGAGGTACTCGGTCGCCCAATCGGCCTCCGTCGCGGGCACGACGCGCTTGTCGGTCTTCTGGGTGGCCTTGTCTCCGCGCACTTCGCAGCCGGCGTCGAGCAGGGCGTGCACGAGCGCCGGCAGGACCGCGTCGGGCGCGCCCTTGTCGACAAGCAGCGTCTCGGTTGCACCGCAGATGCCGGGTCGGCGCATTTTCGCGTTGACGACCACGCGCACGGCCATGTCGAGATCGGCATCGCGATCGACGTAGGTGTGGCAGACGCCTTCCAGGTGCGCGAACACCGGGACGCGCGCCTCCTTCTGCACGCGTTCCACGAGGCTCTTGCCTCCGCGCGGGACTATGACATCGATCGTGCCGTCGAGGCCCGCCAGCATGTGGCCGACGGCAGCGCGGTCGGTGGTCGGCACGAGCTGAACGGCGGCTTGCGGCAGCTTGGCGGCCCTGAGCCCGGCGACGAGGCAGGCATGAATTGCTTGCGCAGAGTGGTGGCTCTCCGAGCCGCCGCGCAGGATCGCAGCGTTGCCGGCCTTCAGAGCGAGCGCGCCCGCGTCCGCCGTAACGTTGGGCCGGCTCTCGTAGATGATGCCGATGACGCCCAGGGGCACGCGCACGCGCTGGAACTTGAGCCCGTTGGGGCGCGTCCATTCGGCAAGCACCGTGCCGACAGGATCGGCGAGCGCCGCGATCTCCTCGAGCCCCTGCGCCATCGCGGCGATGCGCGCGTCATCGAGCAGGAGCCGGTCGATGAAGGCCGAGGGACGGCCTGCCGCCTGCGCCGCGGCGACATCCTTGGCGTTGGCGGCGAGAATGCCGGGCGCGGCCTTGCGCATGGCTTCCGCCGCCGCCTTGAGCGCGGCGTTCTTTGCTTGCGTCGTGGCAAGCGCCAGCTCGTGCGCCGCCGCGCGCGCCGATTGACCGAGCGCGTGCATGACCGCTTCGGTCGAGGCGCCTTTTTCGATGCGCTCGGGCTTGTTCATTGCCGTCTACTTCCTGTGCAGCGCCATGTCGTCGCGGTGGATGAGCTCATCGCAGCGCGAGTGCCCTAGAATTGCGGCGATCTCACTGCTCTTCTTCCCGATGATACGCTCCGCGTCCGCTTTCGCATAGGCGACGAGCCCGCGGCCCAATTCGCGGCCGTCGCTCGCGCGGATGATCACCGCGTCGCCGCGGTCGAAGCTGCCTTGCAGGCGCGCGACGCCCGCCGGCAGCAGGCTCTTTCCAGCGGCGAGCGCCTTTTCCGCGCCGGCATCCACGTAGACCTGCCCCTTGGGCTCGAGCTGGCCGGCGATCCAGCGTTTCTTGGCGGTGAGCGGGTCCGACGGCGCCAGGAACCAGGTGCAGGGTGCGCCCGCGCCGATCGCTGCAAGCGGATTTTCAATCTTGCCGCTCGTGATCACCATGTGCGTGCCAGCAGCGAGCGCGATCTTGGCCGCCTCGATCTTGGTCTTCATGCCGCCTTTCGACAGCTCGGTTCCGGCGTCGCCCGCCATCGCCTCGATCTCAGCGGTGATCGCGGTGACGACCTCGAGGCGCTCGCCCTTGCTCTTTGAGCCCGGCGGCGCGGTGTAAAGCCCATCGACGTCGGACAGCAGCACGAGGCAGTCGGCGGAAACCATGGAGGCGACGCGCGCCGACAGGCGGTCGTTGTCGCCGTAGCGGATCTCGGTGGTCGCGACCGTATCGTTCTCGTTGACGACGGGGATCGCCTTCAGGTCGAGCAGCGTCTCCAGCGTGTGGCGCGCGTTGAGATAGCGGCGGCGCTCCTCGGTATCTCCGAGTGTCAGCAGGATTTGCGCCGCCAAGAGCCCGCGCGCACGCGCCATCTCCTGGTAGGCGTGGGCCAGGCCGATCTGGCCCACGGCGGCCGCTGCCTGGCTCTGCTCGAGTTCGAGCGGACCCTTGGGGAGCTTCAGCGCGTGACGGCCGAGCGCGATGGCGCCGGAGGAGACGAGGACGACCTGCTTGCCGGCCGCAACGAGAGCGGCGACGTCGTCCATCAGCGAGGACAGCCATTGCGACTTGATCGCGCCGGTCCCCCGGTCGGTCAGGAGTGCCGAGCCGATCTTGATGACAATGCGACGCGCGCTCGTCCATTCGGGGCGTACGGCGGCAGGCGCCATCGCAGTTTCAATTGCGGTTTTCACGGCATGTGCTCGATGCTGGCTTCGGCGGACCCTCACGCAGGGCCTCCGGCCCTGCCTGATAGCCCACTCGGGCGTAAAACGGTAGCCCGGCTAACGTGCCTCGGCGCCGCGCGCGCTTAAATTACGCGTGTGCCGGGCCGGAAGCGATGCGGCGAACCTCCAGCCCGAGCAGCGTCAGGCTGACGCCCTGCAGCAGAAGAACCGCGCCGACGATCGTACCAAGCGTCCAGCCGGCGGAGGAGGGCAGGTCGAACAGCACGAGCAAGCCGGCGACGATCGACAGCACCGCCGACAGGATGAGCCACTTGCGCCCGGTCCATTCGGGGAGGCCGCCGCTCACGAGCAGCGAGGTGATGCCCTGGGCAACCAGCGTCGCGGCGACGATCATTGTTATCGAGACGAGGCCAAGGGTCGGATAGACGAACATCAGCATGCCGCCGACGATGAAAACGAGGCCGCCCGCCATCTGCCAGACGCGGCCGTTCCAATCGGTGGTCTTGAGTTCGTGCGCGAGCTGCAGCACGCCGCCGACGACGAGGGCCATCGCGATCCAGATTTCCGTCGTCAGCGTCGCCGTGACGACGCCGAGTGGGGTCGTGAGGATCAGGCCGCCGAACAACATCAGCACGATGCCCAGAGCCAGTAGCCAGCCCCAGCTGTGATGCAGCTTGCCGCGCAGGTCAGTCATCGCGTCCATGGCATGTGTCCAATTTTATCTATTGCCGCGCCTCGATGTGGGGCGGGCATAGCACGGGACCTCAATATTTTTTGCTAACCGGGATGCGAGCGGCCAGGACCCGCCCCGCAGCCGCGGCGCCCGCAAGGACGGCGCCGGTGTAGCCGCCGCTGCCGGCGTAGGAGGAGGCGAGGTAGAGCCCCGGGATCGCGGTGGCGGGCGAACGCTCCTGGCCCCGCCAGAATGGACGCGTTGGCGGTAGCGGCGCAAAGCCGTAGACCGCACCGTCAGGCGCGTTGAGGTAGGACTTCATGGTGCTTGCCGTGCTGAACACCGATTGCACGACGCTGGCGGCGAAGCCGGGGAATGCGCGGTCGAGGTTGGCGAGGATCGCCGCAGTCCACAGCTTGCGCTTTTCCTCGTAGGCCGTGGGGTTGAGCCCCGACCAGTTCGCGAGCCGGTCGACGCCGACGACCGACACCGGATAGGGCGGTCCGCCCAGCCCGCTGTCGATTGCCGAATAATCGACGACGGCAACCGGCGGCATGGCTTCGCCGGGTGCGTCAGCGAGGATGGCGGCGCAACGGCGATAGTCGCCGAGCGTGCGCATCCACTCCGGCAACAAGAAAGTGGAGTAGGAGCTGAGGCCGACGTTTGCCGGCGGCGACGACAGGCCGAACGTTGCCGAGAACAGCGAGATTGAAAGCGGGCGGTGCTCGTAGGGCGCGTAGAAGCGCTGGCGCGCCGATCCCTGCAGCATGTCCTTGACGTGCGCCGGCGCAGCGTTGGCGACAACGACCGCAGCGCGGGCCTCCACCGGGTCGCCGCCGTCCTTGCCCTCGTGCACGACGCCTGCGGGCCGGCCCTCGCCGTCGAGCAGGATCTCCGTCACCGTGCGCCGTAGCAAAAGCTCGCCGCCGGCGGCTTTCATCGCCTTGGCGAGCGCGTTGCTCAAGCGCTGCGAGCCGCCCTGGACGTAGCGTCCGCCGGAGGCGAGATAGCCGCCCTGCGCGATGGCGAACAGGATCCACCACATCGTGTCAGGGTCGTCGTGCCAATAGAGAATGTTGGCGCCGAGCGCGCACTTCACCGCTTCGTCGTCCCCGAATGCGTGATGAAAGCTCTTGCCGAGCGACATGCGCCAGCCGCGCACTACGGGCCCGAGCTTCAAAAGTGCGGATAGACCCTCCAAGGGTTTGTCGAAGGCGCCGCGGCCGCGGCTCAAGACGCCGATCCCGGTCGCGATGGCCTCCATGTCCTCCAGGATCGGCCCGATGCCCGCGCGCGCCGCCGGGAAGCGGTCGATCAGCGCCTCGCGCGCCGCGGTGATGCCCTCGGGCAGCACGAACGGTGCGCCGACCGGGCCGCCGCGAACCTCGTATACGGAGCCGGTCGGTACCCAGGCGACCTTGTCCAGCACGCCGGATCGCGCGAGGACTGCGTGCTTGGGATCGACGGGATCTTGTGGGTCGCTCGTCTCGTGCAGGGAGGCTTCGACGATGAGATCGCCGGCCTTGTAGGTCGATGCGGCGCCGCCCACGCCGTAGTTGCGCTCAATCAGCAGCGTCTTGCGGCCGGCCTGCGCGAGCAGCGCGGCGGCCGTCAGCCCGCCGAGGCCTGCTCCGATCACGATGACGTCGTAGCGTTCCCCCATGCTCCTGCCTTCATCGTGGGCCGGCGCCGCTTACCGGGCGGCCAGGCACGCGTGATAGCCCACTCGGATGGAATGCGGTAGTGCGGCAAGGAAGGCGCAGCGTGCGGTCAGCCTGCGGCGGCGGCCAGCGGTTGGCGCGCGGCTATGAAGGCGGTCATTTGCGCTGCGGCGAGCGGCCGCGAGAACAAGAAGCCCTGGAGCTGATGGCAGCCTGCGGCCAGCAACCAGCGGTGCTGCTCCGGCGTCTCGATTCCTTCCGCGGTGATCGTCAAGCGCAGATTGAGACCGAGCCGAATGATCGAAGCGAGAATGAGTGTGCCATCGTCCGAATGGCCGATCTCCTCGATGAAGCTGCGGTCGATCTTCAACTTGTCGAAGCCGAACTTGCGCAAGTAGAGCAGGCTCGAATAGCCCGATCCGAAGTCGTCGAGTGCGACTTTGGCGCCGAGCCGCTGCAGTCCCTTGATCTGCTCGTCGGCGCGCTTCTCGTCGGCAAGCAGAACGCTTTCCGTGATCTCGATCTCGAGGCGCTCGGGCGGAAACTTGCCGGCGCTCAGCGCGCCGCGCACGACGGAGACGACGTCGCCGTGGTGGATCTGGGCAGCCGAGACGTTGACGGAGACACCGACGCCCGGCCACGCAAGCCCATCGGCAAGCGCCCGGCGCAGGACGAACTCTCCGATCTTCGGGATGAGGCCGAGCTCTTCCGCGAGTGGAATGAAGACGTTCGGAGAAATCGGTCCGAGCAGCGGATCGTTGCATCGCGCCAGCGCCTCGACCGCAAGCACCAGGTTTCCCGTCGGGTCCATGAGCGGCTGGTAGACGACCTCGATCGCCTCGTTGGCGACGGCTGAGCGCAGGGCGCTTTCCAGCGCCCGCCGCCGTGAAAGCTCCAGATCCATAGCCGGCGCGAACGCCACAGCAACGTCGCCGCCTCTCTCTTTAGCCTTGGCGAGCGCCAGCTCGACCCGGCGACCGAGATCGTCGGTGCTCTCGCCGTCATGGGGAGAGAGTGCGTAGCCCATGGACACGGTCAGGAACACGCGCGTGCCGTCAACGTCGATCGGCTCCGCCAGCGCACACACGATGCGCTCTGCAAGCAGGGTCAATGCTTCGGTGCTAACTCCGGGAACCAGCGCCAGGAACTCATCGCTATCCGGGCGTGCGAGCATGGCATCGGTTGCGAGCAGTCCCTGCAGGCGCCGGCCGGCCGCGGCGAGCACGGCGTCGCCGATGGCATGTCCGAAATTCTCGTTGATCTCGTTGAACCGGTCGATGTCGATCTTGAGAATGCCGAGCGTTGAAGTTCGCCATTTCGCCGCTTGGATCATCTGCGGCAGAGCCTCGCTCAAAGCGACGCGATTGGGCAGACCGGTGAGGGCATCCGTGCGTGCCGCCAATCTTGCGTCGGCCTCGCTGAGCATGATCTTGCGGGCCTGCTGCCGTCCCCATTGCATCAGGATAGCCGCGAGCGCGGCGAGCAGGAGAAGCGCCAGCGCAAGTCCGACCACGACTCTGCGGACGAATTCCCATCCCGGCTGGTCCTTGCGCCAGGCGAGCGTCCCAACATTGCCGCCGTCTCTCGCCTTCACCAGCTCAGTCGACGTACCAAGCGGCGCCGCTCCTTTGATCCACTTGAGGTCGGCGAAGCCGAAATTTGTGCCGAGCTGCTTCGTAAAGCGCGAATCGAGATCTTCGATCGCGACCAGGAGGAAGGGCCGCGCGCCGACGGGAAAGCGTGGGTGACGGTCCGGGACGATCGTGGAGACGACCACGGTTGCCGGGACGCCCAGAATATCGCGGGCACCCGCGACGGCGCGGTGCTCGACGGTCTCGCCGTTGCCGAAGTCAATGGGCGTCGTGACGACGTCGTACTTCCGGGACATCGCGTCCGGCGTGCGCACCGCCGCGATCAGGTCTTGAAAGCCCGGCGCGATCCGCTCGTAGCCCGCAGCCTCATCATGGGAATCGGTGAATTCGTAGACGGGCTTGTCATCCGCGGAAAGGATAAAGATCCGGTCGTATCCGAACAGCTCGTTGAGAAATTGCCCGAAGAACGCGTGCATCCATGCTTGGTCACCTGCTTGTGTCTTCTCGTAAGCCTCGTTCCAAACCGTCTGCGACCTGAGTTCGCGCGCAAGTGCCAGTCCGTGCTGGTCGAGAGCGTGCTCGATCGTCTCGCGCTGGCGCTTGAGGGCGATGCTGTTGGTTTCGCGTGCGCCGATGATCAGAGATGCGAGTACGACGACCAAGGCCGCGACCGCCAGAAACGCGATCGGTAGCGTCACGAACGCTGTTTTCGGCTGCGGCAATCGTTTGGGCACGGCCATCCCGCCTGCTCGGCAAACTCATTGTAACCACATGTCGCCGTTTACGTTTCTGCAGGGGACCGCTGAACATCCGGTAACAACGCGGCTTGTGCCTGCGGGCGCGGTGAGCACTTTGTTAATGTAGCGGGGAACTTGCCTCTGATCGGCACAATTGGGCGGCCAATGCCGGTCCCGCACCGCCGTCAGGGGCGCCAGGACTTATCCTTTTCGGATGCATCGGCACCTTCCTCACGCTTGGCGCGGGCGATCTCGCGGGCGAGCGCGAAGAGCGCCTCCTTGATGCCCTGCCCCGACACTGCCGATAGCAGCAGCGGCTTTTTCTTTGCCGCCTTCTGGAGCGCTTCGGCGCGCTCATGCAGCGTCTCGGCGTCGACCGCATCGCATTTGGAAAGGGCGACGATCTCCTTCTTGCGGTCGAGCCCTTCGCCGTATGCCTTGAGCTCGTGGCGCACGGTGCGGTAGGCGGTGCCGACGTCCGCCTCGGTTACGTCCACCAGATGCAGCAGCACTTTCGTGCGTTCGACGTGTCCGAGGAAACGGATGCCGACGCCGGCGCCCTCGCTCGCGCCCTCGATGAGGCCCGGGATATCGGCCAGCACGAAATCCACTTCGCCCGCACGCACCACGCCGAGGTTGGGATGCAGCGTCGTGAACGGATAGGCGGCGATCTTCGGCTTCGCCCCGCTCACCGCGGCAAGGAAGGTGGACTTGCCCGCATTGGGGAGCCCGACAAGCCCGGCGTCCGCGATGAGCTTCAAGCGCAGCCAGATGGTCAGCTCCTCGGCTGGCTGGCCGGGATTGGCGTGGCGTGGCGCTTGGTTCGTCGATGATTTGAAATGCGCGTTCCCAAATCCGCCGTTGCCGCCCTTAGCAAGCAGCGCGCGCTCGCCGGGCTTAGCGAGATCCGCAAGCAGCGTCTCCTGGTCCTCGGCGAAGATCTGGGTTCCGGGGGGCACCTTGATGATGCAATCGGCCCCGTTGGCGCCGGCGCGGTTCCGGCCCGCTCCGCCGCCGCCCGTCTTCGCCTTGAAGTGCTGCTGGTAGCGATAGTCGATGAGCGTGTTGAGGTTGTCGACGCAGACGGCCCATACGTCGCCACCCTTGCCGCCGTCTCCGCCGTCGGGGCCGCCGAACTCGATGAACTTCTCGCGCCTAAAGCCGATGCAGCCGTTGCCGCCGGCGCCTGAGGCGATGTAGATCTTGGCTTGATCGAGGAATTTCATCGGGTGAGCCTCAGCCAGGACGGCAGAATGGGGCGCCGGCGGACGTATCTTACGGTCTCGACGTCCGACTTGCGCGCCTCGCACCATTGCGAGCCGTTGCCGATGCGGCGGAAGCCGAGCTTCTCGATAACCCGCTTCGAGCCCGGATTGTCGACGAAATGCCCGCAGGTGAGGCGGCGGAAGCCAACTTCGCCAAAACAGTACTCAACAAGCGCGCGTGCGGCTTCGGTGGCGAACCCGTAGCCCCACCACGGCTTGCCGATCCAGTAGCCGATCTCGGCGTCGCCGTCCTCGCTCTCGATATAGCCGACGGCGCCGATCAAATCGCCGTCATGCACCACCCCGCGCACGAACTCGTCGTTGCCGATCGAGCCGATCCACAGATCGGCGTCGATGAGCGAGTAGGGATGGGGGATGCGCGAGGTCATGCGGGCGACGTCCCACTCGCCGGCAAGTACGGCGATACGGCCCGAGTTCGATGGCCTGCAGCGGCCGGTAGCTCAGTCGTTGCGAGCGCATGGCGCAATCGCGCTCCGTTCACGCGCCGGTTACGGTTCCGCGCTGGAAGGCCCACGAAAAAGGGGGACGTTGCGGCATCCCCCTTTGCAAACCGGCGGGCTGCCAAGGCGTCCGCTTACTTGGCTGGCGTAGCCTCTTCACCGCGCACCGAAACATAGACCCGGCCGTTGCGCTTGGTCTGGAACTCGACCGCGCCCTCGACGACGGCGAAGATCGTGTGGTCCGTGCCGAGGCCGACGCCGGAGCCCGGATGCCATTGCGTTCCGCGCTGGCGCACGAGAATGTTGCCGGGGATGACATGCTCACCGCCGAAGCGTTTCACGCCGAGGCGCTTGGAATGGGAGTCGCGGCCGTTCCTAGTGGAGCCGCCAGCTTTCTTCTGTGCCATGGATTAGTCCTCTGTGGTCCGGCTGCCGTTTCAGGCGCCGACGATGCTCGTGATGCGGACCTTCGTGAGGTCCTGGCGGTGGCCGTGCTTGCGGCGTGAGTTCTTGCGGCGCCGCTTCTTGAAAGAGATGACCTTGGGGCCGCGGGTGTGCTCGACGAGCTCGGCGACGACCTTGGCGCCGGAGATGAGCGGTGCGCCGAATTTCGGCGCATCCCCGCCGATCATGAGCACCTCGGCGAACTCGACCTTCGAGCCGGCGTCGCCCGAGATTTTTTCGATGGTCAGAACGTCGTCAGCGGCGACACGGTATTGTTTGCCGCCCGTCTTGATGACAGCGTACATAGCTTTTCCTTCGCATTATCCGCGCCCTGTGGCGCCGCAAATTTCTTTGCGGACTTTTGGAGCTCGCCTCAAACGTGGGCGATGCAAGCCTCGGGCAGCGCATCTTGCACGCTCGGCTTGGGGCCGAACGCGAACGGGCCGCTTTATCGGCGAGACGCGGCAAATTGTCAATCGGGCCCGGGGAATGGCCCGGTTTGACCCTGGTCAAACGGCTTTTCCATTTCCGGGTCAGCGTCCACCTGCCTGGCCGGTTGGGAGGGAGTTATCCGGTCGCCCGGCCGGAAGATCCGCCGGGACCGGCCGGGCACCTGACGAAACAACACCCATTATGCGGGGCCGCATACTGGTCCGCATTCCGGGGCGCCGGTCTTCCCTGGCGCCCTTTTATCGTTCCTTTGCCTTCCCCCGCGCTGCCTGTAATCGTCGCCGTCAATGCACACATGAAGTCTTGCGGCATTGACCGCTCGAAAAGGCGACTGATGGCGCAGGCGGAGCAGATGCCGAACCTTGCACGCATTCCCGTTCTCACGGTGGGGCCCGGCTACCCTTTGGAAACGCTGGAGCGCGAAGAGGGACGCGCGCACGCGCTCATCGACGCTGCCACCCGCAGCGTGCCCCTTGCCGCGCTCCGGTCGCTCGATAGGGTCTCGCGGGCTTGGCTTGCAAAGCAGGATAGCGTCCATCTCGCCGAGATTGATGCAATTGCGCGGCGCCTGCGCCGCCCCGGCGCCTACTTCCTGTCGGTCAACTACGAATGGGGGTGCACCTGCCGCGTCGCGCCCGCGCCCGACCATGCAAGCGCGCGCCTTGTGCGCGTCCTCGACTGGCGCACGCCGGGGCTCGGACTTCACGTCGTCGCCGCGCGCGTTGCCGGCGCCGCCGGCCCATTCGTGACGCTGACTTGGCCCGGCTACACGGGCGTCTTGCAGGGAATGGCGCCCATGCGCTTCGCTGCCGCCCTCAACCAGGCACCGATGCGCAAGCCGCTTGGGCGCTTCTATCTCGACTGGGCGGTCAACCGGGCGCGCGTGTGGCGCATGGGGCATCTGACGCCGGCGCATCTGTTGCGCGAGGTATTCGAGACGGCGCGCGACTTCGCCGAGGCAAAGCGCATGCTCACCGAGCGTCCCATCTCCACGCCCGCGATCTTCTCGCTTGCCGGCGTGCGCCCGAACGAGACCGCCATCATCGAGCGCACCGAGACGGATGTACGGCTGCACGAAGGCGCCAACGTCACGGCCAATCATTGGCAGGCGCCGGGCTGGCGCGGGCACGCGCGCGGGCGCGACAGCGCCGGGCGCGCGCGCCGGATGCACGCCGTGGTGGGAGACCTCGATACCCGCTTTGCCTGGCTCGAGCCGCCGATCCTCAACGACAACACGCGCCTCGTCATGATCGCCGACGCGCGCCTTGGGCGGCTCGTTGCGCAGGGCTTCGAGGCCGGCGCCGCCGCGACCGAGCCGCTCGATCTCGCGCCCTAGGAGAGCGCTACGCCTCGTCGGCCGCCCCTCCCGACCAATCGACCTTGAGGGTTGCAAACATCACCGTTGCGAGCATCAGGAAGCCGGCGATCGCGCCGGCAATAAGCGCGTAGTCCTCAAGCTGCAGGATGAGATAGAGCAGACCGTAAAGGACAAAGAGCAAGACCAGCATGAGGAGGCCTTTGGGAAGGCTTTGCTGCACGCGCCCGACGTACAGCGCGAGGAGGCCTCCGGTCGCAACCGCCGCGATGAGGTAGGCCCACAGGAAGCCGATCTGCTCGGCAAACGACAAAAGCAGTACGTAGAAGAACACCATGGTGAGGCCGACGAAGAGGTATTGCACCGGGTGCACGGCGCGCGCGGATCGCAGCTCGAGCACGAACACAGCCATGAAAGCCGTTGCGAGGAACATCATGGCGTATTTCGCGGCGCGCCCGACGAGCTGGTAGAAATCGACCGGCACGACGAAGCGCACGCCGAACTTGTAAGGGCTCATGCGCAAGAGCCCCTGATCGGTGAGGCTCCAGGCCTGGGGTACGCTGCGCGCCAGGTGCGGCACCTGCCAGCTCGCCGAGAAGCCGGTCGGGTTCAGGACGCGGTCTGTCGGCAGAAAAGCGCCGTCGAAGCCGGGGGCGGGCCAATCGGAGGTGAGGGCGACCGTCGTCTCGCGGCCGACGGGCGTAAAGGCCAGCTCAGAGGTTCCGTTGAGCGTCAGGTCGAAGCGGAACGTAAATCCCTTGAGCGATTTGGGGGGCGCCGTCGCTGGAGTTGCGGAGGCGCCGGCGAAGAGATCGCTCGCCGCGGCGAGGCGGGCATGGATGCCGTTGAGCCTGTCGTCGGGAACGCCCAGGCTCGGCTCGAACGGCAGCTTGATGCCGCCGTCGACGAGCACAGAAGCCGTTGTCTTCAGGCCGGAGACGTCGTTGATCGCCAGCGCCAGAACCGCATCCTGCCAGCGCACGTTGCGCACTTCCGTCGCGACCTCGCTCATGTCGGGCGCAGCAAAGCTGCCTGAGAACTCGAGAGCACTCGTATAGACGGCGACATCATAAATGGAGCGGTGCAGAACTTTTGTCGTGGCGTTACCGCGGATGTCGAGCGACTGCGGCAGGAACACCGCGCGCATCTCGACCTCCTCCTCCACGCGTTTGTCGCCCTGCGCGATAACTCGAACGACGGTGTAGGGGACGATCAGGACGGGCCCAATAATGGCCTGGTCCGCACCCCACTCGCGCGCCACGTCCTGGCGCACGCTCTCGGCGCGATGCTCACGCTCCTCGATCAGCACCCATACCAGGAGCAGCGGGATCGCCAGAACGAGAACAAGGCCGCAGATGAGGAAGAACTTGAATCCGGGGCTACCGAGAAAGCGTCTTACGGCTGCCGCGATGGTGTCCACGACCCGACCTCCTCAATGAGTGCGGGGTCGATCCAACAGCGCCGCCATGGCGGGAACAAGCCGGCAATCGGGCGGATTTTCCGATATTTGCGGCGCCCGTAAGTGTCAGGCTTGAGCAACCTGCAGAACCTGCGCCTCGGACTCGTCGGTCCAGATCTTGAAGAGCTTGAGCGTGTGCGGTCCGAACGAGTTGATCAGGGCGACGTCCGTTGCATCACGCCCGCGCGCGACAACGATGCGGCCGATGCGCGCCGCGTTGTGGCGCGGGTCGAACGTGTACCAGCGGCCATCGAGGAACACCTCCACCCAGGCGCTGAAGTCCATTGGCGCCGGATCGGGCGGCACGCCGATGTCGCCCAGGTAACCGTTGACGTAGCGGGCCGGGATGTTGAGGCAGCGGCAGAAGGCGATCATGAGGTGGGCGAAGTCGCGGCACACCCCGACGCGCTCCTCGAAGGCCTCGAGCGCGGTGCGCGTGGCACGGGCGTGCTGGTAGCCGAACTTGATATGGTTGTGCACGAAATCGCAGATCGCCTGCGCGCGCGTCCAGCCGGGTGGCAACGTGCCGAAGTAGTCCCACGCGATCTGGCTCAGGCGGTCGGTCTCGCAGTAGCGGCTCCCCAGCAGGAACACCAGCGTGTCGTGCGGCAGCTGCTCGACCGCGATCTCCCGCGCCGCCTGGCGCGACAGGATCGTGGATCCCATCGTCGACGATCGTCCCATCGAGGCGCAGTGTGATGTCGCCTGCGGGCGCCATCAGCCGTCGGCAGCGGTTGCCGAAACCGTCGATGTACGTCGTCGACGGGACGGCAGGCATGCTGCGGAACGGGGCCTCGGTGCGGATGTCGCTGCGGCGGTCCGGGTGAACGTCAAGCAGGCAGATCAACGGCGTCGACTTGGCGAGCGTAATCGCGATCTCGTATCCGTAATTGATGAGCATTGACCGGCGTCCTCGTGGTGACAGGCATCGAACGCGCACGCGGGCGTAAAAGTTTCCCACGGCGGGTCATGCGAGCCGAGTCCTTGAGTGCCTCTCCGCAATTTGCGCCAATTCTAGCACCACGGCGGACGCGCGGAAATCGTCGCGGCGCCAAATGGCGCCCGACGCTGAAGCGCTAGCTTGCCCAAAAAACCGGCAGACCGCCGTGTCTGCGCGCTCAATTTCCCCACGACATTGACAGCGGCGCCTATCCGTCTGATATTTCTGTCATGACAGAAATAAACGTACAGACCCCGCCTCTACCGGTCGCGATCGAGCGCTTCGTGGTGCATTGGGGCGAAATGGGGACCGTCTGGAGCGTCAACCGCTCGGTCGCGCAGATCCACGCGCTGCTCTATGTCTCCGACGAGCCGATGACCGCCGACGACATCGCGCTGCAGCTCGGCATGGCGCGCTCCAACGTTTCGGTGAGCCTGCGCGAGCTTGTCGGCTGGAGCCTCATTCGCCGCGTGCACGCGATGGGCGACCGGCGCGACTACTACGAAGCCGAGGCCGACATGTTCGAGATGGTGCGGCGCATTGCGCTGGGCCGCAAGGCGCGCGAGATCGATCCGGCGCTGTCGGTGCTGCGCGCGTGCGTTTCCGACGCGAAGGGCGATTCGCGCATATCGCCCGCCGCGCGCCGCCGTCTCGCCGCCATGCTCGATTTCACGGAGACGGTCGACAAGAGCTTCGATGAGATCATGGCCCTGCCGGCGCCTACGCTGATGGCGCTCTTGAAGATGGGGGGTGCGGTCGCAAGGATCGCAATGCGCGGGAAGAAATCGAGCCGCGCACGTTCGGCTTGAGACGGGAGCGAGGGGGAGGGTGCGGATGGCGGCTATCGAACGGCGCGACGCTTTGCCGGCAGGCGCCTCCCTGCCAATGTTACGGGAAGTGCCGGCACTCGCCGACCTGCGCTTTCGCGCCCTCGTGGGCGAGACGGCCTGGAGCGAACTGCCCGAGGCGGTGCGCCGCCGCTTCTCCAAATGCATGGCGCCCGACGAGGCGCTTCTCTATCGCGGAAGGGTAACTGAAACCGAGCTGTCGCTGGCGGGCCGCGTGCTCGCGCTTATCACCCGGGCGATTGGATCGCCGCTGCCGCTCAGCAACGGCGCCACCGGGCCGGCGGTCGTCATTGTCGTCGAGGATGAGCGTCTCGGCGGGCAGAGCTGGACGCGCATCTACGCGCGTCCCGGCCGCGCGCCTCAAACCATTCATTCGGCCAAGCGCTTCCGCGGCCCCACCGGACTCGAAGAATACGTGGGCTGCGGTGTCGGCATGGCGCTGCGTGTCTCGGTCGAGGAGAAGGTGCTCGTCTTTCGATCGGCACACTATTTCCTAGAAATCGGCCCGTGGCGGTGGCGTTTGCCCAAGGCGCTCGAGCCGGGCCTGATGGAGATCACCCACCGCGACGAAGATGGCGGCGTGTTTGCCTTCCGCTTGCGCCTAGTCCATCCGCTTCTGGGCGTAATCGTGCATCAGCTTGCGTATTTTTCCGATACTTAGCGCTCAACGAGCCGCGCCGCTTGATAAGGGCGGCCGTGAAATGCGATATCCAATGCCAGAGCCTCTAGGACGCTGGAGCGGCGAGAGCCCCGATGACCCGACGAGCCGTGCGCATAATCTGGGTGTTGACCGGCGTGTGTCTTGCGGCGGGCGTGATCGCCAGCACGTTCATATGGCTAGGAGCGCCCGATCGTCCCTGGCAGCAGGCACTGCAGGAGCTCTCCACGCTCGTCGACGTGCTGGCACTGCTGTTGTGGATGGGGATCTTCGCGATCTACTGGGCGCGCCGCCGGCGCTCCTAGTGCGTCGCGGCGGTCAGGCGCGCTTTAAGATCCCGATCACGACCAGCAGGACGACGGCTCCGAGCGTCGCAGCGAGCAGGTTGCCGATCGTGGATTGGGGAATGATGCCGAGGCGTGGCAGGATGTAGCCGCCGACGCACGCCCCCAGTATCCCGACGACGAGATTGCCGATGAAGCCGAAGCCGTAGCCTTCGACGATTTTGCCGGCGAGCCAGCCGGCGATGGCGCCGATCACAATCCAGCCAAGCAGAGACATAGGTTCGAGGATCATCGGGCTCTCCAGCTCTTGATGTGCGTCTGATGCTTTCCCGTCGCGGGCAATTTAGTAGAGAGATGGTCGTCGTCTGCATACATCTGCTGCGGCCTCTTGGGGGAAGGAGGAGGGGGCTTTAGGGGCCGCATGTGGGAGATTTTAAAGGGAGAGATTTAAGTAAAGAAATATAATAGAAAAGAAAATAGTATATGAATACTGCGATACCGACGGCGGCCCCGACCACGGCCGGTAGCGATTTGCAGGCCGGTGGCGCCCTTGCGGCCCGGGGTTTCGGGTTAATTTCTTCCCCCCGCGCCAACGCTTGCACGACCTGCGCGTTGCGGCTATCACCACGCTCCGCGGCGGTTCGGGTGCTTGGCGCACCCTGGCCAACGTGGTGCGGGTGGCACGATGGGCGTTTTGCGCCGATGGGTGCCCGACTGAGAGGTATCAGCGACCATCTCTCGAGAAGCTCGCAACCGGTGTGGAGAGGTGGCTGAGTGGTTGAAAGCACCGCACTCGAAATGCGGCGTACTCGCAAGGGTATCGGGGGTTCGAATCCCTCCCTCTCCGCCAGACCCCTCATCTCAAGCTTCATGCCATTCCGCCGATGCGCCGTCGCATGTCGGGGAACGCAAAAAATTCTTGCATAATGATAGCTGCACACCGCGTGGGGCGGGATGTCGACTTGCGTCGGTGCCGCCCCTAATCGCGGATCGCAACCCCATCTACTGGACATCGAGTGTCGGCCAAGGTCAGCGGGTTGCTTGGCACTGTCGCCTCCGCTTAATGTGACGACCATGATTACCGTTGTGCACATCATCACTGCGCTTGGCTCGGGTGGGGCCGAGCGTATGCTGCACCTCGTTGCGTCGCGGAGTGCGGGAGCGCAGGACATTCGTCAGGTGGTTGTCTCCCTGTCGAACGACGGCATCTATGGTGCTGAACTGCGCCAGGCCGGAATTGAGGTTGAATGTCTCGGAATGCGGCGAGGCCGTGCCCCTTTTTTGGGCTTCGTGCGCTTGGTCAGATTGCTGCGGCGGCTGCGCCCTGACGTCGTCATGACGTGGCTCTATCACGCCGATCTGCTTGGAACGCTGGCCGGCCGAGCGGCAGGCCAGCGCCGGATCATCTGGAACCTCCGCTGCTCCGATATGGATTTTGCTCACCACGCGCCGTTGACACGCTGGATCGTAACCGTTCTGGCGTGGCTTTCGCCGCTGCCCTACGCTATCGCGAGCAATAGCAACGCTGGACGCCGCGCTCATGAGGTTCTCGGCTACAGGCCAAAGCGATGGGCCTACCTGCCGAACGGATTTGATACGAACGAATGGAAGCCGGTTGCTGCGGACCGGGCGGCGGTGCGGCGCGAACTCGGGTTCTCGGCGACCGAGTTCGTCGTCGGCATGGTGGCGCGGGTCGACCCGCAGAAAGACCATGCGAATTTTCTCGAGGCGGCGAGGATATTGGCCACTAGGTATCCGCATCTGCGCGTTCTTCTCATTGGGCGCGGAACCAATGAGATGAGCGTGGGAGATGAACTCAGACCCAGGACGGTCGCCTTGGGGGAGCGGCGCGATGTGCCGCGCCTCATGCGTGCACTCGATCTTCTCGTCTCGTCGTCTGCCTATGGAGAGGGGTTCCCCAACGTTATCGGTGAGGCCATGGCATCGGGCGTTCCCTGCGTGGCAACGGATGTGGGCGATGCCGCCATTATCATCGGCGAAGTTGGGACAGTCGTCCCGCGGAGAGACCCCGTGGCTCTTGCCGCGGCCATTGAACGTGACATGAGCGGATCGGCCGATGCCCTGCAGGCTCTCGCAGCGCGCGCCCGCTCTAGAGTGATGAGCGAATTCTCCATAGACCGGTGCCTGAAACGCTATGACGAGCACTTCAAGGAAGCCGCGGCGGACATGTCGCCGCCGCAAGGCTCCCAGCCATGTCGCGAACCGGTCTGGCGGTCACCTGAAGCTTGACCATCTATGGCCAACCCCTGCGGGCCATTCTCTGTCAAGTAGCTGTTATGTAAACATTTTCTCAGCTTGTGCGTAGAGTTGGCGGCGGTAGAAGGCGACGTGTCGGCCGGCCTGTGGATATCGTTCATTGAATGAATTTCAACCCTTGAGCGTCACTCGGCGCCCTGTTATCTGTGAACCAGCTGCAGGTATTGAAGGCGCTTTCCGTGCCCAAGGGGACCAGGACCAACGCTGACCTCGATTTCTTGACCGCCGTCGAGCGCGGCGAAGTCGTGACCCAGCAAATGCTCAAGCTCAATCTCGGCGTGTCCGTGGGACTCATAAACGCGCTGGTGAAGCGGGCCATCAAGAAGGGCCTCGTGAAGGCGCAGCAGGCTCCCTACAAGCGCTACGCCTACTACCTGACGCCACAGGGTTTTGCGGAGAAGAGCCGTCTCGTCGCAAGCTATCTCGAAGGCTCGCTCGATCTGTTTCGGCGGGCGCGCGATCAGTACGCGGTCATCTTTCAGCAAATTCGCATTCGCGGTGACGCGGAACGGGTCGTGCTGGTCGGCGGCGGCGAGCTGGCGGAGATCGCGGTTTTGGCCGCGTTCGGCGAAGGCATCGAACTGCTTGCCATCATCGACCCCGGCGCAAATGTCGCAATGCGTTACGGTATTCCGGTTGCGCCCTCCCTCGAGGACGTCGGGCCGATCGGCGCTGCGATCGTGACCGATCTGCATTCTCCACAGGAAACTTATGAAGGCCTGTGCAACTTGCTTCCCCGAAGCCATGTCTTTGCGCCAGAAATCCTCCGCATTACGCCGGATCGCGCCGAGCTCATGGCTGCGTCGGAGCGGTGAGGCGAAGGGGGGATTCGTGCGGGGCTGGTACGTCGTCAATACCCATCCTCATCAGGAGGCACGGGCGGAAACCAATCTGCGCCAGCAGGGGTACGACGTGTGGCTGCCCAAGCTGCTGCGCTCGCGCCGGCACGCGCGGCGCGTGGATACGACGTCGGCGCCGCTCTTTCCCGGCTACCTCTTCGTCAGCTTCGATCCTCAATCCCAGCCCTGGCTCGCCATCAACAGCTCGTTCGGCGTGCGCCGCCTCCTCTGCCAAGGCGAACGGCCACGGCCGATCGAGAAGGGCTTTGTGGAAGCGCTCAAGCAAACGACCGACGAGGCCGGCGTCCTGGCGCTGCCTGCCGACAATCTCAGACCCGGCCAGCGTCTTCGGCTGCTGACGGGGCCGTTTGCCGACTGCATTGGAACTTTGCTGCGCCTCGCGGACAAGGATCGCGTGGCGTTGTTGCTGAACCTGCTGGGACGCGAAGTGCAGGTTCTCGTGGCGCGGCGCGAGGTGATTTCGGTCGCCTGATTTTGCGTGCGGCACCGGCGCCGGTGGCACGGCGCGCGACGGGTGAACTCCGGTTCACCCGAATGGCGGTAGCGTATCCGGGCTGTATTGCAACGATTCCGGGAGATGTTCTGCGTGCGTTGTCTTTGCTCGGTTCTACACAACCAATTGCCGGCGCGACACAGGATTTTCTTGCGGCGGGCCGTCGCTCTGCAGCAATCCTCAAGCTGAATATCGGGGGGTAAAAATCGTGGGCGATAGCCATGCGCAGTTGTTCTTGCGGCAGGCCGTAGAAATCTGCAACCGTCTCGACGTCGCCCAGATCGACGAGCTCGCCGCGCAAATCGCTCAAGTGCGCGATCGCAACGGGCGGCTGTTCGTGCTGGGCGTAGGCGGCAGCGCCGGCAACGCGGGGCATGCGGTCAACGACTTTCGCAAGCTTTGCGATGTCGAGGCCTACGCACCGACGGACAACGTGTCCGAGCTCACCGCGCGCACCAACGACGAAGGCTGGGAGACCGTGTTCGCCGGATGGCTGCGGGGAAGCCGCGCGAACGAGCGCGACGCGCTTCTAATCTTGTCCGTCGGCGGCGGCAACGCGGAGCGCAATGTCAGCATGAATTTGGTGCGAGCCATCGACGAGGCCAAGCAGCGCGGCCTGAGCATCTTCGGGATCGTCGGACGCGACGGCGGCTACACGGCCCAACAGGCCGATATCGCGATCATCGTGCCGACGGCCGATCCCAAGCACGTCACGCCGCATGCGGAGGCCTTCCAGGCCGTCGTTTGGCACTGCCTCGTTTCCCACCCCGCGCTGCAGAAGGCAGCCACCAAGTGGTGACCGCAGCCACCTTGCAATCGACCAAGCGGCGGGCCGTGTTCCTGGATCGCGACGGCGTCCTCACGGTGCCTGAATTCCGCGAGGGCCGCTCCTTTGCTCCGCGCACGCTCGAGAAGTTTTGCGTCTATCCGGACGCCCCTGGCGCCGTTAGCGATCTGAAGAAGGCCGGTTTCGTCGTCATCGTTGCCACCAATCAGCCGGACGTGGGAGCGGGGCTCGTCGAGAAGAGCGTGGTCGAAGAGATGCACGCGCGGCTGCGGGCGGCGGTTGCGGTCGACGATATCGAGGTCTGCTACGAGACCCGCGAGCAGGCGAGCGACCGGCGCAAGCCTGGTGCCGGCATGTTGTTGAGCGCAGCCCAGAACTGGGGGCTCGACCTTGCCCGTTGCTATCTGGTCGGTGACCGGGCGAGCGACGTGGAGGCCGCCGAGCGGGCCGGATGCACACCCATTTTCGTCGACCTCGGATATTGCGAGCCGCTGCCCTCTCAACAGGCGGTGACGGTGCGTTCGCTGCGTGAAGCTACCAGTTGGATCTTGCGTGGTGAGGCGTCGTTAGCCGGTGGGGAGCCGCTAGAGGAGATCATGCGATGACATCCGTATCCGACCTCAAAATCAAGATATTCGCCGATGGTGCCGACCTGAAAGGCATCGTCGAGATGCACAAGAATCCCTTGATCAAGGGGTTCACGACAAATCCGACGCTGATGCACAAGGCCGGCATCAAGGACTACGAAGCCTTCGGACGCGACCTGCTGTCCAAAGTTACCGACCGGCCCGTGTCGCTGGAGGTGTTCGCCGACGAGTTCGACGAGATGGAACGCCAGGCGCTGACGATCGCGTCATGGGGCCGGAATGCCAACGTGAAGATCCCTGTCACCAATACCCGGGGCGTCTTTGCCGGTCCGCTTCTGCGCGCGCTCTCCAAGCAGGGGGTCGTCCTGAATATAACGGCGATCATGACGCCCGCGCAGGTGGAAGCCATCGCGGAATGCCTCGACCCGGCGGTACCCGCCATCATTTCGGTGTTCGCCGGCCGTGTCGCCGACACGGGCCGCGATCCGATCCCGCATATGCAGGCCTGCCTCAAAGCGCTGCGTAATCGGCCAAAGGCTGAGCTGCTGTGGGCGAGCCCGCGCGAGCTGCTCAACATCTTCCAGGCCGATGCCATGGGCTGCCACATCATCACGGTGACCAACGACGTCATCGCCAAGCTCAAGCTCGTTGGCAAGAACCTCGACGAGTATTCGCGCGAGACGGTCGAGATGTTCTACAGGGACGCAAGCGCGTCGAAATTCAGCATCGCCGCACAGTCGGCGGCGGCCTAAGCCGCGACGCTCGACAGCAGCGCAATACGGGAACAAGTCGATGAATCGCAAGTTTGACAATGTATTCGTGACGGGCGGGGCGGGATACTGCGGCAGCCTTCTGGTGCCGCAGCTCCTGAAGAGCGGTTATCGCGTGACAGTCTACGATCTTCTCTATTTCGGCAGCTATTTCCTGCCGACCGACGATCCGAACCTGACCATCGTCCAGGGGGACATCCGCGACACGGCGAAGCTCAGGAATGCGGTCAAAGGTCATGACGCCTTCGTGAGCCTCGCCTGCATCTCCAACGATGCCAGCTTCGAGCTCAACGAGGATCTTTCCACGACGATCAATCTCAATGCCTTCGAGCCGATGGTCGTCGCGGCCAAGGAGGCAGGCGTCAAACGTTTCGTCTATGCCTCGTCGAGTTCCGTCTACGGCGTCTCTGAGCAGCCCAACGTCACCGAGGACCACCCGCTCGTCCCGCTGACGCTCTACAACAAGTACAAGGGCATGTGCGAGCCGCTGCTGCGCAAGCACACCGACGACAACTTCGTCGGCGTGACCTTCCGGCCGGCGACCGTGTGCGGGTATGCACCGCGTCAACGGTTGGATCTGTCGGTGAACATTCTGACCAATCACGCGGTGACCAACAATCGCATCACGGTGTTCGGGGGGGCGCAGCTCCGTCCCAACCTGCATATCCAGGACTACTGCGATGCCATTGAGCTGTTCCTGACCGCGCCGGACGACAAGATCGCCGGCGAAATCTTCAACGTCGGCTACCAGAACATGAGCATCATGGAGATCGCCGATCTCGTGAAGAAGGTCGTCGAGGAGGAGTTCCCCGAAAAAGCGCCGATCGACGTCGTGACCACGCCGAGCGACGACAACCGCTCCTATCACATCAATTCCGACAAGATCGCTCGAGCGCTGGGCTTTTCGCCCAAGCACACGATCGAGGAGGCCGTGCGCGATCTGTGCCGCGCTTTCCGTGCGGGCAAGCTGCCCAACAGCATGTCGGATGATCGCTACTACAACGTGCGCACACTCAAAGCACTGAAGGCGGCCTGAGCCACATGTCCGTCGCAGTCGTCACTGGTGGTGCCGGTTTTATCGGCAGCCACATGGTGGACCTTCTCCTGGAGCGGGGCTTTCACGTCCGCGTCGTCGATAATCTCGTCGGCGGGCGTGAAAGCAACCTTGCCCATCATGGCAACCGGCCCGAGCTGTCGGCGGAATGGGTCGACGTGCGCGAGCTGCCGCCCGACACGTCTCTTTTCCGGGATGCGCGCTACGTGTTTCACTTCGCAGGAATCGGCGACATCGTGCCGTCGATCGAGAAGCCGGCCGAGTACATGTCGGTCAACGTGCAGGGCACGGTCGCCGTCTTGGAGGCTGCCCGCGCCGCCAACGTGGGTAAGATGGTCTACGCCGCGTCCTCATCCTGCTACGGCCTCGCCGACACGCCGACGCGGGAAGATCATCCCATCAAGCCCGAGCATCCCTACGCGCTCTCCAAGTACCAAGGCGAGATGGCTGGCTTCCATTGGCACAAGGTGTACGGACTGCCCGTCAACTCGATCCGCATCTTCAATGCCTACGGGACGCGGGTGCGTACGACAGGCGCCTACGGGGCGGTGTTCGGCGTGTTCTTCAAGCAGAAGCTCGCGGGAAAGCCATTCACGGTGGTCGGCGACGGTACGCAGCGGCGCGACTTTCTCTACGCTTCAGATGTGGCACGCGCCTTTCTCGCGGCGGCAGAGACGCCGGCTGTGGGCGAAGTTTGGAACCTGGGTGCGGGCAATCCCCAAAGCGTCAACCGGCTGGTCGAATTGATCGGCGGGGATGCGATCTACATACCCAAGCGGCCGGGCGAGCCCGACTGCACGTGGGCCGACATTTCCAAGATAACGCGTGAGCTCGGTTGGGCCCCCCAAGTGGACTTCGAGGAAGGCGTCAAACGCATGATGGCCGAGATCGGACACTGGACCGATGCCCCGCTGTGGGACCCGGCCTCCATCGAGCGCGCCACGCGCACCTGGTTCGCCTATCTGGGCAAGGAGGGCGCAGCATGAGCTCTCTCATTGAGCCGAATGTTCGGCCACAAGGTAAAGTCGGTCGAGGAGCTGCGCGCGGTGATCGGGCCGCGCCCGCGCGACTCGAAGGTGATCATGTGCCACGGCGTGTTCGACGTGGTGCATCCCGGCCATTTGCGGCATCTGCTGTACGCCAAGAGCAAGGCCGACGTCCTCATCGCCAGTCTGACGGCCGATGTGCACATCACCAAGGGCACGCACCGCCCGCATGTGCCGCAGGATCTGCGCGCGGCCAACCTCGCGGCGTTCGAGATGGTCGACTACGTGATCATCGACAAGAACGCGACGCCGCTCGAGAGCATCAAGCTCATTCAGCCGGACTATTTCGCCAAGGGCTACGAGTACCGCGCGTAAGGGGGCCAACCCGCGCACGACCGAGGAGGTCGAGGCGCTGCACGAACTACGGCGGCGAGATCATCTTCACGCCGGGCGACATCGTCTACTCGTCCTCCAAGCTGATCGACCTCGCGCCGCCCGAGATCCGCTACGACAAGCTTCTCATGCTGATGGAGCGCGAGAAGCATCACCTTCGGAAGCTGCGCACGACGCTAGCGGGCATGGCCAAAAAGCGGGTCCATGTGGTGGGTGACACCATCGTCGACAGCTTGACCCGCTGCGCCATGATCGGCGGGCAGACCAAGACGCCGACGATGAGCGTTCTCTACGAGCAGCGCACCGACTACGTCGGCGGCGCCGGCATCGTGGCCGCCCACTTGCGCTCGGCGGGTGCCGAGTGTCGTCTTCTCGACGGTACTGGGCGATGACGCTTTGAAGGACTTCGTGCTTTCGCCGAGCTGAACGAGCGAGGCGTCGACGTGCGCCCCATCATCGACCCGACGCGACCGACGACCAACAAGAACGCCATCGTTGTCGATGGATACCGGCTGCTGAAGGTCGACACGCTGGACAATCGCTCGATTGCCAACGGCGTTCTGGAAGCAATTGGTCGACTCCGTGAAATCGACGCAAGCCGACGCCGTCGTCTACAGCGATTTCCGCCACGGCATGTTCAATCGCAGCACCATCTCGACGCTGATAGAGAGCATCCCCGCCGGGCGTGTTGAAAGCCGCCGACAGCCAGGTGGCGAGCCGCTGGGGCAACATCACAGACTTCAAGGGCTTCGACCTGATCACGCCCAACGAGCGGGAGGCGCGCTTTGCGCTCGGCGACCAGGACTTCGGCGTCCGACCGCTTGCCTCCGAAATCTACAACGCGGCCAATTGCAAGGTGCTGATGCTCAAGCTCGGCGATCGCGGCATTCTTACGTGTCAGAGTCCCGAGCACGTGGACTTGAACAGCTTCTTCGTTCTCGACAGCTTCGTCGATCGTCTGGTCGATGCGGTCGGCGCCGGCGACGCGCTGCTCGCCTACGCAACGCTTGCCATGCTGGTCTCGAACTCGCCGGCGCAGGCAGCGATCCTCGGCTCGATGGCTGCTGCCTGCGAATGTGAGAAGGACGGCAACATCCCGGTGTCTCCGGCCGACATGGAAGCCAAGATCGCCGCCGTCGAACGCCACATCGAGTTCGCTTGAGCGCAATGAAAGCAATCGTCGTGGGACTTGGCGTGCAGGGCCACAAGCGGCAGGCGCGTCGCTGGCGGCGACTTTGTCGCCTCGGTCGATCCCGTCAATGCGGAGGCCGACTACAGGGATCTTCGCGAGGTGCCGCTCGATAGCTATGACGCGGCCCTGTGCTGCATACCGGATGCGCCGAAGGTCGAGCTCCTGCGCTATCTACTGGACAACGGAAGCACGTGCTCGTCGAGAAGCCGCTGTGGGCCGAGGGCGCCGCGCGAACTCGACGAGCTGCAGGCGCTGGCGCGCCGCAACGGAGTGGTCTGCTACACGGCGTACAATCATCGCTTCGAGCCGCACTACGTCCGCATGCGCGACCTCATCGCGTCGGGTGAGCTGGGCCAGATCTACAGCTGCCGCATGTTCTACGGAAACGGCACGGCGCGCCTCGTCCGCGACTCCGCCATGGCGCGATGAGGGTGCCGGCGTGCTGCCGGACCTCGGTTCGCACCTGCTCGACACCTGCCGGTTCTGGTTCGGCGACATCGGCGACGATTTCCGCGTGAGCGCCGTCAATATCGTTCGAAAATCGCGCGCCCGATCATGTGGTCATCGCCAACGAGAGCAAGCCGTCCGCGCATCGAGCTGGAGATGACGCTGCTGATGTGGCGCAACCACTTTACGTGCGACGTCCTGGCCGAGAACGGAACGGCGCACATTACGTCGCTGTGCAAATGGGGGCCGACCACGTTCATCCATCGCCGGCGCGTGCTGCCGAGCGGACGTCCGCCGGAGGAGATGGTCACGCTGACCCAGGACGATCCGACCTGGGAGGCGGAGTACGCCCACTTCAAAGGCTTGTGTGCACGACGGCGTCGCGACCGACCTTGTCGGTGACCTGTGGCTGCACAAGACGCTGGCGCGATTCGGGGCAGATGCCGCTCGACACCGCAAGCGAGGGCGTCATGAGCACTCCGGTGGTGGCCTTTGCAGGCATGACGCATCTTGGGCTGGTCTCGGGCGTGGGTACCGCGTCCAAGGGGCTTCACGGTGCTCGGCTTCGACCGCGATGCCGCGCTGATCGCGCGCTTGCGCGAGGGCAAATTGCCGGTGCTCGAGCCCGGTCTCGACGACATGCTGCAGGCGAACGGCGATCGCGCAGAGCTTCTCGGCCGACTTTGCCGACCTGCGGCAAATGCGACGTCGTCTATATCGCGCCCGACGTGCCGACCGACGATACAGGGCAGCAGCGATCTGGCCGGCATCCGCGCGCTGATCGACGAGGTGGTCGCCGCATCTCGGCCCAGACGCGGTCCTGGTCATCCTGTGCCAGGTGCCGCCGGGCTTCACGCGCGCTCTGCCACTCGCGCCCGAGCGGCTCTACTATCAGGTGGAGACGCTGGTATTCGGCCGCGCGGTGGAGCGCGCCACCGAGCCGGAGCGCTTCATCGTCGGCTGCGCCGATCCCGAGCAGCCGCTGCCCGAACGCCTACCGCACGGTGCTTGAGGCCTTTGGCTGCCCCATCCTGCCGATGCGCTACGAGAGCGCGGAACTCGCCAAGATCTCCATCAATATGTGCCTCGTCGCCTCGATCGGTGTCGCCAACACGATGGCCGAGCTCTGCGAGGACGCTCGGCGCCGATTGGAGCGAGATCGTCCCGGCGCTGAAGCTCGACCGGCGCATCGGACAGTACAGCTATCTGGCGCCGGGCCTCGGCATCGCCGGCGGCAACCTCGAGCGCGATCTTGGCGACCGTGCATCCGGCTTGGCCGAGCGAGCACGACACCGACAGCGGCATCGTGCGGCGTGGCTCGACAACAGCCGCCATTGCCGCGACTGGGCGCTGCGCACGCTGCGCGCGCGCCGTGCTCGACGACAAGCCAGACGCCACTCGATCGCCGTGTGGGGGCTCGCCTACAAAGAGAACACCCACTCGATGAAGAACTCGCCGTCGCTGGCCACGCTGCGGCAGACTGCCCGACGTGCGCGCTGCGCCTGCACGATCCGGCGGTGCCGGCGAGCAGCCGCGGCGCATGCCGCGCGCGGTCGCGGCGACCGATGCCGTATCGAGGCGCTGCGCGGCGCCGATGCCCTGATGATCCTGACGCCGTGGCCGCAGTACCGCGACATCGCGCGCGGCCGACATCGCCGCAGCACTGCGCGGGCGGGTCGTGATCGATCCCTATCGCGTGCTCGACGCCGAAGGCGCGCAGTGCGCCGGCCTCGACTACTACACGCTCGGCATGCCGCCGCTCGGCGCCGACGCAAGGCGCCGATGCGAGTGAGGTACGCTTGCTGGAACATCTAAAACGCAAAGCCGACGCCGCCCGAGCGCGTCGTCGTCATCGGCGCGGGCGGCTTTGTCGGCGCGGCCATCGTGCGCAACCTGCGCCGGCGCGGCCGCAAGTGCTGGCGCTGACGCGCGGGACGTCGACCTGCTGCAGGCGGGCGCCGGCCGAGACGCTCGCAGGCCTGCTGCGGCCGACCGACGCCGTCGTCGCGGTGGCCGCGGTCGCGCCGGTCAAGACGCCGGCCATGCTGCGCGACAACATCGTGATGATCGAGGCGATGGCCGAAGCGCTGCGCGCCGGCCCGGTCGCGCACGTCGCTCAATATCGGCTCGGACGCCGTTTTCGCCGACAGCGAATCGCCGCTGACCGAGACGCTCGTGCCGCGCCCGCGAGTCCTGCACGGCATCATGCATCTGGCGCGCGAGGTGATGCTCGGCGAGGCGGCAGGCGACGCGCCGTTCGCCACGCTGCGGCCGACGCTCATCTACGGCGCCGACGACCCGCACAACGGCTACGGCCCCAACCGCTTCCGCCGGCTGGCCGCCGAGGGCAAGACGATCGTGCTGTTCGGCGAGGGCGAGGAGCGGCGTGACCACGTGTGGGTGGAGGACGTCGCCGAGCTCGCCGCGCGCATGCTGCGTGCACCGCTCGCGCGGATCGCTCAACGCCGCGACCGGCACGGTGATCTCGTTCCGCGACGCCGCCGAGAGCGTCGTGTGCGGGCAGTTCGCCAACGCGCCGATCGCGATCGAAGGCTCGCCGCGCCAGGGGCCGATGCCGCACAATGGCTATCGGCCGTTCGACTCGCGCGGCCACCCACGCCGCCTTTCCCGATTTCGCCTACACGCTGCCGCGCGACGGATTTGCCAAGGTGCACGCCGCGACCAGCGAGGCGGCCTGATGTGGCAGACGAAATCAATCTGCTGAGCGCGCTTGCCGAAGACCAAGCGCAACATCCAGGCGCGCCAGGAGGCCAAGGATCCCGAGGTCATCCGCATCTCCAAGCAGTACGGCGAGATGTACTTCGACGGCCCGCGCGACTACGGCTACGGCGGCTACAAGTACGATGGCCGCTGGCAACCGGTGGCGCGCGACATCATCGAGCATTTCGGCCTCAAGCCCGGCGACCGGGTGCTCGATGTCGGCTGCGCCAAGGGCTTCCTGGTCAAGGATCTGCTCGACGCGCTGCCGGGGCTCGAGGTGTTCGGCCTCGACATTTCCGAGTACGCGCTGATGCACTGCCCGCCGGAAGTCGTCGGCCGGCTGCATCTGGGCAGCGCCGACCGGCTGCCGTTTCCCGACGCGAGCTTTCAGTGCGTGCATCTCGCTCGACACCGTGCACAATCTGCCGCGCGAGCGCGCCAAGCGGGCGTTGCAGGAGATCCAGCGGCTGTCCAGGGCCGCGCCTTCGTGCGCGTCGATTCCTATCGCACGCCCGAGCAGAAGGCGGTGTTCGAATCGCTGGGTGCTGACGGCGGAGTTCCATGACTATCCGCACGGGTGGGAGCAGCTTTCGCGGAGGCCGGTTATACGGGCGACTACTACTGGACGATCATCGAATAGAGCGCGCTGCGCGCTGCGGCCACACGCGTAGCAAGAAAGGACAACGGATGAGCGGAAAGACCTATGCGATTCTGGGCGGCGGCGGCTCGTTTCGGCATCCAGGCGGCGTTCTATCTGCTCGACCACGCCAACCCGAAAAAGGTGATCGGCATCGGTCGCAACCCGCTGCGCCCGGAGCCGTTCTCGCTCGGCATCGAGAAGCGCGAGGGCTACGAGTATCACGCGCGCCACGTGACGCATGAGCTCGACCTGCTGCTGGAGCTGCTCGACAAGGAGAAGCCCGAGGTCATCGTCAACTTCGCCGCGCAGGGCGAAGGCGCGGTATCGTGGAAGCACTCCTGGCGCTTCTTCGAGACCAACTCGATGGCGCTCGCGCAAGCCTGTCGGAAGAGCTCATGAAGCGCGACTGGCTGGAGCGCTTCATTCAGATCGGCACCTCCGAGATGTACGGCTCGGTCGACCACGCGGCCAACGAGGACGAGCCGATCAAGCCGTCGAGCCCCTACGCCGCCTCGAAGGTCGCCTTCGACATGTACCTCGCTGTCGGTGCACCGGTTCCTGAAGTTCCCCATGAACATCATCCGGCCGTCGAACGCCTATTGCCCGGGACAGCTCCTGCATCGCGTGATCCCGAAAGTGATCTGGTGCGGACTGACCGGCAACAAGCTGCCGCTGCACGGCGGCGGACGCGCGGAGAAGTCCTATATCCATGCCCGCGATCTCGGGCGAAGCCATCCACCTCGTCGCCGAGAAGGCGCCGCTCGGCGACGATCTACAATGCCGGCCCGGCACAACCGACCTCGATCCGCGAGGTCGTCGAGCGCACGCGCCAGCGCGCATGGGCATCCCGTTCGAGGACATCGTGCGAGATGAGCGCCGACCGGCTCGGACAGGATTTGCGCTACTGGCTCGACTCCATCCGGCGATCAAAGCGCGACATCGGCTGGGAGCCGCGGACCGGATGGGACGAAGGCCTGGCCGACATGGTGGCCTGGGGCCGCAAATATGCGGACGAAATCCGCGATTGGCCCACCGAATACGTGCTTGCGAGCCTGACATGCAAAGACACCCAAGCAACACTCGAGCGCGCGGCGCCGGTCTGCGCAACGACTTCGATGCGGCCGCGGCGCGCAAGCGTTGCCTTGACCTATCGCCGCCGCATCCTCGACGTGTCACAGCAGGTCACGGCGATGCACGTCGCGCCCGCCTTCTCCTGTACCGAGATCGTCGATGTCATCTATCACGGGCTGATGCGCTGGACGGCGCCAGGGCAATCTCCCGACGTCTTTCTGATGTCGAAGGGGCACGGCTGCCTGATCCAGTACGTCATTCTGGAGGAGATGGGCATGCTCGCGCGCGAGGATCTCGACCGATACTGCAAGCCGGACGGCCGGCTCGGCGCGCACCCCGACTTCGGCGTTCCGGGCATCGCCGCCTCCACCGGCTCGCTCGGGCACGGAATGGGCATCGCCACCGGCATGGCCTATGCCGAGCGGCTGCAAAAGCGCGACGGCAAAGTCTATCTGCGTGCTCAGCGACGGCGAGTGCCAGGAGGGCTCGACCTGGGAAGGCGGCCATGATGGCCGCCAACCTGAAGCTCGACAATCTGATCGCCTTCGTCGATCTCAACGACTTCGGCGGCCTTGAGCGCATGAGCGACGGGCATCCCGCCTTCATCCGCTGGCCGAGAAGTTCGCCGCCTTCGGCTGGGATACTGTCGAGGTCAACGGCCATGCCGCCGAGGAGATCTTCGCGGCCGCCGACGCGAGGGCGGCCGGCCGCTCGCCGTCATCTGCCGCACCGTCAAAGGCAAAGGCGTCTCCTACATGGAGCACGTGCCCATCTGGCATTACCGCTCGCCAAACCCGGAAGAGTACCGGCAGGCGCTGGCGGAGCTCGCCGAGATCAGCGAGTGAACACTTCTTACGGAACGGTGCCGCGATGCGCAACAAGTTCGCCGACGTGTTCTACGAGCTGGGCAAGGCCGATCCCCGGCTGTGCGTGGTCGTCGCCGACATCTCGCCGGCGGGCTCGATCGCCAAGTTCCGCAAGGAGTTCCCCGACCGCTTCATCAACACGGGCGTCGCCGAGCAGATCATGATCGGCATGGTGGCCGGCATGGCGCAGCGGGGCTTGCAGGCCGTTCGCCTACACCATCGCCACGTTCGCGCTCTATCGCCCCTTCGAGTTCGTGCGCAATGACCTCTGCTACCAGAATCTGCCGGTCACCGATCGTCGGCATCGGCGGAGGCGTCACCGTACTCGACGCTCGGCGGCACGCATCACGCGCAGGAGGACATCTCGATCGCCTGCGCGATTCCCAACATGAGCGTGATCGCGCCCTGCGATCCGCTCGAGACGGAGGCTGCCACGCGCTGGTGCGCGACGGCAGACCACGGTCCGGTATATTTGCGGCTGGGTAAGGCGGGCGAGCCGATCGCTAACGGCCGAGGCCGCTGATAAATGGCAGTTCGGCAAGCTCCGCTACATTACGCGCGGCGACGACGTGTGCATTCTCACCTACGGCACGATCGCCGGGCTCGCGGGCACGATCGCCAAGCGCTTTGCAGAAAGCGGCCGATCTGTCTCATTGGTTTCGGTGCACACGGTCAAGCCGCTCGACGAGTCCGGGATCATCGCAGCGCTGAAGCGGCACGCCCACGTCATCGTCATAGAGGAAAGCGCGCCGTCGGGCAGCCTTGGCTTGCGGGTGAAGCAGCTCGCCTGGGACAGCGACGCCGATTGCCGCGTCGACACCTTCAGTTTGCAGGATGCTTTCATCCATTGCTACGGGAGCCACCAGGACCTCCTGGCAGCTCACCGGCTTGGACGCGAATGCGATCTCCTCGCGCCTCGGATTGTGCTGAGACAAATCGATGGACCACATCTTAACGCGCAGCTCGCAGCTCGCCATCAACGGCGGTCGCCCGGTACGCTCTGAGCCAATGCCGCCGCGCTTCGCGATCGGGCCTGGCGAACGTGCCATGATTGAGGAGGTGCTCGACTATTACCACGCGATGCAAATCGATCCAGGCTACCAAGGCCACTTCGAGGATCGCTATTGCCAGATGTTCACCGATTGGATGGGCGGGGGGTATGCCGACGCGGTCGCGACGGGGACCGTGGCCGTTTTCGTTGCCATCGCCGCGCTTGATCTGCCCAAGGGGAGTGAAGTCGCGGTCTCGCCGATCACGGATCCCGGCACGCTTTCGGCCATCATTCTCAACGGACTGAAGCCGCGGCTCATCGATTCAATGCCGGCAGCTTCAATACGAGCGTCGAGCAGATCGAAGCGCGCCTCAGTCCTGAAACCTCCGCGATCCTCATCGTGCATTCGGTCGGAGAAGCGGTCGATATGGATCCCATCCTGGCGCTGGCGAAGGATCGAGGCCTGCGCGTCATCGAGGATTGCAGCCAATCGCACGGGGCCGTCTATAACGGCCAAAAAGTAGGAAGGTTTAGCGACATCGCGGCGTTCTCGACGATGTACCGCAAGGCGAGCACCACAGGATCTTCGGGCGGCGTCGTCTACACCCAAGACATCGAGCGCTATCACAAGACGCTCGCGCACGCCGACCGTGGCAAGCCGCGCTGGATTGAGAATTTTGACGACCGCAACCCTGCCCAGTACCTTTTTCCGGCGCTCAACTTGCACACGGACGAGTTGTCCTGTGGCATCGGCATTGCGTCTCTGGGGCGGCTGGAGGTCACGCGTGCCAAGCGGCTGGCGTTCGTGGATCAGGTGACGCGACTGATTGAGGCGGACTTTGCCGTTTGCCGCCCCTCCGGGTTCAACCCGGACAGTTCGCCGTTCATCCATCTCATCTTTGTCGGACGAATTGAAGCTCGACGTCAGCAAGCAGGCATTTGCGGAAGCGGTGCGCGCGGAAGGAATCGGACTCAACACGCATTACTACTACCTCGTAGCCGACTGGCCCTGGGTGCAGCCGCATTTGGCGGATCGATTCGATTGTCCCAATGCGCGCAAGGCCCGGGACGGGTCCTTTGCTGTCTATCTGAACGAGAACTATACAACCCGCGAAGCCGAGGACACCGCCGCCGCAATCGCCAAGGTAGAAGCGGCGCTTAGCCGGTAACTTTCAACGTTTGTATGACCGTCAAAATGCCGTGTGCATGGCGCAATGCCGCTTTGCCAGCCCTTCCAATGGCGCTGGGTAGCGACTAACGTTGCGTGCGAGGCGGCAAATCCTTAGAGGGAACACGACAATGAATGACATGTCGAAGGACCGGCGGATTCCGGTGCCGGAGTACCCCTCGCGTGTCCTCATGGATCTTCGCACCGACTGCAATTTGAAATGTCCGATGTGCATCGTTCACGGCGGCACTGATGATCCGCGCCTGCAGGCTTTTCTGCGACAAAGCATGCCGCTGGAGAGAGCCGCGCAAATTCTCGACGACGTTATGGCCGGGAAGCCGATGGTGCAGCCCAATTTGTGGAGCGAGCCGACGCTCGCCCACAATTTTCAGGATCACATCCGCGCCATGAAGGACCGGGGCTTGTCCGTGACCATGAACACGAACGGCCTGACCTTGCGGGAAAAAATGGCGGACTTCATGGTCGAGGTGGGTGTCAATTCAGTATCCGTCAGCATCGATGCGATGACGAAAGAAACTCTGAAGAAAGTGCGCGGCATCGACCGCCTTGAAAAAATTCACGCGGCGGTCGACATCCTGCTGAAGGCGCGAGGCGATCGTCCGAAACCGCGCGTGGGCGTTTCCTTCACGATCCAGCCGGACAACGAGCACGAGGCGCGCGAATTCGTCGAATATTGGGGCCCGCGCGTCGATTTCGTCCGTGTCGGCGAGCTGTTCGTGGATGGGCGCTTTCCCAACATGCGCCCGGAGGGACCGCGCAAGCCCTGTCCGTCACTCTACTCGACGCTTCCGATTCATGCCAACGGCAACGCCGCCCTGTGCTGCCTCGACGGCTTCGGCGAGACGAACATGGGCAATGTGTTCGAGCACGGCGTCAAAGGGGTGTGGCACGGCGAGAAGCTGACGGAGGTCCGTCGCTACCATGAGACCGGCCAGTGGGACAAAGTGCCGTTCTGCAAGAATTGCGACCGCTGGTCCTCGCACGTATTCGATGAGGAGGTGAAGGACGGATACCTGATCCGCCGTTCACCAGAATACACCTACTACAACAAGCTCAGTAGCTTGGAGACCTGGTCAGAAGACTCAAGAGCGCGCACTGCCAGGCCGACCTTACAGAGCCAGATGAGGCGCAGCCGTGAACTGCCGGCGCGATACTTAGCCGACGAAATGCATACAGGAATTGTCCAAGGCACGCGGGTGGCGGGCCTGCTGCGTGCCCTCGACGTCATGCCGACGGATACCGTGCTGGTCCACGCCTCCTTCTCGGCGCTGTCGCGCAAAGGGAACCGGGCGGAAGATCTCTTGGATTCGCTGGTCGACTATCTGGCTGCGGGAACGTTGGTGATGCCGGCCATGTCGTGGCGCGCCGTCAACGCGGACAACCCCGTGTTCGACGAGCTCCAGACGCCTTCGATCACTGGGATACTCAGCGAGATGTTCCGCACCGGCCACGCAACGCATCGCAGCTTGCACCCCACCCACTCGGTGTCAGCGCGCGGACATCTGGCTGAGGAATTGACGTCGAAGCATCATCTCGACGCAACGCCATGCGGCAAATCGAGCCCGTGGGGCATGCTTGCCGAACGCGATGCGGCCGTCGTCATGCTGGGCGTCCAGATGGATACGTGCACGCTGGTCCATTGCATGGAAGAGAGATCCGAGCCGGAGAAGTACCTGCGCGACGAAATAGAAGAGTACTCGTGCCGCGACAGGCGGGGAGCAGAGCACGCCGTGCGCACGCGCCGGCACCGGAGGCTGCTTCGAAACTTTCACAAGTTCGAAGACAAGATGCGCGATGCTGGACGGGTCCGCTATGTCGAGCTCGACGGCTCGCCGGTGTTTTCATTCCGCACCGGCGATCTGATGCGGCACGGAATGGAGCTCATGCGCTCAGATCCGCTCGGCACGCTTGCCGGGTCCGATGCGCGCGGAAAGCTGATGTAGCGCAATATGCGCGCGGGAGCATCGACAAGAACAGTGGACGATCAAAGCTTGCTCATTGATAAATCTCCGCTGTTCTTTGCTAATGCTGTGGCTGCCATTATCCAGCGCGACGACGGCAAGTACCTTTTGCAGAAGCGCGATGACCGTCCCGACATCTGGTACCCGGGCCATTGGGGGTGCTTCGGCGGGGCGATCGACGAGGGTGAAAGCGCGGAGCGGGCACTGCAGCGGGAGCTGCAGGAGGAACTCGCACTCGACATTAGCGAGGCACGTCATTTCATGACGATCGCGTTCGACATGGCTCCTCTGGGGCAGGGCAACTATCAGCGCATCTACTACACTTTGAAAGTGAGCCCCCGCGAGGAAGAAGCGATCACCTTGGGCGAGGGCAGCGCATTTGGAGCTTTCGACGCCGACGCCATGCTGAACGATTTGCGCGTCACGCCGTATGACGCGTTCTCGCTGTTTCTCCATGTCAGCCAGCACCGTTTCGGTGCACGGAGCGCCGATCCAGAATGATCCCCCCCGTCTACTTGATCGTCGTTTGCTGGGGCGCCGAGTATCGGAGCTACCTGCTGAACTACTTGGTCGCCTCCATGCTGGCTCCGGGCAATCTGCCGGCGCTGAAGGGAAGCGGGCACAAGTTCCTGTTCGTCATGCCGGCAGACGATTGGGAGATCATTCGGCAGTCGCCGATGGTGAAGGCGCTCGCGCGCTACGTAGAGCCCGTCCACATCGAGATTTCCTATCCGCCGCCGGGAAAATCGCCCTGCGTGCACATGGGGATCGGCCATAAGCGTGCGACCGACCTCTGCTTTCAGGATCGCGCCTGCGGTTTCGTTCTCACACCCGATGCCCTGGTTTCGGATGGCACGATGAGCGCCGCGCAGCGGCACGTGCTCGCCGGCAAGTCGCTCGTCGTGATGGCGGCATTGAGGTTTGCGACCGAGCCCCTGTTCGAAGCATTCGCACAGAGCGGCTACGACCGGGCGGGAGAAAACCGCAGCGATACGGGGGCTGCGCTTACGATATCCGGCCGCGAGCTGGTGCGCATGGGCGTGCCGGCCTTTCACAGCCAGACGCTGAGCTACGATTTCGGCGCTCCCTATTTCTATAACGGCAGCACCTTTGGTCCGGCCGCATTTTGGCGAGTCCACGGTGACGGGGGAATCGTATTGCATTCGCTCAGCTGGGCGCCTGTCCTGATGGACTACTCCGCGCTGCGCAAACACGACACCCGGGCACTTGAGGAGTGGACGATCGACGGGGACTATCTGCACGCGAACTTCGGCGAGGGCGATATCCACGTGTGCACGGACTCCGACGAAATGATGATGGTGAGCTGGGCGTCGCTAGACGATAAGCCAGTATCATTGCGGCCGTCCTTGGGGCGAAGACTTTCATCCAGGTATCGTCATTGGGAGAACGCCGCCGCCATAAGGCTCAGCTTAACTCACGATATCTGGGATCCGATGAAGTTGAAGCTGTTCCCGCGGCCCGTTCGCTGGCATGTGGGGGATATCGACAAGGATTGGCTCGCAGTCGAGGAGAAGGCGGCACGCGTCGTTTCGCAGCAGCGGCAAAGGTTCGATCTGGGAATTTTGAGTGTCCGAACAGGCACTTCACTTTAACACCCGGCATAGGCTGCAAATCGCTTATGCAGGCTGCGCAAGGCGACCGCGAGGCATGGTTGGTGATCAGGAGAAAGATCGGCCGATTGCTAAGCAAGAAGTGGTGCAGCCATGCCCGGCAAAGGAATTGCAGGCTAAGCACCCTCTCCGCCACGGCAAGCGCTTGCAAGCCTCAATGGAATTCCAGCAGTCGTTCATAAACTGCTACGTCAATGATACCGGCGAGACCGTGCATCTCGACGGCCTGCTTCGGCTCAACGCAGGTGCCTGCATCTATAAGTCAAAAGTGCGCGGCCCCCTCTTCCTGGACTGCAATGCGCAACTTGGACCCGACGCCAGCATCGGGAAGTACTGCAGCCTAGGGAGGGACACCTACATAGCGAGGAGCACCATCGGCTCGTTCTGCCCGACGGGTGCGAGGGTGGCGATCAACCCGTTCAATCATCCAAGCGATTGGCTAAGCACCCACGAGTTCCAGTATCGCGGTGACTCCTATGGGTGGGTCGACGAGTACAGGGATCTCGGCCGGCTTGAACGGTCCCCTGACATGTTCACCGTCGTCACGATGGGCAGCGACGTGTGGACCGGTCACAACGCCTGCGTCATGGGCGGTGTAAAAGTCGGACATGGCGCAGTTATTGCCGCAGGATCGGTCGTCACGAAAGACGTTCCGCCTTATGCCGTGGTGGCCGGAGTGCCGGCGACCATCAAACGTTTTCGGTTTGGCGATCAGCTCATCGAGCGATTGCTGCAATCGCATTGGTGGGATCTTGAATTGCGGCAGTTGAGCGGGTTGCCGTTTCGGGACGTGGAGCGCTGCCTTGACCGGATCGACGAGATCCGCTCTTCGAATATAACGGCCACCGAATCCAAGTAGCACTAAGCGATGTGCGCTCGCCGCTACGCGCATCGGCACATCTCAATTCGCCTCGCAGCTACCGGCCTCGAAGGCCGAGGCATCGAAGTCTTACAGCCAAAAACGCCACCAGCAGGGATAGGTCAGCCAATGATTTCCGAAAACACCGCAGATAGCCTTTCCGCGCCGTCGGCTGTGGCCGGTGGTTGGCTCGAGCGTCTGATGCTCGCACCCTCGGCCGCGTCGCTGTTGGGAGCGCTTGCCGATCGCTATCCGGCCCTGCAGGGCGGCCGGCTCGAAGAGCTGGCTATTCTCGGGGCCTCGGACGAGGGCGTTCGCCTTGCGGGGCTTTGCAAGGGCCTCGGAATTCGGGTCGCCCTTATTGCCGACGACAATCCAATTCGACAAGGCAAGCTCGTCGAGGGGATCACTGTCGTGCCGACCGCGGAGCTCCTCGATGCCTGTGACAAACGCCTGCCGGTCATCATCGCATCGCACAGGGTTCTCGGTGCTGTTCAGCGGTTGTCGGCGGCGGGCTTCGAAACGGTTGCTCCCTTCGCTACGCTCCAAATCTTGGCGCCGGACCGGTTTCCACCGCACATGTTCTACGATGGCCTGATTGACGAGCTCTATCGCGACAGGGACGCCTACGTACGGCTGAACGGTCTTCTGGCCGACGAGAAGTCGCGCCGCGTTCTGGATGCGGCCTTGGGATTTCGCCTGACCATGGACCCGCGCCTGTTCGAGCCGGTCCTCGATGCGGAGCTTTACGACGCTGACTGCATCAAGCCCTTCGGTGACGGCGAGGTCTACGTCGATGGCGGTTCTTATGACGGCGACACGCTGCGGCTGTTTATCGACCGCGTCGGTGGGCGGTATGAGCGCATTTATGCCTACGAGCCAGATCAGCAGACCTTCGCACGGCTCTGCCGGAATTTCGAAGGCGAGGACCGGGTCACTCCGGTTCCCAAGGGGCTCTATCGAGAAGTCACGACGCTGCGTTTCGATGACGCCGGGACGCGCGGATCGCTGTTCACGGAATCCGGCACCATCTCCGTGCCGGTGACCACGATCGACCACGATCTGAACGGCGGTAGCGCTTCCTTCATTAAAATGAATATCGAAGGGGCGGAAATCGACGCTCTCGAAGGCGCCAAAAACACGATCCAAACCTTTGCGCCTCAACTCGCGATCTCGGCCTACCACCGGCCTGCCGACCTCTGGGAGGTGCCGGCCAAGATGAAGTCGTTGCGGGACGACTATCGCCTCTTTCTGCGCCAGCATGACGGCGGCATCATTGAAACGGTGTGTTATGCGAGGCAGTAAGCGTCGCCGTGCACGAACCGGAATGAGAAAACACAACAACGGCCTAAACTATTCCGCGGCGGACCATGACCAGAATTGAAGTCGACAACGTCACCTTGGACATTCCCATTGTGGATGCGCGAAGAAGCCTTCGTAGCAGCCTTTTGGTCGATTATGCGGGAGGGCGCATTCGCGGGCGTAGTTCGGAGAGCCGCCGCGTTTCCGTTCGTGCGCTCGACGGCGTGAGTATCAGTCTGGCGGAAGGAGATCGGCTCGGGCTGATAGGACACAACGGGTCGGGCAAAACCACGCTTTTGAGGATCATCGCCGGCATCTATCAGCCGACATCCGGCGTCGTCGTGACGAGGGGTAGGGTCACGCCGTTGTTCAATCCCCTGATCGGGATGGACGTGGAAGACACCGGCTACGAGAACATATTCAACATCGGATTGCTTCTCGGAATGAGCCGCGCTGAGATCGAAGCGAAGGCCGACGACATCGTCGCTTTCTGTGAGCTCGGCGCATTCCTCGATTTGCCGGCGCGCACATACTCGGCAGGCATGTTGGTGCGGTTGGCGTTCGCGGTCGCGACCGCCATCGAAACGGATATTCTGTTGCTCGACGAGGCCATCGGTACGGGCGATGCCCGCTTCGCCAGTCGTGCCGAGCATCGTGTTAACGAGCTGTATCGACGTGTCGGAACGGTGGTGATTGCCAGCCACTCCATCGATTTGATCAAGCAGATGTGCAACCGCGCCGTTCTGCTCGAGCACGGCAAGGTTTCCCTTTGCGGAGAGGTTTCCGAGGTCATCGAGGAATACGAGCGCCGCGTCGAGGAAGAGCAGAAACGCTCGCCGGCTGAGCCCGTGGAGGCTTTTGGCTGACGAACCCGTACAATATCGCCCAAGCCCCATAGCTGACACGAAGCGCGCAAGCCGTCGACAGGTTGCCCGCCTTGCTGCAACGAGCGGGGCAGCAAGACCGCACCGGACTGGCTCAGTCGCGCGGATGGCGCCACGCCGTAACCGAGGACACCAATGCACAAGAGGCTGACAATAACCGACGGTGGCCCCGTGAGGAGGTCTACGGCACTGGGCGGCGCGCGCACGGAAGCTCTTGCCGCGCTCGACGACATTCGTCGAGGTCTAGCGCTGTGGCGTGTCTGGACATCGCTCGCGATACTGGATGTCAGGCGCCGCTACCGTCGCACGCTCATCGGCCCGTATTGGACCTCGCTCAGCTATGCCATCCTCGTCGGATCCATGGCGGTGGTGTTCTCCAACCTCTGGAACATGAAGCTGGCGGACTACCTTCCCTATCTCTCGTCCGGGTTCATCGCCTGGATGTTCATCATGAGCATTGCGAGCGAGGGATGCAGCGTCTTCGTTTCCTCCGAGGGCATGCTGAAAAACTCGACGTTGCCGTACAGCAGCTACGTTTTTTCCATGCTGCTCAAGAACATAATCGTGATGCTGCATCACATGTCGGTCTATGCCGTGATAGCTCTGGTGTATCTCGACGTCTTCAACTGGAATTATCTCTTGGTTTTCCCCGCGCTGTTTTTGATCCTCTTGAACGGGGCGTGGCTCGGTCTTGGTCTGGGAATTGTCGTCGCGCGCTATCGCGACGTGCAACAGATCGTGACGAGCGCTTTGCAGATCGTATTGTTCATTACCCCCATTTTCTGGCCCGTCGATAAAGTGTCGGATGCGGCTCCGCTTTTTTCTCGTGGAGCCGAATATCGTCTACCACGCCGTTTCGATCTTGCGGCTGCCGCTTCTGGGCCAAGCACCTACGTTTCTCGACTGGGGCATCATGATCGGGATAACGATCGTGGGCTGGGCCGTGGTCTTCACGATGTTCGCCAGGCTCCGTCGCTATCTGCCCTTCTGGATTTAACTCCATAGAGATTGCGGGCAGGTTCTGCTCGTTCGCCTTCACCGCGTCAGAGAGTGTATGAACGTCCCCGACACCGACACGCACGAGTTGATGCCCCGGTCGCTCGTCGCGCGCGCGTTGAGCTTCGTGCGTGTGCGTGGTCTAAGGAGCCTGCCCGGCAGGTTGCGCCGCGAACTCTTCAGTCCCTCGACGGCGGTCGGGCACCTCCTGCGCCCGATCCTGCGGGCTCCGCGTACAGCGCTGGCAAGGTGGCGCCGTGGACAAAGCACATTCGCCGAACCGGGGACGCTAGTTGCATTTTATGACTGCGAAATTCTGCCGATTACCTATGACTTTTGCTGGTTTGTCGTTGCCGCGGAGCTCGAGCGCCGCCGACGCGGCTTCGATAGCGTTCGCTTCCTCGTCGTCGCGGGACGATCCTGGAGCAGCGGGCCCGAAAGCGCGGAATACTTGTCCGTCATCGATGCGCAAGAGCGCCACCAGCGTATCTTCAACATCCTGCTGCCGATCGTGGGTCTCCTGCCGGCGCAGGGCGGTGTGGCACTGCTTACGTCGCGCAAGCTCGCATCGCGGCTCGCCGATAGCTGCTATGGGCAGAGCTTTCCCAGGCATTATTTTCCAGAGTTCCCGGGGCCGGACGAGCCGTTTGCGGGAATGGTTTGCGATGCGGCGCGGCGCGGCGTGCAAATTCCAAGCTTGCAGGCGTCGGGGGCTGCGCTGCAGTCTCTTATCGAATGGAAGCAGCGGGTTTGCGAAGGGCGCCCCGTTGTCACGATCACGCTTCGTCATTCGCCGTACCTGCCACTGCGCAACAGCAACCTTGACGCTTGGGCGGAGGTCGCGCGCGCCCTCAGGGAGCGCGGCTATTGTCCGGCCATCGTGCCCGACACGGCGCAGACCCTGAAAGGCCCGCTGCAAGAGTTCGATGGCATTGTCGTGATGCCCGAGGCGGCGTGGAACGTGCCGTTGCGCGCCGCTCTCTACGAGCAGGCATTCGTCAACCTCGGCGTAAACTGCGGGCCGATGGGCCTGTGCTGGCTCAATGCGCGTTGTCGCCACTTGACGTTCAAGTTCAACGTCGAGGGCGTGCCCGCCGCGAGCATGGAGTTTCAGCGCAGCATTGGAATCGCGCCTCACGATCCCTTCCCGTTTTCAGGGCCCTTCCAACGGGCGTTCTCTGCCGCCGACGATGCCGACGTGATCCTGCGCGAATTTGATCGCCTGTGCTCCGACATGGAAATGCACCGACAGCCAAACTGAGGTAGCGCCGTGATGTCGACGGCGACATCAAGGAAATAATAGAAGACGGCAGGCCGGATTTTCTCGACGAACAACGCCTCCGCAGCGAAGAATATCTCAACTCCTCCGACCCGCAAAAAATGGCGCGGGCGCTTGGCGGGCACACGCAACCGGCAGTAGGCCCTTTGGCACGTGCTGATGTTTCAAGCTTAGCCGGCGCACGAGTTGTCTTGCGTTTTGAGCGCGATTGAACCGCCCGCCATCAAATTGGGAGCGACGGGGCCGACCCGGCGAGAGTGTAGTGGCAAAAGACGATTTGAAGGACGCAAGCAGCCACTTCGCGTTCGGCGAGAACTGGGCGTCCTATGCCGAGCTGATCGACGACGCGGCCATCGACGAGTTGAAGAAAGGACTGACCAAGCTCGTCCCAGCCCATGAATTCCGCGGCAAGTCGTTCATCGACATCGGCTGCGGATCCGGGCTGCATGCTCTGGCTGCCTCGCAGCTCGGCGTGAGCCGCATCATGGCCGTGGACATCGACCCGGTTAGCGTCGGGACTACGAATGCACTGCTCACCAAGCGCGGCGTCATGGTGCCTTGGCAGGCGGAAAATATCAGTGTCTTCGACCTTGATCCGGCGCGCCTTGGCACGTTCGACATTGTTTATTCGTGGGGCGTCCTGCATCACACCGGCGACATGTGGGAGGCGGTGCGCAAAGCCGCGCAGCTGGTGGCGCCCAACGGCCTATTCGCTATTGCACTATACCGGTCGACCTATATGGACCCGTTTTGGAAGCTCGAGAAGCGCTGGTACAGGCGCGCTTCCCCGGCGGCGCAGAAGCTGGCGCAGAAGGTCTATGTCGGCGGCTACCGGGTGGCGGGAAGGCTGGCCGGACGCGGCAGCTTCCGCGCGTTCGTTGACAACTATCGTTCGGCGCGCGGTATGGACTTCTATCACGACGTACATGACTGGATGGGCGGCTATCCCTATGAAGCGGCGCTGGCACCGGAGGTCGACGCGCGCATGCGAGCCATGGCCTTCAAGGCCGAGCGCGTATTTGCGCGCGGCAAGACCACCGGCCTCTTCGGGTCCGGCTGCGACGAGTACGTGTATCGCCGCATCGGGCAATGACCGTGGCTTCAAGAGAGAAATCCCGCACGATGCGATCGCGGGCGCCTACAACGGCGCACTCGGCTGCCGGCTTGCCCAGGGTGGCGTCATGCCCTTCTAGCCGAACAGCACTTCGAGCGCTGCATTGGCACGCTGCGCAGCCGATATCAGCGAGGCGATGTAGGGATGAAGATCTTCGGAATTCTGGTTGATCGCTTGCTCGAGGCGCCTGCTTTCATCGGAGAGCTCTTGAAATCCGATCGTCCCAGCGATGCCGACGATCTTATGCGCGTGCTCGCTCTTTTCCGGCGGCGCTGTCGTGTTCGCGGCGATCGCGGCAATGCGCGTCTCGAGGTCGCGTTTGAACTTCCGAAACGCGATGGCTGATCTCTCCGAACCGATCAACGACTCCACGGTTGCGATTCGTTTGTGGTCCAGCACGTATCCGTCGGCCCGCAACCGGCCGTTGCAATTTTTGTTTGCTGACGGTAGCGACATGAACGCGACTCCCTAAATCGTGTTTGGCTTCCAAGGCCCGATGACAAGCGATGTTCCGCCATCGCCGGTACTCGGCGCCAACCGGCCGCGAACGAGGCGACTCTGATTTCCTGCGACCTTGCAAAAGAGGTCTGAGGAACGGTCGGCGCGAATGAGCGATGCGTCGTCTCTAGAGCGCGTTCTGAAGTTCCTGCGTGAGTGCATTGCCTGGAATGATCGCAGCGTGAACTTCGACGGCGAGTAATCGCCAGGCCATCTTGAGCGCGCCAAACTAGATATAGCGCAACTAATAATCCCTATCCGGAATTTGCTTAATGACGCTTGAATAGCGTTGGTTTGTTCGGCTTGTACTTTCGTACAAAGCTCACATGGTATCGGAATAAATCGAATGATCTTGGTCGTCGCGAGCGCGGCGAGCGTGCGTATTGGCGCGGGCCGATCTGCAGTGCGCGCTCTGCTCGGGTCGAGGACCCTCGGCCGGAAGCGCAAGCTCGCGTCGAGCCGGAGCTGCGCCGCCCTTTCGCCTCATCCCTTCACGTCGGTCTCAGGGCGGTCGTCGCCGGGCGAAACCTCATCGTGCCAATGACCCTCTTCGTCCTCATACGAGATGTCCGTCGTCTCGCCGGGCAGACCCTGCTCCCTGGCGGCGCGCTCCGCGGCTTTGCGTGCCTCAACATGAGAGGGGAAGGTCTCCGAGAAAACACCCTCGGCGCGGTAGGCCCAGCCGCCGTCGTGCTTGACGATCTCGTATGTGATCTTGGTCATGTCTCGCTCCTGGCACCGAAGAAGTGACCTCAGTACGCCGGCCTGAAGCCTACTTTTCCATGTAGGGGGCCGGCTCGCATTCGGCCAGCATCGCTCTAATTTTTCGCAATGTCGCGCGATTGGCGGTCGTCCGCGGCCAGGAAAGCATGCAGCGCCGCGACCACCTGCGCGCCTTCGCCAACCGCTGCGGCAACCCGCTTGACCGAGCCCGCCCGCACGTCGCCAACGGCAAAGACGCCGCGGCAGCTCGTCTCCTGCGGGCGGCGATCGCTTCCGGCGTCGGCGCCCGTGAGCACGAAATTCTTGGGGCCGAGCGCAATGCCGGAGCCGGCCAGCCAATCCGTATTGGGGTCGGCTCCGATAAAGAGGAACAGGTGGCGAAGCGGGTGGCGCTCCTCTTTTCCGTCTTTGCCCGTGCGCCAGCGGATCGCTTCGAGTACGCCGTCGCGCCCTTCGAGCCCGGTAACCCGCGTGTGCGTCAGTACCTCGACGTTGGGCAGTCCCGTGATGCGATCCACGAGATAGCGCGACATGCTTGCGCCGAGATCGGGGCCCCGCAGCAGGAACCAGACTTTGGCGGCCTGGCTCGCCAGGTATACCGCCGCCTGACCCGCCGAATTGCCGCCGCCCACCAGCGCCACCTCCTGCTCCGCGCACAGCTTTGCCTCCAGGGGAGAGGCCCAATAGTGCACGCTCGAGCCTTCGAAGGCGTGCAAGTTCTCGACGTCGAGCCGCCGGTAGCGCGCACCGCTCGCGATGACGACCGCGCGCGCGCGGACCTGCTCGCCGTTGGAGAGCTTCAAGACCAACCGGCTGCCATCTGAATTGCTCACGTCCTGCAGCGACGACACCTCATCGGGGATCGCCATTTCGGCGCCGAACTTCTGCGCCTGATTGTAGGCGCGTGCCATCAGTGCCATTCCGCTGATTCCCGTCGGAAAGCCCATGTAGTTTTCGATCCGAGCCGAGGCGCCCGCCTGACCGCCGAACGCGCGGCAGTCGAGCACCAGGACCGAGAGCCCCTCCGAGCCCGCGTAGACGGCCGTCGCGAGGCCGGCAGGCCCCGCTCCCACGACTGCCACGTCGTAGACGCGGTCGGGATCGATGGGCGCCACCAGCCCGATGCAGCGGGCAAGCTCGCTCTCGCTGGGATTACGCAGGAGCTGCCCATTCGGGCACAGAACGATCGGCAGGTGGCCCGCGTCGACATGGAAGCGCTCGATCAGCGCTTCTGCTTCCGGATCTGTCTCGGGATCGAGCCGCTGGTGCGGCTGACCGTTGCGAGATAAAAAATTGGCGAGCCGCAGCACGTCGCCGTTTCCGGCGGCGCCGACGATCACCGGGCCGCCGACTCCGTCCTGGATCAGTCCGACACGACGCAGGATGAGAGCGCGCATGATCCGCTCGCCGATCTCGGCCTCGGCGATCAGCAACGCCCTGAGCTTGTCCGGCGGAATTACGATGGCCTCGACTTGATCTTGGGCATGGGCGTCCACGAGGGCCGGTCGCCCAGCGAGCTGGGCCAGCTCGCCCAAGAAACTGCCCGGGCCGTGAGTGACGATCAGCTTGCGGCGCCCCGAGGGGTCCTGCTGCGAGATGTCGACATGTCCGGCCAAGATGATGGACAGGCCGTGGCCCGGCTCGCCGACCTTGAGGAGCGCTTCTCCCGGCGCGTAGGAGCGAGTCTTCCCGAACCGGCGCAGGCGCTCGATCTCCGATCCCTCGAGCGTCGGGAACATCTGATGGCGTCGCGTCTCGATGATCGATTGCTTGGGTGCGCTCGCCACTCAGCGTTCCTTGTCGATAAAGCTGCGGATGGCTGCGACGGTTGCCGCGGGCTGCTCCTCCATGAGCCAATGCCCGGAGTTGGGAATGACCACGCCGGTGACGTCCGTCGCGACAAAGCGCAAATCATCCGCCATGGCGGTCCCGAATGATTTCTCCGCACCGATCGCCAGCACCGGCATCGTAAGCTTGCCCCTTGCGGCGAGGCTCTTGTTGTCGATGGCATCCTGTGCGAACGCCGCGAACTGCTCAAACGCGGAATGCATGGCGCCGGGCCGCGCGTAAAGTGCGGCATAGTGCTCGCGTGTTCCTTCGTCGATCCTCTTCGGATCGGCGGACAGCTCATTCCAGAAGCGATCGAGATAGATGCGCTCCCGGCCTTGTACGAGGCGTTCCACATCCGGCCCACGGAAATTGAAATGCCACAACGCGGGGCTGCGAATGATCTCGTCCCAGGGTCCGATGCCGGGGAGTGGCGCATCCATTGCGACCCACCGGCTGACGCGCTCGGGATATTGCGCGGCGAAGGCGTAGCCCACCATATTACCGATGTCGTGCGTGACGAGATCGGCCTTCTCGATCTTCAAGCTGTCGAGAACCCGCGCGATATCGCGGGCTTGCGTCTTCTTGTCATAACCGCTCTCTGGATGGGACGAGAGGCCCATGCCGCGAAGATCGGGCACGACGACCGTGTGGTCGCGCGCGAGCCCGCTCGCCACGGGCTCCCACATGTCGCCCGTGTCGCCGAAGCCATGCAGCATGACAACTGCGGGTCCTTGTCCACCGATCCGGACGTGAATTGTTGCGCCGTCTGTTGGAATTTCCTCGGTGCGAAAGCCGGATGGAAAGGGCCGCACGTCCGCTGCTGCCGGCAGCGACAGCAGAAGCGTCAGGACGCCCACGAGCAAGCGCGCCATCTTTCGTCCTCCAAGCGAGCCTTGCGGGATCCGCGCGCCGTCGCCGGGAGCCCGCCCTATGCTCGCTTCGATAGCACGGACACGAGCGGCTGAGCGCGACAGAAAATTGACTACCGCGTGTGACGCTTTGCCTGGGCCTGCCCGGGGGGTCTTGGATTGCCTCATGGCCTTGATTGTTCTCGCGGCGCCGACCATCATCGTGGAACCGCGGCGCTGTAATCACCAGCAGGCCGCACAGAGTGCCCCGCGTACCCAACAAAGAGTGAATGACATGGCCGGTAGTCTTCAAGGCAAGGTGGCTTTAGTCACGGGCGTTAGCCACGAGGGTCAAGTCGGGCAAGCCGTCGCGAAAGCCTTGGGTGCGAACGGTGCCGACTTGGCGATTTGCGCGCGCACGCTTGCAAACGTCGAGGCTCGTGCCGCAGAGTTGCGCCAAGAGGGCATCAAGGCGCTCCCCATTGCCGCATCGCTCACTGACGAGGCGCAGGTGGCGCGCGCCGTCCAGGACGCATTGGGCGCGTACGCGCGCATCGACATCCTCGTAAATCTGGCCGGCGGCCTCACGATCTATAAGGCCTCCACCGAGGTCAGCCTCGACGAGTGGACCCGGGAGCTCAACAACAACCTGCTCAGCGCTTTTCTGGTGTCTCGCGCGATCTTCCCGCACATGGCCAAGAGCGGCGGAGGGTCGATCGTCAACTTCGCGCGCGCCGGACAACCCCAGGCGAACATGGTTGCCTACAACTGCGCCAAGGCCGGGGTCGAGGCCCTGACTCGCACGCTTGCGCTCGAAGGGCGGGATGCCGCGATCCGCGTCAACGCCGTGGCGCCGGGACTGGTCGATACGGCATCCAACGTCGCCGCGATGAAGCCCAAGGATACGAGCCGCTGGGCCACGCGTGAGGAGATCGCCGAGACCGTCGTGTTCCTGGCTTCGCCGGCCGCAGCCGGCATTACCGGGCAGACGCTCGAAGTCACCGGGTGGGGACTCTAGCGCGCTCAAAATCACGAACGTAGCGGCTAACGGAGGATTGGATGAGCTCCGACTCTCAGCAATTGACCGGACCCGATCTCAAGGACGGCATCGCGGCATCCAGCCTTGCGGACGGGGCGATGCTGCTTGGACACGCCGACGGCGAGGCTGTTCTGCTCGCAAGGCGCGGCTTTGATATTTTCGCCATCGGCGCCACCTGCACGCACTACAGCGGCCCGCTCGCCGAGGGGCTCATGGTGGACGATACCGTCCGCTGTCCGTGGCATCACGCGTGTTTCAGTCTGCGCACGGGTGAGGCGCTGCGCGCTCCGGCCTTGAATCCGGTCGCCTGCTGGCGGGTCGAGCAGCGCGACGACACGGTCTTTGTGCGCGAGAAGCTTGAGAAGGCCGCAGCGGACAAACAACGAGCGCCCGACCGGGCACCGCAATCCGTCGTTATCGTCGGCGGGGGTGGTGCCGGCAACGCGGCCGCCGAGATGCTGCGCAGAGAAGGGTTCGCGGGGAGCATCACGATGCTGAGCGCCGACGACGCGCTGCCCTACGACCGGCCCAACCTGTCGAAGGACTATCTGGCGGGCAAGGCGCCCGAGGATTGGATCCCGCTGCGTTCCGCCGACTTCTACAATGAAAAGAACATCGACGTTCGGCTCGGCACGCGCGTCGAGTTCGATCGAGACGGCCACACGCGCAATTCACTTGGCCGACGGCAGCCGCCTGGGCTTTGATGCGCTACTGCTGGCGACGGGTGCCCACCCAGTGCGTCTCGATGTGCCGGGCGCCGACCTCGTGCAGTATCTGCGCACGCTTGACGATAGCCGGGCGCTCATCGCCAAGTCCGCTAACGCACGGCGCGTCGCGGTGATCGGCGCGAGCTTTATCGGTCTGGAAACGGCGGCAGCGCTGCGCGAGCGCGGGCTTGAGGTTCACGTCATCGGCCCGCAATCGCGCCCACTGGAGCGTATCCTGGGGCCCGAGCTGGGCGATATGATCAAAGCTCTCCACGAGGAGCGAGGCGTGGTGTTTCACCTCGGCGCCAGCGCCACCGCGATCGATAAGGGCGCGGTGACCTTGACGAACGGCGAGCGGATAGAGGCTGATCTGGTGGTGGCCGGGATCGGAGTGCGTCCCGACACCGAAATCGCGGCGCAGGCCGGTCTCGCCGTCGACAACGGCGTCATCGTCGATGGCTACCTGGAGACGCGCGTGCCCGGAATATTCGCCGCGGGCGATATTGCCCGCTGGCCGGATCCGCGTACGGGTGCCTCCATTCGCGTCGAGCATTGGGTCGTCGCCGAGCGGCAGGGTCAGACCGCGGCGCGCAATATCCTCGGCCGCAAAGAAGTGTTCGACGCGGTACCGTTCTTCTGGAGCCAGCACTACGATCTCGCGGTCTCGTACGTCGGACACGCCGAGCGCTGGGATCGCATCGAGATCGAGGGGCGCCCTGCCGAGCGCGACTGCAAGGTGACCTACTATCTGGGCGGCCGTAAACTGGCGGTCGCGACGGTCTCGCGTGATCTCGAAAGCCTTCGCGCCGAGGTCGAGCTGGAACGTAGCCCCCGCGCGGCGTCGTAGGACCGGCGCACGGATCAGGGCCTTCTCCGTCGCCGATTGCCGCGCACGGCTTGCATTGCGATCGTCTCCTGGGGCAGAAATGCCTCGAAATCTCCAGACGCCGGCAATTCCCGGCCTCTCCGCCGAGGCTCCCCGCCTTTTCCCGACAATCCCTTAGTGTGAGCGCTGACCAATGAAACTTGTGCGTTTTGGCAATCCGGGCGCGGAGAAGCCGGGCCTCGTCGATGCCGACGGGGCGATCCGCGATCTGTCTGGAAAGGCGCCCGATTTCGCGGGCGCGGGGCTGTCACCCGCCGCGCTCGATCACCTGCGCAGTCTCGATCCCAAGTCGCTGCCGCTGGCGCCGCCGGGCGCGAGGCTCGGAGCGCCAGTTTCCGGCACGCGCAACTTCATCGCGGTCGGGCTCAACTTCGCCGATCACGCCAAGGAGACCGAGCAGGAGATCCCCGAGGAGCCGATCCTGTTCAGCAAGGCGCCCAACTGCATCGTCGGCGCCTACGACGACGTCATGTATCCCATGGGCGCCCACAACATGGACTGGGAGGTGGAGATCGCCTTCGTCGTCGGTACGCGCGCCCGCTACGTCGGCGAGAAGGATGCCATGTCCCATATCGCCGGCTTCTGCGTCTGCAACGACGTGTCCGAGCGCCGCTTCCAGGTCAAGCGATCCGGTCAGTGGCTGAAGGGCAAGTCGGCCGAGACCTTCGGGCCGCTGGGGCCGTGGCTCGTGACGCCCGACGAGATTCGCCGACGTGCACAACCTCGCGATGTCCCTCGACGTCAACGGCGAGCGCAAGCAGACGGGCTCGACCAGCACCATGATCTTCTCGATCCCGTTCCTTTTGGCCTACGTCACCGAGTTCATGGTGCTCGATCCGGGCGACGTGGTGACGACGGGTACGCCGCCCGGCGTCGGCTCGGCCCGCAGACCGCGCGAATACCTCAAGGCGGGAGACGTGATGACGCTGCGCGTCGATCGCCTCGGCGAGCAGCGCCAGACGGTGGTGCCGTTCAAGATGTGATCGGCGCCAGGCCGTGCGGCCGGGCGCCGTGCCGGGTCAGTAGGCCTGCTGTGCCTTGGTCTTGTGCTGGTCGTAGCGCATCGCCTTGCGCGTGCGGTTCCAGCTCTCTTCGTCGAGATTGTTGGCAGCCTCACGGCTCTGCTTCTCGAGCGCATTCAGCGTGCCGATCGAAGCCGCCGGCGCTGCGGCCGTGCCGGAGCCGAACTGCTCGTAGGAGCGCTTGATGTAGGTCGCGTTGTCCTCGAGCGCCTTGCGGGCGCCGGCCACGTCGCCCTTGTCGCGCAGCTCAACCGCCTTCTCGCTCGTCTCCGTGGCGATCTGGGCGGTGACCTGGCTCATCACGGTCTTGTTGAGCCCATCCTCGACGTCCTTGGCGTTCTTGGAGAAGCGCACGCCGGGGCGGGCCTCGACGCGCGCGGGCGCGCCGGGCTTGTCGAGGTCGACGTAGTCGACGCGCACGTCGGCAACGTCGGCACTGCCTTCGCTGCGTCCTTCCGGCGCCTTGAGCTCGACGACGACGTAGCGCTCGTTCTCGGCCTGCAGCTGGTTGAGCTTCAAGGTGATGCGCTGGCCGTCGATCTTGCCGTCGCGCCCCAGGATGCGGATCGGCTCGAAGCCGAGCTTGCACTCGATCGTAATCGTGATGTCGCGCGCCGCGACAGACAGCGCGTCGCCGAATTCGCGATCGAATATCTCGGCCAGGTCGCTCGGGCGCTCCACGAATACGTGGTTGCCGTCGCTCGCTGCGGCGAGGCGCTGCATCAGGTCCTCGTTATAGTCGAGGCCCAGGCCGATCGTGCTGACGGATATGCCCTTGGAGGCGAGCTTGCGGCCGAGCTCGGCAAGATCGCCGGGCGATGACGGTCCGACGTTGGCCAGCCCATCCGACAGCAGAACGACGCGATTGACGTTGCTGTCCGACAGGAATTTCTCGATCTGCCGCCCGCCTTCCTTGACGCCATCGTAGAGCGCCGTCGTTCCGTCGGCGGTGAGGCGATCGATGGCGCGCTTCAGGCTCTCATGCGAGCCGCCCAAGGGGGCTGCCGGGCTCAGCACGTCGACGTTGTGGTTGTAAGCGACGATGGCGATGGTGTCGTCGGACGACAGCCGCTCCAGCGCGACGCCGGCACCTTCCTTCGCCGCCGCGATGCGGTCGCCCTGCATGGAGCCCGAGCGGTCGATAACGATAGCCGCGTTGATCGGCGTGCGGTGCTCCCGCTTGGCGCCGGCAAGGCTTTTCAGGCTCAAACGCAAATAGACGCTGCCGGGGTTCGCGGTCGGCAGCACGGAGCGTCCGAGATCCGCCTCGACCTTGACCTCGGCGGCTTGCAGCGTAGGGGTGGCGGCGATGAGGAACGGGGCGGCAAGGCTCAGTGCGACTGCGGCACGGTGGATCATCGACATCGAAAATGCTCCTCGTATGAAAATACGAAGGGCACGCTAGCCTCGCCGCGCGGCGGAAGCGGGCTCGCCGGGTGGCAAAAGCGCGGCGGCAAGCTGAATGGCAGATGAAGGGCGCGCTGCACAGCAAAAAGGTGTCAGACCAGAGGGTCTGACACCTTGTTAACGCCAGATCGCTTCGATGCGAGCAAAAGGGCTCAGTTCAGCGTCTTGCGATCCTCATCGTCGTCGAAGGCAATGCGTTGGTCGCCGCTGCGCGGGGCCTGGTTGAAGCTCGCTTCGAGGCGGCGCCACGCGCTCTCATTGCTGCGCGTGTTGCTCTTGAAGGCATCGGCAAGCGCGCGTGCGATCTCATAGAGGCTCGCATGCTCAGTCGACAGCCGGTCGTCCCCGGCGTCGGGCTCCAGCACCTCTATGATCTCCTTCAGAACCGTCTCGTAGGGGCCATTCGGCAGCAGCATCAAAACTGACCAAGCCTCCTCGATCTCCTCGTAGGCGGCGCGCAGCGCTTGGCGCTCGACGATCTCGCGCGGCTTCAGCTTGCTTTTCAGAAGGGAGTAGGCGTGGTCGAGCGACATGTGCGCCTGCTCGTCGCGCTCGGTCAGGCGTTCGTCGAGCGCCTGATTGCTTTGGCGCGCGCGCGTGAAAGCCTCGTTCGCAGCCACCGCGGCGGCGAACTCCGGCCCCGTGACCAGCTCGTAGGTCGCCGGATCGAGACGCAGCGCCTCGAGCAGATCGGAGACGAATTGCACCCTCAGCTCGTGCGCGCCCTCGTCGTCGCCGTCCTCGTTGGCGGCCGCGAGTGGTAACTGTGCTTGCGGATCGGGCATATGCTCGATCACCCGCGATGGCCCCGTGATTGATCCGCCGAATTCCGGTCCGCGTGTTGAGCCGATCTGCGGTTGGCCATAGTCCGTCATCAGCGTGCGCGCGCGGATGAGTGCCAGCGTCTTATAGAGGTCGCGATGGATGAAGTAGTGCGAGGCATCCTTGCCGGCGCGCTGCACGCGGTCGAGTGTAGCACCGGCGTTGAGCGTATTGCGCACCGTGCGGATGTGCTCGGGCGCCACCTCGGCGAGCTTGATCTCGGCGGTGAAGCCGCGATCCTCGCTGATGGGGTGCATGTAGTGGAGCACGACCTCGGCGTTGTGGCTCAGGTTCGGCAACAGCGCCACGCCGACGATCTTGTCCAGCTCTGCCTGGTTGGCATGGTGCTCGTTCGACTCGAACGCCTTCTTGGCGACGACCGAAAGAAATTCGAACAGCTCCGAGCGCACGAGATAGCGTCGCCCGGTCTCGTCGTACTCGACGGCGTGGATCGTGGCGCCCGCGTTCAAGACGCCCAGCACGCGGCCCGCGGTATGCGGATCGAGCTGCTCGGGGCGCACCTCGGCCATGAAGCCGGAGGCGTTGGTTATGGGGCGCAGTGCCTGCAGGGTGACGCGCGCTGTTTCGAAGGTGTCGGGCAGCAGTGCGTTCTCGACGATCGCCTCGAGCTGCTGGGCGGTACGCGCCTTGAAGCTCGGCACGTCCGACAACGGCGAGCGTACGGCGTTGGCGCCAAACAGCCCCGACATGAACACGAGCGCATCGATCGCTATGGCAATCGACAGTGCCAGATAGGCGAGACGGTTGCCGTCCTGAAAGGCGTTCCAAGTGACGACGAAGCGGTGGGCCTTGTCGTCGCGATTGAGCTCGGCGCTGTTGATCTTGGTGCGCAGCTCGTCCGTCTCCTTGCTCGGGAGCCCGGAGTCCGTGAGGCACTTACGCGCAAACCCGAAGAGCTGATCGGCTCCGTTGTTCGCCTCGAGCCTTTCGCCGCCGGCGCACAGCGAGGTAAATGTCTTGGCCCCGGCATTGAGCGCAAACATGGGGGACGCCGCCTCGCTTGCCTGCTTGGGATCGCAGTCGATGCCGCCGATCTTGGCCTTCGTCACCTCCGTGCTCGCCATGGCGCCGAGCAGCTGCGAGCACTGCTGCTGCAGGATTGCGAGGTGCTCCTCGCTGGGCTTCTGGCGGAATTCGGTCTTGGCCGTCTCGAACGAGGCGAGGATGCGCGCGGGATCGAGACGCACGCCCTGGTCATCCGCGCTTTGCCCTTTGGCGAGCTCGATGCGCTGGTTGGCGGTTTGGGCCTCGCCGCGATAGGTCGCGAGGTCGCCGTCGATGGTGGCGAGCTCGCGGTCGATCTGCGCTAGACGCGTCTCGACGCCAGCGAGCCGCTTCTGGGCGTTGCCCGTGCGCTCCTCGGCGATTTTGTAGGCGGCCTGCAATTTCTCAAGCTCGTCCATCCGTGCGCGATAGACCGGCCCGCGGCCGACCTTGCCGGTGCCTTCGACGCCCTTGTCCTCGGCCAGCGCCTCGACGCGCTTGGCGTCGATCTCGCGCGCCTTGCCGTCGAGGTCGGACTTCTTCTCCCCATACTCGGCTGCAAGCCCGGGGCGCTCGGCGGCGAGACGCGCTCTTTCATCGGTGAGGGACGTCTTCTTGGCGGCGAGCCCGGCCTCGCTGCTCTGCGCCGTCGCTATGCGCTCGTGTTGCGCTTGTATGGTGCGGTTCTTGGCTTCGATCTGCTCATTGAAATAGCGCTCGATCTCGCCTTGCGCGCCTTGCGCAGCGTTCGCGAGCTTGGTCAGGTGTTCGTCATAGGCTTGCCAGCCAGGGTTGGCGAACAGTGCCTCGGCCTGGCGCACGCTGCTATGATCGATCGTCTGGCCGATGTCGGCGATCACGCCGGCCACCTGGTTCTGCGCGCGCAACTCGGCGGCGCGCACGCGCTCCGACTGCGGAAAAATCGCCGAGAAGAGCGAATCGAACGAGAAGAACACCGACGTCGTCATGCAGGCGAGGAACATGACCCACAGCACGGCATTCTTGAGAATGACGCGCGAGCCCTGCAGATACGGTTTGATGATGTCGCTCGTCGCATAGACGACGACGAGCGCGAATAGAAGCAGACCCACGGCCGCGAGCAATAGCTTGTCGCCGAGCCGGCCCCAGCTCAAGTCCGCCACGCCAGCGTCGCGCCAGTCGATCGTTCCGGTGCCTTGCAGGATGATCGCCAGCACGCCGAGAAACAACAGCGAGCCGAAGAAAAGCCCGATGCCTGCCTGCACGCCCTTGTTGATGCCGCGCGGAGCTGTAGCGGACGCCTGCTGACTCATGCCGATGGCGAAGCTCTCGCCGATGAGCCAGGCGACGATCAGCATCACGCCCTGGATGCCGAAGGTGATCATCAGCGACAGCAGCGGCTCTTTCGTGAAATTGCGCATGCCGTCCCAGGTGGTCCAGCCCGAGGCGAGAGACAGGACGACGCCGGTGGTGCCGAGCAGCGCCAAGCGCCAGTTGGAGAGGATCGTATCCTCGATCCGCTTCCAGACCGGCTTGCCGATCCGGGAGACGATGAACCACCCGGCTAGGATCACGGCTGTGTAAGTCGCCACGTCCTTCCAATGCACAGCGAGCCAATCGCCGAATCCGGCACCGACGCCGTTGACCCCTTGCATTGCGTCCATTCGCTACGTCCTCCGGTCGGCGGACGCCGTGCCAAGCACCGGCACTCCCGCCAGACATTCCTATTCGCCGCCCGCGGCCCTAATCGCCGCCGGCGGTCCTGTTCGCCAGCGCGCCATTTGCCTGCGGCATGCGAGCCACCGCTTGGTGCACGATGACCACAGCTCCCGGCCACTTGACGGCAGGATTGCGGCGGTTCCCGGAACGCATGCGCGCGCCCGGGTCAAGGCGCAGCCAAACGATACAACAATTGGGGATTCGTTAGGGATTGGGCAAGCCTGCCGCCGCAATAGGGTGAAGGCGCCACGGCAACTCGAAGGCTGGCTACTAGACGGCTTCAAACATTGCCGCGAAGTCCCATGCCGCCGATCGCGCCTAGCGTCGCCACGCCGAGCTTGGGCCCATCCTCGCCCGAGCGCGCCATCCGCGTGAAGAGGCGCGTGACGAGCACCGCTCCGGCGGCTCCGAACGGGCGGCCGCGCGCAATTGCGCCCCCGTCGGGATTCACTATGTCCTCGTCAAGGTCGAGGCTACGGATGAGCGCGATCGCCTGCGCGGCGGACGATTCGCTCATCTCGATGACGCCCACGTCGGCCGGCTTCATCCCGTTAATGCGCTCGCGCAATTTTTTCATCGCCGCGATCGGAGCCGCCGCCTCGTCGTTCGGCGCCACGCCTCGGACGGTGTGTGCCACCAGACGAAGCGCGCGCGGCTTTCCCAGCGTGTTCCACAGTCGCTCCGAGACGACTACGGCCATCGCCGCTCCGTCGTGCATGGCGCTGGTGTTGCCGGGCGTTAGTGTGCCGTCGGGCGCCAGGAACGGCGCAAGCTGCGCAAGATCCTTGTAATCGGGCTCAATGGCGCTTTCGTCACGTGCCTCCTCGGCGTTGGCGCGGATCGGCACGAGTTCGCCGACGAAGCGGCGCGCCGCGCGCGCAGATTCGGCCTTTAGGTGGGTGCGCAGAGCATAAGAGTCCTGCTGGGCGCGACTGATGCCCATGCGGGACGACAGGGATTCCGCCGCCTCGATCAGCGGCGGTCCCTCGTTCTCTTCGGCGCTGGGCTCAAAGCCCACGAAGTGGGGCAGCTGGTAGACGTTTTTCGGCTTCGCAATCCGCCACGGCGCGGTGGAGATTGCCTCTGCCCCGCCGGCGATGACGGCCTCCGCGTCGCCGACGGCGATCGAGCGGATCGCGGCGACGATGGCGTCTAGCCCGGAGGCGCATTGGCGGTCGATGGTCGAGGCGGAGACCGTTTCGGGCAGACCGGCGGCCAAGGCGATGAGGCGCGCGGGATTGCCGCCCTGCGTGGCATTGCCGAGGATGAGCTCTTCGATCTGCTCGCGAGCCAGGCCGCTATCGTGCAGTGCAGCAGCGACGACCGGCGCGCACAGCTCTTCGATGCGGCGGCTCTTGTGCAAGCCGCCAATGCGGCCGAGGGCGGTCCGGCGGGCCGCGATGATGTAGGCAGGAATTGGGGGCATCGTTGCGGCCAAATTCGCTCTGAAACAACAATGGAGCCCGCTACAAACGCCGCGGGCCCCTTCTCCATTTGTTCTGCGACCATCAGCAACCATATGATGGTGGCAGAAAAGGGAACGATCCCATGATGTGATCGGCCCCACGTGTGGGTCCTATGCGGGGTGCCGGGCGTGGTATAAGATTACGCATACAAAAAACGCTGGGATGGAATGATGACTGAGGCCTCCGCCAAACAGGCAGTTTCAACGTCCGGATCCCAGAGTGATCGCCGTTTGGCCAAAGCCGTCGAGAGAGCGAGCCAGGCGTTCACCGACAAGAACCTGCGCTTCACCAAGCTGCGCCAGGACGTGTTCCAGGAGATCGCGGCGACGTACACCTCGGTCGGGGCCTACGATGTTCTTGCGCGCCTCGCCGAGAAGGGGACGCGGCTCGCTCCGATCTCGGTCTATCGCGCCATCGATGCGCTGATCGAAGCCGGCGTCATCCATCGCCTGGAAAGCAAGAACGCCTACTTTGCCTGCCGCAAGCTCGATCATGCGCTGGGCCGGCGCCCGATTTTCCTCGCATGCGAGAAATGCAATGCCGTCCAGGAGGCCGACTCCGAGGGCATATTCGAGACGATAGACCGCGTTTCGCGCGCCGCATCGTTTCAGCCGCGCGTGAAGTTCGTGGAAGTCTCGGGGTTGTGCCGAAGCTGCGCGGCGAAAAAGGACTGAAGGGCCGATGGCCGATCAGGGAGGCCCGGCGGCACCCGCTGCAATGCAGGTGTCCGCGCACCGTCACGGCCACAACTCGAGTTGCCCCGAGGGCTGCGAGCCGCACGCGCACAAGTCAGAAATCGCTCCTTTCAACGCCGATGCGCTGATCTCCGCGCGCGGGCTTGCGGTCTCGCGCAACGGCCGCGATCTGCTGCTCGATATCGACCTCGATATCTGCGAGCGCGAGATCGTCACCCTCATCGGACCCAACGGTGCCGGCAAGACCACGCTCGTGCGTGTTCTGCTGGGGCTGGAGCGGCCCGATCGCGGCGAGGTGCGGCGGCGAAAGGGATTGCGCATCGGCTACGTTCCGCAGCGCTTCGACGTCGACGCCGTCATACCGATGACGGTGGAGCGCTTCCTGCTGCTGGGCGGCAACGAGACGCCGCAGCGCGTCGCGGCGATCCTTGCCGAGGTCAACGCGGGCTATACGCGCCATCAGCAGCTGAGCCAGCTTTCGGGCGGCGAGCTGCAGCGTATCGTGCTCGCGCGCGCGCTTCTGCGCTCTCCCCAGCTCCTCGTGCTGGACGAGCCGGTGCAGGGCGTCGACTACGCCGGGGAGGCAGAGCTCTACAACCTGATCGCGAGGCTGCGCGATGCGCATGGGTTCGGCGTGCTGCTCGTCTCGCACGATCTGCATATCGTCATGGCGCGAAGCGATCGCGTCATTTGTCTCAACCGGCACGTCTGCTGCTCAGGCATCCCCGAGACCGTCGCCCAGCATCCCGCCTACGTTCGCCTGTTCGGAGCCGACGCGGCGCGCGCCTTCGCGGTCTACCGCCATCACCACGACCACAGCCACGACATTGCAGGGCTGCCGCATCCCGCCGCGGATGACGCGGATTTGACCGATCCCGAGCCTGGAGGGAGCACCGGTGCCTGAACCGTTTCTGGTGCGCGCACTCGTCGCCGGCCTGGGGCTCGCCGTCGTGGCAGCTCCCCTCGGCTGCTTCGTCGTCTGGCAGCGCATGGCCTATTTCGGCGAGACGGTGGCGCAGGCGAGCCTGATCGGCGTGGCGCTGGGCCTGGCGCTGCAGCTCGACATCACGCTCGGCGTCCTCGTGGTCGCCGTCGCGGTGGCCTTCCTGCTCATCTGGTTCGGGCGCCAGCAGATCGTCGCGCTCGATTCCATTCTGGGCCTCCTGCACCATGCCGCGCTCGCGGCCGGCGTCATCGCCACGTCGATGATCAAGGGACCCCCTGTCGATCTGTTGGGTTTTCTGTTCGGCGACGTGTTCGCCGTCACATCCGCAGACATCGCATGGATCCTTGCCGGGGGCGCCACCGTCCTGGCGGTCGTTGCCTGGCTATGGCAGCCGCTGCTGCGGCTTGCGGTCCACGAGGACCTGGCCGCCGCCGAGGGCGTCGACCGCCAGCGCATACGCACCATCTTCATCGTGCTGCTCGCCGTCACGATCGCCGTCGCCATGAAGATCGTCGGGATACTTCTGGTCATGGCCTTTCTCGTCGTGCCAGCGGTCGCGGCGCGCCCGCTGGCCGGCACTCCGGAGCGCATGGTCGTTCTGACCGCGCTCGTTGCGGGGCTGAGCGTGCTTGCCGGGCTTTGGCTGTCGGCGACCTTCGATTCACCCGGCGGCCCTTCGATCGTCATCGTCATGGCGCTGGCGGCGGGGGTATCCTTGACCGCGGCGGCGTTGGGCCGAGGCCGTTAGCCCGAGCCGTTAGCCAGGGCTGAACCTGGCCCCTGGCCAAGACCCGGACGCTGGATTAGTTAGTTGGTAGCGAAGCTGGAGCGAGAGCCATGCAGGGTTCGGCCACCGATCTCATTGCGCCGAGGCGGCGATCGCAAGCGGTTGCCGTCGCGGGCGTGATGGTCGGCGGCGACGCACCGGTCGTCGTGCAGTCGATGACCAACACCGACACCGCCGACATCGAGGCGACCGTCGCTCAAGTCGCGGCTCTCGCCCGTGCGGGCTCGGAGCTCGTGCGTATCACGGTCGACCGCGACGAGGCAGCAAAGGCCGTCCCGCACATTCGAGACCGCTTGGCGCGCGCCGGTGTGAGCGTGCCCCTCGTCGGCGATTTTCATTACATCGGGCACAAGCTGCTCGCCGAGAACCCGGCCGCGGCGGAAGCGCTCGACAAGTATCGCATCAATCCCGGCAACGTCGGTTTCAAGGACAAGAAGGACCGGCAGTTCGCCGCGATCATCGAGACGGCGCTGCGTTTCGGCAAGGCCGTGCGGATCGGCGTCAACTGGGGCTCGCTCGACCAGGAGCTGCTGACGCACCTGATGGACGAGAACGCGCGCGCAAGCTCGCCCAAGGATGCGCGTGCCGTCATGCACGAGGCGATCGTGCAGTCCGCGCTCATTTCGGCGGCGCGTGCCGAAGAATTGGGACTGGGGCCTGAGCGCATAATTCTCTCGGCCAAGGTCTCCGCGGTGCAGGATCTCGTCAGCGTCTATGCGAAACTCGCCGAGCGCAGCGCCTATGCGCTGCACGTCGGCCTGACCGAGGCCGGGATGGGATCGAAGGGCATCGTCGCCTCGACTGCCGGCATCGGCCTGTTGCTGCAGCATGGCATCGGCGACACCATCCGCGTCTCGCTCACGCCCGAGCCCGGCGGCGACCGCACGCTGGAGGTCAGGGTCGCGCAGGAAATCCTGCAGAGCATGGGGCTGCGATCCTTCGTGCCTGTCGTCGCGGCGTGCCCCGGGTGCGGGCGCACCACGTCGACCGTGTTCCAGGAGCTCGCAAACGACGTTCAAGAGATGATCCGCGCGCGCATGCCCGAGTGGCGCAAGCGCTATCCGGGTGTCGAGACGATGAGCCTCGCCGTGATGGGCTGCATCGTCAACGGGCCGGGCGAATCAAAGCAGGCAGACATCGGGATTTCGCTGCCGGGTACGGGCGAGGCCCCGTCCGCACCGGTGTTCATCGACGGGAAAAAGGCAATGACGCTGCGCGGCCCGAATATTGCCGCCGAGTTCAAGCAAATCGTAGAGGACTACATCGAGCGGCGGTTCGGCCCGACGTCGGCGGGGCCAGTGCAGCATAGACAGTCGGCTTGAGGGGCGGTCGCCTCCCGGCCCTCTGGGGAAGAACAATGACAACAAAAATGCGCATCAGCCGTTTCCAATCTCGCATCGGCGCTTGCGGCCTGCTCGTGGCGCTGCTGGCGGGCTGCTCCAGCGGCTCCTCGCTCGGGGAAGTCGACCGCGTGTTCCTGTCGGCGGCGGGCGGCTGGGATCGCAATCGCGACGGCGTCGTCACCTGCGAAGAGTGGCGGTCCTACGCCGGCGAACTGTTCGACGGGGCCGATGCCAACCACGACGGTTTCATTGACCGATCCGAGTACGCCAACATCATTAAGAGCGACCGGATGTTTCAGACGGTTGATCTCACCTATTACGACGCGAACGGAGACGGCAAGCTCGACCGCGCCGAGTTCGTCGACAAGCCGAACCGGGCCTTCGCTCTTCTCGACAAGAGCAACGAGTGCAAGCTCAGCGCGAGCCAGGTCGCAGGCGCGCGCGCCAACACCGAGCAGGTGTTCGACACCAAGAAGGCGGAATCTGGCGACCCGCGCGAGAAGTCGATCCCGGGCGTAAAGCAGTAGGCTGACGTCTTGGCCTCGGCCAGCCCGCCGCGAGGTGGCGGCAATTGCGGCTTGCGACTGATTCGATTGATGAATTCCTCGCAGGGCCCGGAACCCTCCGCCGGACGGCAACGTTAAGCTGCCAGACGCTTAACATTACGGGGACTTCCAATGAAAAAGCTTTTGCTGGCCGGCGTCATCGCCGGCTCGTGGTCGAGCTGCGCCCTCGCCGCTGATCTTGGACCTTATCGCCCGCCGCCGGCGTATGAGCCGGCTTACGAGCCGGTTCGGGACGTGCGGCTGGACGACTGGACGGGCTTCTACGCCGGCGTCAACGCCGGGTACGGTTGGGGCAACGATAGCGCGGTCACGCTATCCGGGCCCGGCACCGGTGGATCGTTTGGCGCGCTGCAGCCCGATGGTTGGTTCGGCGGTGGTCAGCTCGGCTACAACCTACAGTTCGATAGGCTGGTGCTCGGTGTCGAAGCGGACCTCCAGGGCGCCGACATCAGCGACGGCACGAGTGGGATATCCGGCGCCTACCTTGCCCAATCGAACGTCGACATCAATTGGTTCTCGACCGTGCGCGGCCGTGTCGGTTACTCGACGGGCCCGGCGCTGCTCTATTTCACCGGCGGCTTTGCTTTTGCCGACGTTGATTACAGCGCCACCGCCACGGGACCTGCGGGCACGATTGCGTTGAGCAGCGACGGTATCAAGACCGGCTATACGCTCGGCGGTGGCCTTGAGTGGGCCTTTACGCCGGACTGGTCGCTCAAGACGGAATACCTCTACGTCGATCTCGGCAATGAGACGCTTTCCAGTCCCGGAGGCGCGTTCACGTCGAGCACCGACACCGATTTCCATACGGTTCGCGTCGGTCTGAACTACCATTTCTGAGTATCTGAACATCGCTCGTGCGCACTGAGGCAAACTCAGTGCGCACGTTGCGTTGCAAAGCGTGCCGCTTCGATGAGCGTTTCGGCCTTGGCGCCGAACGGGGACAGTGCTTCGACAGCCGCGTGCTCCGCTTCGGCAAGCTGCGCGCGCGCGGCCTCCGGCCCCAGCAGCGCCACCAACGTCGCCTTTCCGGCCGCATCATCCTTGCCGGCGGCCTTGCCCATCGTTGCCGCATCGCCCTGCGCATCGAGCAGGTCGTCGGCGATCTGAAATGCCAGGCCCAGCTGCTCGCCGTAGCGCCGGAGCGCTACGCGCTCCGCTGCGCCGGCCTCGCCAAGGATCGCCCCGGCTTCGCAGGCGCACGCGATGAGCGTGCCGGTCTTGAGCGCCTGCAGGGCGCGGATGTGCGCGAGCGTTGGCTGCGGCGGCTGGCCGCGCTTATCGGCCTCCAGGTCGAGCATTTGACCCATCACCATGCCGCGGCCGCCCGCGGCCTCGGCGAGCGCCAGGACGAGTGCTGAGCGCACCGAGGCGTCGTGATGCGTCGACGGTCGCGCGAGGATCTCGAAGGCGAGCGTCAGCAGCGCATCGCCGGCGAGGATCGCCGTCCACTCGTCGTAGGCCTTGTGAACGGTCGGTTGGCCGCGGCGCAGCGCGTCATCGTCCATGCACGGCAGGTCGTCGTGGACGAGCGAATAGCAGTGCACGCACTCGAATGCCGCGGCGGCATCGACCGCAGCCGTCGCCTCGATGCCGAAAAGGCCAGCGCTCTCGATCACTAAAAACGGCCTGAACCGCTTGCCGCCAGCGAGCAGCGCGTGGCGCATGGCGCCGCCGAGCCGCGCCGCCTCGCCAGGCCCGCAGTCCGCCAACAGCGCCCGCAAGCGCGCCTCGACGAGGTCTGCGGCAGCACCAAGCCTTTGCACAAACATCATTTCGGACTACCTAGTAGCCTCTTGCGACCCATTCCCCGCAGGTGACGCATCGCGTGCGCCCGCGCTCGCGGATATAGCACCGAGGGCAGTTAAGGACAGTATGGATAGGTCCGACCCTTTTTTCCGGGCAGCCGTTGATCCGCCGACGGCGCCGACACAGCCGACCAAGCATGCATCCGGCGCCGCGCAAGAGCCGGATACGCCCGCTGTTGCGGACGGAACTCCTGCACCCTCCATCGTACCCGGTAGGGAGCACGCGCCCGAGCAGGAAGTCGGCGCGCTGACTTCGGCGGCCGATGGCGCGACAAGCAGCGATTCCACGAGCGATCCGTCAGCGGTCGCGCAAGAGCCGGTCACGCCTTCGCTTGCCGAGGTGATGGTTGCAGCCCCGCTTCCGTTTGAGACGGAGCAAGCAGCCCGACAGCGCGATGCCGTGCAGCTGCCAGCGACCATCGAGCCTGCATCGGATTTCGTAAGCGACCATTCCGCAATCGGCGTTGCGCCATCGGTCGGCCGCGATGCCGGTAGGCAGCCGTTGCTCGGCGATTGGACCGCCGAGCAGGTCAAGGCAAGCTGCGTGCGCGCCGCTAAGGTCGCCGGCATCGTCTTTTGCGCGTGGTTCACCTCTGCCGTGTTCCTGATTGCGGTTTATCGCTTCGTCAATCCGCCGTTCTCGAGCCTGATGGCGCTGCAATGGCTGGGCGGCACCAGCATCGAGCAACGGTGGGTCCCGCTCGACCGCATCTCGCCCAACCTGATGCGCGCCGTCATCGCGTCCGAGGACGGTCGCTTCTGCCGGCACTGGGGGATCGATTTCGCCGAGATTGCCGATGCCATCAAGCGCAGTTCAGGCGGGGTGCCGCGCGGCGCCAGCACGATCACGATGCAGGTCGCAAAGAACCTCTTTCTGTGGCCGGCCAAAAGCTATGTGCGCAAGTTGATCGAGGTGCCCCTCACCTATGCGATCGAGATCTTCTGGTCGAAGCAGCGCATACTCGAGGTCTATCTCAACATTGCCGAATTGGGCCCCGGCATCTTCGGGGCGGAGGCTGCGGCGAGGGCGCATTTCGACCGGTCGGCCGACCGGCTGAGCCCGCGTCAGGCCGCCCAGCTCGCCGTGTCCCTGCCCAACCCGTTTACCCGCGATGCTGGCGATCCGGGGCCCTGGGCGGCCCGGCGCGCCTCCGTGATCCAACGGCGGGCGGCCCGCGACCCCTCGATGGCAGGCTGCGTCACTGGGAATTGAGCCCCCTCAAGGCTCTGGCACTCCCTGGGGAATGTGAGTATAAGGCGGCCGAAGCTTGCCCCGGTTCGAGCGCGCGCCGGGGCGTTCATTTGTTAGCTGGCGCTCGACGCCGGATCGCGATACCCGCGAACGCAGGCACGCCCGCCGACGAGCGGTGCGCCAAGGATTCATGGAGTTTCAGATGGCCGTTCCGAGGAAGAAAGTATCAGTGATGAAGCGGGGCATGCGCCGGTCGCACGATGCGCTCGCGGCCCCGACCTACATCGAGGACAAGGAGTCGGGTGAGCGCCGCCGCCCGCACCACATCGACCTCAAGACGGGCAAATACCGCGGCCGCCAGATTCTCGAGCCGAAAGCCGACGTTTAGGGCGCGGCCGGTAGACAACCAACGCATCTTGGCGCCTTTCCGCGTTGCGGCAGCAAGTCGCCCGTGGCACAAGTTCCTTTGGGTGGTCAGCAACTGCTGCTGGAAAGGGAATAGCTTATGTCGCTCAGGTCGATCCCGCTCATCGTCATCGCTTTCATCCTCTACAACGTGATCGTGCTGTTGTTCGGCGTCGACGCGTTGGACAGGAACCTATTTGAGTTCACAATGCTGAGCGGCGGCACCTGGAAGTTCAACTGGGGCCACTTCATCATTCTCGTGACGCTGTTCCTGCTGTTCATCGAGCTCGTCAAGGCGACGTACACCTCGACCTCCTCGCTCGTCGACCACGGGCTGTCGATGGTCGTCTTCATCGCCTGCCTCGTCGAGTTCCTGCTGACGCCGCAGGCCGCGAGCTCGGTTTTCTTCCTGGTGATGGTCGCGACCTTCATCGACGTCGTCGCCGGCTTCACCATCGGTATCCGGGTTGCGCGTCGCGACCTCTCGATCGGGGCCGACCAGTAACGGCGATCGCTGCTGCGCGGGGCCGGTGCGGCGCTCGCGCAAGCGGGGTCGCAACGCCGCCTGGGTCGGCGGCTTATGTCGTCTTGCGCGAGTGATTTGGTCCAGGTGGCCGCGGAGGATCGGAGCGCTTAGTCGCGATCCTCAGACAGCTTGTCGATCTTTTGCTGCATGTTTGCGAGCTGGGCCTTGAGCTCGCTGATCTCGCTGGTCTCTTTCTTGCCGGCCTCGCCGCCGGCCGCGCCCTTCTCGGCACCGGGGTGATCGGGGCGCTTTGCACCGGGGGCGCCCGGAGCGCCCGAGAATGGGCTCCACATGGACAACGCCTGCTCGAACATCGCCATGTTCTTGCGCGCGAGCTCCTGGTAGACCTCGAACGCAGCGCCGGGATTGGTGAACGCGGTGGCGAACTGCGTCCGGAACTTCTCCTGCTGCTTGACGAGATTCTCGAGGCTGAACTGCAGGTAGCCCGGCACCATGCGGCCGATGCTGTCATCATAGAAGCGGATGAGCTGGCGCAGGAAGGGAACCGGCAGCAGGGTGAGGCCGCCCTCGCGGTTCTCCTGCTCGACGATGATCTGCGTCAGCACCGAGTGCGTGAGGTCGTCGCCCGTCTTGGCGTCGAACACGACGAAATCCCTGTCCGAGCGGACCATCGTCGCCAGATCTTCGAGCGTCACGTAGGTGCTCGTCTCGGTGTTGTAGAGACGGCGGTTGGCATACTTCTTAATGACAACCGCTTCTTTTTTGTCGCTCGTAGCGTCGGGTTTGTTCAGCATTTCAGGGGCCGTTTCGGCAGTTTTTGCACTGCATCAGCGTAACACACCCCAAGGCTCGGGTGCCAGCCGTTTGTGTTGACCGCGTCGACCAGATGTCGCAATTGCAGGCGGGAACGCCGTGCTGCTATCGTGCCCGCGACACGGGGCCTACCCGGACCCGACCCAGGCAGCACGCTCTTGGGCGTGGTAATCCTAACAATCGTTAATTCGCTCGAGGAGGCGCCAGTAGATGAGCCAGGATAACGCGACCATCGTCATTGCCAGTGCGGCGCGGACCCCGGTCGGCTCCTTCAACGGCTCGCTGGCAAGTGTTTCCGCCCATGAGCTCGGCAAAGTGGCCATCATGGCGGCTATGGAGCGCGCCGGGGTGGAGCCGGGCGACGTTTCCGAGGTCATTCTCGGCCAGGTCCTCACTGCGGGAGAGGGTCAGAACCCTGCCCGGCAGGCCTCCATCGCCGCCGGCCTCCCCGTCGACGCGCCGGCCTGGCTCGTGAACCAGGTCTGCGGTTCGGGGCTGCGCGCGATCGCGCTCGGCATGCAGCAGATCCAAACCGGTGACGCTTCGATCGTCGTCGCCGGCGGCCAGGAGAGCATGAGCCAGTCCAAGCACGCGGCGCATCTGCGCAACGGCGTGAAAATGGGGCCATTGGATCTGATCGACACCATGGTCACGGACGGCCTGTGGGATGCCTTCAACGGCTATCACATGGGCACGACAGCCGAGAACGTCGCCCGCCAGTGGCAGATCACGCGCGAGGAGCAGGACCAGTTTGCGGTCGCCTCGCAGAACAAGGCGGAGGCGGCCAAGAAGGCCGGCAAGTTCAAGGACGAGATCGCGCCCGTCACGATCAAGAGCAAGAAGGGTGACATCGTCGTCTCCGAGGACGAATACATCCGCGATGGCGCCACGCTCGAATCCGTCGCCAAGCTTCGGCCCGCTTTCCAAAAGGACGGCACCGTCACTGCGGCCAACGCGTCGGGCATCAACGACGGCGCGGCCGCGGTCGTGCTCATGACGCTTGCGGAGGCCAAGAAGCGTGGCATCGAGCCCTTGGCGCGCATCGTGTCGTGGGCGCACGCCGGCGTCGATCCCTCGATCATGGGCACCGGGCCGATCCCCGCCTCCAAGAAGGCGCTGGAGAAGGCCGGATGGACTGCCAAGGATCTGGATCTCATCGAGGCCAACGAGGCCTTCGCCGCACAGGCTTGCGCCGTCAACAAAGGGGTCGGCTGGGACACCGCCAAGGTCAACGTCAACGGCGGCGCGATCGCGATCGGCCATCCGATCGGCGCTTCGGGCGCGCGCGTCCTGACGACGCTGCTGCACGAGCTGAAGCGGCGCGGCGCCAAGAAGGGGCTCGCAACCCTTTGCATCGGCGGCGGCATGGGCATCGCCATGTGCGTCGAGCGCATGTGACGGTAACACAGGATTGTTATTGCCGGCAGGCTCGCGCCGGCGGCTTCGCTTGTCGCTCAATCACCAGAACAAAAAATACATCTAAGGGAGGAACTGCATGGCTCGTGTCGCACTCGTGACGGGAGGGACGCGTGGCATCGGGCACGCGATTTCGATAGCTCTGAAGGCGCGCGGCTATCGCGTCGCGGCGAACTATGCCGGCAACGACGCCGCCGCGCAGCAGTTCCAGGTCGAGACCGGAATCCCCGTATTCAAATGGGATGTCGGTGACTATGCGGCGTGCGAAAAGGGCGTTGCCCAGGTGACGAAGGACCTCGGCCCCGTCGACGTGCTCGTCAACAACGCCGGCATCACCCGCGACGCCATGCTCCACCGCATGACGAAGGAGCAGTGGGACGCAGTGGTCCGCACCGATCTCGATTCGGTGTTCAACATGTGCCGACAGGTTATCGAGAGCATGCGCGGTCGCGGCTTCGGACGCATCATCAACATCTCGTCGATCAACGGCCGCAAGGGCCAGATGGGCCAGACGAACTATTCCGCCGCCAAGGCGGGCGTCCACGGCTTCACCAAGGCGCTGGCCTTCGAAGGCGCGGCCAAGGGCATCACCGTCAACACCATTGCGCCCGGTTATATCGCAACCGAGATGGTCGCTGCCGTGCCCAAGGAGGTGCTCGACACCAAGATCATCCCGCTGATCCCCGTCGGGCGCTTGGGCGAATCTGAAGAGATTGCGCGGGCGGTCGTGTTCCTGGCAGCCGACGAAGCCGGCTTCGTGACCGGCGCCTGCTTCGACATCAACGGCGGCCACTACATGGCGACCTGATGCGCCACGTCATGCCGGTTTGGCGGCCGGTCTTTTAAGATTTTGCGAAAGGGAAAGCCGGCCGATGCCGGCTTATCCCCGCAGCCGCGTGCGGATGATGCGCGGGAACTCGTCCGAGCCACCCATTCCCTGGTCGGGAGCTTGCTGATGGCCGTCGTCGCCCCACCAGCGCTCGGCCCGGAGCTCGGTGTTGGCTCCCTGTGCCGGAGCGTGTGACTGCTGGGGTGCCTGCGGCTGAGCCGCAGCCTGCTGGGGCTGGGCGGGTTGCGGGGCCTGCTGACCCTGGCCCGGGCCGTAGCTCGGTGCGGCCGCGCCACGCTGCGCATTGGCCGGGGCGGCGAACCAAGCTTCGATCAGATCGAGCTCGTCCGCCGACAGGTTGAGACCCTGGGTCCGACAGCGCGCCACGACGAAATTGCGGAAGCGGCTCGCAAACAGGCTCGCCGAAACGCCCTGGACGAACCAGGGGTCGGTCTCGCCAACCACGTCGAGAACAAAGCGGGCGTCCTCCGGGCGGATGTCGATGCTCAGATCCTGTGCGCGCTTGACGATGTTGGCGATGGTCTGCATGCCCGAGGGGCCGTTCGCGCTGATCTCCTGCGCCATGACGTCAAACAGCGCCCGGTAGTCGGGGGGCGACAGCGTGGGAGCCTGGCTCGCCTCGTGGATGCGGGCGATCGACTGCTGGATGGCGGTGGCGCCTTCTCCCGGCCGCGGCGAGGAATAAGGCTGGTAACGAGGTAGCCCCGGCTGGCCCGAGAGGGCTTCGGACTGGGCCGGGGCCAGCGTACCGCGCTGTGCCTGGGCGGGGGGCCCGGACTGCACAGCGGCGGAACGCTGAGCCGTTTGCGCGGAGCCGAGAAGCGGCGCTAGCGTGCGCTGCATAGGCGCTGCGGAGGCGGCATCCTGGCGTGCGGGTTCGGGCCGGCGTGGCGCGTCAATTCGCGAGCGCGCCTCGCCCTGCACGGACCGGCTGGCATCGTAGACGCTGTAGGGCGGCTGGTTGTTGAGGCGGATTTCCTCAGGCAGCCCCTTGGCGAGAAGATCGCGGAAGCTGCCCATTCCACCCCAGGCGGAACCGACGGTCTTGTCATAGCCCAGCGTGCGCACCGCGCGATCGGCAAGCGCTTCGAGCGGCAGCGGCTGGTCGGCGGCGCGCACCGCACCGATCACTTCCTTCAGGATCTCCCTGCGCAGCGATTCGATGGTGGCGGCGCTCGGCAGCGACTGCATATCGTGATCGCCTTCGGCCGAATTGCCCGGCAATTGGCCATCGAGCAGCAGCGCGAGGAAATCCGATTCACGGATCTCGGAGTCACAAAGAGCCGAGTATGGCGCTGCGGTATTGTCGTTGGAATAGATGACGGTGCGCCGCGCATGCGCGCGTAACCGGTGCAGCAGCGGCGTGAAGTCGGCGTCACCCGACATGATTATGAACTCTTCGAAGTAGGTTTCGTGGCCGATGATGTCGCGGACGTCCATCACCATGCGGATGTCGGCCGAGTTCTTGAGCTGGGCGGTGAGCGGCGGGCAATCGATCACCTCGCAGCCGGCGCGCAGGAAATGATGCCGCACGAACGGGAACGAGCTCATGTCGGTGGAATTGTCGTTCTGATTCCGCCGCGGCACCGGATTGCCGTAGCAGCGGTTGACGACGATTTGGCGCGGTCCAGAAACCGGTGGACTATTGGTGGGCGACATAAGACGGCCGCTCTCGATCTCTCTGATCCACCGAGCAGCATCCTTCGAGAAGCGTTTTGCCGCCTCCTCGCTCTTGCGCTTCAGGGACAGATAGACGTTGTCGTAGTCGACGAAGACCGTCGTGAGGATGAGTCCAAGTGACTCGCGCTTCATAACCGGCAACCCCCGCTAGCCGTGGTGCAAGACGTACTCCGAGCACTCTTTTATGAGTCGGCTTGAAGCGGCAAGCGCGCCCTGGCTGCGGATGCCGCAATTGCGTAAAAACGCTTAACTATCAGTAGTTTAGATAAATGCTCGACGTTGTGTTAGTCGTGGAAAAGTCATACCTGAGTTAATCAGGCAACATCGACATCTGGACGTTGTAGCTGCGCCTAAGGGACGAAATCGTCGTCGGCCAGCTCGAAGCCCTCGAACATGAACCCCGGCGCCACGGTGCAGCCGACGAGCGTCCACGCGCCGAGGCTGCGCGCGCGCTGCCATTGACCGGTCGGCACCACGGCCTGCGGCCGTTCGCCCGATTCGAGTGCCGATCCGAGCCTGAGGGTTGCGGCGGCGCCGCCGGGCGGGGCGAGCTGGAGCTCGAGGGTCGCGCCAGCGTACCAGTGCCACACTTCCGCGGCATCCACGCGGTGCCAGTGCGACACCTCACCCGCGGCGAGCATGAAGTAGATGGCGGTCGATGCCGCGCGCTCGCCGCCGCGCTCATCGCGGAACGTCTCGCGGAAATGCCCGCGTTCGGGGTGCGGCTGCAGGTCCAACAGTCGAATCACGTCTGCGGCGCTCAACAGGGGCGTGGGCATCAGAATTTGTTCTTGCGCTCGCGAATCTCGGCGAAGACTTTCCAGTCCGGTGCGTACGGCATGCCCAATATAGCCCGAATCGCGGAAACCTGCGGCCGCAGAAACGGGTTCGTCTCGAGCTCGCGGTCGAGCCGCGTCGGCAGCGTGGGTCTGCCCTTGGCGAGCAGCTGATCGACCTCTTTCGCCCGGTTTTGCAGGGCGGCGTTTTCAGGATCGACCGTCATGGCAAACTTCGCGTTTGCGGCGGTATACTCGTGCCCGCAATAGATTTCGGTGTCGCGCGGCAGCTCCATGATTTTTTTCAGCGAGTTCCACATCATTTCGGCGTTGCCTTCAAAGATGCGCCCCGCGCCCATCGCGAAAAGTGTGTCGCCGACGAACGCTGTGCGTGCCTCCGGGATCCAGTAGGTGAGGTGTCCCATGGTGTGCCCCGGCGTTTCCAGGACGCGGATCTCGAAACTGCCGAACGTGATGGTGTCGCCTTCGCCGACGCCGCGATCGATGCCCGGAATGCGGTCGGCCTCCGCCCGCGGCCCGATGATCGTGCATCCCGTCGCCTCCTTCAGCTGGAGGTTGCCGCCTGTGTGATCGGCATGGTGGTGGGTGACGAGAAGGTGCGTGAGGCGCCATCCCTTGGCGCCGAGCCGCTCCAGAATTGCATTGGCGTCGGGCGCGTCGATCGAGGCGGTGACGCCCGCCTCCTCGTCATGGATCAGCACGGCGTAATTGTCGGAAAGGCAGGCAAACTGCTCAATGTCGAGCTTCGGCATGCGATCCGGCTCTCCTAGTGGCGATTGTCGTGGGCGGACCCTAGAGCAGGATCGCATCGGATGGAATTGCCAATACGGCTGGGTCGCGTGCGTCAATCGCGCCCAATTCGCCAGCGCTGGGCCGGGATTTCCCGCCGCGAACGGGCGCCGGCAGCGAGAGCCATCGCGACTGCGGCCCCTCGGTGACAACGCACCTGCCGCGATCGCGTAAATTGCGTCATGATCCGCTGGAGTTGGCGAAAAGGCGCGATTGATTTATGCAGCTCGAAGTGAGCGACCTTCAGGAGTTCTACGCGACGGCGCTCGGCCAGACCGTACGCCGATTGCTGGGGCATCGCATCCGCGCGCGCTGGCGCGGCTTGAGCGGCGCCACGCTGATTGGGCTCGGCTACGCATCTCCCTACCTGGGGGCATTTCGCGGCGAGGCGCGGCGCATCGGCGCGCTGATGCCCGAGGCGCAAGGCGCGATCGTGTGGCCGAAGGAGGCACCGGTGCTGTCGGTGCTCGTCGACGAGGGTCGTCTGCCGCTCGCCGACGGCTCGGTCGACCGTCTGCTTGCGGTGCACTGCCTCGAGGTCGCCGAGCGCGGGCGCCAGTTGCTGCGCGAGATATGGCGCGTGCTCTCGCCCGAAGGCCGCCTCATGCTGGTCGTGCCGAACCGGCGCGGCGTGTGGGCGAGGCTCGACAATACGCCTTTCGGGCAGGGGCGCCCGTTCAGCAGCCGGCAGCTCGAGGCGCTGCTGATCGAGGCGTTGTTCACGCCGATGGAAATCGGCGGCGCACTCTACGTGCCGCCGCTCAACCGGCGGATGCTGCTGCGCTCGGCCACTGCCTGGGAGCGCATGGGGGCGGCGCTGTCGCCGGCATTCGCGGGCGTCATCATCGCCGAGGCGCGCAAGGAGCTCATTGCCCCAATCGGCAAGCCGGCGAAAGCGCGCGCGCGCCGCGGGCTCGTGCAGGCCGGCGGCCGCGCGGGTTAGGCCGGCATCTCCGAATGCTGGGAAAAGCGAACCGCTAGGCGCCGTGGCGCTTGCGCAAGAGGAACACGGCCTTCTCGCCCAGAAGGTTCTGCAGCGAGATCGAGCGGCGGATCGGCAGACGGCGCCCCGAGGTGTTGAAGGCGACGGCCGCTTCGACTTCCGCATCGACGAGCGCAACGAGGTCGTCGAAGTCCTTGATGGTGCACAAATGCGCGTCCGGGCTCGCGTACCAGGTCTCGGGCAGGTTCTGGGTTTGCGGCATGCGGCCCGTCAGCAAGAGCTCCATGCGGATGCGCCAATGGCCGAAGTTGGGGAACGAGACGATGGCGCGCCGGCCGATGCGCAGGAGATTCTCCAAGACCGTCTTTGGATGGCGGGTCGCCTGGATCGTCAGGCTGAGGATCGCGTAGTCGAAGGCCTGGTCGGGATAGTCGGCAAGGTCGCGGTCGGCGTCGCCCTGGATGACGGACAACCCGCGCGTCACGCAGGCGTTGACGCGGTCGCGCGACAACTCCACCCCGCGGCCGTCCGTCGATTTCGTCTCGGCGAGGAGCTGCAGGAGCTCCCCGTCGCCGCAGCCGACGTCGAGCACGCGCGAGCCGGGCTCGACCATCTCCGCAATCAGCAGGTGGTCGACGCGGTGGGGGCCGGGAGACAGGTTTTCACCGGGCGGCGTGTTGATCTTGAGCATGGGCCTTACACCTTCAACCCGCGCTTGACGCCGGCCGCGTTCAAGAAGCCGCGCACGGTGGCGAAGAAAACCGGCTCCTCCAGCAGGAAGGAATCGTGACCGTTGTTGGACTCGATCTCCACGAACGACACATTGGCCGCGACCGCGTTCAGGGCCTGCACGATCTCGCGCGATTCGCGCGTCGGGTAGAGCCAGTCGCTCGTGAAGGAGACGACGCAGTAGCGGGTCTTGGTGCCGCGGAAGGCGTTGGCGAGCACGTCGCCGTGCTCGGCGCCCAGATCGAAATAGTCCATCGCGCGCGTGATGTAGAGATAGCTGTTGGCGTCGAAGCGGTCGACGAACGTCGATCCCTGGTGGCGCAGGTAGCTCTCCACCTGGAAGTCGGCGTTGAACGAGAACGTGAGCTTCGATCGCTCCTGCAGCGAGCGGCCGAACTTGCGGTGCAGCGCGTCCTCGGAGAGATAGGTGATGTGCGCGGCCATGCGCGCGACCGAGAGGCCGTTGCGCGGCACCTTGCCGTGCGAGTGGTAGTCGCCGGCGCACCAGTCGGGATCGGCCATGACGGCCTGGCGCCCGACCTCGTGGAAGGCGATGTTCTGCGAGGAGTGCCACGCCGCCGTCGCGATCGGCACCGCCGAGAAGACGCGGTCCGTGTGGCTCGAGGCCCATTCGAGCACCTGCATGCCGCCCATCGAGCCGCCGATGACGCAGAAGAGCTGGTCGATGCCCAGATGATCGATGAGCCGCACTTGCGCATTCACCATGTCGCCGATGGTGATGACGGGAAAATGCAGACCGTAGGGCTTGCCCGTCTTGGGATCGATGGAGGCGGGCCCGGTCGAGCCCATGCAGCCGCCGAGGATGTTGGGGCAGATGATGAAGAAGCGATCGGTGTCGATCGGCTTGCCGGGACCGACGAGCGTCTCCCACCAGCCGGACTTCTTCGTCATGGGGTGCTCGCTCGCCACGTACTGGTCGCCCGTCAGCGCGTGGCAGACGAGGATCGCGTTCGATTTGGCGGCGTTGAGCGTGCCGTAGGTCTCGTAGGCGATTGAGAAGGGGGCGAGCATCTGGTCGCAGGCGAGCCGCAAGGGCTCGCTCGCAGGCAGGTGCAACACCTTGCTCGAGGGCGCGTTCGCCTCGGCGAGACGCGTGTTGATCACGCTGTCGAGCGGCTTCAGGGGGGCCGTTGTCATGCCTCTACTCTAACGTCCCATTGTGGCCTTGCGGCGGGTTCTTCTATTAGCCCGGCAGGCGGGTCGAGGCTAGCTAGGCACTCGCCCCGGAAAGTCAATCTTTTCTTTGCTTTCACGTTGTCCGCTGTCTATCAGTCGAGACCTCGGGCTGCGGGAAAAAGTGAAGCGGCCTATGCAAGACCAAGCGAGAGCTGAGATGCCGTCACCGACGCCCGCGCCGCGGCCGGGCATCCTCGAGATCGAGCCGTACGTGCCGGGCGAGAGCAGCCTGCCGGCCGGCTTGGCGCCGATCAAATTGTCCTCCAACGAGACGCCGCTGGGGCCGAGCCCGAAGGCTATCGCAGCCTTCAGGGGCGCCGCCGGCGCGCTCGAGCGCTATCCCGACGGCGCGAGCAAGGGCTTGCGCGCCGCGATCGCGGCTCGCTACGGGCTGAACGCCGACCGCATCGTGTGCGGTGCTGGCTCCGACGAGATCCTGAGCCTGCTTGCGCACGCCTACCTCGGGCCGGGCGATGAGGCGATTTTCACGGCCCACGGCTTCCTGCTCTATCGCATCATCATCCTCGCCAACGGGGCTGCACCTGTCGTCGCGCCGGAAACGGGCTTGCGCACCGACGTTGGCGAGATCCTGAAGCGCGTCACGAGCCGCACCAAGATGGTGTTCCTCGCCAACCCCAACAATCCGACCGGCACGTACATCTCGATCGACGAGGTGCGCTCCTTGCGCGCCGCGCTGCCCTCGCACGTGCTGCTGGTGCTCGATGCCGCCTACGCCGAGTACGTGCTGCGCAACGATTACGAGGCGGGCATCGAGCTGGTGGCGACGACCAACAACACCGTGATGACGCGCACGTTCTCCAAGATCCATGGGCTCGCGGGCCTGCGGCTCGGCTGGGCGTATTGTCCCGAGGCCGTCGCCGATGTGCTCAACCGCATCCGCGGGCCGTTCAACGTGTCGGCTCCCGCGCTTGCGGCTGGCGTAGCGGCGATCGAGGACGCCGGCCACGAGGAGGCCGCAGCCCAGCACAACGAGCGCTGGCGCCCGTGGCTTTCGGCCGAGATCGAGAAGCTCGGGCTGAAGGCAACTCCGAGCGTCGCCAACTTCGTGCTCGTCAATTTTCCCGACCCCGGCAGAGGTGCTGCCGCGGCGGACGCTTTTCTGAAGTCGCGCGCCATCATTGTGCGCCGCGTCGACGCCTACGGCCTGCCCAATGCGCTGCGCATGACGGTCGGCACGGAGGCAGACAATCGCGCGGTCATTGCAGCGCTTGCCGATTTCCTCGGGAGGGCCGCCGCATGAGCAAGCCCATCGTCGATCCCAAGTTCGGCCACGTCGCGCTGATCGGCATCGGCCTCATCGGCTCCTCGATCAGCCATGCGATGCGCAAGCAGGGGCTGACGCGACTGATCACCGGGTCGGCACGCACCAAGGACACGGTTGATACGGCACTCGGCCTGCGCCTGATCGACCGGGGCTGCGTGCACGCCGCCGACGCGGTGAAGGGCGCCGACCTCGTGATCCTCTCCGTGCCGGTCGGTGCGTGCGGCCCGCTCGCCGCCGAGATCGCGCCCCACCTCAAACCCGGCGCCATCCTGACCGACGTCGGCTCGGTAAAGGCGGCGGTCGTGCGCGACGTTGCCCCGCATGTGCCGAAGGGCGTGCACTTCGTGCCGGGCCACCCGATCGCGGGTACCGAGCAGTCGGGGCCGGAATTGGGCTTCGCGGAGCTGTTCGAAGGCCGCTGGACCATCCTGACGCCGGAAGCGGGGACGGATGCGGGCGCCGTCGCCAAGCTTACCGCGTTCTGGACCGCGCTCGGCGCCAAGGTCGAGGTCATGGCGCCCGAGCATCATGACATGGTGCTCGCCATAACGAGCCACCTTCCGCACCTGATCGCCTACAACATCGTCAACACGGCCGAACATCTGGAGCGCGTCACCGACACGGAGGTGATCAAGTTCTCCGCCGGCGGCTTCCGCGATTTCACGCGCATCGCGGCTTCCGACCCCACCATGTGGCGCGACGTGTTCCTCAACAACAAGGACGCGGTGCTGGAGATGCTGGGCCGCTTCTCGGAGGACCTGGCGGAACTGCAGCGGGCGATCCGCTTCGGGGACGGTGAGACGCTGTTCCGGCTGTTTGCGGACGCGCGCGCGATCCGCCGCGGCATCATCGAAGCCGGTCAGGACACCGCGGCACCCGACTTCGGCCGCCAGCACAAGGCCGAAGCGGCCCCAGCCGAGGCCGAGGCCGGTGCGACCAAGTCCGGCGGGAAAAAAGCACCCCGATAGCAATGGCGAACGCGCGTGACCTCTGGGTATTCGCCTACGGCTCGCTGATGTGGCGGCCGGGTTTTGACGCAGCCGAGGTCGCGCACGCGCGTCTCGTCGGCTGGCAGCGCTCGTTCTGCATCTACTCGCGTTACCACCGCGGCACCGAGCGCCGCATCGGGCTTGTGCTTGGGCTCGACCGTGGCGGGGCCTGCGAGGGGATGGCGTTCCGCGTGGCCGCGGCTGACGCGGCGGCGACGCTCGCCTACCTGCGCGAGCGCGAGCAGGTGATCAGCGTCTACCGCGAGGCCATGGTGCCGGTGACGCTGCTGACGCCGGAGCGGCGCGAGGTGATGGCACTCGCCTTTCTCGTCGAGCGCGCCCATCCAAGCTACGCCGGCCGGCTGCCGCTCGCGGAGCAGGCACACCTGATCCGCGGCGCTTGCGGCAGATCCGGCAGCAATATCGACTATCTGGTCAGCACGCTCGCGCACCTCAAGGAGCTCGGCATTCGCGAGCGGGCGATCGAGCGGCTGGTGGGGCTGGTCGGTGCGCACGTGGCGCGCGGCGCCGGCGCCGATCCGGCGCGGCCCAACGCGATGGCGCTCATTCAGGGGTGCAGGCGGCGATCGGCGCGCGTGCGGCCCTTGAAGCCGGAGGACGTCCGCCGCTTCGGCTACCGCACCGTGCTGGGCGTGCGCGAGAAGTGAGGTGGATCAGCTGGCCGTGCTACCGGTGAGGCTTGCAAACGCCGCCTCGACCTGCCCAGTGCGCAGATCGAACTCGACGAGCCGGGCGAGCTTGGCCGAATTGGCGAGCAGATGCACGTGGACCTCGTCGGCACCCAGCTCGGCACCTTTCTGGCGAATCTCGGCGAGGTTGAGCGAAGGTGCGGAATGGCGCACGCGGCCGATCGACAGAACCTTGCGCCGGGTGCCCGGCGCGCGGCTTACGAGGATGTAATTGGCCGCGGGAAGTGCCGGGCATTCCAACAGATCGTAGATCGTGTGGACGTAGCGCGTGCCTGATGCGCCCGTCCAGAAGTGGAAGCGATTGGCCTCGCTGGCTCTTACGCTGTCTGCCGCCGGTTCGCTCTGCGAGCGCTTTGCTCTGAACGCGGCGAGCTCAATGATACGCGCACCCATGACTGACGATCCCTTCGCGGCCCTCAGGCTCACGCTCAATTCGACGCCGTTTTTTGTTTGGGCCAAGCTATTCTGCATTGCTTAACGATGCCCCTGGTTTCGAGCCGAATTATGGTCCGATCTTAGTGTTTTTGCGGCAAAGTGAACGCAAGCTTGCGGCATGTTGCGAAGTCCGACAGCGCCTGCCTGTACTGGCGCTGCAACAGCCTGAAAGCAGGCGCGGCTCCCTAGTTCGCCGCAATCCGTATCTCGCCGCGGCGCTTTAGCCACAGCGCGAAAAGCCACAAGTGTCGCAGACCCAGCAGCCTTCGCGGCGCACGTAATCGGCCGACGAGCAGCGCGGGCACAGTTTGAGCCGGACGGGGCGCTCCCCGGAGGTTCCGCCGTGCGCGCCCGCGTCAGCTTGCCGCTGCGCGTCCCCGAGCGTGAGGTGGGCTTCCTCGCCCTGCAGGAACCCGGTGCGGATCATGTGGGTCTCGATCACCTCGCCGATTGCCGCGAGCAGGCTCGGAACGTAGCGCCCCGCCACCCAGTGGCCGCCCTGCGGATCGAACACGGCCTTGAGCTCCTCGGCGACGAAGGTGACGTCGCCGCCGCGGCGAAAGACAGCGCTGATCATGCGGGTCAGCGCGACCGTCCAGGCGTAATGCTCGAGGTTGCGCGTGTTGATGAAGATTTCGAACGGCCGCCGTCGTATCGTAGGCACGCCTCCGGCATATGGCGAAGACACGCCGCCGGCAGGACCGTCGCGTTCGATGTCGTTGATCGTCACGTAGATGGCGTGATCGCTGCCCGGCCACTTGAGCTTGTAGGTGTAGCCCGCGAGCACGGTCTCGCGCTCGAGCGGCGGTGTCATGGAGACGACGTTGGCGCGCTCATCGGGCGCCATCTGCGCGATCTCGAATCGCCGCTCCTTGGCGGCTTTTCCTGCGGCGGGCACGGTGACGATGGCCGGCTCCGCCGGCTGCAGTACGGCGCCCGTCACCGGGTTGGGGCGGTAGGTGGTGCAACCCTTGAGGCCTAGCGCGTGCGCTTCGAGGTAGACCTCCTTGAAGGCGTCGAAGGAAATGTCCTCCGGGCAATTGATGGTCTTGGAGATGGCGCTGTCGACGTGCGGCTGCAGGGCGGCCTGCATCAGCAGATGCTCGTGGGGCTTGAGGTCGCCGGCCCTGACGAAAGTGTCGGGCAGGCGCGTTGCGGGGCCGAACTGGCGCCGGAACAGCGCGTGCGCGTAGTCCTCGACCTCCTCCTCGTGCGTCGCGCCGCTCTTGCCCAGCACGCGCCGCCGGTAGATGAGGTCGAAGACGGGCTCGATGCCGCTCGAGACGTTGCCGGCGAGCAGCGAGATGGTGCCCGTCGGCGCGATCGAGGTGAGGCAGCCGTTGCGGATGCCGTTGCGGCGGATCGCTTCGCGCACGGGAGCCTCGAGCGCGGCGACGTTGGGGCTCGCCAGAAAGCGCTCCGGGTCGAACAGGGGGAAGGCGCCCTTCTCGGCGGCAAGCTCCGCGCTCGCGAGGTACGCTTCGTTCTGGATCGCCGCCATCCATTTGCCCGCGAGCGTGGCGGCATCCTGCGTGCCGTACTTGATGCCGCAAAAGATCAGCGCGTCCGCCAGCCCGGTGATACCGAGGCCGATGCGGCGCTTCGCCATCGCTTCCTTGCGCTGGGCGGGGAGCGGATAGTTCGAGACGTCGATGACGTTGTCGAGGAAGCGGACGGCAAGACGCACCCGCTCCTTCAGCTTGGCCATTGGAAGGGCTGCGCCATTGGTGAAGGGATGCTCGATGAGGCTTGCGAGGTTGATCGAGCCCAAGAGGCAGGCGCCGAACGGTGGCAACGGCTGCTCGCCGCACGGGTTGGTCGCGTGGATCTCCTCGCAGTAGCGCAGGTTGTTGCGCTCATTCACGCGGTCGATGAACACGACGCCCGGCTCGGCGAAGTCGTAGGTCGCGCGCATGATGCGCTCCCACAGCGCGCGCGCTGGAATCGTGCGATAGACCTTGCCCGCGAATTTGAGCTCCCACGGGCGATCCTCGCGCACCGCGGCAAGAAAGGCATCCGTCACCAGCACCGACAGATTGAAGTTGCGCAGGCGCCGGGGATCGGACTTGGCGTCGATGAAGAGCTCGATGTCGGGATGGTCGCAGCGCAGCGTCGCCATCATGGCGCCGCGACGGCTGCCAGCCGACATGATCGTGCGGCACATGGCGTCCCACACGTCCATGAAGCTCACCGGGCCAGAGGCGTCGGCGCCGATCGAAGCGACGCGCGCGCCTTGCGGACGCAACGTCGAGAAGTCGTGGCCGATGCCGCCGCCCTGCTGCATCGTCTGCGCGGCGTCCTTCACGGCCTCGAAGATGGAGCCGAGGTCGTCCTCGATCTCGCCCAGCACGAAGCAGTTGAAGAGCGTGACCGAGCGGCCCGTCCCGGCGCCGGCAAGGATGCGGCCCGCGGGCAGAAAGCCGAAGTCGGCGATGGCATCGTGGAAGCGGCGAGCCCACGCCTCTTTGGCGCGCTTGCCGCCCTTTTCGGGCGCGGCCGCGGCACGCGCGACGCGCCAGAAGGTGTCATCGAGGCTCGCGTCGACCGCTGAGCCGTCAAGTGACTTGAGGCGGTACTTGAGGTCCCAGATCTCTTGCGAGATCGGGGCGCGGAATTGGGGGTCGGTCGGCATGGGGCGCGTCCTGCTCGTTACCCTCATATATGGGCCGCAGGAGGCAAAAAGTCAATTAATGTTCTTTATATATTCCGTTTTTGTTCCCGTAGAGCGGGGACATTGCTAAAGCAGGGGCGACGTCCACCAGCCGGACCAATCCCACAGCAGCCCGAGGTAGCGCAGGATATCGTCGATGCCCTCTTGGGTCGTCCAGCCACGGCCAGCGTCATTCATGGTCAGATCCCATCCGACCAGCGCCAGCAGAATCATAAAAGCGACAAAGGTGGCAGACGCTCGCATGCGGTCAGTCTGTCATAGAAAGGTAAGCATCTGGCGAAAAAGCCGGCCCCTGCGCAAGCGCCAAGCGCGCCCGCCGCTCACCATATCGAACACCGCAAAAACGAAAAAGGACGCTGATCCGGGGGGAGGATCAGCGTCCGTGGTGTGCCACCCCCTGGGGGGATTAGGGGACCTTCCGTGAGGGAGACGGAAGCGTGGCTGCAGCACATATAGGTAGTCCGCTGGGCCGGTTGAATGGACCGGCACTGACCAATCTTGTCGCAGACCGCGTGGTGGAGTTGCCGCGCCTCTGGCGGATGCGCGCCGGCAAGAGATATTCCTCAGTCGTGCCAATGATTTACCTATGGAATATGACACTTTGCGGAAAATGTCAGCAATGGCGGGCTGAACCGCCGGCCGGGACGTGAGCGTTAATTAATGGCCTTCGATTTGGTTAACGCCAACAAGGCGCGCCTCAGAACGTCGGCTGCGACGGGCGGGGGATCGGCCGAGCGGGCGGCCTCCACGATCAGCCGGTTGGAGGCCGCTTCGATACGGGCCTGCAGCTCGGTGCGGAACTGCGCGCGCGGCAGGCCGGCGGGGATCGGATCGAGGATCTCGACAATGATGGTGCCCGGATAGCGCATGAATTTGCGCCGCGGCCAGTAGAGCCCCGAGTTGAGCGCAATAGGCACGCAGGCAAGCCCTAGTCCTTCATAAAGCGCCGTCGTGCCGGGTTTGTAGTCGGGCTCGGCGCCCGGCTGGCGCCGCGTGCCCTCGGGAAAGATCAGCACCTCGCGTCCCGCGTCGGCGCGCGCTTTTGCATCGCGCACGAGCTTCTTCAATGCCGCGGGTCCGCGCGCGCGCTCGACGAACACGTGCTCGAATTTGCGTGAGAACCAGCCGTAGAACGGAATGAGCGCGAGCTCCGACTTCATGACGAGCGCCGGGTCGGCGAAAATGGGGATCAGCGCAAAGGTATCCCACGCCGATTGGTGCTTGCTGGCGACGAGGTAGGGGAGCTTGGGAAGCTTGTCGCGTCCGCGCACCTCCATGCGCGTGCCCACGATCCACTTCATGAGCCACAGGGATGCGATCGCGTGCGCCTTGAGACCCATCATCGCGTAGCGGCGCGGGCCAAACAGCAAAAACGAGCCCAGCACCACGAACAGCGCCGTGTTGATGTAGAAGACCGGCACGAACAGGAGCGAGCGCAGCAGCGGCACGGACAAGGTCGGCCTCAGATCCCGGCCGGGCGTCCGCCCGGCATCTCGGCGAGCGAGCTCGGCTCGGTTCGGCGCAGCAGGCGCGCCACGGTCAGCTGCGCGGCGGAGGGAAGGAACTTCAAGTACTCCGACAGCAGCATGCGGGCGACGGAGGGCTTCAGCCACCAGCGGCTTTCGGTGAAACCGTCGGGCACCACGGGGTGGGGTATGAGACGCGCGCCCGGAAGTGCCAACGACAGCTCGGCAAGACTGCGCGGCATGTGGTAGCTCGCGGTCACTACGATGATGCTCGCGTAGCGGCGCGTCACCGCCCAGGTGCGCGCTTCGTTGGCGTTGCCCGCGGTATCCTGAGCGGCATAGCCGATGTCGACGCAGCAATCGAACTTCTGCTCTGGGAGCCCGGAGATCTTCATCAGCGCGCGCTTGCCGGTAAGCTTGTAGACGCCGGAGATCAGCATGCGCTCGGCGCGGCCCTCATTCAGCAGGCGCGCGCCTTCGGCAATGCGCCGGCTCTCGCCCGTGAGCACCACGATACCGTCGGCGTGCGGGTCGGCGGGTGCCGGCGGGCGCGTGACAACGGTGGCAAACAGGATGAAACCAAGTGCGAGCGTCGAGAGCGCCGCACCCGTCCCCAGGACCATCACTCGCAGCAGGCTCTTCATCGCAAAATTGATTGTTGCCTTCGCCGATATTCCCGGAAGACGCAGATGCTGCATCTGCGAACGCTTACAGCGCAACACACTAGCCGATTTGGTCGAGGTTGTGACAGGGACTTTGCCAAGGGTGTGCATGACCTGGCTCGGCCGCCGCGGCGAGCCTGCCGGAGGCGAACGGCAAAGGTGCCCTAGGGCTTTGAATTGAGGATGCGGAATACGCCGTAGCGCGACGTCAGCATGCACAGCGCCGCGATGGTGACAACCACGCCGCCCAGCAGCAGGTAGCCTGTCAGATCGAGGCCGCCGGAACCGACGAGGCGGTGCATCTCGGCCACGGTGATGTCCCCGCCGCCCAGAATTTCCATGACGGCGGACATCGAGAGAAACACCGCCATGGCGCACAGCGCGCCCACGAGCCCGGCGCGGATGCCGAGCCGCAAGAAGTGCTTCTCGAACTCGCGCGCGATGTAGCGGTCGGTGGCGCCGACGAAGTGCAGCACCTCGACGATCTCGCGGTTGGAGGCCATCGAGCTGCGGGTCGCGGAAACGATGATCGCGGTCGTGGCGGCGGCGACGAGCAGCAGTATGGCGAGGCCGCCGAGCGCGAAGGAGCGCGTCACGGTGCGGATCTGGCGCTGCCAATGGCGATGGTCGTCGAGCGTGGTGCCCGGGAAATCCTTGCCGAGCTCGGTGCGCAGCGCGACGATGTCGGGCGGAGCGTCGCGGTCTATCTGGATGGCGATGAGGCGCGGTATGGGAAGCGCGGCAAGCGCGTCCGATTGGCCGAGCCAGGGTTCGAGCAGCTTCGTCGAGTTGGCGAGGCTAAGCGCCTTGGCGCGCGCGATGCCGGGCTTGCGTTCCAGATAGCTTTCCACGTCGGCGACGGTCTTGGCGGTGTCGACGTCGGCGCGCGGCTCGATCTGGACCGTCACCTCGCTGGCAATGTCCTTGAGCCAGGCGTTGGCCGACTCGTTGATCATGTAGACGGCTCCCGCCGTGAGGCAGGCGAGGAAGCACATGATCGATATGACGAGGGTGAGCGAGCGTCCCGTCACCGTGTCGGGCGGAACGACGGGAGCCTGCGTCTGCTTGCGCTCGCTGCGCTTGGGACGCAACGGCGCGGGGATCTCGTGGCGCGCGTGCGGCTTGCCGCCGTGGGCCGCCGCGCCTCCGTAATGATAGCGGGAGGGGTCGGTGCCGGTGTGAGGCCCGGTCATGACCTCGTCGTATGGGTCGAAGCCGGGCGCCGATTGCAGCGCGTCCCGACGCCCCCCGGCGGGTCTGTCATACGATCCGGACATGGCCGTCGTGCAGCTCCAGCCGCGGCGCCTTGAACTGCCGCATGAGTTGATGATCGTGGGTGGCAATCAGCACTGAGGTGCCGAGGCGATTGAGCTCGATGAATAGTCGCAGCAGCCGCCGCGCCATCTGCGGGTCGACGTTGCCCGTAGGCTCGTCGGCGAGCAGCAGCTCCGGCTTGCCGATCACCGCCCTCGCGATCGCCGCCCGCTGTTTCTCTCCGCCCGAGAGGATCGACGGATAAGCGTGCATACGGTCGCCGAGGCCGACCCACTGCAAAAGATCTGTCACATCCTCTCTGTAGTCGGCTACGCGCTTGCCGACAACGCGCAAGGGCAACGCGACGTTCTCCCAGGTCGTCAGGTGGTCGAGGAGACGGAAGTCCTGGAACACGATGCCGATGCGGCGACGCAGCTGCGCGCGCTTGGACGTCGAGATGCGGCTGACGTCCTGGTTGAAAAGAAAGATGTGGCCCTGCGTGGGATGCAGCGACATGAACAGAAGGCGCAGCAGCGAGGTCTTGCCGGCGCCGGAGGGTCCGGTAAGGAAGTGAAACGAGCCCGGCCGCAAATGGAAGCTCACGTCCCCGAGGACGTCGCTGCCCCGCTCATAGGAGAGGCCGATGTTCGTCAATCGAATCACTAGTATCTGCCAGCGGTTTGCAGCATGAACGCAAAGCTCCCGGGACCCCGCCCAACGCGCGTTGCGTGATCAATCGGTCAGGAATGTGGCGGGTTCGTGTGCGCAGGAGGCGAACACGAGCCGGGGACGTTATGGCGGCATTGTGAGGCAGATGCAATGTCCTGCTATCCTCCGCCGGGCAAAACAGGCACAAGCGCGATTGGACGAGCGGCCATGAACACCCAGACGTCAGCCGGCCTCGAGCTCGAGGTGATCTTTACCCCCGAGGCCATTGCCCGCCGTCTCGGCGAAATCGCGCGCGAAATCGCCGCGGATCGGCTCGAGAACCTTATGGTGGTGGCGATCCTCAAAGGGAGCTTCGTGTTCGCCGCCGATCTGATCCGCGCGCTGCACACGGTGGGTCTCGCCCCCGAGGTCGATTTCATGACGCTGTCGAGCTATCGCAAGGCCCAGGTCAGCTCCGGCCAGGTATCGATCCTGCGCGATATGGATCTCGAGGTGCGCGGGCGCAACGTGCTCATCGTCGACGACGTGCTCGATTCGGGACGCACGCTGGCCTTCGCCAAGGACCTGATCGCGGCGCGGGGCGCGCAATCGATCAAGACCTGCGTGCTGCTGGACAAGCAGGCAACGCGCGCCGTCAACCTCGAGCCCGACTTCTGCGCCTTCGAATGCCCGGATATTTTCGTGGTCGGATACGGTATGGATGTGGCGCACCGCTGCCGCGAGCTGCCGTTCGTCGGGCGCGTGGTGCGCGAGTGATGGGCCTTGAATGAAGGCAGTGGGGAGGGGAAGCGATGGCGCGCATACTGTTGGCGGACGATGATGCGGCGACCCGCGATCTGGTGCGGCGCGCGCTTGAAGCGGACGGCCACAGCGTGCGGGTGACGCAGGACGGCAACGAGGCGTTGGAGCAGCTGCAGGAGGGCGGGCTTCAGTTCGACCTGCTGGTCAGCGACGTCGAGATGCCGATGCTCGACGGCATCGCTCTCGCAGAGCAGGCCTTTCCGCTGCAGCCGGGCGTCCGCGTGCTGCTCATGTCGGGGTTCGCCGACCAGCTCGATCGCGCCAAGGATTTGTCGGGACCGCATGTTGCCGTCTTGTCGAAGCCATTCACGCTCGATCAAGTGCGCGAGGCCGTGCGCAAGGTGCTCTCGTAGAAGCTCAGGCTCAGGGCGCCGCCGATGCGGGTGCCGGCGATGCCGGAGCGGCCGGGGCCGCGGCTGGCGACGTCGTGCCCGTGAGAGGCCCTGTGGGGAGCGCGCGCGTGCAGTTCGCCTTGATGTTGATTTCGGCGAGCTTCTTGCGCTTTTCCTTTTCGCCGGAGAATGGCGAGAACGAGAGCCGCGTCAGCTTGTAGAGCTCGTCGGTGAACGTCGCCCCGCAATCGAGAACGAACTGATGCAGCCCGCTCATCTGGCAGGCGTCGATGATCGGCACCGGGTCCTCGCCAGCGAGCTTGCGGTCGTAGGCCGTCGTCAGGCAGCGGTCGACGTCGGCCATGGCACTGACCAAGTCGTCCTCGAACATTTGCTCGAGTGCTGCAAACTTCATCTCGCCGCCCACCTCCCTGATGACGAACAGGTTGAGCAGGATGTTCTTGTTCCAGTCGACGTAGGCCTCGTCGTAGGCGCGCTTGCGGAACTGGATCTCTTCGGAAGGCGCGTGGCGCCGCAGCGAGGAGACGACCATGCCGGCCCGGGTGCGCCGGTCGTAGATGAGCCGCGCGATCGCTTCCACCGATTGGCGGCGGCTCTGTTGCGTGGCGTAGGTCTGCGCGAGCCATGCGCCGACGCAGGCGGTTACGATGCCATTGAGGATGGCGGACGTGAGCGCGAAGACGATTAACTGCCGCCGCGTGAGCCGCGCCGATCTGAGCAACCCGATCCCCGACATATCCCCCTCGTGGCGGCCCTTACCCGCCCGTCACGCTCATGTGGCGGCCCACCGCCGGCTTGCCTTCGCGCCGCTCGATGACGAAGTCGTGCCCCTTGGGCTTCAGCGCCATGGCTTGGTCGATTGCCGCATCGAGGCCCGCGTTATCTGAGCTCGCCCGCAGCGGGGCGCGCAGGTCGACGGCGTCCTCCTGGCCGAGGCACATGAAGAGCGTGCCGGTGCAGGTCAGGCGCACGCGGTTGCAGCTTTCGCAGAAATTGTGCGTCAGCGGCGTGATGAACCCGAGCCGGCCGCCGGTCTCGGCGATGCGGACATAGCGCGCCGGGCCGCCCGTTCGGTGGGGGATATCCTGCAGGCTCCAACGATCCATGAGGCGCGCGCGCACGACGGAGAGCGGGAGATACTGGTCGGTGCGGTCGTCCTCGATCTCGCCCAGCGGCATGGTCTCGATCAGCGTCAGGTCGAAGCCGCGGCCGTGAGCGAAGCGGATGAGATCGTCGATCTCGTCCTCGTTGGTGCCCTTCAAGGCGACGGTGTTGATCTTGACCTTCAGCCCGGCGGCATCGGCCGCGTCGAGGCCTTCCATGACGGCTGAGAGGTCACCCCAGCGGGTAATCGCGCGGAAACGGTCGGGGTCGAGCGTGTCGAGCGAGACGTTGACGCGGTTGACGCCCGCGGACTTGAGGTCTGCCGCGAAGCGCTTGAGCTGGCTTCCGTTCGTCGTCAGCGTCAGCTCCTTGAGGCCGCCGCCGAGGTGGCGCGCGAGCCGGTCGAACAGCCACATGATGTTCTTACGCACGAGCGGCTCGCCGCCCGTGATGCGCAGCTTATCGACGCCGCGGGCAACGAAGGCCGTGCAGATGCGGTCGAGCTCCTCCAGGGAGAGCAGGTCGCGCCGCGGCAGGAAGGTCATGTGCTCCGACATGCAGTAGACGCAGCGGAAGTCGCAGCGGTCCGTCACCGACACTCTGAGGTAGGTGATTGAGCGGCCGTAGCGGTCGGTCAACGCCGGCAGCGATTGCGCTTCGGTGCGATCATCCATCAGGGAAGTCCGTCCTCCAGGTCGAGATCAATGTAGGATGCGCGGGCTGCCGCCGCCAGCACCGTCGGAGGGTGCGAATGCGGCTAAGCTAGCGGCGCGCGCGTGTGGTTCAAGGGCTTTCGTGCTGCCAAGCTGGCGACGGAAGGGGAACGCTTCATTTCTCGTTGAGTTGACGGTGAGGAGGGGTGGGAGTCACCGGCCATGCAGACGCTTCTCAGCCTGCTCACGTGGCTTGCGATCCGCGCCGGAGCCAGGCTCGGACCGCGTCCCGGCGGTCGCGGATTTTTTGCCGGCGCCGTCCCCGGCGTTGTTCTGGCCGAAACGATTGGAGCAAACAGGGCCGGGCGCCTGGTGCCCGTGCCCAATGACGCGCCCGAGCCCGAGCCGTCGCTTGGTGCCCATTGGGCGCTTTGGGCGGCGGCGGCATTGATCCTGCTGGTGGTGGCCGCGGGATATTTGCGGCGGCGCTGGAAGGCGGCCGGCCGGCCGGCGCGCATACCCTGGCCCGTTTGGAGCCGCGATCAGGAGCGCAAGTGAGGGATGCGGCTCACGATGAACGCGGCGATGCCGGCGGCGTCATCGCGCTTGAACACCGGCAATTTGCCCGCATCCGCCGGCTGATCCGTTGCCACGGCGATGACGTACGGGTCGTGCGCGGCGAGCGGGCTCTCGGTTTCGCCTTCGCGCCGCACCTCGATCTTGGGAATTGCCGCACTCTTGAAGCCTTCGACGAGGATCAGGTCCGCAGGTCCCAGGCGTGCCGCCGCCTCTTTGAGGTCCGGCGGCGGGGATGATTGCCGCTTTCCCGAAATCTCCCATTCTTCCGGCGCAAGCACGCCTACAGCGCTAGCTCCGGCGCGGGCGTGGCGCTCGCCGTCGGTCGCGCCGTCGTGGGGACGCAGCGGGTGATGGCTGTGCTTGAGGGTCGCGATTTTCAGCCCGCGCTGCGTGAGGATCGCGACGAGGCGCTCGATCAGCGTCGTTTTGCCGGAACCCTTCCAACCGACGATGCCTAAGATCGGCGCGGGCGCGTCAGCCACGCCCGGGTTCTCTGCAAAGAGCGCGCGCACCGTCTCCAGGTCAGCTGGCGTGTTCACGTTAAAGAAGGGGTCTATTCGCTTGTCCCCGGCTTCGAGCAGGGGGAAGTCGACGACAATGCTGCCCTGCTTCTCAGCAAACCTGTGCATGGCACGCATGCCAAAGTGCAGCGCCTCGCCGAGGTCACCGAGGAGCCCCACGTCCCACAGCCCCACGACTGGGTGGCGCCGGCCCATGGACGCCGCGATCGCGGAGGTAGCGCCGGTTTCGCGCACCGCCGCCAGCAGGCGCGTAACGAGATCGAGCGGAAGAAACGGCGTGTCGGCCGGTACGCTCACGATGAAACTGGCCCCGGGAGTTCTGCCGAGCGCCCAGCTGAGGCTTGCATGCAGGCCGGCAAGTGGCCCTGCCTGCCCTTCGATCGCGTCGGCGACGACGGGGAGGCCGAAACCGCGCAGGCGTGCGGGATCGCCGTTGGCGTTGATCAGCAGGCGGTGAACCTGCGGGCGCAAGCGCGCGATGACGTGCGCCAGCATGGGCGCGCCGGCGATGTCGAGCATCGCCTTCTCATGCTCACCCATGCGCGCGGAACGGCCGCCGGCCAACAGCGCGCCGATCAGCACACCCGGCGCCTCACGCCGCATCTCGCCCGGCTTCTCACGACTCTGCATGGGAGCGATTTAGGATGCGAGCGCCGCCCGGGCAAGCGCATCGTTGCGACGCGTGCAATTGTGAGAGCAGAAAGCGGCGTCTATAACTGCCGGGCGCGGGCCTGCTTCACGACCAGCCCGCAAGCTCTAGGAGTTGGCTTGTGACGAACACGGTTGATCGCCGCAGGTTCCTTAAGGTTGCAACGGCGGGAGCCGCGGGCGCGGGCCTCGCCGCTCCGGCCATAGCCGCGCCGGCCATCGCCCAGGCCATGCCGCAGCTCGAATGGCGCATGGTTTCGAGCTTTCCCAAATCGCTCGATACGATCTATGGCGCGGCGGAGGTGTTCGCGAAAGCGCTCGCCGAAATGACGGACGGCCGCTTCCGGCTACAGGTCTTCGCGCCGACCGAGATCGTTCCGGGGCTGTCGGCGGCCGACGCGGTGTCGAACGGCTCGGTCGAGGCCTGCCACACCGCGTCCTACTACTACTGGGGCAAGGATCCGACCTTCGCCTTCGGCACCGCCGTTCCCTTCGGGCTCAACTACCGCATGCAGAACGCCTGGATGTATGAAGGCGGTGGCATTGCCCTGATGAACGCGTTCTACGCGCGATTCAATATTTTCGGGCTCCCGGGTGGCAACACGGGTGCGCAGATGGGCGGCTGGTACCGCAAGGAGATCAATACGCCCGACGACATGCGCGGCCTCAAGATCCGCATCGGGGGCCTGGCAGGCGCGGTGATGTCGCGCATCGGCGCGGTGCCTCAGCAGATCGCCGGCACCGACATCTATCCAGCACTTGAAAAGGGCACGATCGACGCCGCCGAGTGGGTGGGCCCCTATGACGACGAGAAGCTCGGGTTCTCCAAGGTGGCGAAGTACTACTATTATCCCGGCTGGTGGGAAGGCCAGGCCATGCTCAGCTTCTTCTTCAACCTGGAGAAGTGGAACGCATTGCCGAAGAGCTATCAGGCGGCAGCGAGATCGGCATCGGCGCTCGCCAACACGGCGATGATGGCGCGCTACGACATCCAGAACCCGCCGGCCTTGCGCCGGCTCGCCATCGGCGGCGCCGAACCGCGTCCGTTCTCAGAAGCCGTGCTCGACGCCTGCTTCAAGGCGGCAAACGAGGTCTATGCGGAGATCTCCAGCCAGAACGCGGATTTCAAGAAGGTCTACGAGGCGATGCTCGCCGTGCGCGGGGAGGACTACCTGTGGTTCCAGCTCGCCGAGCAGACTTACGACACGTACATGATGATCCAGCAGCGCAAGGGCCTCGTTTGAGGGTCGTTGCGCGGCAAGCGGGGCGGGCGGCCGGATCGCAGGCTATTTGAAGCGGGGGCAGACTTGGACATATTGTTGTTGTTGCTTGGCGTAGCCTGCGCCGCCGGAGGCGGCGAGCTGTTCGTGCGTGGCACCGTCGGGTTTTCGAAGTCGCTGCGGATTTCACCGGGCATTGTGGCCGCGACAGTGGCCGCGTTCGCGACCTCAAGTCCCGAGATCACGGTTTCCATTACGTCGGCTCTCCAGGGTACGCCCCGCATCGCGTTGGGCGATGCACTCGGCAGCAACGTCGTGAACGTTGCGCTGATCCTCGGTGGCGCCTTGCTCATCGGCACCCTGCACGCGCCGCCCGGGACCGTGAGAAGAGACTTTCCGACGGCATTGATGGTTCCGGTGGTCACGGCGGTCCTCCTGATCGATGGCGAGCTGTCGCGGGGCGACGGACTTGCACTCCTCGCGATGTTCGCGATCTGGCTTGTCGTCGTCATCCGTGAGGCGCGCAGGGAACGCAGCGCCGTGGAGGAGGTGCTCGGCGCCCATCCGCCGGGCCGCGCCTTGATCGAGGGAGCGATTGGCCTGATCCTTCTAATCGCAGCAGGGCGTCTCATCGTTTCCGGAGCAACGGGCATCGCCTCCGCCTACGGGTTCAGCGACTTTGTCATTGGCGCCACCGTGGTGGCGATCGGCACTTCGGTGCCGGAGCTTGCGACGACGCTCATTTCTCGGATGAGGGGGCACGACGAGGTGGGCCTCGGCACCATCCTCGGGAGCAATATCTTCAACGGCCTGTTCGTCGTCGGCATAGCGTCAACGATTACGCCAATCAGGATCAGCTTGAGCGCCGCGGCACCGGCGTTGGTGCTGGGATGCCTTGCCGTGGCGTTGACCTATCCGCCGCGTAGCGGGGTGATCGACCGGCATCGTGGACTGATGTTGCTTGCCGTCTATGCCGTCTATCTGGTGGTCACGCTGCAGGGGCTGGCGGGATAGACAGCGCTATTGGTTTTGGGGGCCGGTGTGAGGCACCACGGTGGTCAAGAAGCGCGAACTTGGGCATTTAACGCCGGCGGTTAAACTCGCCTTAAGATCGGAATGCAAAGAGTTGTGCTTCTGCAATTTGGGCGTGCCTGGCCATGCTTACCTCTCGACGCCTGCATGTTGTCCCCCTCATCTGCGCGATCGCGCCATGGGTTTTTTCTGGTCCGTCGTTTGCTCTACCCGGGAGCGAGCCGCCGGCAGCCTCGAAGCTCGCTCTCGTGCAGCTTGTCGCGCGCAAGGGGACGCGCATCTACGATGCCGCTACCGAGACCCCGCACGACACCACCTCCGATCAAGCCGATCAGGCGACTGAAGCGCAGGCTCTCGCGGATTGCATCGCAATCTGGGATGAGGGCACACACATCACCAAAAGCAAGTGGGGCGAAATCTGCCAGCGCCAACTCAAAGAGCGCGGGGCGCAGCTTTCCGGCCATTGAGGCGGCGTATTGCTTCTGAGGCCGTTGATTGCTTCGGCCCGATCGATGGCAGTACGCAGAAGCCCGGCATGTGCGTGCCGGGCTTGCGGGCGTCAGTTAGCGGCGCACCGGTAGCGTCACGCGCAGCCCGAGCTTCCCTTGCCCGCGATGCGCGCGCTCCAACAAACCGGCTTCGCTAGTTCGGCATTTGGCCAGGCATCCCCGGAGGAGATTGGTCGTCCGGCATTTGCTCGGGTGGTGGTGCGGCCGGCGCGGCTTGCTCGGCCTGCGGTTCAGCTGGCGGAGCTTGCTCTTGCGCAGGTGCGGGTGGCTGAGCAGCGCTTTCCGGGCTAGCGTCTCCGGTCGTTTTTTTCTTCTTTGTGCGCCCGAGCTTGCGGCAATAGGGCGGCTTCACGTTGCCGGCCTTGTCGGGGTCCTTCGGGATGATCCATGTGCAGACCTTGTTCTTTCGGCAGGGCTTTTCTTCGAGGCCCTTGCACCCGGAGGGATCGGTGCTGCTCGGCGCCGGCGCGGCTTGAGGCGTATCGGCGCCGTTGGGAGCTGCCGGTGCCATCGAATCATCTGCCGGGGCAGGTGGCGTATCGGCTGGTGGCTCTTGCGCCGTTGCGATGGCGGAACTCACGAAAAGCGCAAGCGCACCGATTGCCGCCGCGCGGGTTGCCCAGCAGATGAGTCTGTTCACTGCAGTTATCTCCGATTTGCCAACAAGACCACGTTCGAAGAGAAAGCGGCTTTTCTTTGAATATTGCACTGCAACTCGAGTCCGGTGCGAGCCATCGTGGGTTAATGCTACCTACAGTCGAGGCGGTACCGAGAAGTCGAGCACGGGAGCGCCGGGCCCCGATCTGTCGGGCGGCGGCGCGCCGGGGATCGCCGGTGGATAAGGCGGTAGCTCGATTTTGCCGGTGCCTCGCGCGTTCGGCCCATTCAGCGGCGACTCAATGCGCGCGGGTCCAGCCCAGGGTGGCGGAGCCTTGTCGCGCCGAACAAGCCCTGGAAAAGCGATCAACAGCCCCACCATCAAGCACTGGATCAGCAGGAAGGGTACAGCGCCCCAGTAAATCTCCCCGGTCGTCACCGGCGCCATGGTGCGGCCCGTGACTTTGTCGACGTAGGGCACCTGGGGCGCGACCGAGCGCAGGTAGAACAGCGCAAAGCCGAACGGGGGATGCATGAAGCTCGTCTGCATGTTGACGGCTAAAATCACGCCAAACCAGATGAGGTCGATGCCGAGCGCACTGGCCGCCGGGGCCAGAAGCGGGATGATGATGAAGGCCAGCTCGAAGAAATCGAGGAAGAAGGCGAGGAAGAACACGAGGATATTGACGACCACAAGGAAGCCGACGTCGCCGCCGGGCAACGAGACGAGCAGGTGCTCGACCCACTTGTGGCCGTTCACGCCGTAGAACGTCAGCGAGAAGACGCGCGCGCCGATCAGGATGAACATGACGAAGGCCGACAGCTTTGCCGTCGACTGCGCAGCCGAGCGCACGATGGCCACGCTGAACCGCTTCGGGTTGGCGTCCGCGATGCGCTTGGCGGCGGCGAGCGCCATGGCGCCCACCGCGCCCATCGCGCCGCCCTCGGTCGGCGTGGCGACGCCTATGAAGATGGTGCCGAGCACCATGAAGATGAGCAGCAGCGGCGGCACCATCACGAAGACGACCTGCTCTGCGAGCGGCGAAAGCAGGCGCACCGCGAGGGTGCGGTTGAGGACGTAGCTTGCCAGCGCCGCGAGGAACGCGATGCCGACGCCGAGCGCCAGCGTCAGGATGACCAAGTCGGCGCCATGATAAGGCGCGTTGCGCGTCAGCGCCCACGCGGCAACGACCGGAGGCGAGCGCCAGCACCGCGAGCGAGCGATGGCCTCGCGATCCGTCAGGGTTCCGATACGCGACCGCGTCGTCGGGCAGCCCGGGCGCGGCGTCCTTGGCGAAGGTCGAAACGAGAAAGACGTACCCGAGATAGAAGCCCGCCAGCATGAGCCCTGGCAGCAGCGCGCCGGTGTACATGTCGCCGACCGAGCGGCCGAGCTGGTCGGCCATGACGATGAGCACGAGCGAGGGCGGCACGATCTGTGCGAGCGTTCCGGAAGCCGCGATCGTGCCGGCTGCGAAGCGCGCGTCATAGCCGTAGCGCAGCATGATCGGCAACGAGATGAGGCCCATGGATATGACGGAGGCCGCGACGACGCCGGTCGTCGCCGCGAGCAGGGCGCCGACGAAAACGACCGCGTACGCAATGCCGCCGCGCACGGACCCGAACAATTGGCCTACGGTTTCGAGCAGATCCTCGGCCATGCCGGAGCGTTCGAGAATGAGCCCCATGAACGCAAAGAACGGGATCGCGAGCAGCGTCTCGTTGCTCATCACCCCGAAGATGCGCTCGGGCAAGGTCTTGAGCAGCGGCCAGGAGAGATTGATCACGCCGCCCGAATAGGGAGCGAGCTCTACGCCGACGACGAAGAACATCAGCCCGACGGCGGCGAGCGAGAAGGCGACCGGATAGCCGGCGAGCAGGACCAGGACGAGCGCCGCGAACATGATCGGCGCGAGGTTCTCAGCGATGAGCTCGACCATATCCCCCTCCGCGGCGCCTAGCGCTTCTTGCCCGGAGCGGGCGGCTTCTGCTGCGGGCCGGCAACCGCTGCATCCGGTTGGCGCAAATGGCCCGAGCTCACAGGACTTGCGGCCGGGTGGCCCATTGCGGCTCCGGGGTCGGCAAGCTCGCCGCGCATGATGGCGATGCGCTTGATGAGCTCGGATACGCCCTGAATGAACAGGATCGAGAACGCAAACGGGATGAGAAACTTGGCGGGCCATTGCGGCAGGCCGCCGTAGTTGGAGGACTGCTCATTCTGCGACAGCGACACGAGGAAGAACGGCCACGACGTCCACACGACGATCGCCGCCATCGGCAAGAGGAAGAAGACATGGCCGATGATCTCGACGGCGTTGCGCAACGAACGCGGAAAGCGCTGGCTCAGGATGTCGATGCGGATGTGCTCGTTGAGCCTGAGGGTCCAGGGCGCGGCGAGCAGGAACACGGCGGCATAAAGCCACCACTGCAACTCGAGCCAGGCGTTGGAGCTCAAATCGAACAGCTTGCGGGTGAGGGCGTTGCCGGCACTGATGAGAGCCGCCGCGACGACGAGCCACGCGACCCACTCGCCGAGCCGCTGCGTGGCGGCGTCGATGCAGCGGCTCAGCACCAGGAGTCCTCGCATGACTTATGCCCTCTCGTCGGCGGGTAGGGCTGCACGCCCGCGCTAAGGCTTCCTATATCGAGGCAAGGCCGTGACTTCCAGCGCGGCGTCTGACAGTATTTGACGAACTCCGGCGGCCCGCATTGGCCGGCCAGTCGCCCCTCTCCTCCCCCGGGAGCATTCACAATGACCATCTCCAAGCCGCAGGTCCTCGACGAGCTGCGCCGGGTCAAGGGACCCGACCTCGACGGCAACATCGTCGATCTCGGGCTCGTCTCAGAGATCCTCGTCAACGATGACCGCGTGTATTTCTCGATCACCGTGCCGCCGGCGCGCGCCGAGGAGCTCGAGCCGCTGCGGCTTGCCGCCGAGAGCGTCGTCGCCAAGGTGCCGGGCGTATCCGGTGTCACCGCGGTGCTGACCGCGGAGGCATCCTCGGGCGCCAAGTCCCCCCAGGCTCCCCACATTCCCCAGGCGCCGCCGCTCCCCGCCGCCTCCCGCGCGCCCGGCGGCAACGGGGCGCACGCAGGCGAACCGGCCACCGCGCGCCCGATGGCGCCCGTGCCGGGCGTGAAGAGCCTGATCGCGGTTGCATCCGGCAAGGGCGGCGTCGGCAAATCGACGACCGCCGTCAATCTGGCGCTGGGGCTGCAGGCGCAGGGCCTCAAGGTCGGCATTCTCGATGCCGACATCTACGGGCCCTCGCAGCCGCGTCTGCTGGGTCTCAAGGGCCAGCCGCAAGTGCTGCAGGGCAAGACGCTCAAACCCATGGAAGGCTACGGCATCAAGGCGATGTCGATGGGCTTCATGGTCGACGAGGAGACGCCCGTCATCTGGCGCGGGCCGATGGTGGTCGGCGCCTTGAACCAGATGTTGCGCGACGTGGCCTGGGGCGAGGACGGCGACCTCGACGTGCTCGTCGTCGACATGCCGCCCGGCACCGGCGACGTGCAGCTCACCATGGCGCAGCAGGTGCCGCTTTCGGGCGCCGTTATCGTGTCGACGCCCCAGGATCTCGCCTTGATCGACGCGCGCAAGGGGCTTGCCATGTTCCGCAAGGTCGGCGTGCCCGTGCTGGGCATCGTCGAGAACATGAGCTATTTCGTCTGCCCCAAATGCGGCGAGAATTCCGACGTGTTTGGCCACGGCGGTGCGAAGGCCGAGGCTGAGCGCCTCGGTGTGCCGTTCCTGGGCGCGGTTCCGCTCGACATGGAAATCCGCGCGCGCTCCAATTCCGGCGAGCCGATCACCGCGACCGAGCCCGGCAGCGCGCTTGCCAAGACCTACCTCGAGATCGCGGCCAAGACCTGGTCGGAGCTCAGCAACGCGCAGGAGCTCGCCACCAAGCCGCCGCGGCTCGGCTTGAGCCCCGACGGGGACATGCTCACCGTCACCTTCGCGTGCGGGACGACGTATGAGCTTCCAGCGGAGCTTTTGCGCGTCATGAGCCCGTCGGCCGAAGTGCAGGGCCATTCAGCGTCGCAGCGCGTCACCGTCGCGGGAAAACGCAGCGTCAAGATCAAGGACCTGCGCCCGGTCGGGAATTACGCGATCCGCATTGCGTTCGGGGATGGGCACGATACGGGTCTTTTTACCTGGACCTACCTGCAGCAGCTCGGCCGCGAAAAGGAGAAGCGCTGGGCCGAGTATCTCGCCGAGCTGGCCAAGAAGGGGCTCGACCGGGGCTGAACGAAGGCCGCCTAACTCAGCAAGCTGCTGAATTAAAGCGCCTTTCTCCCAACTGTTGCCGGCATGCGCATGCACCAAACAATCGTGCGTTGCCGCGCTCATCCCTTGACTTCGCGCCGTTTCTTTTCGATCCTTGAGCGTTAATCGAGGAGCGTGCATGCCGTGCTGTCCCGCGGGTCGGGCCAGCCGGCTTTTGCGCATACGACGTCGTTGAAGCTACCAAAGGAGACAGAACATCCGCCGACCAATGCGAGCCGCGCCTGAGCGCGAGCCAGCCGGCCCCCGAATTAATGAGGCAATCCGGGTCCCGGAAGTACGTTTGATAGACGAGACTGGGCAGAACGTGGGCGTCGTCCCGCACGCCGACGCACTTGAGCGGGCCGTGAACGCCGGGCTCGACCTCGTAGAGGTCTCGCCCGATGCCGATCCGCCCGTCTGCAAGATCCTCGATTTCGGCAAGTACAAATACCAGACGCAAAAGAAAGCCGCCGAAGCGCGCAAGCACCAGAAAATCGTCGAGATCAAAGAGATCAAGATGCGTCCGGCGATCGACGATCACGACTACGACGTGAAGATGCGCGCGATTAAGCGGTTCTTCGAGGAAGGCGACAAGGTGAAGGTCACGCTTCGCTTCCGTGGCCGCGAAATGGCGCATCAGCAGCTCGGCATGGAAGTGCTGCAGCGGGTCAAGGGCGACCTGGAGACGATCGCGAAAGTTGAATCCGAGCCCCGCCTGGAAGGCCGCCAGATGGTCATGGTTCTGGCACCGAGGTAGGTCCGCATCGAAGCGGACCCGGCATGTTGTTGGAGGTTCGCGGTGATGTGGGGGAGATCCTCTTCGTTGACGGCCGCTGCGGCGCTTGCGCTGCTCGTGGGCATGGCCGCCGCTGCTTCGGCACAGCACGTCGCGCCCGAGCCGCCACGCGTCGGACCGCCCGTGGTCGGCGTTCCCCCGACGGGCGGCGCAGGTATCGGCGGTGGCGCCGGGTTGATCCCGACGATGCCGGAAATGCGCTCGGCGCCGGCCATCGCGCCGCCACCGGACATTGCGCCCGCGGCACCAGTGGAGCCCGCAGCGCCAGTCGCACCGGCCCCCGTCGTCCGCTTCCGCTGCGAGCTTGCCCCGCAAGACGAGGCTTGCCGCGAGCCCGGAGCGCCCGATGGCGGCGGCGATGACGCCGAATGCAGCTGCGCCCGCGATTACTGCCACGACCGGACCGACCCCGCGACGGGGGCTTCGACCCGCGTCTGCGAGAAACTGCAATGAGTTAAGGCCCCGGTTCTGGCCTTTCAGAGCGCTTGCCGTCCGCGTGGCGCCCCCCTATAAGGGCGCCTTGAGCCGCCCGGCGGGGCATGCCGTGGCGGCTCTTATGCTTTTTGACAGACTGCTCGAGCGGCCGCTCCTTCCGGGAGCTTTTGGTGCCGGCTGCGAGCGAAAGGAGAGCGAAATGCCCAAGATGAAGACCAAGAGCGGCGCTAAGAAGCGCTTCAAGATGACGGGAACGGGCAAGGTCAAGGCCGCTGCCGCAGGCAAACAGCACGGAATGATCAAGCGCCACGCGAAGTTTATTCGCCAGGCGCGCGGTACCATGGTGCTCGACGCCTCCGACGCCAAGATCGTCAAGAAATACATGCCCTATGCACGCTGAACGGGCGAAGCCCATTTCAGCATTCAAAGCAACCGACATCTGACGGAGCAGTTCCATGGCACGCGTCAAGCGCGGCGTTACCGCCCACGCCAAACACAAGAAAGTCCTCAACGCCGCGAAGGGTTTTCGCGGCCGGCGCAAGAACACCATTCGCGTCGCCAAGCAGGCGGTCGAGAAGGCGCTGCAGTATCAGTACAGTGCCCGCAAGCGTAAGAAGCGCACGTTCCGCTCGCTTTGGATCCAGCGCATCAACGCCGCCGTGCGCGAGCACGGGCTGACCTACGGTCGATTTATCGACGGCCTCAACAAGGCCGGGATCGACATCGACCGCAAGGTCTTGGCCGATCTCTGCGTCAAGGACGCCGCGGGCTTCAAGGCGCTGGTCGATCAGGTCGCCAAGCCCAAGTCCGCGTGAGCCTTGCCGCGCGCGACGTCTTAAGGTCCGCGTCAGGCGTTCGTGGATGACCGTCGAGGGAAGCTGGCTGCCATGAGCACGACAGCGCCACCTGCCGATTTGAAAAAGCTCGAAACCGAGCTGCTGGCCGAGATCGCCGCGACGGCCGATCTTGCGGGCCTGGAGCAGGCGCGCGTTGCAGCTCTCGGCAAGAAGGGCCGCGTCTCCGAGCTGATGGCGCGGCTCGGCACCATGGCGCCGGAGGCGCGCCGGGATTTCGGGCAGGCGGTCAACGAGATCAAGGGCCGCGTCAGCGATGCGCTCGACGCCAAGAAAAGCGCACTCGAAGGCGGGGCGCTCGCAGCCCGCCTCGCGAGCGAGCGCGCCGACGTCACGTTGCCGGTGCGCGCCGGCCCGGTCGCCGAAGGGCGCATCCATCCCGTCTCCCAGGTGTTCGACGAATGCGTCGAGATTTTCGCCGACATGGGCTTTGCGGTCGCGGAAGGCCCCGACATCGAGACGGATGATCTCAACTTCAACAAGCTCAACATTCCCGCCGAGCATCCCGCGCGCCAGGAGCACGACACCTTCTACTTCCAGCCCAAAGCGGACGGTTCGCGGCTGCTGCTCAGGACGCACACGAGCCCGGTGCAGATCCGCACCATGATGGCAACGCCGCCGCCCATCCGCATCATCGCGCCAGGCCGCGTCTATCGCTGCGATTCCGATCAGACGCACACGCCGATGTTCCACCAGATCGAGGGGCTCATCATCGACGAGGAGACCCACATGGGTCACTTGAAGTGGGTGCTGCAGGAGTTCTGCAAGGCCTTCTTCGAGGTGGACGAGGTGAAGATGCGCTTCCGCGCCTCGCACTTTCCCTTCACCGAGCCGTCGGCCGAGGTCGACATCGGCGCGGAGGCGATCGGCAAGCCGGGGCAGTGGCTGGAGATTTTGGGCTGCGGCATGGTGCATCCCAACGTGATCGCCAACTGCGGGCTCGACCCCGAGCGCTACCAGGGCTTCGCCTTCGGCATGGGGCTCGATCGCCTCGCCATGCTGAAATACGCCATTCCCGATCTGCGCGCGTTCTTTGCTGCCGATCTGCGCTGGCTGCGCCACTACGGCTTTTCCGTGCTCGACGTGCCGACCCTTTCGGGTGGGCTGTCGTCATGAAATTCACGCTGTCCTGGCTGAAGGACCATCTCGACACCAAGGCGTCGCTCGCCGAGATCACGGACAAGCTCTCCGCGATCGGGCTCGAGGTCGAGGGCGTCGACGATCCGGGCGCGAAGCTCGGCGCGTTCACAATCGCACGCGTCACCGACGCCAAGAAGCATCCCAACGCCGACAAGCTGCAGGTCGTGCAGGTCGAGACGGAGCCCGGCAAGCCGCAGCTCGAGGTCGTGTGCGGGGCGCCCAACGCGCGCGCCGGCATGATCGCGGTGTTCGCCCCGCTCGGCACGGTCATCCCCGGCAGCGGCATCACGCTGGAAAAACGCCCCGTGCGCGGCATCGTCTCCAACGGGATGCTGGTGTCGGAGCGCGAGCTGGAACTCTCCGAAGAGCACGAGGGCATTATCGAGCTGGCGCCCGAGATGGCCAAGAATATCGGCAAGCGTTACGTCGACGTGATGGGCCTTGGCGACCCGGTCATCGAGGTGAAGCTGACGCCCAACCGTCCCGATTGCACCGGCGTGCGCGGCATTGCGCGCGATCTCGCCGCCGCGGGCCTCGGCAAACTGAAGCCCGAGCCCAAGTTGGGCGAAATCGAGAGCGCCTATCTCGCCCCGTGCCATCAAGCTGGAGTTCAGCAAGGAGACCGCCGACGCATGCCCCGTGTTCGCGGGGCGCTATTGCGAAGCGTCAAGAACGGCCCTTCGCCGGCCTGGATGCAGACCCGCCTGCGCGCCGTCGGCCTGCGCCCGATCAACGCGCTGGTCGATGTGACGAACTACATCAGCCAGGATCGCGGCCGCCCGCTGCACGTCTATGACGCCGGCAAAATCAAGGGCGGCATCCAGCGCGGCTCGGCAAGCCGGGCGAAAAGTTCCTCGGCCTCGACGGCAAGGAGCACGAGATCGACGAGACCATGTGCGTCATCGCCGACGACAACGGCCCACTGGGCCTCGGCGGCGTCATCGGCGGCGAAGCCTCGGGCTCGACGGACGCAACCAAGAACGTTCTCATCGAGAGCGCCTACTTCGATCCTCTGCGCACCGCCGCGACGGGCCGCAAGGCCGGCCTGATGACGGATGCCCGCTACCGCTTCGAGCGCGGCGTCGATCCCGCCTCTGTCATGCCGGGCCTCGATCTTGCGACCGACATGATCTTGAAGCTTTGCGGCGGCGAGCCGTCCAAAGCCAAGATTGCGGGCAAGGTGCCCGCCGCAAAGCGCGTCGTGCCCTTCGATTTTGCACGCGTTGCCAAGCTTACCGGGCTGACGCTGAAAGACAGCGAGATCAAGTCAATTCTGGAAAAGCTCGGCTGCACGCTGGAGGCGAAGGGCAAGACGTTCAAGGTCACGGTGCCGACGTGGCGCCCCGACATTCACGGCCCCGCCGACCTCGTGGAGGAGGTTGTGCGCATCGCCGGGCTCGACCGCGTGCCGGCAACGCCGCTGCCGCGCGCAGCCGGCGTGGCGCGCCCCGTTCTCACCGAGCGCCAGCGCCGCGCGCGCCGCGCGCGGCGCATGTTGGCGGCCCGCGGGCTCGTCGAGGCGGTCACCTGGTCGTTCATTCCGCGGCCCGAGGCGCAAGCCTTCGGCGGCGGCGCGGAAGCACTCGAGCTCGCGAACCCGATCTCGACCGAGATGTCGTCGATGCGCCCCAGCCTGCTGCCGGGCCTGCTCACGGCCGTCGCGCGCAACCGCAATCGCGGTTTTTCCGACGTGGCGCTGTTCGAGCTGGGCCAGGCCTATCGCGGGGACGCGCCCGAGGAGCAGTATCTCTCCGCGTCGGGCGTGCGCGCCGGCACGGCGAAGCTTGCCGGCCCGGGGCGCCACTGGGATGGCGCGGCGGCGGGCGTCGACGCGTTCGACGCCAAGGCCGACGTGTTCGCGGTCCTCGCTGCACTCGGGTTCGATCCGGCCAAGGCGCAGATCACGCGTGATGCGCCCGGATGGTTCCACCCCGGGCGCTCGGGCACGCTGCGGCTCGGACCAAAGCTCGTGCTCGCGCACTTCGGCGAGATCCACCCCGCGACGCTGAAAGCGCTCGACGTTGCCGCGCCGGCCGTCGGCTTTGAGGTGTTCCTCGACGCGCTGCCGCCCGAGAAGGCCAAGTCCCGCGTCAAGGCTGCACTGCATGCGGCCGATCTCCTGCCCGTCAAACGCGACTTCGCCTTCGTGCTCGATTCCGCGGTTGCGGCGGGCGACGTGGTGCGGGCAGCACTGGGCGCCGACAAAACGCTCATCCAGACGGTGCAGGTGTTCGACGTGTTCGAGGGCGGCACGCTTGGCGCCGAAGGCAAGAAGTCGCTCGCCATCGAAGTGACGCTGCAACCGGCGGCGGAGACCTTGACGGATAAGGACATCGAGGCGGTCGCCGAGAGGATCATCGCCGCGGTGCAAAAGGCGACGGGCGGCGAGATCCGCGCCTGATTAGCGATTTCTCAGGAAATGCAGGCGCACACAGGCGTTGGGCTGCACCTCGCCCGGCCGACGGAGCAACGATTCCATGCTGGATTCCCGCAAGTTCATCGCCATAGGCTTCGGCCTGTGTCTGATTGCCGCCTTTGCCTACGTCTTCGTATTCGCGGACGCTCAGTTCGTTGCAAAGCCCGTCCAGATCGACGGGTACGTGGAGCAACCGCCCGCGAAATGAGCACTGGGCGCGTTGCCAAGCGCGCGTGCCTCCGTCGCATTTCCGTGCAAAAAACCCTATCTGAGTTGCGCGCGCGTTCGCGCTAAAATGCCTTGCCGCCGCCGCGAGGAGCGCTTGCGCCTGCCCGGCGGCGACGCGGCGCGATCGCGCGGCCTGGCACAGCGGTGCTATAAGCGCCCCTGCCATAGCGAAGAGGCGTGAGCCATGAACGACACGAAGTCCGCCGCAGCGTCGACGAAGATCTTGCAAGTCGGCGACGACAGCGACCTGCCCCACATCATCATCGTCGGCGGCGGCGCGGGCGGGCTCGAGCTCGCGACGCGCCTCGGCGACAAGCTCGGCAAGCGCGGCAAGGCGAGGATTTCGCTCGTGGAGAAGGCGCGCACCCACATCTGGAAGCCGCTGCTGCACGAGATCGCCGCCGGCAGCATGGACATCGCCCACCACGAGATCGCCTATCAGGCGCAGGGCCATTGGCACGGATTCCAGTTCCGCTACGGCGAGCTGACGGGCATCGACCGCAAGAAGAAGCAGGTGTATCTCGCCGCGACATACGACGAGGAGGGCCGCGAGATCACGCCGGTGCGCTCGTTCAAGTACGACACGCTCGTGATCGCCATCGGCTGCGTCGGCAACGCGTTCAATACGCCGGGCGTCAAAGAGCACGCGATCATGCTCGATACGCCGGAGGAAGCCGAGCGCTTCAACCGGCGGCTGATCAACGCCTGCGTGCGCGCGTTTGCGCAGCCCGATCCCGTGCACCCCGGGCAATTGCACGTGGCGATCATCGGCGCGGGCGCCACCGGCACCGAGCTTGCAGCCGAGCTGCACCAAACGGCGCGCGGCGTCGTCGCGTTCGGCCTCGACAAGATCGATCCCGAGAACGACGTCAAGATCACGCTGATCGAGGCGGCCGACCGCATCGTGCCGGCGCTGCCTGAGCGCATCTCCGAGGCGGTGGCCAAAATCCTGCGCGGACTGAAAGTCGACATCAAGACGAACTCGCGCGTCACGGAAGTGACCGCGGCCGGCGTCACGCTGCAGAACGGCGACTTTATCCCATCGGAGCTCGTCGTATGGGCGGCGGGCGTCAAAGGGCCGGACGTGCTGGCAAAGCTCGACGGGCTGGAGGTCAGCCGCGATGGCCGGCTCGTCGTCAACGAGACCTTGCAGACGACGCGCGACCCCAGCATCTTTGCGATCGGCGACTGCCGCCTACCTGGTGCCGAAGGGGGCGACTGTCCCGATCCCGCCGCGTGCCCAGGCCGCGCACCAGGAGGCCTCCCACCTCTTCACCGAGCTGCAGCGGCAAATGCGCGGCGAGCCGTTGCGCCCGTTCCGCTATCGCGACTTCGGCTCGCTCGTCTCGCTCGGCGCACTATTCGACGGTCGGCAGCCTGATGGGCTTCATCGTGGGAAAGAGCATGTTCATCGAGGGGCTGTTTGCGCGCCTGATGTACCGCTCGCTCTACAAGATGCACGAGATGGCGCTGCACGGGCCGGGCAAGGTGATCCTCGACACGCTCTCGCGCATGATCACGCGGCGCACCGAGCCGGTCGTGAAGCTGCATTGAGACTTTCCTCCCCCCGCTCGCGGGGAGAGGGGGCCGAACTCGTTCACCTCTCCCGTCCATGCGAAGGTCCATGCGAAGGTCCATGCGAAGCATGGCTGCGCCATGACGCTGCGCCATGACGCTCCGCCATGACGGGAGAGGTGGGGTTTGCGCAAGCATCAATGTCTCGCAGCGTTTCCGCCCGAGGGTATGTCAAAGAGCGAAGGGAGCGCGGGCGCCGAAGCACTGCGATCCTGTCGCGACAAACGGGCAGCTCTTCAGCGCCCGCGCCGGTTGCGTGCCGTGCCGAGGGTGCGGTCACATCGTCAGCGGGCTCGTCGGTCCGGCTCGGGGCGCTTCGCCCGAGCCTCTCGCGTCCAGGACCTTGAGCTGCTGCGCCCTCGTAAGTATGAAGCGCCGCTGCGCGACGGGCGTCCGTGCAGGGTGTTGCCAAGCCTGCACAGCCTCGATCCGCGGCCCCGGAATCTGAAGCTGAGCTAAGCCTCGCGTCAGACGCCCGCGACGGTACGGACGCCTGCCTCAACCGGGCACCGCCCCTGCCCCGCTTCGGCCGCTCAGCTGATGCGTCCCATGATGGGCAGGGGTGCAGAGGAATATGGGGGAGCGGGAGGAGGCGGGGATTAGTTTTTTGCAGGGCCGTTTCGGGCCAGGAGCAGAAGTCGGGGGCCGACTGTGGCGGCAAACCCGTCTTGCCGACCCCACTCTTCCGCTTAGTACACCTTTTTCCGGGGTGCGTTCTCGGATTTCTCCCGCGCTGCGCCCGCGACCTTCTTTCGCGCAACCCCCTCGGCCATGACTGTCACGAGGTCGTGCATCATCCCGTTGATGTGAAGCGCCGTAATTTGAGACGGGTCGAGATGCGGCACGAAACAGACTATGTCGCCTCCGATGATATCCAGCCCGCGGAAGCCGCGCAGGATCTGCAGCATCTCGCGGATGGTCAGTCCGCCCGCCTCGGGATCGGCCACCGCCGGCGCGTCGCTCAGCGACATCACGTCGAGATCGACCGTCACGAAGACCGGACCGTCGCCGATGATCCTGCGAATTTCAGCCACAGCGGCAGGGATGCCGATTGTCTCTACTTCCGCCAGCGTAAGCATGCGATAGCCGGCCGATCGCGACCATTCGTCCATATGCGGATGCACCATCGGGCCGTTGAGGCCGACATGAACATAACGCGATGCATCGATCAGTCCCTCTTCGAAACCGATCCGGAAACCATTTCCCGCATGGCAATGGACACCCGCGGAGTCGCCGTAGGAGTCGGTGTGCGAGTCGAAATGGATGATACCCACCGGCTGCTTGCGCCGGGAATTCGGCCCCGCGATGGCGCGGAGCACCGGCAGAGTGCACGCGTGATCGCCGCCGATCGTGAAGGGAATGGTGCCGGCGGCGTCCATCCTCGCATAGAACTTTTCGATATCAATCGCCGCCTGATCGGCAAGGGTTGGCGTCGGGATCGGCACATCGCCAAAATCGCAAATGCGCGCGAGCTCGAATGGATTGACCCCGAACTCACGATGACTGCGATGGTACGCCTGGGAGCGGTGGCGGACTGCGCGCGGCGCGAGATATTGCGTTCGCTCGATGGGGTTGATCGCCAGCGGCAGACCAACGAGGGCGATGTCGGCTTTGCTGAAATCTGTTTCGATCGGGCACCCGAGCAGCTTCGGGAAGCCGTTCCAGTAAAAATAACCTTCCAGAAGATTGACGGCCTCAGCGGCACTGGGATTAAAGCTCATGGCGAAGTTGCTCCGGTTTATTGGGGGGGCGGCCATTGGCGCGCGTGCGCGTCGGGGAGCGGGCAGATACCGGTGCAAGCATTGCCAATACTCGATCATGCCATTGAGGTTGCTGGCTACCCGCATATGTGAGGGCAGCCCGCGTCGTCAGCTCAGCTAATCTTCGGAAATAGTTTGGAAAGAGTTCTCTGTGGGGGCGTGTTTAAAGTCTTTGTGATGGAAATTGGATCGAGCCCAACAACGGACGTAGAGATCTCTTCGCGTTCCCATCACGGTTCGAGCGCGACTAACGCCTCTGCAGCGGCGCACTCTTCATCACGAGTTGGCGCACTCGATCGACGACGCCGCACTCATTATTGATTAGTTAGCCGTATGGCTAACAGTTATTGACACAAGCAGGTGCCTCCCCTATAGTTAGCTTTATGGCTAACCAATCAATGCAGCTCGATCACGTTTTCGGGGCCCTCTCCGACGCGACCCGGCGGGCGATCGTCATGCGCCTATGTGACGGCGAGGCATCCGTCGGAGAGCTGGCGAAGCCGTTTGATATGGCGCTGCCGAGCCTGATGAAACACATCCGTATTCTGGAGAGCAGCGGCCTCGTTGCGTCCGAGAAGCACGGGCGCGTCAGGACGTGCTCATTGCGGACGGAAGCTCTCGCAACCATCGAGGTTTGGTTGGCGGCTCAAAGGGAGATCTGGGAGCAACGATTGGATCGACTGGAAATGTACGTTGAGAAACTGAAAAAAGAGGCGAAGTCCAATGTCCGCAAACGCAAGTCAAAATGAATCGCCCCTCTCCACTTGGGCGCTCGATCGAGAGATCGTCCTCTCGCGCGTGATCAATGCGCCGCGAGAGCTGGTTTTCTCCGCCTGGGCTGATCCGCGCCATCTCCCCCAGTGGTTCGGCCCGGCCGGTTTCAAGATCGAGACGAAAGTCGATTGATATTCGCGTCGGCGGCGAATGGCGGTTCGATATGGTCGCTCCCGATGGCAAGCAATATCCGAGTCGGATGCACTTCCGGCGCATCGAGAGACCGCACCTGATCGAGTTCGATCATGGCGCCGACAAAGACAACGATCCTGGCATATTCCGCACCACCATCACGTTCGATGAGCAGAGCGACGGCAAGACTGTCATCACCTTGCGGCAGTTGCACCCGACGAAGTCTCAGCGCGACGCAGGCATCGGATTCGGCGCGGTCGAATTCGGTTATCAGACGCTTGAGAAACTGGCGCAGCACGTCGAAAACAGCAAGGCTACGCTGCCGCCCGTTTAGCCCCCCCGCCGCAGCGCCGACAGCAGCTCAGGCGTGGGATAGGAATCGGCCGGCATCTTGAATTTGATCTGCATGTCCTTGACGGCCGCGCGCGTCTTCTCGCCGACGAGGCCGTCGATCTTGCCGACGTCGTAGCCGCGGTCGGTGAGGAGGCGCTGCACCTCCTTGGTGTCGGCGTCGGTCAAATCGGGAATGTGCCCGCGCCCGCGGCTCATGGGCCCGGCGCCGTCGATGCGCGTTGCCAGATACGCAGCCGTCGTCGCGTAGGTGAGCGAGTTGTTCCACTCCGTGTAGATGTCGAAGTTGGGATAGGCGAGGAACGCCGGCCCGAAGCGCCCCATGGGCAGCAGCAGCGAAGCGCCGAGGGTGTCGCTCGGCACGGGCTTGCCGTCGGGATATTCGATGCCCCATTCCGCCCACTTGGAGCGCGGCAGCTTGATGGCGAGGTCGGCCTGGTCCCACGGCAGGTCGCGCGTGATGCGCACCTCCTCGAGCCACGGCTCGTTGGGGCGCCAGCCCAGGTGGCGCATGTAGTTCGCGGTCGAGCCGATCACGTCGGCGTCGTCGCGGAACAGATCGATGTGCCCGTCGCCGTCGTAGTCGATGGCGTGGTCGAGATAGCGGGTGGGCAGGAACTGGGTCTGGCCGATCTCGCCGGCCCACGAGCCGATCATCTCGCCGGGGCGCATGTCGCCGCGGTCGATGATCTGCAGCGCGGCCTTCAACTCCTCCTCAAACATCACCTGCCGCCGGCAATCGTAGGCGAGCGTAAGGAGCGCCGGCATGATCGGGAAATTGCCCATGCCCGCGCCGAAGTCGCTCTCGAGCGCCCAGAAGCCGGTGATGACGGAAGCCGGCACGCCGTATTCGGCCTGCGCGCGCTCGAACACGGACTTACGTTGCGAAATCTTCTTGCGCCCGCTGACCACGCGGTTGTTGGTCGCGAGCTTGGCTTGGAAGTCGAGGAACGACTGGGAGAAGAATCCCTGCTTGCGGTCGCGCGCGATGACCTTGTTGTCGATCCCCATGCCGTCGAGCACGGAGTTGACCGTGTGGGGACGGATGCCGGCCGCCGCTGCGGTCTTCTTGAAACGGGCAAGCCACGACTGGACGCTTTCCGTGTTGCGGCAGTTGTCCTTGGGCGGCGGGTAGGGCGCGCGCTGCCCGACCTTCGCCACCGTGGCGGGCGCTGTGGCGGGTGCTGCGGCCTGCGGCGGCGGGTTGGCTGCGGGCGGGGCGATCGTCGCGGGTGCGGCCGTCCCGGCGGGCGCCGTCTTCTCGATCGGCGGCGGTGGCGCGGCGTGGCTCGGCTTCTTCTTGGGTGTGTGCTTGAAGGCCGGCGAAGGTTCTATGAACTGGGCCGCGACCGGGCCTGCTGCCGTGACGGCGATCAGCGTCGCGATTGTTGCCGCGCAAAGTCTCAAAGCGTGCATCGCCCTTCCTTCGGAATTATTGGGGGTTCGCGTCAGGGAACTCATGCCTGACCATGTGGCCGCGTCAAGACGCGCAGGCACGATTACCGTGCGCCATCTGCGGCGAATGGCGCTCCCTGGACGGGCGATTTCCGTTGACCACGCACGCAGATTGCCATTTCGTCTGCGAGAACAAACAGATGGGCCTCAAGCGTTGCCGATGAGGATTCCGGCCGCAAACACGATGAGGCCGCCGAGGACGACCTCGAAGGCGGCGCGCAGGAACTTGGTATCCATGTAGCGCGAGCGGATCCAGGCAATCGCCCACAGCTCGATCAGCACGATGGCGATGGCGAGCGTCGTCGCGGCGCGGAAATCGCCGATCAGGTAGGGCAGCGTGTGGCCGATGCCGCCGACCGAGGTCATGAGCCCGGTCACGCCACCCCGGAGCCAGGGATGTCCGCGCCCCGTCAGCGTCCCGTCGTCCGACATCGCCTCGGCGAACCCCATGGAAATGCCGGCGCCGACCGAGGCGGCGAGGCCGACGAGGAACGTCTCCCACGTGTTCATGGTGGCGAAGGCGGCCGCAAACAGCGGGGCGAGCGTCGACACCGAGCCGTCCATCAGGCCGGCGAGCCCCGGCTGCACGATCTGCAGCACGAACATGCGCCGCTGCACCTCGGCCTCTTCCGCGCGCGCGTCCGTCGTCAGGTGCTTCTCGCCGAGCTGATGCGCCAAGCTCTCGTGTCCGGCTTCCGCCGCGGCGAGGTCGCCCAGCAGCTTGCGCACCCCGGCATCGGTCGTCCGCATCTGCGCCTGCTGGTAGAACTGGCGCGTCTCGTACTCGCGCGCTTGCGCCTGCTCGCGCACCTTGTCGATGCCCAAGGGCCGCACCATCCAGATCGGCTTGTGCTGCACGAAGCCGCGCACGTCCTGGCGGCGGATGAGCGGAATGTGCTCGCCGAACTTGCTGCGATAGAGCTCGATCAGCAGGCGGCGATGCTCGCTTTCCTCGCCCGCCATCTCGGTGAAGACCTTGGCCGAGGCCGGAAACCTGTCCTCCAGCCCGTGCGCGTATTCGAGATAGACGCGGGCGTCCTCTTCCTCGAGCGAGATGGCCAGGGCGAGGATCTCCTGCTCGTTCAGCTCGGCAAATCTGCGCACGTCCCGTCCCTCCTGGATTTGGCTTTTCAGCTTCTTTAGAATAATTCTAAATCAGGGAAAGACAAGACCGCGGACATGTGGATGAGCATGCGTGCGCCCAAGGCTGTGGATTGATCCGCGGCTTGCAACGGCTTTTGCCGCGCGGCCGATACGGGCTACGGTTGCGACTCACTGGCGGTACATCGCCGGTGTTCCCGCCGGTTTCTCTCTGCGCCCACCCGTTGCTCGGCATCATGGAGCGGGCCTCATGCTCTACATTCGCAGCTTGCGCGCGATCGACCGCCTGCGCGCGCGCATCCGCGCCTACGACTGGGCGACATACCGTCGGCTCTTCACGCCCAAGCTCGTCACCACGCTGTCGCAAGGCTACAGCATCGATGCCCTGCGGCACGACGCTGTTGCCGGACTGACCGTCGCGATCCTCGCGTTGCCGTTGTCCATGGCCATAGCGATTGGTGCAGGTGTGCCGCCGGGCAACGGCCTCGTTACCGCCGTGGTCGCCGGATTTGTGATCTCAGCACTTGGCGGCAGCCGGTTCCAAGTCGGCGGTCCCGCTGCAGCCTTCATCGTGGTTGTTGCCGCGGTTGGCGCCCAGTACGGGCCTCAGGGCCTGATGACGGCGACCTTTCTTGCCGGCGGTATTCTCGTCGTCGCCGGGCCTGCTGCAGTTCGGCACCTACATCAAGTACATCCCCGGGCCGGTGGTCCTCGGGTTCACGAGCGGCATCGGCGTCGTCATCGCGCTGGGCCAGATCAGGGATTTTTTCGGACTCAAGGGGAATGTCCCTAATGAGTTTTTCGCAAGGCTGGAGGCGCTCTTCGAGCTGCGGCATACGGTCGATGTGCGCGCTTTTCTCATCGGTCTTTCGACGCTGCTGGGGATCGTTGCGATGCGCCGCTGGCTGCCCCGCTGGCCCGCATTTCTGATCGCCGTGGCGGCCGCATCCGGTGCCGCGTGGCTATTGGGGCCCGACATAGAGACGATCGGCTCGCGCTTTGGCGGCATCCCCCATGCGCTGCCGGTACCGGCGCTTCCCGACCTCTCGTGGGGCATGATCAAGAACGTACTGCCGGCCACGTTTACGATCGCATTCCTGATCGGCGTGGAGTCGTTGCTGTCCGCGGTCGCGGCCGATGCCATGGCTGGTACGCGCCACCGCTCCAACATGGAGATCGTGGCCCAGGGCGCGGCCAACCTCGCTTCGCCGCTATTTGGCGGTTTGCCGGCGACCGGCGTCATCGCGCGCACGGGCACCAACATCGCGGCAGGGGCCAGGACTCCGGTCGCGGGGATTCTGCACGCGCTGTTCATTCTGCTGTTCATGCTGTTCTTGGCGCCGCTCGCCTCGTTTCTGGCGCTCCCGTGTCTTGCCGCGGTGCTCCTTTTTACGGCCTGGCGGCTGTTTGAGCCGCAGCACGTGGCCCGCTTTCTGACACGTGCGCCCTGGGACGACCGCATGGTGCTGATGGCAACACTGCTGTTGACGGTGTTCGTCGATCTGAGCATCGCTATCGCGGTGGGCGTGGTGATGGCCGCCATGCTGTTCATGCATCGAATGGCCGAGACGCCCGGCGTGCATTTGGGCGGGCCGGTGCTCGTCGACGACATCGTCGACGGCTCCCAGCCGCGATCCGTAATCATGAGCGAGGCGCTTCCAGACGGCGTGCGCGTCATGGAATTTCGCGGGCCGCTGTTCTTCGGTTCCTCCGCTCGCCTGGACGTTGCGCTGAATGCGCTGGGAGATTGGCCCAAGGTCATCATCATGCGCATGCGCGAGGTTCCCCTCGTCAATTCCACCGGCATCGATGCGCTCGATCAGTTGGCGCTCGCCGCGCGCCAGCAAGGGTGCCGCATCATCATGTCGGGACTGCAGGCGCAGCCGCGCGAAGCCCTGCACCGCTATGGCTTCCTCCGCGGCAACCGGGTTCTGATCGCCGCCGACAGCGCCATGGCGCTGGAGAAGGCCAAGGCGCTCCTCGAGAAACGATAATGGCCGTTTACCGGGCCTTTGGGGGCGCAACCCGCGACAGCTTGGACGGCCCGCCGGCCGCCCCTTTCTAGAGAGCGGGGCCGATGCTACAAGCCGCCATGACCGACACCTCCCTTATTCGCAACTTCTCCATCATCGCCCACATCGACCACGGAAAATCGACGCTGTCGGACCGGCTGATCCAGCTGTGCGGCGGCGCCACGGCGCGCGAGATGAAGGAGCAGATGCTCGATTCGATGGACATCGAGCGCGAGCGCGGCATCACCATCAAGGCGCAGACCGTGCGCCTCGATTACACGGCCAAGGACGGCAAGACCTATCAGCTCAACCTGATGGACACGCCGGGCCACGTCGACTTCGCCTACGAGGTCTCGCGCTGCCTCGCTGCCTGCGAGGGCGCGATCCTCGTCGTCGATGCGAGTCAGGGCGTCGAGGCGCAGACGCTCGCCAACGTCTACCAGGCGCTCGACAACGATCTCGACATCCTCCCCGTCCTCAACAAGGTCGATCTGCCCGCCGCCGATGCCGACCGCGTCAAGCAGCAGATCGAGGACGTGATCGGGCTCGATGCTTCCGACGCGATCCCGATCTCGGCCAAGACGGGTCTCAATGTGGAGGCGGTGCTGGAGGCGATCGTCAAGCGGCTGCCGCCCCCCAAGGGCGACGCCGCAATGCCGCTCAAGGCCCTGCTGATCGACAGCTGGTATGATTCCTATCTGGGCGTCGTCGTGCTCGTGCGCGTCATCGAAGGCGTGTTGCGCAAGGGCCAGAGGATCACGCTGATGTCGACCGACGCCAGCTACCAGATCGAGCGCGTCGGGGTGTTCCGTCCCAAGCAGGAGATGCACGACACGCTGGGTCCGGGCGAGGTCGGCTTCTTCACCGCCGCCATCAAGGAGGTGGCGGACACGCGCGTCGGCGACACCGTCACCGACGAGCGCAAGCCGACGGCTCAGGCCCTGCCGGGCTTCAAGCCGGCGCAGCCCGTCGTGTTCTGCGGACTGTTCCCGGTCGATGCCGCCGACTTCCCCGATCTGCGCGAGGCGATGGGACGGCTGCGCCTCAACGATGCGAGCTTTTCCTTCGAGATGGAGACCTCAGCCGCGCTGGGGCTCGGCTTCCGCTGCGGCTTCCTGGGGCTCTTGCATCTCGAGATCATCACCGAGCGCCTGGAGCGCGAGTTCGGCCTCGACCTCATCGCGACCGCGCCGAGCGTCATCTATCATATTCATCTGACGGACGGGACGCGGCTCGAGATGCACAATCCCGCCGACATGCCCGACCCCACGCGCATCGACCGCATCGAGGAGCCGTGGATCTCGGCAACCATCTTGGTGCCGGACGAATACCTGGGATCGGTCTTGAAGCTGTGTCAGGACCGGCGCGGACGCCAGAAGGAGCTGACCTATGCCGGCAACAGAGCCATGCTCGTCTACGAGCTGCCCCTGAACGAGGTGGTCTTCGACTTCTACGATCGCCTGAAGTCGATCAGCAAGGGCTATGCGTCCTTCGACTATAAGATCATCGGCTACGAGCCGGGCGATCTCGTGAAGATGCAGATCCTCGTCAACGCCGAGCCTGTCGATGCGCTCTCCATCATCGTGCACCGCTCGCGCGGGGAGGCGCGCGGGCGCACCATGTGCGAGAAGCTGAAGGAGCTCATTCCTCCGCACATGTTCCAGATCCCGGTGCAGGCGGCGCTGGGCGGGCGCATCATCGCGCGCGAGACGATCAAGGCGCTCAGGAAGGACGTGATCGCCAAGTGCTACGGCGGCGACATCACGAGGAAGCGCAAGCTTCTGGAGAAACAGAAGGCCGGCAAGAAGAAGATGCGCCAATTCGGCAAGGTCGATATTCCGCAGGAAGCCTTCATCGCCGCGCTCAAGATGGACGAGAACTGATGCTGAGCGCTTGAGCGGCCGGCGCCCGGCTCGCGCCGCAATCGACGGATTAGGCTCCCACATCGCGTTGTTTGCAGATGCCGCATCGGCTCTCGGGGCCGGTTGACGCCGCATGCGGGGACAGCGGGACTGGCTTGGTTCCAAAGGAGCATAACGTGAAGCCCATGAAAAAAATTCTGATACCTATTCTCTGCGCGAGCCTCGTCGCGACAACGTTCGCCGCGCCGGTCAGCGCCGCGTCGCTACCAAAGCCGGCTTTCAGCGCCGACAGCGGCATCACGCTCGTCGATCGCCGCGGGCGCGGTTATGGCCGCCACCGCGGCCCAGGAGCTGTCGGCATCATCGGCGCGATCATCGCCGGCACGCTGATCGCCGCAGCGGTCCGCGAGGGCCGCGCTCGCCCCAGCGACATGGAGCGCTGCGACGAGGACTTCCGCGATTTCGATCCCCGCACCGGCACGTACATCAACCGCTACGGCGAGGAACGGATCTGCCCCTACCTGCGCTGACGTCGCGGATCCCGATGAAATTGCAAAGCGCCGCGCGGCCCGCGTGGCGCTTTGCTTGCGTTTTCGCGGTGCTAACGCGACACACGGCGCATTGTCGCAGTTGGTTAATGTGCCCCAATCCCACCACGCTTGCCTGAGAAGTAGCGGCCAACCCGGCGGGGCCGGCGGTCAACCGTCCGCCCCGCTCTAAGTGACGTCGCCGGGGACTGTGCAGTGGGTGACACTCGGCGGCTGGCTGTTCGCGGCCGCCGGAGCTGATCATCGCTGCGATCGGAGCGCCGCAGGGGGACAACCCGGCGCTCGCCAGCTCAAGTTCAAGAACACAATCCAGGAGTCATCATGATCAAGCGGTTCTCAGCCGCAGCGATCGCCATTGCGTTCGCGCTGCTCGCAACTTCGGCGCAGGCCAAGCCCTACTTCGGTTACGACGGACGCCACTACGGTGAGCTCAATGCCACGCCCGACTTCGGCCGCGGCACGGAGTCAAAGCCACACCTCAACCGCACCGGAGGCGGAAACCGCAAGGGCCTGACGCGCGCGGCGCTCGCGCTGCTCGAGCGGATCGAAACCGCGTTCGGACCGGTCAACGTGATTTCCGGCTATCGGGCCGGCGCGCGGATCGCCGGCTCGGGGCGCGTCTCGCGCCACGCCAGCGGCAATGCCATCGACTTCGAGGCGGGCGGCCGCAAGGGCGCCATCGTCAAGTGGCTCATCGCCAACCACCACTCGGGTGGCACCATGACCTACTCCGACATGAGCCACATCCACGCCGATATCGGGCCGCACTTCGTCTCGCTCGCCGCCAACTCGCATGGCGGCGGCAGCAGGCATGCCAGCCGTCGCGAGGCCCGATCGCCGCGCTACGCTTCGGACAACTCCCGCCGTTACCGCGGCGAGCGGCGCGATTATGGCTACCGCGAGCAGCGCGATGGTGGTTATCGCGAGCAGCGCGCTGGCGGCTATCGCGAGCAGCGCGACAGCGGTTATCGCGAGCGCTACAGCGGCGGGTCGAACCGGCAATTTGCCTCCGGCTACGCGACCATCTACCGGTGACGCCAAAGGAGGGGCCGCCTTGCGCGGCCCCTTCACCCCTTGCAGCCCTCTCCGCCTTGCCGCTTCAACCCGCCGTGAAATCGCCGCGATCACGCGCGCCTGGCGCCGCTTCACGGCGCACCGGCGTGTCGCCGGGCCATGCGCGCAAGCGCCTGAATTTAAGGCACTTCCGGGGTCATAAATCGAGGCCTGGAGGCCGGTCCAGAGGGGGTCCTGAGGGCCCTCCACTGCCTTGCCTTTCGCTTTAGCCCGGTCCATATAGGGCCGATCGAACACGCCTTGGTTTACTCTACGACGGCGCCATCGCACCGACACTGGACGTCTCCATCGCGCGATTTGATAGCTTCCGGCATTCGTCGGAGGGAATTGCCTTATTGCTTTGGAGGCATGAATGGCAAACGGCACTGTCAAGTGGTTCAACGGCCAGAAAGGCTACGGCTTCATCCAGCCGGATGAAGGCGGTAACGACGTTTTCGTGCACATCTCCGCCGTCGAGCGCGCCGGGCTGTCGACACTTCGCGAGGGTCAGAAGATAGCGTACGAGACTGAGACCGGCCGCAACGGTAAGGTCGCGGCCGTCAATTTGCGCCCTCTATGAGAACTGCGGAGTATTTCCGCTGTTCAGGGGAGCAGCCTGTCTGCTCCCCTCGCATTATGAGGACGTCCACAGCAGGTTGACTTCAACATGCGGGCGGTCCTGCAAACGGAGACTTGATGGCGAAGGAAGAAATGCTGGAGTTCGAGGGCGTGGTGGCGGAGGTGCTTCCTGATGCACGTTGCCGCGTCAAGCTCGACAACGGACACGAGGTGATCGCTTATACCTCTGGCCGCATGAAGAAGAACCGCATTCGCATCCTCGCCGGCGACCGCGTGACGATCGAGATGACGCCCTACGATCTCACCAAGGGCCGCATCAACTTCCGCCACAAGGACGTGCGCGCGGGCGGTCCTCCGCCATCGCAACGTGCGGGCGGCGCGGGCAACTTCCGCCGGCGCTGACCCGCCGGCCTCCTAAATCTCTGCTGAGAACATGGACAGCCTGCGCGTACCCGAAGCGCTGAGGCAGCGCTGACGCGTGCTCGGCGCGCGCGCTGCTGAGGCCGCGTACCACAAGCTGCATCGTCATTCCTTAGTTCAGCCCAGGTTGTGCCACGCAACTCGGGCACAATGTCGTTTATGTCAGCTTATACAACACGTTGCTTCTTCCGACGGTCCGTGGCGTCAGCGCTGGCCGGCGGTCTCTCCCTGGGTGCCCTGCTGCTCCTTCCCGCCGACAAAACGTCGGCGCACGCCACACTCTCGGGCCCCGCGCGCGTCATCGATGGGGACACCCTCGACATCGACGGGAGGCGGGTTCGACTGGAGGGCATCGACGCGCCCGAAACCGGCCAGACGTGCGGTCGCCGCTTGTTCGGCACCTGGGACTGCGGCAAGGCTTCCGCCAGAGCGCTGCAGAAGCTCGTCGCGGGCCGCGAGCTCAGCTGCGAAAACCGCGGGACCGACAAATACGGTCGCATGCTCGGCGTCTGCTTCGTGGGCGGCGAGGACGTGAACGCCTTGATGGTGCGCGAGGGACTGGCCTGGGCGTTCGTGAAGTATTCGCAAAGCTACGTGCCGGAGGAGGCTGAGGCGCGCGCGCAACGCCTCGGCGTCTGGCAAGGCAGCGCGGAGCCTGCCTGGGTCTATCGCGAGAAGCGGTGGACGGGAGCGGCGGAGGAAGCGCCGCGCGGTTGCGCCATCAAGGGCAACGTGACGGGCAACGGCCGCATCTACCACATGCCCTGGAGCCCCTGGTACGGCCGGGTCAAGGTGGAGGCGGCGAGGGGCGAGCGCTGGTTCTGCTCGGAAGCGGAAGCCTTGGCCGCCGGCTGGCGCCCGGTGGCGGCGCACTGAGCCGATCCGCACTAAGCCAATCCGCCAAATCCCATGGTCCTGCGCAGGACAAGCCGCAGCGTGTGCGGCATTTACCGTTCCTGAAGGCCGTCCGGGTACGGTTCAGCTGCTATTGGAAGGGTTTGGTCGTGAAACTCGTTGCGCCGCGGTCGCTGGTCGAGATCATCACCAAGCATCCCTGGTCGAGCCTGCGCGACGGGGTTGCGCTGTCGGCTGTCATGACGATCGCCGTTCTGATCGCGCGGCGCTACGACATCTTCGTATTCTTCCAAGAGCTCGCAGATCCCCAACGCGAAATTTCGTCGGCCGAAGCCGTGCTTCTCTCCGTCATGGCGGTAGGGTGCATCTGGTGGTTCGTCGTCCGCCGCCTAAACGAGGAGCGCTGCGACGTCTCGTATCAGACCCGGCTCGAAAGCGAGATGAGCGAGCTGCGTGAGCTTGCGCTGCAGGATCCGCTGACGCAGCTGCCCAATCGCCGCGCGCTGCTGGCAGCACTCGATAGCGCGACCGCGGACTTCGGGCCGGACTGCCGCAGTTGCGCTGTCTTCCTCCTGGACCTCAACGGCTTCAAGCGCGTCAACGATCTTTACGGCCACTGCGTCGGCGATCACGTGCTGCAGGTTGTCGCCGAGCGTTTCCGCCGCGTCACCCGCCCGAGCGATCTGCTGGCGCGGCTCGGCGGAGACGAGTTTGCCGTGCTTTCCTACGATGTCGACCGCACCGGCGCGTCGGCGGTGGGCGCGCGCTTCGTTACGGCGCTGAAGCACGGCATATCCGCTGACGGGCATTTCCATGAGCTGGGCGCCGCCATCGGTGCGGTCGTGTGTCCCGAGGATGGCGTGACGGGGGAGGCGATCTTGCGCAATGCCGATCGCGCCATGTACCGGGCGAAGCTCAACGAGGGCTCCGCGCTCGCGTTTTTCGATCCCGCGATCAATTCATCCGACGCCGTGCGCAAAGCCAGCGGCTGAGGCGCGGTCAAATATCCGAGCTCATCTTGAACTGTCGAACGTGTAGGCACCCTGCACGAGAACGGCGGCCTGCTCGGCGGCATAGCGCATGGGAACGATGATCCCGGTGCCACCGAAATTCACGTTGCCGCTCGTCGTCCACATCGACCAGTAGCGGGCGCCCACGCCGACGCTCAGCACGTCGGTGATCGCGTAGGACAGCATCGCCTCGAGTTGCACGCCGATGCCGTCGCCGTCCTCAGGCGACAGAAGTGATCTCAGGACGTGGTTGTCGGTGCCGGTGAAGCTCACGTAGGGCAGGTAGGCCGCTTCCGCGCTCAAGCTGAGACGCGGGGCGAGCGGCATATCGGCAGCGATACCCAAGCGCAGCGCTTGCCACTTGTCGGTCTCGGTGAGGCCGAGCACGCTCGTCGGAATGGGCGGCACGCAGTCGGAGTTCGGGTTGGCGATCTGCACGCAGCCGACGTCGTCCATCGTCTGCCTGAAAAGAGCGTAGCCGACGAACGGCGTGACCTTGTAGCCCGGTCCCCGCCACCAGTCGTAGCCGACATCGATGATGCCGTAGCGGATGGAGTTGTCGACGTCGGAGATGGTATTGGAGTAGGGAACGAACACCGCGAAGGGCAGCCCCCAGTCCTCGTCGTTGATCGTGCCACCATCGTGGCTGCCCGTGCCGATGATGCCCTTGGCCATGAGATTGAACGAGGTATCGGCGCGGCCGTAGAGCTCCGCCCCGTCGGTCGACAGCCCGGTGTAGCTCAGCCGCGAGGCGAGCGAGGCCAGGGTTTGCGCAGCCGAGGTCCTTGTGGAACTTGCCCCAGCCATGCACGTAGCGCACGCCGCCGGTGATTTCGGTGCCGGATGTGGCCGGCGTCGGATCGCCCCACGCGTTGATCTCACCCCAGGGGCGTGCATCGGCGTCGATCCTGTAGTTCACGCCGACCTTGAACTGATGCACGTCCTGCGAGACACCCGTCGTCGTAGCCGGCGTGTTGACGAGCGTCCCGATGGCGTCGGGGACAGCCTGGAACCCACTCGCCGGAACGCCGACATCCGCCCCGTCGAAGGCGAGAAAATCGTACTCGGCCTTGAGCGACCAGTGCGCCGAGATCGCGCGCTCGATGCCGCCGCCGAGTGTCCAGCCGAAGCGTATCGCGCTGGCGCTCGTTCGCGGAAAGCCCATGTCGCCGTTGACGATCGCTTCGATCGTGCTCTGCTCCCAGGCGAGGCCGGCCTTGCCGTAGAGAAGCGTGCGCGCGTCGAACGGAAGCGCCCAGCCGAGGCGACCGGTCAAGGTCCCGAGCGCGTCGATGCTGCGTGCGACAGTTGGAGCTCACGTAGAAGCCGGAAAAGGCAAAGCACGTGTTGGTGCCATCCATGTCGGCCCAACTTGCGTCGGCCTCGAGCCCCAGAACCGTCGATCCGGACTGCCAGTTGTAGCCGGCCTGGCCGCCCGCCAGCATGCCCGGCGTGCGCACGGTATCGCCGAAGATCGAGGGCCCGAACGGATCGCCGACATCGATGAGGCCCAAGGCGCCGCCGGCATGAAGTCCGGCGTAGAAGCCGCGCCAGTCGAACTGGGTTGCGTCCTGCGCCACCGCGGCAGTCGAGAATGTCGATAGTGCCAGTCCGATTGAATGAATGGCTGCGAGTCCGACGCGCCTCATTCCGCCCCTCCGTTTCAGAACGAAGCTATGCCGCGATTCGCGCACGCGCTGCGATCGGATCGCAGTCGCCGGCGCGGTTTCCGTAGACGGCAGTGCGGGTTTGCCGTAGCTGCTCCCAAGAACATTGAGGCAATTTCGGCCCAACGATTAGGTCGCAGCGGTTTCGTGAGCAAGACAGCATCCAGCCGCTACGACGCAATCATCCTCGGCGCCGGCGGGGCGGGGATGATGTGCGCGTTCACGGCGGGCCAGCGCGGACGCACGGTCCTGCTGATCGACCACGCCGGGGAGCCGGGAAAGAAGATCCTCATCTCGGGGGGCGGACGCTGCAATTTTACCAATCTGCACACCGTCGCCCGAGCGATTCCTCTCCGCCAATCCGCACTTCGCCAAGTCGGCTCTGCGCCGCTTTCGCCCCGAAGATTTTATCGCGCTGGTCGAGCGCCATCACATCGCCTGGCACGAAAAGACGCTGGGTCAGCTTTTTTGCGACGGCTCGGCCAAGCAGATCGTCGCCATGCTGCGCGAGGAATGCGCCAAGGGTCACGTCGAGCTGAGGCTCGGGCACGGTGTGAGCGAGCTGGAGCACGCCGATGGGATGTACCGGGTCCGCTGCGGCGATGAGGTGGCGACCGCGCCGGCACTCGTGATCGCTACCGGTGGCCCGTCCATACCGAAAATGGGCGCGACCGGGTTTGCCTACGATCTTGCCCGCAGGTTCGGGCTCGCGATCGTCGAACCGAGACCGGCGCTCGTGCCGCTGACGCTTGGCAAGGACGAGGCACTGTTCCAGTCGCTGTCGGGCGTCTCGACCGATGTCATCGCGCGCTGCGGCGACGTCGAATTTCGCGAAGCGGCGCTGTTCACGCACAGGGGTCTTTCCGGCCCGGCCATCCTGCAGATTTCCTCGTACTGGACGCCCGGTGAGGAGATCGGGATCGACTTCCTTCCCTCGCCCGGGGGCGCTCGCTCGTCGCGGCAAAACGCACCCACCCCCGTTCCGCGCTGCGCTCGGTGCTGGCTCATGCGTTGCCTGCGCGTCTTGCCGACGTTCTGGATGAGCGCATAGGGCTCGCCGGAGAGCTCGCAAACAGTCCCGACCGGATACTTGAAGGCGCTCGAGCGGCGGCTTTCCGATTGGCGCTTTCGCCCCAGCGGGACAGAAGGCTTTGCCAAAGCCGAGGTCACGGCCGGAGGGATCAGCACCGATGAGCTGTCGTCGCAGACCATGCAAGCCAAGCACGTGAGCGGGCTCTACGCGATCGGCGAAGCGGTGGATGTGACGGGCTGGCTTGGCGGCTACAATTTTCAATGGGCTTGGGCCAGCGGCTGGGCTGCCGGTCAGGCTCTCTAGGTCTCACTTCAAGCGCCTGCTTGCGGTCGAAGCCGTCTCGGGCCAATATTGTGCGCTGCACAATTGACCGAGCTCCGCATTGTCCAAACCCATATCCGATAGCGCCGACACGACGCTGAAGATCCTCGTCATCGACGAGACCCCGATCCGCCGGGCCATTCTCGAGGCCGGCCTCAAGGAGGCGGGTTTCTCCAATGTCACGACGCTCGACACGCTCGACGGCGCTCGTTCAGCAGATCTACGCGCTCGATCCCGACGTCATCCTCATCGATCTGGAGAACCCGAGCCGCGACGTCCTGGAGCAGATGTTCCAGGTCAGCCGCGCGGTGCGCCGCCCCATCGCGATGTTCGTCGAGAAGAGCGACAAGGCGACGATCGAGGCGGCGATCGACGCCGGCGTCTCGCGCCTACATCGTCGACGGGCTCAAGAAGGAGCGCGTCAAGGCCCATCCTCGAGATGACGGTGTCGCGCTTCCGCGCCTTCGACCGGCTTGCGCACCGAGCTCGAGGAGACGAAGAGCGCGCTCAAAGACCGCAAGGTGATCGAGAAGGCGAAGGGCATCCTCATGAAGAGCCGCGGCCTCGACGAGGAGGCGGCCTATGCGCTGCTGCGCAAGACGGCCATGGGCCAGGGCAAGCGCCTCGCCGAGATCGCCGAGGGCCTCATCAGCACGTTCGATCTTCTGAAGGACTAGGCGAAGACCATGCACGAGCCGAAACCACGAGAGCACCGGCGGGCGCGTGGTGCAGGCGGGCTTCATTCCGCTGCTCGACTGCGCGCCGCTCGTCATCGCCAAGGAGCGGGGCTTCGACCGGCGTTCGGACTTTCGCTCCACCTCCACCGCGAGGTGTCCTGGGCCAACATCCGCGACAAGCTCGACATCGGCGCGTTCGATTGCGCGCACATGCTGGCGCCCATGCCGATCGCCGCGACGCTGGGACTGGGGCGCGCGACCGAGCCGGTGATCGCGCCGATGTCGCTCAGCCTCAACGGCAACGCGATCACCGTGTCACAGCCGCTCTATGAGGAGATGTGCGCGGCCGACGCCGCGGCGACGCATGCGGGCGGCATGGCGGCGGCGCGGGCCTTGGCCGAGGTGGTGCGCCGGCGCGGCGCGCAAGGGCCGCGAGCCGCTGACGTTGGGCATGGTCTACCCGTTCTCCTGCCACAACTACGATTTGCGCTTCTGGCTCGCGTCCGCCGGGATCGATCCCGACAACGACGTGAACCTTATCGTCGTCCCGCCGCCGCTGCTGGCGGACTCCCTGAAGGCGGGGCGCGTCGACGGCTTCTGCGTCGGCCAGCCGTGGAACAGCGTGGCCGTCGCCGACGGCCATGGCGTCATCATCGCCACCAAGAACGAGCTGTGGCCGCATGAGCCCGGAAAAGGTGCTGGGCGTGCGCGAGGACTGGGCCGAGTGCGAACGGCGCGCTGCTCGCCGATGTCATGCGCGCCCTCACGCTTGCCGGCCAGTGGCTCGACGAGCCGGAGAACCGGCGCGAGGCCGCAGCAATCCTCGCCCGGCCCGAATACGTCGGCGTGCCCGAGGAGGTCCTGCTGAAGCCGCTCACGGGACACCTGCAGCGCGGCGGGCGGGCAGGCCGACATTGCCGACCCGGACGCCGTCGTCTTTCATCGCAACGATGCCAACTTCCCCTGGCGCTCGCACGCGGTGTGGATCATCACGCAGATGATCCGCTGGGGGCAGGCGCGCGAGCCCTTCGACATCCTGGCGCTCGCCGACCGCGTCTACCGTCCCGATCTCTATCGCGCAGCCGTCGCCGAGCCTCGGCATCGAAGCTGCCGGAAAGCGACTACAAGCCTGAGGGTGCGGCCGCAGACATGCCGGGCGCCACGGCATCGTTCTTCGGCGAAGGCAGCTTCGATCCGCGCGCCGCGATGAGCTACCTGAAGGGGCTTCCGCATCCGCGCCGCCGCCGCCGACCTCGATGCCTTCGCCGCACGCAACGGGTGAGCAAGTTCGACGCAGGCGGCTGCCGCTACGAATCGGCAGACGGCGTGTGCATTGCACAATGATTGCGCAAATCCGCCGCTCGCCGCCGGATCGGGCAGTTTTTCATAAATAGCTGAATTATCAGCAGAAATGCCAGCCGTCGGACCTGGCACAATACTTGATATGTAGACGTTGGATCGGGGGAAACGACTCTTCCGGAATTCAGATGCGGCTCAATGGCGAGCCGCTGGGCAGCGCTGCCTCGAAGATCGATCGCACACGGCGATCGGTTTCTCGACGCAGCGCTTTTTTCGTTTTTGCGCGCCCATCGCGGCGCGGCCAGGGGAGATCAGCATGACGACGTTGGCAAGTTAGGTGGGGACGATCCGCGCGCCGACGCGCGGCGCAAACCGCGGCCGCGAAACTGGCGGTCGGGCTGCTGGGCGGCGTCTGTGCGCTCGCCTCCTTCATGGGCGCGCCGGCGCAAGCGGCAAAGCTCGAGAAGGACCAGCTCAAATTCGGCTTCATCAAGCTCACCGACATGGCGCCGCTCGCCATCGCCAAGGAGAAGTTCTTCTTCGAGGACGAGGGTCTGCAGGTCGAGCTCGAGGCGCAGGCCAACTGGAAGGTGCTGCTCGACCGCGTCATCACCGGCGAGCTCGACGGCGCGCACATGCTCGCCGGCCAGCCGCTCGGCGCCACCATCGGCTATGGCACCAAGGCCGACGTCATCACCGCGTTCTCGATGGACCTCAACGGCAACGCCATCACGGTGTCGAACGACGTCTTCGCCGAGATGAAGAAGCACATCGAGATGGGCCCCGACGGCAAGCCGAAGCATCCGATCTCGGCTGCCGCGCTGAAGCCCGTCGTCGATCGCTACCGGGCCGACGGCAAGCCCTTCAACATGGGCATGGTGTTCCCGGTCTCGACCCACAACTACGAGCTGCGCTACTGGCTCGCCGCCGGCGGCATCCGCCCCGGCTTCTATTCACCCGACAACACGGCGGGCCAGATCCAGGCCGACGTGCTGATCTCGGTGACGCCGCCGCCGCAGATGCCCTCGACGCTCGAGGCCGGCACCATCCTCGGCTACTGCGTCGGCGAGCCGTGGAACCAGGCGGCCGTGTTCAAGGGCATCGGCGTACCCGTCGTCACCGACGACGAGATCTGGAAGCTACAATCCCGGAGAAGGTGTTCGGCGTCACCGCCAAGTGGGCCGAGCAGAACCCCAACACGCATCTCGCCGTCGTCAAGGCGCTGATCCGCGCCGGCATGTGGCTCGACGATCCGGCAAACCGCGCCGAGGCCGTGAAGATCCTGTCGCAGTCGAGCTACGTCGGTGCCGACGAGAAGGTGATCGCAAACTCGATGACGGGCTCGTTCGAGTACGAGAAGGGCGACAAGCGTGCCGGCGCCCGAGTTCAACGTCTTCTTCAAGCACTTCGCCACCTACCCCTACTACTCGGACGCCATCTGGTACCTGACGCAGATGCGCCGCTGGGGGCAGATCGCGCGAGGCCAAGCCCGATGCCTGGTACATCGACGCCGCCAAGAAGGTCTACCGGCCCGACATCTACATGCAGGCGGCCGAAGCGCTGATCGCCGAAGGCAAGGCCAAGACGCGAGGACTTCCCCTTCGGCACCGACGGCTTCAAGCCGCCGACGGCGGAGTTCATCGACGGCATCGAGTACGACGGCCGCAAGCCGAACGATTACCTGTCGAAGTTCCCCATCGGCCTCAAGGACAAGCAGACGGTGGCCGGCAACCAGGTCGTCGGCAACTGAGGCGCCGCCGGGCGCCCTCAGCGCGCAGTCTCAAGCACAAGGACTTTCGACAATGGCAACCATTGACGACACCGCGCGCCCTGCCGGTGCCGCCGCTGAAGGAGCGCCTCGCACCGGCGCTCGAGCGGCTCGAGCGCGACGATCGGGCCGCTTGGGCCTTGGCTGGGTCGTGCCGCTCGTTCGCCTCTGCGTCGGCGACCGGCCGCTGCAGCAGCTGAAGGAGATCTGGCACGGCCTGCTCGTGCCCCTGCATCGCCATCGCCTGTCTTCCTGTGGGCCTGGGCGGTGCTGGCGCCGCGCGTCGTCACCTCGCTCGGCGCCGTACCCGGGCCCGGCGCAGGTGCTGGAGCAGGTCGACGTGCTGTGGGCCGACCACGTCGCCGAGCGCGGCAAGGAGGCGGCCTTTTACGAGCGCCAGGAGACAGCGCAATGCCGAAGCGGTCGCCAAGGACCCCAATGCCGAGGTCAAGTGGCGCACCTATATCGGGCGGCCGACCTTCCTCGACCAGATCCTGACCTCGCTCAAGACCGTGTTCACCGGCTTCCTGCTGGCGAGCCTCATCGCCATTCCGCTCGGCGTCCTGTGCGGGCTGTCGGGCACCTTCAACGCCGCGCTCAATCCCATCATCCAGATCTTCAAGCCGGTCTCGCCGCTCGCCTGGCTGCCGATCGTCACCATGATCGTGTCCGCGGTCTACATCAACGAGCAGCCGGGCATGCCCAAGAGCTTCGTCACCTCGGCCGTCACGGTGACGCTGTGCTCGCTGTGGCCGACGCTGATCAACACCGCCGTCGGCGTCGGCTCCATCGACCGCGACCTCGTCAACGTCGGGCGCGTCTTGAAGCTGTCGTGGACCACCAAGGTCTTCAAGGTCGTGCTGCCTTCGGCGCTGCCCTACATCTTCACCGGCCTGCGTCTGTCGCTGGGCGTCGGCTGGATGGTGCTGATCGCCGCCGAGATGCTGGCGCAGAACCCGGGCCTTGGAAAGTTCGTCTGGGACGAGTTCCAGAACGGCTCCTCCAATTCGCTCGCGCGCATCATGGTCGCGGTGCTGACCATCGGCGTCATCGGCTTCCTCTTGGACCGCGTGATGGTGGCCCTGCAGGCCGCCGTCACCCACGGCCCGGCGCGCTAGAGGAGACATTGCATGGCAGTTCTCGAACTCAAAGGCGTGTGGGCGGGCTACGGCTCGGCGCAGGCGCGCACCGAGGTGCTGAAGGGCATCGACCTCGGCGTCGAGGAGGGCGAGTTGCTCGCCGTCCTCGGCTTCTCGGGCACCGGCAAGACGACGCTGATCTCGCTGCTCGCGGGCTTGCGCAAGCCGGACAAGGGCGAGGTGCTGTTCAAGGGCAAGCGCGTCACCGGGCCGGGACCTGAGCGCGGCGTCGTGTTCCAGAGCTACGCGCTGATGCCGTGGCTCACGGTGCGGGAGAACATCGCGCTCGCCGTCAATGCCGTGCATTCCAAGCGCGCCTCAAGGCGCGAACGGAGAGCGCTGACGGACAAGTACATGCGCATGGTCGGCCTGACGCACGCCAGCGAGCGCCGGCCGGCCGAGCTGTCGGGCGGCATGCGCCAGCGCGTCTCGGTCGCGCGCGCGCTCGCCATGCAGCCCGAGGTCCTTCTGCTCGACGAGCCGTTGTCGGCGCTCGACGCGCTGACGCGCGCCAAGCTGCAGGACGAGTTCGCCGAGATCCGCGCCGAGACCAACGCGACGATGGTGCTCGATCACCAACGACGTCGACGAGGCGATCCTGCTTGCCGACCGCATCGTGCCGCTCAATCCGGACGGAACGCTGGGGCCGCAGCTACCGGGTCGAGCTCGCGCGGCCGCGCAACCGCGTCGCGCTCAACCACGACGCGACCTATCACCGGCTGCGCGGCGACATCACCCGCTACCTGATGGAAGCGGGCGAGCTGCGCAAGGCGGCAAGCGACGAGCGGCGTGGCTGCTGCCCAACGTGCGTGCCGTTCTTCGCCAAGGAAGGCAAGCTGCCCGCGGCCTACGCGAAGGCCGCCGCCGAGGCGAGACGCGAGGACCGCTATCTCGACTTCAGCCAGATCTCCAAGACGTATCCCACGCCGAACGGCCCGCTGACCGTGGTCGACGGCTTCGATCTGAAGATGCGCAAGGGCGAGTTCGTCTCGCTGATCGGCCATTCGGGCTGCGGCAAGTCGACGGTGCTGTCCATGGCCGCCGGCCTGCAGAACGTCTCCGCGGGCGGCATCTTCCTCGACGATCGCGAGGTGCACGATGCGGGCCCCGACCGCGCCGTCGTCTTCCAGGCGCCCTCGCTGGTGCCGTGGCTGACGGCGGAGCAGAACGTCGCGCTCGGCGTCGACCGCGTCTATCGCGACGCGACGCGCGCCGAGCGCCAGGACGTGGTGCACTACTATCTGAACCGCGTCGGCCTCGGCGACGCCATGACGAAGTATGCCGCCGAGCTCTCGAACGGCATGAAGCAGCGCGTCGGTCTCGCGCGCGCGTTCGCGCTGTCGCCCAAGCTGCTGCTGCTCGACGAGCCGTTCGGCATGCTCGACAGCCTCACGCGCTGGGCGCTGCAGGAGGTGCTTGATGGAGGTGTGGACGCGCACGTCCGTCACCGCCGTCTGCGTCACCCACGACGTCGACGAGGCGATCCTTCTCGCCGACCGCGTGGTGATGATGACCAACGGTCCCAACGCGCGCGTCGGCCGCATCGTCGAAATCGACATCCCGCGGCCGCGCACGCGCCAGGCTGCTGCTCGCGCACCCGCGCTACTACGAGTACCGCGAGGCGATCTTGGGCTTCCTCGACGAGTTCGAGCACGGCGCCGTCAGCAAGGCCGAGGGCGCCAAGTCGCTGGAGGCCGCCGCATGAGCGAACGCTCTCGTCATCGTCGGCAACGGCATGGCGGCGGCGCGGCTCGTCGACGAGCTGACCCAGTCGGCGCCCGGCCGCTACGCCATCACGGTCGTCGGCGAGGAGCCGTCGCTCGCCTACAACCGCGTGCTTCTGTCGTCGCTGCTCGCGCGCGAGATCGAGGACCGCGACCTCGAGCTCAAACCGCAGGCGTGGTGGGAGGCGCGCCGCGTCGAGCATCATCAGCGGCCGGCCGGCGGCCAGCATCGACCTGCGCCGCAACGTCGTGCGCCTGCGCGGGGGTGCGCAGCTCGCCTATGCGAAGCTCGTGCTGGCGACGGGCTCGGAGCCGATCCGGCTGCCGCTGCCCGGCGCCGATCTGCCGGGCGTGCTGACGTTTCGCACGCGCGCCGACGTCGCCGCCATGCTGGCGCGCGCGAACGGAAAGATGCGCGCCGTCGTCATCGGCGGCGGACTGCTGGGGCTCGAGGCCGCCTACGGGCTCAAGAAGGCGGGAGCCGACGTTACGGTCGTGCACCTCATGGACCGGCTGATGGAGCGCCAGCTCGATGCGCGCTCCGCCGCGATGCTGAAGGCGGCGCTCGAGGCGATGGGGATCGGCGTGCTGCTCAATGCTGAAAGCGTCGCCGTGCAGGGACGCCGCAAGGTCGGCGGCCTGCGTCTGGCGGACGGCCGGGTGCTCGACTGCGACCTCGTCGTCATGGCGGCCGGCATCCGTCCGCGCGCCGGCCTCGCCCGCCTCGCCGACATCGGCGTCAACCGCGGCATCGTCGTCGACGACCAGATGCAGACGAGCGCTCCCGGCGTCTACGCGATCGGCGAGTGCGCCGAGCATCGCGGCATCTGCTACGGTCTGGTGGAGCCCGCCTACGAGCAGGCGCGCGTGCTTGCGGGCCACCTTGCCGGAGAGGCCGCGAGCTACGCAGGCTCGCTGCTCGCCACCAACCTGAAGGTGTCCGGCGTCTCCGTGTTCTCGGCCGGCGATTTCATGGGCTCGCCCGGCACCGAGCCGATTCTGCTGACCGATGCCGAGCACGGCGTCTACCGCAAGCTCGTCCTCAAGGACGGACGCCTCGCCGGCGCGGTGCTGCTCGGCGATACGGCGGACGCGCTCTGGTATCTCGATCTCATCCGCTCGGCAAGCGCCCGTCTCGGCCATGCGCGAAGGGCTCGTATTCGGCCGCGCGTTCTGCGCGGCGGACGCCGGCGCGGCGCTGCAGGCGGAGGCGGCATGAGCGCGTCTGACACAAAGACGGAAGATCACCCAAGGCGGAAGAGTTCTCCGGCGAGCAGAAGCGCTACCTCGAAGGGCTCGTCTCCGGGGTGCAGGCGCGGCGCACGGCGCAGGGCCTGAAGCGCCTCGGCGAGGGCGACGGCGCCGCAGCCGAGCCGGTCGGGCCGGATGCGGCCCATCTCAAGGCGCAGGCGGCGACGGAAGCAGCCGGCAAGAAGCTCTGCGATCCAGAGAAGTGGAAGCGCGAGGAGCATCCCTTCGATGCGTACGCGCGGCTCAAAGACCAGGCCGATCACGCGCGAGTTCCCCAAGCCGCCCGACAATTTCCGCTGGCGCTACTACGGCCTGTTCTATGTCGCGCCGGCGCAGAACAGCTACATGTGCCGCCTGCGCATCCCCAACGGCATCATGACGTCGGCGCAGCTCGACGGGCTTGCCACCATCACCGAGACCTGGGCCGGCGGCTACGCGCACGTGACGACGCGCGCCAACCTGCAGATCCGCGAGATCGGGGCCGAGAACGCGGTCAACGTCATCGAGGCGATCCAGGATCTGGGCCTCTGCTCGCGCGGCTCGGGCGCCGACAACATCCGCAACGTCACCGGCACGCCGACGGCCGGCATCGATCCCCAGGAGCTGCTCGATACGCGCCCCTTCGCGCGCGCGTGGCACTTCCACATCCTGAACGACCGCTCGCTCACCGGCCTGCCGCGCAAGTTCAACGTCGCCTTCGACGGCGCGGGGCGCGTTGCCGTGCTGGAGGAAACGAACGACATCGGCTTCCAGGCGGTCGAGGTCACGGAGGGCGCGGGCGTGCCCGCCGGGGTCTACTTCCGCCTCGTGCTCGGCGGCATCACCGGCCACAAGGACATCGCGCGCGATACCGGCGTCGTCCTGAAGCCCGAGGAGGCGACGCGCGTCGCCGACGCCATCGTGCGCGTGTTCATCGACAACGGCGACCGCACCAACCGCAACAAGGCGCGGCTCAAGTACGTGCTCGACGCGTGGGGCCTCGATAAGTTTCTCGCCGCCGTGGAGGACAAGCTCGGCGCAAAGCCCTGGCGCGCGTCGACGCCAAGCCACGTGAAGCCGCGTCCTGCGGCCGACCGGCTCGCCCACCTCGGCGTGCACGCGCAGAAGCAGGCGGGCCTCAACTGGATCGGCCTGGTGCTGCCGGTCGGCAAGCTCACTGTCGCGCAGATGCGCAAGCCTCGCCGCGCTCGCGCGCGACCTCGGCGACGGCGATATCCGCCTTACCGTGTGGCAGAACCTGCTCGTCTCCGGCGTCTCCGACGCCAATGTCGCGGAGGCGCTGCGAGCGCATCGCAGAGATGGGCCTGTCGGCCAAGGCCACGTCGATCCGCGCCGGCCTCGTCGCCTGCACCGGCAACACGGGCTGCAAGTTTGCCGCCGCCGACACCAAGGGCACGGCCGAAGCGATCGCGCAGCCACATCGAGAGCCGGCTCGAGCTCGACCAGCCGGTCAACATCCATCTGACCGGCTGCCACCACTAGCTGCGCGCAGCACTACATCGGCGACATCGGCCTCATCGCCGCGCAAGTGCCGGTCAACGAGGACGGCGACACCGTCGAGGGCTACCACATCGTCGTCGGCGGCGGCACGGGAGCGAACGCGCAGATCGGCCGCGAGCTGTTCCGCGACGTCAAGAAGGAGGATTGCCCGCGCAGAAGGTCGAGCAGCTGCTGCGCGCCTATCTCGCGAACCGCGCCAGCGAGACCGAGCTCTTCTTTGCCTTCGCCAATCGCCATGAGACCGAGGCCTTGAGCCGCCTTGTGCGAGGAGCAGACGGCATGACGATGCAGACCCCGCCTCCCGCAACGCCGCTGATCCCCGAGACCGCGCCCTTCAGTGCCGAGCAGCGCGCCTGGCTCAACGGCTTCTTCGCGGGCCTGATGTCGCTCGATCCCGGCGCCACGCCGGCACCTCCAGGCGCCGTGCCCCTGCACGCCGGGATGCAAGAAGGTGCGCTCGCCGACGGCGATGACGGCGCAGCGCCATGGCACGATCCCGCCATGCCGCTCGAGGAGCGCATGCAGCTCGCCGACGGGCGCCCGCTGCGGCGGCGCATGATGGCGGCGATGGCGCAGCAGGACTGCGGACAGTGCGGATATAACTGCGAGGACTACTCCAACGCCATCGTCCAGCAGGCCGAGCCGCGCCTCAATTTGTGCGTGCCGGGCGGCAAGGCGACGGCGCGCATGCTGAAGTCGCTCGTGGAGGAGATGGGCGGCGGCGTGCTCGATCCCGACGAGCAGGCGGCCAAGGAGGCGGCAAAGCCGCCCGAAGTCCGACGACGCGCGCCCCGGCCACAGCCCGCGAGCACCCGGTCAGCGCGACATTCGTCGGCAAGCACCGGCTCAACGCGACGGGCTCCGAAAAGGTCACCAACCACATCGTGATCGACCTTTCGGAGAGCGGGCTCGACTACGAGGTCGGCGACAGCCTCGGCGTCTACGCCAAGAACGCACCCGCCCTCGTCGATCAGATCATCGCGGCGATCAAGGTTCCGCCGGACTTTCCCATCGCGGACAAGCCACTGCGCGACGTGCTGATCGAGGACATGTCGCTGTCGCCGGCGCCGGACTCGTTGTTCACGCTCATCTCCTACCTCACCGGCGGCGAGCGCAAGCAAAAGGCGCGCGCGCTGGCCAAGGGCGGCGACCCCGACGGCGACGCCGAAACGCTCGATGTGCTCGGCGCACTCGAGAAGTTTCCCGGCATCCATCCCGACCCGGAGGCGCTCGTTGAGTCGCTCGAGCCGCTGCAGCCGCGCCTCTATTCGATCTCATCCTCGCCCAAGGCCGAGCCGGGGCGCGTCTGTCTCACCGTCGATGCCGTGCGCTACACGCAGGCCCGGCGCCTGCGCGAGGGCGTCGCCTCGACGTTCCTCGACGGCCGCATCGCGCCCAGGGGCCGAGCTCAAGGTGTACGTGCAGAAGGCGCACGGCTTTGCGCTGCCGCACGATCCCGTAACGCCAATTGTCATGGTCGGCCCCGGCACGGGCATCGCGCCGTTCCGCGCCTTTTTGCAGGAGCGCCGCGCGACAAACGCGCCCGGCCCCTGCTGGCTCTTCTTCGGGCACCAGCGCCGCGCGACCGATTTTTTCTACGAGGCGGAGCTTGCCGAGCTGCAGCAGGCCGGCACGCTCACGCGGCTGTCGCTCGCCTGGTCGCGCGACGGCGACAAGAAGGTCTACGTGCAGAACAAGATGCGCGAGGAAGCGGCGGAGCTTCATGCGTGGCTGCGAGCGCGGCGCGCACGTCTATGTCTGCGGCGACGCGCAGCGGATGGCGAAAGACGTCGAGACGGCGCTCATCGAGGTCGTCGCCGGCTGCGGCAACGTCTTCGCCCGCCGACGCCAAAAGCTATGTCGAGGGCCTGAAAAAGGCCGGCCGCTATCAGACCGATGTCTATTGAGGATCGCTTGATGGAAAGCCCGGGCGCCCCCGTTCGCACGACCTGCCCCTACTGCGGCGTCGGCTGCGGCGTGCTGGCGAGCCCCGACGGGCACCGCGGGACGCACATCGAGGGCGACCCCGAGCATCCGGCGAACTTCGGCCGGCTGTGCTCGAAGGGCTCAGCGCTTGGCCGAGACGCTGGGCTTCGACGGACGCCTGCTGCATCCGATGCTGCGGGGCGACGACGGCGAGTTGGTACGCGCGACGTGGGACGCAGCGCTCGAACAAGTCGCCGCCGGTTTTCGCGCAACGATCGACCGGCACGGCCCCGACGCGGTCGCCTTCTATGTTTCGGGCCAGATGCTGACCGAGGATTATTACGTCGCCAACAAGCTGATGAAGGGCTTCATCGGCTCGGCCAACATCGATACCAACTCGCGGCTGTGCATGGCCTCGAGCGTCGCCGGGCACAAGCGCGCGTTCGGCTCCGATACCGTTCCGGGCTGCTATGACGATCTCGACTCAGCCGATCTCATGGTGCTCGTCGGCTCGAATGCGGCCTGGTGCCATCCGGTCCTGCACCAGCGCATGGTGCGCAACCGGCGCGAGTCGCGGCGCGCGCATCGTCGTCATCGATCCGCGACGCACCGCAACGGCCGAGGATGCCGATCTCGTCCTGCAAATCGCGCCGGGATCCGACAGCGTGCTCTTTTGCGGATTGCTCGCGCATCTTGCCGAGCGCGACGCGCTCGACCGGGCCTTCGTCCGCGACCATACCGAGGGCTTCTCCGAAGCGCTGGCGCGCGCGCGCCACATCGCTCCCGACATCGACGCCGTCGCCCGCAGCTGCGGCGTCGCGCCGCGCCGATGTCGCCACGTTCTTCGACTGGTTCAGCACTACCGAGAAGGTGGTGACGCTCTTCTCGCAAGGCGTGAACCAGTCGGCGCAAGGCACCGACAAGGTCGACGCCATCATCAACTGCCACCTGGCTACAAACCGCATCGGCCGCCCGGGCATGGGGCCGTTCTCGCTGACCGGGCAGCCCAACGCCATGGGCGGACGCGAGGTCGGCGGGCTCGCCAACCAGCTCGCGGCCCACATGGGCTTTGAGGCCGAGAATGTCGATCGCGTCCGCCGCTTCTGGAACGCAAGCGCGCCTGCCGACAAGGAAGGCCTGAAAGCCGTCGATCTTTTCGACGCAGTCGCCGCCGGCCGCATCAAGGCGCTGTGGGTGATGGGAACGAACCCGGCCGTGAGCCTGCCGCGCGCCGACGCCGTGCGCAGCGCGCTCGGCAACGCTCGATCATCTTCGTCGTGTCGGAGGTGGTCGCCTCCAACGATACGATCGGGGCGCGGCCGCACGTGCTGCTGCCGGCGGCGGCCTGGGGGGAGAAGGACGGCACCGTCACCAACTCCGAGCGCCGCATCTCGCGCCAGCGCTCGTTCCTCGAGCCGCCCGGCGAAGCCAAGCCGGACTGGTGGATCGTCGCCGCAGGTCGGCAAGCGCCTCGGCTTTGCCAAGGCGTTCGACTATCGCGTTTCCGGCCGACATCTTCCGCGAGCACGCGCAACTCTCGGCCTTCGAGAACGACGGCACGCGCGATTTCGATTTGAGCGGGCTCGCAGACATATCGCCCGACGGCTACAGGGACCTTGCACCCGTGCAGTGGCCCGTCCGCGATGCGCGCATTGGCCGGCGAGCCGCGGCTCTTTGCCGATGGCGCTTCTTCACGCCGAACCGGCCGCGCGCAGCTTCGTGCTCGGTTGCCAAGCCGGCGTTGGCTCGTGGACGAACCCGGCAAGCAGCTACCCGTTCCTGCTCAACACCGGCCGCGTGCGCGACCACTGGCACACCATGACGCGCACGGGAAATCACCGCGTCTCGGCGCGCACGTCGAGGAGCCGTTCGTCGAGGTGCATCCCGACGACGCCGGCCGCGGCCGGGCTCCTGGATGGCGGGCTTCGCGCTCGGTCTCCTCGCTGCATGGCAGCGTGCGTGCTGCGCGTTCGTTGTCAGCGAGGGCCAGCGCCGCGGCGAGGTGTTCGCGCCAATCCATTGGAACGGCGAGACGGCGTCGGATGCGCGCATCGGCGCCCTCGTGCATCAGGCATGCGATCCCCATTCCGGCCAGCCCGACATGAAGGCGACGCCGGTGAGGATCGCGCCGGCGCGTTTTCGCCGCTGCAGGGCTTCCTACCTGTCGCGCCAAAGCGTTGCCGTTGCCCAAGGATTTCTGGTGGACGCGCACGACCATCGAGGGCGGCTGCGGCCTATCGCTTCGCGGCCAACGCGCTCGGCCGATCGCTTGAGCGAGTCTAGGCGCGCCAGCTGCTCGGCGAGGACGGCGCCATCATCGAGTTTCACGACGAGACCCACGATGTCTACCGCGCCGCATGCATCCGCGACGAGCGGCTCGAAGCCTGTCTTTATCTCGCACGCCGGCCATGCCGCGCTCGCCGGGCTGGGACTGGCTGAAGCGCCAGCTCGCCGACGCCCAAGTCGACGCGGCCGCGCGCAAGGCGCTGCTCGCGGGCCGGCCGCCGGCCGGCACCGCCGACACAGGCCCCGTGGTCTGCGCCTGCTTCGGCGTGGGCCTGGCGGCCATCCACAGGCCTGATCGCGAGCGGCGGCGCCACTTCCGTCGAGGCGGTCGGGCGCCTTCTCAAGGCCGGCACGAACTGCGGCTCCTGCCAGCCCGAGATCAAGAAGCTGATCACATCGACTGAACGGAGCGAAAGTCCTTGCGGCCGCCTCTTGAGAGCCGAGCGGCATCTGCCCGCGCAAGGCGGGCATCGGTCGCGCTCGTCGGCGCCGGCCCCGGCGACCCGGAGCTGCTGACGCTCAAGGCGCTCGAGGCGCTTGCAGGCGCCGACGTCATCCTGTACGACAACCTCGTCTCGGACGAAGTGCTGGCGCTGGCGCCGCCCGAGGTCCGCCGCGTGCGCGTGGGCAAGACGGCTACGGTCCGTCCTGCCGGCAGGACGATATCAACCTGCTGATGGTCGCGCTGGCGGCGTCGGGCTGGCGCGTGGTGCGGCTGAAGGCCGGAGATCCCTTGATCTTCGGCCGTGCCGAGGACGAGATCGCCGCGCTGGAGCGGCCGGTATCGCCTACGAGATCGTGCCGGGCATCACGGCGGCGCAAGGCGCCGCCGCAAGCCTCAAGCTGCCGCTGACGCGGCGGGGCGGCGCACGCCGCTTTCAGGTCATCACCGGGCACGCGGCGCACGGCGGTTTGCCCGACGACTTCGACTGGGCCGGCCTTGCCGATCCCGGCGTGCACTGACCGCCGTCTACATGCCCAAGGCCACCATCGGCACGCTTTGCGGCGAGCTCATCGCGCGCGGGCTCGCGCCCGACCACCCGGCGACCGCCGTCTTCGATGCGACGCGGCCCGAGCGAGACGCGTCGTGGCGGCGACCCTTGCCACGCTGCCCGAGCGGCTCGCTGCCGAGCGCCGCGACGCCCCGTGCATCGTTCTGATGGCGCCGACGTGGCGTTCCAATGCGGCGGCGCGCGCGGACGAGCCCGCCCTATGCCGCGCCGTGGATCCCATCGATGCAATTTACCAGGCAATGCCCGCGCAAGCAGGCATTTCGAGGCTTCGCCGGCAACACCGCCTGAGGTGCGCTAAGCGGTGGTTTGGTTTTTTCGCAAGGCGCCGTTCGCAGCTAGCGTAGCGCCGGATCGCTGCGTGAGCGCTCCGCGCGCCGCGATCCAGTTCGTAACAAGAAGGGGCGCATGGGCGGTGCGTATGATGGTTTGATGTTGAGCGTGTTGTGACGTGCGTTGGGTCTGGTGCGTGGTTGCACGGCGTTGATGCTCGCCGGCGCACCTGCCGCACGGGCTGGCCGATCTCGGCGGAGACTGCTGCGCGGATCTGGAGGAGCGCATCGCCGAGCTCGAGGCGACGACGGCGCGCAAAGGCAACCGCAAGGTCAGCCTCACGGTCTCCGGCTATGTCGCCAAGCAGATCATGTTCTGGGACGACGGCGTCGAGAGCAGAACGCCTACATCACCGACATGGGTCCGACGCAGGCCTCGAACTTCCGCTTCTCGGGCAAGGCCACGATCGCACCCGGCTGGACCGCCGGCTACATGATCCGCATTCAGGATCTTGACCAGCAATCCGATGGCAGCTCAACCAGGATGTCGCTACCGCAGGCCCGGGCCTCAACATGCAGATGTCCTATTGGTATCTGGAGAGCGAGAGTCTCGGCAAGGTCGCCGTCGGCAAGAACGTGCTGGCGTCCAAGAGCGCGGCCATGTTCACCGACCTCTCCGGCACGCAGATCATCGCCAACTACGTGCTGTTCGACGGCGGCGGATTCTTCCTGCGCCAGAACGGCACGCTGCGCACAAACCTGAAGTGGGGCGACTTCGGCTACTGCTACTCGCAGCAGCGGCCATGGGGCGGCGACTGCGACGGCATCGTCATGGAGGGCGTGCGCTACGACAGCCCCGACCTTCGGCGGCTTCTCGGTGTCGGCGAGCTGGGGCGTGGACGACGACTGGGAGGTGGCGGGCCGCTACAAGCGGCGAGCTCGGCGGCTTCAAGGTCGCATTCGGCGCCGGCTACTCGGTCAACACCGACGAGAGCACGCAACCGCCGCCGGTCTCGTTCCACAAGGACTCGCACGTTCTTCCAGGCCGGCGGCTACGTGCAGCACCTGGCGACGGGCCTCTTCGTGCACGCCATCTACGGGCGCGAGGACAACAACAACGCGACGACCTTGCTCGGCTTCACCGAGCCCGACACGCATCAGTGGTACGTGAAAGGCGGCATCCGCCAGCAGTGGCTCGCCGCTCGGGCACACGGTCCTCTACGGCGAGTACGCGCGAGTATATCGACCAGCTCTCGCCCGGCCGCGCTGGAGGCCGGCGCCACGGCGAGCGAGCTTTCCCGCTGGGGCTTCGGCGCCGTGCAGGAGATCGACGCGGCGTCGATGTCGCTGTGGATCAAGTACCGCCAGCAGGAGGTGAGCATCACCGGCGGCGGGCTCGGCGGTATCGACGATTTCCGCTACGTGAGCGTCGGATCGCTGATCAACTTCTAGGGACGCATTCCTGATAGCGAAGGTCACGCCGGGCCTGACGCTGCCGCTCAGCGGAGAAGAAATCCGAGAATTTTGCGTTTGTTTTCAGTGCACATGCTGGCGCACCCGGCAGGATTCGAACCTGCGGCCTCTGCCTTCGGAGGGCAGCGCTCTATCCAGCTGAGCTACGGGTGCTTAACGCGAGTGCTTACCAGGGGCGCTCTTGATACCCCATCCGCGTTGGCCGGGCAAACGGGCGGGCGCAGGGTGCGCCGCTGCCCGAACGCGCCTTCGATTTGGCCCTTCTCTTGCGGAGCTTGCCTCGAGAAACGGTTCGACGGCCCGGCAAGAGGTATTTGCATGTCCCATAGTGCGACGCTGGAAAAGCGCATGTCCCAGGCTGAAGCGTGGCGGCATTTGCGCGCCCGCTTTCGCGCCGGTTCCGAGCAGCCGGCGGCGCGGGGGCCTGCAAAGATTGACGAGCGCGTCGTCTGGTTCGACTACGCCAAGGGCATCTGCATTATCCTTGTCGTCATGATGCATTCGACGCTCGGCGTCGGCGATGCTTTCGGGGCGGACGGGTTCATGCACACGGTCGTCACCTTTGCGCGGCCGTTCCGCATGCCCGACTTCTTCCTCCTGTCCGGGCTCTTCCTGTTCCGCGTCATCGACCGCGACTGGCGCACCTATCTCGACCGCAAGGTCGTGCACTTCGCTTATTTCTACTGCCTGTGGCTGCTGATCCTGACCGTCGTCAAGGCCGGGCCTGAGCTGGGCGCCGACCCGCACGCCTGGATCGCGCATCTGGCCGAAGCGTTCATCACGCCCAATCCCAACCTGTGGTTCATCTACGTGCTGCCGCTGTTTTTCGTCGCGACCAAGCTCGCGCGCACGTTGGGCATCCCCAATTGGGCGCTGTGGCTCGGCGCGGCCGCCATCCAGACGATCACCCTGCACACCGGCTGGGAGGCGATCGACGACTACGGCGCGCACTACTTCGTGTTCTTCCTGACGGGATACATGCTGGCGCCCAAGGTGTTCCAGCTCGCCGCTTGGGCGGGCGCGAACATGAGCACGGCGATGATCGGGCTTTCGGGGTGGTTCGTCTTCAATGCCGTCATCGCGTTCGAGCCTTCAGGTCTCGCCGGCTACGCCAAGATGGCCGACCTTCCGGGACTGCGCATCGCCTTCGGCCTCATCGGCGCCATGGCGGTCGTCACGACGGCTTCGCTGCTGTCGCGCTTCGATGCCGCCCGCTTCATCCGCTACGCGGGGCAGAACTCGATCGTGCTCTACGTATCGTTCGTGCTGCCGATGGCGGCGACGCGGATCCTTCTGCTCAAGACCGGGCTCATCGAGAACGTCGGCGTCGTGTCGCTGATCGTCACGGCCGTCGCCGTCGCCGTCCCGCTGACGCTGCACGCAGCCGTGCGCCATACGCGCTTGCGCTTCCTCTACGAGCGCCCCGACGCCTTCAAGATCGAGCGGCGCCAGGCGCGAGCACCGGCGGCAGCGCCTGCCGCCGCTGAACGCCTCGACCGCCCCGTCAGGTTTTTCGACCCCATGGGCGTCCCCACCTCGGGGAGAAGGTAGCGGCCGGCTGGAGCGCTGCGGGAGAAACGGCGCACAGCAAAGCGATGCCCCGGCCGCCGGACCTGCTGACCGCCGAGGCTTGAGCGCCTATATTCCGGCGCCATGAGCCAAGCAAAAGCCACTCCCCCCCAGGCCAAGAGCCATTCCAAGCGCACACCGCACAACGCCGCCCTCGCGACGGTGCCGGACGGCGAGGCGACGCCCATCGTCAAGGGCAGCCACGTCTACCTCGTCGACGGCTCGGGCTATATCTTCCGCGCCTTCCATGCGCTGCCGCCCCTGACGCGGCCCTCCGACGGCCTGCCCGTGGGCGCCGTGCACGGGTTCTGCGCCATGCTGTGGAAGCTGTTGCGCGAATCGAAGGCGTCGGAGGCCCCGACCCACATCGCGGTCATCTTCGATGCCTCGCGCGAGAACTTCCGCAACGAGATCTACGAGGACTACAAGGCGAACCGCCCGCCGCCGCCCGATGAGCTCGTGCCCCAGTTCCCGCTGATCCGCGACGCGGTGAAGGCGTTCAACGTCGCCTGCGTCGAGCAGGAGGGCTATGAGGCCGACGACCTCATCGCGACGTACGCACGCGAGATCGTCGACGCCGGCGGCGACGTTACGATTGTCTCCTCCGATAAGGACCTGATGCAGCTTGTGCGCCCGGGCGTCGTCATGCTCGACGCCATGAAGGCCAAGAAGTTCGGCCGCGAGGAGGTGATGGAGAAGTTCGGCGTGCCGCCCGAGAAGGTCGTCGATGTGCAGGCGCTGGCGGGCGATTGCGACCGACAACGTGCCGGGCGTGCCGGGCATCGGCGTCAAGACGGCGGCCGAGCTCATCAACGAATACGGCGACCTCGACACGCTTCTAGCGCGCGCTGCCGAGATCAAGCAGCCCAAACGGCGGGAAAAGCTCATCGAGTTCGCCGACCAGGCGCGCATGTCGCGCGAGCTCGTCCGCCTCAAGAACGATGTCGACACCGGCGTTTCCCTGGAAGCGCTCGGCGTGCACGACCCAGATCCGGCAGCACTGCTGGGCTTCCTGCGGATCATGGAGTTCAACACGCTGACGCGGCGCATCGCGGAGGCCATGGGTGCCGAGCCGCCGGCTCCGCTCGCCATGTCCGTCGGTGCGACCATCCCCAGGAAGGGCGATGAGCCCGGCTCCAACGATACCGGCGCGCAGCCGGTTCAGGCCGAAACGCCCGCCGCCGCGGTGCTCTATGCCATGCAAGCGGCCAAGGCGCCGTTCGATCGGTCCAAATACGAGATGGTGACGACGGGCGAGCGGCTCAAAGCCTGGATCGGCGAAGCCTACGACGCCGGCCGCGTCGCCTTCGACACGGAGACGACGGGCCTCGATCCCATGCGCGCCGACCTCGTCGGCTTCTCGCTCGCGACGGCGCCCGGCAAGGCCTGCTACGTGCCGCTCGCGCATAACACCAGCGGCACCGGCTTCGATTTCAACGCAGGCGAAGCGCTTCCGCAGCTGGCGGTGGCTGAGGCGCTGGCACTTCTGAAGCCGCTGCTGGAGGATCCTTCGGTCCTGAAGATCGGCCAGAACCTGAAGTTCGATTTCAACGTGCTGGCGCGTCACGGCATCCGTATCGACCCGCTCGACGACACGATGCTGATGTCCTACGCGCTCGACGCCGGCAAGGGCAGCCACGGCATGGATGAGCTCGCCATGCGCCATCTTGGGCACGCCTGCATCTCGTTTGATCAGGTCATGGCGCATGCGCCGGGCAAGAAGGCGGAGCGGACGTTCGCGCAAGTGCCGGTCGACAAGGCGACGGAATACGCGGCCGAGGACGCCGACGTGACGCTGCGCCTGTGGATGATCTTGAAGCCCCGTCTCACGGTCGAGCGCGTGACGACGGTCTACGAGGCGCTGGAGCGCCCGCTCCTTGCCGTCATCGCCGACATGGAGCGCGCCGGCATCAAGGTCGACGGCGCGATCCTGTCGCGGCTGTCGGGCACCTTCTCGCAAGGCATCGCGCGGCTGGAGGACGAGGTGAACGGCCTCGTCGGCCACAAGTTCAACTTGGCCTCGCCGCGCCAGTTGGGCGAGCTGCTGTTCGACCGATTGAAGCTTCCGGGCGGCAAGAAGACCAAAACCGGCCAGTGGGAGACGCGCGCCGGGCTGCTCGACGACCTCGCCGCCAACGAGGAGCTGCCCCAGGACGCGCGCCGCCTGATCAATACGATGCTCGAATGGCGCCAGCTGTCGAAGCTGCGCTCCACCTACACGGACGCGCTGCCGGGCTACATGGACGCGCAAACGGGCCGCATCCATACGAGCTACGCGCTGGCAGCGACCACGACGGGCCGGCTCGCCTCGTCTGAGCCGAATTTGCAGAACATCCCGATCCGCACCAAGGAAGGCCGCGAGATCCGCACGGCCTTCGTCGCCGAGAAAGGCATGAAGCTCGTCTCCGCCGACTACAGCCAGATCGAGCTGCGCGTGCTGGCCCACGTCGCCGAGATCCCGCAGCTGCGCAAGGCCTTCGACGACGGCCTCGATATCCACGCGATGACGGCGTCGGAAATGTTCAACGTGCCGGTCAAGGACATGCCGCCCGACGTGCGCCGGCGCGCGAAGGCCATCAACTTCGGCATCATCTACGGGATCTCGGCGTTTGGTCTCGCCAACCAGCTCTCCATCTCCAAGGAAGAAGCGGGCGCCTACATCAAGACCTACTTTGAGCGCTTTCCCGGCATCCGCGACTACATGGAGGGGACGAAGAAGCGCGCGCACGAGCGCGGCTTCGTCGAGACGATCTTCGGGCGGCGCATCCATTATCCCGAGATCAACACCAAGAACCCGGGCGTGCGCGGCAATCTCGAACGCGCCGCGATCAACGCGCCGATCCAGGGCTCGGCCGCCGACATCATTCGCCGCGCCATGGCGCGCATGCCGGGCGAGCTCGAGCGTGCAGGGCTGCAATCGGCGCGCATGCTGCTGCAGGTGCACGACGAGCTCGTGTTCGAGGTGAAGGAAGCCGACGTCGCCAAGACGCTCAAGACGGTCGTCAAGGTGATGGAAGGAGCGGCGCTGCCGGCGGTGGCGCTGAAAGTGCCGATCCACGTCGATGCCAAGTCGGCCGACAACTGGGAGGCCGCGCATTAGCGCCAGATGGGCTCCGCTTCGACGTACTTCATTCTGACACCGGAAGACGTGCGCGCCTTCGACCAGATGGCGGCCATCTATCGGAGCTCGATCATCCCGTCGGAACAGAAGTCGGCTTCCGAATTGGCAGGCATGCTGAGTGATCCCCGCTACAAAATCATCGTGGCGCAATCGGAAGGTCGTGTCATCGGGTTCGCGATCTCGTTCTTCCCGGCATGCGGTACTTTCTGGCTTCTGGAATATATGGCTGTAGATCGCACCCTGCGCTCGCGGGGCGACGGGCGGCGGCTCTTTCTCGAAGCCAAGCGCATTGCCGCGCAGGCCGTCGGCGCCGCTCCCTGCATCCTGGAAGTGGATCAATGCTCGCAGCAACAGCCAGCCGGGACGGATGCATCTCGCCGCCTGCAGTTCTACCGCCGCCTCGGTTGCCGTAGAGTGTCGCGATTGGACTACATCCTGCCGCTGGACGCCGCGGGGGCGCCGCCGCCGATGTGGTTGCTGGTTCACGGTCTTGAGCACGGCGTCAGCGTGCTTGCGGACGACGTGGCTCAGTGGCTGCTCAGGATTTATGCCGACGTCTACGGCAAGCGTGCAGACGACCCTCGCCTGATCACAATGCTGTCATCGCTGCCCGGCATGACGACATTGGAGCTCGCTGAATTGCCTTAACGGCGCATGGCCGTGCCGGCCATCAGCTGCGCTTATCTCTACCCAAACAAAATGCGATTGGTACTTATGGTCGCAGTTGCCTACATGATGATCGTTGGCTGGGCGATGAGCGTCCGGCCTAAGAGGAGGAAATCACCATGAAGGTTTGGACCAAGCCCGCCGTGCGCGAGCAGGAAGTCGGCCTCGAGGTCACGTCCTATCTGCCGGCCGAGATCGACATCATCTAACGTCGTCTCGTTCACTTGAGATATCAGGCGGCGGCTGGATTTCCGGCCGCCGTCTGCTTTTGTGCGCGCGCCCTAGCTCACCCCGGACGCTGCGCCAGCAGCGATCCGGGATGCTGCGGCTGGGCTCGGCACTGTCGGCAAGATCCCGTGTCGGCGTAACTTGTGGCAAGATAAGACTGCAATTGCCGCAGGAGGCCAGCGCATGACTGGATGGAGCGAGCGCGCCGGCGCGGGGGCCTGGAACTATTGGCGGATCGCGCGCTGGACCGCGGCATTGGCTTTGCTGCTCACGCCTGTGGTGATGATGCAGATCAGCGACGAATGGCACTGGACCATCGGCAGCTTCCTCGTTGCCGGTACCGTGATCGGCGGGGTCGGGCTGCTCTACGAGCTCGCCGAACGGGCGAGCGGAAGCCGGGCCTACCGTGCGGGAGTCGCCGTCGCGCTCGTGACGTCGGTCCTGACGGTGTGGACCACCGTTGTGCGCGACGATGGCAATGGCATCGGCTTCTTTTTGCTGATCATGGCGGCAGCGGTAGGTGGTTTCTCCGCCTGGTTTCGGCCCGCAGGCATGGCGCGGACCATGCTTGGCGTAGCGATCATGCAAGCTTTGCTCGGCGTAGCCATTGCAACTGCACCGTCGACCGCGAGCCTGCCGGATGGCTCGTTCAAGGCCTTATTGTTCAGCGGTTTCTTTGCAGCGCTGTGGCTGATATCGGCGACCTTTTTTCGCGCCGCCGCGAAAGAAGATTACAAGGCGACTGCCGTGTAATAGGCGTTGGCGTTGCGCGCTGACCGCTAACCCATTCGCTTCGAGGCGCGCGGGTGAGGGGTTTTCACGTTGATCGCTCATTTGGCTTTGCCGCTGCCCGGCCCGGGCGAGATCGTCTTCAGGTACGCGATGATCCTCTTGCGGATCGCGGGATCGGCAACGCCGCCGTAGGGCGGGCTCATGTCGTTGTCGGGGATCACGGCGTCGGGGTTGGCGATCCACTTGTCGAGCGTCGCCTCGTCCCAGGTCACGCCTGAGCTTTTCACCGAATTGGAATAGCCAAATCCTGGCTCCGTTCCGGCCTTGCGGCCGACGACGCCGTAGAGCGACGGCCCGAGCCGGTTGTCGTCCTTCAAGAACGAGTGGCACTCGCGGCAGTGATCGTTGAAGGAGATTTCGAGATCTTCGCCGGCCGCCGCGATCGGAAAGAGACAGGCCGGCAGGACGGCCAAGGCCGCGAGCAGCAGTCGGGTCATGGGTGCCTCCGGGGTGCTTCCGAGGTGCCTGCGGCGTGCGGATCCGCAATGACCGGGAGACTACCGCCGGAAGGCTAAAACGCCGCTAAGATTTGCCGCGTCAGACCGGGGAGACGGCGAGCTCGACGTGCTGGGAGCGGCGCGGGTCGCGCCGGTTGGTCGGGATCGCGCCGCGCGAATATTCGATCGTGCGGATGAACTCGCGGATGCGCGGCTGGATCTCGGTGCGCCAGCGCGTGCCATTGAAGACGCCGAAGTGGCCGACGCCCTCCTGCACGTAGTGCACCTTCATGTGATCGGGGATGCCCGTGCACATGTCGTGTGCGGCCTCGGTCTGGCCGAGCCCGCAGATGTCGTCGCGCTCGCCCTCGACCGTCATCAAGGCGGTGTCGCGGATCTCCGAGCAGTCGACGCGCGTGCCCCGGTGCATCATCGTGCCCTTGGGCAGCGCATGATCCTGGAACACGGTCTTGACCGTCTGCAGGTAGAACTCCGCCGTCAGGTCCATGACGGCGAGGTATTCCTCGTAGAAGTCCTGGTGCTGCTTGACCGAGTTGCAATCGCCCTTGACCAGATCGTTGAACAGATCGACGTGCGCGTTCATGTGGCGCTCGAGGTTCATGGTCATGAAGCCCGTGAGCTGCATGAAGCCCGGATAGACGGGACGCATGAAGCCCGCGTGCGGAAACGGCACGGTGCTGACGACGTTGTTCTCGAACCAGTCGAGCGAGCGCGACTCCGCGAGCCTGTTGACCGCGGTCGGATTGCGCCGTGTATCGATGGGCCCGCCCATGAGCGTCATGGACGCGGGCTGGCACGGGCAATCCGTATTGGCCATGTGCGCTATGGCGGCAAGCACGGGAACCGCCGGCTGGCACACGGCGATCACGTGGGTATCGGGCCCGATGACGCGTATGAAGTCGATGATGTGATCGATGGCGTCGTCGAGGTCGAAGCGGCCCATGGCGAGCGGGATCTCGCGCGCGTCGATCCAGTCCGTGACGTAGACCTCATGCTCGGGCAGCATCGCCTTGACGGTGCCGCGCAGCAGCGTCGCGTAGTGGCCCGACATCGGCGCGACGATGAGCACCTTGGGGTCGTAGCGCTGTTGCGTTTTGCTGGTGTCGCGCTCGAAGTGCACGAGGTTGCAGAAAGGCGTCGCGGCGACGACGCGCTCGCGAATGGCAACCTCGACTCCGCCAACTCGCGCCGTCTTCAAGCCGAACTCCGGCTTGCCGTAGCGCCGGGTCATGTTCTCGAACACCTCGCAAGCCGCCGCCAGATGGCGTCCGAACGGCGTGTCGGCGATCGGATTGAACGGCCAGTCGAGCACGCTGCGCATGTTCTGCACGCCAAGCCTGAACGGCTGCAGCACAGCGTGCGCGAACTCGTAGGCGTAGTAGTGCATGGGCCAGGCGCCTCTTTTCGCTGCGCTGCAGCGAACTTGGTGTGCAGCGCAAGATTATGTTACCAATGCGTCATCGTTGCTAGGAAAAAAGAACCGCCCTACTGCGGCAATTCCCCCACATCAACAGGTAGTTCGGCCAGTGTAGCGATAAGGATTTTGGGGCGCCGAGTTGTCGCGCGATGAAGCGGGCGCGAGGTGCGCGCTCGCACTTTGGCGCGCTGGCCGCAGGGTGACATAATTCGACCCTAGATCAGGCCGCGCAAGTTCAACGCGCGGCCGGGCGTTTGGTTCCTGCGGGAACCGGAGATGCGGGATCAACCATGACCTACACCAGACCGCCTGGCGGACCGCCGCCCCGCTTTGAAGGCCAAACCCAGCCGGGCGAGCGGGGGACTGGCCCGACGCGGCCGCCGCCGCGCCGCCCGCCGCCCCGGCATCGTCCCTCACCCGTCGTGCTGGGGCTCGTCTACGGCGGCATCGGTCTATTGGCGCTTGCCGTCGCCACAGTCACCTTCGTCATCATGTCGCCGCCAACCGATCTGATCCGCCGCGAGATGGTCGCGCAGGTAAAAAACGCGACGGGGCGCGATCTCACGATTGCGGGGCCCGCGTCGTTCACGCTCTTTCCCACGCTCGGCTTGAGCATCTCGGACGTATCGCTGTCGGCTCCGCCGGCGATGGGCGGCGAAGCGCTTCTCACCGCGTCGAGCTTCGACATCGGCGTGCGTCTGCTGCCGCTCTTGCGCCAGGAGATCGTCGTCGACCGCCTCGTGCTGCACGAGCCGGTGTTTGCGCTGCGCGTCGATAAGGATGGGCGCCGCAGCTGGAACATGGCGCTGCGCGAAAATCCGCAACAAACGCAGCTCGCGCAAGCCGGCGACGACAAGGTTCTGACGGATTTCGCGGCGGGGAGTGCTGGCACTGAAGCGCCCGCGTCGGGCCTGCGCGATATCTCGGGGCTGTCGCTGGGCGACATCCGCATCGTCGACGGCACCATCCGCTATCGCGACGACCGGTCTGGAAGCGGATACACGCTCGAGGCTGTCAACGCGGAGGCGGGCCTTGAGTTGATTGCGCGGCCGCTCGACGCCAAGGGCAGCTTCGTGTGGTCAAGAGAGAAGATCGATTTCGACGGCACGCTGACGTCGCCGCAGGAGCTGCTGCAGGAGCAGCCCGCGAAGCTCGCGTTCAACATTTCCGGCCGCCCCGTTATGCTCAGCTACGACGGTTCGGTCGCAATGCGTGACGGCGTCGAAACGGAGGGCGCGGTCAAAGGCACTGCCGCCTCGCTGCGGGCGCTGGCATCCTGGCTCGGTACCGAGCTGCCGCGCGCGCCGGGATTCCGCGACGTCTCGTTTGCCGGAAATCTGCGCGCCGGCGGTAGTGCCGCGCGCCTCTCCGATGCCAAGCTGACGCTCGACGGGGCGACCGCAACCGGTACGATCGCTGTCGCGACGTCGGGTGCGCGGCCCTCTGTCGTGGCGGACCTGAAGGTGGCAAATCTCGATCTCGCCAACTATGTCGCGGGCGCGGAGAGCGCCGCTCCCTCACCCGCTGCCGCGCCGCCGCCTGCCGCCGCCGCGCCGCCATCCTCCGATCCGCAGTCGATCGAGGATCTGCTGGATAGCCCCGGTCCGCGGGTCAAGGGCTACACCCAACGCTCCGGATGGCGCACCGAGCCCATCGACTTGGCCGTCCTGCGCCTGGCCGACGTCGAAGCCAAGCTTTCGGTCGCCGCGCTCTCCTACGGCGCCATCCGCGTCGACGCCTCCGAGCTCGCCGTGGCGCTGAAGGACCGCGTGCTCAAGACGACGTTCCAGGATGTGCGGCTCTATCAGGGGCGCGGCACGGGCTTCCTCACGATCGAGGACATGGGCAGCGAGGCCGCGATTGCGGCCAATTTCAACCTTGCGGGCATCGCCGCCGAGGCGCTCCTCAAAGACGCAGCCGACATCAATTGGCTGGGAGGGAAGGGCGACGTGACGCTGGCGCTTTCCGGGCGCGGGCCGAGTCAGGCCGCGATCGTGCAGTCGCTCAGCGGCAAGGCCGACATCGCCGTCAACAACGGCGCGATCATCGGCTTCAATCTTGCCGGCGCCATGCGCGATTTGTCCGCCGGCAAAATTCCGAAGTTCGAGAGCTCGCCCACGGAGAAGACGGACTTCAGCGAGCTCACCGGCAGCTTCCTCATCACCAACGGCATCGCCGCCAACAACGACCTGAAGCTTGCAAGCCCGCTGCTGCGCGCGACCGGCGCGGGCACCGTCAACTTGCCCGCGCGCAGCCTTGATTACACCTTGCGGCCCAAAGTGGTTGCGAGCATCTCCGGCCAGGGCGGCCCGCAGGATTTGAGCGGGCTCGAAATACCCGTGCGTATTACCGGCCCGTGGGACGATCCCGCGATCGAGCCCGACATATCGGGTGCGATCAACAACCCGGGCGCGATGGAGGCGGTGAAGGAGATCGGCAAGCAGCTCAAGGGCAAGGACGCCGGCGAGATCGTCGATGATCTGTTCGGCAAGAAGACCGACGGCGAGCCGTCGAAGGCGGAGCGCTTGCTGCAGAAATTCCTGGGCAAGTGAGGAGCCGCGCGGGCGCGCGCTGGGCGATTGCAGGCGCGCTATTGGCGTTAAGCAGCTCCCTGCGGAACAGCGCGGGCTAAAATCGCGTCAACGGCGCTGAAAAGTTTTTGGCGCCGAGGGGCAATTTTTTCTTGCGTAGGGGGGGGTGTTGCCCCATATGACCCGTCTCCGTTCGTCCACCTGCCCTTAAGGTCGAGGTTTTCCAGAAACCCCAAAGGTAAGGAGCGGACGGGTCACATCTATCTGCTGGTTGGGGAGGGTCATATGGCCTTTAATGACACCCTCTTCCAATTGGGGATGGACTTAACTCGTTCAAGCACCGCCCAAGAGGAAGATCATCGTGTGCCTGCGCAAGTAGCGCACGAAGACTATGCGCAAGTTGCGCATGACGACAGGAAGGACTTCTTCATCGAGCGCGATGGCGTTCGGTTCGCCGGGACCCACTTGATCGTGGACCTTTTCGGCGCCCGACGGCTCGATGATCTGGAGCACATCAAGCGCACCTTGAAGCGATGCGTGGATGTCGCCGGAGCAACGCTCCTGCACATTCACTTGCATCACTTCACGCCCAATGGCGGCGTATCGGGTGTCGCCGTGCTTTCGGAAAGTCACATCTCTATCCATAGCTGGCCCGAAGCCGACTATGCGGCCCTCGACGTCTTCATGTGTGGAGACGCCAAGCCGCAGATGTGCATCGACGTGCTGCGCGAGGCCTTCCAGGCTCGCGACGTCGTCGTAAAGACGCATCACCGCGGGTCCGAGCTCGACGAGCTCAAGTGGCAGGCGGCGAGCCCTAAACAAGCTCCCGTGCGCCTCAAGAGCGTCAAGAAGGCCCGGAAGGCGGCCTGAGGCCGCCATCCGTACGTTGGGCCATGTTTCCGCCTTGTGCTTGGGCGACGCAGTGGGAAATACTGCTGCGTCGCCCGGCGGATTCGCGGGGTGCCCGGGCGTTTTCGGCCTAGGAGCCAACCAACGAGATGCGCGTCGTCGCCACAGCCGTCCTGGCGGTCCTCGTTCTCCTGAGGGCCATGCCCGCGAGCGCGCAGGACGCCGGCATCGGCGGCAGCTTCATCACGCCCTTCCCTGCCAATGACGTCTACCAGGTGAAGATCGTCGGCGACTGGCTCGCCGAGGGGCTGGTCGGCGGCTTGGCCGAGGCCCTGGCCGCGAGCCCCGCTGGGACGCAGCTTGCTCCCAAGCGCTACGACTTGCCCGGGCTGATGCTCAGCCGCTCGCCCAACGATGTCGCCGAGCTCGAGAAGGCATTTGCCGAGGACCCGAGCCACGTCGCCATCGTCATGCTCGGCGCCCAGGACCGCTACGGACTCAACTCCAAGCGCACGGCTGCGGCCAGCGGAGAATGGCGGACCGAGTACGCCGCCCGCGTCGATCGCCTGATGAAGATCCTCAAGTTGAAAGGCCGCGCCGTCTACTGGGTTGGCCTCCCCAACATGCGCCGCTGGCAGGACAACGAGCGCGCGCAGCTCATGAACGACATCTACCGCGAGCGCGCCTATCTCAACGGCGTGCGCTACATCGACAGCTACGCGAGCTTCCTCGACGAGGGCGGCGCCTACAGCGACTATGGGCCCGACGTCACCGGCAAGGTGCGGCGCCTGCGCGATACCGACGGCGTGCATTTCACCGAAGCCGGCTACCGCAAGCTTGCGCATTTCGTCGAGCGCGAGCTCAAGCGCGACCTGACGCAGGCGCGGCGCGAAAGATCGATTCCGCTGGCCGGCAATTCCTCGGAGCAGTCCCGCGTCAATCCCGATCGGGCGCGGCTCAAGGCAGAAAGCGCCCGCTCGCAGTCGGGCCAGAAGGACAAGGTCAAGGGAGCCGGCGTGGCGGCGCCTGCGGCCGGCGGCGCGCGCGAGCAGAAGGCCGATGTCGGCAAGGTGGACATCAAGGTCATGGGCCAGGGCGGCACCGAGCAGATCGTCACCGTCGAAATCGTGCGCCCCGCCATTCCCGCTTCGATCGTCGCGCTCGTCACGCGCAAGCAGAGCTCCGACCGCGCCGCGCAGATGGGCGACATTCTGGTCGATCAGATACCGGGCGGCCTCACCGTCATGAGCTCGATCACGCCGCCGCGCGGCGCTGGCGATCGCCGCCGGCTGTCGCCCACTCAGACACCCTATTTCCGCGTATTCGAGCGCGGCGAGCGCCTTCCCTCCAAGCCCGGGCGCGCCGATGACTTCGCATGGCCGCGCGCGCAGGCGACCGCTTCCGTGACGCAGGCGGAGCCGCCGCCCGACCCGGCGAGCACCGCGAGCCCTTAAGCAATCCGCTGACCCATAGCTCGAAAGCCGCTAGTCTATGCCTGGACATAGGCTGGCCAGTGCAGGCGCGTGGGACCGCCGGCACGGGCTCGGGAGGATGGTTCCAAAGGGGAGACTAGTCATGCGCAAGCAAGTGACACGATCGATCTGCCTGGGGGCTGTTTGCGCCATTGCCGGCGCACTCGGGGTGCTGCAGCTCGCCGCGGCGGACGACGTGAAGATTATCGAAATCGTCCGCAACGATGCTGGAAAGTTCGTGTTCGCCGAACCCAACGTCGTTATCAAGGCCGGGCAATCGATAGGATGGGTGGCGAAGGACGCCGGCGTGCCCCACCAGTTGGTGACCGACGGCGCGAACGACGCCTTCAAGGATACCGGCGAGTTCGACAGCACCAACCCGGTGGGTCAGCAGTTCGACCAGCCCGGAGTCTTCGGGTACATCTGCTCGTTCCATCCCAGCATGAAGGGCACCATCACCGTCGTCGCCGAAGGCGCCGATGAAGCTCCCCAGGAACCTGCACCCGAGGCGCCCTATAAGTACTGAATTGTCTTGGTGACACGAGTTTCGAGAAGCTTTGCTGACATCGAGCAAGGAGCAAGCTGATGACCGCGCCAACGGCGCGGCGGCCCTTGGCCGCGGGCTGCCGCATACAACCTGCGGCGCCATAATCTCAGCCGCACCGAGCGGAGCAAGGTGCGGTTTGAGTGGCTTCATTACAGCTTGGGGGCGGCAGCAAGGCGCCAAGGCGCCCGCGCCTTAGGCGCGGCCCTCAGCTCGGCCCACGCCAGCCGGCGAGCAAGCTTCTCCCGGCTCGTGTCAGTGAAAAAAATTCAGCGCGGCAGCGTCGTCTTTCCCATCAGGAACTTGTCGATCGAATGCGCGGCCTGGCGGCCTTCGCGGATCGCCCACACGACGAGCGATTGCCCGCGCCGCGACGTCGCCCGCGGCAAAGACCTTCTCCTTGCCGGGGATCTTGTAGTCGCGCTCGTCGGCATCGAGCCCCTTGAAACGGCCGCGCGCAACGACGCCGAGCCCGAGCTCCTGGACGAGGCCCTCCTCGACCGGCCCCGAGAAGCCCATCGCGAACAGAACGAGGTCGGCCGGCAGCTCGGCGTCGGAGCCCGGAACGGGCTGCAGCTTGCCGTCGACGTGCACGTAGTGGAGCTTTGCGACCTTGCCGCCCTCGCCGGAGAAGCCCGTCGTCGAGACCGAATACTCGACCTTGGCGCCTTCCGCCTGGCTCGTCGACACGCGCAGCTTCAACGGCCAGTTGGGCCAGGTCATCGCCTTGTTCTCGTGCTCGGGCGGCATGGGCATGATCTCGAGCTGGGTGACTGACTTGGCACCTTGGCGGAAGGAGGTGCCGATGCAGTCGGAGCCAGTGTCGCCGCCGCCGATGACGATGACGTGCTTGTCCTTGGCGAGGATCTCCTTGGCGCCATTGGGAGCATCAGCGCTGGTGGGCGGCGCCTCGCCGGAGACGCGGCGGTTCTGCTGCGGCAGGAAATCCATGGCGTAGTGGATGCCGTCGAGGTCGCGGCCGGGCGACTTGGCGAAGAAGTCGAACGGCGCTTCCGACCCGCCGGTGAGCAGCAGCGCATCGTGCGTCGCCTCGAGCTTCTTGGCGGAGACCGTCTTTCCGACATCGACGTTGCAGTGAAAGGTGACGCCCTCGGCCTCCATCTGCTTGACGCGCCGCTCGACGATGCTCTTTTCCATCTTGAAGTCGGGGATGCCGTACGTCAGCAGGCCGCCCGGTTTGGCGTTTCTTTCGTAAACGTGCACGTCGTGGCCGGCGCGCGCGAGCTGCTGGGCAGCGGCAAGGCCGGCGGGGCCCGAGCCGACGACGGCGATGCGCTTGCCGGTCTTGGTCTCCGGCGGCTCGGGTGCAACCCAGCCCTCGGCGAACGCACGATCAGCGATGGCGTATTCGATCGCCTTGATGGTTACGGGCACGTCGTCGATGTTGAGCGTGCAGGCGGCCTCGCACGGCGCCGGGCAAATGCGGCCCGTCACCTCGGGGAAATTGTTGGTCGAGTGCAGGTTCTGCGCCGCCTGTTTCCAGTCGCCGTGATAGACGAGGTCGTTCCAGTCGGGGATCTGGTTGTTGACGGGGCAGCCGGTGTGACAATAGGGGATGCCGCAGTCCATGCAGCGCGCGGCCTGTACTTTCGAGTGAGCCTCCGTCGGCGGCACCACGAACTCATGCCAATTGCGCACGCGCTCCGCGACCGGCTCGTACTCCGGCGCCGAGCGCTCGAACTCCATAAATCCCGTGATCTTACCCATTCAATCTACCTGTCGCAGTGTCGCGGGCCTGGCGGACCAAGCACCGCAGCCTCGCCCATCATTTCATGGAGAGGTTATTTTCTTCAAGCCTTCGCCGCCTTGAGCCCGATCTCGATGACGCCGAGACCGGCGGGCTCGGCAGCCTGCGCCTCGGCCATCCTGGCCAGCGCGCGGCGGTACTCGACCGGCATCACCTTCCTGAACTTGGGAAGATAGGCCCGCCAATCTGCGAGAATTTTCTTGGCCTTCGCCGAATTCGTGTAGTGGGCGTGCCGCGCGACGAGCTGATAGAGCCGCTCGGCGTCGCCTTTCGACATGTCGGCCATGACCTCGACGAGGCCGTGGCTTTCCAGGTCCCCGGCCTGGCCCATCAGCCGCTTCATGACCTCCTCCTCGGCCTCGACCGGCTCCAGCTCGACCATGGCGAGGTTGCATTTCGATTCAAAGTCGCCCTCCTCGTCGAGCACGTAGGCGATGCCGCCCGACATGCCGGCCGCGAAGTTGCGCCCCGTCGGTCCCATCACGACCACGACGCCGCCCGTCATGTACTCGCAGCCGTGGTCGCCGGTACCTTCCACCACGGCGGCTGCGCCGGAGTTGCGCACCGCGAAGCGCTCTCCCGCGATGCCGCGGAAATAGCACTCGCCGGCGATCGCGCCGTACAGCACGGTGTTGCCGACGATGATGCTTTCCTCGGGCTTGATCCCGGACAGCGCATTCGGGCGCACGATCAGCTTGCCGCCCGAAAGGCCCTTGCCGACATAGTCGTTGCCCTCGCCGACGAGATCGAGCGTGACGCCGCGCGCGGCGAACGCGCCGAAGCTCTGGCCGGCGGTGCCGTTCAAGGTCAGCCAGATCGTGTCCTCGGCCAAGCCGGCGTGGCCGTAGCGCTTGGCGATCTCGCCCGACAGCATGGCGCCCACCGAGCGATCGGTGTTCCTGATGCCGAGCTCGTGCTTGACCGGCTTCTTGTGGTCGAGCGCGGGCGTGCAAAGGTCGATCAACTTGACGTCGAGCACCTTGTCGAGCCCGTGGTCCTGGCGCTCGGCGTGATAGACGGCGACCGATTCCGGCATGCGCGGCCTGTAGAAGATCTTGGAGAAGTCGAGCCCCTTCGCCTTCCAGTGCGCGATGGCGCGGTCTTTGTCGAGCACCTCCGTCTGGCCGATCATCTCGTTGAAGGTGCGGAAGCCGAGCGCGGCCATGAGCTCGCGCACCTCTTCGGCGACGAAGAAGAAGTAGTTGATGACGTGCTCGGGCTTGCCCTGGAACTTGGCGCGCAGCACCGGATCCTGGGTGGCGACGCCGACGGGGCAGGTGTTCAGGTGGCACTTGCGCATCATGATGCAGCCGGCCGCGATCAGCGGCGCGGTCGAGAAGCCGAACTCGTCGGCCCCGAGCAGCGCGCCCACCACCACGTCGCGCCCCGTCCGCACGCCGCCGTCGACCTGCACGGCGATGCGGCCGCGCAGCCGGTTGAGCACGAGCGTCTGATGCGTCTCGGCGAGGCCGATTTCCCACGGCGAGCCCGCGTGCTTGATCGAGGTGAGCGGGGAAGCGCCCGTCCCGCCTTCAAAGCCCGAGATCGTCACGTGGTCGGCGCGCGCCTTGGCGACGCCGGCAGCAACCGTTCCGACGCCGACCTCGGAGACGAGCTTCACCGACACGGCGCCCTTCGGATTGACGTTCTTCAAATCGAAGATCAGCTGGGCGAGATCCTCGATCGAGTAAATGTCGTGGTGCGGCGGCGGCGAGATGAGGCCGACGCCCGGCGTCGAATGACGCACGCGCGCGATCACCGCGTCGACCTTGTGGCCGGGCAGCTGGCCGCCTTCGCCGGGCTTGGCGCCTTGCGCCATCTTGATCTGCATCATGTCCGAGTTGATCAGATACTCGGCCGTGACGCCGAAGCGTCCCGAGGCGACCTGCTTGATCGCGGAACGCATGGAATCGCCATTGGGAAGCGGCGTGAAGCGGTCGGTCTCCTCGCCGCCTTCGCCGGTGTTCGACTTGCCGCCGATGCGGTTCATGGCGATGGCGAGCGTCGTGTGCGCCTCGCGGCTGATCGAGCCGTAGCTCATCGCGCCGGTGGCGAAGCGCTTGACGATGTCGGCCGCGGACTCGACCTCGTCGAGCGGGACGGGCTTGCGCCCGAGCAATTCCGCCGAGCGGATGCGGAACATGCCGCGCATGGTCATCAGCTGCTCGGACTGGTCGTTGATCTGCTTGGCGAACGCGCGGTAGCGGTCGGGAAGGTTGCCGCGCACCGCGTGCTGCAAGTCGGCGACGACACCGGCGCGCCAGACGTGCGCCTCGCCGCGCACGCGGAAGGCGTACTCGCCGCCGACATCGAGCGCGTTCTCGAGCACCGGCACCTCGCCGAAGGCGGCCTGATGCCGCTCCACGGTTTCCTGCGCGATCTCACGCATGCCCACGCCTTCGATCTGCGTGTGTGTGCCGGTGAAGTATTTCTTGACGAAGGCCGTGCGCAGGCCGACGGCGTCGAAGATCTGCGCGCCGCAATAGGACTGGTAGGTGGAGATGCCCATCTTGGCCATGACCTTGAGGATGGCCTTGCCGATCGCCTTGATGTAGCGCGTCTTCACCTCTTCGGGCGCGATATCGTCGTCGAGGTCGGGCAGCATGGCTTCGAGCGTCTCGAAGGCGAGATACGGGTTGATCGCCTCCGCGCCGTAGCCGGCCAGCGTGCAGAACTGATGCACCTCGTGCGCCTCGCCCGTCTCGACGACGAGGCCGACGGAGGTGCGCAAGCCCTGCTTGATCAGATGGTGGTGCACGGCCGAGGTCGCGAGCAGCGACGGGATCGGGATGCGGTCGGGGCCGGCGGCGCGATCCGACAGGATGATGATGTTGTACTCTTTCGAGCGCACGGCCTCCTCGGCCTCCGCGCACACGCAGTCGAGCGCCGGCGCCATGCCTGCGGGGCCCTTCTCGGCCGCGTAGGTGATGTCGAGCGTGATCGAGGAGAACTCGTTGTCGCGCACCTCGCCGATCTGCCGGATGCGCTCCAGATCCTCGTTCGTCAGGATCGGCTGGTACACCTCGAGCCGCTTCTGGCGCGAGGTGCCCTCGAGGTCGAGGATGTTGGGGCGCGGCCCGATGAAGGAGACGAGGCTCATGACAAGCTCCTCGCGGATCGAGTTCGATCGGCGGGTTCGTCACTTGCGCGAAGTTCTGCTTGAAGTAGGTGTGCAACAGCTTCGATCGCGACGAGAGTGCCGAGATCGGCGTGTCGTTGCCCATGGAGCCGACGGCCTCCTGGCCCGACTCGGCCATCGGCTTCATCAGCAGCTTGAGGCTCTCCTGCGTGTAGCCGAAGACCTGCTGCAGATCGAGGAGACCCACGTTGGTCTTCTTCGCCGGCCCGCGCTCCTTGGCGAGAGGCAGATCGGAGACGAGGATCTGCGTGCGCTTCAGCCAGGTCTCGTACGGGTTGGAGGCGGCGATCTCGCTCTTGAGCTCCTCGTCGGAGATGATGCGGCCCTTCTCCAGATCGATCAGCAGCATCTTGCCGGGCTGCAGCCGCCACTTGCGCACGATCTTCTCCTCAGGGACCGGCAGCACGCCCGCCTCCGAGGACATGACGACGAGGTCGTCCTTGGTCAGGAAATAGCGCGCCGGCCGCAGACCGTTGCGGTCGAGCGTGGCGCCGATCTGGCGACCGTCGGAGAATGCCATGGCGGCGGGGCCGTCCCACGGCTCCATGAGGCAGGCGTGATACTCGTAGAAGGCGCGCCGCTTGCGGTCCATCTGCGGGTTGCCGGCCCAGGCCTCGGGGATCAGCATCATCGCGGCGTGCGGCAGCGAGTAGCCGCCCATCACCAGGAACTCGAGCGCGTTGTCGAAGCAGGCGGTGTCGGATTGCCCTTCGTAGGAGATCGGCCACAGCTTCTGGATGTCGTTGCCGTAGAGCGGCGAGGACACGGTCGCTTGGCGTGCCGCCATCCAGTTCACGTTGCCGCGCAGCGTGTTGATCTCGCCGTTGTGCGCGACGAAGCGATAGGGATGGGCGAGCTTCCACGACGGGAACGTGTTGGTCGAGAAGCGCTGGTGCACGAGCGCCATCGCCGACACGAAGCGCTTGTCGGTCAGGTCGTTGTAATAGGCCTTGAGCTGGTAGGACAGGAACATGCCCTTGTAGACCAGCGTGCGGCTCGACAGCGACACCGTGTAGTGGCCGATATCGCGTCCCTTGTAGGCCTGCTGCACCGCGTTGGAGACGATCTTGCGCGTGAGGAAGAGCCGGCGCTCGAAGTCGTCCTGGTCGAGGATCGTCAGCGGGCAGCCGATAAACACCTGGCGGTGAACCGGCTCGGTCGCGATCACCATTTCCGAGAGCGAGGAATTGTCGACGGGCACTGAGCGCCAGCCCAGGAGCTCGAGGCCCTCCTGCTTGATGATGCGCCTCCATACGCGCTCGCAGTGCGCGCGCAGGCGCTCGTCCTGCGGCATGAAGAGCTGTCCCACGGCGTAGCGCCCCGGGGTCGGCAGATCGAATCCGATCGCCCGGCATTCCTCCTTGAGGAAGTCGTGGGGGATCTGCACAAGCATGCCCGCGCCGTCGCCGGCCAGCGGGTCGGCGCCGACCGCGCCACGGTGCTCGAGGTTCTCAAGGATACGCAGCGCGTCGGAGACGATCTGATGCGACTTGCGCCCCTTCATGTCGGCGATGAAGCCGACGCCGCACGAGTTGTGCTCGTGCGCGGGGTCATAAAGGCCCTGCGCCTTCGGAGGAAGCATTGAGGCGTCCGGCAAAGCGGCGCGGCTCGATTTTTTGTTCTTCGTCATTCTGCGACCTCGGTGCAGGGACGCTGCAGGGCTCATCGGTTCACTTCCGGTGGCGTCGGCGCCTCTCAGGACCGATTTGACCGGTCCCTTGCGGGGTTCGTCAAGATTTTCGGATCAAAAACCGTGCGTGGCGCGCTTAGCCTGCAATCAAGAAGACTGCGGTCAAGCCGCCGTCCGCATCGGCATAGTGCCGAGTTCCCCTGCCGTAGGGGCGATCCGTCGCGACGCTCAGGCCTCGCTTATCCCAGTCCAAATCCTTGGCTCCTCGCTCTCAGTTGGCGTCGATCGTAGCCGAAAACACGGGAGGCGCAGGCCTTAGTGGTGCCCTTGCTTCGGCCTGCTCCTCGACCATTGCAATAAAGGACAGGAGTACTGACCTTTTCCGGCGACTTTCGCAGATTTCCCCCGCCTGCACAAGCGCCAAGCCGTTCACAAGTCGTTGGAATGCAGGACGCCCCGCAAGGGGCCGGCGGCAAGGATTGGCACGGGCTTGGAACCGCTTTTGCGACGTTGCGACGCCGAAGGCGGCCGCCGCTTGCGCGGCGACCGCTCCGGGGTAGGCAGACTTGCGCCGAACGCGACTTAGCTGGCGTCGATCTGCGTTGACCGTGTGTCCGATTGGATGGCGATGGTGCGCGGCTTCATGCGCTCGGGCAGGTTGCGCTGAAGATCGATGTGCAAGAGGCCGTCCTTGAACTCGGCGCCCTTGACCTCGACGAAGTCCGCGAGCTGGAAGCGGCGCTCGAAGCTGCGGGCGGCGATGCCGCGATGCAGGAACGTGCGCTCAGTGTCGTCGGGCTTCTTGACGCCACTCACGAGCAGCGTCGTTTCCTTCACCTCGACGTTGAACTCGTCCTTGTCGAAGCCGGCGACCGCCATCGTGATGCGGTACTCGTTATCGCCGAGCCGCTCGATGTTATAGGGCGGGTAGCCGTCGGCTTCGTAGCCGCCCACGCTGTCGAGCAGCTGGGCGAGCCGGTCGAACCCGACGGTCGAACGATAAAGGGGGGCAAAATCGAACTGTCGCATGACATATCCTCCTGTTGAAGCGACATGTGTTGGCCTGCCACGAGGGGCCAGGCCGAACGGTGCTGCGCACCCGCAAACGGCGTGCGCAGCCATGATTTAGGTGCGGGCCGCCCCAGTTCAAGTCCCCGTCCGTGGCCAGTTCGCGCTTTGCCAGGACGGCGGCAAGTTGCCCTAACGCAACGATAAATCGCAGGCCTTTCAGCTTCCATTCATGTTGGCGGGCACAACCTTTTTGCGGCTTTGGGGAGTAGCGACAACAACCATTTTCGAGGAGTGCGCTCATGTCAGCCCGTCTCGCGGCGGCGTCCGCTGTCGCCGCATCGTTCTTGGCTTTGGTCCAGCCGGCGGTTTCCGCCGATCTCTACGCGCCGCCCCACGGCGGCGCCGGTTACGATGACCGTTACGGCGACGCCTATGGCGACGCTTACGGCGAGGCTCCACGCGACTACCGGCGCTATGGCGAGTCCGAGAACTACGATCCCCCCTATCGCCCGCGGACCTCGTTCAGGGGCGGCTACGGCTACGAGCCGCCCTATGAGGCGCGATATGACGCGCGCGTGCGGGTTACGCGCTTCGAGGACGATTGCGTGCCCCACCAAATCGTGCGCGAGCGGCTGCGTGCGGACGGATGGGACGAGTTTCAGAATGTCGAGCCCAGAGGACGCGTGGTTCTGCTGCAGGCGCGACGGCCTTCGGGACGGGTCTTCGATTTGACGGTCGAAAAGTGCTCAGGTGAGGTGGTCGACGCGCGGCCTCTGTCCGGCGCCCGGTTTTTCGCGCACGGCGAGCGGCGCTTCTGGCAGCGCCCCTATTGAGCAGGTTGAGCAAAGCGCACCGCTAATCCGCTACGGGACCTGTCGTGGCGGACGGCCGGCTGTAGTATGACCCTTTAGAGTCGGGCCACCGCCGAGGGTCGTATGGAGCTGGTGACACTTGCGAAGAATCCGGTTCCGAGCGGGGCAACCGTCGGATCCTTCAAGGGCTACGACGGGGCGGAGCTGCGCTATGCCCGCTGGGACGGCACGCGCATGCCCCGGCGCGGCACGATCTGCCTGTTCGGGGGGCGCACCGAGTTCATCGAGAAGTACTTCGAGGTGATCGCCGATCTGCGTCGGCGCGGCTTCGCCGTGGCGACGATGGACTGGCGCGGGCAGGGCGGCTCGCAGCGCATGCTGCCCAACCCGCGCAAGGGCCATGTGCGCGGCTTCTGGGAGTATGACCGCGATCTCATACGGTTCATGAAGGACATCGTGCTGCCCGACTGTCCGCCGCCGTTCATCGGGCTCGCGCATTCGATGGGCGGCAACATCCTGTTGCGCAACGCGACGATGCCGGGCCTGTGGTTCGAGCGCATCGTACTGTCGGCCCCGATGATCGCCATCCACGACAGCATCCTCGGCCCGCGCCCATTCAATGCACGCCTCTATGCCGAGCTCGGCTGCGCGATCGGCATGTCGACCGCCTACGTCGTCGGCGGCTCCGACGCCTTGGAGACGACCTACCCGTTCGAGGACAACTCGCTCACCTCCGACCACGAACGCTGGCGGCGCACCAAGGCGGTGCTCGACGTGGCGCCGGAGCTGGGTCTCGGCTCGCCGACGATCGGCTGGCTCAAGTCGGCGATGCGCTCCTGCAGCCGGCTCTCGAACCCGGACTATCCCGCGCAGATCAACGTGCCGCTATTGATGTTTGCCGCCGGCAACGACACCGTCGTTTCGACGCGCGCGATTGAGGATTTCGCGGTGCGCACCAAGGTCGCATCCTGCATCCTGATGCCGGGTGCCCGGCACGAGATCCTGCAGGAGAACGATAGCGTGCGCACGCGCTTTTGGGCGGCGTTCGATGCCTATCTGGGGGTCGATACCAAGGTCGCCTGAGGATTTGTGACTTAGCGCGCGAGCATCGCCAGCGCCTTTTCGTGCAGGCGCGCATCTCCCGCGGCGAGGACTCGTCCGCCCGCGGTCGCGGGCCCTCCCTCCCAGGTCGTGATGCGCCCGCCCGCCCGCTCGATGATCGGAATGAGCGCCACCACGTCGTAGGCTTGCAGTCCGGCCTCGACCACGATGTCGATCAGGCCGGCGGCCAGAAGGCAGTAGGCGTAGCAGTCGCCGCCGTAACGGGTCATGCGCGCGCCCGACTTCAATCGTGCGAAGGCGTCCGCCTCGCCGGCCCCTTCGAACAGGTCGGGATGGGTGGTCGAGAGGATGGCGTCGGCGAGTCGCGGGCAGGCGCGCGTCTTGAGACGGCGCGCCTTGCCGTCCGCGGTGCGAAGGTAGGCGGCCTTCGGGCCCGACCAGAATTGCTCGCCCGTGAAGGGCTGGTCCATCACGCCCAAGAGGATCTCCTCGCCGTCGGCGAGGCCGATGAGCGTGCCCCACAGCGGCGAGCCCATGATGAACGCCCGCGTGCCGTCGATCGGGTCGATGACCCATTGGAAGCGCGCCGCCGCACGCGTTGCTCCGAGCTCCTCGCCGACAAGGCCATGATCGGGCCAGCGCTTGGCGATGGCGCGTTTGATCGCGCGCTCCGCCGCGCGGTCGGCCGCCGTGACGGGGTCGAAGGCGCCTTTGCGCGCCTTGTTGGTCACGGCAAGCGGCTTGCGGAAGTAGGGACGGATGATGGAGCCGGACAGATCGGCAAGCTCGTGCGCGAAGTCGAGCAGCTCGGTGAAGGTTGGCTGGCTGCTGCTCACGCGTGCGCTCTCGGACAGACAGTTGCGAGCATTTGCAGGGTGTTGCGGAACAAGATTTCCGCTGCACTGCACATGTTCTGCTCTGTGTTGCCAACTTTCCCTATGTGTTGCGACACAGTTACAGTTTCCTTCCAATTGGGGCTCTCGGGCCCACGCGCCGTTGCCGCAGACGCCGAACAAGCTCATAGCTCGAACGTGCGGTGGCGTCGGTGATCCTGAAGCTGCCGTAGCCCACTTGGGCGTTTCCTCCCTAGACTTGGGCCGTTCGTGGCACGAACGGCCTTTTTTCGCGGCCTACGGTGGTCATCCGCCGAGCCCTTCATTTCCGTATGCCAGCTCTGCAAAATTTGCATTTGAAAATTGTGCATTGCACCCTTAGATTTTGCGGTGCGGCATCGCGAGCTTGCTCGTTGTGTCGTAGCCCTCCTTGGGCGTTTCCTCCCTAGACTTGGGCCGTTCGTGACCCGAACGGCCCTTTTTTCTTTTCAAGGCCCCGTCGGGCCGGCGGGCGTGTCAGCCTCGCCCGCGCGGGCTCCCGACTTGATGTTTCTCCGGCGGGCCGTATTGAGCGGCCAGTCCCGGCGCAGGCGCAGGACGCCTCCCGCGCCGCAACATGAAATCCCGCACATAGCCCTGCAAAAAACGACGATACCGGCTGCGCCTGCAACTCGTGGGCGCACCCCATCCCGTCCCAATCTCACTCGGCCGCGGCGCGCCGCTCGAGCAAGGTCGGCAACTCGTTGAAGAGCGGTCCGACCAAACTTTTGATGTCGGCCTGGAGCTCGGCGAATGCCGCGGTCGGGCGCAGCGTCAGCTCGTTGAGATAGAGCCCGCGGTTGATCTCGATCTGCACCGCGTGCACGTCGCGCGCCGGGCGGCCGTAGTGCTCCGTGATGTAGCCGCCGGCGTAGGGCCGGTTCATCTGCACCTCGTATCCGAGCCCCGCCAGAAGATCTTTGAGGAAGCGGGTGATCTTGCAGTCGGCCGACGCGCCGAAACGGTCGCCCAGCACGATGTCGGGGCGCGGGCCGCCGGCCGGTGCCATCGAAGCCGACGGCATCGAGTGGCAATCGATGAGAATGGCGTAGCCGAACTGGCGCCGGGTCATCTCGATCAGCTCGGCGAGTGCTGCGTGAAACGGGATGTAGAGCTGCTCGACGCGTTCGATCCCCGATGCCAGCGGAAGCTTGCCGCGGTAGATCTCCTCCCCGTCGGCGACGATGCGGGCAATGGTGCCGAGGCCGCCCGCCACGCGCACCGACTGGGTATTGGCGTAGTCGGGCAGCGGCTCGTCGAAGAGCTCCGGGTCGAACTCGTAGGGCTCGCGGTTCACGTCGAGAAAGGCGCGGGGAAACCGCGCCGCGATCAGGGGTACGCCTTCGTCGGCCACCGGCTGGAACAGCTCGTCGACGAAGCAGTCCTCCGATTTCCGCAAGGAATGCGGGCTCAGCCGCGACAGCTCCAGAAACGCACGGGGATAGACGCGGCCCGAATGCGGTGAGCACAGGACGAAGGGCGCGACCTGCGGCTCGGGCAGATTCACGGTATGGGGCGGTAGCAGCTCCGGAGGGATCGAGGGGCGGTCGCGCACGGGCATGCGTTTTGCACTGCTTTGATTGCTACGTCGATTTTGCCGCTTGCCGGCTCGTCGGCGGGCGGTTTGCCAACTGTCGAGGCCCACGCATCACGCAAGTCGAAGGGACAATGTGCCGCTTTCGCGCTTCTGCTCTTGCTCACTGTGCCAACCTGGCCACAATATGTCCATCGGGAGAGGGCATGTTGCAGACCGTACTCGGAAATAGAGTTCCGTTGGCGCTTGGCTGCGGATGTGGAGTTTCACGTTCCGTTTACCATAGTGCCAGCACAGTCCTCCCCTGGCAGAGTGCCGAGTGAAGCAGCGAATCCAACCGTAGCTCAGAGTATCCGAGTAATGACCGCAAAGCCCTCTCGCGTCACCATTTCCCGCATTCTGCTTGCCGAGGACGATGAGTTCATGCGCGGATTTCTCGTTCGCGCGCTCAAAAAGGCCGGCTACGAGGTAATCGATTTTGCCAACGGCGAGGAGGCCTTCGAGCGGCTGAAGACCGAGCCGTTCACGCTGCTCCTGACCGATATCGTCATGCCCAAGATGGACGGCATCGAGCTGGCCCGCCGGGCAAGCGAGCTCGATCCCGACCTCAAGATCATGTTCATCACAGGCTTTGCGGCCGTCATCCTGAATAACGATCTCGCGGCCCCCAAGGACGCAAGAGTGCTGTCCAAGCCCTTCCACCTGAAGGACCTCGTGCGCGAGGTGGACCGGCTGCTCGCGGCCTGATCCTTCGAGAAGGGTTGACCAAAGCGCAGCCTAGCGCCTAGAACCACGCCCTCTGAGGGCGCGTAGCTCAGCGGTAGAGCACTACGTTGACATCGTAGGGGTCACAGGTTCGATCCCTGTCGCGCCCACCATCCACTTATGCAGGTTATCGGTGCCGAGATGAAAGTTCGCAATTCCCTGAAGTCGCTGCGCGCCCGCCACCGCGCCAATCGGTTGGTGCGGCGCAAAGGGCGGCTCTACATCATCAACAAGGTGCAGCGCCGCTTCAAAGCGCGCCAGGGCTGATCAGCCGCTATCCAGGGGTGCGGCAGCGTGTCTTTGACGGGCGCGGGGCGGCATCCTATGTGTTTGGGATGCGCAAGAAGCAACGCCTCCAAGCTTTGGCCGTGATTGCCGCCTTGGCCTGTTTCGCGGGGGCCTGTCTCGCGGGTGCGCCCGCGCAGGCGCAGGATGACCCGCTGCAGATGCCTGAGGCAGCCGACCCCGGAGCGTCGGGGCCCGCCGCTCCCGAGGCGCAGCCTCCGGCTTTTGAGGCGCGGCCTCCGGCTTTCGAGGCGCATCCTCCGGCCTTCGAGGCGCAGCCGGGGGGTCCCAAGGCGCAGCCGGCGGTCCCGCGCAAAAGCGTCAAGAGGCAGCCGGCAAGACCACCGCAGAGCCGCGAGGCGATGCTGGCCGAGCTCTACGCGCATCTCGCAACCGCTCCCGACGCCGAGCAGGCGGCTTCCATCTCCAAGACGATCGAAGGCCTGTGGGTGCATTCAGGCAGCGACACCACTGGTGTTCTCGTCGCCCGGGCGTCCAAGGCGCTCAACGACCAGCGGCCCGAACTCGCGTTGAAGCTGTTGGATGCCGTCGTCGAGCTCAGCCCGGATTTCGCCGATGGTTGGAGCCGGCGCGCCTACGTCTACTACCTGCAGAGCGACTTCGAGCACGCGGTCGGCGACCTGCGCCGTGCGCTGGCGCTCGAGCCCAACCACTACAAGGCGCTCGAAGGCCTCGCCCGCATCCTGCGCGAAAGCGGTCAGAAGAAGAACGCGCTCAGCGCCTATCAGCAGCTCCTGCGCATCAACCCGTACATGCCCGGAGCGAAAGAGGCCGCGGACGAACTCTCCCTGGAAGTCGAAGGCCAGGGCATCTAGCGAAGGCCAGGGCATCTAGCGATGTCCGGCGCATCCAGCTGAGCCGTCAGCGGCTCTCGGCCACCGGGGCGCCCTCCGCATCCACGAAGGCGATGCGGATCATGTTGGTTGCCCCCGGAGACCCCAGAGGCACGCCGGCGGTGATGAGAACTCCGTCCCCGGGCTTCACGAATCCCTCGTCGAACGCGATGCGGCAGGCCTTGCTCACCATGTCGGTGAGGGTTGCCGGATCTCCGGTCAGCACCGACTGGATGCCCCACACCAGCGACAGCCGCCGCGCGGTCGCCTCGACGGGCGTCAGGCCGATGATCGGCAGCCCAGGCCGCTCGCGCGTGACGCGCAGCGCGGTCGAGCCCGTCGCCGTATAGCAGACGATCGCCGACAGCTTGACCGTGTCGGCGATGGCGTGCGCCGCGGCCGCGATGGCATCGGCGCCCGTGGGTTGCGGGGTGGTGCGTGTCGCGTGGATGATGGCGTCGTAGCTCGGATCGCTTTCGACCTCGATCGCGATGCGGTCCATCATCTGGATCGCTTCGAGCGGGAACTGGCCGATGGCCGACTCGGCCGAGAGCATGACTGCGTCGGCGCCGTCGAACACGGCCGTTGCGACGTCCGATACTTCCGCACGCGTCGGCAGCGGCGAAGTAATCATGCTTTCCAGCATCTGCGTCGCGACGACGACGGGCTTGCCCGCGGCGCGCGCCTTGCGCGTGATCTGCTTCTGCAGGCCCGGCACGCGCTCGACGGGTATCTCGACGCCCAGATCGCCGCGCGCGACCATGATGCCGTCGGCGGCGGCCACGATGGCGTCGAGATCGGCGACGGCCGACGGCTTCTCGATCTTGGCCATGATCGCGGCACGCCCCGCCACGAGCTTACGCACGCCGTGGAGGTCGTCGGCGCGCTGCAAAAACGACAGCGCGATCCAATCGACGCCGATCTTCAGCAGGTGCGCGAGATCTTCGCGATCCTTGTTCGTCAGCGGCCCCACCGGAAGCAGGGTGTCGGGCAGGCTGATGCCCTTGCGGCTGCCGAGCGCGCCTCCGACGAGCACCTGCGCCGCGATGTGCCCCGGTTTCTTCTCGACGACGCGCATACGGATCTTGCCATCGTCGAGCAGCAGCATGTGCCCCGGCTCGACGGCTGCAAAAATCTGTGGATGCGGCAGGAACACGCTCTCGCCGCTGCCCGGCTTCTCGTCTCCTTCGAAACGGAAGATCGCGCCGTCGTTGACGAACGCGCGCCCGCCGGGGAACTCGCCCACGCGAAACTTCGGGCCCTGCAGATCGCCCAGGATCCCGATCGGATGGCGGTGGCGCTTGGCGACCCAGCGGACCGAGTTCTGCAGCGCGCGCGCCGTCTCGTGGGAGGAATGGCTCATGTTGATGCGGAAAACGTCGACGCCTGCCAGGAACAGGCGCTCGATCATCTCGGTCGCAGATGAGGCCGGGCCCAAGGTCGCCAAGACCTTGACCCGTCTGTTGCGTTTCATTTTTCAGGCGCCCCGCGATCCTCTGGATCGGTGAGGCGGATGGTCCACTCCTGCGATTCTCCGGTGTCGACCTCGAAGAACCCGGTGCGCTTATAGCTCCGCTGCGGGCAGTCCTGAACGCCGCGGATCGCGAACGATTTGTCGGCCGTGCACATGAAGTTCGTTCCTGCCCATTCCCCACCGCGGTCGTAATCGAGAGCGTGAACATAGATGAAGCGGCTCGGCACCGCTCCCTTGAGCAGTGTCTCGCACGTCTGCGAGGCGATGTTCCACCAACCTTCCGTCGCCCATCCCGTCGCGTCGCGATAGCCTATGGCGACGCCGATGCGGCTCGCGGTGGAATTGCACAGCTTGAGATCGGCGCGGGCCGGTGTGCCCGCCAGTACGAGGATTGGTGCCAACAGCCCGGCTGCGGCGTGGATGCGCCGCGCTTTCGGCCAAAGCCGCATATGTCTCTCCGGCCTCACGTCTTCAGCTCCGATCCTCACCTGTCGGATGGGCCACTTGCGACCGGCCGCCACGCGGCTTGTGCCCCGCCGCTCCCTGAGGTGCAGGCGAGGAGGGCGTCCTTGACGCGGACTTGGGCCGGGCAGCACCGGGTGAGAACGCCGGTCGCCCGCGATACGCCCCTTAGGCCGTTGTTTTCCAGGAAGGTGGCGGCATTGAGATTGTGCCGGGTCCCGCGCCGCAGAGTTGCGGGCGCACCGCTTTGCGGCGCGGGCGCGCACGAGGAGACTTCGGGTTCGGTCATCGAGCGGTCCTGGATCGGTGGGGGGGCGTTCCTGCTGCACGCCCGTGGTTTGCGCAATAGCGTTTCGGCCGTCAAGCGCCCTGCCGACGCGGGTGGTCATTGGCGAGGCGCACCGTTATATTTGTGCCATGCAAGATACCGCCGGGTGCGAGCCGGCCTCCCTCATCGCGCCCACTCTCACCGACAGCTACGAGATCTTGCCCGGCCGCAGCGAGGCCGGGCTCCTGCTGCTGTGCGATCACGCCGTTAACGCTGTTCCCGCTCCTTATGGCACGCTGGGACTGCCGCCCGATCAGTTCGAGCGGCACATCGCCTACGATATCGGCGCCTACGCCGTCACGCGACGGCTGGCGCGCACCTTGGGCGTGCCGGCGATTTCGACGCGGTTCTCGCGGCTGCTGATCGATGTCAATCGCGGGCTCGACGATCCCACCCTCATCATGCGCCTGTCCGACGGCGCCGTCGTGCCGGGCAATCGGCACCTCGACGAAGACGAGCGCCGACGCCGCGTCGAGCGCTACTATGCGCCCTACCACGCAGCCATCGACGATCTGATCGAGCACGGCATCGCGGCCGGCGCGCCGCCGGTGCTGCTCTCGATCCACAGTTTCACCGAGCACTGGAAGGGCGTACGGCGGCCGTGGGATGCCGCCATATTGTGGGATCGCGACTATCGCTTTTCCGTGCCTCTGCTCGAGGCGCTGCGCGCGGACGCAAACATCGTGGTGGGGGAGAACGAGCCCTACGACGGCAAGCTCGCGGGCGACTGCATGTGGCAGCACGGCACCCGGCGCGGGCTCGCGCACACGATCGTCGAGGTGCGCCAGGATCTGATCCGCGACGAGGCGGGCCAGGCGCATTGGGCGCAGCGGCTGGCGGAGGCTGCGACCGCGGTGATGAGCCGGCCCGATCTGCGCGAAGGACTGCACACGGTGCAATATTTCGGGTCGCATACCGATGCCGAGGGCGCGGCGCCGTTCTCGAGCCCGGCAGCAAAGAGCAGCGCGCGCACCATCGACTGAAAGATCGTGACGGGAGGGCGAGCGCCGCCGGCCAATGCCGAGTTCGCCGCAGCTGCGCTGCGAATCACCCAAGGCGTGATCGCGCGCGCCGAATCAACTGCGGCCAAGAAACCTCTGGATCGCGCATCCCTGCGCCTTGAAGCCGCCTGCCCGCGCCGCTAGCGTCGCCCCTAGCTCCATGACAGCGGGGGACACCGAAATGACGACGCTACAAGCTTCGGCGCAAAATCAGCTGCGCCAGCTCGTCGAGCAGATCGAGCGCCTGGAAGAAGAGAAAAAAGCGCTCGCCGGCGATATTCGCGACAAATATCTCGAAGCCAAGGCCGTGGGCTTCGACGTCAAGGCGCTGCGCCAGGTCGTGCGGCTGCGCAAGAAGAGCGCGACCGAGCGGACCGAGGAGACGGCAATGCTGGAGGTCTATTTGCACGCGCTCGGCATGCTCGATGAGCCGGTCGAGGCGATGATCGCTGCGGAGTGACGGCGGCTTCACGCGGGGCTTTTCGCCGTCCGCTCGGATTTGCGTGAAAGGCAGGAGAGCGCCCCGGTCCGAGTCGGCGCTCGGCCGAGGCGCCCACGGCAAAAGAAGGGGGTTGCCCCTCTCCGCCGATTTGCATTGACGGAACCCTTGGTGACGGCAGATGCCCGGGCTTGGGCTCGCCAGAAACACCACGCAGGTGCTGGTCTAGACACCCCCGGGCATAAGTTCTAATCGTATATTGTTTGCGTCTAGATTAGAGTTTCTTATGCCCCCACACGTGACTCTCAAGCAGTTGCGCTATTTCGATGCGCTGGCCCGCGAGCAGCATTTCGGCCGCGCCGCCGAGACCTGCTCGGTGACCCAGCCCGCGCTCTCCATGCAGATCCACGAGCTGGAAGAACAGCTCGGGCTCATTCTCGTCGAGCGCACACGCGCAGGCGTCCTCCTGTCGGACAAGGGCCGCGAGATCGCCGCACGCTCGGCGCGCATTCTGAGCGACGTGCGCGAGATGATCGAGTTCGCGCAGCACGCCAACGATCTTCTGTCGGGCTCCCTGCGGCTCGGCGTCATTCCCTCGATCGCTCCCTATATGTTGCCGTCGCTGCTGCCGCTTCTGCGCGAGGGCTATCCCGATCTGGAGCTGCACGTGCGCGAGACGCAGACGCTGCCGCTCACCGACGAGCTGGTCGAGGGCAAGCTCGACGTGCTCCTGCTGGCGCTCCCGATCGTTCATGCCGAGATCGAGACGCTGCCGCTGTTCGACGACCGCTTCCTGCTGGCGCTTCCCTCTTCGCGGCGCCTGAGCGCGCGGGTGCGTGCGACCAAGGATCTGATCGAGCACGAGCGTCTGCTGTTGCTGGAGGAAGGGCACTGCCTGCGCGACCAGGCGCTCACCTATTGCAATTTGCAGCAGGTCTCGACCTTCAACACGTTCGGCGTCTCGAGCCTGTCGACCATCGTCGAGATGGTGGCGGCAGGCTACGGCATCACGCTGCTGCCGGAGATGAGCCTCAACGTGGAGATGCGCGGCCGCGATATCGGGCTGACACGGTTCGTCGAGCCGGAGCCGCATCGCACCGTCGGGCTCGCCTGGCGGGCGACCTCGGCCCGCGCCGCCGACTACCGCGAGCTCGGCCGCCTCATAAAGCTTGCATGGTCGAAGGGTCGCAGTCCGCCCGGCCGCAAGATCCTCGCGAGCGAAGCGGCCGCTCAGCGCGACGTCGTCCTGACGCTGCGGGAGGCGATGCTCGAGGGCGCTCTCTGCGCGCGCTCGGCGTCATCGAGAACCGAGATATCGACGGCGTCGCCCCGGAACTGCTGGGCCCACATCACCTCGGCTGCCTGCTTGCCCGGACGCAGCCGCAGCGGCAGCACGCCCTGGGAGTCGCCGAGAAGCTCGAGCGTGCGCGCGATGTCGGGGTGAACGAGCGTGACGAGGGCGTCATCGTCGGCGGAAGCCGATTGCGTGAGGAAGGGGGCGATAGGGAACGGGCGATAGGACAATTCCTCGGGGTGATCCTCGTCGAATTCGGGTGCCGGCGCCCAGCCGTCCGTCGTTTCTGCAACAGGCGCCGCGGGAGCGCTGCTGCTTGATGCTTCGGGTACGAGCGCCGCCAGGCGCTCAGGTGCCGCCGCGGGTGCGGCTTGGGGAGCTGCTGGCTCCTCGACCGACGCGCTGATGAGACGGGCGAGCCCGCTGCGATCGGCCGCCTGCGGGCGCTGGTCGGCAATGGGCGGCGTCGTCAGCGAAGCGAGCGTCACGAGCGTGTTGAGGCGGCCGCGCTCGGCCTCGGTGGGCGGCGGGGAGTGCGTTACCTCGCGCACGAGTTGCGGGGCGCTTTTGAGCATGGGCGCCTCGGGGCTGCTTGCAGGCGTCGCCAGCGACGCGACGCGGATCTCGGCGCGGGCGGCGGTCTGGGGCGCGCGGCACCTTCACGGGCGGCGCATCGGCCTCGGCCACCTGCAGCGGCGCTTTCGGCTTGTTGCGCAGGTCGAAGAACGCGGCCACCTGCGTGGCGAGCTCCTCATGGCGTTTGCGCGCCACGCGCACGTCTTCGGGCGTCAGCGGGCCGCCGCTTTCCGGCTTGTGCTCGGTATGGCCGTTGGGGAACAGCAGCGCCAGCTCGTAGCGCGGCAGCCGCGGCCAGGCGCGAACGGGACCGGTATCGACGTGGACGAAGGGGATGCCGGACGTCGGATAGTAGCCGACGCCGCCGCGCTCGCGGATGAGGCCGGAGTAGCGCATCTGCTTTATGGGTATGTCGGGGAACGCCGCGTCGATCGCCATGCCGCGGATGTGATAGCTTTTCTTCGCCTGGCCGCCGACCGTGCGCCTCAGCATGCCGTTGGTCTTCTCCGAGCGGTAGCCGCAGATGATGTTGATCGGCTCCCTGCTGCCGAGCTCGGTGTGCATCTCCCACAGCAGATCGATGGTCTTTGGGTCCATCTCGGTCGCTTCGTTCTCGCGCCAGTCGCGCAAGAGCCAGTTGATCTTCTTGAGCGCCTCGGGGAGGTACTTGCCGTCCTTCTTGTAGGTGACGGTCAGCGTCTCCTTGGTGTGGATGTGATAGAGCGAGATCGTGCGCGTCGAGCCGAAGTCGGCGACGACCACGGGCGCGCCAGCGCTCATGCCCAACAGCGCGGCGGCAAGGCCCGCGAGGAGACCTCTTTTACGCAATACCACTTGGCACCCCGTGTCCCGTCCGGTTCTAAGGGTGCTCATGGGTCACGAATCTCCTTGAGCATCCCGGTATATGACCGGCATTCACGTCCCCTAAGGGTTAATTAATAACCCTTAACGAATCGTAACCATGGATTTGGGGCGATTAAGGGCTCGGTAGGGGCAACTTGAGGGCACAGGTTGCAGGAGCGCCCGCGGGCCCGCCTTCAACGCGGCCACGAGAGAGCCGGCAGCGGAGTGCGGCAACGCGCCAGCGACGCGGCGCCCGGCGTCGCCTGCACCCAAGCGCCGGAGGGATCAGAACCCGCCGCCCAGCACCGACTGAACGTAATCGCCCACCGTTTTCGGGCGCCGGCCGTTGCTGCCGCCGCCGCCGCCGAAGAGACCGCCAAATGAGAAGAAGCCTTCCTCGACGCGATTGAGCTCTACCGGCGCCAGATGGTTGGGCCCTATGGCGATTTCCTGCCACTTGCCCTGGAGCGCCTGCGTGATGCGCTTCTCGTGCCCGTAGACGTCGCGCGCGACCTGCGTCTCGCCCTTCTCGTCGACCCACGCGGTGAAGTAGGTGATGTGCACGGGGATTGAACGCTCGACCTGGATTTCGTTGTTCTCCGGCCCGTGCTCGATCAGATCATCGACCTTGGCGGCGTCCCAGCCCTTATCCTCGTTGAGAAGGACCTCGGCCAAGCGGCGCGGATTGCGCACGCGCATGCAGCCGTGGCTGAACGGGCGGCTCGCCTGCTCAAACAGGTGCTTGGCAGGCGTATCGTGCATGTAGACGAGGTGCTTGTTGGGGAAGGCGAACTTGACCTCGCCCAGGACGTTGGCGCCGCCCGGCGGCTGATAGACGTCGTAGCGGCGAATGTCGGCCGAGCCCCAATCGACGCTGTCGGGATCGACCGGGCGGCCGTTCTGCGTCAACCGCAGCCCCTGGCGCTGGAAGACGTCTCCGCCGCGAGCAAGGCTTGGGTAGAGCTCGTTGACCTTGATCGAGTTCGGCACGTTCCAGCGCGGCTGGAAGATGACGGTCTTGAGGTTCTCGGAAAACACCGGCGTTTGCTTGTCCACGAGGCCGGTGACGACGCGCTCGGTGTGGATGACCGCGCCGTTCTTGACGACGCGCAGCGTGAACTCGGGGATGTTCACCCAGACATAGAAGTCGCCCATGTTCTCGGGCATCCAGCGCCACTCTTCCATGTTGGCCAGCAGCTTCTCCGGCCCCAGGACCTCCACGTCGTTGAGCGCAGCGCGCGTGCCGGTGCCCACGAGCCCGTCGGGCGAAAGGCCGCGCTCCTTCTGGAAAGCGGCGACGGCTGCTTTGAGCGTCTCGTCGTAGGTCTTCTCGTCGCCGGGCTTGCCGTCGGCCATCGCCGGCGGGGCGACCTTCAGGCGCTTGCGCAGGATCGCGACGTCGGGATGCGAGATGCCGGGCTTGAGCATCGGACCGGCGGGCAACCGGACAATGTCCGCGGCGGCGGCGGCTTGGCGCATGCCCAAGTATTTCTGGCGCAGCAATTCGAATTGCGCATGCTTGGGGTGCAGGCCGCGCAGAACCGCATCGGGCTCGCCGGTTGAAGCGATCTTGGCCATGACCTCGCGCGGATCGAGAAGCTGTGGCTTGCGGTCGAGATAGGAGCTCAATTGGGTTGCGGGGTCGATGATGCGCCCGCCGCGCGCATAGCGCGCATACTTCAGCACGGCGGCGGAGAGAACGACCTCGGCGTCGGCGAGAGCGGCGGGCGTCGCTCCGGCGACCGGTTCGGGCAAGGCAAAGTCGCCAGCGTTAAGCCCCCAGTCGTCGGCCTTCTTGACCTCGGCGATGGCGGCTGCGGCCTTGGGCGTCGGGCCGTCGGCCGTCACCCAGAGCGGCGCATAGGTGCGCTCGGCATAGAACGCCGTGAGCGCTGCGAAATCCTGGGCGGCGCCCTCGTCGCCGGACGCGGCGGGGGACTGAAGGCGCTGCTGCAGAGCAATTGCGATCGGGTCTTGCGGCGCGGCTTTGACCGCGTTCACGGGCGCGGGCGCCTCAGGCTTGGCGGGCGGTACCGCGGTCACCGCCGGAGCGGGTGCGGCGCTGGGCTCGGGTGCGGCCGGCACCGCGGCCGGCACAGGCGCTGGCGCCTCGACTGCCGGCTCTACCGTTGCCACAGACGCGGCAGCAGGCTTCGGTGCGACGGGCTGCGCGGCGGCGGGCTTGGTTGTCGCAGCTGCCGGCGCTGGTGCGACGGGCTGGGCATCAGTCGATTTGGGTGTCGCGGGCGCCGGCTGTGGCGCGACGGTTTGTTCTGCGGCGGTCTCGGGTGCTGCCGGCGTCGGCTCGGGAACGTAGCGCTGCTCTGCGGCGGCCATCCGCGGGCGAGCGGGCTCTTGGGCCGCAGCGCCACCCGCCGGAATTGCCATTGCAGCCAATCCCAACGCAACAAAACACCGTAAAAGCATCAAGCCGTCTCCTCGTTTGCTGCCGCACGCTAGCCGAGGCCTGTGCAACTGGCCACCCCGCGCGCCGGGGGCGGCACGGCTCCGGGCAATGCCGGTCCGCGAGTGTTGCCCAAATGCGCCGCCGCGACCGGGGAATGCCCGGCCGCGGCGGTCAGTTCTACGCGATAGTTGGTGCTTTTTGCGGCGAAGCGGAGCTAAAGGCCGCCGCTCTCGGTCAGGCGCGGGGCTCGAGCCCGTATTCCTGCATTTTGCGGTAGAGGGTCGAGCGGCCGATCTTCAGGCGCTTGGCGACCTCCGTCATATGCCCGCGGTAGCGGCCGAGTGCCAGGCGGATCATATCCGCCTCGATCTCGTCCAACGGACGGATGTCGCCCGCCTCGGTGACGACGGGGATGCCGAGCGCGCTGCCGCCGTTGCCGCCGCGGATCTCGATCGTCTGCGGAATGATGCCTTCGGCTCCCAAGAGCGCCGGCCCCTTGAACGTCGGTCTCGGCATCGGTGCGGGAGCGGCGGGAACCGCGGTCTCGAAGCCCGTGACGTGAGCGGCGATCTGCGGGAACTCGGCGACCGTCAGCTCGGGCCCGTCGGCCAGAACGATGGCGCGGAACACCGCGTTCTCGAGCTGGCGCACGTTGCCGGGCCACGGATAGGTCTTCAACAGGCGCAAGGCGTCCTCGGTGATGCCGCTGATGCGCTTGCCTTCCTCGGCCGCAAAGCGTGCCACGAAGTGCATCGCGAGCTCGGGCACGTCGACGAGACGCTCCCTGAGCGGGGGCACCCAGATGGGGAACACGTTCATGCGGTAGTAGAGATCCTCGCGGAACTTACCGTCGCGCACGAGCTGGATCATGTTGCGATTGGTCGCCGAGATCAGGCGGAAATCGACCTTCATCGGCTTCTTCGACCCGACGGGATCGATCTCGCCATCCTGCAGCGCGCGCAGCAGCTTGACCTGCGCATCGAGCGGCAACTCGCCGATCTCGTCGAGGAACAGCGTGCCGCCGTCGGCCTCCTGAAACTTTCCGATGCGCTTGTCGACGGCGCCGGTGAAGGAGCCCTTCTCGTGGCCGAAAAGGATGCTCTCGATCAGGTTCTCTGGAATGGCGCCGCAGTTGACGACGATGAACGGCTTGCCCGCGCGCTCGCTTTCGCCCTGGACGGCCCGCGCGATGAGCTCCTTGCCCACGCCCGACTCGCCTTCGATCAGGACGGGGATGTTTGATGCGGCGGCGCGCTTGCCGAGCCCGACGACGCGTTCCATGCCATCGCCGCGAATGATGAGGTCGCTGAACGTCAGCGTTCCTTCGACTTTCTTCTTGATGCGGGTGATCTCGCCGGCAAGCGCCTCGATTTTCAACGCGCTCTTGATCGAGACTTCGAGGCGTTCGGGCGAAGCGGGCTTCACCACGAAATCGACGGCGCCGGCGCGCATGGCGTTGATCGCCGCATCGATCGAGCCGTGTGCCGTCTGCACGATGATCGGGACACCCGGGCGGCCGTTCAGCTTTTCGAGAACGGCCATCCCGTCGACGCCGTCCATGACCAGATCGAGCAGGACGAGGCTTATGTCGGCGCGCTCGGGCCCTTCGAGGATCTGCAGGGCCTGCTCGCCCGAGCTCGCGCTCTTGGTATTGAAGCCGAGGCGCTTGATCGTTTCTTCAAGTATGCGGCGCTGGGCCGGATCGTCGTCGACGACTAGTAAACTCTTGACCATGGGGCACTCGAACTCAACCTGGACGACGAACCTTCACCGGCCAGGCCACCCCGAACTGCGTCAGGATTGAACACTCGGCCACCGGCAGGTCACTCAACAAGAGAGAGAGTGCCCTGGATGGGTAAATAAGGAGTTGCGATTGGGCTCAGGTTGAGCCTTTTTTGGGCGCCGCGCATCTTTGAGGTCACGCACGTTGCATCGCACGGCCGCAGTGCGCATGGTTAAGGTCAAACTTGTTCATGATCTGGAGCTCAAGGATGCGGATGCACATGCGCGCGCCGGCCACCTTCGATTTTCGCAGCGCTCGCCAACATGAGGGCGGCGCAAGCAACGCCGCCGCCGATCTCGGCACTCTGCCCGAGTGGAACCTCGCCGATCTCTATGCTGGGCCCGATGCGCCCGAGATCGCGCGCGATCTTGCGGATGCCGCCGCGCGCGCGGCCCGCATCAAGGACACCTATCACGGCAAGCTCGCCGACGTTGGTCGCGATGGCGCCGTGCTCGGCCGCGCGGTCGAGGAATTTGAGCGTTTCGTCGAGGTGATGGGGCGGCTTGGATCGTTCGCGGGGCTCTATTACGCCGCCGATCAGTCCGATCCCGCCCGCGCCAAGTTCTACGGCGACATCTCCGAGAAGCTCACCGCCATTTCCACCGACATCATCTTCTTCGAGCTGGAGCTGAACCAGATCGACGACAAGGATATGGCGGTGGCCATGCAGGCTCCGCAGGCCGCGCGCTACAAGCCGTGGATCGACAACGTCCGCAAGGAGAAGCCCTACCAGCTCGAGGAAAAAATCGAGCGGCTGTTTCACGAAAAAAGCCAGACGTCGAGATCGGCTTGGGACCGCCTCTTCAGCGAAACGATGACCGCCTTGCGCTTTCCCGTCGAAGGCGAGGCGACCCCGCTGCCGCTCGAGCTGACGCTCAACCTGCTTTCCAACCCGCACGAGGAGAAGCGCAAGGCCGCCTCCGAGGCGCTCGCACACGTGTTCAAGGACAACATCCGCCTCTTTGCGCTGATCACCAACACGCTCGCAAAGGACAAGGAGATTTCCGACCGCTGGCGCGGCTTTGAGGACGTGGCCGCGAGCCGGCATCTTGCGAACTGTGTCGAGGCGCCCGTCGTGGACGCGCTCGCGGCAAGCGTGCGCGACGCCTATCCGCGCCTATCGCACCGCTACTACGCGATGAAGGCCAAATGGCTCGGCAAGGAGAAGCTCGCGCATTGGGACCGCAACGCTCCGCTGCCCGATCAGCCCGAGCGCACGTTTCCCTGGTCGGAGGCGCGCTCGCTCGTGCTCGGCGCCTACGGCGACTTCGCACCCGAGATGGCCTCGCTTGCGGCCGAGTTCTTCGACAAGCAGTGGATCGACGCTCCGGTGCGCCCCGGCAAGGCACCGGGCGCCTTCTCGGCGGCGACCGTCCCCTCGGTGCACCCGTACGTGCTGCTCAACTACCTGGGCAAGCCGCGCGACGTGACGACACTCGCCCACGAGCTCGGCCACGGCGTGCACCAGATGCTGGCGCGCCCGCAAGGAGCACTGCTGGCGCCGACGCCGCTGACGCTGGCCGAGACAGCCTCGGTATTCGGCGAGATGCTGACCTTCAAGGCGCTGCTCAAGGAGATCTCAGACGCCAAGCAGCGTAAGGCCCTGATCGCCGGCAAGGTCGAGGACATGCTCAACACCGTGGTACGCCAGATCGCGTTCTACACGTTTGAGCGCAAGGTGCACGAGGCGCGGCGCAAGGGGGAGCTGACGCCTGATCAGCTCAATGCCATCTGGCTCGAGGTGCAGGTCGAAAGCCTCGGCCCGGCGATCGAGCTCAAGCCCGGCTACGAGGTGTTCTGGACGTACGTTCCGCACTTCATCCATTCCCCCTTCTACGTCTACGCGTATGCGTTCGGCGACTGCCTCGTGAACTCGCTGTTCGGTCTCTACGAGGAGGCGCATCCAGGCTTCGTCACCAAGTACTTCGACATGCTGAAGGCCGGCGGCTCCAAGCACCACTCCGAAATGCTGGCGCCCTTCGGCCTCGATGCCGCCAGTCCGGAGTTCTGGCAAAAGGGGCTCAAGGTGATCGAGGGCATGATCGACGAGCTGGAGCGGATGGAGGCGCCGGCTTGAGCGGAGCTGCCGGCCGAACCGGGAAATCTGCAAGGCTGCGAACTATGTTACGTTTGCACCCGCGCCGTGGCAGCCACCTTTTCCCCGCCCCAGAGTCTTGCGTCATTGTCAAGGCCGTGACGTGCGGGCCTGCACGATTTAAGGGGTTCCCCTCGAGCAGCATTAGGGGTTAGAAGCGCCCGCCATATTGCTGCACTGCAGCCAGCTCAACGCGAGGTGCCAACGTGGCACAAACGCATGTGGCGAAGGGCGCCGAGCCGGGCACGCCCGACGGCACTCCGAACCACCATTTTTGGCCGCTGGTCCTCGGATCAGTCGGCGTCGTCTATGGCGACATCGGCACGAGCCCCTTGTACGCGTTCCGCGAGGCCGTCCACGCCGCCAAGGCCACGAGCTTTGCCGGCCGCGAGGCGGTGTTCGGCGTGCTCTCGCTCATCCTGTGGTCGCTGTTGCTGGTCGTGACGCTCAAGTACGTCCTGATCTTGCTCCGTGCCGACAACAGGGGAGAGGGCGGCATGTTCGCCCTCATGGCGCTCGGCCAATCGGTCGCCAAGCGAAGCGCACCCTTGATCATGGGCCTCGGCATCGCTGGGGCCTCATTCTTCTACGGTGACGCCGTCATCACGCCGGCGATCTCCGTGCTTTCGGCCGTCGAAGGTCTGACGCTCGTATCGCCGGCCCTCACCCCGTTCGTGGTGCCGCTCTCGATCGTGATCCTGATCGTGCTGTTCACGGCGCAATCGAACGGCACCGCCAAGGTCGCGGCGTTCTTCGGGCCGATCACGGTCGTGTGGTTCGTGGTCCTCGCCATCGGCGGCCTGGTGCAGATGTTCGTCAATCCGGAGGTGCTCGTCGCCATCAATCCCTGGTACGGCATCAAGTTCCTGCTGCGTCACGGGCTCATCGGCCTCACCGTCCTCGGCCTCGTGTTCCTTGCCGTAACGGGCGCGGAAGCCCTGTACGCGGACCTTGGCCACTTCGGCCGCAAGCCCATTCAGACCGCGTGGTTCGGCTTGATCCTGCCGGCGTTGACGCTCAACTATTTCGGGCAGGGCGCGCTTGTGCTGCAGCACCCCGAGGCACTCGAAAACCCGTTCTATCTTCTCTATCCGGACTGGGCGCTCGTCCCCATGGTCATCCTCGCGACGGCGGCGACGATCATCGCGAGCCAGGCCGTGATCACGGGCGCGTTCTCGCTGACCCGGCAGGCGATCCAGCTCGGGCTCCTGCCGCGCTTCGGCATCACGCATACCTCCGAGTCCGTCTTGGGGCAGATCTACATGCCGCGCGTCAATTGGATGCTGCTCATCGGCGTGCTGTTCGTGGTCGTCATCTTCCGTTCCTCGACCAACCTCGCCGCCGCCTACGGACTGTCGGTGACGGCGGCGATGGTGATCGACACGCTGCTGGCCTTCTTCGTCATCTGGCAATTCTGGAAGTGGCCATTGTGGCGCACGCTGCTCCTCGTCATCCCGCTGCTCTTCCTCGAGCAGGCGTTCCTGACGGCGAACTTCCTCAAGGTGTTCGAGGGCGGCTGGGTGCCGCTCACGCTCGCGGCCTGCGTCGGCCTCATCATGCTCACCTGGGTCAGGGGCGCGCGCCTGCTTTCCAAGCAGACGCGCAAGAACGAAGCCGATCTCGATTGGCTGTTGCGCAAGCTCGAAGCCAAGCCGCCGCACCGGGTGGCGGGGACGGCGGTGTTCTTCACGGCCGACTCCACGGCGGCGCCCGACCGCGCTTATGCACAACCTGAAGCACAACCGCGTGCTGCACGAGCGCAACATCATCCTGTCGATCAAAACCGAGGAGACCCCGCGCGTGCCCCGCTATGAGCGCGTGACGGTGGAGCGGATCACCGACACCTTCATCCGGGTGGTCGCCCGCTACGGCTTCATGGAGACGCCGAGCGTGCCCAAGATCCTCGAGCAGTGCCGGCGCAAGGATTTGAACGTCAACATGAGCGCGACCTCCTTCTTCCTGTCGCGGCGCAACCTGAAGCCGACGCCCAAGTCCGAGATGCCGCTGTGGCAGGACCGGCTCTTCGTGGCGCTCGCGCGCTCTGCCCAGGATGCGACCACCTACTTCCAGATCCCGACGGACCGGGTCGTCGAGGTCGGCACGCAAGTCGCGATCTGACACACGCCCTTGCCCGCCCGGGCGTCCGCCACGATATGCCGACAGCGGCACGGCGCGTGCCGTGCGGCGGGAAAGCTTGAGCGATGGGCGACGAGGAAAACAGGTTTTCGGCGAGGGCTGCGCGCTACGTGCGCGTCGGCACCAACGTCGGTGCCGTGGCCGCCCGCGTCGCGGGCGAGCGCCTCTTTGGCCTCGAGCACGACGCCTCGCGTACGGCGGCCGATCTCGCGGCCGCGCTCGGCGGGCTTAAGGGCCCGCTCATGAAGGTCGCGCAGCTTCTCTCCACCATCCCCGAGGCGCTGCCCGCAGAATATGCGCGCGAGCTCGCGCAGCTGCAGTCGGCGGCTCCCGCCATGGGCCCGGCGTTTGCCAAGCGGCGGATGCAAGCCGAGCTCGGTCCCGACTGGAGGACGCGATTTGCGAGCTTTGACACCGCGGCCGCGGCTTCGGCCTCGCTCGGCCAGGTGCACAAGGCGGTCGCGCACGATCGCGCCGCGCTCGCGGTCAAGCTGCAGTACCCCGACATGCAGTCGGCCGTCGAGGCGGACCTGAACCAGCTCAAGGCCGTGTTCGCCGTGCATGCGCGCATGAACCCGGCGATTGCGACGGGCGAGATTTTGAAGGAGATCGCGGCGCGCTTGCGCGAGGAGCTCGACTACGAGCTCGAAGCGCGCCACACCAAACTTTACGGCGCAATCTTTGCAGACGACGACCGCATCCGCGTGCCCCAGGTGCTGCCCGAGCTGTCGACCAAGCGGCTCCTCACCATGACGTGGCTCGAAGGCCGCAAGCTGCTGGACTACAAGCCAGCCCCGCTGCCCGACCGCAACGCCATCGCCGAAGCGATGTTCCGCGCCTGGTGGTTTCCGTTCGGCCACTACGGCGTGATCCACGGCGATCCCCATCTCGGCAACTACACGGTTTTCGAACGCGACGGCCGGCCCGCCGGGATCAATCTCCTCGACTACGGCTGCATCCGCACCTTCCGCGTGCCGTTCGTGCAGGGCGTCATCGATCTCTACACGGGGCTTCTTCGCGGCGACCGCGATCTCGTCGTGCACGCCTACGAGACGTGGGGCTTCAACGGGCTGTCGAACGAGCTGATCGAGGCCATGAACATCTGGGCGCAATTCATCTACGGGCCGCTGCTCGACGACCGCGAGCGCGAGATCGCCGAAGGCACGACGCCCGGCGAGTACGGCCGCCGCGAGGCGTTCAGCGTGCACAAGATCCTGCGCGAGAAGGGCCCGGTGACGGTGCCGCGCGAGTTCGTGTTCATGGACCGGGCCGCGATCGGGCTCGGCGGCGTGTTCCTGCACTTGGGTGCGCGCCGCAACTGGTACCGGCTGTTCAACGAGTTGATCGAGGGTTTCCAATTGGAGGCCGTCGCCGCGCGCCAGCGCTCAGCGTTCGCAGCGGCGGGCGTGCCGCTGCCGGAGGCCGCGCCCGTTTAGTGGCGCGTCGCCTCGCCGGAAATGTCTTGCCGGCGGCGCTGATAGTCCTCGCGGTCGATCTCGCCCCGCGCATAGCGCTCATCGAGAATGTCGCGCGCGCTGGGCGTTGGCGTGCCGGTCGCGCCGCCGCTGGGGTTGATCCAGCGGATAAAGGGCACGATCAGCGCCACAAGCAGCGCGAGCAGCAAGACAATCAATAACGGTCCGAGCACCATGCCTCCCCAACCCATGCCTCCTCCCCAGCCCATGCCCCAGTCGTGCATGTGCCAGCCGGGGCCCATTTGCGCCCAGGCGGGCGCGGCCGGCACGGACGAGAGCGCGATGGCGAACGTTCGCTTCATGACACTTTCCTCTGCCGACACGTTGCGGCGCCTTGCGCGACGCCGGCTAGGTCGCGCAGGTCTTGACGCCGATCAGCGAATAGCCAGGACACCAGCCGATCACTCCCGTCAGCAGCGGCACGGCGCCGATCCAGCCCCAAAGGGAGGCGTAGTCGGCGCCGTAGAGCCCCAGCGGCGAAGCGATGAGCGCGAGCCCGACGACGACGCGCACGACGCGGTCGAGCAGTCCTTCGTTCTTGGTCATGGCAAAGCTCCTTGTCGCGACAGTCGCTTCCGCCGCCAATTCGGGAGCGAGACTAGACCTGTGCACGCGACCTGGAACTGACTTGGGTCAACCGTTTGCGCGCAACGGGGGCCTGCGACGCCGTGGCGGCGCGAGGGCTTGAGCGGCGCGGTGCCTTCGAAGCGCGAATAGCGCTATGAGTGGGGCTTCGCAGGTTTGAGGCAGGAGGGCCCGATGAGGCGGCTCGCGACCGGCACGATGGTCATAGTCCTGGCGGCAAGCGCCGTCGCGCCGCAGGTGCGCGCCGACGACGACGTCGCCAAGGGCCGCGAGCTCGCAAACGCGCTGTGCGCGCAGTGCCACCTCAACGAGGGCCAGGGCGAGAAGCAGGGGCCGATGGGTGTGCCGGGCTTCATTGCGGTCGCCAACCGCCCCAAGCAGACCTACGACGGCATCGTGCAATGGCTGAAGGCCGTGCCGCCGATGATGCCGGACCACAAGCTCACGCAAGATGAGATGTTCGCGCTGGCGGCGTTCATCATGTCGTTGCGCAAGCCGAGCTAGGCCGGCTCCTCATCGCCGGCGCCGGCCGTTGCCGTCAAAAATCGCCGGACGGGGTGATTCGCGCTTTCCTTGTCGTGGAGGGGGGGGCCCTCCACCGGGTGCCTTGTTGGCAGAGGCGACCGAAGAACAGTTGGACGGGCTCCCTCGCATAGCCTATCGAAGGGAGTTGACGACGATTGCGCTGCCGTCCTCGCACGCCGCACGCTTCACGGCAGCTGGTCGAAATCGAGCCCGCGGAGCTGCAGGCGGCGCAGGCAAGAGAACTCGGAGACAGCCAATGGCAAATCATCGATTTAAGGTCGGCGAGATGGTCGACTTCGTGCCTTCTCGTACGGGCGTGCCGGCTTCGGTGCGGGCCTACAAAATTCTTCGCCTGTTGCCCCACGAGAGGGGTGAGTTCCTATATCGGATCAAGACGATCGCCGAGGCTTACGAGCGGATCGCCAAGGAAAGCGAGCTCGCGTTCAGCCCACCCTGGGACGCGAGCCCTACGACAAGCTGAGCAGGGTTTGAGGAGGCGGACATGGCTAAGGGTCAGCAGAAATCTAACCGCGAAATCAGGAAGCCCAAAAAATCGGCGGCGGCAAAATCATTGGGAGCGGCGCCGTCTACCGTCACCACCGCTTTCGCCAAGCCGTCGAAGACCGGTGGCAAGAAGGGCTAGCCGAGGCCAGGCTGTTCGCGCCGGCGGCGGTGATGTCGCCGCGCGAGCCGCCGCTAGCGCAAGTCCGCCGCCGCGCGGGCGCGATCACACCTTCTGGGTCGCCATCATGCGCGTCGCAAGCGCGAAGATGTAGCCCGTCGACCAGCCGAACATCAGCACGCCGATAGCGGCCTCGAGCGGCCCCAGCAACCGCAGATGCTCGGGCAGGACCACGTCGGCGAAGCCGACGGTGGTGTAGCTCGAGAGCGAGAAATAGAGCGAGGTCGCCATGTCGCCGAACCCGCCGATCGCATAATACGCCGTCGCCCACAGCGTCGCCTGGATCAGATGCGATGCGAGCAGCGAGGTGAATACGAGAAACAGCAGCAGAGCGTGCGCGCGAAACACGTTGAACACGCTCAAGCGCGCGTTGTGGATGAGCCGCACCATCAGCCGGGCGACGACGACGGCGTGCACCGCGACGCTCAGGAAGATCAGGAATAGCGCCAGCGCCGCAAGTTCGATCATCCCCGTCCCGCCGATCCGTTTGCCGATTGCGAGCAAACTGCGGTCTCAGCGGCGAGGCCGTCAAGCTGCGGGCGCCTGCCACGCGACGCTACGAGCGGTCGATTGCCTTGATATCGGCGAAGGCGATCAGGGGGTTTTTCTCCTGCGTCCACGACAGCGAGAACGCCGAAGGGGCGAGGAAAACATGATCGCCGTCGAGGTCGGTCGCGATCGATGACCTGTTGGCGGCAATGAAGCTCGCAAGCGCGGCCGCGTCCTCGGAGCTGATCCAGCGCGCGGTATCGCACGGCGCGGTGTCAAAGCCGATGGAGAGCCCGTATTCCTCGCCCAGCCGGTCGGCCAGCACGTCGAGCTGCAGCGCGCCGATGACGCCGACGATCGGCGGCGTGCCGTCGAGCGGTGAGAAGAGCTGCACGACGCCCTCTTCCGCCATCTCGCGCAGCGCCTCCTTGAGCTTCTTGGCGCGGATCGCGTCCTCGAGCCGGATGCGGCGCAGGATCTCGGGCGCAAAGCTCGGGATGCCGAGGAAGCGGATGTCCTCGCCCTCGGTCAGCGCGTCGCCGATGCGCAGCGTGCCGCGGTTGGGGATGCCGACGACGTCGCCGGCATAGGCTTCCTCCACCAGCGATCGATCCTGCGCGAAGAAGAACTGCGGCGTCTGCAGCGCCATGATCTTGCCGGTGCGCACGTGCTTTGCCTTCATGCCGCGCGTGAGCCGGCCCGAGCAAAGCCGCATGAAGGCGATGCGGTCGCGGTGGTTGGCGTCCATGTTCGCCTGGATCTTGAAGATGATCCCGGTCATCGCCGGCTCGCCGGCCTTGACGATCCGGGTCGCCGCCTTGCGATCCAGGGGCGGCGGCGCGTGCGCGATGAGCGCGTCGAGGATATCGCGAACGCCGAAATTCTTGAGCGCGCTGCCGAAGAACACCGGCGTCAGCGTGCCTTCGCGGAAGGCCTTCAAATCGAAGCGCCCGCACGCGTCGTTGACGAGCGCGATCTCCTCGCGCCACGTCTTCAGATCGTCCTCGTCGAGCAACGTCGCAAACACCGGGTCGTCGGGCCCCGTGACGGCCAAGCCGTCGGGGTTCTCCTCGAGGCGGCGGATGCGGGGCTGGCCCAGATCGTAGGTGCCGCGGAATTTGGCTCCCTTGCCGATGGGCCAGACCATGGGCGCCGTATCGAGCGCCAGCACCTTCTCGATCTCGTCGAGCAGCTCCAGCGGCTCGCGGGCTTCGCGGTCGAGCTTGTTGATGAAGGTGATGATGGGAATGTCGCGCAGGCGGCAGATCTCGAACAGCTTGCGCGTGCGCGCCTCGATGCCCTTCGCCGCGTCGATCACCATGATCGCGGAGTTGACCGCGGTCAGTGTCCTATAGGTATGGTCGGAGAAGTCCTCGTGGCCCGGCGTATCGAGCAAGTTCAGGACGGCCCCGCCGTACTCGAACGTCATGACGGAGGCCGCGACCGAGATGCCGCGCGCGCGCTCGATCGCCATCCAGTCGGATCGCGCCCCGCGCTTGTCCTTCTTGGCCTTCACCTGGCCTGCGAGCTGAATGGCGCCGCCGAACAGCAACAGCTTCTCGGTCAGCGTCGTCTTGCCGGCGTCGGGATGGGAGATGATCGCGAACGTGCGCCGGCGCTCGATCTGGCGCGCGAGCTCGCTGTCGGCGCCCGCGCCTTGCGCGTCGCCTCGCTGCACACCCTGATCTGCCGCCCCGGTCTTAGCGTCCATGCCCTTCGCACTTCGTGGAGTTGAGTGTCCGCATCGCCGCGGCCTCACTTGCGATCTTGAGGCCGCAAGATGAAGGCGCACTTGTGCCGGAGGCTTCCGCAGTCCGCTCGGCTGACGCCGCACCGGCGCAAGGGTGCGGTTGTCTTGAGGGAGTAGCTAGCCCTTCGCGCGGTTGACTACAAGCCGGAGTGCCTAGCCGGCCGGTCCAGGCTTCAGATCGAGCAGCCTTGCCTGCACCTAATCTCCGCTTCAGACGACAGTGCCAAACAGTTTCCCGATGCCGGCGGTCAGGGCCATCGCCAGCGCGCCCCAGAATGTCACGCGGGCGGTGGCGCGCGGAATGTTCGCGCCCCCGGTCTTGGCCCCAATCGCGCCCAGAATGGCGAGAAACCCCAGAGACGCCGCGGAGACGATGGGGACGAGCGCACCGGCGGGCGCCAAGACGACCATGAGCAAGGGCATGGCTGCGCCAACTGAAAACGTTGCGGCGGAAGCCAGCGCGGCTTGTACCGGACGCGCGGTGGTTATTTCCGAAATGCCAAGCTCGTCGCGCGCGTGGGCGGTCAGAGCGTCTTTCGCCATGAGTTGCTCGGCAACTTGTCGTGCGACAGCCTGACTGACACCGCGCTTGACGTAGATATCGGTAAGCTCGTCGCGCTCAAAACTGGGGTTCTCGCTCAACTCTTTACGTTCGCGCGCGAGATCGGCCTGCTCCGTGTCGGATTGCGAGCTGACCGACACGTATTCGCCAGCCGCCATCGACATGGCGCCAGCGACCAGCCCCGCGACACCGGCGATCAGGACATCGGACTGCGTCGCGGCCGCCGAGGCAACGCCGACGATCAAGCTTGCGGTCGAGATAATCCCGTCGTTGGCGCCGAGCACCGCTGCTCGCAGCCACCCGATGCGGCCGACGAAGTGGTTTTCCGTGTGCAGGCGAAGACGGCTCATAGGACTTACCACCTGTCAGATCAAATTCGGGCCGTGCGGAAAACTCCACAACGATCAGCCGCCATTGTGCCCGTTCGCACTCGGACTGTGAAGCGGCTGATCGGCATCTTACGCGGGAAGGAGTGCAATGAGGCGCCTCACACCTGCAGCGCCACCAACAGGCCGATCGCACCTGCAAAGAACGCGGCCGCGAGCCCCCACGCCAACAGCTTGCCGAGGCTGAGGCCGCCCGCCGTGGTGCCGAGCACAACTTTGGACAGGCTGTTGGCTGTGACCGCCACGAGGATGGCGATCCCGGCGCTGTGGGCGTCGAGACCTTGCGGCGCGAGGCGGGCGAGCGAGAGGCTGATCGCGTCGACATCGAATAGTCCGGAAGCGGCGGCCAGCGCGATAACGCCTTTCGATCCCGCCCACGCCGCGATGCCCTTCGCCAGCGCCATGACGAGCGCAAGCAGCGCGCCGAATTCGAGGACGACACTGAGGTCGAAGGGGTTCTTGAGGGCGAGCGGCTGCTGGGTGGGACCGTCATCGCGGGCCCAATTGCCGAGCGCGCCGGCAAAGACCATCTGCGCCAGCGCGGCAAGGATCAGCGGCGCTGCGAGGACCTGCAGCAGCGCGACATTGATGATGCCGACGACGACGATAACGCGCAGCATCATGACGGCGCTCGCCAGCATGATGCCCGCCGCGAGCAGCTTCTCGCGGTCGCGGTGCTCAGCTGCGAGCCGCGCCATGTTGAGCGTGACCGCGGTCGACGACACGAGGCCTCCGGCAAGACCCGACAGAAGAATGCCGAGCCTGGGGCCGGCGAACCGGATCGCGAGGTAGCCGGCAAACGACAGGGCCGCGATCAGGATGGTCAGCAGCCATACTTCGCGCGGGTTGACGGGGAACCAAGGCGCGAGCTCGCGGTCGGGCAGCAGCGGCAACAGGATCACGGTCATGGCGGCGAGGATGAGCCCGGCGCGCAGCTCCTCCCACGTCAGCCGCTTCACCCACTCGTGCAAGGCGCCCTTCAGCGCCAGCAGCATCGCGGCGGCGACGCCCGCCGCGGCGGCAGCGGTCTTGTCGCCCAAGACTGCCAGCGCGCCGAGCGCGAACGCAACCATCGCGGCGATGACCGTGGTCGCTCCGAAGGTTTCGTCGTGCAGCATCTCGCGATAGCGGAACGTCGCAATCACGCCCGTGAAGGCTACGAATGCGAGCCCGAGCGCCACCACGCCCCCTTCGCCCGCCTCGAGCGCGAGCGCTCCCCAGATGCCACCCAGGAGGCCTGAGAGCGCGTGCGTGCGCAGGCCGGCCGCGCGGTCGCCTTCGGGCTCCTCGCGCTGCTTCCACCCGCGCTCGATCCCGATCACGAGACCGATCGCGAGTGCGACGGCCAGGCGTTCGATGAGCTCGATTGTCTCCATGTCGCGTCCCAGCCGCCTCGGGGCCCAGCCCGGAGGCTAGTCTAGAATATTTGCGCTTTGCGTGCCGCAGTGCCGCGGCGCGAATGCGACACCGGGTCAATGCCTTGCGGCCCACACCTCGCAAAAGGCTGTGATTGCTTGATAGCGGTCCTGGGTTGGGGTAGGAGGGACTGCAAACAAGCGGAAACCCGATGGAGGGGCAACGTGGCGATCGATTTGTCTGGCGGCAATCCGGCGATGGACTACGTCGAGCATGCAAGGACCTATAAGCAATTCCTTCTGTTCGCCAAAGTCGGGATAGTTTTCCTCGTCGTGCTCCTTTCCGGCATGGCATACTTTCTCGTCTGAGCCGGCTTCAAGCCTGCTTGCCTGAAGTCTGGGAGCTGATCGCCATCGCGCGTCGTGAATCGGAGTTGGGGAGCCGGGCTCCGGGCCTTCGCGCCATCCCGGCGGCTGACAGTCCTCCGCACAATCGGAAGTGTCCATGGTCACCATAGCTGTTACGGCGGAGGGGACAGACGAGCCGCGCGTTGCGGTTTCGCCCGAGACGGTCAAGAAGCTCACGGCCCTCGGGGCCAAAGTGAAGGTGGAGGCGGGCGCCGGCGCCCGCTCGCGCTTTTCCGACGAGGTGCTCAAGGCGCAGGGCGCCGAGATCGCGGCGACCGCGGCCGACGCATTGCGCGACGCCGATATCCTTCTCAAGGTGCGCCGCCCCAGTGCCGACGAGGTCAAAGCCCTGAAACCCGGCGCCCTCGTCATCGCCATGCTCGATCCCTACGGCGACCGCCCCGGTCTCGAAGCGCTGGCCGGCACCAACGCGGCGCTCTTCTCCATGGAGTTCATGCCGCGCATCACGCGCGCGCAATCGATGGACGTGCTCTCGAGCCAGGCCAACCTCGCCGGCTACAAGGCCGTCGTGGACGCTGCGGCCATGTTCAATTCTGCCATGCCGATGATGATGACAGCGGCGGGCACGGTGCCCGCCGCAAGAGTATTCATCATGGGTGTGGGCGTCGCCGGGCTGCAGGCGATCGCCACCGCGCGCCGGCTCGGCGCGCAGGTGACGGCGACGGACGTGCGCCCCGCCACCAAGGAGCAGGTCGCTTCGCTGGGCGCCAAGTTCGTCGCGGTCGAGGACGAGGAATTCAAGCAGGCGCAGACGACGGCGGGCTACGCCAAGCCGATGTCGGCCGAATATCAGGCCAAGCAGGCCGAGCTCGTAGCGAGCCACATCAAGAACCAGGACATCGTCATTACGACGGCGCTGATCCCGGGGCGCCCGGCGCCGCGGCTCATCACGAAGGCGATGGTCGAGAGCATGAAGCCCGGCGCCGTCATCGTCGATCTCGCGGCCGAGCGCGGGGGCAACTGCGAGCTGACCCAGCCCGGCAAGACCGTCGAGGTTGGCGGCGTGCGCATCTTTGCGCCCCTCAATCTCGCGGGCGAGGTTCCGGTCAATGCCTCGAGCCTTTACGCCAAGAACCTCTTGGCCTTCCTCGACACCATGATCGACAAGACGGAGAAGGTCTTGAAGGTCGACTGGGACGACGAGATCGTCAAAGGCACGCTTCTCGCCAAGGACGGCCGGATCGTGCACCCGAGCCTGCAAGGAGCAGCCTCATGAGGAACGCGCTCGCGATAGGCGCAATTGCATTGGCCTCGCTCTTCGCCGGCGCGGTCCCCGCGTTCGCGGCGGGCGGCATCGGCGGTGCCATCGATCCCGTCGTCTACGAGCTGATGGTGTTCGCGATGGCGATCTTCGTCGGCTACTACGTCGTGTGGAGCGTCACGCCGGCGCTGCATACCCCGTTGATGTCGGTGACGAACGCCATCTCCTCGGTGATCGTCGTCGGCGCGCTGCTCGCGGTCGCCGTGGAGCACGGCGGCATCGAGAGCTTCTCGACGCTTGACGGCAACCTCGCCTCGAAAGGCTTCGGGCTGCTCGCGCTGGCGATGGCGGCGGTCAATATTTTCGGCGGGTTCCTCGTCACGCAGCGCATGCTCGCCATGTACAAGAAGAAGGGCGACAAGCGGTGATGACGCGCAAGATCAGCCCCAGGGCTAAAAATCGGGGGCACCGCCATGTCGCCTAATCTGGTCGCAGGCCTCTATCTCGTCTCGGGCATACTGTTCATCCTCGCCCTGCGCGGACTGTCGAGCCCGGCCACCTCGCGCCAAGGCAACTACTTCGGCATGCTCGGCATGGCGATCGCCATGGGCACGACGCTCACGATCGCCAACCCGCAGCTTCCCATCACCTGGTACCTGATCGCGGGCGGCCTTGGGCTCGGCGGTATCATCGGCGCGGTCACCGCGCGGCGCATCCCGATGACGGCGATGCCCGAGCTCGTCGCCGCCTTCCATTCGCTCGTCGGCTTGGCTGCCGTGTTCGTCGCGGCTTCCGCACTCTATGCGCCCGAATCCTTCGGCATCGGCGAGCGCGGTGCCATCGGCGCCGCGAGCCTCGTCGAGATGTCGCTCGGCGTCGCCATCGGCGCCATCACGTTCACCGGTTCGGTGATCGCGTTCGCGAAATTATCCGGGCGCATGTCCGGCAAGCCGATCATCCTGCCCGCTGCGCCACCTGGTCAACCTGGCGCTGTTCGCGCTGCTGGTGTGGCTGATCTACACGTTCTGCCTCTCGGGCGGCAATCCGCTGCTGTTCTGGGCGATCACCGCCACGGCCATGCTGTTCGGCGTCCTGATCATCGTTCCGATCGGCGGCGCCGACATGCCCGTCGTCGTGTCGATGCTGAACTCCTACTCCGGCTGGGCTGCGGCCGGCATCGGCTTCACGCTGTCCAACATCGCGCTCATCATTACCGGCGCGCTCGTCGGCTCATCGGGCGCGATCCTGTCCTACATCATGTGCAAGGGCATGAACCGCTCGTTCATCTCGGTGATCCTCGGCGGCTTCGGCGGCGAGGTCGCGGGTCCGGCGGGCGGCGCTGAGCAGAAGCCCGTCAAGCTCGGCTCGGCGGAGGATGCCGCCTACGTCATGAAGAACGCCTCAAAGGTCATCATCGTGCCGGGCTACGGCATGGCGGTGGCGCAGGCGCAGCATGCGCTGCGTGAGATGGGCGACGCCCTCAAGAAGGCCGGCGTCGAGGTCAAATACGCGATCCACCCCGTGGCGGGGCGCATGCCGGGCCACATGAACGTGCTGCTGGCCGAAGCCAACGTCCCCTACGACGAGGTGTTCGAGCTGGAAGACATCAACTCCGAGATGCCGCAGGCCGACGTCGTCTACGTCATCGGCGCCAACGACGTCGTCAATCCGGCGGCCGAGACCGACAAGACCTCGCCCATCTACGGGATGCCGGTGCTGCAGGCGTGGAAAGCGGGAACCGTGCTGTTCAACAAGCGCAGCCTCGCTTCCGGCTATGCCGGCATCGACAACCCGCTCTTCTACAAAGACAACACCGTGATGGTGCTGGGCGACGCCAAGAAGATGACCGAGAACATCGTCAAGGCGCTCGCGCACTGACGTGGTGTCTGATCCTCCGGGTTTGCCACTGCTTCGCTCAATTCGATATGGCTCACCCCTCACCCGGAAGCTCATTGCATTCGCTTCCGACCTCTCCCTCTGGGAGAGGTGAAGTAGCGACCCGCTCGTGTCACACCACCTCTCCCTGGGGAGAGGTCGCCTCGCGTGCGCAGCATGCGAGGCGGGTGGGGAACCAGGTTGCAATCGGGAGGCTCACTTGCGACTGCTCCTCTGCATTGCCTTGGCGTGCCGCAGCGGGCCCCTGCCACGCCGCCGAAGGCTTCTTCACGGACAAGGCGCCGCCTGCCGTGCGCGCGCTCTGGCCGTCGGTCTATGCCTTCGTGTGCGAGAGCCGCAAGAGCGTCTACATCGCCACGGCTTTCTTCGTGCGCAAGGTGCCCAAGCCCGGCCGCCCGGAGCGCGCGGACTATCACTTCATCACGGCCGGGCACGCGATCGAGGATTGCCGCAATCCGCGCCGCTACCTCGCGGAAAATGTCTATCAGCCCTACTTCGAGCGCGACGGAATTACGGTCGCAAGGCCGCCGCGGCGGCTCGACGGCGTGAAGCCGGTCTACGTCGATGACGCCTATGACATGGCCGTCGTCTCGGTCGAGGCGTCCGCCAGCTTGGCGATCGGCAAACCCGTTCCCGTCGATGACCGATGCGGCAGGTCTCTGCACCGGGAGATCTATGCGATCGGGTTTCCAGGCGTCGGCAAGCGCCGGTCACTCCACCTCAAGCGCGAGGAGAAGCGCTGGAGCAAGGGGGATTATGTGGGCCTCGGGAAGGCCGACTTCCGCGGCGTCGAGGCGACGTATATCGCCTCGAGCGTCGACTCGCTGCCCGGCAATTCGGGCGGGCCGGTGGTGGACGCAGCGGGGCGCTGGTCGGCGTCGTCGCGCAAGGCGTCGCGGGCGAGGACAATGGCTTTCGCTACGACGTCGATCCCAAGAAGAAGGACGACTGGCAGACGTTCCTGGTGCCGTGCCAGGCCGTGGCTGCGGGCGCTGCGGCGAAGCGGTCTGACACAACAACGTCGGTAGCGACCGCGATTTCGCAGCCCCCTTTGGACCTTGTGGTCCTGCGGCCGTTCGATAGACGGACCGATTAGTTCTGATCGCCGTCCGTAGTGGGCACGTTCCTGCGCTCGGGCTGCTCGACCTTCTTGGTGTCGCTTTCCGGCGTCGTGCCCTGGTCGGTGCCGGTATGAGTTCCTTCCTCCTTGCCCATCTTCGCGGACTCGTCTTCGCCGTTCTGATCATCCGATTGCATCTTGTCGTCCTGCATCTTGAAGTCGTCGTCGTTCTCGGCGACGATCAGACTGTCGGTCGACATATTGACGCGCGCAGAAGCGGTTGCGATGCCGGTAAGAGCAAGCAAAGCCGCCGCCAACAACACTCTCATGTACATGGCCGTACTCCCCTTGTTGCCTTATCTTTTTGCCTTGGGTGCCGATCCCAACCTCGCGGAGCCGGCTATGGTTCCGCATTGGGGTATTCTAGGGCGGGGACTGCGGCTGGTCGCGCCAATTCGGCCGCGAATTTTTGAGCTATTCCGGACGATAGACGAGGCCGACACCCGGCCTGCGGGAGCCCGCCCATTGATGCGCGTCGTGTTCACGCTGAACCTGCAGCGCCACGTCGCCGATGGTCCGTATCAAGGCTATGTTTTGTCATGTTGACTTGGCGAAGTATCACAGCAGCCGATGTGGCCGCATTGAGCGCATCTGCGAAGATGCAACCACCATCCGCCTACTGCTAGACATATGGCGTCAGGCAGAACGGGCCTTGACCAAGTCACTTTTAGCACATTGGTGTCCGCCGAGCATCTCACTTCGCGCCCGCTGAGGTCGGTGCGCAGAGTTACACCGACTGTGTCTACCCGCGCGCTCGGTAGCGCGATTAGTTGCGCCGAGATGCGGATGCGAGTTTGAATTCGTCAGCCGCATATGCGGAGCCTGGCTTCAAGCAGGGAGTGTTGAGCATGGCACCACCCGATTTGCTTCGCGATACGAGGATTGCTCTCGCCCACGGCTCTGGTGCGATACCCGCAGTGGGGTTTGGCACGCTGATTCCCGATCCTCTCGCGACCAAACAAGCTACCAAGACTGCGTTGCAAGTGGGGTTTCGAAATTTCGATTGCGCGGAGCGCTACCGCAATGAAGAAGCGGTTGGCGATGCGATGCAGGACGTGTTCAAGGCTGGGACGATCGAGCGGAAGGACGTGTTCGTTGCCACGAAGTTATGGAACACCAATCATCGTCCGGAGCGAGTCAAGCCTGCGTTCGACGCGAGCCGCCGGCGACTGCAAGTCGACTATGTCGATTGCTATCTCATTCACACGCCCTTTGCCTTTCGTCCCGGCGACGAGCAGGACCCGAGAGACGAGCGCGGTCAGGTCAACTACGATTCAGGTGTTACGTTAGTCGAGACATGGGGCGCCCTGGAGCGTCTCGTGGACGATGGTCACTGCAAGTCGATCGGCCTATCGGACATTTCCTTGGAGAAGCTGCAAGAGATCGTCGCGGCTGCGCGCATCAAGCCCGCCGTAGTGCAAGTCGAATCCCATCCGTATCTTCCCGAATGGGACCTACTCGACTTCTGTCGAGAGCATGGGATTGTATTACAGGCGTTTGCAGCGCTGGGACATGCTTTGGAGCCGAAGGTTTTGGACGATCCGGTCATCAAAGCCGTTGCCGAGCGAGTGCACAAGACACCGGCTCAGGTCGCTCTGGCCTGGGCGGTGCAGCGCGGCACCGCTTTCCTGACCACCTCTACGAACCCGCGCCGCATCCAAGAGAACTTCGACATTTCCACCCTACCTGAGGACGCCATGCAGGAAATTCGGGACCGCATCACGACCAGCACCAGGTTCAACACGGTGGTGGACACCGGCGTGCCTGGATTTATTCCCCGGGCCCGGTGACGGAATTCGGCGGCGCAGAGTTGAAAGGGGAACGTGGCGACTCCGCGTTCGGCTCTAAGGTGAGAACGGCAAGAGGTCGGGGGCAAAACTCGGCGTTGACCGGCGGCACTACGGGATTTCAGCTCCCCTTGAGGCGGCTTCTGGAACGTGCGTTTTGCCTGAAATTGCGGTGCGTAGAACTCGATCAACGAATAATATCGCGCGTCCGCTTTTGAGCCTATCGGCCTCACACAGGGGGTTTCACATGTCGCGCACGTCGAATGTCTGGAAGTCGAGCAGCAAGTACCTACCAGCCTTCGGATTTACCGCAGTCGTGTTCGCGATTGTGATCAACACGGCCCTGGCGGCGCAGGACAAATACACGGTGGCCGTACCCGGCGGCTTGGCCTTCTCCGAGTTCAAGGGTTACGAGGGCTGGCAGGTCATATCCCTCAGTCACTCGGAAAAAATGCTCGCGGTGATCGTCGGCAATCAAGCCATGATCGACGCCTACCAGGCCGGCATTCCGGGCAACGGCAAACCGTTCCCCGACGGCGCCAAGATGGCAAAGATCCATTGGGTCCCGACGACGATGGACGATGCCCCTGGTCAGCCTACAGTGCCCGGTACCCTGCATGACGTCGACTTCATGGTGAAGGACAGCAAGCGTTTCGCGGACAGCGGCGGATGGGGATATGGCCAGTTCGAATATGACTCGACAACTGAAGCCTTCAGGCCCGGGACCGAAGAGGACAGCCCGCCCCAGGCCCATGACGCCAAATGCGGCTTTGAATGCCATACAATCGTGCAGGCGAAGGACTACGTATTTACGGCGTATCCGAAGAGGTAACAGTAGCGGCGCTATTGGGGCGAAGACCACGATTGGCGCAAGTGCGAAGGCCGCACATAGCCGGCTTACGGGCTTGAAAGAGACGCTGCGTAAAGCAAATTAGCGGCCGTCGAAGTATCCGAGGCTGCGTCAAATTCCGGGGGCCCGCCCATGATCCGCGTCGTGTTCACGCCCAACCTGCAGCGCCACGTCGCCTGCCCGCCCAAAGAGGTGGAGGCCAGCACCGTGCGCGAGGCGCTCGACGCCGCCTTCGCCGGCAACGATCGCGCGCGCGCCTACGTGCTCGACGACCAGTCGGGTTTGCGCCGGCACATGGCCGTGTTCGTCAACGGCGCGCGCATTTCTGACCGTGTGCATCTCACCGACCCGGTGCCCGACGGGGCCGAGGTCTACGTCCTGCAAGCGCTTTCGGGAGGCTGACGATGAGCGACCGCATACTCGTGGCAACGCGCAAGGGGCTGTTCACGCTTCGGCGCAACGGCGGCATGAGTTCTCCGTGGACGATCGCCCAGGCCGACTTTCTCGCCGACCACGTTTCGATGGTGCTGGCCGATCCGCGCGACAACCGTCTCTACGCCGCGCTCGATCACGGCCACTTCGGCGTCAAGATGCATCGCGCAAACGGCGGCGGTGCCTGGGAGGAGTGCGCCGTCCCCACATATCCCGAGAAGCCGGAGGACGTCGTCGACAACGACAATTGGGGCCGGCCCATCGCGTGGACGACCTCCAAGATCTGGGCGCTCGAGACCGGCGGGCCCGACGAGACGGGCGTGCTCTGGTGCGGCACGCTTCCCGGCGGGCTCTTTCGCTCTGCCGACGGCGGCACGAGCTGGGAGATGATGCGCACGTTGTGGGACAGCCCGCGGCGTAAGAAGTGGGCCGGCGGCGGGGCCGACCTGCCGGGCATCCACTCGATCTGTGTCGACCCGCGCGATGCCAAGCGCGTGCAGGTCGCGGTCTCCTGCGGCGGCGTGGTGACGACCACCGACGGCGGCGCCACCTGGGATTCGGCGATCACCGGCATGCGCGCCGAGTTCATGCCGCCCGAGCAGCAATTCGACCCCGACGTGCAGGACGCGCATCGCATGGTGCAATGCCGCGCCGATCCCGACCGGCTGTGGGTGCAGCACCACAACGGCATCTTCCGTTCCGACGACGGCGGCAAGGTGTGGACGGAGATCAACGGAGGCCGGGCCTTCGACGTTCGGCTTCGCCGTCGTCGTGCACCCCGATGAGCCCGACACGGCCTGGTTCGTCCCCGCCATCAAGGATGAAAAGCGCGTCCCCGTCGACGGCAAGGTCGTCGTCACGCGCACGCGCGACGGCGGCAAGACGTTCGAGACGCTGACGAAGGGCCTGCCGCAGGAGCACGCCTACGATCTCGTCTACCGGCACGCGCTCGACATCGACGCATCGGGCAACCGCCTCGCCTTCGGCTCCACCACGGGCAGCGTGTGGGTGTCGGAGGACCAGGGCGACACCTGGCAGACGATCTCGGCCAACCTGCCCCCCGTCTACTGCGTCCGTTTCGCGTAAGTACGCCCATTCTGGGTACGGGAGAGGCTAAGAACGCCGTTCGGATTGCGCTTCAGGCGACGTATTCTCCCCGCGCATTGCACAGCGGGAGACGACCATGCGCATCGGCGTGCCCAAGGAGGTCAAGGTCCACGAGTATCGCGTCGGGCTCATTCCTGCGAGCGTGCGCGAGGCGGTCGCGCACGGGCACGAGGTGCTCGTCGAGACCGGTGCGGGCGAACGCATGGGCGTCACCGACGACGACTACCGCAAGGCCGGCGCAAAAATCGCCAAGACGGCGGAGGAGGTCTTCGCCAAGTCCGAGCTAATCGTGAAGGTGAAGGAGCCCCAGCCCAAGGAGCGCGACATGCTGCGCGAGGGGCAGACGCTGTTCACCTACCTCCACCTCGCGCCCGACCCGCACCAGGCCAAGGACCTGATGCGCTCGGGCGTGACGGCGATCGCTTACGAGACGGTCACCGGCGCGCGCGGCGGCCTGCCGCTGCTATCGCCGATGAGCGAGGTCGCGGGCCGCATGGCGATCCAGGCCGGCGCCCATTGCCTGGAGATGGAGCAGGGCGGCCGCGGCATGCTGCTCGGCGGCACCGCGGGCGTCGCGCCGGCCAACGTGGTGGTGATCGGCGGCGGCGTCGCCGGGCTCAATGCCGTGCGCATGAGCATCGGACTTGAAGCGGCCGTCACCTGCATCGACATCAACATCGAGCGGCTCTATGCGCTCGACCAGCGGTTCGGCGCCTCGCTGAACACGATCTTCTCGACGCGCCAGGCGATCGAGGACTACGTGCTGCAAGCCGACCTCGTCATCGGCGCGGTGCTGGTCCCAGGCGCGGCGGCGCCGCGGTTGATCAGCGAGCAGCTCGTCAAGAACATGAAGCGCGGCTCGGTGATCGTCGATATCTCCATCGATCAGGGCGGCTTCTCGGAAACCTCCAAGCCGACCACGCACGCGCATCCGAGCTACGTGAAGCACGGCGTCGTGCACTACTGCGTGACCAACATGCCGGGCGCCGTGGCGCGCACCTCTACGTTTGCGCTCAACAACGCCACGCTCCCGTTCGTGCTGGCGCTGGCCGACAAAGGCATAGCTGCGGCGCTGCGGGCCGATCCGCACCTGATGGCCGGTCTCAACGTGCATGACGGCAAGATTACGCACGCAGCCGTCGCGGAGGCGCTGGGCCTCAAGCATGTGGAGGCGGCACGGGCCATCGGCCGGTGAGGCGCGACAGGTCGCGCCGGTACGTGGGAGCACAAAAAATGCCGGGCACGCGCTGATGCCCGGCTGTCGAGGCTTGAGGGACAATCGTTGAATTACTAGCTAATTAATGCTCCCTCCAAGTATCAGTAATCGTTCAATATATTTAGGTTGCATGACAGATTAGCATACATCTCGCAGGTTGCCGCAACGAAAGAATACGGTGTTCGGGATGCAGCCCACGATCGCGTGTGCCGGTCACACACGCCCGGTTCAATTGACGTCGGCGCCTACCTAAAAGTGTGTCGGTTCTTTATCTTTGCCCCTAGCGGCGATATCTCGGGGCTTGGCCCCTTGGTGCTCGATGATCCGGAGCGGCATGCCGTTGATGATGAAGCTCGTGCTCGTTCCGGCAGCCCTCTATGCCGTCCTGGCCGTCGCGGCGTTCATCGCGCAGCGCAAGCTCATGTATTTTCCCGATCCCACGCGCGTCGCGCCTTCGAGTTTTGCGCTGACGGGCGTCGAGGAGCGCGTGCTCACGGCGCCCGACGGCGCCCGGCTGATCGCCTGGTACGGCCGCGCAGCCCCGGGACGGCCGACGCTTCTTTATTTTCACGGCAACGCCGGCAATCTCGCGAACCGGTCCGAGCGCGTGCGCAAATACCTCGCGCGCGGGTTCGGCATATTCATGCTGAGCTATCGCGGCTACAGCGGCTCGACGGGACGGCCGACGGAGCTCAGCAACGTCGCCGACGCCGAGCTCGCCTACGAGGCGCTGATCAAGGATGGTATCGAGGCGGGGAACATCATTCTCTACGGCGAATTGCTGGGCTCAGGAGTGGCCGTCCAGCTCGCCGCCCGCAAGCCGGTCGCCGGCGTCGTTCTCGACGCGCCCTACACGGCGATCGCCGACGTGGCGGCCGGTGCCTATCCGTTCTTTCCCGTGCGCTGGTTCCTGTTCGATCGCTACGAGACGATGCGCTATTTGCCCGATGTGCACGCGCCTTTGCTCGTCATTCACGGGGAGCGCGACGAGGTCATCCCTGTTGCGATGGGGCGCGCGGTCTACGCTGCGGCGAACGGGCCCAAGGAGATCGCGACATTTCCCGGGGCCGGGCATTCCGACCACCATCTCCACGGCTCCGGCGAGGAAGTCTATCGCTGGATCGACAGCCTCGGGCACGGTGCCGACCTACCGCGTGCGGAAAAACAGATGCGCCCACAGATGCGCCCCTAGTGCTCGGAACCCGGTTCGCTCCAGGCGCGCAAGCTGGTCTTCGATCGAAGTTTGGGAGGCCTGGGCCTCAGCGGCGCGGAGGTCCGCTCCGTCCAGGGGCCGCCGCTCCGCGAGCCGTCACCGCCGGCTTGCCGGGCAGCAGTCCCTCGCGCTGGAGCTTCTTGCGGGCGAGCTTGCGCGCACGGCGCACGGCTTCGGCTCTTTCCCGAGCCTTGCGCTCGGAGGGCTTCTCAAAATAATTGCGGAGCTTCATCTCCCGGAAAATGCCCTCGCGCTGCATCTTCTTCTTGAGCGCCTTGAGGGCCTGATCGACATTGTTGTCGCGGACGAGAACCTGCAAGCGATGCCTTCCTCTGAGTTGATCGTGGCAAATGAAAAACACGACAAGCGCGCCAGCAGAGCCTCCCGCCAGCAAATCACCCGTCGATGAAGTTGAGGCTCTCTACCAAATAGCCGTTAAGTTGTCCATTGGCCGCACCCCGCGCCCTGAATGCCTCAGCGGGCGGCCGAACGCGGGCTTATCCAGGTGACATGCCCCATTTTGCGGCCCGGCCGGGCCTCCTGCTTGCCGTAAAGATGCACGCAGGCACCGGGATCGGCCGCGAGCCGGGGCCAGTCATCGGCGTCTGATCCGATGAGGTTGCGCATCTGCGCGTCTGAATGGCGTTCGCAGACCCCGAGCGGCCACCCTGCGACGGCACGGATATGGTTCTCGAACTGGCTCACGGGGCAGGCGTCGAGCGTCCAGTGGCCGCTATTGTGCACGCGCGGGGCGAACTCGTTGACGATCAACGGCTGTGGCCCGCCGACGTAGAACATCTCCACCGCCAGCACGCCGACATAGTCGAGCGCCGCCGCGAGCGTCTGCGCGATTTCGCGCGCGCGCTCCTGATGCGCCGGCGGCAGATCGCACGGCACGGTCGAGGTGCGCAAGATCCCGCCTTCGTGGCGGTTGATGGGGATGTCGTAGAAGCGCGTTGCACCGTCCGCTGCGCGCACGAGGATGACCGAGACCTCGCACGTGAAGCCGACGACGGCCTCGAGTGTCGCCGGCGCCCGGTCGATCGCGGCAAACGCCGCCCCAATCTCGGCCGGGGACTCGATGCGCGCCTGACCCTTGCCGTCGTAGCCGAGGCGGCGCGTTTTCAGAATCGCGGGCAGGCCCACGGCATCGATCGCGGCCGCGAAATCGTCAGGCCCTTCGATCGCGGCGAAGGGCGCCACCGGGAGCCCCAGCCCATCGAGGAAGCTCTTCTCTTCGAGCCGGTCCTGCGCGACCTGAAGCGCCTTGAGCCCCGGCCGCAGCGACTTGACGCGCTCGGCCGCCGCGGCGGCAGCGAGCGGCACGTTCTCGAACTCGTAGGTGACGACATCGACGCTGTCCGCGAAGCTTGCGATCGCGTCGAGATCGTCGAAGCGTCCAAGCGTCGTCGCAGCTGCAACCTCGGAGGCGGGGCCGGCTGCATCATTGTAGACGTGGCATCTGAAGCCGAGCCTGGCTGCCGCGAGTGCCAGCATGCGCCCGAGCTGGCCGCCGCCCAAAATGCCGATCGTGGACCCCGGCGGGAGCGCCTGCATGCCGTGCCGCCTCAAACGTCCTTGGGGACGTCGGCGACGGCCGCGGTCCGTTGCGCGCGATAGGCTTCGATGCGCCCCATGAGTGCTGCGTCCGCAAGGGCGAGGATCTGCCCTGCCAGCAGGCCCGCGTTGGTTGCGCCCATTTCGCCGATCGCGAGGGTCCCAACCGGCACGCCCGCCGGCATCTGCACGATGGAGTAGAGGCTGTCCTGGCCGCTGAGCGCGGGCGTCGCCATGGGCACGCCCAGCACCGGCAGCGGCGTCAGCGCGGCCGTCATTCCCGGCAGGTGCGCGGCCCCGCCGGCTCCGGCGATGATGACCTTGAGCCCGCGGCCTTTCGCCGTTTTCGCGTACTCGTAGAGCCGCTCGGGCGTGCGGTGGGCGGAGACGATGTGGGTCTCAAAGGGGATTTGCAGCTCGTCGAGGATAAGGGCCGCATTCTTCAGGGTCGGCCAGTCCGACTGGCTTCCCATGATGATGCCGACGACGGCTTTCGCGGTGCTCATTTTTGGCGCTGCGTCCGGCTCGAAGGAAAGCGGGGGATTACAGGAGAGGGGCGCCTATTACAAGGGTTTTTCGGCGCCAATCCGTCTGTTGGTGATGCCTATGCACGGGCCCGCGCGTCAGGCGATGATGTCGGGGAGAAGCTGGTCCTCAAGCGCGGTGATGCGATCCCTGAGGACGAGCTTGCGCTTTTTCAGTCGTTTGACGAGGAGCTGATCCGCGGTTGCAGATCCTTCGAGCATGATGATCTCGTCATCAAGCTCGCGGTGCTCCGCCCTGAGCTTGACGAGTTCGTCGCGGAGCTCTCTGTCGTCCACGCGCGTCATTCAGCCAGCCCGGTCAATCGCGCCCTCTTATACACCGTGCAAGCCTGCAAACTATCCATCTGTTGCGCACTTCTGGCAAGCGAGAGTCCCTTGCGGTGTACATAATGCCGGTCCGACATGCGCCTCGATACGTGCCTAGGGGGAGCTACCCGCCGGGGTGCGCTCGTTTTGCGCAAAATTGTGCCGTTCGGATAGTGCCAAAGTGGTGCTTACAAGAACGCACGGGCATTGGACAAGCGGCTCATGTTCTGGCACCCTGAGCGTGTTTCTTCAACATACTCATGGAGGACCATGATGGCGCTTGCGGCTCATATCGCGGAGCTAGCGGAGAAGCATCGTATTCTCGAGCGTAAGATTGAAGATGAGGCCGCCCGTCTCGGCTCGGACGACCTCGAGATCCACCGATTGAAGCTGGAAAAACTCAAAATCAAGGACCAGATCGCGCGTCTGTCGGGCGAAGACCGACAATACGCGACGCGCCATTAGCCGGCCTTAGGTTTCGGGGCGCGAGCGGTCCCCGCTCGCCTCCCACACCTCCCCGATTGGTGAAGCTTGCGCTCATTAGCGCGGCGCGGGTGCGCTCATATTCGCGCGCCCTCATTTTTGCGCCCCCATTTTTGCGCCCCCTGGGCGGCGCCCTC